>NZ_CP019236.1:4350354-5800473 GCF_001955695.1 Rhodoferax koreense | reverse complement strand
TGTGGCGTTCTTCTTCTGTGGATAAATTTGTTTTTGTGCACCCGGCATTATCCTTTATCAAACCCTTATCCACAATCGCGCGCCGACCATTCACGGCAGGCGCCAAGGGCTTGAAACACAAAGTGTCTTGTCGGGGCCGTGGAAATTTGCCATAATCATTGGTTTCCCTGAGCGCCGCATTTTTGTGCTTCATCAGGGGCATTCAACCAGAACACCGGAACAAGCCTCAGGGCTCCGGCTCGCTCTTCGGCGATGTGCTTCTCTCTTTTGTAGGGCGCCGCTGATTCGAACCCTTCAAGGAAGTCATCATGAAACGCACTTATCAGCCATCCAAAATCAAACGCGCCCGCACCCACGGTTTCCTGGTCCGCATGAAGACCCGTGGCGGCCGCGCCGTGATCAACGCGCGCCGTGCCAAGGGCCGCAAGCGCCTGGCTGTCTAAGCCGGCGGCGCTTCAAGGCGCGATCTCGGCCTTTGGGACCCTTGTCTTCAGCTTGTTTCCGTCGTGAGGCCTTGTTGTGCAGCGTTTGAAGACGCGCGCGCAGTTTCAGGCGGTCATGGGCGGCAAAACGGTGTCACGCACGGCGCATTTCGTGCTGCACCGGCTGAATCTTCCCGTGCCGTCACAGCCATCCGCATCCGCTACCGCTGCTTCGGCAGCCACAGGGCCCGAGTCCACGCGACCGCAGGCCCTGTTTGCCGTGGACGGCGTGTGGATCGGTGCGCTCGTGCCCAAGCGATGGGCCAAGCGGGCCGTTACGCGCAACGCCATCAAGCGCCAGATCTACACGGTGAGTCAGGCTTTCGAGCCGCGCTGGCCCGAGGCGGCGCATGTGGTACGGCTACGCAGCGGATTCGACCGCAAGCAGTTCATCAGTGCGACTTCGGAGGCATTGAAGCTGGCCGTGCGAACGGAGCTGTTGCAGTTGTTCGAACGCGCCGAAGTCGCACCTCTTCCGGTTGCCGCCGCATGATCAAGGCCGCGTTGATGGGGCTGGTGCGTGGCTATCGGCTGCTGTTGAGCCCATGGCTGGGCTCGGCCTGCCGTTTCGAGCCCAGCTGCTCGGCCTATTCGCTCGAAGCGCTGGAACGACACGGCGCTGCAGCAGGCACTTATTTGACCGTGCACCGTCTGATGCGGTGTCACCCCTGGTGCGCGGGCGGGCACGATCCCGTGCCGGCGCGGCCACCCCGGTTTTTCACCCAACTGCTTTCTCCCCCTTCACAGAAGAAGTCTTCATGAACGATATTCGCCGAACCATCCTGTGGGTGATTTTTGGTTTCTCCATGGTGTTGTTATGGGACCAATGGCAGGTTTACAACGGGCACAAGGCCACCTTCTTCCCCTCCGGCGCCAAGCCAGCCGAGGTCGTGAAGGCGCCGGCTGCAGGCGCATCGGCGGGTGCTTCCAGCGTGCCCGCGCCGGTGGCGTCGAGCACACCGGGTGCCGCGCTCCCGGCCCAGGTGCCTGGTGCCAACCCACCCGCCGTTGCCGCACCGCGTGAAAAGCTCGAAGTCAGCACAGACGTGCTCAAGCTGACTTTCGACACCGAGGGTGGTTCGCTCATCGGTTCGGAACTGCTGAAGTATTTCGACACGGTCGACAAGGCCAAGAACTTCGTGCTGCTGGATGAGAGTGCCAGCCGTGTCTACCTGGCCCAGACCGGCCTGATCGGCGGTGCCGCGGGCGGCAGCTTCCCGAGCCACAAGACGGTGATGACCGCCGTGCCTGGCGAGCGCAGCCTGAAGGACGGCGTGAACGAACTGGTGGTGAAGTTCGAATCGCCCGAAGTCGGCGGCGTGAAGCTGGTCAAGACCTATACGCTGGAGCGCGGCTCCTACGCCATCCGCGTGCAGCACGACGTGGTCAACGTCGGAACGGTGCCGGTGTCGCCGCAGCTCTACCTGCAACTCGTGCGCGACGGCACCAAGCCGCCGGGCGAGTCGTCGTTCTACTCCACCTTCACCGGCCCGGCGGTCTACACCGATGCCAAGAAGTACCAGAAGGTCGAATTCAAGAAGATCGAGGACAACAGCGTCGACATCGAAAAACATGCGACCAACGGCTACGTCGCCATGGTGCAGCACTATTTCGCTAGCGCCTGGCTGCTGGGCGACAACATTCCGCGCGACCTGTTCATGCGCAAGGTCGATACCAACCTGTATTCGGTCGGCATGATCACGCCGGTGGACAACATCGCACCCGGCACCACCAAGTCGGTGTCGGCGCGCATTTTTGTCGGCCCGCAACTCGAGAAGGTGCTCGAGTCGCTCTCGCCCGGCCTGGAACTGGTGAAGGACTACGGCTGGCTGACGATCCTGTCCAAGCCGCTCTACTGGCTGCTCGACAAACTGCACAGCTTCATCCAGAACTGGGGCTGGTCCATCGTGGCGCTCGTGGTGCTGCTCAAGGCCGCGTTCTACTGGCTCAACGCCAAGGCCTATGCCAGCATGGCCAAGATGAAGGCCGTCAACCCACGTATCACCGAAATGCGTGAGCGCCTGAAGGACAAGCCGCAGGAAATGCAGCAGGCCATGATGAAGATCTACCGCGAGGAAAAGATCAACCCGATGGGCGGCTGCTTCCCGATCATGATCCAGATCCCGGTGTTCATCGCGCTGTACTGGGTGCTGCTGTCCAGCGTGGAAATGCGCGGCGCGCCGTGGGCGCTGTGGATCCATGACCTGTCCTCGCCCGATCCGTACTTCATCCTGCCGCTGGTGATGACCTTCACCAGCTTGCTGCAGACCGCGCTGAACCCCGCGCCGCCGGATCCGATGCAGGCCAAGCTGATGTGGTTCATGCCGCTGATCTTCTCGGTGATGTTCTTCTTCTTCCCGGCCGGCCTGGTGATGTACTGGATCACCAACAACACGCTGTCGATCGCCCAGCAATGGCTGATCAACAAGCGCATGGGTGTGCCACCGAAGTTCCATCTGCCTAAATTCCGCTGATCCGGCGTTAGGCTCAGGGGCCGCCTCCACCGAGGCGGCCTTTTTCATTTCAGGAGATTGCCCATGCTGGCCCGCCACGCTGACCCGATCGCCGCCATCGCCACCGCCCCCGGCCGCGGCGGCGTGGGCATCGTGCGCATCAGCGGCAAGAACCTCGCGCCGCTGATCGAAGCGGTCTGCGCGCGGTCGCTAAAGCCGCGCGAAGCCACTTATCTGCCGTTCCGCGACGCGCAGGCCCAGCCCATCGACCAGGGCCTGGCCATCCATTTCCCCGCGCCGCATTCCTATACCGGGGAGGACGTGCTCGAACTGCAGGCCCATGGCGGGCCGGTGGTGCTGCAGTTGTTGCTGGCGCGGTGCCTGGAGGCCGGCGCGGCGATCTGCGTGCGCGTGGCGCAACCGGGCGAATTCACCGAGCGTGCCTTCCTCAATGACAAGATCGACCTGGCGCAAGCCGAGGCCGTGGCCGACCTGATCGACGCCAGCACCGAGGCCGCGGCGCGCAGCGCGAGCCGCTCCTTGTCCGGGGCGTTTTCCAGCGAGATCCACGCCCTGCGCGATGCCCTGATCCACCTGCGCATGCTGGTCGAGGCCACGCTCGATTTTCCTGAGGAAGAAATCGACTTCCTGCAGAAGGCGGACGCGCACGGGCAGCTATCGAAATTGAAGCACACCTTGGCCGGCGTGATGCGCCGCACCGAACAGG
Source organism: Rhodoferax koreense (assembly GCF_001955695.1). Lineage (NCBI taxonomy): Bacteria > Pseudomonadati > Pseudomonadota > Betaproteobacteria > Burkholderiales > Comamonadaceae > Rhodoferax > Rhodoferax koreensis. Next base: position 5,796,811 of record NZ_CP019236.1, on the reverse strand, counting down.
GCGCGCTGCTGCGCGACGGCATCAAGGTGGTCATCGCCGGCCAGCCGAACGCGGGCAAGTCTTCGCTGCTGAATGCTTTGGCGGGCGCCGAACTGGCCATCGTCACGCCGATCGCCGGCACCACGCGCGACAAGGTGGCGCAGACCATCCAGATCGAAGGGGTGCCGGTGCATGTGATCGACACCGCCGGCCTGCGCCACAGCGAGGACGAGGTGGAAAAGATCGGCATTGCGCGCGCCTGGACGGAAATCGAGGCTGCGGACGCCGTGCTGTTCCTGCATGACCTCACCCGCGCAGGCGGCGCGGACTACCAGGCGGCGGATGCCGCGATCGCCGCCCTACTGACCGAAAAACTGCCGCCGCGCGTGCCGGTGATCGATGTGTGGAACAAGGCCGATGTGGAGGCGACGGCGCCTGCCGCTGGCTTGCGCCTGTCGGCCAAAACGGGCGCCGGGCTCGACACCCTGCGCCGCAAGCTGCTGGAGGTTGCGGGCTGGCAATCCGCTCCCGAAGGCGTCTACATCGCCCGCGAGCGCCATGTGCAGGCCCTGCGCCGGGTCGATGCGCACCTGTCGCAGGCCGAAACCCAGCTCGCGGCGCAGGCGCAGATGCTGGATCTGCTGGCCGAGGAACTGCGGCTGGCGCAGAACGCGCTGAACCAAATCACCGGCGAATTCAGCTCGGACGATCTGCTGGGCGTGATCTTCTCCAGCTTCTGCATCGGCAAGTGAGCTTTCCCCCGGCCATCGGGCTCGCAAAAAGACCGCTTGCAGCCCGCGCCCATCCACAGTAACTTCATGCCATGAACACACCACTGCCGGCATCGGACGCACTGGAGGTGCAAGGTCTGATCGATGCCATCACCCACAACCAGGGCGACGACTCGCTCATGCTGGTGTTGTCGCCGAGCCAATGGGAGACCTTGGCGAGCTACATGCAGCCCGTCACCATGGCCGCAGGCCAGATGCTGTTCAAGCAGGGCGCGACCGACCGCACGCTGTACTTTGTCGAAAGTGGTTCCTTGAGCGTGCATTTCGAGGACAGGCAGGGCCACACGCGGCTGGCCACCATCGGTGCCGGCTCGGCCGTGGGCGAAGGTGGCTTTTTCTCTCACATGCCGCGCAGCGCCACGGTGCAGGTCGGCAGCGCCTGCAGGCTGTGGAGCCTGTCGCCGATGCGTTTCGCCGAACTGTCGCACCGCAAACCCGAAATCGCGCTGCAGGTGGCCATGGCCGCGGGTTCGGTGGTCGCCAAGCGGCTGTTCAGCAGCAAATACCGCGCGGCCGTGACCTGATCCCCGCCGGCAGCGCGGCGGAGGGCCGGTTAAACTGGTGTCGCAAAGGTTCCATGGCCTTCCTGCCATCGCCTGGATGAAAGAAGCAGCATGTCCTTGTTGAGTTGGTTTTCACGTAAATCGATGCCCAGGCGCAAGGACGCTGGCGCCACCTCGGGTTTTTCGACGCCCGTGGCGGAACGATCCGTGAAGGGCGGCAGCGGCGGCGCCAACCAGGACCAGGCCAAGATTCTCAAGAACGAACGCATGGAACGCCGCGAATGGCTGTACAGCGTGGTGCGCGAAGCCATGCTGCATGCGGGTGTGCTGACCGCGAGCTTCAAGTTCAAGGTGCTCGCGCTCGACGAACGCGGCCGGCAATTCCTGGTGATGGTCGACCTGGCGCCGCAACTCGGCGGCGACACCGGTCGGCTGTCCAAGATCGAGTCCCAGATCATCCAGACCGCCAAGGCGCGTTACGACCTGGTGATCACCGCCGTCTATTGGCGTACCAACGACCATGTGGCCATGGGCCTGCCGAAGACGACCCCGACCCCGGCCGTGTTCGCGGCCAAGCCCAAGCCTGCACCGGCCAGCACGCCTGCGCCTCTGGCGGAACCCGCGCTCGGCACGCCGGCCAAGTCGACGGGCCGGTTCGAGCCGATCCAGGCCGACGAGGTGGAGGCGTTCAAGCGCGCGCTGGCCGCCGCCGGGCAGGGCGTCGCCATGCCGGGGGGGGCGGTGGTGCGCTCCGGGCCGCGCAGCAAGCCACCTTCGGACAGCGGCTTCGACGACACCGAAATGCAGCATCCCGACCACCGCCCCGACGCGTTGAGCGCCACGCAATACGGCGATCTGCGTTGACGTCGGATCGCCGCGCCTTCAGTGGCCGGCGAAGAACTTGCCCTCGGCCAGCGCCAGCGTCTCGGCCTTGCCCGACAGCACCAGCGTATCGCCATCCTGCAGCAGCAACTCGTCGTTGGCGGGCTCGAGCTTGCCATTCTGGCGGCGCAGGCTGACCACGCGCACGCCCAGCGCATGCAGGGCCAGGCGGCCCAGCGGCTTGCCGAGCGACTTGGCGGCGATGGTCAGCGTGACGGTGGACAGGCGCTCGTGGTGCAGTTCATCCAGCCCGTCGTCGTCGGCGCCGTGGAAATAGCCGCGCAGCAGGTTGTAACGTGCGTCGCGCTGGTCCTGCACCACCCGGATCACGCGCCGCATCGGCACGCCGACCAGGGCCAGGGCATGGCTGGCCAGCATCAGCGAGCCTTCGATGGCCTCGGGCACGACCTCGGTGGCGCCGGCATCGCGCAGGCGTTCGAGGTCGTGGTCGTCCTGCGTGCGCACGATCACCGGCACCTGCGGCGCATGCGCGCGGATGTGTGACAGCACCTTGATCGCACCCGGCACGTCGAGGTAGGTGACGACGACCGCACTCGCGCGCGCCAGGCCGGCGGCGATCAGCGCCTGCATGCGTGCGGCGTCGCCGAACACCACCGAGTCGCCAGCGGCGGCGGCCTTGCGCACGCGGTCGGGGTCGAGGTCGAGCGCCATGTAGGGAATGCCTTCGCGCTCCAGCATGCGTGCCAGGTTCTGGCCGCAGCGGCCATAGCCGCAGATGATCACGTGTTTGTTGGCATTGATCGACTTGCGCGCGATGGTGGTCATCTGGAGGGACTGCTGCAGCCACTCGCTGCTGACCAGCTTCATTACCACCGTGTTGCTGGCCATGATGATGAACGGCGTGGCCAGCATCGACAGCACCATGCTGGCCAGGATCGGATTCAGCAGGTTCGGTGGCACCAGGCGGCTTTCCTGCGCCAGCGTGAGCAGCACGAAGCCGAACTCCCCCGCCTGCGCGAGGTACAGCCCGGTGCGCAGCGACACGCCCGCCGTGCCGCCCAGGCCCTTGGCCAGCGCGGTGATCATCACCAGCTTGAACAGCACCGGCAGGGAGAACAGCAGCAGGACCAGCGCCCAGTTTTCCAGCACCAGCCGCCAGTCGAGCTTCATGCCGATGGTGATGAAGAACAGGCCGAGCAGCACGTCGTGGAATGGCCGGATGTCGGTTTCCACCTGGTGCTTGTATTCGGTCTCCGAGATCAGCATGCCGGCGATGAAGGCGCCCAGCGCCAGGCTCAGGCCGGCCTGTTCGGTGAGCCAGGCCAGGCCGAGCGTGATGAGCAGCAGGTTCAGCACAAAAAGTTCTTCGCTCTTGCGCCGCGCCACGATGGTCAGCCACCAGCGCATCACCTTCTGGCCGCCGACCAGCAGCACCGTGATCAGCACTGCGGCCTTGAGCGTGGCCAGCGCCAGCGCGAAGAAAAGCCTCTCCGGCGAGGAGCCGAGCGCCGGGATCAGCACCAGCAGCGGCACCACGGCCAAGTCCTGGAACAGCAGCACGCCCATCACGCGCTTGCCGTGTTCGGACTCCATTTCCAGCCGCTCGGCCATCAGCTTGACCACGATGGCCGTGCTGCTCATGGCCAATGCGCCCGACAGCGCCAGCGCCGTCTGCCAGCGCATGTTCCAGACCGTCGGCGCCATCGCGGCGAACATCAGCGAGGCGAAGGTGGCCAGCAGCATCGTCAGCGTGACCTGGAACAGGCCGAGCCCGAACACATGGCGGCGCATCGCGCGCAGCTTGGGCAGGTTGAATTCGAGGCCGATCACGAACATCAGGAACACGACGCCGAATTCACCCAGGTGCGAGATGCCCTCGGAGTTCTGCGCCAGCGCCAGCGCGTTCGGCCCGATGATCACGCCGACCACGAGGTAGCCCAGCATCGGCGGCAGCTTCAGCGAACGGAACGTGACCACGCCCAGCACGGCGGCCAGCAGGTACAGCAGCGTGAGTTCGAGCGAGGTCATGTCAGGGGGCGGTTCATGCCACTATGCTAGCAAGGCATAGGCCTGGTACGGCTACCTTTCTGCGCGAGGCTGTGCTCCAGAGTGCGCCGATAGAATCGGCGCATGATCCAAGTGCCCGAGTCTGCCCCGTCCTTCGATGCCGCCGCCATCCTGCGCCGGGCCGGGGAAACCTTCGACATCGAGGCTGCGGCCGTGCTCGGCCTGAAGGCGCGGCTCGGCGACGGCTTCGTGCGGGTGGTGCAGACCATCCTCGCGCTGCGTGGGCGCGTGGTGGTGATGGGCATGGGCAAGAGCGGCCATATCGGGCGCAAGATCGCCGCCACGCTGGCCTCCACCGGCACGCCCGCGTTCTTCGTGCATCCCGCCGAGGCCAGCCATGGCGACTTGGGCATGGTGCAGGCGGACGACCTGGTGCTGGCGATTTCCAACAGCGGCGAGAGCGCCGAACTCACCGTGCTGCTGCCGGCGCTCAAGCGCCAGGGCGTGCCGCTGGTGGCGATTACCGGCGGCCTGCAGTCCACGCTGGCCCGACACGCCACCGAGGTGCTCGACGGCGGCGTCGACAAGGAGGCGTGTCCGCTGAACCTCGCGCCCACGGCCAGCACCACGGCGCAACTGGCGCTCGGCGACGCGCTCGCCGTGGCCCTGCTCGAGGCGCGCGGTTTCGCACCGGATGATTTCGCGCGCTCCCATCCCGGCGGTGCGCTCGGGCGCAAGCTACTGACCCATGTGAGCGACGTGATGCGCATCGGCGACGCGGTGCCGCGCGTGACGGCGGACACGCCGTTCGGCGAGCTCATGCGCGAAATGAGCCGCAAGGGCCTGGGCGCCTCGGCCATCGTCGATGCCAACGACGGGGTGCTCGGCATCTTCACCGACGGCGACCTGCGCCGGCTGATCGAGCGCGGCATCGATCTGCGCGGCCTGCAGGCGCACGAGGTCATGCACCCTGGCCCGCGCACCATCGCCAGCCACGCCCTGGCCGCCGAGGCCGCCGAGCTCATGGAGCAGCACCGCATCACCAGCGTGCTGGTGGTGGACGAACAGCAGCGGCTGTGCGGCGCGCTCAACACCAACGACCTGCTGCGCGCCAAGGTTATCTGATGCTTCGTCTCCGTCTTTTGCTTCCGTCCATCCCATGCTGCCTGCCCTGACCCTGCCCCCCGAATTGCTGCTGAAGGCCCAGGGTGTGCGCGTGGCCTTCTTCGACGTGGACGGCGTGCTCACCGATGGCGGCGTGTATTTCACCGAGTCGGGCGAAACCCTCAAGCGTTTCCACACGCTCGACGGTCAGGGCCTGAAGCTGTTGCGGGCCATCGGCATCACGCCAGCGGTCATCACCGGCCGCGATTCCAAGCCGCTGCGCCATCGGCTCGCGGCGCTGGGCATCCAGCATGTGTTCTACGGTACCGAAGACAAGCGCCCCGCGGCCGAACAGATCCTGGCCACGCTGGGCCTGGACTGGTCCCAGGCCGCGGCCATGGGTGACGACTGGCCCGATCTGCCGGTGCTGACGCGCTGCGCGTTTGCGTGTGCCCCGGCCAATGCCCACGCCGAGGTGGCGGCACGGGTGCACCACGTGACCTTGCGCCAAGGTGGTTTCGGCGCGGCGCGCGAGTTCTGCGACGTGTTGCTGATGGCCAGCGGCCGCTATGCCGGACTGCTGCAGGAGTCGCTCGCGTGATGGCCTTGTTGCGTGCGGCCTGGGAGCGCGTTTCGATCTACCTGCCGCTGATCCTGATGGGGCTGCTCGCGCTGGGCACCTATTGGCTGGTGCGCAACGCGCCCATGCTCGGCCTGCCCGAGGTGACGGCGCCCGTGCGGCACGAGCCCGACTATTTCATGCGCGAGTTCTCGATCAAGACTTTCGATGCCACCGGCCGGCTCAAGAGCGAAATCCTCGGCGTCGAAGCGCGCCACTACCCCGATACCGACACCATCGAGATCGACAAGGTGCGCATCCGTTCGATCAACCCGGAGGGCCGCGTGACCAACGCCACGGCCAACCGGGGGCTGAGCAATGCCGACGGCAGCGAAGTGCAACTGTTCGGCAACGCCGTCGTCACGCGCCAGGCGACGACCGATGCGGCAGGCCGGCGCCAGCCGCAGCTGGAGTTCCGTGGCGAATTCCTGCATGCCTTTTCCGATGCGGAGCGTGTGACGTCGAACAAGCCGGTCACGCTCATCCGCGACAACGACCGGTTCACCGCCGACGCCATGGATTACGACAACCTGGACCGTCTGATGGAACTCAGGGGTCGGGTGCGCGGCGTCTTGCCGGCGCGTGCGGGCAAATAGGCTGGCGAACGGCTGTGTCCAAACTGGTTTTCATCACCGGCGCATCGAGCGGCATCGGCCAGGCCCTGGCCCTGCAATTCTTTCGAGCCGGTTACCGGCTGGCCCTCGTGGCGCGCCGGGAAGAAGTGATCCATTCGTGGGCTAAGGCGCATGGCATCGGCGCAGAGTGGTATCAAATCTATAGCGCCGACGTGGCCGAACCGGGTCGGATCATGGCCGCAGGCGTCCGCTGCCTGGCCGAGCAGGGTTTGCCGGATGTGGTGCTGGCCAGCGCCGGCATCAGCATCGGCATGGACACCCGCTTCGCGTCGGACATCGCGGTGATGGCGCAGACGTTTGCCATCAACAACACCGGCATGGCGGCGACATTCCAGCCATTCGTCCAGAAAATGAGCGAACGCGGCCATGGCGTGCTGGTCGGCGTCGCCAGCGTGGCGGCCATCCGCGGACTGCCCGGCCATGGCGCCTACTGCGCGAGCAAGGCTGGCGTCGTGGCGTATTGCGAAAGCCTGCGCGGGGAATTGCGCGCCAGCGGCGTCAAGGTGGTCACCCTGGTGCCTGGTTATGTCGACACGCCGCTGACGCAGGTCAACCGCTACAGCATGCCATTTCTGATGCGGCCCGAAGATTTCGCCGTGCGGGCCTTGACAGCCATCGAGACGGGCGTGAGTTACCGCGTGATCCCGTGGCAGATGGGTGTGGCCGCCAAGCTGCTGCGGATCCTGCCGAACGCGCTGTACGACCGGCTGCTGCAGGGCCGGGGTCGCAAACCGCGCATCGACGCCACGTAGGGAAGCAAAGAAAGACCGGCAGTTTGGGATTCGGGCGGTTTGCCGCCGCGAGATCTCACCGTGATCGGACGCAAAAAAGGCCCTTGTCGGGCCTTTGTGACAGGAGCGCGCATTGCTCTGCGCGCGCTGCTGCGATCAGTAACCGCCGCGGTTGCCACCGCCGCCACCACCGCCACCACCGCCGCCGCCACGTGGGCCGGAGCCGTAGGGGCTGCGGAAACCGCCGTCGCCACCACCGCCACCGCTGCGTCCGCCGCCGCCACCACCGTAGCCGCCGCCATTGCCGCCACCGCCGCTACGGCCACCGCCGCCACCGCCGCCGTATCCACCACCACCGCCGCCTCCGCCGTAGCCGCCACCACCGCCGTATCCACCGCCGCCACCGCCATAACCGCCGCCGCCGCTACGCGGAGGACGTGGCTCCATGGGGCGAGCTTCATTGACGACGCAGCTGCGGCCACCGAGGGACTGGCCGTTCATGCCATTGATGGCTGCCTGGGCTTCGGCATCGCTGCCCATTTCGACGAAACCAAAGCCCTTGGAGCGGCCGGTGTCGCGTTCCATCATCACCTTGGCGCTGGTCACACTGCCGAATTGGCTGAAGGACTGCTCCAGATCGCTGTCGCGCACCGAATACGGAAGGTTGCCAACGTACAGTTTGTTGCCCATCACGGGACTCCTCAAAAACACATTAATAAAGCGATGGAGTCCTGCAAGAAACAAACCGAACTCTAGGGCGCGAAACCGACCGACACCGCAAACTTGCGCAGTTTTTGCAACCACACTTTTGCATTATGCGACCACTCCGCCTGAAATCAAACAAAAAAAACGTGATGGATTTCCATGCCCGATAAGGGCAACAAAAAAGGGCCCGAAGGCCCCTTTTTGATGCATTGCCTGGCGCGGAGCCAAGCTGGTGCAAGTGCTTAGTAGCTGTTGCGGCCACCGCCGTAACCGCCGCCGCCGCCACCACCACCGTAGCCGCCACCACCGGAACCGCCGCCGTAGCCGCCACCGCCGCCAGTGCGGGGAGGACGCGCTTCCATCGGACGAGCTTCGTTGACAACCAGATCACGGCCGCCGACGGAGTGACCGTTCATGCCCTTGATGGCTGCTTGTGCTTCGGCATCGTTGCCCATTTCGACAAAGCCGAAACCCTTGGAGCGGCCGGTGTCGCGTTCCATCATGACCTTTGCGGAGGTGATCGAACCGAACTGGCTGAAGGCCTGGTGCATGTCGTCGTCGCGGAAAGAATAGGGCAGGTTGCCCACGTAAAGTTTGTTGCCCATGGAAGGACTCCTTGAAAAAAAGCGCAAACGCGATGGAGTCCGATAACCGCAATCAACAAACCAATGAAGACTTAACAGACGCGAAACTGACTAATCACCGCAAACCTGTGCTGCTGTATTCAGCAGGCACGCGAGCATTATGCGCCATCTTCGGCGGTTTTCCTAAAAAGTTCCTCGCAAGTGCAAGTGGTTATTGTTAAAGACTTTTTTTGGGGGTTTACCCGAAGGTTGCAGCAAGCGGCCTTACACTGGGGTTGTCATTGGGGAGTAGCCACCCTTCTTCATTGAGAGGGGCTTGCATCAACAGACTTGTACGACCGTCGCCTTCGCGCTGCGGCCCGGACATGGTGCAAGCGATTCTTCGGATTTCCCGCCCCGGGAAGTTTTCGGATTCAGCGAGACCTTTGACTGCATAGCCTCCGTTTCAGGCCGGGGATGCCGTGCAGTCATTGGTTCGTGTTGACCGGCCGGAGTACCCCATGGAAGCTTTTCTCGTCTCAACCGGTATCGTCGCCCTCGCGGAAATGGGTGACAAAACCCAGCTGCTCGCCCTCGTGCTGGCCGCCCGGTTCAAAAAACCCTGGCCGATCGTGCTCGGCATCCTGACCGCCACCCTGATCAACCACGCGCTGGCCGGCGCGGTCGGCGCCTGGGTCACCACGCAGCTCGGCCCCGATGTGCTGCGCTGGGTGCTCGGCCTGTCGTTCATCGCGATGGCCGGCTGGATGCTGATCCCCGACAAGCTGGACGACGACGAGGCCGACAAGGTGCCGCGTTTCGGCGTGTTCGGCACCACGGTGCTGATGTTCTTCCTGGCCGAGATGGGCGACAAGACGCAGATCGCCACGGTGATGCTGGCCGCGAAGTTCAGCGCCTACGCCTGGGTCGTCGCGGGCACCACCTTCGGCATGATGCTGGCCAACGCGCCTGTGGTCTGGCTCGGTGAACGCGTGACGCGCCTGGTGCCCATCAAGATCGTGCACCGCGTGTCGGCGCTGTTCTTTCTCGCGCTCGGCTTGCTGGCGCTGTTCAACGGCGTTTCGCTGGGCTGAGGCGATGCGCTAAAATTCCAGTCGCGCCGATTTGTTTCCAGCTTGCGGGCGCTTTAGAAATTCAGCTAAAGACGACATCGGACCCCATGACCCGGCCTCGTTTTTAGCGATGCCGGGTTTTTTGTTGCCATGTCCTTTATTGCGATACCCCAATCCATGCCGTTTGCCGAGCCGCTGGCCCTGCAGAGCGGTGCGTCCATCCGCGACTATGCGCTGAGCTACGAGACCTACGGCGCGCTGAATGCGGCGCGTTCCAACGCGGTGCTCGTCTGCCACGCGCTCAACGCTTCCCACCACGTGGCCGGTGTCTACGAAGGCCAGCCCGGCAGCGAGGGCTGGTGGGACAACATGATCGGCCCGGGCAAGCCGCTGGACACCGACCGCTTCTTCGTCATCGGCGTGAACAACCTCGGTTCGTGTTTCGGCTCCACCGGGCCGATGCACACCAATCCCGACACCGGCGAGGTCTATGGCGCCGACTTCCCCGTGGTCACCGTCGAGGACTGGGTCAACGCCCAAGCCCGCCTGCTCGACGCGCTGGGCATCACGCAGCTGGCCGCGGTGATGGGCGGCAGCCTCGGCGGCATGCAGGCGCTGTCCTGGACGCTGCAATACCCCGAGCGCGTGCGCCATGCGGTGGTGATCGCCAGCGCGCCCAACCTCACGGCGGAGAACATCGCCTTCAACGAAGTCGCGCGCCGCGCCATCGTCACCGACCCCGACTTCCACGGCGGCCACTTCTACCGGCACAACGTGGTGCCCAAACGCGGCCTGCGCATCGCGCGCATGATCGGCCACATCACCTACCTCAGCGACGACGTGATGAACGAGAAATTCGGCCGCGAGCTCCGGGAAGCCGTGGTCGGCAGTGCCACCGGCTACCGCTATTCGACGCAGGACGTCGAGTTCCAGATCGAGAGCTACCTGCGCTACCAGGGCGACAAGTTCAGCGAATACTTCGACGCCAACACCTACCTGCTGATCACGCGCGCGCTCGACTACTTCGATCCGGCGCTGGCTTTCAACGGCAACCTGAGCCAGGCCCTGGCGCGCGCTACCTGCAAGTTCCTGCTGGTGAGCTTCAGCACCGACTGGCGGTTCTCGCCGCAGCGCAGCCGCGAGATGGTGCGCGCCTTGCTCGACAACCAGCGCAACCTGAGTTACGCCGAGATCGATGCGCCGCATGGTCACGACGCATTCCTGCTCGACGATGCGCGTTACATGAACGTGGTGCGGTCCTACTTCGAAGGCATCGCGAAGGAATTGGCATGAGCGACATGACCACCATCCACTCGATCGCCGAACTGGTGCCGCCAGGCTCGCGCGTGCTCGACCTGGGCTGCGGCGACGGCGCGCTGCTGGCGCACCTGCAGACGCACCGCGGCTGCACCGGCTACGGCGTGGAGATCGCCGATACCAACGTGCTGGCCTGTGTGCAGCGCGGCGTGAACGTGATCCAGCTCAACCTCGACCAGGGCCTGGCGCTGTTCGAAGACGCCTCCTTCGACGTGGTGCTGCAGATCGACACCTTGCAGCACCTGCGCAACGCCGAAGTCATGCTGCGCGAAACCGCGCGTGTGGGACGTACCGGCATCGTCGCCTTTCCCAACTTCGCGCACTGGCCCAACCGCATGAGCGTGCTGCGCGGCCGCATGCCGGTCACCAAGCGCCTGCCCTACCAGTGGTACGACACGCCCAACATCCGCGTCGGCACCTTCAAGGATTTCGAGGTGCTGGCCGCGAAGAACGGCCTGCGCGTGGTCGATGCCTTCGGCCTGCAGGAAGGCCGCGAGGTGCGCAGCCTGCCCAACCTGCGGGCCAGCACCGCGGTGTTCAAGTTCCAGAAGGGATAGCACCGTCATTGGGTTGCCACCGGGTAGACACTGGGTAGGGCCGCTCGGCAATTGGTTATGCTGGACGCATTCCCGATGCTGTCTTTTGTATGACCACTCAGTTCTCGCCCGTGACCAGCGGCGCCCGCCTCTCCGACCAGGTCGCGCAGCAGCTTGCCGCTGAAATCCACACCGGCCGGCTCGCGCCCGGCGCTCGCCTGCCGCCCGAGGCCCGGCTCGTCGAGCAGTTCCAGGTGAGCCGCACCGTGGTGCGAGAGGCCGTGTCGCGCATGAAGTCGCTGGGCCTGGTCGATTCGCGCCAGGGCAGCGGGGTGTTCGTCAGTGCCACGCGGCCGTTTGCGCCGCTGAACTTCGACGCCCACCATGCCGAGAGCAAGACCGCCGTGATCCAGATGGTCGAAGTGCGCCGCGCGCTGGAAGCCGAGGTCGCGGGGCTGGCCGCCGAACGCCGGCGCGCGGCCGACATCCGCCACATCCGCCAGACGGTGCGCGCGCTGGACCGCGCCGTGCGCGCGGGCGGCGACGGCGTGGAGGAGGACGTGCTGTTCCACCGTGCCATCGCCGATGCGGCGCGCAACCCCTTCCTCATTGGCACGCTCGATTACCTGGCGCAGTTCCTGCGCGGCGCCACGCGGGTGACACGGGCCAACGAGGCCCGCCGCGCCGACTTCATGGAGCAGGTGCTGGCCGAACACGCGGCCATCGTCGACGCCATCGAAGCCGGCGATGCGCTGCAGGCCCGCACCGCGGCCGCGGCCCACATGGGCAATGCCATCCGGCGCATCGAACTCGCCGATTCCTCGTTCTGGCGCCAGGCTGGCGACCGGCTCGCCGAACCGCTGGTCAAGGCCCTGCCGGCAGGCGCGGCGAGCGCGGGACGCTGAGCCGCCACGGGGGTTACCCGGACATCGGCCATGGCCCAAAGTTGTATGATAACCAGCTCAATTCAGGAGGTGGACATGGCAGAACCGGCGGATGGGAACATGGAAGCTCGGCACATCGGCGTGATCGGCCTGGGCGCCATGGGCGGTGGCATGGCCCGGTCATTGCGCCGCGCCGGCCATCGCGTGCATGTGTTCGACGTACGCCGCGAGGCGGCCGAGGCTTTCGCGGCGGAAGGCGGCGTGGCCTGCACGTCGCTGGCCGAACTCGGCGCGGCCTGCGACGTGGTGGTCTCGGTGGTGGTGAATGCCGCGCAGACCGAGGCCGTGTTGTTCGGCCAGGCCGATGGCCCGAGCCTGGCGGCCTCGCTCAAGCCCGGCAGCGTGTTCGTGATGTGCTCCACCGTCGACCCGAACTGGTCCATCGCGCTCGAAGCCCGGCTCGCCGCGCTGGGCCTGCTCTACATCGACGCGCCGATTTCCGGTGGTGCCGCCAAGGCCGCGTCCGGCGAGATGACGATGATGACCGCCGCCACGCCCGAAGCCTATGCCCGGGCCGGCGATACCCTGGACGCCATGGCCGCCAAGGTGTACCGGCTCGGCGACAAGGCCGGCGCCGGCAGCCAGGTGAAGATCATCAACCAGCTGCTGGCCGGCGTGCACATCGCCGCCGCCGCCGAGGCCATGGCGCTCGGCCTGCGCGCGGGCGTGGACCCGGCTTCGCTGTACGAGGTCATCACCCACAGCGCCGGCAACAGCTGGATGTTCGAGAACCGCATGGCCCATGTGCTGGCAGCCGACTACACGCCGCTGTCGGCCGTCGACATCTTCGTGAAGGACCTGGGCCTGGTGCTCGACATGGCGCGCGCGAGCAAGTTCCCGCTGCCGCTGTCCAGCACGGCGCACCAGATGTTCATGCAGGCCTCGACCGCCGGCTTCGCCAAGGAAGACGACAGCGCGGTGATCAAGATATTCCCGGGCATCGAGTTGCCCTAGGCCAAGGCGCACGATTGATGGCCGAGGTGCAGACACAGGTCGATTTCGTCTCGGGCAGGACGCGGCTGTTCGGCATCGTCGGCGACCCGATCGAGCAGGTGCGCTCGCCCGAGATGGCCACCTTCGAGCTGCAGCGGCGCGGCCTCGACGCGTTGCTGCTGCCGCTGCACGTGCGGCAGGCCGATTTCGACCGCGCCATGCCCGAGATCCTGAAGATCCATAACCTCGACGGCCTCATCTTCACCATTCCATACAAGGCCCGCGCGCTGGCGCTGGCGCAGGAGATCGGACCGCAGGCCCGCGCCGTGGGCGCGCTCAACGCCCTGGCGCGCCGGCCCGACGGCCGCTGGGCCGCGGAAATCTTCGACGGCATCGGTTGTGTCGAAGCCTTCCGCCGCCGCGGCTACGGCCTGGCTGGCCAGCGCGTGATGCTGATCGGCCTGGGCGGTGCGGGTTCGGCCATCTGCGCCGCGGTCGCCAGCGAGAAGCCACGCACCATGCGGCTGTTCGACCTGGATGGTGCGCGCGCCGAACACATGGCCGCGCAGGCCCGCGCCATGAGCCCGGCCACCGAAGTGTCCGTCGGGCCGCCCACGGTCGAGCACATCGACATCTTGTTCAACGCATCGCCGGTCGGCATGCTGGACGACCCGCGCCGCCCGATCGAGCTGGACCGCCTGCCCCCCGAACTCATCGTCTTCGATGCCATCGTCAAGCCCGAACGCACGCCCCTGCTGGCGCTGGCCGAAGCCTGCGGTTGCCGCACGGTGCGCGGCCGTGAAATGATGAACGGGCAGATGGCCAAGATCGTCGATTTCTTCGTGCGCACCACCTCGCCCGCCGCGGCCTGAAACCTCCGAGGAGCCCACCCATGCCCATCCGACTCGGCTGCATCGCCGACGATTTCACCGGCGCCACCGACCTCGCCAACAACCTCGTGCGCGCCGGCATGCGCGCGGTGCAGACCATCGGCGTACCGGGAACGCCGCTCGACACCGAAGCCGATGCCGTGGTGGTGGCGCTGAAGTCGCGCACCCTGCCGGCCGCCGAGGCCATCGACCAGTCGCTGGCCGCGCTCGCCTGGCTGCAGGCCCAGGGCGCCGAGCAGATCTACTTCAAGTACTGCTCCACCTTCGACAGCACGGCCGCCGGCAACATCGGCCCGGTGGCCGAGGCGCTGATGGAAGCGCTCGGCACCGATTTCACGATCGCCACGCCGGCCTTTCCCGACAACGGGCGTACCGTGTTCAAGGGTTACCTGTTCGTCGGCGACGTGTTGCTGAACGAGAGCGGCATGCGCGACCATCCGCTCACGCCGATGCGCGACGCCAACCTGGTGCGTGTGCTGCAGGCGCAAAGCCGGAAGAAGGTCGGCCTGATCGACCACTCGGTGGTGGCGCAGGGCGCCGATGCCGTGACGGCGCGCATCGCCGCGCTGCGAGCGCAGGGTGTCGGCCTGGCGGTGGTGGACGCGGTGTCGAATGCCGACCTGCTGCGCCTCGGCCCGGCGCTCAAGGGCATGCCGCTGGTCACCGCGGGCTCGGGCGTGGCCATCGGCCTGCCAGCCAACTTCGGGATCGCGCCTTCGAACACCGCCAGCGTGCTGCCGCCGCCGCGCGGCCGACAGGCCGTGGTGTCGGGCAGCTGTTCGGTCGCGACGAACCGCCAGGTGGCAAATTTCATCGCCAGCGGCCGGCCCGCGCGCGCCATCGATCCGCTGCGCCTCGCCGACCATGGCGATGCCGCCGTGGCCGAGGTGCTGGCCTGGGCCGGGCCGCTGCTCGCCGATGGCCCGGTGCTCGTCTATTCGACGGCCGAGGCCGGCGCCATCCAGGCCGTGCAGAGTCGGCTGGGCGTGGCCGAGGCCGGAGCGCTGGTCGAGCATCACCTGGCGGCCATCGCGCGCGGCCTGGTGGCCGACTGCGGCGTGCGCCAACTGGTGGTGGCCGGCGGAGAAACCTCGGGGGCCTGTGTGCAGGCGCTCGAGGTCACGCAGCTGAGGATCGGCCCGCAGATCGACCCCGGCGTGCCGTGGTGCCATGCGCAGTCGCCGGCCACGCGCGGCGACGGCTTGCATCTCACGCTCAAGTCGGGCAACTTCGGGACCGACGACTTCTTCACCAAATCCTTCCAGCTGTTGACGTGACGCCATGACCGAATCCCAGGCCCGCGAGGAAATCTGCCGCATCGGCGCGAGCCTGTTCGCGCGTGGCTATGTGCATGCCACGGCGGGCAACATCAGCGTGCGGCTCGACGACGGCTTTCTCATCACGCCCACCGACGCCTGCCTGGGGCAGCTCGACCCGGCGCGGCTCGCGTGGCTCGATGCCAACACGCAGCAGCTCGGTGGCGACAAAGCTAGCAAAACCATAGCGCTCCACGCAGGCATCTACAGCGCTGCGGGCCAATTTGATGCCAAAACCCGCTGTGTCATCCACACGCACAGCACCCATTGCGTGGCGCTGAGCCTCCGGGTGGCAGGCGCGGAACTGCTGCCCGCGCTCACGCCCTACTTCGTGATGAAGGTCGGCCATGTGCCGCTGATTCCCTACCACCGGCCCGGCGACCCGGCCGCGGCCGCGCTGGTGGCGCAGGCCATCGCGCGTTATGGCGCAGAAGGCACGCCGATCCGTGCCGTGATGCTGGCGCGGCTCGGCCCGAACGTGTGGCACGACAGCCCCGCGGCCGCCATGGCCACGCTCGAGGAACTCGAGGAAACGGCACGGCTGATGCAGCTTTGCCCGGCGGCCACGCCATCTTTGACCGAAGCACAGATCGCAGAACTGCGCGCCACTTTCGGCGCGCGCTGGTAATCCATTTTCTGAAGCGAGACACCATGCCCAGATTCGCCGCCAACCTGTCGATGATGTACAACGACGTGCCGTTCCTCGATCGTTTCGAGGCGGCCGCGAAAGACGGCTTCAAGGCCGTCGAATTCCTGTTCCCCTACGCCTGGCCGGCCGAGGACATCGCCGCCCGGTTGCAGCACCACGGCCTGGAACTTGCGCTGTTCAACATGCCGCCGGGCGGCACCGACGCGGCGTCCATCGACAAGGCCTGGAACAGCGGCGTGCGCGGCACCACCGCCCTGCCCGGGCACGAGGCCGAGTTCCGCCAGGGCGTGGCGCTGGCCCTGGCCTACCAGCGGCTGCTGAAATCGCCGCGCATCCACCTGATGGCCGGCCTGATCGGCGCGGAGCCCGAGATGATGCGCGCCACCTACATCGCCAACCTGCGCTGGGCCGCCGCCGAGGCCGCGCAGCAGGGCGTGGATGTGCTCATCGAGCCGATCAACACGCGCGACATCCCCGGCTTCTTCCTGAACCGGCAGGACCAGGCGCACCTGATCGTGCACGAGGTCGGCGCGGCCAACCTCAAGGTGCAGATGGACCTGTACCACTGCCAGATCGTCGAAGGCGACGTGGCCATGAAGATCCGCCAGTACGTGCCCACCGGCCACGTCGGCCACATCCAGATCGCCGGCGTGCCCGAGCGCCACGAGCCCGATACCGGCGAGGTCCACTACCCCTATCTGTTCGATGTGCTGGACGAGGTCGGCTACACCGGCTGGATCGGCTGCGAATACCGGCCGCGGCGCGGCGGCGAGCCGGGCGGCACGTCGGCGGGGCTGGGCTGGGTGCAGCCCTACCTGAAGAGGCCCTAGATCGCAGGCCTCGGCTGCGCCAGTTGATGCGCAGCGCGGTGCAGATGGGCCATGAAATGCCGGACCACCGGTGACACCGAGGCGTCGTTGCGCGCGATCGCGCAAACCTTCATCGGTACGCCCGCTTCCTTCAGGGGCACGACTTCCAGCAGGTGTTCGAACATACGGTCGCCGATGAGGTGGCGCGGCATCAGCCCGACGAAATCGCCACCGCCCACCAGCGCCAGCAAGCCCAGCGTCGAGTTCACCACGGCACCCACCGGCGGCGCCGGCAGGCCATGCTGGGCGAAGAAGAGCTGGGCGTAGCCCGAGGCGCCCGCGGGCCCGGTGTAGACCCATTTCGCACCCGCCAAGGCGCCGAGCGACTTCGCCTGCGCCAGCGGGCTGCCGCGGCGCACGACGACGACGGTGCAGGTCGTGATCAGTTCCTCGACGATGAACTCGCCCAGCGGCAGGCCTTCGGGCATGGTGCAGACGGCCACGTCCATCTGGTCCATGCGCAGCTTCTGCAACTGCGAGAAATACAGTTCCTCGCTGAGCCGGATCTGCACCTGCGGGAACTCCGCGCTGAAAGTGCGCAAGGTCTCGGGCATCAGCAGCATCACGGCCAGCGGCATGGCGCCCACATTGAGTTCGCCGGTGAAATGGCCGCCCAGCTGGTTGATCTCGTCGACCGCCGCGCCGATCTCGCGCTGGATGGCGAGCGCGCGCGCGTGCAGCGCCTTGCCCTGCGCCGTGGGTGCCACGCCGACGGTGGTGCGCGTGAACAGGCTGGCCGACAGCTCCACCTCGAGCTCGCGCACCAGCCGGGTGACGGCGGGTTGCGACAGGCCCAGGCGGCGCGCCGCCGCCCGCAGGCTGCCCTCTTCCACGGCGGCCACGAAAGCTTTCAGCCCAGACAACTTCATCGGGTGATGATAACGACCCGTTATCGCCTTGATGCCCGTGGCATCTTCCCTGGCCGGGTGCGCATGGCCATACTCGACCGCCTCAAGAGGAGAACCATGGCGACCAATCCGGGTGACGATGCAGGAACGTTCGACTTCGTGGTGGTGGGCGCCGGCACGGCGGGTTGCGTGCTGGCCAACCGGCTCAGCGCCTCCGGCCGGCACTCGGTGCTGCTGCTCGAAGCCGGCGGCGAAGACCGCAATCCCTGGATCGGTGTGCCGCTGGGCACGGGCAAGGTCTTCAACAACCGCGCGCTGAACTGGAACTACCAGGGCGAGCCCGAGCCGGCGCTGGCCGGCCGGCGCATGTTCCAGCCGCGTGGCAAGGTGCTCGGGGGTTCCGGCGCCATCAACGGCCTGATCTACACCCGCGGCCACCGCGACGACTTCGACGGCTGGGCGCGGGCCGGCTGCACGGGCTGGGCCTACGAGGACGTGCTGCCGTGGTTCATGCGCGCAGAGGACCAGGCGCGCGGCGCCGACCGCTTCCATGGTGTGGGCGGCCCGCTGTCGGTCTCCGGCCCGATCTACCGGCATGCGCTGGCCGACGCCTTCATCGCCGGCGCGGCCGAACTGGGCCATGCGGTCAATCCCGATTTCAACGGCGCCAGCCAGGAAGGCGCGGGCTACTTCCAGTACACCATCCGCAAGGGCCGGCGTTCGAGCCCGGCCTCGGCCTACCTGCGTCCCGCGCGACAGCGGCGCAACCTGACGGTGCTCACCGGCGCGCTCGCGCACCGCGTGGTGTTCGACGGGCGGCGCGCCAGCGGCGTCGTCTTCGAGCAGCAGGGCCGCCGGCGCACGGCCCACGCGCGGGGTGAGGTCGTGCTCTGTGGCGGCGCCTTCAATTCGCCGCAGTTGCTGCAGTTGTCGGGCATCGGCCCGGGCGCGCTGCTGCAGGAGCTGGGCATCGCGGTGCTGCACGACAGCGCCCGCGTGGGCGAGAACTACCAGGACCACTTCGGCCTGCGCATGGCCTGGCGCTGCACGCGGCCCATCACGCTCAACGACCAGGTCGGCAGCTTTTGGCGGCGCATGGCCATGGGAGCGCGCTACGTCTTCACCCGCACGGGCTATATGGCGTCGCCGGGCATCCTCGCCGGGCTGTTCGCGCGCTCCCGGCCCGAACTGGCCGCGCCCGATCTCGAACTCGTGCTTTCGCTCTGGACCATGGTGCAGGGCGACCTGAACAAGGCCCGCATGATCGATCCCTTCTCCGCCTTCGGCATCGTCATCGAAGACCTGCAGCAGCAGGGCCGTGGCTGGGTGCGGCTGCAGAGCCCGGACCCGCGGGTGGCGCCCCGGATCCTGTCCAACCTGTTCTCCACCGGGCGCGACCAGCGGACGATCGTCCAGGCGGTGCGGCTGGCGCGCGCGCTCTTCGCCTCGGCGGCGCTACGCCCCTTCGCCGGTGCCGAGTTGCAACCCGGCCCCGAGGTGCGCAGCGACGAGGATATCGTCGACTACGCGCGGCACAACGGCTTCGGCCTGTACCACCCCGCAGGCACCTGCGCCATGGGGCCCCGCGAGGACGACGTGCTCGACCCGCGCCTGCGCGTGCGCGGGGTGCAGGGCTTGCGCGTGGCCGATGCCTCGGTCATGCCGGCCATCACCCGCGCCAACATCCAGGCCGCCGTCGGCATGATCGGCGAGAAGGCCGCGGCGATGGTGCTCGAAGACCACGCATGAGAGATCCCCATGAAAGCGATGCCATGACCGCCACCACGCTCCCCCGCTGGGACCGGGAAACCGACGTGCTCGTCTTCGGCAGCGGCGCTGCCGGTATGACGGCCGCACTCGTCGCCGCGCAGGAGGGCCTGCAGGTGCTGCTGTGCGAGAAAGCGGCGCAACTCGGCGGCACCACCGCCATCTCCGGCGGCGAGATCTGGCTGCCCAACAGCCGCCAGAGCCGCGCCATCGGCATCGAGGACAGCGTCGAGCGCGCGCTCGCTTACTGGAACGCCGAGGCCGGACAAGCCGCCTCGGCCGAGCACCGGCGCGCCTACCTCGAAACCGGGCCGGAAGCCATCGACTACCTGGCGCGCCACAGCGAGGTGCGCTTCCAGGCCGTGAACCCGCATCCCGACTACCACCAGAGCCAGCCGGGCGCCTCCATCGGCGGCCGGCCGCTGGGCACCGTGGCCTTCGACGGCCGCCGGCTCGGCCCGGACTTCGCGCTGCTCAAGCCCGCACGCAAGGACTTCATGGTGTTCGGCGGCATGATGGTCTCGCGCGACGACATCGCGGCCCTGCTCAAGCCGCTCGCATCCTTCAAAGCCTTCATCCACAGCGCGGCGCTGGTGGCGCGTTACCTGCGCGACCGGCTCAGCCACCCGCGCGGCACCCGCCTGGTGCTGGGCAACGCGCTGGTGGCGCGCCTGCTCTACAGCCTGCGGCAGAAGCAGGTGGGCATCGAGGTGGAGGCCTCGCTGCAGGGCCTGGTGCGCGAAGGCGATACCGTTACCGGCGCCGTCGTGCGGCATCAAGGCCGCGAGCTGCGCGTGCGGGCGCGGCGCGGCGTGGTGCTGGCCACCGGCGGCTTCGCCGGCAATGCCGCGCTGCGCCAGCGCTACATGCCGGGGCTGCCGATCGAGCATGCCTTGTCCGCCGAAGGCAACGTGGGCGACGCGCTCACCGCCGCCTGCGCCATCGGCGCCGCGGTCGATGCCGACATGCAGACGCCCGCCTACTGGATGCCGGCTTCGCTGCGCAAGGTGGGGGATGGCAGCGTGTCCGTGTTCCCCCACATCCGGGATCGCGCCAAGCCCGGGTTGATCGCCATCAACGCCGAAGGCCGCCGCTTCGTGAACGAGTCGGCCTCGTACCACGACGTTTCCCTGGCGCTGTGGGCTGAAGCTGCGCGCAGCGCCGACGCACCGGCCTGGTTCGTCTGCGACCGCGCCTTCATCCGCACCTACGGGCTGGGCATGATCAAGCCGATCTGGCAGCGCCTGGGGCCCTATGAACGCGAAGGCTACCTCATCAAGGGCCGCACGCTGGAACAGCTGGCACGGCGCATCGGCGTGGAGCCGGCCGTGCTGGCGGTCACGGTGGCGCGCCACAACCAGGCCGCGGACACCGGCACCGACACCGCCTTCGGCAAGGGCAGCAACGCCTACAACCGGCATTACGGCGATGCGGCGCATGCGCCCAACCCGTGCCTGGCGGCGATCGCGCACGGGCCGTTCTTCGCCGTGCGGGTCAAGCCCGCGCCGATCGGCACCACCGTCGGCCTCCAGGTCGACACCCAGGCCAACGTGCTCGACACCATGGGCCGCCCGATCGCCGGGCTCTACGCCTGCGGCAACGACATGGCTTCCGTCACGCGCGGCGCCTATCCCGGCCCCGGCTCCACCATCGGACCGGGGATGGTGTTCGCCTACCGGGCGATGCGCAGCCTGACGGCGCGGGCGCAGGCCGCTCGCGCCGTGTGAGGCTGGCGTTTTTCCGGACCCGATCCACCGGCCCCGGAGCGGCCGCCGGTGCGCTTACAAACGCGCCTGCGTGGCTTCGTCGAACACGTGCACCAGGTGCGGTTCGATGGCCAGGGTGACGGCATCACCGGTTTTCACCAGCAGCCGGTCGTGCACCAGCGCCTGCACCATGTGGCCCTGGGCATCGCAGGTCAGCAGCGTGTCGGCGCCGCTGAATTCGACCACCTTGACGGTGCAGGGAATGCCGCTGGCCGCGCCAGCTTCGCGCACACGCAGGTGTTCGGGCCGCAGGCCAAGTACCACGCGGCGCTCGCCGAGCGAAGCGAAATTGGCCGTCAGCGCCAGCGTGCCGCCCGCGTCTGCCGTCGCGGTGGCGCCATGGACGCGGCCCGGCACCAGGTTCATCGACGGTGAGCCGATGAAGGTCGCGACGAAGGTGTTGCACGGGTTGTCGTACAGGTGGGCCGGCGTGCCGATCTGCTCGACCAGGCCGTCGCGCAGCACGATGATGCGGTCGGCCATGGTCATGGCTTCGATCTGGTCGTGGGTCACGTAGATCGACGTGGTCTTCAGGCGCTGGTGCAGCGCACGGATCTCGGTGCGCATCTGCACGCGCAGCTTGGCGTCGAGGTTGGACAGCGGTTCGTCGAACAAGAACACCTGCGGGTCACGCACCATGGCGCGGCCCATGGCCACGCGCTGGCGCTGGCCGCCGGAGAGCTGGCGCGGCAGGCGGTCGAGGAGTTTGTCCAGGCCGAGGATCTTGGCCGCGCCGGCGACCTTGCTGCCGATGGTGCTCTGGTCGGTGCCGGCGATCATCAGGCCGAAGCCCATGTTGTCCTTGACCGTCATGTGCGGGTACAGGGCGTAGGTCTGGAACACCATGGACACGCCGCGCTCCTTCGGTGGCAGGCCGTTGACGGTGCGCTCGCCGATGCGGATGGTGCCGGCGGCCGGGTCGTCGAGCCCGGCGATCATGCGCAGCAGCGTGGACTTGCCGCAGCCGCTCGGGCCGACGAAGACGGCGAACTCGCCGTCGCCGATGGCGATGTCCACGCCCTTGATGACGCGGGTGTCGCCGAAGTTTTTCTCGATGCCGGAAAGGGTGACTGATGCCATTTGGGGAACTCTTGAATTTCTAGGAAGACACGGAGGCGATCAGCCGCCCTTGACGCCGCCGGCGGTCAAGCCACCGACGATCTCTTTTTGAATCACCAGCGTCAGCAGCAACACCGGCAGCGTGACCAGCAGCGCCGCGGCCGCCAGCGGCCCCCAGGCGATCTGCTCGAAGGTCAGCACGTTGTAGATGGCCACCGGCAGCGTGCGCGTCTCGCGCCCGGCCAGCACCGCGCCGAAGATGAAGTTGTTCCACGAGAAGATGAAGGCCAGGATCGCCGCCACGGTGATGCCGGGCCGGGCCAGCGGCAGCGCGATGTGCTTGAAGCGCTGCCAGGGCGAGCAGCCGTCGACCACCGCGGCTTCTTCCAGTTCGTGCGGCAGCGTCTCGAAATAGCCGGAGACGATGTAGACCGTGATCGGCACCGTGATCACCAGGTGGGTGATGATCACCGGCGCCAGCGTGCCGGTCAGGCCCAGCGCCTGGAACAGCGTGAACAGCGGGATCAGGAAGCTGATGGCCGGTGTCATGCGCGCGATCATGATCACCATCAGCAGCTTCTTGGCCTTGAGCCGCGCGATGCCGTAGCCCGCGGGCACGCCGATCAACAGCGCGATACCCGTCGCCAGGCCCGAGACCACGATGCTGTTCAAGAGGTACTTGAAGAACGGGCCGCTGTCGAACACCTTCACGAAGTTGGCGAAGGTCGGCGGGCTCGGGATGAATACCGGCGGATAGGCCAGGTTGTCCACCTCGTTCTTGAAAGCGAGGGACAGCATCCACAGGAAGAAGCTGATGGCCGGCGACACCAGCAGGATGACGCAGACGCCGAGCAGCAGTTTGTCGAGTGTTTTTTTCATGATGGTTCAGCCTGCTTCACTCGTAGTATTTGGAACGCTCGCGCAGCCAGAACAGCAGCATCGACAGCGCCACCACCAGTACGAAGAACACCACGACAACGGCCGATGACTTGCCGATCTGGTAGAACGAGAACGCCTGCAGGTAGAGGTAGATGTTGATGGTTTCCGACGCGGTGCCGGGGCCACCTTGGGTGATCACGTAGATGGTGTCGAAGGTCTTGAGCGCGTCGATCATGCGCACCACGCCGGCCACCAGGATGAAGGGCAGCAACATCGGCAGCGTGACGTAGCGGAAGGTCTGCCAGCGGCTGGCGCCTTCCATCAGCGCGGCTTCGAAAGGGTCGGCCGGCAACGAGGCCATGCCGCCGAGCACGATCAGCATCACCAGCGGCGTCCACTGCCAGATGTCGACCAGCACCAGGCAGGCGATGGCCAGGCGCGGCGAATACACCCATTCGCTCGGGCCGATGCCCACCAGCGACAACAGGTAGTTGAGCACGCCCTGCTGCGGGTGGAACATCATCACCCACACCAGCGCGATCGCCACCGGCGTGGCCATCATCGGCAACACGAAGGCACCGCGCAGGAAGCCGCGCATCGGGAATTCCTGGTGGAACACCAGGGCCGCGGCGGTGCCCAGCACCAGCGGCGCGGCCACGGCCAGCGCGGTAAAGATCAGCGTGTGCGCGATGGATTCGAGAAACCGGGTGTTGGTGGCCAGCTCGGCATAGTTGGAGAGGCCGGCGAAGCGCGGCACGGAGCCGATCTTCCAGTCGAACAGGCTCATCCACAGCGTGAACAGCCAGGGGAAGACGATCACCGCGACGATGACGATCACGGCCGGCACGATGAACCAGATGAAAGGCGAAATTTTCCGCATGCAGGGGTATCCCGTCCGCCCGAAGGCGGCGTGCGTTGGTCGAATCAGACAGAAAAAGCCGGCGACCGCAGCCGCCGGCCGCTAAACCATCAGCTGGCCTTGGCCAGCACCGGCGCGAATTCCGTGGTGGCCTTCTTCAGCTCGGCACCCACGTCGTTGCCGGTCAACATGTTGTTCAGTGCGATGCCATAGGTGTCGCGGAACTCGGTCACGGGCTCGATGATCGGCAGGCCGGGCCGGGCGATCTTCAGCGATTCGGCCACGGCCGTCAGCCATTCCGGCGGCACCGTCAGGTTGGCGATGGCTTCGGCGTTGGAATAGGCCGACAGACGCACAGGCGCCCCCGAGCCCGTGGCCAGCATGCGCGCCTGCATGGCCTTGCCCGTGGCCCACATGATGTAGTACCAGGCCGGGCCCTTCTTGTTCGTATAGGCCGAGACGCCGATGCCATCGCCGAAGGTGGCCGACACCTGGGCCTTCGGACCGGGCGGCATCACGCCGTAGCCGACCTTGCCCTTGACCTTGGACTTGGAGGCATCTTCCAGCGGTGGCGCGAAGCCCGAGCCGTCGATCCACATCGCCGCCTTGCCTTGCAGGAACAGGCTTTGGGCTTCGTTCCAGTTGTAGCCCGCCACGCCGGCCGGGCCGGTGTTCTTCAGCAGGTCACGGTACATCGTGGCCGAGGCGATGGCCTCCGGTGTCTCCGTGGCGAGCTTGCCGTTGGCATCGAAGAACTGGCCGCCATAGCCGAGGAAGAAACCGGTCCACAGCGGCACGTTGGCGTTCTTCAGCCCGCGTCCCACGAAGCCGACCACGCCGGTGGCCGGGTCGTGCAGCTTCTTGGCCGCGGCCATGATTTCGGCGAAGTTCTTCGGATAGGCCACGCCCTTGGCGGCGAACAGTTCCTTGTTCCAGTACAGGATCCACGGGTCCAGGTTGAATGGCAGGCTGTCGATGCGGCCGTCGGCCTGCGTGGCGTAGAACATGCCGCCAGCCGAAAAATCCTTCACGTCGAAATCCGCGGGCGCACCCGAGGCGATCAGCGGGCGCAGATCCTCCATCCACTTGCCCTTGGCGAACTGGCTCTTCTGCACGTGGTAGCTCAGGTGCACCACGTCGAAGCTGGTCTTGCCCGAGTTGAACTCGATCACCGTCTTCTGGCGCGACTGCTGCTCGGGCACCTGCTCGGCACCGACCTTGATGCCGGTCATGTCCTCGAATTCCTTCTGGTGCTTCTGCAGCAGCTCGCCGCGCGGGCTCTTGATCAGATGGACTTCGATGGTCTGGCCGCTGTAGCGCTTCCAGTCGAAGCCCGCCTGGCCGAACACGGTGGGCACGGCCGACAGGGCCGTGGCGCCCGCGCTCGCCTGCAGGACGGTGCGGCGGTTGATCTGGTTCTTCATGGCTTGTCTCCTGGTGTTGATTTAGATGGTGTCGAAGCTCTGATTCGTCGCGCGGTACACCTCGCGCACGGCTTTTTCTTCTTCGGGCTCGAGTTTGGTCAGCGGTGCACGCACGTTGAGCCAGACGTCGTCGCCCATCTGCTCGGCCAGGCCGACCTTGTAGGCGCTGACGAAAGGCATGCCGGGCAGCACGGTCATCAGGCGCAGCAGGTCGAGCACCAGTTGTTCGTCGGCCTTGGACACGGTCTGCGGCGAAGAGATGATGCGGCGCAGCAGGTGTGGTGCCACGTTCGCCATGCCGTTGACCGAACCCGAGCCGCCAGCACGCATCACCGGCGCGATGTGCGGCTCGGAGCCGACGAAGATCGACAACGCGGGGAAAGCCTTCACCAGACCGAGCGAATGTTCGAGGTCGCCCGAGCTGTCCTTCACGCCGATCACCTGTTTCGGATGGCGGCGCACCAGCTCGGCGATGGCCGTGTGCGAGAAGCCCACGTTGGCCAGCGACGGAAAGTGGTAGAGCAGCATCTGCAGGCTGTCGTTGCCGATGCCCTGGATGACCTGGCTCACGCATTCGACCACACCCGCATCGCGCGGATGGTTGAAGAAGAACGGCGGCATGTAGAGCTGGCGCTTCACGCCGAGCGCGATCGCGTGGCGGCCGAGGTCGATGGCCTCCTCGAGCGCGCAGGCCGTGGTGGTGGTGATGACCTGGTCGGGCGTGATGCCGGCGGCCAGCACCGCTTCGAGCACCCGCTTGCGCTCGGCCACACTGAAGGCCAGGCCTTCGCCCGTGGTGCCGAACAGCGTGACGCCGTCGCTGCCCGCGGCCATCATGCGTTTGGCGTGGGCGATGGTGCGGGGAAGGTCGAGCTGGCCGTCCGGTTGGAACGGCATCAGCAATGCGGGCCAAAGGCCTTCGATGGCATGGGTCAAGGGTGTCTCCTGGTGGTGTTCGAGGGGGTGGTTTTGCGGGGTGCGGCGGGCGCTGCGGTGGCGGCAGGCCAGTCGCTGCGCAGCACGTCGGGCGAGGTGCTGAGCACACGGCTACGCGCGCTTTCCATGTGTTCTTCGAGCCCGGCGATGGCGGCGGCCTCGTCGCGCCGCTTCAGGGCCGAGATGAAGACCAGGTGCTCTTCCATGGCCGGGATCAGCCGTGCGGGGGTGATCACCGTCTGCTCCAGCGTGATGAGCCGCACGCGCAGGCTGTTCACGCGGTAGATCTCGGAGAGGATTTCATTGCCCATGGCGTCGACCATGCGGTCGTGCAGACCCCAATCGACGGACTGCGCGTCGTCGAGCAGGTCGGCGTCGGGCCGGTCCACGCCGGCGCGGCGCGCGCGGTTCAGGATGTCGTGGTGCGCGGCCTCGATCTCGTCGAGTTCGGTCGCGCTCACGCTGCGCACGAACAGCCGCACCGCCTCGCGCTCGATCATGGCGCGCAGCTGGAAGGCGTTGCGGATCAGCTTCAGGTCCACATGCGCGATCTGCAGGCCGCGCTGGGGCACGGTCTTGACGAGGCCGCCGGCTTCCAGGCGCGGGATCATCTCGCGCACCGCACCGAGCGGCATGTCGAGCAGCGTCATGAGTTCGCGTTGCGACACGAACTGGCCGGGGCGGATGCTGCCGCTCAGGATCTGCTGGGTGAAGCCCTGGTAGGCGCGCGCTCGCTGGCTCGATGCGCCCGAAGGCACGGCGGCCAGCGTGCGGTTGGCCACCGACTTGGCCACCGGCTTGGCAGCGCTCTTGCGCGGCGCGGCGCGGGCCGGCGCCATCGCCGGGTTGGATGCGCGTGCGTTCATGGTGCGGCCACGCCTTTCTTCAGCAGGATGTTGCCGTAGGTCCGCGTTTCGCCGGTGGCCACGATGGCGAAGGCCTGGGCCGCACGTTCGTAGAAGGCGAAGCGTTCGAGGGTGGCCGGCGCATCACCGCCATGGCGCCGCAGCGTGGCGGTGAAATCGGCCACGGCCGGCGGAACGGCGGTCGCGTCGCCCACCACCTGCATGGTGAACGCGGCATGCGGCACGAAGTCGTCGAGCGGGAACACGGACAACACGGCATTGAGTACATCGTTCGCCGCCACACCGGGCAGCCGCACCAGGCGCTTGGCATGGGTGGCCGCGGGGAAGAATGCGTCGGCCAGCACGATCTCGTCGCCATGGCCCATCGAGGCGAGCACGTGCAGCAGATCGGGAGACAGCAGGGGAGACAGGCCTTTGAGCACGGTGACGTGAGCTGGAAATGAATGGATCGACGGGGGTGGCGAGCTTCTGGCGATTTCAGGGAATCTACTGTAGACGCACTGACATGTTAGTTCTACTATAGGTCAACGCAAACGATCGCCTATCCGTGAAAACCCCTGCCTCCACCACGACGCCCACTGTTTCCGGCCCGCCGCCCTGCGCGGCAGCCAACATCTACCCGCCGATGGCGAATGGCCTGCCGCTCGGCCTCGGCGGCGCCGCGCTCGGCAACCTGTTCACCGCCATCTCGGACGAAGCCGCCGAAGCCGTGATCAGCGCCGCGCTGCAGGCCGGCTGCCGCACCTTCGACACCGCACCGCATTACGGCAACGGACTGAGCGAGCACCGTTTTGGCCATGCGCTGCGCGGCGTGCCGCGCGAGAGTTTCGTGTTGTCCACCAAGGTCGGCCGCGTGCTCGTGCCCGATGCGCACGCCGCGCGCGCGCAGAACAGTTACATCGAGGTGTTGCCTTTCAACCAGCGCTGGGACTATTCCGCCGCCGGCGTGCGCCGCAGCGTGGAAGACAGCCTGCAGCGGCTTGGCCTGGCGCGGCTGGACGTGGCCTATGTGCACGACTGCGACGCTGCCTGCCATGGCGATGCCTATCCGCAGGTGCTGCGCCAGGTGATCACCGAAGCGCTGCCCGAGTTGCGGCGCATGCGGGCCGAAGGCCTGGTGCGCCACATCGGCCTCGGGGTGAACGACGTACAGGTCTGTCTCGACGTGTTGCATGAAGCCGAGCTGGACTGCCTGCTGCTCGCCGGTCGTTACAGCCTGCTCGACCACGCGGCCCTGCCGGCGTTGCTGCCGCTGTGCGAGCAGCGCGGTGTGCGCATCGCATTGGGCGGCGTGTTCAATTCCGGCATCCTCGCCACGGGTGTGAAAGGCGTGACGGCCGGGCATCCGGTGCGCTTCAACTATGGGCCGGCGCCGGAGGCGTGGATCGCCCGCACCGCTGCGATCGAGGCCGTTTGTGATCGCTTTCAGGTTCCGCTGCGTGCCGCGGCGCTGCGGTTTCCGTTGGCGCATCCCGCGGTGGAGATCGTCATGGCCGGTCCGCAGACCATCGCGCACTGGCAGGACGCGGTGACGATGATGGGCCACGCCATTGCGCCGGCCTTCTGGCAAGCCCTGCGCGACGAAGCGCTGATGCCTGCCGAGGCGCCGCTGCCATGATCGACGCGCATTTCCACATCTGGCGACTCGCGCGCGCCGACTACGGCTGGCTCACACCGGCACTCGCACCGATCTACCGCGACGTGGCGTTCGACGACTGGCGCGCCGTGAGCCGGCCCTGCGGCTTCCGCGCCGGCATCGTGGTCCAGGCCGCGCCGACCGAGGCAGAGACGGCCTTCCTGCTCGAGCAGGCCGATGCGGCGCCCGACGTGCTCGGTGTCGTGGGCTGGGTCGACATGCTCGCGGCCGATGCGCCGCGGCGTATCGAGATGCTGGCGCGCCGGCCCAAGCTCAAGGGCCTGCGGCCGATGCTGCAGGACATCGCCGACCCCGACTGGATCCTACAGCCGGGCGTGCAGCCGGCGCTGCACGCCATGGCGGCGGCCGGCCTCGTCTTCGACGCGCTGGTCAAGCCGGTGCACCTGCCGCGCATCCTCGCGCTGGCCATGCGCCATCCCGACCTGCGCATCGTGATCGACCATGGCGCCAAGCCCGACATCGCCGCGGGCCAGTGGGACGACTGGGCCGAAGGCCTGCGTCGGCTGGCCGGCGACACCTCGGCCTTCTGCAAGCTTTCGGGCCTGTGGAACGAGGCCGGTCCCGGCGCGAGCGGACAGGCACTGCGGCGCCATGCCGGCTTCGTGCTCGAATGTTTCGGGCCCGCGCGCACACTCTGGGGCAGCGATTGGCCGGTGCTGGAACTCGCCGGCGGCTACGCCGAGTGGTTCGGGCTGGCGCAGGCGCTGGTGCCGCCCGAGGCGCGGGAGCAGGTCTTCGGCGCAACGGCGCGGGTCGCCTACGGTCTGTAGCCAGGGCGGGCCGGCGCAGGAATTGCTTCTGGTCAGGACGGTACGGCCGTATAGCATGCGCGCTCACTGCGCCGTGCGGCGTCTTGCACCGCCCACGATTCAACCTGGAAGGAAGCCATGAAACCCACCTCGACCGGCTCCCGCTCCGTCGCCCGCCAGCTTGCATGGCGCGCCATCGCGCTGCTGGCCATCGTCCTGTTCGCCATCAGCATGGCCCTCAGCGTCATCGAAGAACGCAACGCGCGCGCCGACGTGCGCCGCAATGTCGCCGACAAGGTGCAGAGCATCGTGACCGTGGTGGATTCGGCCGACCAGATGAGCCGCGACATCCTGTTGCGGGCCTTCGGCGGATTCAAGGCGTATTTCGATGCGAAGCTGGTGCTGGAGCCGTCCAGCGGCGAACTCCTGAGCGGCGGCAAGCCCATCAACAACGATTTCAGCACCGTCGACAAGTTCACCCGGGACACGGGCAGCGTGGCCACGGTGTTCGCGCGCAAGGGCGACGATTTCCTGCGCGTCACCACGTCGCTGAAGAAGCAGGACGGCGAACGCGCCATGGGCACGCTGCTCGACCGCGCGCATCCGGCCTACGCCTTGATGCTCGCCGGCCAGACCTACACCGGCCGCGCCGTGCTGTTCGGCAAACCCTACATGACCCATTACGAACCGGCGCTGGATGCGGCCGGGCAGGTGGTCGGCATCCTGTTCGTCGGCACCGATGTCTCGGCTTTCGATGCGTCCGTGGCCAAGCAGGTGGCCGAAGTGCGCTTCTTCGAGACCGGCGGCCTGTATGTGGTCGACCCGCGCTCGGGCCTGTCGGAGGCGGTGTTCCTGGTGCATCCGCAGGCCAAGGGCAAGAAGGTCCTCGAGGCTTTCCCGCAGGCCGAGAAATTCCTCGCCGCACTGGCCGCCGCGCCCGACGGTTACGCCGAGGCCGCGCCCAACCTCGTCGGCCCGCCGGCTGACGACGAATGGTCGCTGCTGCGCAAGGCACAGGCGAGCAAATGGTGGGTGGTGGCCGAGGTGTCGGACGCCGAGGCCATGCGCGCGCCACGCGAGGCCATGCGGGTGATCTGGGGCTTGCTGGCCTTGGCCACCGCATTGCTGGGCCTCGGCCTGTACCTGACGATCCGCCGGATGGTGAGCCAGCCGCTGGCGGGCCTGACCACGGCCGTGACAGCGGTCGGGCAGGGCGACCTGACCCAGGCCTTCCACAGCGACCGCACGGACGAGATCGGCACCCTGGTGCGCGAGGTCGAGGGCATGCGGCGGCGCTACCTCGACACCCTGCGCCAGGTGCAATCGTCGGCGCAGCGCATCCATGCGGCCAGCGCCGAAATCGCGGGCGGCGCACAGGACCTCTCGGCACGCACCGAGCAGACGGCCAGCAGCCTGCAGCAGACGGCGGCCAGCATGGAGCAGCTCACCAGCACCGTGCGCCAGTCGGCCGATGCCTCGCAGCAGGCCAACCGGCTGGCGGCTTCGGCTTCCGAGGTGGCCGCGCGCGGCGGCGAGGTCGTCGGGCAGGTGGTGGCGACGATGAGCGACATCAACGACAGTTCGCGGCGCATCGGCGACATCATCGGCGTGATCGACGGCATCGCCTTCCAGACCAATATCCTGGCGCTCAATGCCGCGGTCGAAGCCGCGCGCGCCGGCGAACAGGGCCGGGGTTTTGCGGTGGTGGCGAGCGAAGTGCGCAGCCTGGCGCAGCGCTCGGCCACGGCCGCGCGTGAGATCAAGGCGCTGATCGGCAGCTCGGTGGAGAAGGTGGACAACGGCGAGCGCCTGGTGCGCCAGGCTGGCAGCACCATGGACGAGATCGTCGCCTCGGTGCAGCGGGTCGGCGCGATGCTGGCGGAGATCACGGCGGCCGCCTCCGAGCAGTCGCAGGGCATCGCGCAGGTCAACACCGCCGTCACCCAGCTGGACCAGATGACGCAGCAGAACGCGGCCCTGGTCGAGGAGTTTGCCGCCGCCTCGGAGAGCCTGAAGGAGCAGGCCGAGCGGCTGTCGGAGGCGGTGAAGGTGTTCCATCTCGGCCACGCCGCGGACCCGACCGCTCGGATCGCTCCACCGCCGGCCAACGCCCATCCCCGGTTGAAGTAACACCGCGTTACCGAAGCCCCGGCGAATGGCACGGCGGGGCGGGCTTGTGGTGCAATAAGGCATACGGTTTCCGGCCTGGAAAACCCAACCCAACCTGCAGGAGCCCACCATGAACGCCCGTGTCCCCGCCGCCGTGTTGAACGCGACCGAAGCCTTGTCCCAGGTCAGCCGCGCCTGGGACGAAACGCTCGTACCCGAGCTCACCAGGTACATCGAGATTCCCGCCAAATCGCCGTCCTTCGACAAGGAATGGGCGGCCCATGGCTACCTGGAAACGGTGATGCGCAATGCCGCGGCCTGGGTGGAGTCGCAGAAGGTCGAAGGCCTGAAGCTCGAGATCGTGCGCCTGGAAGGCCGTACGCCGGTGTTGTTCTTCGAAGTCGCGGCCAGCGGCACGCAGACGGTGGAGACGGTGCTGATGTACGGCCACCTCGACAAGCAGCCCGAGTTCAACGGTTGGCGCAACGACCTCGGCCCATGGACGCCGAAGTACGAGGACGGCAAGCTGTTCGGCCGCGGCGGCGCAGACGACGGTTATGCGGTCTACGCCAGCATCACCGCGATCCAGGCGCTGAAGGCGCAGAACGCACCGCATCCGCGCATCGTCGGCCTGATCGAGACCTGCGAGGAAAGCGGCTCCTACGACCTGCTGCCCTACGTGGACGCGCTGCGGCCGCGCCTGGGCGAGGTGGCGCTGGTGATCTGCCTGGATTCGGGCGCGGGCAACTACGACCAGCTCTGGCTCACCAGCAGCCTGCGCGGCATGGCCAGCGGTGTGCTCAAGGTCGAGGTGTTGACCGAAGGCGTGCATTCCGGTGACGCCAGCGGCCTGGTGCCGTCGAGTTTTCGCATCATGCGCCAGGTGCTCGACCGGCTGGAAGACAGCGCCACCGGCCGCCTGCTGCCGGCCAGCTTCCACTGCGAGGTGCCGGCCGACCGGCTGGCCCAGGCGCGCGCCACGGCCGCCATCCTGGGCGACGAAATCTACAAGCGGTTTCCATGGGCGCACTACGATTGCGACGGCGCCACCGCCTTTGCGCTGCCCACCACCACCGAGCCGGTTCAGGCGCTGCTCAACCGCACCTGGAGTCCCACGCTGAGCGTGACCGGCGCCGATGGCTTCCCCGAGCTCAAGAACGCCGGCAACGTCCTGCGCCCCTACACCGCGTTCAAGCTGTCGCTGCGCCTGCCGCCCCTGGTGGATGCGCCCGAGGCCGTGCAAAAGCTCAAGGCCCTGCTCGAGGACAACGCGCCCTACCAGGCCAAGGTCACCTTCCACCCCGAAGGCGCGGCCACCGGCTGGAACGCGCCGAGCACCGCACCCTGGTTCGAACAGGCGCTGAACGAGGCCTCCTCCGCGCACTTCGGCGCACCTTGCGGCTACATCGGCCAGGGCGGCACGATCCCGCTGATGAACATGTTGTCGCAAGGATTCCCGAAGGCCCAGATGATGGTCTGCGGCGTGCTCGGCCCCAAGAGCAATGCCCATGGCCCGAATGAATTCCTGCACGTGCCGTATGCGAAGAAGCTCACCGCCGCGGTGGCGCAGGTGATTTCGCGCTTCGGCCAGGGCGGTGCCAGCGGCTCCTGAAATCACGTTCCGACGACGGCATCCGGATGAACGTCGAATCCACGCTGTCCACCTTCACCGCCGGCGACGGCGAAAACCTGGCGGTGCAAGACTGGCCGCTGGGCGAAGACCGGCCGATGCGTGGCGTGGTCGTGCTGGTGCACGGCCTGGGTGAACACGCCGCGCGTTACGACCACGTCGCCCAGCGGCTCAATGCCTGGGGTTTCGCCGTGCGCGGCTACGACCAATACGGCCACGGCGAATCCGGCGGGTCCCGTGGGCGGCTGCCCAGCGCCACGCGGCTGATCGACGATCTCGATGACGTGCTCGAGAGCACCCGCGCCCGCATGCCGCGCGGCATGCCGCTGGTGGTGCTCGGCCACAGCCTGGGGGCGCTGGTGGCCGCGCGCTTCGCCGCCATGGGGCGACGCCCGATCGAAGGATTGGTGCTGTCTTCCCCGGGGCTGGACCACGGCCTGAACGCGGTGCAGCGGCTGGCCCTGGCCACCGTGCCCGCCATCGCGCCGCATCTGCGGCTGCACAACGGGCTCGACCCGGCCTTCCTGTCGCACGACCCGGCCGTGGTGCAGGCTTACCGCGCCGACCGGTACTGCCACAACCGCATGTCCGCGCGCATGGCGCGCTTCATCACCGACAGCGGGCCGATCCTGCTCGCGCGCGCGGCGACCTGGGCGGTGCCGACCCTGCTGCTGTATGCGGGCGGCGACAAACTCGTGCCACCCGATGGCAGCCGCGCCTTCGCCAGCGCCGCGCCGCCGCGCATCGTCACGGCCCATTGTTTCGAGGGCCTGTACCACGATCTCTTCAACGAGCTCGACAGCGAGCCGGTGTTCGCCCTGCTGCGGCAATGGCTCGACCGGCGTTTTCCCATGGGCCGCGATACCGCAGCCTAGGGCAAGCGGGGTAAGAAATTGTGGCCCGGCTGTCAAAAAGACCGGGCCGCGTCACAATGCCAGCATGTCCAAGCCAGCCCCCAATCCCCTGCTCGCCATCGACCGCGCCACCGACCACGTGCTGGGCTCGCCCGACGCGCGGGTCAGTCTTGTCGAATATGGCGACTTCGAATGTCCGTCCTGCGGCCAGGCCCATGCGGCGGTGAAGATTTTGCGCGAGCATTTCCACGACCGGGTGGCCTTCGTCTTTCGCCATTTCCCGTTGCGGGAAGTGCATCCGCATGCGGAACTGGCCGCAGAGGCGGCCGAGGCCGCTGGTGCGCAAGGCAAGTTCTGGCCCATGCACGATCTGCTGTTCGAGCACCAGCGCCATCTGGACGCCGGCCATTTCCTCGGCCATGCCAGGGATCTCGGCCTGGACGTCGTCCGCTTCGAGAACGAAATGCGCGACCACGTCTACCTGCAGCGTGTGCAGGAACAGATCGCCGTGGCCGAGCAGTTGCGTGTGCGCGCCACGCCCACCTTCTATGTGAACGGCGTGTTCGTCGACGTGTCGATGGGCCTGGCCCATCTGCGCGATGCGATCGACGCGGCGCTGGCCAACAGCGGCTGAGCAACCGGCCACCGCGTCTCAGGGCGCCATGCGCACGGCGCCCACCCTGCTATTTCTGCTGCAGCAGCCCGCCGAGCATGCCGAACAGATCGCCTTCGTTGCCCAGGCCCTGCGCAGGGGCTTGGCCCTGCGGCGTGAGCTTGTCGATCAGGCCGGGCAGCACGTGCGACAGCTGGCTGGCGGCTTCATTCGGCTGCACGCCGAGTTGGGACGCGATGTTGGACAAGGTGTCCGAACCCAGCACCTGGCCGAGCTGATCGCCGGAAATCGGTTGGTTGTGGCCCGCACCGATCCAGGAGCCGATCACGTCGCCCATGCCGGCCTGCTGGAATTTTTCCACCAGGCCGCCCAGCCCGCCCTGGGCGCTGCCATTGCTCAACATGCCGGTGATCACCTGCAGCAGTTGCGGATTGCTGGCGAGCACGCCGAGCAAGCCGCCCAGGCCACCCGCCTCGCCCGGCTGTGACGGTTGCTGTTGGCCGTTGTTCAGGACGGCGCCGAGTACGGAATCGAGTAAGCCCATGGTGTTTCCTTTGGTGGTGGCAAAAATCCGCTGTGCGGGCAGCATGCAACGCGTGTACAAAAATCGCGTTGACCGATCATTGTCAACCACTTCGCCTCATTGTGACCAGCGGTTTCAGCACAGCAGGCGGGCCAGCACCGCCAGCGGCGCGGTTTCGGCGCGCAGGGTGCGCGGCCCCAGGGTCACCGGCGTGAAGCCGCAGGCAATGGCGGCGTCCTCTTCCGCAGGGCTGAGGCCGCCTTCGGGCCCGCTCAGGAACTGGACGGCGCCGTCGTCGCCCTCGAACGACGACAGCTGCCGTGTCCCGGGGCGCAGCGACAGCAGGCCACGCGCCTGTCCCTGGGCGGGCGGCAGGCCGCGCAGCCATTCGGCCAGGCTCTTGACTTCGAACACCTGGGGGACGTGGTTGCGGCCCGACTGTTCGCAGGCGGCCACGGCCACGCCCCGCCAATGGGCGATCTTCTTTTCCGCGCGCTCGCCGGCCAGGCGCAGCACGCTGCGTTCGGTGATCAGCGGCTGCAGGCTGGCCATGCCGAGTTCGGTGGCCTTCTCGACGAGCCAGTCCATGCGGTCGTTGGCCGGCATGCCCAGGGCCAGGTGCACCGGGCGCTGGGCCGCGCGGGGATCGTCGGGCTGGTAGGCGCCGATGCGCACCACCACGTCGCTGCGGCCCATGCTTTCGATGCTGGCCTCGAAGCTGCCACCCGCGGCGTCGTCGCCGAACAGGGTCAGCGTCTGGCCGGGTTGCATGCGCAGCACCTGCACGTGGCGCGCCGGGCCGGGTGGCAGTTCGACGCGTGTGCCGGTGGCCAGCGGCGCGGCGCAATGGAAACGGGGCATTTTGCTATGTTTTTGGAAGCTACTGGCGCAGCATCCATCTGCGTCAGCGGCTGATTTGGTTCACATCCGGCCGTAGGCGAAGCCGGTCACCGGCGTCGTGCCTTCGATGTCGTCGATCAGGCGCATCAGCGGGCGCAATTCGTTGTAGCGGCCCGTCGTGGCGCGGATATAGGCGATGAAGCGGGGGGTATCGGCCAGGTAACGGGGTTTGCCGTCGCGCAGGGTCAGTCGGGCGAAGATGCCGGCCACCTTCAGGTGGCGCTGCAGGCCCATCCATTCGACGCCGCGGTAGAACTCGCCGAAGTCGTCGCCCACCGGCAGGCCGGCCTTGCGCGCGCGCTCCCAATAACGGATGGTGATGTCGAGCACGAAGTTCTCTTCCCAGCTCAGGAAGGCGTCGCGCATCAGGCTCGCGATGTCGTAGGTGATCGGGCCGTAGACGGCGTCCTGGAAGTCGAGCACGCCCAGGCCCTGGTCGGCGAGCATCAGGTTCCGGGGCATGTAGTCGCGGTGCACGTAGACGCTGGGAGCGGCCAGGTTGTGGGCGACGATCTTGTCGAAGGCCGTGTTCAGCGTGGCCGTTTGCGCGGCGTCCAGCACCACGCCTTTGTGCTGGACAAGGTACCAGTCGGGAAACAGCGCCAGTTCGCGCCGCAGCAGCGCCTCGTCGTAGGGTGGCAGCACGCCGGGCCTGGAGGCGACTTGCAGGCGGATCAGCGTGTCCACCGCCGCCATGTACATGGCGTGGCTGGCCTGCGGCACCTCGGGATCGATGACCTCCATCATGGTTTTCGCACCGAGGTCGCTGAGCAGCATGAACCCGTTGGCCTCGTCCCAGGCCAGCACCTCGGGCACGCGCAGGCCGGCGTCGGCCATCAACCGTGCGATGCGCACGAAGGGTTCGCTGTTTTCCTTGGCCGGCGGCGCGTCCATGACGATGCAACTGCCCTGGGCGGCGTCGATGCGGAAGTAGCGGCGAAAACTCGCATCGGCCGAGGCGCTGCGCAGGGATGGCACCCGGAGCTGGAAAGCGGGCGCGGTCGCGGCCAGCCAGGCCCCGAACGCGGCCTCGCGTGCCGCATCGGCCCAGGCGACAGGGCCGCCGGCCGCCGGCGAAGGCACTGGATCGGTGGCCGTATCGGCGGCGGTTGCCTGACTTGGGGAGGGAGTAATAGGGCTCATGGATAATCCATTCTACAAATCCGGTTCCTGCGGACGGTGCCGTGCCGCCCCGATGGACCGCCAGAACCGTTGAACCCTTCGATCCACCTGACCGATGCCCGCCCCGATGCCTGACCGCCTGCGTCTCCCCCGCCCTCCGAGCCGCGGCCGTTTTGTCCTGACTCCCGTTGCCATGGTCGCCGCGGCGGTGTGCGCATGGCTGCCAGCGGTCGGCGTACACGCGCAGACGGACGACGGCCTGGTGCTCAAGCCCTCGGCGCAACTGCAGGAGCAGCTCCCGCGCACCGCGCGCGACCAGGTGCCGATCTTTTTCTCGGGTGACAGCACCACCGGCCGGCCGGATCTGGACACGGTCATCGAGGGCAATGCGGTGATGCGCAAGGGCGACCTCGTCATCAAGGCCGACCGCATGGAGTACTACCAGCCGGACGATCTGGCCAAGGCGCGCGGCAACGTGCACATCAACCAGGCCGGCAACATCTATGAAGGTGAAACGCTGGAACTCAAGGTCGAGGCCTTCGAGGGGTTTTTCCAGAAGCCGAGCTACCAGTTCCTCGCCAACGGCGCCTACGGCAATGCGGACCGGGCCGACTTCATCGACGACAAGCGCATGGTGATGCACAACGCCACCTACAGCACCTGCCGGCGCGAGGGCGGCCCGAGCTGGATGCCGGCCTGGATCCTGCGCGCGACCACGCTGCGCATCGACAACGACGAAGAGGTCGGCATTGCCGAAGGCGGTGTGCTGCGCTTCCAGGACGTGCCGATCCTGGCGCTGCCGGAGATGAGCTTTCCGCTGTCCAACAAGCGCAAGTCGGGTTTCCTGCCGCCGACCATCGCGGTGGACAGCGTCAACGGCGCCGAACTCACCGTGCCCTACTACTGGAACATCGCGCCGAACCGCGACGCGACCTTCTTCCCCACGGTGATGGCCCGCCGCGGTGTCGATCTCGGCGGTGAGTTCCGCTACCTCGAGCCCTCGTACAGAGGCCAGGTCCGCCTCGACTACATGCCTACCGATTCGCTGCGCGACCGCTCGCGCTGGAGCTACGGCCTGCTGCATTCGGGCACGATCCAGACCGGTCTGGCGCCGATCGGCGCGCTGGGGCTGAACCTCAACCTGAACCGCGTCAGCGATGACAACTACTGGAGCGATTTCGGCCGCGAAGGCACCTCGCTGACCCAGCGGCTGCTGACCAGCGAGGCGGGGCTGTCCTGGGGCAAGGGCAATTTTTCGACGAGCATTCGGGCGCTCAAGTACCAGACGCTGCAGGACGTGACGGCGCCGATCGTGCCGCCGTACGACCGCATGCCGCAGGCTCAGGCCCGTTACGCGCGCTACAACGTGGGCGGATTCGATTTCTCGCTGGACGGCGACTACTCCGATTTCCGCGCCGACCGCAGCCTGACGCTGCAGCCCAATGCGAAACGCAGCTATGCGCTGGGCCAGATCAGCCGGCCCTGGGTGCGGCCGGGCTGGTTCGTCACGCCCAAGGTGATGCTCAACACCACCAACTACCAGTTCGACGCGCCGCTGGCGGCCAACGCCGCCACCAGCGCCAACCGCACGGTGCCGACCTTCAGCCTGGACAGCGGGCTGATCTTCGAGCGCGATGCCAACTTCTTCGGGCGCGCCCTGCGCCAGACCCTGGAGCCGCGCGCGTTCTACGTGAACACGCCGTACCGCGACCAGAGCGCGCTGCCGATCTACGACACGGCGCAGAACGACTTCAACCTGGCGACCATCTATACCGAGAATTCGTTTTCGGGCAACGACCGCATCGCCGACAACAACCTGCTCACGCTGGGCGTGAACTCGCGTTTGTTCGAGCCCGACACGGGCGCCGAACTCCTCAACGTGGGCGTGGCCCAGCGCCTGCGTTTCAAGGACCAGCGCGTCGTGCTGCCCGGCCAGCCCGTGGTGACGGACCGCATCAGCGACTTCCTGGCCGGGGCCTCCATCAACTGGGACCCGCGCTGGACCTTCGACGGCACGGTGCAGTACAACCAGAAGACCAACCGTTCCGAGCGCGCCTCGATCAGCGGGCGCTGGAGCCCGGGCAACTACCGGGTGATCAGCGCCGCCTACCGGTACCAACGCGGCCTGAGCGAGCAGATCGACGTCGGCTGGCAATGGCCGATCAACGACCTGTGGGGCGACAAGGGCAAGGATCTCGGCCCGGGAGCAGGTCTGGGCGAAGGCCGCTGGTACAGCGTGGGCCGGCTCAACTACAGCATGTACGACCGCAAGCTCGTCGATTCGGTCCTCGGGTTTGAGTACGATGCGGGTTGCTGGCTCGGCCGCATCGTGCTGGAGCGGCTGCAGACCAGTTCCAATTCGACGAACTCGAAGATCCTGTTCCAGCTTGAATTCGTCGGCTTCACGCGCCTGGGTTCGAGTCCGCTCAGGACCCTCAAGGAAAACATCCCGCGTTACCAGTACCTGCGGGAAACCATCACCACCCCGAGCCGCTTCGGGCAATACGACTAGAACCCTCACAACATGATGCATCGTTTCTTCGCTGTGACGCTGGCCGGCCTGGCCACGCTCGCGACCTGGCCCGCGCAGGCCCAGGGCCTGCGGCCTTCGCTCCCGTCCGGCATCTCGCTGTCCCCAGGCCTGGCTCGCCCCGCAGGGCCGCGCCAGGCCGACTACATCGTGGCCGTGGTCAACTCCGAGCCGATCACCAACAACGAGGTCCGCGCGCGTGTCGTGCGCGTGGCGCAGCAGATGGCCCAGCAGGGCGCCAACGCCATGCCCAGCGAGGCCGAACTCACTCGGCAGGTGCTGGAGCGGCTGGTGCTCGAAAAGGCGCAATTGCAGGCGGCGCGCGAGGGCGGCATCAAAGTCGAGGACACCGCGGTGGACCTGGCCGAGCAGAACGTGGCGCGGCAGAACCGGATCGACGTGCCCGAGTTGCGCCGGCGCCTGGCGCAGGACGGCCTGACCCTCGCGCAGTTCCGCGAAGAGTTGCGCAACCAGCTCATCGTGTCGCGGCTGCGCGAACGCGAGGTGGACGGGCGCGTCAAGGTGAGCGACCAGGACATCGACACCTACCTGCGTGAACAGCAGAGCGAGGGCGCGCAGGCGCCGCAGGAAATCAACCTGGCCATGCTGCTGGTCGCCGTGCCGGAAAACGCGAGCGCCGAACGCGTCAAGGAACTGCAGGCCAAGGCCCAGGGCCTGCTCGACCGGGCCAAGGCCGGCGAGGATTTCGCAGCACTGGTGCGCCAGTACACCGATGGCCCCGACCAGAAGGGCGGCGGCGTGCTCGGCATGCGCAGTGCCGAACGCTATCCGCAACTGTTCGTGGATGGCGTGCAGGATCTCCCTGTCGGCGGAGTGAGCCCCCTGCTGCGGTCGGCCGCGGGTTTCCACATCCTGAAGCTGCTGGACAAGCGCCAGGGCGGGGTGCCGGCCGCCGTGCCGCAAACCCATGCGCGGCACATCCTGCTGCGCCCGAGCCCGCAGCTCAGCGAAGCCGCGGCGCGCGACAAGCTGCTCGATTTCAAGAAACGCGTCGAAGCCGGCACGGCCGACTTCGCCGCGCTGGCCCGTGAGAACTCGCAGGACGGCAGCGCCAAGGAAGGCGGCGATCTCGGCTGGGCCAGCCCGGGGCAGTTCGTGCCCGAATTCGAGGAAGTGCTCGATTCGCTCAAGCCAGGCCAGATTTCCGACCCGGTGGTCTCCCGCTTCGGCATGCACCTGATCCAGCTGCTCGAAACCCGCGAGCGCGCACTATCGCCGCGCGAGCAGCGCGAAGTGGTGCGCAACATCGTGCGCGAGAAGAAGCTCGACGAGGCCTATGCCAACTGGGCGCAGGAACTGCGCGCGCGGGCCTACGTGGAATATCGGGAGCCGCCCCAGTAACGGGGTGCCACCGGCGTTTTGAAATCCAGTTCCCACATCCCGCGCAAGCGTTTCGGCCAGCACTTCCTGTCCGACCAGGGCATCATCGGCGCCATCGTCGACGCCATCGCGCCCGAGCCCGGCCAGCCCATGGTCGAGATCGGCCCCGGCCTGGCCGCGCTGACCCAGCCTCTGGTCGAACGCCTGGGCCACCTGACGGTGATCGAGCTCGACCGCGACCTGGCGGTACGGCTGCGCGCCCACGGGCAGTTGACGGTGATTGAATCCGATGTATTGAAAGTCGACTTCACGCAGATCGCTGCTGCGTTGGTTGCTCCTGATTCAGGAGCGGTCGTGAAGCCAAAGCTGCGTGTCGTCGGCAACCTGCCCTACAACATCTCGACGCCCATCCTGTTCCATCTGCTGGCCCAGGTGGACGTGGTGCAGGACCAGCATTTCATGCTGCAGAAGGAAGTCATCGACCGCATGGTGGCGCGGCCGGCCACCAGCGACTACGGCCGGCTCAGCGTGATGCTGCAGTGGCGCTACGCCATGGAAAACGTGTTGTTCGTGCCGCCCGAGTCCTTCGATCCGCCGCCGCGGGTCGACAGCGCCGTGGTGCGCATGGTGCCGCTCTCCGCGCCGCCGGCGGTCGATGTGGGGTTGCTGAGCGAACTGGTGCAGGTCGCGTTCAGCCAGCGCCGCAAGATCTTGCGCCACACCCTGGGCCGCTGGCTCGAGGCGCGTCATTTCGCGGGGGCGTTCGACGTGCAGCGCCGCGCTGAGGAAGTCCCCGTGCAGGAATACGTGGATCTGGCGCTCACGGCGTGAACAACGCCAATTGAAAAAGCCCGTCAGCTTGCGCTGACGGGCTTTTTCAATTCTGACGACGCGGTGCGTTGCTTACGCTGCCGCCAGCCAGTACCCCGCGTTGAAAGGGCTGCTCATGCGCAGCGCCAGCGGTGAAACATCGACCAGCTTGTCCGTCGGCATCTTTTCGCCGGACTCGGTGGTGTTGTTCAACTCGATGCCCGAGACGACGTTGCTGTCTGCCTCGTTCGCCCGTTCTGCTTGGCTGTTTTGTGCAGAACGGGCTACAGAAAAGAATAGAAGCACCGGAACGGAATCTTCCGGTCCCCCCAGTAGTCAGCGGCATCACGGAAGATGTCCAGCAATTGTTCGCGGGCTTCCTTGTCGAACTTCGCGTGCGCCGGGATCTGTTCCAGCACCACGATGAAGCCCGGCTGCGGGCCCGATTTGTGCAAGGGATCCGTCATGCAGTCGTACAGCGCATCGAAGTTCTTGCCGAAATGCGTCGGGAAGGTGAACTGCTGGGCGATCATGTCCAGGACGTCCTGCTTGCTCTGGGCGTTGGCCAGGTTGGCATACAGAAAGTGCTGGCCGAGCCCGAGCGCCGCGTCCTGCAGATCCTGCACACGGAATGCGCGGATCGACTGCACGATGTTGGTTCTGACATTGCGGAGCGGCAAATCCGTCTCCGCCTTTTTCTCATTCATCAAAGGTACCCCGGCTTCTGATCTATTGGGCGTCTGCGACGCATTGCTTAGCATGATTAACTCGACAATCTCTCATTCGACGATCTTGCGAAAACTCGCATAGTGGTCGCTCGTGTAATAACAACCGTCCGGCGTGCGGGGCTCGCCGCCGCAGACGATGCGGCGCGCGCCACGATGGCTCAAACCCGAAGTCTCCACGGTGTATTCACGGTAATAACCACGCGGCTGCCGGGGCAGGATGCGTTCGCGATTACCGAAAACCACACCGTCTTTGCTATAGCGGAACGGTCCTCCCTGCCGGATCAACTTGTAAGTTTCACGGCCCTGCGGTGGCAACTCGACCACCGAAATGGTGGCAATCGACACATCAGGTGAAGGAGAACGGGGGGAACGGGCTTGCACCAAACCAGTGCAAAAAACCAGCGCAATCCCGGAAACTACCGCCAGAAGATGCTTGGCTATCTTCTTTTTCTCTTTCTGCGCCATGCGTTCCAACCTTTAGAACCTTCCGATGCTTCTTGGCGACCTCGGGTTTACCCCGAAATTTCAAGGCGCTAGTGTGACGCATGCGCCCCCAAAAAGCAAGGGGCTGCCCAAATATTGGGCAGCCCCCAGGGGTCAATATCGACCTGAGTTAGTACTTGCTATCTCATTGCGGGCGGTTAACGCACCACATTGGCGTCCGCTACCGTCAAGGCTGTCATGTTCACAATCCGGCGAACCGTGGTGCTGGCCGTCAGGATGTGTACAGGTTTTGCGGCGCCGAGCAACACGGGCCCGATGGCGATGTTGCCGCCCGCCGCCGTCTTGAGCAGGTTGTAGGAAATGTTGGCGGCATCGATGTTGGGCATGACCAGCAGGTTCGCATCGCCGGCGAGCGTGCTGTGCGGCATGGTCGCCGCGCGCGCGGCACCGTCGAGCGCCGCGTCGCCGTGCATTTCACCATCGACCTCGAGCCATGGGGCCTGGGTCTGCAGCAGCCCGAGCACGCGGCGCATCTTGATCGCGCTCGGCTGGTTGCTCTGGCCGAAGTTGCTGTGCGAGAGCAACGCCGCCTTGGGCTTGAGGCCGAAGCGCATCATCTCCTCGGCTGCCATCACGGTGATCTCGGTCAGTTCCTCGGCGGTCGGATCGTAGTTGACATGGGTGTCGACCAGGAACACCTGCCGGCCCGGCAGCATCAAGCCGTTCATGCAGGCGTAGATCTGCACGTCCTGCGGCGTGCTCGGGCTGCCGCCAGGCCGCTTGCCGATCACCTGGTCGATGTATTGCAGGTGGTTGTGCGTCGTGCCCCAGGTGCCGCAGATCATGCCGTCGAC
This sequence comes from Rhodoferax koreense, assembly GCF_001955695.1. NCBI lineage: Bacteria > Pseudomonadati > Pseudomonadota > Betaproteobacteria > Burkholderiales > Comamonadaceae > Rhodoferax > Rhodoferax koreensis. The sequence continues at coordinate 5,752,536 of NZ_CP019236.1, read as the reverse complement.
CTCGCCCTTTTGAAGCAGCATGCTGCCGATGAGCGTGAGGCGCCGGCGCATTTCGATCTTGGCCACCTGCACCGTGACGCCCTTGCGCTCGGTCATGCGGTGGTAGGTCTGCCAGAAGTCGCGGTAGCGATGGTCCTGCTCGACGTTGACGATGTCGTAGTCGAGTTCCTCGCGCAGGCGCAGGCCGAACTTGGCGATGCGCTCGGCGATGACGGTGGGCCGGCCGATCAGCGTCGGCCGGGCGATGCCTTCGTCGACGACGATCTGCGCCGCGCGCAACACGCGTTCCTCTTCGCCTTCGGCATAGGCCACGCGTTTGCGGGTCGCCTTCTTGGCCGCGTCGTAGATCGGCTTCATCATCGTGCCCGAGGCATAGACGAAGCTCTGCAGGCGGTCGCGGTAGGCGTCCATGTCCTTGATCGGACGCAGCGCCACGCCACTCTCTTCGGCGGCCTTGGCCACGGCCGGCGCGATCTTCATCATCAGCCGCGGATCGAAGGGCTTGGGGATCAGGTATTCGGGGCCGAAGGCCAGCTTTTCACCGGCGTAGGCCGCGGCCACGACTTCGCTCTGCTCCGCCTGTGCGAGGTCGGCGATGGCGTGTACCGCCGCGATTTCCATCTCGTCGGTGATGGTGGTGGCGCCCGAATCGAGCGCGCCGCGGAAGATGTACGGGAAACACAGGACGTTGTTGACCTGGTTCGGGTAATCGGTGCGGCCCGTGGCCATCACCACGTCACCGCGCACGGCATGTGCGTCTTCCGGCGAAATTTCGGGATTCGGGTTGGCCAGCGCGAAGATCACCGGGTTCGCCGCCATCTTCGACACCATGGCCGGCTTGAGCACCCCCCCCGCCGACAGGCCGAGGAACACGTCGGCGCCTTCGATCACGTCGGACAGCGTGCGCGCCGTCGTGTTCTGCATGTACTGGCGCTTGTCGTCGTCCATCAGCTCGGTGCGGCCCTCATAGACCACGCCGGCCAGGTCGGTCACGTAGACGTTCTCGCGCTTGAGGCCGACCTTGAGCAGCAGGTTCAGGCAGGCCAGTGCCGCGGCGCCGGCGCCCGAGGTGACGAGCTTGACTTCGCCGATGTTCTTGCCGACGACCTTCAGGCCGTTGAGCATGGCCGCCGCCACGGTGATGGCCGTGCCGTGCTGGTCGTCGTGAAACACCGGGATCTTCATGCGCTTGCGCAACTCGCGCTCCACGTAGAAGCAGTCGGGCGCCTTGATGTCTTCGAGGTTGACGGCGCCGAAGGTGGGCTCGAGCGAGGCGATGATGTCGACCAGCTTGGCCGGGTCCTTTTCATCGATCTCGATGTCGAACACGTCCACCCCGGCGAACTTCTTGAACAGCACGCCCTTGCCTTCCATCACCGGCTTGGACGCCAGCGCGCCGATGTCGCCCAGGCCGAGCACGGCCGTGCCGTTGGTGATCACCGCCACCAGGTTGCCGCGGCTGGTGTACTTGAACGCGGCGTTCGGGTCCTTGACGATTTCCTCGCAGGGCGCGGCCACGCCGGGCGAGTAGGCGAGTGCCAGGTCACGCTGGTTCACCAGTTGCTTGGTGGCTGCGACGGCAATCTTGCCCGGAGTGGGAAACTCGTGGTATTCGAGCGCGGCGCGGCGCAGTTCTGCGCGTTTTTCTTCGGTGTTCACCGTCTTGTCGGTCATCAAAAGTCTCCCCGCCGAAACCGGACTTGCACCACGCGGGCAGCCGTCAGCATCGTAAGTCATGGGATTGTAGACCTCTGCAATCGACGAATTTCATGCGGTTTGTACGCAGATGGCATGCGAATTCAGCATGCGCCCGCGGGTATCATTCCGCGACCATTGCCCATCCCCACAGGAGACTCTCATGGCCTTGATGGACTTCATCCGCAAACAGTTCATTGACATCATCCAGTGGACGGAGTCCGGCGATGGCACGCTGGCCTGGCGCTTCCCCATGGCCGACATGGAAATCCAGAACGGCGCCTCGCTCACCGTGCGTGCATCGCAGATGGCCGTGTTCGTCAACGAAGGCCAGGTGGCTGATGTGTTCGGCCCCGGCACCTACAAGCTGACGACGCAGACGCTGCCGGTGCTCACCTACCTCAAGAACTGGGACAAGCTCTTCGAGTCGCCGTTCAAGAGCGACGTCTACTTCTTCAGCACGCGCCAGCAGATCGACCAGAAGTGGGGCACGCCGCAGCCCATCACGATTCGCGACCAGGACTTCGGCGCGGTGCGGCTGCGCGCCTTCGGCAACTACAGCTTCCGCGTGGCCGACCCCAAGCTGTTCCACACCGAGATCTCGGGCACGCGCGACGTGTACGGCGTGGCCGACCTCGACGGCCAACTGCGCGGCCTGGTGATGCAGAACATCAGCAACGCCATCGCCGCCAGCGGCATTCCGTTTCTGGACCTGGCGGCCAACCAGATCATGTTCGCGCAGGCCCTGTCGACGCAGCTCGCGCCCGAATTCGCCAAGATCGGCATCCAACTCGACGGCCTCACGGTGCAGAGCGTGTCGCTGCCCGAGGAACTGCAGAAGATTCTCGATCAGAAGATCGGCATGGGCATGGTCGGCAACGACATGGGCAAGTTCATGCAATACCAGACCGCGCAGGCGATCCCGAAATTCGCCGAAGGCGCGGGTGGCGGCGGCGGCGTGGCCGGGGACGCCATGGGCCTGGGTGCCGGCGTGGCGCTGGGCCAGGTGCTCGCGCAGAACCTGCAGGCCGGCCTGCAGCCCCAGGCCGCCGCGCCGGCGGTTGCGGCGGTGGGGGTCAAGCCCGAGGAGGTGATGGCCACGCTGGAGAAACTCGGCGAACTCAAGGCCAAGGGCATCCTCACGCAGGAAGAATTCGACAGCAAGAAAGCCGAACTGCTGAAGAAGCTCGTCTGACTTTTTGCTATGTTTTCCGGAGCTGCACGCGCAATATCCATCAGCGGTGAAGGCATCAAAGACTTGAAGCCAAGCCGCGCACCCCATGGCTGAGGGCGCGATCCAGCGCCTGTACAGCGTGCCCTGCCCGGGTTGCGGCGCGCCGGTGGAATTCCGCAGCGCGCAGTCCACCCATGCGGTCTGCGCCTATTGCCAGAGCACGGTGGTGCGCCAGGGCGAAACCCTGACCCGCATCGGCAAGATGGCCGAGCTGTTCGACGACTTCAGCCCGTTGCAGCTGATGGCCTCGGGCCTGTTCGGGCAGCGCCGCTTCACGCTGGTGGGACGGCTGCAATACCAGTACCCCGAAGGCCGCTGGACCGAATGGAACGCCGCGCTCGACGACGGCACCGTGGCGGTGCTCAGCGAGGACAACGGCGCCTACGTGTTCAGCCGCCCGGCCGACGCTTCTGTGGCCGCTGCAGCACTGCCCGCGGCCGAACACTTCCGCGTCGGCGCCACCACTGCGGTGGGCGGCAAGGCCTACACCGTCACCTCCAACCAGACGGTGTCGCTGTGCTCGGCGCAGGGCGAACTCGGGCATCTGCCTGCGCTCGGCACACCGTTCGCCATGGTGGAACTGCGCAGCGACGACGGCGAGGTGCTGAGCATCGACTACGGCGCAGCGGTACCGGCTGCATCCACGGGCCGTGCCGTGTCGCTCGAAGAACTGAAGCTCAGCGGCCTGCGCGACACCAGCACCAAGCAAGACACCGGCCGGCAGTTCAACTGCCCGAACTGCGGCGCGCCCGTGACGGTGCAGCTCGGCAGCAGCAAGAGCATCGCCTGCCCGGCCTGCCACAGCCTGATCGACCTCTCCCAGGGCATCGGCGGCGAACTCGCGCATGCCCTACAGGACGAGCCGGTGGCGCCGCTCATCGCGCTCGGCAGCCTGGGCCAACTGCAGGGCGTGTCGTGGCAGGTGGTGGGCTTCCAGCACCGCATGGGCTATACGCCACAAGACCCGGACGAACACTTCGGCTGGAGCGAATACCTGCTCTACAATCGCCAGCGCGGCTTTGCCTTCCTGGTCGATTCCGAGGAAGGCTGGAGCCTCGTCAAGCCCACCACGGGGGCGCCGAAGATGAGCCCGGGCAATACGCAGCAGGCCACCTACCTCGGCACGCGCTACCAGCTCAAGGAGAGCTACTACGCCGAGACGGCCTATGTGGCTGGCGAGTTCTACTGGCAGGTCACGCGCGGGCAGAAGACCAGCAACCGCGACTTCGCGAGCGGGCGCAACCTGCTGTCGTCGGAGCAGTCGGCGAACGAGCTGACCTGGTCCGCCGGCAGCCTGATCGCCAGCGACGCGGTCGCCGCCGCCTTCAAGATCGAAGGCAAGAAGGATTTGTTCCAGCGCAGCGATGCCTCCCCCGTGAGCCGCAGCGGCGGCGTGGGCTGCATCACCGTGATCCTCGTGGTGGTGGTGATCCTGGTGCTGCTGGCGCTCATGAGCCGCTGCACTTCCTGCGATCCGCGGGTGGAGAATTGCAGCACTTCCTCCTCATCGCGCAGCTCGGGCGGCTCTTTCGGCGGTTTTTCCAGCGGCGGCGGGCACAAATGAAAAGCCGTCCCGCCGCCCTTCAACGACATCGTTTTTCACCAGGAGATTCCCATGGCACTTGAATGGCTCCGGCCCGCGGCCTTCCTCGGCTCCATCCTGTTCGCGCTGATCGGCGTGGTCATTTTCTGGCTGTGTTTCGTGCTCATCGACAAACTCACGCCTTACGACCTCTGGGCCGAAATCGTGGAGAAACAGAACGTGGCGCTCGGCCTGGTGGTGGCGGCGATGAGCCTCGGGATTTCGATCATCGTGGCGGCGGCGATCCACGGGTGATGACTTCGGCGCCGCCCTTGCGCCCCGCGGTCGCGGCCCCCCGCCCGATGGAAGTCGCGCTGCTCGCCAGCGTCTTCGTCGTGGCCGCCTGCGGCCTGGTTTACGAGCTGGCGGCGGGTGCCCTGGCTTCCTATCTGCTCGGAGACTCGGTGCTGCAGTTCTCGACCATCATCGGCACCTACCTGTTCGCGATGGGCGTGGGCTCCTACCTGTCGCGGTTCTTCGAGCGGCAATTGCCCGCGCATTTCCTGCGCATCGAGTTGCTCGTGGCGTTGGCCGGCGGCGCCTTGCCGGCGGTGCTGTTCCTGGCCAATGCCTACCTGCCCGGCAGCTTTCGTGTGCTGCTGTACGGCCTGGTGTTGCTGGTGGGCATCCTCGTGGGGCTGGAGATTCCGCTGGTCATGCGCATCCTGAAGCGCAATGTGGCGCTGAAGGACCTGGTGTCGCAGGTGCTGACCTTCGACTACCTCGGCGCGCTGGCGGTGTCGGTGGCGTTCCCGCTGGTGCTGGTGCCGCAGCTCGGGCTGATCCGCACCGGCCTGCTGTTCGGCCTGATGAATGCGGCCGTGGCGCTGTGGGCGCTGTGGCTGTTCCGGCACGAGTTGCCACGCCTGGGCGCCCATGCGGCGGCGTGTGCAGCGGTACTGCTGGCGCTGGCGGGAGGTTTCATCGGCGCGGACCACATCACCAAGGCGGCCGAAGACAAGTTCTACCAGGACGGCATCGTCTTCAGCACCACCTCGCCCTACCAGCGCATCGTGGTGACGAACGGCAAGGCCGGTCATCGGCTGTTCCTGAACGGCAACCTGCAGTTCGCCGAACGCGACGAATACCGCTACCACGAGGCCCTGGTGCACCCGGCGATGGCGGCCCACGGTGCGCCGAAGAAGGTGGCCGTGCTCGGTGGCGGCGACGGCATGGCGGTGCGCGAGATCCTGAAGTACCCGAGCGTCGAGCGCATCACGCTGGTCGAGCTCGATCCGGCCATGACGAAGCTGTTCAGCGAGCAACCGACGCTGGCGCGGCTGAATGGCCATTCGCTGTCGTCACCGAAGTTGAAGATCGTCAACACCGATGCGTTCCAGTGGCTGGACAAGACCGACGAGACCTTTGACGTGATCGTCGTCGACTTCCCCGATCCGACCAACTTTGCCATCGGCAAGCTCTACACCAACAGCTTCTATGCCCTGCTGGACCGCCACCTGTCGGCCAGCGGCTACGCCGTGGTGCAGACCACCTCGCCGCTCGTGGCGCGCCAGAGTTTCTGGACCGTGGTGCGCACCATCGAAACCGTCGGGCTGACGGCCACGCCCTACCACGCCCACGTGCCGAGTTTCGGCGAGTGGGGCTATGTGCTGGCCAGCCGCCGGCCCTGGCGCCTGCCGCCCGCGCTGCCCGCCGGACTGCGTTTCCTCGATCTCAACAGCCTGCCGTTGCTGTTCGACTTTCCGCTCGACATGGCGCGGGTGCCGGCGGAGGTCAACCGTTTATCGAACCAGATCCTGGTGACGACCTACGAGCAGGAGTGGGGCAAGGTGGTGGCGCATTGAAACGCCGTGACTTCCTGGCCGCCGCGGCCTTGCCGGTTTTGACGGGTTGCGAGGCGCCGGCCGAAATCGCAGGCGGCTTCACCGGCATCAACTTCGAACGCGGCCACCTGCTGCGCGACCGCCGCAGCTGGCCCGCGCCCGCGAGCACGCAGCGCACGGGGGTCGTGATCGCCGGTGGCGGCGTGGCGGGGCTGGCCGCCGCGCGTGCGCTGCGCCAGCGCGGCATCGAGGATTTCGCCTTGCTCGAACTCGAAGACCAGGCCGGCGGCAACAGCCGTGGCGGCGCGGTGAACGGCGTCCCTTGTCCGCTGGGCGCGCATTACCTGCCCGTGCCCGGCGACGACGCGCGCGAGGTGCAGGATCTGCTCGAGGAATTCGGCCTGCGCCAACGGGTGGCCGGGCGGTGGCGATACGACGAGCGCCACCTGTGCCACAGCCCGCAGGAGCGGCTGTTCTTCAACGGCGCCTGGCAGGACGGCCTGTTGCCGCTGCAGGGCGTGGAGCCCGAGACGCTGGCGCAATACCGGCGGTTCGCCCAAGGCGTGGCGCGCGCGGGTTGGTTCGCAATTCCTGTGTCAAAAGTGTCGTTGGCGCAGGTGGATCCTGCGTTGGATGCTATGACATTCGGAGCGTGGCTGGACTTGCAGCAACTGACCGACCCGCACCTGCGCTGGTACCTCGACTACTGCTGCCGCGACGATTACGGCGCCGGCATCGCCACGGTTTCGGCCTGGGCCGGCCTGCACTACTTCGCGAGCCGGCATGGCTTCCATGCGCCGGGCGACGGTGTGGCCGAGAGCGAAGGCGTGTTGACCTGGCCCGAAGGCAATGCCTGGCTCACCCGGCGCCTGGCCGCGCCGCTCGGCGGGCGCCAGCACACCGGCCAGGTGGTGGCGCGCATCGCGGTGGGCCGGCACGGCGTGGAGGTCGATGCCTTCGATGCGGCCACATCGACCCTGCGCCGCTGGCAGGCTGACCACTGCATCGTGGCGCTGCCACTGTTCGTTGCCGCGCGCCTGGTCGAGAACCCGCCGCCCGCGCTGCGCGAGGCCGCCGCCCAACTGCGTTATGCGCCGTGGCTCGTGGCCAACGTGCACCTGCGCGCGCCGCTGGACGACCGGCCCGGTGCCGCGCCGAGCTGGGACAACGTGGTCTACGACAGCCGCCCGGGTGCGGAAGGCCTGGGTTATGTCGATGCCATGCACCAGAGCCTGCTGCCGGTGCCCGGCGCGACCGTGCTCACCTGCTACCGCGCCCTGGGGCTGGCGCCGGCGCGCAGGCAGGTGCTGTTTGACGAGCCGTGGACCCATTGGCGCGATGTGCTGTGGGCCGAGTTCGCCGCGCCGCACCCCGACCTGCCCGCCAAGGCCACGCGGATCGACATCACGCGCTACGGCCATGCGATGAGCACGCCGGTGCCGGGCATCCGCCGCAGCGCGGCGCTGGCGGCCTTGCAGTCGCGTGCGGCCGGGCAGCGACTGTGGTTCGCGCACAGCGACCTGTCGGGTTATTCGATTTTCGAGGAGGCCTTGACGCACGGCCACCGCGTGGGCAGCCGGGTCGGCTGAGCCGCGTGGTTCAGAGGTCGACGAAAGTCGAATTCGCGAACTTCATGTCGGTGGGCGGGTCGATGTCCAGCGCCCACTGGCCCATGAGCGCCGCCGTCATCGGCTTGGCGTACAGGTAGCCCTGCAGCTCGTCGCATTTCAGCGCGGTCAACACGTCGCGCTGGGCTTCGGTTTCCACGCCCTCGGCCACCACGCTGAGGTTCAGCGCATGGGCCAGGCCGACCACGGCCTTGACGATGGCGCGGGCGTCGGCGCTGGTTTCCAGGTCGCGCACGAAGGACTGGTCGATCTTCAGCTGGCTCACCTGCAGCTGGCGCAGGTAGGACAGGCTGGAATAGCCGGTGCCGAAGTCGTCGATCGACAGCTTCACGCCGATGCCGCCGAGCCGCTCGAAGGTCGCCAGCGTGCCGGCCGCGTCCTCCATGGCCACCGACTCCGTGACCTCGAAGATCACCAGGGCCGGGTCGAGATGGTGGGTACGCAGCGCCTTTTCCACACGCGGCACGAGGTCGTCCTGGCGCAACTGGTGGACCGACAGGTTGATCGCCACGCGGATGCGCAGGCCCTGGTCGCGCCATCGGCTGACCTGATGGCAGGCTTCTTCGATCACCCAGTTGCCCAGCGCGTTGATCAGGCCGAAGCGTTCGGCAATCGGGATGAACACGCCGGGGCTCAGCATGCCGCGCACCGGATGTTTCCAGCGCGCAAGTGCCTCCACGCCGGTGATCACGTTGCGCCCGGAGCTCACCTTGGGCTGGTAGTGCAGCTCGAGTTCGCCGCGCTCGATGGCCTGGCGCAGGTCGCGCTGCAGTTCGATCTGCTCGCGTACGCCGGCATTCATGTGCGGCTCGAAGAACGCATAGGCCGTACCGCCGCCGCGCTTGGCGGCGTACATGGCGGCGTCCGCATGGGCCATGAGCTGCTCGCGCGGGCCGTCGGACGGGTACATGGCCACGCCGATCGAGCACGACAGCCGCACCTCGTGTTCGGCGCCGGTTACCGGCATGGTGATCGCGTCGATGATGCGCTGCGCGATCTGCGCCGTGGCGGTGGTGTCGGGGTTGCCTTCGAGCAGCAGCACGAATTCGTCGCCGCCGACGCGCGCCACGGTGTCGGTGCTGCGCGCCTGTGCGGCAACGCGCCGCGCCATCTCGCGCAGGACCTCGTCGCCGAAGCGGTGCCCGAAGGAGTCGTTCACCGGCTTGAACCCGTCCAGATCGACGAACATCACGGCCAGGCCCGAGCCATCGCGCGCGCAGCGTTCCACGGCCAGCGTCACGCGGTCGTCGAACAGCAGGCGGTTGGGCAGGCCGGTGAGCGCGTCCCGGAAGGCGAGCTGCTGCAGTTCGGTGTTGGCGGTCTGCAGCGAGGCCGCCAGATCGGCCGCCTTGCCCTGCATGCGCGCGTCGATGGCCGAGGTGAACATGGTGAGCGTGAGCAGCACGATGGTCGCCACCGACACCAGCAGCCCGAGGCTGTCGCCGCGCAGTTCATTGGCGCTGAGGCAGACCGAGCCCTCGGCGAATCCGGCCGCGGCCATGCCGGTGTAGTGCATGCCGCAGATCGCCGTGCCCATCACCAGCGCGGCCGCCAGTTGGCCCCAGCGTGCGGCGTTGCCGCTCAGCCTACGCAGCCCGAAGAAGATCATCAGGGCCACGGCGGAGGCGGCCACGGCGATGAAGATGGAGGCCGCCACCCAGCCGGCCGACCAGCGGATCCCCGGCGCCATGTCCATGGCCGCCATGCCGGTGTAGTGCATCACACAGATGCCCGCACCCATCGACAGCGCTCCCACGGCCAGCCGGAACCGTGTCAGCCGGGCCCGGCTGGCAATGAACAGCGCCACCGCCGAAACCGCCACGGCTGCCACCCACGACAGCCCGGTGACCGCATAACCGAAGCCCACGGCGAACGGGAAGGCGGCCGCCTGCATGCCGACGAAATGCATGGACCAGATGCCGGTGCCCATGGCCGCCGAGCCGCCGATCCACCAGCCGCGCGCCAGCATCCGGTCGGGCGTGCGCACACGTTTGGCCAGGTCCAGCGCCACATAGGACGCGAAACTGGCGATCAGGAACGACAGGCCGACGACCCAGAGGTTGTAGTGAACGGCAATGAAAAGCTGGGCCATGGTCGGCGGACGCGAACGCGGGGTGGGGTGGTCGACATCGCCGCGGGCACGGCGTGGGAAGGCGGAATTATCCCGTGGTGTTCGCAACCGTGCACAGCACTGTGCGCAGTTCTTGACTATTTCGCCACAACTCCGTCACAAAATAGACTGGGAAGTCACTTTTTCCGAGGAGCGCGTGCGGCCGGGATCGAATGCCCGGCCCGTTCAAAGGCTGCGGCGGGCCATGCTGGCGGCGAAGGCCAGTGCCACCGAGGTCCGGCGTGGTCCCGTCACGAGCCGCGCCGTTTCGCCAGCGGCGATCGGCCCCGGTCGCGTCACCGCCAGGTAGAAGCCGCAGCGGCCGGATTGCACCATCGCCTTCGCCGCCTGCGAGAACCCCATCACGGCGTTGAATTTGAAGCAGGGTTCGCGCGGCGCGGTGATGCGCAACGTGCATTGCGGGAAATGCAGTTCGTCGCCGATGAAGGCGGCGTCCTCCAGCAGACCGTCGATGCTGAGGTTTTCGCCGACGAAGCCATGGGGCAGTGTTTCGTCGAAAAGGCTTGCGCCATGGTCGAGCCGCTGCTGCCGCCAGAAAGCGTAGTGCGCGGCCGGATAGGCGTACACCGCCTTGTCCGGTCCCCCGTGCACGGCGAGGTCGGCCTGCATGTCGCCCGCCAGCCCGAGCGGTCCGGCCAGCAGCGGGCCATCGACGGCGGTCTTGCCGATGGCCGACGACACCTTGCGGTGGCCGGCGCGCAGCGGCCGTGCCGTGCCGACCTGGATGCCCAGGAGCTGGATGTCGGGCATGGCCGGCGCCGCGTTCAACCGCGCATCAGGGCTTCGATCTCGTCGGCCTTCACCGGTACGCCGCGCGTGATCAGCTCGCAGCCGGTTTCGGTCACGATGGCGTCGTCCTCGATGCGGATGCCGATGTTGTGGAAGGCCTCCGGCACACCCTCGCCGGGGCGCACGTAGAGGCCGGGTTCGATGGTCAACACCATGCCCGGGCGCAGGATGCGGCTGGGGCGGTTGGTGATGGTTTCACCGGACAGCGGGTCCTTGCGTTCGCTGCTGTTGCCGAGTTCCGACGCTTCCACGTAGCTGCCGCAGTCGTGCACGTCCATGCCGAGCCAGTGGCCGGTGCGGTGCATGTAGTAGGCGAAGTAGGCGCGCGATTCGATCACGTCGTCCACCGTGCCGACCTTGTTTTTGTCGAGCAGGCCGACGTCGAGCATGCCCTGCGCCAGCACCTTGACGGTGGCCTCGTGCGGGTCGGTGAAGCGGGCGCCGGCCTTGGTGGCGGCGATGGCGGCGTCCTGGCTGGCCAGCACGAGGTCGTACAGCGCGCGCTGCGGGCCGGTGAACTTGCCGTTGGCCGGGAAGGTGCGGGTGATGTCGCTGGCGTAGCCGTCGAGTTCGCAGCCGGCGTCGATCAGCACCAGCTCGCCGCTGCGCACCGGCGCGGCATCGGCACGGTAGTGCAGCACGCAGGCGTTGGCACCGGCGGCGACGATGGAGCCGTAGGCCGGGTACTGAGAGCCATGGCGGCGGAATTCGTGCAGCAGTTCGGCGTCCAGGTGGTATTCGCGCACTTCTTCGCCGGCGCGCAGCATGCGGGCGGAGAGCTGCATCGCGCGCACATGGGCGCCGGCGCTGATGGCCGAGGCGCGGCGCATCACTTCCTTCTCGTGTTCGTCCTTGATCAGGCGCATCTCGTCGAGCACCACGCACAGGTCGCGCTGGGTTTCGGGGCACAGCGCACCGTAGCGCACGCGTGCCCGCACGCTGGAGAGCCAGCCATCGATCTTGGCTTCCAGGCCCTTGTGCGTGGCGAACGGGTACCAGACGGTGCTGCGGTTTTCCAGCAGCCGCGGCAGGCGGGTGCCGAGTTCGGCCACCGGGTGCGCCGACTGCACGCCGAGCGTAGGTGGCGCGGCGTCGGGGCCGAGGCGAAAGCCATCCCAGATTTCGCGCTCCAGGTCCTTCGGCGCGCAGAACAGCGTGGCATGGCCCTCGCCGGTCAGCACCAGCCAGGCGTTGGGTTCGTTGAAGCCGGTGAGGTAGTAGAAGTAGCTGTCGGCGCGGAACTGGAAGTCGCTGTCGCGGTTGCGCTGCTGCTCGGGCGCCGTGGGGATGATGGCGATGCCGCCGGCGCCGAGCCGGCGGGCGACCTGGGCACGGCGGTCGGCGTAGAGGTTCTTGAGGTCGGTGGTCATGGTGCGTTCAGGTGGTGGAGTTGTTCAGGTGTGCCAACGTTGTGCCAGGGCCCTTTATAAGCCTCCACGCCGATGCGTTGCTGGCGCATGCCTGCAAAGAGCAGCGGCCCGAGGGGGACTTTTTCGCCCACCGGCACGTGCTCGCAGAGCGCACCGCGCACCAGGGCGAGGTTGCTGTAGGTCCAGCGCACACCGTCCGGCCCGGGGCTGTCGGCCAGGCCCAGGCCGTCGGGTCCGATGCCGAAGTCGCCCTGCGGGTGGTACGGCGGATTCGGCACCAGCCATAGGTGAGCGAGCCGGTCGCCGGCCTCGAAAGCGGCCGCGGCCAGCGGGTCGAAGCGGAATTGCGGCGCATGGATGTCGCCGGAAACGAGCCAGAAGTTGTCGCCCAGCAGCGGCAGCGCCTTGGCAATGCCGCCGGCCGTCTCCAGCGCGCCGCCGTGGTCGCGGCCTTCCATCGAGTAGTGGATGGAGAGGCCCCAGCGCGCGCCGTCGCCGAGTGCGGCGGGAATCTGCGCTTCCAGCCACGCGGTGTTGATGACGACCTGCCGCACGCCATCCCGCGCCAGCGCCTCCAGGTGCCATTCGATCAGTGGTTTGCCGTGCACGGGCAGCAGGGGTTTGGGGATGGTGTCGGTCAGCGGGCGCATGCGTTCGCCGCGGCCGGCGGCCAGGATCAGGGCAGGGAGGATCATGAAGTCAGGGAGGAAACGCTGTCGGGAATCGGAGGGCTCGGCATGCCGCGCACCAGCTGGTTCTGCCGGGTCTGCGCGGGCTCGAAAAGGGTGATCAGGGTCTGCATCAGGGCCTGCGCGCGCGCCGAGTGGTCGCCACTGAAGTTGCACACGTACACGTCGAGCGTGACCGCACCGAGCTCGGGCCAGGTGTGCACGCACAAGTGGGATTCGGCGAGCAGGATGGTGGCGGTGACCCCGCCCGGGCCACCGGCGTCGCTTCCTGCGGGCGTAAAGGTGTGAAACAGTTCGCCGACCGCCTGCAGGCCGGCCTGCGCCACGGCCTGGCGGCAACGGGCGCCGAGCCGAGCCGCGTCGGTCAGCCACTCGGGTGCGCAGCGGCATTGGTACAGATCGGCGGTGAGGTGCAGGCCTTGCATAGAGGTTCGGTGTTGGAGCGTAGCGTATCAGCCCGCCGTGCGGCGCCCGGTAAAATGCGGGGTTTCCCCCGATCCCTCGGAACCTTCCCCGGAGCAGCCCTGATGGCGAACAATCAATTGATGGCGAATGCGATCCGCGCACTCGCAATGGACGCGGTACAACAAGCCAACTCGGGCCATCCCGGCGCGCCGATGGGCATGGCCGACATGGCTGTCGCGCTGTGGGGCCGCCATCTCAAGCACAGCCCGCGCAATCCGCAGTGGATCGACCGCGACCGCTTCGTGCTCTCCAACGGCCACGCCTCGATGCTGCTGTACGCGGTGCTGCATCTCACCGGTTACAAGCTGCCGATGAGCGAGCTCAAGAACTTCCGCCAACTGGGCAGCAAGACGCCTGGCCACCCCGAGCACGGCCTCACGCCCGGCGTCGAGACCACCACCGGCCCGCTGGGCCAGGGCATCACCAATGCCGTGGGCTTCGCGCTCGCGGAGAAGCTGCTGGCCAAGGAGTTCAACCGCGTGGATGCCGCTCCGGGCGGCGAAGTGGTGCACAACATCATCGACCACCACACCTATGCCTTCCTCGGCGACGGCTGCCTGATGGAAGGCATCAGCCACGAAGCCTGCGCGCTGGCCGGCGCCTGGAAGCTGAACAAGCTCATCGCGCTGTACGACGACAACGGCATCTCCATCGACGGCAAGGTCGCGCCCTGGTTCATCGACAACACGCCCGAGCGTTTCCGCGCCTACGGCTGGCACGTGATCGGCCCGATCGAAGGCAACGACGCCGACGTGGTGTCCGCAGCCATCACCGAAGCCAAGAAGTCCGCCGACAAGCCCACGCTGATCGTCTGCAAGACGGTGATCGGCAAGGGTTCGCCCAACCGCGGCGGCACGGCCAAGGCCCATGGCGAAGCGCTCGGCGCCGAAGAGATCAAGCTCACGCGCGAAGCCATCGAATGGCCGTACCCGCCGTTCGTCATCCCGAAGGAAGTGGCCGAGGCCTGGGACGCCCGCGCCAACGGCCTGGCCGCCGAGACAGCCTGGGACGTGCGCTTCGCCGCCTACAAGGCCGCACACCCGGCCCTCGCCAAGGAACTGCTGCGCCGCATGAAGGGCGACCTGCCGCGCAACTTCGTGCAGACCGCCGTCGACACCGTGCTCGGCGCCCATGCCAAGGCCGAGACCGTGGCCTCGCGCAAGGCTTCGCAGCTGGCGCTCGAATCGTTCACGGCCGCGCTGCCCGAGATGCTCGGTGGCAGCGCCGACCTGACCGGCTCCAACCTCACCAATACCAAGGCCACACCCGCGCTGCGCTTCGAAGCCAATGGCGACGTGGTGCTCGGCACGCCGGTGGAACATGCCAAGCAGGGCGCGGAAGACGAGCCCAAGGCCAGCGCCGGCAGCAGCGCGGCGAACAGCCAGCCGCCGGTGATCATCGGCCGCCACATCAACTACGGTGTGCGCGAGTTCGGCATGGCCGCCATCATGAACGGCGTGGCGCTGCATGGCGGCTACATCCCCTACGGCGGCACCTTCCTCACCTTCAGCGACTACAGCCGCAACGCCATCCGCATGGCCGCGCTGATGAAGCTGCGCGTGGTGCACGTGTTCACGCACGATTCCATCGGTCTGGGCGAAGACGGCCCGACCCACCAGTCGATCGAACACGCGGCCAGCCTGCGCCTGATCCCCAACCTGGACGTCTGGCGCCCGGGCGACACGGCCGAGACCGCCGTGGCCTGGACGGTCGCGCTGCAAAACAAGGACCGCCCCACCGCGCTGCTGCTGAGCCGCCAGAACATCGCCTACATCCCCAAGGCCGACTCCGCCGCCGCGCCCGACGCTTCGGGCCTGGACGCGATCGACAAGGGCGCCTATGTGCTCGCCGAGCCCGCCGACGTGGGCCTGAAGAAGAAGGCCCAGGCGGTGATCATCGCCACCGGCTCCGAGGTGCAGTTGGCCATCAAGGCGCAAGCCCTGCTGGCCCAGCGCAGGATCGCCGTGCGCGTGGTCTCCATGCCCAGCACCACCACCTTCGACCGCCAGTCGGCCGACTACAAGACCACCGTGTTGCCGGCCGGCGTGCCGCGCATCGCCGTGGAAATGGGCTGCACCGGCGGCTGGTGGAAATACGGTTGCGCGGCCGTGGTCGGCATCGACACCTATGGCGAATCCGCCCCGGCGCCCGAACTGTTCAAGCACTTCGGCTTCACGCCTGAAAATGTGGCCGACACCGTCGAACAGGCTTTGCGGAACAAGTAACGCCGAGCAGCGCTCGCGCAGGTTTTTATTTCAACTACTGGAGAAACAGCAATGACGATCAAGATTGGCATCAACGGCTTCGGCCGTATTGGGCGCATGGTGTTCCGTGCCGCGGTGAAGAACTTCAAGGACATTGAAATCGTCGGCATCAACGACCTGCTCGAGCCCGACTACCTGGCCTACATGCTGCAGTACGACTCGGTGCACGGCCGCTTCGACGGCGACATCGCGGTCGACGGCAACACGCTGATCGTCAATGGCAAGAAGATCCGCCTCACGCAGGAACGCGATCCGGCCAACCTGAAGTGGGCTGACGTCGGTGCCGAAGTCGTGGTCGAATCCACCGGCCTGTTCCTCACCAAGGAAACGGCGCAGAAGCACATCGACGCCGGCGCCAAGAAGGTCGTCATGTCCGCCCCGAGCAAGGACGACACGCCGATGTTCGTCTATGGCGTGAACGACAAGACCTATGCCGGCCAGGCCATCATCTCCAACGCCTCGTGCACCACCAACTGCCTGGCCCCGCTGGCCAAGGTGCTCAACGACAAGTGGGGCATCAAGCGCGGCCTGATGACCACCGTGCACGCCACCACCGCCACGCAGAAGACCGTGGACGGCCCGAGCAACAAGGACTGGCGCGGCGGCCGCGGCATCCTGGAAAACATCATCCCTTCGAGCACCGGCGCCGCCAAGGCCGTCGGCGTGGTGATTCCCGAGCTCAACAAGAAGCTGACCGGCATGAGCTTTCGCGTGCCGACGTCCGACGTGTCGGTGGTCGACCTGACGGTGGAACTCAACAAGGATGCCAGCTACGCCGACATCTGCGCCGAATTCAAGGCCCAGAGCGAAGGTGCCTTGAAGGGCATCCTCGGCTACACCGACCACAAGGTGGTCTCCACCGACTTCCGCGGCGACGCACGCACCTCCATCTTCGACGCCGAAGCCGGCATCGCGCTGGACGGCACCTTCGTCAAGCTTGTGAGCTGGTACGACAACGAATGGGGCTATTCGAACAAGACGCTGGAAATGGCGCGTGTGATCGCTGCGAAGTAAGCGGTCCTTCCCTCAAGGCAAAAGCCCATGTCCGCGAGGACATGGGCTTTTTTGATGGGCCGGACTGGCCTTTTTTATTGCGGCACCAAAATCACCGGTGCCGCCGTCTTGGGCTCGACGATCACATTGGCCTTGTCCTTTGGCAGGACGACGGTTTCCACCTCGCGGATGACGCCGCCACCGGCCACGCTGCCGCTGGTGCTGCCGTAGCCCAGGATGCGCGCTTCACAGGCCGCGCGGTCCTCGCCGGCCAGGGGTTCGCAACGCGTCAGCGCATTGACGGCCACCGGACCTTGGGTGGTGAGTTCGCCCTTCTTCTTGTCGGCGGCGGCATTGTTGGCTTCCCGCAGGCAGGTGGCCTCGTCCTGCTGCGTGCGGCCGTTCATGCAGGCCGCGCGCTCGGCCGTGGTGCTGCCCGAGGCGTCGATGCCAGTCGTGCCGGCCGTTGGCTGGGCGTAAGCCGCAGCGCAGGCCAATGTGGCGGCCAGGCCCCAGTACATGATGCCCTGGCGCAGGCCGGTGGTGTTTGATTCGGATGTCTTGGACATGGTGAACTCCTTGGTTTCCATGCGTCCAGTTTAGAAATGGGTGATGCTGCCGCTCGCGGGATAGGCAGCAGCCCGTGCCTCCGCGCACGCCGCGTTCGGGTGTAGGACAGGCTCCTGCCCGGCCGCGTAAGCTAGGGGGCATGCCGGAAAAACCGCAAATTTCCCCCCGTACCCTGGCCGAAAAGCTGTTCTTCGAAGGGGCGCGCCAGATGGCGGCCGAGTTGCCGGCCGAAGCCGAACGGCTCTTTCGCGGCGCCTTGGCGGCGGCACCCGACCTGGCCGAAGCCTGGGTCAACCTGGGCCTCGTGCTGGAACAGCGCGAGCAGGACGGCGAAGCCGAAGCCTGCTACCGCCGTGCGCTCGCCTTGCGGCCCGAGATCGCCGAAACCCATGTCAATCTGGGCGGCCTGCTGGCCCGGCACAAGCGCCTGGACGAGGCCGAGGCCGCCTATGCCCAGGCCCTGCGACTCGCACCGGACCAGCCCGGCACCTGGTCCAACCTCGGCGTGTTGTACGCCAGCATGCGGTTGGACGACGAGGCCGAAGCCTGCTTTGAAAAAGCCTTGGCCCTGGCCCCGGACCTGCCCCGCGCCCGCTTCAACCTGGGCGTGATGCGGCTGCGCCAGGGCCGGCTCGAAGAAGGCTGGGCGGGGCTGGAGGCGCGCGACTGGTACGCGGGGCTGAAAAAGCAGCTGCGTTGTCCGCGCTGGCAAGGCGAGCCGCTGGCCGGCCGCTCGGTGCTGGTGGGCTACGAGGTCGGCCATGGCGACATGGTGCAGTTCGGCCGGTACGCGGCGCAGCTGAAGGCACGAGGTGCGGGGCCGGTCAGCCTGTTGTGCCATCCGGCGCTGAAGCGGCTGTTCGCCACGCTTGCGGGCGTGGACCACGTGCTTGGTTTCGACGAGCCCTGGCCCGAGGCGCAGTGGGACGTCTGGACGCCCCTGATGAGTCTGCCTTACTACTTCGAAACCCGGCTCGACACGATTCCCGCATCGCTGCCTTACCTGAAGACCGACCCCGCGCTCGCGCTGCGGTGGGCGGCAGAACTGCCGCCACGTCCGTCCTTGCGCGTCGGCCTGGTCTGGAAGGGTAATCCGCGCTTCGAGAACGACGCCGACCGGTCGCTCGCTTCGCTGGCGGTGCTGGCACCGCTGTGGCAGGTGCCGCGTGTGTGTTTCGTCAGTCTGCAGAAGGGCGCTGGCGAAGACCAGGCGGAAAACCCGCCGCCCGGCCAGCCGCTGCTGCACCTGGGCGGGCGCATGCGCGACTTCGCCGACGCCGCGGCCATCATGGCCGGGCTCGACCTGGTGATTGCCGTCGATACGGCGATGGCGCATCTCGCCGGTGCATTGGGAAAACCGTGCTGGCTGCTGCTGCCGCGCTACCAGACCGATTGGCGCTGGCTGGAAGAGCGCACCGATTCGCCCTGGTACCCCGGCGTGATGCGGCTGTTCCGCCAGACCGGGCCCGGCGACTGGCAGCCCGTGATGGAAGAGCTCACGGCCGCGCTGCAAACCCTTGTGAATGCTGCAGATTAGTGACGAAAACAACGCCGATTTTCCTGTTTGGCGCAGAATGAAAACCAAGGCCGAGCGCCTGCACGCTCGCCTCCAATGCACCGCGACAAAGGAAATCCATGAGTGCCAAGCGTCTGAAAATCGGCCTCTCGGCCTGCTTTTCCCATGCCGACCCCGCGCGTTCGCTGTTCACCAACAAGACGTTGCAGTACGTCGAGCAGTCCATTGCGCACTGGATCATGTCGGCCGGCGCGATGGTGGTCATGGTGCCTTGCCCGACGGGCGAGACCGCACGCGGCGACGTGTCGCTGTCGCACTATGCGGAATGGCTGGACGGCGTGGTGATGCACGGCGGTGCCGACGTCTGGCCCGGCAGCTACGGCGAGGAGCCGCTCAAGGACGCGTGGATCGGCGACCGCATCCGCGACCTGTACGACCTCGCCGTGGTGGAGGCCTTCGCCCAGGCCGGCAAGCCCATCTTCGGCGTATGCCGTGGGCTGCAGCTCATCAACGTGGCCTTCGGCGGCACGCTGTACCAGGACATCGAAACCCAGGTCAAAGGCTCGCTGCGGCACCGCGACGCCACCACCTACGACCAGAATTTCCACGAAATCGACATCGTGCAAAACAGCCACCTGGCCCACCTGTACCCCGGTGTGCTGCGCGCGCGCGTCAACAGCATCCACCACCAGGGCATCAAGGATCTCGCGCCCGGCTTCGACGTGGAAGCCTGGAGCAGCCCCGACCGCGTGCCCGAGGCGATCCGCCGGCGCGGCGGCCTCAACAAGGGCTACATCGCCGCCACCCAATGGCATCCGGAATTCCACAAGGCAGGCGCGACCGATACGCTCAACGACACGGCCATCCTCGACGACTTTCTCGGCGCCGCGCGCGCCGCCCGCGTGAAGCCGCAGCCGGGCCATCTGCCCGGGCGCATCCGCGACCGTGCGGCGCGGCTCCTGCGCCAGGCGCTGTTGCGCTAACACGCTAACACGCTAACACGCTAACACGCTAACGCGCTGACGGCACTGAAGCGGGCGGCGGCACGCCCAGCGAAGCGGCCGTGGCCTGCAGGATTTCCTCCGAGAGCGCCGGGTCGTCCACCGCGCGCGCCAGCACCAGCGCGCCCACCATGCTCGCGTAGGCCGCGAGTGCCTTCTGCTGCCGTACGGCCTTGCTGCGCCCCGGCATCAGGCGCGCCAGCAGCCCGGCCATCGACCGGACGCCCTCGGTGACGGCCTGGCGCACCGGCGCACCCTGGCGCGCCGTTTCGGCGCCCAGCGCCGCCATGAGGCAACCCGCACCGGGATGGTCGCGGTGCTTCGTCGACAGATATCTGGCCTGCAGCGCAGCGAGCGGCTCGTCCTTTACCTGCTCCGCCAGGTTTTCCCAGTACGCCAGGCCGTTGGCCAGTGCGCGCGCGCTGGACTGCGCCATCAGATCTTCCTTCGAGGCGAAGTGGCCGTAGAAGCCGCCGTGCGTGAAGCCCGCGGCCTTCATCAGGTCGGCCACGCCGATGCCGTCGAAGCCGCGTTCGCGGAACAGCTTCGCTGCCGTGTCGAGGATGCGTTCGCGGTTCTCCGCCATCTGCTCCTTGCTGACTTTCATGGTGGGTTCTCCTATCGGATGGATAGCTTGTATTTTAAATGACGGTCGTCATATAATTCAAACATGACGATCGTCATTTAAAAGTCAACCAAAGGATCCACCATGAACATGACCTCCAACACGAGCGCCGCCAACGGCACGGCATTGATCACGGGCGCCTCTTCCGGCATCGGCGCCGTCTACGCAGACCGCCTGGCGCGCCGCGGCTACGACCTGGTCCTGGTCGCTCGCGACCAGCAACGCCTGGCCGCCCTGGCCGACAAGCTGGCCACCGAAGCAGGCGTGAAGGTCGAGGTGCTGCAGGCCGATCTCACCGTCAAGGCCGATCTGTTGCGTATCGAGCAACGCCTGCGCAGCGACGCGAGCCTGAGCCTGCTGGTGAACAATGCCGGCAATGCCGTCGTCGGCCCGCTGCTCACGGCCGACATCGACAAGGTCGAAGCCATGCTGCAGCTCAACGTGGTGGCGCCGACCCGCCTGGCCGCAGCCGCGGCCGCCAATTTCGCCGCGCGCAAGACCGGCACCATCGTCAACATCGCCTCGGTCGTGGCCTATGCGCCGGGCAACGTGAGCGGCAGCTACAGCGCCACCAAGGCCTTCGCGCTGAACTTCACGCAGGCCATGCAGGAAGAGTTCGGCCCGCAGGGCGTGCGTGTGCAGGCCGTGCTGCCCGGCGCCACCCGCACCGAGATCTGGGAGCGTGGCGGCCTGTCGGTCGACAACCTGCCCGCAAGCATGGTGATGGAAGTCGGCGAAATGGTCGATGCGGCCCTGGCAGGCCTGGACAGCGGCGAAGCCATCACCATCCCCGCGCTCGAGTCGCTGGCCGACTGGCAGGCCATGGAGACAGCGCGCAAGGCACTCGGCCCGAACCTGTCGACCAGCCGGTCGGCCTCGCGGTACCGCCGAGCCGCCTGACCCCGCGAGCGAGAGGTCGCCATGAAAGCCCTGATTTCCGCCTACGCGCGCACCCCGTTCCATTTCGCGCGCAAGGGCGCGTTGGTCGGGATGCGGCCCGACACCCTGGCCGCGCAGGCGGTCACTGGCCTGCTGCGCCGCACCGGCGCGAGCGGCATCGACCCGGCCACACTCGACGACGTGATCGCCGGCTGCGCCTACCCCGAGGCGGCGCAGGGCAACAACATCGCCCGCATCGTGGCACTGCTGGCCGGCCTGCCGTTCGAGCTCGGCGGCATGACGGTGAACCGCTTCTGCGGCTCGTCGATGTCGGCGGTCCACATCGCCGCGGCCAACATCGAAGCCGGGCTGGGCGATGCCTACCTGTGCTTCGGCGTGGAGTCGATGAGCATGGTGCCGCAGGGCGGCTTCAACTTCTCGCCGAATCCACAGTTGCTCGAACACAGCGATGCCTACATCGCGATGGGCCTCACGGCCGAGAACGTGGCGCAACGCTTCGAAGTGAGCCGCGCCGACCAGGAGCAGTTCGCCTTCGCATCGCACCAGAAGGCCGCCAATGCGCGTGAATGGGGTCACCTGACCGGCGAGATCGTGCCCGTGCAGCTGGCCTCGGGTGATTACGTGACGCAGGACGGTTGTATCCGCCCGGGCACCACCCTCGACGCGCTGGCCCAGCTCAGGCCCGTGTTCAAGGACGGCGGCGTGGTCACTGCCGGCACGTCTTCGCCGCTCACCGATGGGGCGGCCGTGGTGCTGGTCACGAGCGAAGACTACGCCGCGCGCCACGGCCTGGCGCCGCTGGCCCGTATTCGCGCCATGGCCACGGCCGGCGTGGACCCGGCGCTGATGGGCATCGGCCCGGTCCCGGCGACGCAGAAGGCGCTGGCCCGCGCGGGCCTGGCGCCGGCCGATCTCGACGTGGTCGAGATCAACGAAGCCTTCGGCTCGCAGGCGTTGGCGTGCATCCGTGCCCTCGGCTTGCGGCACGAAACGGTGAACATCGACGGCGGCGGCCTCGCCATCGGCCATCCCCTGGGCGCCACCGGCGCGCGTATCACCGGCAAGGCGGCGTCATTGCTGGCGCGTGAAGGCGGCCGCTATGCGCTGGCCACGCAGTGCATCGGCGGCGGGCAGGGCATCGCGACCATCCTGGAGCGCCTCTGATGGGCTGATCGCGGCCAGCCTTGCCGGACAGGGGGCAGGGAGGCCCGGACCGGGGTCAAGTACAGTCTGCGCTTTGCCCGTCCCGCCATGAACAGACTGCAGACCGAATTGCATCGCCTCTACCTTGTCGACCAGGCAGTCGGCGCCGGCACCAAGGGCGAGCCCGGCGTTGTCGATGAGAACGGTCAGGTGCGCGCGTTGGTGCTCGAACTGGCGCGTCCAGCCGACTGGCGCGTCCTGGCGCTACTGTGGCACGGTGTCCAGGATGATCTGGCGCTGCCCGCGCCAGCGATCGTGGCGAATGGCGTCGACGGCTACCAACTGTGGTTTTCGCTGGCGGAGCCGGTCCCTGCGGGCGACGCAGCGCTTTTTCTCGACCGCTTGCGGCTGCGCTACCTCGTCGATGTCGCAGCCGCACGCGTCACCCTGCAGCCCGCCTCCGAGATGCCGCCCGCACCGAAGGCGGGAGGTGGGCAGTGGTCGGCGTTCATTGCGCGCGATTTGGCGGCGGTGTTCGCCGACGAACCCTGGCTCGACGCATGCCCGAGCCCGGAGGCCCAGGCCGATGTGCTGTCACGCCTGAAAAGCATCAAGCCGGGCGAATTTCGAGCCGCCCTCGCGCTTCTGGCGCCCATCGGGTCCACGGTCACACCTCATCCGACGCCCCAGACGCCCAGCGCCGGACAGGACGGCCGGGTGGCGACATCGCCCGCAGGCCCGTCGGCGCCGAAGCAGTTCCTGCTCGACGTCATGGCCGACCCGAGCGTCGACCTGCACCTGCGCATCGAGGCCGCCCGGGCCTTGCTGCCCTATTTCGAGAAGCCGCGCGGCGCCTGAAGTCAGCTCAGGTGCTTGCCGATGATGCCGGCCAGCTCGAACATCGTCGCCTGCGGCTTGCCGAACACCGGCAGCAGTTTCGCATCCGCGTTGATGGCGCGCTTGTTGGTCGCGTCCTGCAGGTTGTTGGCCTTGATGTAGTCCCACATCTTCTTGACCACCTCCGTGCGCGCCACCGGCTCGGCGCCGATCACCGCAGCCAATGCGTCGCTCGGCTTCAGTCCGCCGCCGGCCGGCGTCTTGCGCGGGGCTTTCTTCACGGCGGTCTTGGCCGCGGATTTAGCGGCGCTCTTGCCCGCCACCTTTTTCGCGGCGGTCTTGCCGGCGGCCGCACGTGCCGGCGCGGCCCCTGCGGCCGTCTTGCGCGGCGGGAATTTGCTCGGCGCGAATTCGAAGTTCACCTTGCCGGCTTCCGCGTCCCAGGCCAGGAAGGCCTTGAACGCGCGGCGCGTTCGCATGCTGACGAATTTGTCGAGCAGGTCGGTCTTGCCGGTGGCGAGCAGCTTTTCCATCTGCGCAGGCTCCACCGGCTGCTGCAGGATGATCTTGCCGCTCTTGAAGGTGCAGCTCGGCGTGGGCTGATCGTGGGTCGGCACGGCCTTTTCGCAGACGTAGTTGCTGCCGTGCTCGAACACGTTGGCGCCGCAGATCGGGCAGGGGCCGAGCGTGTCCTGCTGGCTGAAATCGACGATCTCGCCCGACTCGGCATTCTTGTCGTCCCCGAAGTCGAATTCCAGCTTGAAGTTCTTTGCCTCTTCGTCGAACTTCAACACGATCTCCGAGGTGAACGGCCAGCCGGCCTTGGAGCGGAAGCCGTCCAATGGGCCGACGTGCTTGTCGCGCAGCAGGGCCTCGGCCTCGGCCAGCTCGAAAGTCCGGCCCGCCGGCGATTTGCCGAACGAGAAGCCGCACCCCTCGGGTTGCCCGGGCAGGCCGGTGCACGTGTAGCGGCGGTAATTTTCCTTCACCACGCCGCCGCAGTTGGGGCAGGGCGTGGACAGGGTGGCGTAGTCGCCGGGGACGGTGTCGCGGTCGTATTCCTTGGCCTTCTTGACGATATGTTCCGTCATCTGCGCGATTTCGCGCATGAAGGTCTCGCGGCTCAGCGCGCCCTTTTCCATCTGCGCGAGCTTGTATTCCCAGTCGCCGGTGAGTTCGGCCTTGGAGAGTTCCTCCACGCCCAGGCCGCGCAGCAGCGTCATGAGCTGGAAGGCCTTGGCCGTGGGGATCAGCTCGCGCCCCTCGCGCAGCATGTATTTCTCGGCGATCAGCCCTTCGATGGTGGCCGCGCGCGTGGCTGGCGTACCCAGGCCTTTTTCCTGCATGGCTTCGCGCAGCTCGTCGTCGTCGATGGTCTTGCCCGCGCCTTCCATGGCGCCGAGCAGCGTGGCTTCCGAATAACGTGCGGGGGGCCGCGTCTTCAGGCCCTTGAGTTCGGCGGATTCGGTGCGGACCACTTCGCCGGGCTTCACGATCACCAGGTTCTTGCCGTCCTTCTCGTCCTCGTCGTTCACGGCTTCCTTGCCGTAGATCGCCAGCCAGCCCGGCTTGACCAGCACCTTGCCGTCGGTGCGAAACGGGTACTTCTTGTCGCCTTGCACGACGGTGCTGATGCGTGTCGTGACCTGGTACTCGGCACTCGGGAAAAACACCGAAAGGAAACGCCGCACCACGAAGTCGTACAGCTTTTGCTCGGCCTCCGACAGGCCACTCGGTGCCTGCAGCGTGGGGATGATCGCAAAGTGATCGCTCACCTTGGCGTTGTCGAAGATGCGCTTGATCGGCTTCACGTAGTTGCCGTCCACGGCCTGCTTGGCGAACGGCGCCAGGTGTTTCATGCCGCTTTCCGCGAGCATCTTCATCGTGTCCTTGACGACCGGCAGGTAGTCCTCGGGCAGGGCGCGCGAATCGGTCCGCGGATAGGTCAGCGCCTTGTGCCGCTCGTACAGGCTTTGCGCCAGTGCCAGCGTGGTCTTGGCGCTGAAGCCGAAGCGGCTGTTGGCCTCGCGCTGCAGCGAGGTCAGGTCGAACAGCGCGGGCGAGGCCGAGGTCGTGGGCTTGCTTTCCTCGGTGACGGTGGCGGGCTGGCCCCGTGCCGCGTCGGCGATGGCGCGGGCCTCGCGCTCGTTCCACACCCGGTCGGCACGTTGCTCGGGATCGGGCACGCCGTCCGGGCCGGGCGGCGGCTTCTTCCAGGCCGGGTCGAACCACTTGCCAGGGTACTGGCCGGCCTCAGCCTGGAACGTCCCGTGCACTTCCCAGTAGTCGCGGCTCACGAACTTGCGGATCTTCTCCTCGCGCTCTACCACCACCGACAGCGTGGGCGTCTGCACCCGGCCGACGGTGGTGAGGAAGAAGCCGCCGTCGCGCGAGTTGAAGGCGGTCATGGCGCGGGTGCCGTTGATGCCGACCAGCCAGTCGGCCTCGGAGCGCGAACGCGCCGCGTCGGCCAGGCCCTGCATCTGCTGTTCGTTGCGCAGCTGACCGAAGCCGTCGCGGATGGCCTGCGGCGTCATCGATTGCAGCCACAGCCGCTGCACGGGCTTGCCGAGCGGCTTGGCGCCGCCGGCGTACTGCTCGATCAGGCGGAAGATCAGTTCACCCTCGCGGCCCGCGTCACAGGCATTGATGAGCTTCGTCACATCCTTGCGCTTGGCCTGCTTCACCACCGCGTTCAGGCGCGACTTGGTCTTGTCCACCGGCTTGAGGTCGAAGAACGGCGGGATCACCGGCAGGTTGGCGAAGCTCCACTTGCCGCGCTTCACGTCGAACTGCTCGGGGGCCTGGATTTCCACCAGGTGGCCCACGGCGCTGGTCACGACGTAGCTTTCGTTCTCGAAATGGTCTTCGTGTTTGTCGAACTTGCCGGCCGTCGGCGTGAGCGCGCGCACGATGTCCTGCGCCACCGACGGTTTCTCTGCAATCACCAGGGTCTTGGTCATAAGCTTTTCGTTGATTCTCGAATTCCGTGGAGCCGTTTGCCAAGGCGCCCGCGCGGCCGTCTGTGCGGCGCAGGCGAAAAATCGGCATGAGACTCCTACAATCTGGCTCTCGCGCATGTACGCACACGCGCGCACCTGTGCACCTTTTAAGTTAACAGAGTTTTGCCCGTGCCTCCAAAAACCAGCCAAAAGCCCGCCGCCGCGGTCCCCGCCAAGCCCGTCGTCACCCCTGGTCGCCGCGTCCAGACCCGCCGCTCCGGCGTGCATGGCAAAGGCGTTTTCGCCGTGCAGGACATCGCCGCCGGCGAGACCATCATGGAATACGTGGGCGAGATCGTGAGCTGGCAGGAAGCGCAGGACCGGCATCCGCACGACCCCAACGACCCGAACCACACCTTCTACTTCCACATCGACGAAGACCGCGTGATCGACGCCAAGTTCGGCGGCAACTCCTCGCGCTGGATCAACCATTCGTGCGACCCGAACTGCGAGGCCGACGAGCAGGACGGCCGCATTTTCATCAAGGCGCTCAAACCGATCAAGGCCGGCACCGAACTCAACTACGACTACGGCCTGATCATCGAGGAACGCTACACCAAGAAGCTGAAGGCCGAGTACCCCTGCTGGTGCGGTGCCAAGAACTGCCGCGGCACCCTGCTCGCGCCCAAGCGCGGCTTCAGGCGTTGATCCGGAGATGAGCGTGATCAAATGGCCCGCCGAGGCGATCTGGGAAGCCGTGGCGCCGCTGCTGCCCGGCTTCACGGTGGAAGTGCTGCCCGAGATCGATTCCACCAGCAGCGAACTCATGCGCCGCCTGCGCGCCGGGCAGCCGGAGCCCACGCTGCTCGTCGCCGAGCGCCAGACCGCGGGCCGCGGCCGCCTGGGGCGCGACTGGAAAAGCGCCGTCGGCGACTCGCTGACCTTTTCACTGAGCCTGCCGTTGGCACCGGCCGACTGGTCCGGCCTGTCGCTGGCGGTCGGCGTGAGCGTGGCCGAGAGCCTGCATCCCGACCTGCAGCTCAAGTGGCCCAACGACGTGTGGTTGGAGGGCCGCAAGCTCGGCGGCATCCTCATCGAAACCGCGGGTCCGGGCTCGACCGGGCGTCATGTGGTGATCGGCATCGGCATCAACATCGCCGTGCCGTCCGCGGATGCGGCGCAGGGCCTGTCCACCCCGCCGGCCGGCCTGCGCGAACGGCTGCCCGGCATCGACGCCGCCACCACCCTGCTGCAACTGGCCGAGCCGCTGGTGCGTAACGTGTTGCTGTTCGAACAGCACGGCTTCGCGGCGTTCCAGACGCGTTTCGCCCGCCACGACCTGTTGCTGAACCGGCCGCTGCGGCTGAGCAACGGTGTGGAGGGCATCGGCCGCGGCGTGGACGCCGGTGGCGCTCTGCAGGTGATGACTTCCGAAGGCCTGCAAGCGATCACCAGCGCCGAGGTCAGCGTGCGGCCGGCGGGCGATTGAAGATGCTGCGCCTGGCCGTCCTGTTGCTGCTGCTGGCCAACGGCCTGTATTTCGCCTGGGCGCACAATCTGCTCGCCGGCTGGGGGCCGACGCCGGCCACCGAACCGCAGCGGCTGCAGCAGCAGGTCAAACCCGAACTGCTGCAATTGCTGCCGCGCGCGAACCCGGCTTCCGCGCCCGCGAGTTCGGCGCCTGCGGCGGACGCGGGCGGCCTGCAGCACGTGGCGCACCGCGGCGCGGTTACCCGCGCGAGCTGAAGCGCACCGTGAAACGCACGCCGGGCGGCACCAGGCCCGGCCGGGCTTCTTCGAGGGTGATGCTGGCGTGGTGCTGGCGCGCGATCTCCTGCACGATGGGCAGCCCCAGGCCAGAGCCGTCGGCGTCGGTGCCGAGGGCGCGGTAGAACGGCTGGAACACCAACTCGCGTTCCGCTTCCGGGATGCCCGGGCCGGAGTCCTCCACCTGCAGCAACAGCACCTTGCCGAAGGGATCGGCCAGCACCCGTGCCGTCACCACACCGGGCCGCTCCGTGCTCGACGGCGTGTAGTTGATGGCGTTGTCCACCAGGTTGCGGATCATCTCCTTCAACAGCGTCGGATTGCCTTCGAGCAGCACACCTGGCGCGCCGGGGCTGGCGCCGTCGTAGCCCAGGTCCACGCTTTTCTCGAGCGCGCGCGGCACCGAGTCGCGGACCACTTCCATGGTCAGGCGCGCCAGATCGCAGCTCTGCAGGCTCAGGCTCACACCGCTGTTCTCGGCGCGCGCCAGCGCCAGCAGCTGGTTCACCGTGTGCGTGGCGCGGATGCTGGAGCGGCCAATCTGCTGCAGCGAGAGTTTGAGATCGTGCGCGTTGGCGCCCTCGCGCTGCGCCAGGTCGGCCTGCATGCGCAAGCCGGCCAGCGGTGTCTTGAGCTGGTGGGCGGCGTCTGCCAGGAAGCGCTTTTGCGTGGCGATGGAATCCTTGAGCCGGTTCAGCAGGTCATTCACGGAGGACACCAGCGGCGCCACTTCGAGCGGCACGGCTTTTTCGTCGAGCGGGCTCAGGTCGTCGGGCGTGCGCGCGCGAATCCGCTCCTCAAGCTGGGAGAGCGGCTTGATGCCGCGTGCCAGCGCCAGCCACACCAGCAGCACGGCGAGCGGCAGGATCACGAACTGCGGCAGCATCACGCCCTTGATGATTTCCGCGGCCAGCACCGAGCGTTTCTCGCGCGTCTCGGCCACCTGCACCAACGCGGTCTGCGTGCCTGCGAGGTCGAGCCGCACCCAGATGTAGGCCACACGCACGTCCAGCCCGCGGAACTCGTCGTCGCGCAGCTGCACCACGCCGTCGATCGGCTTCTCGTCCTCGGCCGGCTTGGGAAAGTCGCGCTCGCCGCTCAGGAACTCGCCTTTGCCGCCCAGCACCTGGTAGTAGACCTGGTCGGAATCGTCGGCGCGCAGGATTTCGCGTGCGGGCTGCGGCAGGTTGAACTGGGCGCGCTGGTTATGCGGCACCACCACCAGCTGGGCCAGTGCCTGCACGTTGTATTCGAGCGCGCGGTCGAAAGGTTTGCCGGCAATGCTCTGCGCAACGAGCCAGGTCAGCGCCAGGCTGACCGGCCACAGCAGCAAGAGCGGCGTGAGCATCCAGTCGAGAATCTCTCCAAAAAGCGACCGTTGCTCGCGCTGGAAAATTTTCATGCAGGCGGCGTTATATCTTCTCTAAGCAGTAGCCCAGGCCGCGCACCGTGGCGATGCGGATCGGGCCCTTCTCGATCTTCTTGCGCAGCCGGTGGATATAGACCTCGATGGCGTTGTTGCTGACCTCTTCGCCCCATTCGCACAGGCGTTCGACGAGCTGGTCCTTGCTGACCAGGCGGCCGGCGCGCTGCAGCAGCACTTCGAGCAGGCCGAGTTCGCGCGCCGAGAGCTCGACCATCTTGCCGTCGATGGTGGCCACGCGGCCGGCCTGGTCGTAGCTCAGCGGGCCGTGTTTGATGCTGCTGCTGCCACCCGTGCCGCGCCGGGTAAGCGCACGCACGCGGGCTTCGAGTTCCTGCAACGAAAACGGCTTGGCCATGTAGTCGTCGGCGCCGTAGTCCAGGCCTTTCACGCGTTCTTCCACGCTGTCGGCGGCGGTGAGGATCAGCACCGGCAGGGTGGAGCTTCGCCCGCGCAGCTTCTTCAGCACCTCCAGGCCGTGCATCTTGGGCAGGCCGAGGTCGAGGATCAGCAGATCGAACTCGCTGTTGGTCATGAGCGCGGCGTCGGCCTCGGTGCCGCTGGACACGTGGTCCACCGCCGCGCCCGAAGCCCGCAGCGCCCGCAGCAGGCCGTCGGCCAGGACCTGGTCATCTTCGGCAATGAGGATTCGCATGCTTGTCTCCTTGATTTTTTATCCGGCACAGTGTGCGCCTGAAATTCTAGGTCGCCTACCTTCGATCGGCTTGACAAGTCTCAACCGGGCTCAACTGGCATAGGCTTCCAGACCCAAGGCCACGACGGTGGCCACTTCCGGGCCCACCGCACCGCGGAACTCGTCCTCGGCCTGCGCCACGGCGTCCCTGAAAGCCTGCAGCCAGGCCAGGCCGGTGGTCGTGAACCGCACCACGCGCGCGCGCGCGTCCAGCGGATCCGGTTCACGCGTGACCAGTCCCCAGGCCATGCACTGGTCCACCAGGTCGCCCATCGCCTGTTTGCTCATGCCGGCGCTGGCGGCGAGCTCGGTGAGCCGTGCGCCTTGCGGTGGAAGATGGCGGGTGATGTGCACATGGGCGGCGCTGACCTGGGCGCGCGCGGCCAGGTTGCTCAAGGCCAGCGGCACCTCGATGTTGCGCGCCATCAGCGCCAGCACCCGGGCGTCGAAGCGGCGCAGCGCATCGCCCATGAGGCGGCCCAGATGGGTATCGCGCCAGGGGTTTTCCGGAACGTTTTCACGCAAAGCGGAGGACATGGCAAATAATAAGGCAAACTGACCAAATAAAGCCATTGTGAAATACAACAGCTGGCTTAAACTACTGTTCAAGCATCCAGGCTGTGCTCAATCACAGTTCATGAGATGTGCCAACTCATTGATTTTCAAAAGGAATTCTCATGGACGCACCCGTCAAGAACCTGACCGCCGGCAACCCCGAAAAAGCCAAGGCCCTGCAAGCCGCGCTCGCGCAAATCGAAAAGCAGTTCGGCAAGGGCACGATCATGCGGCTTGGCGAGGGTGAGGTCATCGAGGACATCCAGGTGGTGTCCACGGGTTCGCTCGGCCTGGACATCGCGCTCGGCGTCGGCGGCCTGCCGCGCGGCCGGGTGATCGAGATCTACGGCCCGGAATCCAGCGGCAAGACCACACTCACGCTGCAGGTCATCGCCGAGATGCAGAAGCTCGGCGGCACCTGTGCCTTCGTCGATGCCGAACACGCCCTCGACACGCAGTACGCGCAGAACCTCGGTGTCAACCTGCAGGATCTGCTGATCAGCCAGCCCGACACCGGCGAGCAAGCGCTGGAAATCGTCGATTCGCTGACGCGATCTGGCGCGGTCGACCTGATCGTGGTCGACTCGGTGGCCGCGCTCACGCCCAAGGCCGAACTGGAAGGCGAAATGGGCGACAGCCTGCCCGGTCTGCAAGCGCGTCTGATGAGCCAGGCGCTGCGCAAACTCACCGCGCACATCAAGAAGGCCAATTGCATGGTCATCTTCATCAACCAGATCCGCATGAAGATCGGCGTGATGTTCGGCTCCCCCGAAACCACCACCGGCGGCAATGCGCTGAAGTTCTACGCCTCGGTGCGCCTGGACATCCGCCGCACCGGCACCATCAAGAAGGGCGACGATTCCATCGGCAACGAAACCAAGGTCAAGGTGGTGAAGAACAAGGTGGCGCCGCCGTTCAAGATGGCCGAATTCGACATCCTGTTCGGTGAAGGCATCAGCCGCCACGGTGAGATCATCGACATGGGCGTCGAGGCCAAGATCATCGACAAGTCGGGTGCCTGGTACGCCTACAACGGCGAAAAGATCGGCCAGGGCCGCGACAACGCACGTGAATTCCTGCGGGAGAACCACGATCTTTCGCATGAGATCGAGAACAAGGTGCGCGAATCGCTGGGCATCCCGCTGCTGCCCGCGCTCGAGGGCAGTGCGCCCGAGGCCAAGGCCAAGGGCAAGAAGGACAAGGACGCGGAACTGGCGTAGGCCTCACGCACACCAGGATTCGCCGATGGCCTTCGATCCGCGCCAGCCTTCGCTCAAGGGCCGCGCCCTGCGCTACCTTGCCGGCCGCGAGCATTCGCGCGCCGAGCTGGAACGCAAGCTTGTGAAATTCGAGGAAGAGCCGGGTGAGTTGCAGCGTGTGCTCGACGAACTGCAGGCCAAGGATTTCATCAGCGAAGCGCGCGTGGTCGAGTCGGTCCTGCACCAGCGCGCACCGCGCATGGGTGCGGCACGGGTGCGTCAGGAACTGCAGCACAAAGGCGTTGCGCCGGAGGTTATTTCCGAAGCGGTGGACAGCCTGCGGGACACCGAGTTCGCACGTGCCAGCGAGGTCTGGCGGCGGCGCTTTGGCGCATTGCCGCAAGACCCGAAAGAGCATGCCAGGCAGGCACGTTTTCTGATGGCGCGGGGTTTTTCCGGTGCGGTGGTCGGCAAGCTGCTGCGTGCACCGCAGGATGATTGAGCGGCGCCTTACAGGCCCAGCATCAGCTTGAGGTTTTGCACCGCCGCGCCGCTCGCGCCCTTGCCCAGGTTGTCCAGCCGCGCGATCAGCACGGCGTGACGAAACTCCTCGTTGGCGAAGACGCGCAACTCCATCTTGTTGGTGTCGTTCAGCGCCAGTGCGTCGAGCTTGCCGGTGTCCGTTGGCGGCTCCACCGTGACCCATTCGCTGCCTTCGTAATGCTGAACCAGGGCTTCATGCAGGTCGGCCGCGGTCGGCTGGCCGGGCAACAGGTCCAGGTGCAGCGGCAACTGGACCAGCATGCCCTGCTTGAAATTGCCGACCGACGGCACGAAGATGGGCCGACGCGTGAGGCCGGTGTACTTCATGATCTCGGGCAGGTGCTTGTGCTTCAGGCCCAGGGCATAGACCTCGAACAGCGGCGCCTCGTTGCGTTCGTAGGCCTCGATCATGCCGCGCCCCCCGCCTGAATAGCCGCTCACCGACGGCAGTGCCAGCGGCGCGTCCTTGTCGAGCAGGCCGGCGTCCACCAGCGGCCGGATCAGCGCGATCGCGCCGGTGGCGTAGCAGCCCGGGTTGCCGACACGTTCCGCGCGAGCCACGGCCTGCTTCTGCCCTGGCACCAGTTCGGGAAAGCCGAAGACCCAGCCGGGCGCCGTGCGGTGCGCCGTGGAGGCGTCGATGATCTTGGGCTTCTTGCCGGGCAGCGAGTCGATCATGGCCACGGATTCGATGGCCGCATCGTCGTGCAGGCACAGGATCACGAGGTCGACTTCACCCATCAACGCACGTTTGGCGGCCGGGTCCTTGCGCAGTTCGGGCGCAATGCTGACCAGCTCGATCTGCGGCATCAGCTGCAGGCGCTCGCGGATTTGCAGGCCGGTGGTACCGGCTTCACCGTCGATAAAAACTTTGGGCATATCGGATTCCAGCCAGTTTCGGGTAAATCAGTATGGTCAGCCTGCGTCAGGTCTGGTTCAGGTTCACCATGATACATTCACGGGTTGACACCCGAGCGCCCGCCGCGGAGCGTCCAACATTTCCCGCGGGCGAAGATCATCCATTCCTGAGAGAGTCCTCATGAAGATTCACGAATACCAAGGCAAGGAAATCTTGCGCAATTTTGGGGTGCCGGTGCCACGCGGCATTCCGGCCTTCACCGTGCAAGAGGCGGTGGAAGCCGCCCAGAAACTCGGCGGCCCGGTGTGGGTGGTCAAGGCGCAGATCCATGCCGGTGGTCGTGGCAAGGGCGGCGGTGTCAAGGTCGCCAAGACCATCGATGACGTCAAGAAGCTGGCCGGTGAGATCCTCGGCATGCAGCTCAAGACGCACCAGACCGGCCCCGAAGGCCAGAAGGTCCGCCGCCTCTACATCGAGGACGGCGCCGACATCAAGAACGAACTGTATGTCTCGCTGGTCACCGACCGCGCTACGCAGAAGGTGGCCTTCATCGCTTCGAGCGAAGGCGGCATGGACATCGAGGAAGTGGCGCACGCCACGCCCGAGAAGATCATCACCGAGTACATCGACCCGCTGACCGGCATCACCGCCGAGCAATCGAAGAAAATCGCCGCGGCCATCGGCCTGACGGGCGCTTCCGTGGACCAGGCCGTGGACCTGTTCGCCAAGCTCTACAAGTGCTACATGGACACCGACGCGTCGCTGGTGGAAATCAACCCGCTGAACTGCGATTCCAAGGGCAAGCTGACCGCCCTGGACGCCAAGTTCAACTTCGACGCCAACGCCCTCTTCCGTCATCCCGAGATCGTCGCCTACCGCGACCTGGACGAGGAAGACCCGGCCGAAGTCGAAGCATCCAAGTTCGACCTGGCCTACATCAGCCTGGACGGCAACATCGGCTGCCTGGTGAACGGCGCCGGCCTGGCCATGGCCACCATGGACACCATCAAGCTGTTCGGCGCCGAGCCGGCCAACTTCCTGGACGTGGGCGGCGGTGCCACCCCCGAGAAAGTGACCGAAGCCTTCAAGATCATGCTCAAGAACGACAAGGTCAAGGCGATCCTGGTCAACATCTTCGGCGGCATCATGAAGTGCGACACCATCGCCACCGGCGTGATCACCGCTTGCAAGGCTGTGAACCTGTCCGTGCCACTGGTCGTGCGCATGAAGGGCACCAACGAAGAACTGGGCAAGAAGATGCTGGCCGAGTCCGGTCTGCCGATCATCAGCGCCGACAGCATGGCTGAAGCGGCTCAAAAAGTGGTTGCCGCTGTCAAAGGCTAAGGAAAAAACATGTCGATCTTTATCAACAAAGACACCAAAGTCATCACCCAAGGCATCACCGGCAAGACCGGCCAGTTCCACACGGAAAAGTGCCAGGAATACGCGAACGGCAAAAACGCCTTCGTCGCGGGCGTGAACCCCAAGAAGGCCGGCGAGTCGATCTTCAACATCCCGATTTACGCCTCCGTGAAGGAAGCGGCCTCGGAAACCGGCGCCACCGTGTCGGTGATCTATGTGCCGCCCGCGGGCGCTGCTGCGGCCATCTGGGAAGCTGTGGAAGCCGATCTGGATTTGGCGATCTGCATTACCGAAGGCATTCCGGTCAAGGACATGCTCGAAGTGCGCAACAAGATGAAGGCCAAGGAAGCAGCCGGCGGCAAGAAGACGCTGCTGCTCGGTCCGAACTGCCCCGGCCTGATCACGCCCGACGAAATCAAGATCGGCATCATGCCCGGTCACATCCACCGCAAGGGCCGCATCGGCGTGGTTTCGCGCTCCGGCACGCTGACCTATGAAGCCGTGGCCCAGCTCACCGAAATCGGCCTGGGCCAGTCCAGCGCCGTCGGCATCGGTGGCGACCCGATCAACGGCCTGAAGCACATCGACGTGATGAAGGCTTTCAACGACGATCCGGACACCGACGCCGTCATCATGATCGGTGAAATCGGCGGCCCGGACGAAGCTGAAGCCGCGCGCTGGTGCAAGCTCAACATGAAGAAGCCGATCGTCGGTTTCATCGCCGGCGTGACAGCACCTCCCGGCAAGCGCATGGGCCATGCCGGTGCGCTGATCTCCGGCGGTGCCGACACGGCGGACGCCAAGCTGGCGGTGATGGAAGAGTGTGGCTTCACCGTCACGCGCAATCCGTCCGAAATGGCCAAGCTGCTCAAGGGCCTGCTGTAAGCATCCTGTCTCCGCGTATACGCATTTCTACGGTCTTGGGCCGCGGTTTGGCCCGTTAGACTTTTGGATCGTATTACGCAGGAGACAGCATGTTCGGACTCGATTTCACTTCGCCCATCTTCTGGAGCGCCTTCGGCTCCATCGTATTGGCGAACATCGTGCTCTCTGGCGACAATGCGGTCGTGATCGCCATGGCGGCCCGCACACTGCGGCCCGACCAGCAGAAGAAGGCCATCGTCTGGGGTAGCGCGGCAGCCATCGTCATGCGGATCGTGCTGACGGTGCTGGCGATTCGCCTGTTGACCCTTCCGTTTCTCAAGATCGTCGGCGCGTTGCTGCTGGTCTACATCGGCGTCGATCTGCTCAACGGTGACGAAGATGGGGGCGACGACGATGGCAAGCAAATCAACGGCATGTTCGCCGCAGTGCGCACCATCCTGATCGCCGACTTGGTGATGAGCCTGGACAACGTGCTGGCGGTCGCGGCGGCTGCCAAGGGCGACGTGCCATTGCTGGTGTTGGGCCTGCTGGTCAGCATTCCGCTGATCGTGTTCGGCGCGACACTGCTCACCAAGGTGATGGAACGGTTTCCGATCATCATTACCATCGGTGCGGCACTGCTCGGTTTCCTGGCC
This sequence comes from Rhodoferax koreense, assembly GCF_001955695.1. Lineage (NCBI taxonomy): Bacteria > Pseudomonadati > Pseudomonadota > Betaproteobacteria > Burkholderiales > Comamonadaceae > Rhodoferax > Rhodoferax koreensis. Next base: position 5,716,456 of record NZ_CP019236.1, on the reverse strand, counting down.
GGCGAAATGCTGCTGACCGATCCTGCGGTCACGGCGCAGTTCGGGGTGGTCCATGAACACATTGTGTCCATTGCCGGTGTAATCGGTGCCATCCTGGTCGTCGCACTGGGTACCTGGATGAAGAAGCGGCGCGAGGCGGCCCACGCCTGACCCTGCAAGGTTGGCGCCATATAGCGTTATCTCATTCCCTCCAAATGGCCCCAGACGGGGCCATTTTTTCGCGCTCGATGTAACAAATCATGACCGAAGTGAGCCTTAGTACCTTGTTGCGAAAAGGTCGCTCTGTTACGGTCATGGCTCGCGGTTCAGCGGGTACATGCAGTGCACGTGGCCGATCGACAAACCACGCTGCGCGCCTGTGGCGACGAGGCAAAGCCCATCAAGAAACAACTGTGTTCGTTGACATCGAAGAAGCCCCTGCCAACATGATCTATGAGTTCTGCACGCAAACCGACACCGGCTTGCTGCGCGAAAACAACGAAGACGCCGCGCTCGCGGACGAGGCCAATGCCATCGCCGTGCTGGCCGATGGCATGGGAGGTTACAACGCAGGTGAGGTCGCCAGCGACATGGCCACCAAGATCATCTCAGCAGAGTTGGGCCGCTGGTTGTCCGACGTCGGCAGGCAGGCCAACGTCAAGGAAGTCCGCAAGGCGATGGACATCTGTGTCCACAACGCCAATCTGGCGGTGTATACAGCGGCCGCTGAACACGCTCAATATGCCGGCATGGGAACGACGCTGGTGGCCGGCGTATTTTTAGAGTCGCGGATGGTGCTCGGCCATATCGGCGACTCGCGCTGTTACCGCAGCCGAAACAGGCAGTTCGTGCAACTGACCAAGGATCACTCCCTGCTGCAAGAGCAGCTCGACGCCGGCCTGATCAGCCCGGAACAGGCCGCCATCTCCTCGAACCGGAACCTGGTGACCCGCGCGCTCGGCATCGACGAATTCGTGCAGCTGGAGATCCATGACCACGCGGTAGAACCGGGTGACCTCTATCTGATGTGCTCGGATGGCCTGTCCGACATGGTCGACGACGACTTCATCGCCAAAGTGATGGAAACCGACGCCACCCTTGAACAAAAAGCCAAGCAATTGATCGGAAGTGCGAATGCCTGCGGCGGGCGCGATAATATTACGGTCTTGCTGGTGCAAGCGAATGCGGGCTCTAAAAAGCGCGGGCTGATGGCCAGGCTGATTGGAAGTTGATTTACCAAACACGAAGCCAATGAACAGACACAGGAGCCGAACATGCCGAAACTGATCGTATCGATCGACGGCGTCGTGATCAAGGAGGTGCAGTTGACCAAAGACCGCACGACCCTGGGCCGCAGGCCCTACAACGACGTGGTCATCGATAACCTGGCGGTCAGCGGCGAGCATGCGGTGGTGTCGATGGTCGGCCACGAGGTTCAACTCGAAGACCTGAACAGCACCAACGGCTCTTACATCAACGGCAAGGCCGCGCGCAAGCAGATGCTGCAGCACAACGACTTGCTTGAAATCGGCAAATACAAGATCAGGTTCATCAACGAGCTCGCCGACAACGGCAGTGACCAAAGCGTCAACGCCGGCTTGTCCATTCCGGGTGCGCTTTTGCCCACGCCGCCCGCTACGCCAGCCTACGGTCGTCGTTCCTCCGACCATTCGGCGCCCATTCCTTTGGCCAGCCTAGAGGCCGAGCCACAGAACAACGCGGCCATCAAGGTGATTTCCGGTGCGGCGGCCGGCCGCGAAGTGACGCTCACCAAGGTCGTGACCACCATCGGCAAACCTGGTATCGCTGTGGCCGCCATCACGCGCCGCCCCCATGGCTACGTGGTCGTGCACGTCGAGGGAGCGCAACAGCCCACGCTCAATGGGTCGGCCATCGGTGCCACGCCCGTTTCTCTCAAAAACGGCGATGTGCTGCAACTGGCCGGCACCGAAATGCAGTTCCTCCAGCCCTGACGGGGCATCGCTGCATCATCCGTCGCTGCCTCGTCGACAGGGCTTTGAGATTTCCATGACGGAGCGGGCGTGAGGGCCTTCATTCGGCCTTTTCTACGCCAGCATGGCGTGCGTATCGTGGTGACCATGGTTCCCGTGGTGTGCGCGTTGCTGTACGCGGTGGGAGCTGTGCGTATGGGAGTGCTGCAGCGTCTGGACGACATCATCTACGACGCGCGGCTACGCGCGACGATGCACAGTAGCCTCGACGAGCGCATCGTGATTGTCGATTTCGACGAAAAGAGTCAGGCGGAATTCGGTTGGCCGTGGAGCCGAAAAAAGCTCGCCGAGCTCACCAATGAGCTTTTCGAGCGCCAGAAGGTGGCCATCGCCGGCTTCGACATCGTTTTTCTCGAGCCCGACGAGAGTTCCGGCCTTGCGCGACTGCAGCAACTGGCGACAACGGAATTGCGCGATGAACCAAGCTTCGTCGCCAAGGTCGGCCGCCTCAAGTCTGCGCTCGACCATGACGCTGTCTTCGCCCGTGCGCTCCAGGACCGGCCGGTGGTGCTCGGCTACTACTTCACCAGTGACCGCGACGGCCACACCGGGGGCGTGCTTCCCGCGCCTGTGATGCAAGCCGCGGCGTTGCCAGCGGGGTTTGCCGGTTTCACTCGCTGGAACGGTTTCGGCGCCAATATTCCCGAGATCGCCGCCGCGGCACCCGTGGCCGGGTTTTTCAATGCCATCGCCGACCCGGACGGTGTGACCCGCTCCGTGCCGCTGATTGCCGACTACCGCGGCCGTCACTACGAAGCGCTTTCGCTGGCCATGTTCCGGATGCTGGCGGGTGGACCCCTGGTCTCTGCCGGGTTTTCGGCGGATCGCGGCGCCTTCAGTGGGATCGACAGCATTCAGCTCAAGAAAGACGGGAAGTCCCTGCACATCCCAATCGACGAGCGCGGTGCCGCCCTGCTGCCGTTTCGCGGCGCTGGCGGCGCACGCGGCGGCGCCTACCGGTACATTTCGGCCGCCGACGTGCTGCATCGGCGTCTGCCCCCGGCCAGCCTGACCGGGAAGATCGTGCTGATCGGCACCACGGCGCCCGGCTTGTTGGACCTGCGCGTCACGCCGGTTGGTGAAACCTATCCGGGCGTCGAGATGCATGCAAACCTGCTCACGGGCATGCTGGACAACCGGATTGCCGTGCGCCCGAGTTATGCCGCTGGCTACGAAGTGCTCGTGCTGTGCATCACCGGCCTCGCATTGGCGCTGTTGCTGCCGCAGCTCGGCGCATTGCACGCGGTGCTGTTCAGCATCGGCATCGGTGCCGCGGTCGTCGGGCTGAATTTTGGGCTTTACCTGGCGCATGGCTTGGTTCTGCCTCTGGCTTCGGTGCTTTTGATGACTGCCACCGCCTTTGCGCTGAACATGAGTTATGGCTATTTCGTCGAGAGCCGTGCCAAGCGCAAACTGGCCAGCCTGTTCGGCTCGTACGTACCCCCCGAACTCGTCGACGAAATGCTGCAGGAGCCGCAAAGCTACAGCATGAAGGCTGTCAACAAGGAGTTGACCGTCATGTTCTGCGACATGCGCGGCTTCACGCAGATCGCCGAACAAATGGGGCCGGGCCAACTCCAGTCGCTCTTGAATGGCGTCTTCACCCGATTGACGGCTCGCATTCGTGAGCAGCGTGGCACCATCGACAAGTACATGGGTGACTGCATCATGGCGTTCTGGGGGGCGCCGGTCGAAATGGCCAACCATGCCAATCTGGCCGTGCATACCGCGTTGGCATTGATCGATGAAGTGCGTCTCTGGGGCGCCGAGCGTCGCACGGCCGGGCTCCCCGAAATCGGCATCGGCATCGGCATCAATACCGGCACCATGTGTGTCGGCGACATGGGCTCGGAGATCCGGCGCAGCTACACCGTCATCGGCGATGCGGTCAATCTCGGCGCAAGGCTCGAAGGATTGACCAGCTTTTACGGCGTCGACCTCGTGGTGGGTGAAACCACGCGGCGCCAGGCCGACGAATTCATCTGGCAGGAGCTTGACAAGGTGCGGGTAAAAGGAAAAGGTCAGGCCGTCACGATCTTCTGGCCGATCGCTTCCGCGGCGCAATTCACAGCCCGCCAGGCTGCTGAACTCACTCAGTGGAATGCATTCCTCAAGGCATACCGGCGTCAGGACTGGGATGTTTGCAACGAAATGCTACGTAATTTACAAGCCTTCCATGCGACAAAATACCTTTACCAAATGTATGCCGACCGTGTAGCCTCTATGCGCATGTTGCCTCTCGATTCTGCCTGGGACGGGGCGACCAGTTTTGAAACCAAATAAAGGACGCCCATGAAAGTGCGCGTGTTGGGGTGTTCCGGCGCCATCGCCAAGGATTGCCGCACCACCTCGTTCCTGCTGGACGCCGACATGCTGATCGACGCAGGCACCGGGGTGGGGGATCTCACGCTGGAAGAAATGCGCGACATCGACCACGTCTTTCTTACCCATTCCCACCTCGACCACGTCGCCGCACTCCCGCTGATGGTGGACGCCATCGCCGCGCAGCGCCAGACCCCCCTGCAGATCTATGCCCTCGCCGGCACGATCGCCGCGCTCAAGCAACACATCTTCAACAACGTGATCTGGCCGGATTTCAGCGTCATTCCCACGCCCGCCGCGCCCTTCATTCGTTTCAATGAAATCGCGTGCGGGGAGATCCTTGACATCAACGGCAAAAGCGTTGAAGCCTTGCCGGCGGTGCACACCGTGCCGGCGCTCGGCTACGCCGTCTCGGGCGGCGGCCCGTGCTGGGTCTTCACCGGCGACACCGAACGCAACGCGGCGTTCTGGAGCCGCTTCAACCAGCTCGATGTGGCCATGCTCGTGATCGAAACCGCCTTCAGCAACCGCGAAAAAGAGCTTGCCCACCGCAGCTTGCATCTTTCACCCGGCGTCCTGGCCGACGAACTCGAGGGCATCGCCGACGGCAAATCCTTCCCGATCTACATCACGCACACCAAGCCGTCGGAAACCGAACTCATCATGGCCGAGATCGCTGAATTCGATGTGACGCGGCCCGCAGAACTCCTGGCCACGCGTGACATTCGGTGGCTGAATGCCGGGCAGATTTTTATCGTGTGAGCGACTGAGGCTGACAAAATTGTCAGAACTTGGCAAAAAAGGCACTTTGCAGCGACGCACCTTGTTGAAAACGCAGTCAGCGGAGCCGTTTGGTGCAGATTGCGGGCTGGCACGACAAGTGCTGTTAGTTATGTATCAATTTCCAACCAAGGAGCTTTCATGAAGCGTTCTCTGCAACAAGGTTTCACCCTCATCGAGTTGATGATCGTCGTGGCGATCATCGGTATTTTGGCTGCCGTGGCTTTGCCGGCTTATCAGGATTACACGGTGCGGGCGAAGGTGTCTGAAGTGATTCTGGCCGCTTCATCGGCAAAAACTTCGCTGTCCGAATACGCTCAGGTCAATGGTCAAATGCCCTCCGACACAAGCTCCGTTGACACGCAATCATCTGCTTTCGTGACCAGCGTCACGTATGCTCGGACCAATGCATCTGTCGGCGTGGTTACGGTCACGGCTTCGGCAAAAGAACCAAAGATCAGTGGCAAAACGTTGACCCTGACGGGGACATTGGGGAGCACGGGCCAAGTCTCTTGGGTGTGTGGACCAGGCGCGACTTCTGGTATCGACGTGAAGTATCTACCTGCAAGCTGCAAACCCTGATTTTTTGTAGTTTGAGAAAAGGCCCTTATGGGCCTTTTTTTATTCCCCTGCGTTTGTATTTTTAACTGATCAACGATGCGGTCATTCAGGATTAACGCGCCAGGGCCAGACGTCAAGTCGATCCATGGCCTACGAGCACGCGGATCGCTGTCGCCCACGCCTCCGATGTCGAGTTTCTGGCTCACTGTATGGGCCACGACGCTTTCCTGCTCCTGGCTCCTGCCGAATCACTACCTGCCGTGGACAGCATTCCACACGGATGCGTGGAGCGGCCTTGCATTCCTTGGGGCCGCAATAGTCGTTTTGCTGCGGTTCAAGAAGCCTGTGGAATGGCATCTAAGTGCTGTTGTTGTGGCTGTGGCTTGTTTCATCCCTGCAATTCAGCACCTCGCAGGGTTGGTATTGTTTGCGGGCCAGGCCTGGATCGTTTCGCTCTATCTGCTTGGCTTGCTAGGTGCGCTGCTGCTCGGGCAGCGTTGGGAACAGGCTCAAGCCGGCCAGTTGGCCGATGGATTGCTCCTTGCCATCGGACTCGCATCCATCGTTTCGGTCACCTTACAGCTCCAGACCTGGCTCGGTTTGATCGATACCGGGATTTTCGATATCTGGACGATGGGTTTGAGCGGCGCCAGGCCTTATGCCAATCTTGGCCAGCCCAATCAGTTGGCTACGCTTCTGCTTTGGGGTCTGCTCGGCGGTGCATGGGCGGTTCATACACGACGCATTGGCGCCATCGCTTTTCTGTCATTTGCCATGTTTCTATTAATGGGCATTGCGTTGACGCAATCTCGTACCGCCTGGATCGGCCTGAGCTTTCTGGTGGCCTGTACTTGGTACTGGAGGCACCTTTGGCGCAGCAGGCGTCTGCCATGGATCGCTACCGGACTGTTTATTTGCTTCTGGACCATCAACCCCTTGTTGCACATGCTTCAAGAGTTTTTAGGTTTTGAAACTTCAGGCGAGTATTTTCGGCAAGGGCCCCAAGGCGACCTCAGGTTTGCCGCTTGGGAATTATTTTCCAGAGCAGTGACCGAGCATCCTTGGCTAGGCTACGGCTGGACGACTGTCGGGCGGGCGCAATTGAGCCTGGCTGAGGCGTTCCCTCCGCTTTATCCGACATTTGGACATTCCCACAATCTATTTTTGGATTTTGCACTGTGGCTAGGTTTGCCGCTTGGCCTTCTTTTTTCTGCTTCACTGATTTGGTGGTCTGTGCGTACCTTCCTCAAGGTTTCAGACGCAGGAAGCGCGATTCTGGTGATGTGTCTGGGTGCAGTCGGTATTCACGCGATGCTCGAATTTCCGTTGAATTACGCCTATTTCCTGCTCCCGGCCGGTGCAATGGCTGGCATTTTGAACCAGCGTGGGGGCGGGCGTGTGTGGGAAACGCCGCGCTGGAGCTTTTTGGCCATATTGACAATCGCAGCCTTGCTTCTCGCCGTGGTCATTCGCGACTATTTTCGAGTTGAATCCAGTTACCGTGAAGCCAGGTTTGAAAACGCTCGTATTGGCACCTTGCCAATCGGCCAACCACCCGATGTGATCGTGCTCGATCAACTGAGTGAAAACATCAATTTCATGCGGTACGACGTTAAAGAGGGGATGTCAACCTCTCAGCTTGATGCATTGGTCAAGGTCGCCACGGCTTATCCGGGGGGCGGCCGCTCTTACAAAGTTGCAAAAGCGCTGGCGTTGAATGGCCGCGCCTCAGACGCATCCAGATGGCTGCGGACCGTGTGCAAAATTTCGGACCCAGCGGAGTGCGCGGTGATCCAACAGGTGTGGGCACGGGATGCCGCCAACAATCCTTTGATCGCCGCCGTACCTTGGCCGACCTCTAAATAGACGATTCCGCCCTTTCGATGTCCATACGCTTTCCGACTGCAAGGGCCCACCTGTGCGTCGCTTGGGCGCTGGTGGTGCTGCCTTGGTGCTTCCCTTTTACCACCGGTCCCTCCTCCGCCTTGCTGCCTTGGCTCGTCGCAGTACTCGCCTCGAGCGGACTTTTATTGGTACGTTTCGCGTCGCTTTTTGCCACGAGCAAAGGCGATGGTGGCGCATATTCCCGTCCGTCTGAATATGCCGCCCAAGCCTGGCTCATCGCCGGCCTCCTCAGCAGCCTCATCGCCCTCATCCAATACGCCGGGGCCTCCGCCGCTTTCGCCCCCTGGATCAACTACACCGAAGCCGGTGAAGCCTTCGCCAACCTGCGCCAGCGCAACCAGTTCGCCACGCTGACCAACATCGCACTGGCGGCGCTGTTGTGGTGGACGGTTCAGCCACGCCCGCTGGCGCGGCAGGCCGATGCCTACGGCGCGGCCTTGTTGATGGCCGTGGTCCTGGCGCTGGGGAATGCGGCCTCATCCTCCCGCACGGGGCTGCTGCAGCTTGTGATGCTGATCGCCTTGGTTGCCTGGTGGGGCGGCTGGCGCCTGGCTGCGGTGCGGCGCCTGTTGCTGGTGTTCTGCGGGGCCTACGCCGCTGCGTTGTGGGTGTTGCCGTGGGCCATCGGGCTCGACCCGTTATCGCACGGCGCCTGGGCTCGCATGCAGGCCGGTGACGCGATTTGCTCAAGTCGAATCACGCTCTGGCGCAACGTCTTGCATCTCATCAGCCTGCGCCCCTGGTTCGGCTGGGGCTGGGGCGAGCTCGATTACGCCCACTTCGTCACGCCATACGATGGCCCGCGTTTCTGCGACATCCTCGACAACGCGCACAACCTGCCGCTGCACCTCGCCGTGGAGTTGGGGATTCCGGTCGCGGTGACGGTGTGCGGCTTGTTGACCTGGCTCGTGCTGCGGGCGCGGCCTTGGCAGGAAACCGATCCGACGCGGCAGCTGGCCTGGGCGGTGCTCGCGCTGATCGGCCTGCACAGCCTGCTCGAATACCCACTTTGGTACGGTCCTTTCCAGATGGCCGTGGGCCTGTGCATCGTGCTGCTGTGGCCGCGCAGCGCCGAGCCGGCTTCTGAGAAAAAGAGGCGTTTGATGCAATGGAGCTGTGCGCTGATTGCTTCAATTTTGCTAGCGGCCTGCGCCTACACCGGCTGGGACTATCGCCGCATCAGCCAGATCTACCTGCCGCCGGAATCCCGCGCCGAGGCCTACCGTGGCGACACGCTGGCGAAGATTCGCGATTCCTGGCTGTTCAGCGAACAGGTGAAGTTCGCCGAACTCACCATCACGCCGCTCACCCCGCAGAACGCCGAGCACATGCATGCCCTGGCGGAAGACCTGCTGCACTTTTCGCCCGAACCGCGTGTCGTCGAGAAACTGATCGAGAGCGCGCTGCTGCTGCAGCGCTACGACGAGGCCCGGATCAACCTCGCGCGGTTCCGCGCGGCATTTCCCGATGCGCACGACCGGTGGGCGGCAACGCACCCGCTGCCGTTCTAGGTGTGAAGTTCCAATAGGTTGTTGCGGGTGTTCACCCGGAGAGGTTCTGAGAGACTGGAAATCGCCAAACCCCCAGTCAACTCAAATTACCAAACCGAATGAACACTCATAAGAATGCCCGATTGACCTACCTGCGTCGCTTGGAGATGGTCCAAGACCTCACAAAACGTGGCATGAGCGCATCAGATGCGGGCGCCAAGCATGGCGTCAGTGCCGTGACTGCACGCAAATGGCTGGCTCGCTACCTGGCAGACAGTGCCAATGGTCTGCTGGACAAGTCCTCGCGTCCCGAGAAGTCACCGCGCGCCATCGAGCCGCATGTCGCGCTGGCCATCGTGAAGCTGCGCCGCAAGCTGTGCCTGCAAGCCTATATCGCCTCGTACATGGGCGTGTCCAAGGCGACGGTCAGCCGTGTCCTGCGCCGAGCCGGGCTGTCGCGGCTAAGCGATCTGCGGCTCAACGAGCCTGTGCAACGGTACGAGCGCGAGAACCCCGGTGAGCTGCTGCACATCGACATCAAGAAGCTGGGGCGCTTCGAGCAGGTCGGCCACCGCATCACCGGGGACCGGACCCAGCGCGCCCGCAATGTCGGCTGGGAATACATCTTCGTGGCCGTGGACGACCACGGCCGGCTGGCCTTCACGCAGGTCTACCCCGACGAGACGAAGATCAGTGCCGGGGCGTTCCTGCGGGCCGCAGTCGCCTACTTCGCCGGCTTGCGCGTACCCATCCAACGCGTGCTCACTGACAACGGCATGTCGTTCCGATCGGCGCTGTTCGCTGAGGCGTGCCTGGAACTGGGCATCACCCAGAAGTTCACACGGGCCTACCGCCCTCAGACCAACGGCAAGGCCGAGAGGTTCATCCAATCTGCCCTGCGCGAGTGGGCCTATGGCCACACGTACGAGAACTCACAACAGCGCTGTGCGGCCTTGCCAATTTGGACTCATTTCTATAACCGGCACCGACCGCACCACGGCATTGATCTCGTGGCACCCATCTCTCGCCTCTCCATGTCTCGAAACAACCTCTTGACACTTCACATCTAGGCCATAAAACTTCCCGATTTGCCGCCGTGCTTCTCGGTGACGCGCACGCCGGTGATCGTCATCCCGCGGTCCACGGCCTTGCACATGTCGTAGATGGTCAGCAAGGCGATCTGCACCGCCGTGAGCGCCTCCATCTCCACCCCGGTCGGGCCGACGGTTTCCACCGTGGCCGTACAGACGACGGATGGCACGGCCGCGCTTTCCTCGATCGCAAAATCCAAAGCCACCCGCGTCAGCGCCAGCGGATGGCACAGCGGAATCAGGTCACTCGTTTTCTTCGCAGCCTGGATGCCGGCGATGCGCGCGATGCCCAGCACGTCGCCCTTTTTGGCCGTGCCGCTCTGGATCAGCGCCAAGGTTTCGGGACGCATGTCGATGCGGCCGGTGGCGGTGGCCACGCGGTGGGTATGGGCTTTGCCGGCCACGTCGACCATGTGGGCCTGGCCTTGGGCGTCAAAATGCGTCAGGGAGCTCATCGGGGTGTGTATTTGGATGACAGAACATTTACGGGCTTCGGCGATCATACGATCAGGGTGATGGCGTCCGGCACCGACGGTTCGGGTCTCCAGCAACAGGATTGGCATTTCATTCGGCTGTATCCATCGTGAAAAACTTCAAGTCAAAAGGGGCATTTGCGCAATACCGGCGGGCGGGGGTTGCTATGTTGTCCATAGCAAGCCTCGTGCTGCCGTCCGCGCCGTCGCGGGCGCAGACGTCCGCCCCCCCGGCCTCGGTCTCCCAGCTCCCCACCCTCGGCGACGGCAGCGACATGACGAGCGCGGCGGAGCGCCGCCTGGGCGAACGCATCGCGCGCGAGATCTACCGCGATCCGGACTACATCGACGACCCGGTGCTGGTCGAGTACGTGCAGACCATCTGGCAGGCCCTGCTCGACGCGGCGCGTGCGCGCGGCGAGCTGTCGGCCGAGCTCGACCAGCGGTTCGCCTGGGAGATCATGATGGGCCGCGACCGCACCATCAATGCGTTTGCGCTGCCCGGTGGCTACCTGGGCCTGAACCTGGGGCTGGTGGGCGTGGTCACCAGCCCGGACGAACTGGCCTCGGTGCTGGCCCACGAGCTGAGCCACGTGACGCAGCGGCACATCTCCCGGTTGATGGCCCAGCAAGGCAAGCAGATGCCCTGGCTCATCGGCGCGATGATCCTGGGCGCGCTGGCCGCAAGCAAGAATCCGGACGCGGGCAACGCCATGATCGTCGGCGGCCAGGCCGCGGTGGCGCAGAACGGGCTGAATTTCTCGCGCGACATGGAGCGCGAGGCCGACCGCGTCGGCTTCGGCGTGATGACCCAGGCCGGCTTCGCGCCCCAGGGTTTCGTGAGCATGTTCGAAAAGCTGCAGCAGGCTTCGCGGCTCAACGACAACGGCGCCTTCCCGTACCTGCGCAGCCATCCGCTGACCACCGAGCGCATCGCCGACATGCAGTCGCGCCAGGTGCTGGATGCCCGGCCCGCGGCCGCACCACCCAACATCCCGACCGGTCTGGTGCACGCCATGATGGCGGCACGCGCCCGCGTGTTGACGCGCCCCGGCATCGACGTGCTGCGGTCGTGGCTGGCCGACGCGCAGGCCATGGCCCGCGGCACCGTGCCGGTCGATGCGCGCAGCGTCGGCGTGTTGTACGCCGGTGCGACCGCGGGCCTGCAGCAGCGTGACTTCGTCGCCGCGCGCGCGCTCGCGGCGCGGCTGACCGCACTGACCGCGGGCGACGCGCCGGCCCAGCGGCTGGCGAAGCTGCTGGCCGCCGAGGTGGAGTGGAACGCGGGCGATCTCGCCGCCACGGCGGGGTTCATCGACGCCAATGCGCCCGGCCGCCCGGAATTGATCCTGGGCTCGCAGCTGCGGGTGCGCACCGGCCAGGCGCGGCAGGCGGCCACACGGCTGCAGACCTGGGTGTCGCTGAACCCGCGCGACGGCACGGCCTGGCAACTGCTGGCCAGTGCCTACGCGGCGCAGGGCCTGCTGTTGCGCTCGGTGCATGCCGAGGCCGAGATGCAGGTGGCGCGGCTCGACTACCAGGCCGCGCTCGACCGCTTCAAGGCCGCGCAGGACCTGGTGCGCAAGCCCCCGCCCGGCGCCGGGCCGATCGACCACATCGAGGCCTCGATCATCGACACCCGCACGCGCGAGGTGGAGGCCATCGTCAAGGAACAGGCCAAGGAAAAGCCGCTGTAGAGGCCGCCGTCGACCGGCGGTTCGTTACTTGCGACCGAGCGCCGACTCGATCAGCACGCCCAGGGCCGAATACATCAGCGAGCCGAGCAGCGCGGCACCGAAGCCGCGCACGTGGAAGCCGCCGAGCAGGCCGGAGGCCGACCAGAACATCAGCGCGTTGATCACGAACATGAACAGGCCGAGCGTGAGGATGGTGACCGGCAGCGTCAGCACCACCAGCACCGGGCGCACGATGGTGTTGAGCAGGCCGATCACCAGCGAGGCGATCAGCGCCGAGGTGAAGCTGTCGACCACCACGCCGCTGTACAGATGCGCCACCAGCAGCAGGGCCACGGCGCTCAGGAGCCATTTGAGGATCAGTTTCATGCGGCCAGCATAGCACCGGCCGGCGTCCTTCGTCGCATCAGCCGGCGGGCTGCGAGGCCTCGATGAGGTCGATGATCTGGTCGGTGCCGCGCACGTCGGCGAACCACAGCAGCATGTTGGCCAAGGTGGCGTTGTGGTCGGCATCGGTGCGCGTGGCGTTGGCGTCGGCAATGAAATGCACCTTGTAGTTGAGCATCATGGCATCGCGCGCGGTGGACTCGCAGCAGACGTTGGTGGCGGTGCCGGTCACGATCACGGTATCGATGCGGCGCCGCTGCAGCCGCTCGTGCAGGTCGGACGAGCCCTGGATGAACGCGCTGAACCGCGTCTTGTCCACGATGTCGTCCTCCGGGCGGGTCTGCAGCGAGGCATGAAGCGCATGCCCTTCCTGGCCGGGCACCAGCGCGGCGTTGAGCGCGTCGCCCCAACCGGCCGCCGAGAATTCGACGAAGCGTGGCCAGGGGTTGCCGCCTCCGCCGGGCACATGGGTATGCCGGATCCAGACCACGTGGCCACCGGCGGCGCGCAACGCGCCCGCGATGCGGTTCACGTTGCCGACGATCTCGCGCGCGTTGGCGAGCTCGCAGGGTTGCCCCGGCGCCATGAAGCCGTTCTGCAGGTCCACGACCAGCAGCGCCGTCTTCGCGGGATCGATGTCGCGAAAGACCTCGATCGCGCCTCGGCGCGCCAAGGCCCGGTCGAGAATGTCCTGTGGCATATGGACCTCATGCATGGCATTGGCCTCCGAGTGCCTGCGCCGCACCCATGCGCGCGACCGAAATGCGTCGAAGAAGATTCATGGTGGTTCTTGCTCTTTCAAGGTTCGTTGAGAGGTCGGCCCATGCTAGGCGGCCCGCGCGGCGGCGGGATCGTCGCTTCGGACGATTCGCGAAAATCCGCCGTGCGTCACATTCGGGGCGCCCGATTCGACGCCTTCGCGCGAAGGGCTGGAGAACCAAACATGAATTTCACGCACAGTCCCGTCCAGGCGGCCTTCCCCGACGGCATCCACCGCCTGCACGAAGCCGGCATCCCCGTCTCCGAAGGCGCCAATCCATGAGCGCCGCACACTCCCTCGCGCCAGCCGGCAAGGGCGCGCTGCACGGCATTCGGGTGCTGGACCTGTCCTCCGTGGTGCTCGGCCCGCTGACCACGCAGATGCTGGCCGACATGGGCGCGGACGTGATCAAGGTCGAAGCCCCGCAGGGCGACCTGGCCCGCTCGGTCGGCCCGGCGCGCAACAAGGGCATGGCCTCGGTCTTCCTGGCCTGCAATCGCAACAAGCGCAGCCTGGTGCTGGACCTCAAGCACCCGGGCGCCCGCGACGTGCTCGACACGCTGGTGCACGGCAGCGACGTGCTGGTGCATTCGGTGCGCGCGGATGCCGCCGAACGCATCGGCATCGACGCGGCGCGGCTGCAGCAGCTCAACCCCCGGCTGGTGCATGCGCACGTCAAGGGGTTCTCGGACGTGGGGCCCTGCGCCGGGCTGCCGGCCTTCGACGACATCATCCAGGCCGCTTCCGGGCTCGCGCAACTGCAGGCCATCTACACCGGGGAGCCGCGCTACGTGCCGGCGCTGCTGGCCGACAAGACCACAGCGCTGTATGCCGCCTACGCGATCATGACCGCATTGTTCCACCGCGAGCGCAGCGGCCGGGGACAGGCCGTGGACGTGCCGATGTTCGAGACCATGGCCGCCTTCAACCTGCTCGAGCATCTCTGGGGCCATACCTTCGAGCCGCCGCTGGAGGACATGGTCTACGGCTCCATCCGCGCCGGTGTGCGCAAGCCCTTTCGCACGCAGGACGCGCACATCGCGCTGGTGCCCTACACCGACGCGCAGTGGTTGCGCTGCTTCGAGGTCATCGGCCGCCCGGAACTGCGCGAAGACCCGCGCTTCGCCACGCTGGCCGCGCGCGTGCGGCACCACACCGTGGTCATGGCCGAGCTGGAGCGCGCCATGGCCACGCGCACCACGGCCGACTGGGTGGCGATCCTTCGCGCTGCCGACATCCCGGCCATGCCGATCCAGTCGCTGCAGGACCTTCCTCGTGATCCCCAGCTCCTGGCCAACGGCCTGTGGCAACTGATGGACCATCCGAGCGAAGGCAAGCTGCGGTTTCCCGGCGTGCCCTACACCCTGTCGGAAACGCCCGGCGGCATTCGCATGCTGGCGCCGCGCCTGGGCGAGCACACAGCCGACGTGCTGGCCGAGTTCGGCTTCGGCGCAGCGCAGATCGGGGCGTTGGTGGCCGACGGCGTCGTCGCCCCGCTGGGCTGATGCCCGATGAACGGGCGATGGAAACCTATTGCCCGTTCAGCACCGGTCCGAAGGGCTCGAACACCTTGCCGTTGAAGCGGACCGGCTGCATGCCCTTGACGGGCGCAAAGTCGTTCGGCCCCGTCTTGATCGCGACGCCCGGCAGCAACATCGGCAGCGTCATGTCGAGGTTGGCGGCCTGCTTCATCACGTTCTCGCGCGTGAGGTTGTCGCCAGCCTGCTTGAGTGTCTGCGCCAGCGTCTGCGCCATGCTGTAGCCGATCACGTTGGACGGGTCTTCGATGTTGCCGCCCGGGTAGTATTTCCGGAACCAGGCCTGGTACTGCAGGTACTCCTTGCTCGCCTGCCAGGCCGGATCGGCGGGGTCGCGCACATACGCGATCGAGATCACGCCGAGCGCGTTCTCCGGGCCTGCCGGTTTCATCACCATCGGCACGGAGTTCGACACCTGGGTCACGTACTGGGCCGGCTTCCACCCGATGTCCGCCGCCTTGCGGATGGCCTGCGCGGCGGCCTTCGGCGTGGCGATGTTGATGAAGGTGTCGGCGCCCGAGGCCTTCAGGCTCACCACCTGGCTGTCCACCGTCGGGTCGGTCGTTTCGTAGGTCGTCTGCGCCACCACCTGGCCCTGGGCCTTCTCGCCCAGGCCGTTCATCACGCCCTTGAGGACGTCGCGTCCGAAGTCGTCGTTCTGGTAGAGGATCGCGATCTTTGCGTTCGGATTGCTGGCGAGGATGTGCTGCGCGTAGATGCGGCCCTCCGCCTGGTAGGTCGGCTGCCAGCCCATCGTCCACGGGAAATTCTTCGGGTCGCCGAAGCGTGTCGCCCCGGTGCTGATGAACAGCTGCGGCACCTTTCTGGCATTCAGGTATTTCTGGACCGCGGCGTTGTGCGAGGTGCCCACCAGGCCGAACACCGCCAGCACTTCGTCCTGTTCGACCAGCTTGCGCACCCGCTCCACGGTCTTCGACGGCACGTAGCCGTCGTCGAGCGTGATGAAGCTGATCTTCCGCCCGTTGATGCCGCCTTCGGCATTGACCATGTCGAAGTAGGCAGCCTCCGCCTTGCCGACTGTTCCGAAGGCCGACACCGGCCCGCTGTACGGCATGGTGTTGCCGATCCTGATCTCGGTGGCGCTGGCGCCGGGGTCGTACCTGGGCTGCGCGTTCGCAGCGGGCACGAGGCCCAGGCCGGTCGCGAGGGCCATGCAAGCGTGGACGAGCGCGGTGCGCCGATGAGGGTTCATGGTTTTCTCCGTGATGATGGTTTTGTGGGTGGGGAATGAAAATCCGGCTGCCGTCGCCTGCTCAGGCGGCGCGCCACCTGAGCAGACCGTCCTCGCCCGCGGTGACGTCACCCTGGCGGCCCACCGGGCTGCGGTCCAGGTCGGTCAGCACCGCCAGCGTGGCCGTGTCGTCGGGGGCGACCCGTGCCATCAGGCGCTGACCCTGTGGCGTGCGTGCGATCACCACGCCGTGCGCAACACGGCCGTCGCGTCCATGGATGACGGTGAACGTCTCCAGCGCGGCCTGCCCGGCGTAGTCCAGCACGAGCGGGGGCACTGCGCCTCGTCGCGCATCGGCCTGCGCCTGCACGCGGTAGTCCTGGGCCGGCAGGCCCTGTGGCGCCGGCTGCGTACCCATCACCAGGGCGTGGTGCTTGGTCACGTACTCGCCCTGGCCATAGAGCAGCGCCGTCTTGCCCGGGGCCGCGCGCAGCGCATGCACCAGGCCGGCCGCCGCATGGGTCATGTAGTTGCTCAGCGGTGCGCCGAAGAAGCTCAGCCCACCGGTGGACGTCATCTGCGCATCCGGCCCGAGGCCCAGCGTGCGCCGCGCCATCTTGGGCACCACCGGGAAGCAGCTGTAGAGTTCGAGCATTTCGAATGGCGAGACACCGCCGGTCTGCTGCAGCACGGTTTCCAGCACGAGGTCCTGCGCATGCGAGCGGTGGTACTGGTCGCGCAGCAGATAGTCGCGCGGTTCCTCGGCGGCGGCGCCGCCCCACACGTACACCCAGCGCTGCGGTGCAATGCCGAGCGCGCGCGCATGGCCGACGCTGGTGAGGAACACCGCCGCGCCCATGTTGACCAGCGGGTTCGCGACCATGCGCTTGGTGTAGGGCCATGCGATGCGCCTGTTGTCCGGCGTCACCTGCGCGATGTCCTGCGCCGTGAAAGCCTCTCTTCGCCAGGCATGGGGGTTGCGCGCAGCCACTTCCGAATAGCGCGCCCAGAGCGCGCACGACTCTTCCCACGCCTGTCGCGGCGTCTGGCCCCAATGCGCCAGCGTGGCGTTCTCGTAGAACGGGTAGACCGTGATCGGCTGGAAGACGCCGTGCTTCACCACCAGCGGGGGCAGGTAGTCCGCGCCTCGCAGCAGCTTGGCGTTGTCGTCACGCGCCGACCAGGGCAGTCGTGCACCGAGCTGCGCCGCCGCACTCACGCTGTACTGCGCTTCCGCACCCACGACCAGCGACACCCGGCTCTCGCCGCGGGCGATGCGCAGCGCGGCTTCGTGGAGGGCGCGCACCGGCGCTTCGCCACCGACGACGCCATACACGTTGCGCGCGGGTTGGCAGCGCAGCCGGCGGGCCAGCAGGCCGGGTGCGTCGGCGTAGGGCCACGAGTATTGGCACACCACGTCCACCGAGTCCAGGCCGGCCAGCAGCTTGGCGCCGGCGTCCTGTTCGGCGGCACGCACGGCGCGCGCCATCAGCGCCACAGGTTCGAGCCCGGCTTCGGGGCGCTTTTCGCGATGGGTGATCTCCCCGACGCCGACAATGACCGGCGTGTGTTCGTCAATGGGTTTCATGCATTTCCTGGGGTGGCGGACGCCACCGGGTGGAACACGGGCTCGCGCTTCTCCTGGAAGGCGCGCACGCCCTCGGCGAACGCGGGGCCGTCGAGCAGTTCGCGCTGGCGCCCGGCCTCATAGCGCATCTGGGCCAGCAAGGGCTGGCTGCCAGCGGATTCGTAGACGGCGCGGATCTCTTGCGCGGCATGCGTCGGAAGCGGCGCGAGCCGATGCGCCAGCGCCAGCGCCTCCTGCTTCAACGCCGCATCCTCCACGCAGGCCCAGACCAGCCCCCACTGCGCGGCCCGCTCGGCCGGCAGCCGGTCGCCCAGCAGCGAGAGGCCCACGGCTCGGGCGCGGCCCACCAGGCGTTCGAGGAACCAGCTGGTGCCGAGGTCGGGCACGATGCCCAGGCGCGGCATGAAAGGCAGCAGGAAATACGCGGAGCGCGCGGCCAGCACCACGTCGGCGGCCAGCGCCAGGCCCACGCCCGCACCCACCGCTGCGCCATTCACCGCGCTGACCACCGGAAACGGCAAGGCACGCAAGTCCTCGATGATGCGGTTGCCGCGCGTTTCCATGAGGTCGCCCACGCGCTCGCCCAGGCTGCGTGCCGGATCCGGCCCCATGCCGTCGAGGTCCGCACCGGTGCAGAAGGCCCTGCCGGCGCCGGTCAGCACCAACGCGCGCACATGGCCGTCGGCCTGCATCTGCAGGCACCTGGCGCGCAACGCATCCTGGATCTCGGCGGTGAGCGGGTTCATGCGCGCCGGCACGTTGAGGGTGAGCACCGCGACGTCGCCGTCGCGTTCGTACAGAAGCGCTTCGGATGGGCTCATTTCAGGTTTCCATGAATGCGGTGACGGGATGAAGTGCGGAGGCGGCCGCAGAGACCGCTGGGAAAGGCGTCGTCCCGCATCAGAGCCGCTCGACGATCGTCACGTTGGCCAGGCCGCCGCCTTCGCACATCGTCTGCAGGCCATAACGCTTGCCACGCTGGCCCAGCGCATGGACCAGCGTGGCCATCAGCCGGGTGCCCGAGGCGCCCAGCGGGTGGCCCAGCGCGATCGCGCCGCCGTTCACATTGAGGCGCGCCGGGTCTGCCCCGGTCGCCTGCAGCCATGCCAGCGGCACCGAGGCGAAGGCCTCGTTGACCTCGAAGAGATCGATGTCGTCGATCTTCATGCCCGCGCGCCGCAGCGCGTGCAGCGTGGCGGGAATCGGCGCTTCGAGCATGATGACCGGGTCGTGCCCGAGCACCGTCATGTGGTGGACGCGTGCCAGCGGCTGCAAGCCCAGTGTCTTCAGCCCCCGCTCGTTGACCACCAGCAGGCCGCTGGCGCCATCGCAGATCTGGCTGGCCGATGCCGCCGTGAGGCGACCGCCTTCCTGGATCAGCTTGACCCCGGCGATGGACTCCGATGTGGCGTCGTGTCGGATGCCTTCGTCGATGGCGTGGATCTCGCCCGGCGCGCTGCCATCGGCCGGTCGCACCACCACAGGCACGATTTCGCCGGCGAAGCGGCCGTCGCGCGTTGCCGCGAGGGCTTTGCGGTGGCTCAGCAGCGCGAACGCGTCGAGTTGCGTCTTTTCGAGCGCGTAGTTGCGCGCCAGCATTTCGGCGCCGGTGAACTGGCTGAACTCGACGCCAGCGTAGCGCGCCTGCATGACCGGGCTCACGGACGTGCCCAGCCCGCTTTTCGCCGCCAGCGCCGACGGTGTCCCCATCGGCACGCGCGTCATGCTTTCGACCCCGGCCGCGATCACGATGTCCATCGTTCCCGACATCACGGCCTGCGCCGCGAAGTGCAGCGCCTGTTGCGAGGAGCCGCACTGACGGTCCACCGCGGTCGCCGGCACCGACTCGGGCAGCCTGGAGGCCAGCACGGCGTTGCGGGCCACGTTGGACGCCTGCTCGCCGACTTGGCTGACGCAGCCCATGATGACGTCTTCCACGAGGGCCGGATCGATGCCGGTGCGTTCGATCAGCGCATCGAGCACCTGGGCGGCGAGGTCGACGGGGTGCCAGCCGGCAAGGCGGCCGCCGCGGCGGCCACCCGCGGTGCGCAAGGCGGCGACGATATAGGCTTCAGGCATGGTGTTTCTCCAGTCTCGAAAATGGGCGGGCGAAGTTGCACGCCCGGATTGTCGGGGCCGTGACCCCGCATGGCGTCGTCGGAAGGGACGAGCGCCCGCTGCCATCAGCGCGGCGCCATGCGCAGCGCGCCGTCCAGGCGCACGCACTCGGCGTTGAAGTAGCCGTTGGTGATCAGCAACTCGGCCAGCGCCGCGTATTCCGCCGGACGGCCCAGCCGCTTGGGGAACGGCACCGAGGCCGCCAGCGCCGCCCGCACGTGCTCTGGCGCGCCCATCAGCAGCGGGGTATCGAAGAGGCCGGGCAGGATGGCGTTGACGCGGATGCCCTCGTTCATCAGGTCGCGTGCGATGGGCAGCGTCATGCCTGCGACGCCGGCCTTCGACGCCGAGTACGCCGCCTGTCCCATCTGCCCGTCCACCGCCGCCGCCGAAGCGGTGTTGACGATGGCGCCGCGCTCGCCGTCCTCGAGCGGGTCGAGCGTGAGCATGCCGGCCGCCGATTTCGCGATGCAGCGGAAGGTGCCCACCAGATTGATCTGGATGGTGCGGTCGAAGTTGGCCAGCGGCAGGTGCTTGATCTCGCCCGTGGCCTTGTCGCGGCTGGCGGTCTTCACCGCGTTGCCGGTACCGGCGCAGTTGACCAGCACGCGCTCCTGTCCGTGCGCGGCGCGGGCCTTGGCGAAGGCCGCATCGACCTGCTCTTCGGAGGTCACGTCGACCTGGCAGAACACGCCGCCGATCTCGCGGGCCAGTGCTTCGCCCTGTTCCGCGTTGAGGTCGAACAGGGCGACCTTCACGCCGTGGCCGGCCAGGCGCCGCGCGGTGGCGGCGCCCAGGCCCGAAGCGCCGCCGGTGACGATGGCGGCAATGCTGGAATCGAGTTGCATGGTGAATTCCTCTGTCGATGTTCTCGGAGTGAAAGATGAAAGATGCTTGTTGGAAACGGGCTCAACGCGGGTAGTAGCGCAGGCCGCGTGCGGCCATCCCGCGCATCCGGGCGGTCGGTGCGTATTGGGGGCCGAGCGCCGCATGCCGGTCGCACCGCGCGACCACCTGCGCGAGCCCCAGCCAGTCGGCGTATTGCAACGCGCCACCCGCATGGGCCGGGAAGCCGACGGCCAGCAGCAAGGCCATGTCGAGCTCGGCCGCGGTGGCGACCACGCCTTCCTCCAGTGCGTGCGCGGCTTCGACGATCATCGGCAGCATCATCCTTTCGACGATCTCGCCATCGCTGAATGCGCGGGGGCCCCCGGGTTGCAGCGTGGCGACGAGCGCGTGCGCCTCGGGCGCCGAGACGCGGCGCGGCCGGCCCGTCGCGTCGGCTTCGTAGCGGTAGAAGCCCGCGCCGTTCTTCTGGCCGTAACGCTGGTGCGCCACCATGAGCTTGATGGCGTGGCGCGCCACCCGCGGCATGCGGTCCGGGTAGCCTGCCGCGATCAGGTCGCCCACGTGCGCGGCCACATCCATGCCCACCACGTCCTGCAGGTAGGCCGGCCCCATGGGCCAGCCGAAGACTTCCATCGCACGGTCCACTTGCTCGAAGTCGGCACCATCGGCCACCAGCTGCACGAAGGCGCTGACATAGGGCGTCAGGATGCGATTGACCAGGAAGCCCGGGCAGTCCTTGACCACGATCGGCGTCTTGCCCATCGCGACCGCGTAGCCGACGGCCGTCGACACCGCGGCGTCGCTGGTCCGGGTTCCCCGGACCACCTCGACCAACTTCATCGCGGGCACCGGGTTGAAGAAATGCATGCCCACGCAGCGTTCGGGTCGTGCGAGCGCTGTCGCAATGTCATCGATGCGCAGGCTGGAGGTGTTCGACGCGATGACCGTGTCGGGGCCCACCGCGTGTTCCAGTGCGGCCAGCACCTTGCGCTTGGTGGCGAGGTCTTCGACCACGGCCTCGATCACGCAGTCGACCGCATCCAGGCCCGCATCGTCGAGTTGCGGAACGATCGACGCCAGCACGGCATAGGCCCTGTCCTGTGCGATTCCGCCATTGCGGACCCGTTGGTCCAACTGCCTGGCGGCCTCCTGCATCCCGACCTCGAGCTGCGATGCCGCGATGTCCTTCAGGCGCACCGGCACGCCGTGCAGGGCGCTGGTGTAGGCAATGCCACCGCCCATGATGCCTGCGCCCAGCACCGCCGCATGCCGCACGGCGCGGCCTTTGCGCAGGTGCTGCATGAAAAGCCTCTTCAGCGCCTGGTCGTTGAGAAAGCCCTGCACCAACGACGCCGCGGCCTGCGTCCTGGCCAATTGGCCGAGAGCGGTGGCCTCCTGGTCGAGCGCGGCATCGCGCTCGCAGGCCGCGGCTTCGATCATCATTCCCAGCGCCGTGTGCGCGGCCGGCTGGTGCCTCGGGCGGCGCGTGACCAGCCGGCTGCGTGCGGCCTGCGCGATGCGGTCGATCTCTTCCGTCTTCACCGGCAACGCCCTCCGCTTGCGCTGCTGACGGTCCTGCCAATCGATTTCGCCACCCGCCGCGCGCTGCAGGAGCTGGAGCGCGCGTTCGCGCAACGCCTCGGCGGGCACCACCTCGTCGACCACGCCGGCGGCCAGCGCGGCCGCCGCCTCGGCCGGCTTGCCGCCGGTGACCCAGTCGATGGCGGTGGCCAGCCCCGCCACGCGCGACAGCCGCACGGTGCCGCCCAGGCCCGGCAGCAGGCCCAGCCGAACCTCGGGAACGCCCACCTGTGCCGTGCCGGCCATGACGCGGAACGTGCCGAGCAGCGCGAGCTCCAGTCCGCCGCCGAGTGCGAAGCCGTTGAGCGCCACCACCGTGGGCACCGCGAGGTCCTCGAAAAGACAGAAGTGCTTGCTGTTGGCGCGCACCGCGGCCGCAATGTTTTCGGCCGGCTGCTGGAACAGCGCGCCGAACTCCGCGATGTCCGCACCGACGATGAACGCGTCCTTCGTGCTGGTCACGAGCACGCCGCGTACTTCGGGTGCGGCGGCGATGCGCTCGGTGGCCTGCCGAAATTCGTCGATGGTGCGCGCGTCGAGCTTGTTGATGCGCTCGCCTCGGCGGTCGAAACGCAGTTCGACGAGGCCGTCCTGCAGCGGCAGGACTTCAATGGTTTCACCTTGGAACAAGGAACGTCTCCTGATGGTGGACCTTGCAGGTCCTGTGGAAAATGGAAATGCCGTGCGGTGCCAACGCAGCGGCGCAGGTGCAGCCCGCCCGCTCAGTTCGGCAGGTCCGCGGTGCGTTTCGGTGCCGGCCCGGGATACAGGCCTTCTCCATTCAGTGCCCTCTGGCGCAGGCCCGCCGGGGGGCGGAAGCGTCCGCCGTGCCGCTCGGCGAGCCGGTCGCAACGCGCGACGAAGGTGGAGACACCGACGGTCTCGATGTAGGACAGCGGCCCGCCCGTCCAGGCCGGAAACCCGCAGCCCAGGACGCCCCCGAGATCGGCATCGGCGGGGTCGCTCAGCATGCCCGCTTCCATGCACTGCACGGCGGTGAGCGCCTGGATGCACAGCAGCCGTTGCTGCAGCGCCTCCACGCCCGGCTGGGCGGCTGGCTGCGCCGTGGCCACCGGCGTCGGTCGCGCGCCGTCCAGCGGGCCGGCGGCATAGCCCGCCCGCCGCGCAGCGTTGTTCACCAACGCCGGCAGGACACCCTCTTCGCACATGGCACGGCTTTCCTGCGCGTACGCCCGCGCCAGGTGCGCGGTGTACGCTCCCAGTCCACCCCGGACCACGATGGGTGTGGCGCGCAGTTGCTGCGCCAGGTCCAGCGCCCGCGCCAGCACGATGGGTGCGGTGCGCACGCCGGCGACGATTTCCATCAGCGGCGCGTCCGGCCGCAGCGTGTGCAGGCGCAGGCCGACGACATCGCCCGGTGGTTTGTCTCCCAGGTCTGCATCGGCCACCAGGTCACAGGGCATCGGCGGCATCGCGCCCGCAGCGGCGCGAACGATCTCGATGCGGGCCGCCGCGGCGGCCTCGGCCAGGGCATCGGCGTGCGGGCCCGTCCCGATCAAGCCCAGGCGCGCCACATCGGCGCGCGGCAGCGTGACGGCGCCGCGCGCCCGCTTGCCGGCCGCGCCACGGTTCACGAAGAGCGTGCGCATCAGGTTGCGCGACACCGGGTTCGCCAGCAACTGGCCGAAGTACTGCGCCTCGATGTGCAGGCCACGCTCGAACGGCAGTTGCGTGCCTTCATAGACGGCCGACAGAATGGCCTGCGGTGCGGGATAGTTGTCCTGCGTCTCGGCCCGCAGGCGTGCCAGCGTGAGACCGAAGCTTTCGGCTGCATGGGATGCCATCGGACCCGCCCCCCCGGGGAGCCGGTAGCCCTTGAGGTCCCATGGCTGCTGCGTGCCCGGGTGACCGAGCACCCAGCGCCGCGCCGCCGGCAGCAACCCGGAGGCCGGCGCCACCGCATCCACCAGGCCCAGCATCAGCGCTTCGGCCGGCGCCACACGCCGGCCGGACAACAGCAGCGGCAAGGCGCTTGCGATGCCCAGCAGGCGTGGCAGGCGCTGCGTGCCGCCGCCGCCCGGCAGCAGGCCCACGGTGACCTCGGGCAGGCCGACGAATGCGCGCGAGTCATCCAGCAGCACGCGGTGGTGGCAGGCCAGGCACAACTCGTAGCCACCGCCCAGCGCCAGCCCGTTGATGGCCGCCGCGACCGGCTTGCCGCAAAGCTCCAGCTCGCGCAGGGCCAGCGCGCCGGGCGCGGCCTGCTGCGCGCCTTGCGCGGCCGTCAGCCCTTGCGCATACAGGCCGGCGAAGTCCTTCAGGTCGGCGCCGGCGAGGAAGCCATTGGCCTTGCCCGAGGTGATGACGGCACCGCGGATGTCGGCGCGTTGCGCGATCTGCGCCACCGCCGCGCGCAGGTCGACCGTGAAGCCGGGTGTGAAGACGTTCATCGGCCGGTCGGCGAGGTCGAGAGTCAGGAGCGCGACGCCGTCGGCATCGACTTCGAGTTTCAGGTGCTTGTACATGGCAGGCGTCTTGTGGTGCGGATCAGACCCGTTCGATGACGAGCGCGGTCGATTGCCCCGCCGCCGAACACAGCGTGACGAGGCCTGTGGCCTGGCCGCGGCGCTCGAGTTCGTCGAGCAACGTGCCCAGCAGGATCGCGCCGGTCGCGCCCAGCGGATGGCCGAGCGCGATGGCGCCGCCATTGACGTTGATGCGCTGCGGATCGATGCCGAAGTGCCGCGCATGGCGGATCGGCACCACGGCGAAGGCTTCGTTGACTTCGTACAGGTCGATGTCGGAAGCCGCCATGCCGCATCGGGCGAGCAGGCGGGCGGTCGCGGGAATCGGCCCGTCCAGGCTCAGCAGCGGTTCCGAAGCGCACGAGATGGCGCCGACGATGCGTGCGCGCGGCTTCAGGCCGTTGCGCTCGCCGTAGATGCGGCTGCCCAGCAGCACCGCGCAGGCGCCGTCGACGACGCCGCTCGAATTGCCGCTGGTGTGGATGTGTTCCACGCGGGCCAGGTGGGGGTAACGTTGCAGCACGATCGCGTCGTAGCCCTGCTCACCCATCGCGGTGAAGGCGGGCTTGAGCCTGGCCAGGTCGGCCAGCGTGGTGCCCGGCCGGTTGGCCTCGTCGCGCGCCAGCACGGGCTGGCCCCATCCGTCGAGCACGGGCAGCAGGGCGCGGTCGAAATGCCCTTGGGCCTGCGCCGCCGCCGCGCGGCGCTGGCTTTCGAGCGCATACGCATCGACCTCGTCGCGCGTGATGCCGTGCAGCGAGGCCAGCAGGTCGGCGGCGACGCCGTTCGGAATGTAGGGAAAGTGGCGGCCCACCGCCGGATCGGTGTAGACCGCGCCACCGTCGCAGCCCATCGGCACGCGGGACATCGACTCCACGCCGCCACCGATCACGGCTTCTGCCTGGCCGGAGGCGACCAGGCCGAAACCCATCTTCACCGTGTCCAGGCCCGACACACAGAAGCGGTTGAGCTGGTAGCCGGCCACGCCCTCGCCGTAGCCCGCGATGAGCAGCGCCGCGCGCGTGATGTCCGCGCCTTGTTCGCCCACCGGCATCACCACACCCAGGCCCACGTCCTCGATCTGTGCGGTGTCGAGGGCATGGCGCTCGCGCAGGGCGCGCAGCACCTGGGCCGCGAGCTGGACGGGCGTGATGGCGTGCAGGGCCCCGTCGGGGCGGCCCTTGCCGCGCGGCGTGCGAACGTGGTCGTAGAGGAATACGGCGGTCATCGTCGGGCCATCGTGGCGTGGCAGGCGGGCCGCGGCGGATGGTTCAGAGTTGTGGTGCGGGCCAGTCTAGGACGCCATCCCGGTGCGCGCATCGTCGGAAAAGACGGGCATCCCCGCGGCATGCAGGCCATTCCTTCAGATCGCGCGAGCGATCACTTCCTTCATGATCTCGCTGGTGCCGCCGTAGATGCGCTGGATGCGCGCGTCGGCATACATGCGTGCGATCAGGTACTCGTTCATGTAGCCATAGCCGCCGAAGAGCTGCACGCATTCATCGACCACGCGGCCCTGGGCCTCCGTGCTCCAGAGCTTGGCCATCGAGGCGGTGACGGTGTCGAGCCCGCCGGCCAGAAAATCCGCCACGCATCGGTCGATGAAGGCCCGGCCGACCTTGATCTGCGTCGCGATCTCGGCCAGCTTGAAGCGGGTGTTCTGGAAATCGGCGATCGTCTTCCCGAAGGCCTTGCGTTCGTGCACATAGGCACGGGTTGCCTCGTAGGCACCTTCCATGGCGGCCAGCGCGACGACGCCGAGCATCAGGCGTTCGTATGGCAGATCGGCCATGAGCTGGAAGAAGCCCTGTCCTTCGCGGCCGCCGAGCAGCTGGCCGGCGGGCACGCGCACGTCGTCGAAGAAAAGTTCCGAGGTGTCCTGCGCCTTCAGGCCGATCTTGTCCAGCACGCGGCCCACGCGGTAGCCCTCGCATTGTTCGGGTTCGACGATCAGGATCGAGGTGCCGCGTGCCCCTTGCGCCGGATCGGTCTTCGCCACCACCAGCACCACGCCGGCCAGCAGGCCGTTCGAGATGAAGGTCTTGGCGCCGTTGAGCACATAGTGCCCGTCGCGCAGCTCGGCGCGGGTGCGCACACCCTGCAGGTCGGAGCCGGCGCCGGGCTCGGTCATCGCGATCGCACCCACGATCTCGCCACGGGCCATGCGCGGCAGGTAATCCCGCTTCTGTTCCTCCGTGCCGTGGTTCAGGAAGTAGTGCGCCACGATGGAGTGCACCGAGGTGCACATGCCCGTCAGCGAGCGGCGGCCCAGTTCCTCGAAAAAGATGGCCTCATGGCGGAAATCCCCGCCGCCGCCGCCGTACGCCTCGGGAATGTCCGTGCACAGCAAGCCCAGGGCGCCGGCCTTGCGCCACACCGCGTGGCCGACGTCGCCGCGCCGGCGCGCCTCTTCGTCGTGCGGAAGGATCTCGGTCTCGATGAAGCGCACCACGGTGTTGCGGTAGTCCGCCAGGTCCTGGTCGTCCCAGGCGCGTTGAAATGCAATGGGCATGTCTGTTTCCTTCTTTCAGTTGACTTTGCGTCCGCGGTCGTGCCAATACGGCTCGCGCAGCGCGTGCTTGAGCAGCTTGCCCGCGGCCGACAGCGGCATGTCGGCGCGGAACTCCACGCTGCGCGGGCACTTGTAGCCCGCGAGGTGTTCGCGACAGTGGGCCATGACCTGCGCGGCCGTCAGGGCCTGGCCCGGGCGCACCACGATCACGGCATGCACGCGTTCGCCCCAGGTGTCGTCGGGCACGCCGATCACGCCGCACATCGCCACCGGTTTCAGCATGGCGATGGCATTCTCCACTTCGGCGGAATACACGTTCTCGCCGCCCGTGACCACCATGTCCTTGAGGCGGTCCACCACGTAGATGAAGCCATCGTCGTCCATGTAGCCGCCATCGCCCGTGTGCATCCAGCCGTCCTTCAGGGCCTCGGCCGTCTGCGCGGGCTGCCCCCAGTAGCCGGCCATCACCTGCGGGCCGCGCGCGACGATCTCGCCGACCGTGCCGTTGGGCACCGGCCTTCCGTTCGCATCGACGATCCGCACTTCCGCGATGGGCACGGGCAGGCCAGCCGAACGCAGCCTGCCTGCCTGCCCGGGTTGGCGATGGCACCAAGCCGGCAAGACCGCGAGCACAGGGGAGAGTTCTGTCATGCCGTAGGCCTGACAGAAGTCGGCGCACGGCAAGGCCTTCATCGCTTGTGCGAGCAGGTCCTCGTCGATCGGCGCCGCGCCGTAGAGCACCTGCTTCAGGCCGCGAAGGTCGAAGTCCACGAAGCGCGGATGCTCGATCAGCCGCTTGACCATCAGGGGGACCAGGAAGAGTTCGCTGACGCCTTCGTCGCGGATGGCTTCAAGGACCGCGACCTCGTCGAAGGCCGGCAGCACCACCTGTTTGCACAGCCGCGCCATGAGCTGGAAGACGTGGCCGGCGCCGCCGATATGGAACAGCGGGGCGTTCAGCAGGCCCACGGCCTCGACCGCCCGCGGTGCCGCGGCATTCGCACTCAGCGCATTCAGATACAGGTTGGCGTGTGTGAGCATCGCGCCCTTCGAACGGCCCGTGGTGCCGCCGGTGTAGAAGATCGCGGCCAGGTCGCTGCCACTGCACATGGCATCGGCCACCGGCGCCGTCGCGGTGATCAGGGCTTCGTAGCCGAGCATGCCCGCGGGTGGATCCCCGTCGCCCATGTGGACGATGGTGCTCAGCGCCTGCGACAGTCCCGGCAGGCCCGCGGCACACGCGGCGAACTGATCGTCGGCCAGCAGGATGCGCGTGTCGCAGTCGTCCAGCGCATACGCGACTTCCTTCGGGCTCCATCGCACGTTGACGGTGTTGACCACACCGCCCGCCCACCACACGGCGTAGAAGAACTCCACGTAGCGATCGGAGTTCAGCGCCATGATGCCGACCCGGTCGCCCGGCTGCAGGCCCAGGGCCCGCAGCGCGCCGGCGAAACGCGCCACGCGGTCCGCGAACTGCGCGAAGGTCTTGCGCCGCGGCCCGCAAACGAGCGCCGTGCGCTGCGGCCGTTCGATGAGGGCCTTGTGCAGGGGCTGGGTCATGTACATCGTTGTGTCTCCATCTTCTTGGTGTGCCGGGCGATGGTAGAAACGCGGCGCCGCCGAAGCCTCGTCGAAAGCGACGATCATCGGCGCGGCGTGTCTGCCTAGACTCGCACCATCGATGCCCTGCATGACCCAAAGGAGTCCGCCTTCCATGAGCGATACCACCATCGTTGCGCCAGCCACGCCGGATGCCACAGCGGGGGCCGATGCGGCCAGCGCAGGCGGCGCGGACGACTGGCAGGTCGCCTGGCAACCCATGGTCGCGCTGGTCGGGCAGGACCTGTCGGATGGCAGCGTGTGCTGGGGCGCCGACCTGGTCGAGCCAGGGGCCATCCGTCGCTACCTGGAGCCGTTGGAATTCGATTGCCCGCTGCACTACGACCGCGAGACGGCACGCCGGCACGGCTTCGACGATGTCACCGCGCCCTATACCAGCATCGGTACCTTCTCGCTGCCGGCGCAGTGGCGTCCGGGCGAGCCGCTGTTCGTCGATGCCGGGCGCAACGCGCAGCCCGCCTACAGCCCGCTGCGCGGCACGCGGGTGGCCGTGGCACCTCCGACCACGGGGTTCTTCGCCACCGAATATGGCGCCGAGTACCTTCGCGCGCCGGTCGTGGGCGACCGGCTGGGCCGACGCGGCAACCGCCTGTTGCGCTGCGATCCCAAGGCCACGCGCGTGGGGCGCGGCGCGTTCACCCTCTGGGAATACGAGGTGGTCAACCAGCGCCTGGACGTCGTGGCGCGCTGCCGCCTCGGCTTCTTTTTCTACAACCCCCTGCCCGCGACATCCGCATGAACAGACCGCCCCAACGCCGCTGGTCCGACATCGAGCCCGGCGATGCGCTGCCGCCGCTCGCGTTCCCGCTCAGCCTCTATCGCCTGGTGATGGCCGCGGGTGCCAACCGCGACTTCAACTCCATCCACCACAACACCGAACATGCACAGTCCACGGGCGCGGCCGACGCCTATGCCAACGTCCTGCTGCTGCAGGGCATGTGGGAGCGCAGCGTGCGGGCGTACATCGGCCTGGCCGGCGTGCTGCGCAGTCTGCAGGGCTTCCGGATGAAGTCGTTCAACACGGTGGGAAGCACGGCCGTGGTCCAGGGCAAGGTGCTGCGCAAGTGGCGCGGCGATGGGGGCGAGCACCTGGTGGAGATCGAGATCTGGACCGAGAACGACGGGGCCGTGACCGTCGGGCCAGGCCAGGTCGTGGTGGCCTGGCCCGAGTGAAAAATGCACCGTGGCCCGCACGCGGGCGGCCGTCGTCAGCAGGGCACAAGTGCAAAATAGGCCATGTCCAACCACCCTCCGGAAACGCGTTCCATGATTGAATCCGCCGTCGCCGATGCGCCGTGTATTTCATCGGTGCTGGCCGCCAAGCTCTCACCGCCCGTTACCGGCATCGCGCAGGTGCGGCGCAGGAGTCTCGTCGACAAGGTGGCTGGCGCCGGTGCGGTTCGGCTGACGGTGTTTCGTGCGCCGGCCGGCTTCGGCAAGACCACGGCGATGCTGCAGTTGCGCGAGCGCCTCGCCGCCCAGGGCGTGCGGACGGCCTGGCTCACGCTGGACACCACCGACAACGATGCGAGCCGCTTCCTCGATTGCTTCAGTGCCGTCGCCTGCAGCCTGGTCCCGGCATCGCGCGGCGATGCCGCGCCGATGCAGAAGGTGGAGTCGCTCTATGCGCTTGCCGCACCGTTCGCGATTTTTCTGGACGACTTCGAGGCGATCCATGAAACGGCCGTGCTCGCGCTGCTGCGCGCGACCATCGA
The DNA here is from genome assembly GCF_001955695.1 of Rhodoferax koreense. Classification (NCBI taxonomy): domain Bacteria; kingdom Pseudomonadati; phylum Pseudomonadota; class Betaproteobacteria; order Burkholderiales; family Comamonadaceae; genus Rhodoferax; species Rhodoferax koreensis. The sequence goes on along the minus strand of NZ_CP019236.1, from coordinate 5,685,800 downwards.
GCGACTGCCACGTGGCGGGCAGGTGATCGTCGGTTCGCGCAACCTGCCCGATCTGGGGCTGGCGCGGCTGCGCGCGCACGGCCAGTTGCTCGAACTCGATGCCGAGGCCATGCGCTTCAGCCTGGAAGAAGCCCAGGCCTACTTCCGGCTGCGCAGGCTGCCCGAGCTGCCGTTCGAGGCCATACGTCGCCTGCACCAGAAGACCGAGGGCTGGGTCACCGCCTTGTGGCTGGCATCGCTGTCGCTCGAAAGGGAAGGGCCCGGCAGCGACTTCGTCGAGCAGTTCTCCGGCTCGAGCCGCGCGGTGGCCGACTACCTGGCCGAGGACGTGCTCGCTCACCAGCCGGCGGAGTTGCGCGAGTTCCTGCTGCGCACGAGCATCCTGCGCAGTCTCGATGCCTCCGTGTGCCAGGCCCTGATGCCGAAGGTGGATGCCGAGCACCTGCTGCGCACGCTGGACGAGCAGCATCTTTTTCTCGTCTCCCTGGCAGGCCAGGATCGCAGTTACCGCTACCACGGGCTTTTTTCCGACTACCTGCGGGCCCGCCTGGCGCGCGAGCTTCCCGACGACCTGGCACGACTGCATCTCGCGGCCTCGGGCTGGTACGAATCGCAGCACCGCCGCGTGCCGGCGATCGAGCATGCGATCGAAGGCGGCGACTATCCGCATGCGCTCGCCCTGCTCGAAGGCACCGTGCAGGATTTCCTCGAAGACGGCCGCATGCGGATGCTGGCGCGGTGGTTCGACGCGATACCGGCGAGCGACCTGCGCGCCTATCCCTTGTTGCAGGCCATGTCCGTCTGGCCGGTGCTGTTCACGCGTGGCGCCTGGGAGGCCGCGGCCACCCTGGCGCAAGCCGACCTGGGCGGCAGCACGGACCCGCAGGTGATCGCGCACGTCAACGCGCAGGGCCCGCTGCTGCTGGCCATGCAGGACCGCTACGACGAAGCCTATGCCAGCGGCACGGCGAGCATGGCGCAGCTGCCGACGCACAACGCGTTTGCCGACAGCATGCTGCGCAACGCGATGGCGGCCGTTCTTTCGGTCATGGGCGAAGACCGCGAGGCGCAGCGGCTGATCGATGGCGCGCGCCGGGTTCGCGGCGGCAGCACCTTCAACCGCATGTATGCGGAGTCGCTGGACGGCATGCTGGACTTCCAGCGCGGCCGGCTGCGGGAGGCCACGGCGCGTTTCCGCATTGCGATCAGCACCACCCACAGGGCCTCGTACGACTACGCCAGCGGCAACGCCTGGGCCGGCATGCTCTATGCGGCGACGCTGTACGAAGCCAACGACTTGAACGGCGCCGACCACCTCGTCAACATCTATCTGCCACTGGCCTGCGATGTCGGCCTGCCCGACCACATGATCCTCGGCCAGGTGATCCGCACCCGCATCGCCTTTCACCGGGGAGACGTGGGCAAGGCGTTCGAGACGCTGTCGGCGCTCGAGCAGTTGGGCCATGCGCGCCAGTTGGACCGCCTGGTGGCCAGCGCCAAGCTCGAGCGTGCGCGCCAATTGTTGATGCAGGGCAACGAGCAGGCCGCCACCGAAGAGCTGGAACGCGCCGCCGACCCGGCCGTGTGGGAACGCATCCGGCGGCAACGCCTGCCGGCGCACGAGGTCGAGTACCTGGAACTCGCGCGCATCCGGCGCGACATCCATTTCGGCGATGCGCGTTCGACGCTGGAGCCGCTGGAGCGTGAGATGGAACTGGCGGCCCGGCAGTCGCGCCAACGCCGCCTGCTGCAGCTGCGTGTGCTCTACAGCCTCGCGCTGCAGCGCAGCGGCAAGCCCGCCGCTTCGACCGAAATCCTCGCGGGCGTGCTGCGGCAAGCCAGCCAGGAGGGTTTCGTGCGCATGTTCGTCGACGAGGGCGAGGCCATCGGCCGGCTCGTGCACCACTACTACGCGGTGCTGCACGAGACACCGGCCAGCCGCAGCGACCCGATCCTGGTCGCGCATGTCCAGCGGTTGATCGAATCCTTCGGCCCGATGACACTCGACAGCGCGGGCACGCCCGCGCCGCACGCGCTCATGGAGCCGCTGACGCGCAAGGAGATCCAGATCCTGCAGCTGGTCGAGCAGGGGAATTCCAACAGCGGGATTTCCGAAAAACTCAAGCTCTCCGACAGCACCGTCCGCACCCATCTGCGCAACGTCAACACCAAGCTCAACGCCCGCAGCCGCGCGGAAGCGGTGGCGATTGCGCGGCGGCTCGACGTGATCCGCTGAGCGGCGCCCGGCGGCGCCTTGCCGGCGCGGGCGGTCGTCGGTAGCGACGATGCGCCGCTTCGCGCCCCCGACGAACATGCCCACCGTCCCAGGTTCTCTTCCACGACATGATGGTCCAAAGTTTTCCCCCCTTGCACGGCGTGCGCATCGTCGAGTTCGAAGGCATCGGCCCGGGGCCGCTGGCCGCCCGCATGCTCGCGGACATGGGTGCTGACGTGACGACGCTCGTGCGGCCCGGTGCGGCGGTGGTCAACGAAAGCCTCGGTGTCGCGGGCGAGAACCCGTTGCGGCGCGGCAAGCGCGTGGAACAGGTCGACCTGAAATCGACGGCGGGCCTGGCCCGGGCGCTGGACCTCGTGGCCGACGCCGACGCCCTGGTCGAAGGCAACCGCCCCGGCGTCATGGAGCGCCTGGGCGTAGGCCCGGCGCCATGCGCGGCGCGCAACCCACGCCTGGTCTACGGCCGCATGACCGGATGGGGCCAGTGCGGGCCGCTCGCGCAGGCGGCCGGCCATGACCTCAATTACGTGGCGCTGACCGGGCTGCTGTCGCTCGCGGCCCCCGCGGGGCAGGCGCCCAGGGTGCCGCCCACCGTCGTCGGCGACGCCTGCGGTGCGTTGGGACTGGCGTTCGGCATCGCATGTGCATTGTTCGAGGCGCGCCAGAGCGGGCGCGGCCGCGTGGTCGATGCCGCCATCGTGGACATCGTGGCGATGCTGGGCACGCTGGTGCAGTGGATTCGCGGCGGCGGGCAGATCGACGGCGCGCAGCCCAGCCCGTTCCACGACTCGCCGTTCTACGACAGCTACGCATGCGCCGACGGCGGCTTCATCACCGTCGCGGCGCTCGAGCCGCAGTTCTATGCGCTGTTGCTCGACAAGCTCGGGCTTGCGGATGTCGACCCGGCCCGCCAGCACGACAAGGCCGCCTGGCCCGCGCTCAAGGCGCGGATGGCCGCCCGTTTTCGCAGCCAACCGCGCGCGCACTGGTGCGCCCTGCTCGAAGGCAGCGACGCGTGTTTCGCGCCCGTGCTGAGCCTGGCCGAGGCCGCGCACCATCCGCACAACGTCGCGCGCGGCATCTATGCCCCTGGCGCGGACGGCGCCATCGCCGTCGCCGCCGCGCCGCGCTTCGCCCCCCTGTGAACGCCTGATGCTCATGACCACCTTGACCACCCTGACCACGACATCCCATCGCGACGGCATTGTCCGAGGCTGCCCCTCGACGATGGGACACGACTACCAGCTCAACACGACCACACTGATCCGGCACGCGGCGCGCACGCATCCCGAGCAGGAGATCGTTGCCAGGCGCGCGGACGGCGGCTGGGACCGCTACACCTACCGCGATTGCTACCAGCGTGTGTGCCGCGCGGCCAATGCGCTGCGTGGCCTGGGCATCGGCCCGGGCGACCGCGTGGGCGTGCTCGACTGGAACAGCCGCCGGCACTTCGAGCTCTACTACGCCATCCCGGGTCTTGCCGCCGTGTTGCTGCAGATGAACCTCCGGCTCGGTGTCGAAGACCTGGGCTACGTCGTCACGCACAGCCAGGCCGCGTTGATCTTCGTCGACGAGAGCCTGCTGCCGGTCGCGGAGTCGATCGCGCCGCACGTGCCCGGCGTGAAGGGCTGGGTGGTGATGACCGACAAGCCGCTGTCCGAGATCCGGACCTCGCTGGCACCGCTGCACCACCACGAGGACCTGCTCGCCGCGGCGGAGCCCGCCATCGACTGGCCGATGGTCGATGAACACGCGGCCTACAGCGCCTGCTACACCACCGGCACCACCGGGCGGCCGAAGGGGGTCTATTACTCGCACCGCGCGATCTACCTGCATTCCATGTCGGTGGCCGCGAACATGGGGATGACGCTGGACGACTGCACCATGCTGCTCACCCCGATGTTCCACGGCCAGTGCTGGGGGTTGCCGCAGGCCGCCACCATGATGGCCAACAAGATCGTGCTGCCGGGCTGCTACTCGGTGGAGGACATGAGGCCGCTGGCCGACGCCATCATGGCCGAAGGCGTCACCATCACCAACGGCGCGCCGGCGATCTTCCAGCCGATGCTGCAGTACATCGAGACGCTGCCGGTCAAGCCCGACTTCCGGCGCCTGCGCATGATGTCCGGCGCCACCGAGCCGCCGCTGCCGATGATGATCGGCTTCCACGAGACGACGGGCGCCGAGGTGGTGCACGGCTACGGCGCCACCGAGACCACGCCGCTGGTGGCGCTCAACCGGCTCAAGCCCACGCTCAAGCAACGCCTTTGCGCCGAGGCGGCGTGGGATCTCAAGCGCAAGCAGGGCCTGCCGGTGTGCGGTGTCGACATTCTGCTGCTGGGCGCGGACGACCAGGCCTTGCCGCACGACGGCCAGGCCGTCGGCGAGATCTGCCTGCGCGGCCCGTGGATTTCCACCAGCTACCACGACATGCCCGACGCGGCGGACCGGTTCTTCAACGGCTACTGGCGTTCGGGCGACGTGGGCACCATCGATACCGACGGCTATGTGAAGGTCACCGACCGGCTCAAGGACGTGATCAAGAGCGGCGGCGAATGGATTTCATCGATCGACATGGAAAACGCGCTGCTGGGGCATCCGGCCGTGCGCGACGCGGCGGTCGTGGGCATTCCGCATCCCCGGTGGCAGGAACGGCCGCTGGCGCTGGTGGTCCTGAAGCCGGACCGACAAGCCACGCTGCAGCAGCTGCATGCGCACCTGTCGAAGACTTTCGCCAAATGGCAGTTGCCCGACCGCATCCTGTTCGTGGATGCGATACCGAAGACCGGCGTCGGCAAGCTCGACAAGAAGGTCATCCGCGCGGCCCATGCGAATCTTTACGCCGGCGAATCTCCCGGATAGCGCGATCCTGTCGAAGCCAGGGCCGAAATCGCGCTCAGTCCAGGCCCAGGCTCAGCACCAGGCCGAGGCCGGCCAGGACACCGGCGAACGACCAATGCTGCTGGCCCATGACCGTGGTCGATGCCGACTGTCCGGGGCTGAGCTTGGGCCGCCGCACGTCCAGCAGATGGTTCGTGCCATGTTCGGCCATCAGCCCTTCGGTGAGTTCGGGCAGCGGGCCGGTGGCCACCACCGGCGTCCACACGTCGCCATGCCGCTGCAGCCAGGGCGCGAGTTCGGCGAACAGCCGGTCCGACCACTTGGTGCGCCAGTTCTCGCGCGAGCGGTGGCTCACCCATTTGCTCACGCGCTGCGTCATGCGCGGCGCACAGGCCACCACCACCCAGTGCGTGTGCCGCCCGGAAAGCGTGGCCGGCGACAGGCCGCAGGCGCGGCCCAGCATCGGGCGCAGATGGTCCTGGGCGTAGGCCACGTCGTCGATCAACACAATGACTTTGTCCATGCAAGCTCCTGGTAGTGGCTCGGTTGCGGGGCGGCGGTTGCCGCCCCGGTTTGGCGCTCTGGCGGGCGCTCAGGTATTGGCGACCTGCTCCGTGGCCGTCGCCTGCTGGTTGCGCCTGGCGGCCCATCGGCCTGCCAACAGCACGCCCAGCACGGCCACGGCATAGACCGCCCAGCGTGCGGCGGTGTGGATCATCTCCGGCGGGTCGAACACGGCGTCGAGCAGCGGCTCGCTGACGATCATCTTGGCGGCGGTGAAGGCCAGCACGGCGGCGCCGGCCTGGATGATGATCGGGAAGCGTTCGACCAGCTTGAGCACCATGGTGCTGCCGAAGACCACGATCGGCACGCTGATCAGCAGGCCCAGGATGACCAGGTCGAAGGCGCCGTGCGCCGCGCCGGCCACGCCGAGCACGTTGTCGATGCCCATCAGCGCATCGGCGATGACGATGGTCTTCATTGCGCCCCAGAAGGTGTTGGCCACGGGGCCTTGGTGCTCGCCGTCCGACTGATCGGACAGCAGCTTGTAGGCGATCCAGACGAGGCCGAGGCCGCCGGCCAGCATCAGGCCCGGGATCTTCAGCAGCCAGACCACGCCCACCGTCATGATGGAGCGCACGACGATGGCGCCGACCGTGCCCCAGATGATGGCCTTGCGTTGCAGGTGGGTGGGCAGGCTGCGTGCCGCCAGGGCGATGACGATGGCGTTGTCGCCGGCGAGAACCAGGTCGATCAGGATGATGGCCAGCAGGGCCGACCACCAGGGCGCCGATAGAAATTCCATGTGAAAACTCCGTTTGTTGTGGGTTGATTTGTCGAAAACCACCTGAAACCGGAGCCGAGGAAACCGGGCAAAATCTGCGCGGAAAACCTTCGACCCACCTGTGACAGTGTGGATCGAAGGTCTTGCCCGACACGGTGCGATGCACACGTGCCCGATCAGCCGGAAGCCGCACCCCGTGCGTTGAAAGCTTCGTATTGACGGCGGACCGATGCCTGCTGCGGCTGCGCCGTCCTGCGGGACGATCTTTGCCGCAACAAGCGGGAGCTACTCCCCCTCGAAGCGCGGATTAGAGCATCGCCACGCCGGTTTGCGCAATGGACGATTTCCCGCGATGCCCGCCATGCGGGCGCGAGCATCGCTGGAGCCTGGAATCGGGCTTGAAGCGTTTTCGTGCCCTGGCGCAATCCAAGTGTGCTGGGTTTGCTCCGATTTCGATAGCAAATGCGGAGCCTGTGGCCGTCCGGCCAATCCCCCGCAACGTCTGGGGGTTAGCGGTGCAGTGCACCGCGTAACATGGGCGCTATCATCGCCCTCCCTTCGCAAGACCCACCTCTCATCCTGCATCCATGGCCGGCATCCACATCACCGATATCGAAGCCGCCATCAACCACTGGCGCGAAAAGAAACCCTCACCCGACGGCGTGACGCTGTGCGCCGAATTGCGCGCGCTGGCCGAGGTGTACGCACTGATGGTCTATTACCGCCAGGACGAAGCCGACGAGGCCACGATGCCGCCTGCCGCCCGCGCAGCCTGGCTGGGCTGGTATGAAAGCACGCCCGACACGCCCTGCATCGCCATCTGCTCCACCAGCCAGGGCGACGATCTGTGCAAGGGCTGCGGCCGCACCTTCGACGAAGTGCAGCACTGGCCGTCGATGACGCCCGGCGAGAAACGCGCCACCTGGCGCCGCATCACGCTCGAAGCCGATGCGTGGCGCTTCAACCGGTACGCCGAACGCGCCGCCGAAGGGCCGCAGCCTGGCGCCGTGGCAGCGGAGCCGGCCGAAAAACCGCCGGTCGCACCCTGATGCTGCGACTGGTCCAGGCGCCCAACATCGCCCTGGCCACGCTGTGGGTCGATACCTTGCTGGAGGCCGGCATCGCCGCCTCGGTGCAGCGCCAGTACCTCGGCGCCGCGGCCGGCCATCTGCCCCCGGATCAGTGCCTGCCCGAGATCTGGCTGCGGCACGAGGAGCAGGAAGACCGTGCACGGGCCCTGCTCGACGACCTGCAGCATCTGCCCCAGCGCCTGTGGTGGTGCCACTGCGGCGAAAAGGTGGAGGGTGGCTTCGAGCAGTGCTGGCGGTGCGGGGCTTTGATGCCCGGTTGAAGCGGGTTCGGTCGACAACCGTGCGGGCTGGGCCCGTCGAAGCCGCTCACTTCTTCAACCAGGTGCTTCGACAAGCTCAGCACGAACGGGATTAAACGGCTGCCGTGGCGCCCTTCCAGAACGCCGCGGAACCGGCTTTGCCGGGCCGCCAGCGTTGCCCCCTGCAAGGGGGTGGGCGGCTACACGCAGTGAGCCAACCTGGGGGTGAGCCAAGCTATTTCCAGCGGACGCATTCGATCTCGACCGTGCGCTGGTCGTCGCTCAGCGTCAGCGCGCTTTCCTGCACCGTCGCCTGCAGCTGCATGCTGCGTTGCGCGAGCGCGGCCAGGGCCTGGGCGGCGTCGGTGGGCACGCGCCAGACCTGCAGCTTGTCGAGCCGCGTGAGTTTGTTCTCGATGCCGCGCCACCACACTTCGGCCGCATGGCCGAAGGCGTACAGCAGCACCTGGTCGGCCTTGTTGCAGGCCTTGGCGATGGGTTTGTCCTCGGGCTGGCCGACCTCGATCCACAGCCGCGTCTGGCCGGTGAAGTCGCGCAGGCTCACGTCCGGGTCGTCCGGGTTCGACAGGCCGGCGCCGAAGGCCAGCACGCCGTCGCCACCCAGCACGGTCTGCAGCCGGTGCGCGTTCAGCGCCAGCGCCACCAGCCGCACCATCATGCGCTCGTCGGTCTCGCTCGGGTGGCGGGCGAGTGTGAGCGCGTGATCGGCGTAGTAGCTGTGGTCGATGTCGGCGATCGAAAGGTTCGCCTTGAAGATGGTTGCCTTGAGCGCCATGCCGGTCGTTCAGGCCCGGCGCGCCAGCTCGGCCGCCTTGCCCACGTAGCTCGCCGGCGTCATCGCCAGCAGGCGTTCCTTCTCGGCATCTGGAATCTCCAGCGAACGGATCAGCCCATGCAGATCTTCGGCGCGCACGGTCTTGCCGCGCGTTACTTCCTTGAGTTTCTCGTAGGCGCCCTGCACGCCGAAGCGGCGCATCACGGTCTGGATCGGCTCGGCCAGCACTTCCCACGACGCATCCAGGTCGTCGGCGATGGCTTCCTCGTTGATCTCGAGCTTGTTCAGCCCGGTCAGCAGCGAAGCGTAGGCCAGCGTGGCGTAGCCCACGGCCACACCCATGTTGCGCAACACGGTGGAATCGGTCAGGTCGCGCTGCCAGCGGCTGATCGGCAGCTTTTCGCTCAGATGGCGCAGCAGTGCGTTGGCCAGGCCCAGGTTGCCTTCGGCGTTCTCGAAATCGATCGGGTTGACCTTGTGCGGCATGGTGCTGGAGCCGATCTCGCCGGCCTTCAGGCGTTGCTTGAAGTAGCCCAGGCTCACGTAGCCCCAGACGTCGCGCGACCAGTCGATGAGGATGGTGTTGGTGCGCGCCAGCGCGTCGAACAGCTCGGCCATGTAGTCGTGCGGCTCGATCTGGATGCTGTAGGGCTGGAAGGTCAGGCCCAGGCCCAGCGGCTCGGGCGTTTCGATGACCTTCTTGCTGAAGGCTTCCCAGTCGAAGTCGGGCCAGGCCGAGAGATGCGCGTTGAAGTTGCCGACCGCGCCATTCATCTTGCCCATCAACGGCACGGCGGCGATTTTTTCGCGCGCGGCCACCAGGCGCACCAGCACGTTGGCCACTTCCTTGCCCACCGTGGTCGGGCTGGCCGTCTGGCCATGGGTGCGGCTGAGCATGGACACATCGGCATAGGCATGCGCCATCTCGCGCAGCTTGGTGATGAGCGCGTCCAGGCCCGGCAGGATCACCTGGTGGCGCGCACCCTTGAGCTGCAGCGCGTGGCTGGTGTTGTTGATGTCTTCGCTGGTGCAGGCGAAGTGCACGAACTCGGCCGCCGCCAGCAGTTCGGGCCGGGCCTCGAACTTGGACTTGATCCAGTATTCGACGGCCTTCACGTCGTGGTTGGTGACCTTCTCGATGTCCTTGATGGCCAGGCCGTCGGCTTCGCTGAAGTTCTTCACCAGGCTCAGCAGGTAGGTGCGCGCGCCCGGGCTCAACGGCTTGAACTCATTGAAACCGGCGTCGCTCAGCGCGATGAACCAGGCCACTTCGACCTGCACGCGGCGTTGCATGTAACCCTGTTCGCTCATCAGCGGGCGCAGGGGGGCGAGTTTGGCGGCGTAGCGGCCGTCCAGCGGCGACAGGGCCGAGATCGGTGAGAAAGTCATGTTGCGGATTGTAGGATGCGCGCCACGGTTGCACGCGGCGCGCGAATCGTGTCAGCCGACGAGGGGGGGTGAATCGATAGAATGGCTGGACCCCAGGGGCTTTCCCGAAGGCAGCCTGTCCCCGCCGTTCTCGACCACCCATGAAACTCATCGGATCTCTTACCAGTCCCTACGTGCGCAAAGTGCGCGTGGTCATGGCCGAAAAAAAGCTCGATTACCAGTTCATCCTGGAAGATCCCTGGTCGCCGGACACCGTCATCCGCGAATCGAACCCGCTGGGCAAGGTGCCTTGCCTGGTCATGGAAGGTGGCGAGGCGATCTTCGACTCGCGCGTGATCGTGGAATACCTGGACACGCTGTCCCCGGTGGGCAAGCTGATTCCCGCGCTGAGCCGTGAACGGGTCGAGGTCAAGACCTGGGAGGCGCTGGCTGACGGCCTGGCCGATGCCGGCGTGGCCGCGCGGATGGAGCGGGTCTGGAGCGAGCGCACGGATGCGGAACGCAGCCAGAAGTGGATCGACCGGCAGATGGTCAAGATCGACGCCAGCCTCAAGGCCATGAGCCGCGGCCTGGCCGACAAGCCCTATTGCAGCGGCATCCACCTGAGCCTGTCCGACATTGCCGTGGGTTGCGCGCTGGGCTGGCTGGAGTTCCGTTTTCCGGAAATCGCCTGGCGTACGGCGCATCCGAATCTGGCCAAGCTGCAGGACAAATTGATGCTGCGCCAGAGTTTCATCGATACACGGCCTGCATAACGGCCTGCGTCGAATCGAACCAGACCCTTCGACAAGCTCAGGGCGAACGGGAAAAACAAGCCTGCTCGTTGAGATAGACAAGCCGTTCGTGCTGAGCCTGTCGAAGCACTGTCGATCGCCTTAACCCCTTCAGTCCCTTCAATCCGGCGCGGCCGCCACAAGATCGCGCAACCGCCGCAACGCATGCCGCACCGTCGCCTGGCGGATGGCGGCGCGATCGCCGTCGAACAACTTCCTCTCGCTGGTCAGGATGCCGCGGATCGACCAGCCGAACCACACCGTACCCACCGGTTTCTCCACGCTGCCGCCGGTCGGGCCGGCCACACCGGTCACCGCCACCGAGACCTGCGCATTCGAATGCCGCAGCGCGCCGGCCGCCATGGCCCGGGCCACGGGTTCGCTGACCGCGCCGTGGGTGGCGATGAGCGCCGGGTCGACGCCGAGCATTTCGCTCTTGGCTTCGTTGGAGTAGGTGACGAAGCCGCGTTCGAACCAACCGCTCGAGCCCGCCAGGTCGGTGCAGGCGCCGGCGATCAGGCCGCCGGTGCAGCTCTCGGCCGCGGCCATGAACCAGCCTTTTTGCAGCAGCAGATCGGCCAGCGGCACCACTTCATCTTCATGGTTGGAACTCACCAGAACCTCCAGAGTGCAATCACCAGCAGCGTGCAGAAGGCCGCCACCAGGTCGTCGAACATGATGCCGAAGCCGCCGCGCGCGTCGAAGCCCTTGAAGGCCTCGTCGGCCCAGGCCACCGGCCCGGGTTTCACCGCGTCGAAGAAGCGGAACAAGGCGAAAGCCGCCACCTGGCCGACCAGGCCGGCCGGCATCACCAGCCAGAGGATGATCCAGAACGCCACCACCTCGTCCCAGACGATGGCGCCCGGGTCGGCCACGCGCAGGTGCTGCGCACACACCGTGCACGCCCACCAGCCGACCACCAGCGACGCCGCGATGAGCCAGCCCATCTGCATGCTGCTCAGGTAGGACTGCAGTACCAGGTAGGCCAGCCAGGCCCAGAGCGTACCGGCCGTGCCCGGTGCCACCGGGCTCAGACCCGAGCCGAAACCGAGGGCGATGAAATGCGCGGGATGCGACAGCATGAAGCGCACCGAAGGTCTGCGCGATGGCGCGGCATCTGGAGGCGGCGCGGATGTGGACGGGAGCATGCGCGGATTATCGCGGCGCGCGGCCCGGGAATCAGCCGAACACCGCGTTCCAGAGGGCCAGCACCGCCTCTCGCTCCGCCTGCAGCGCGGGCAGCTCGACTTGCGTCGGCGCCTCGTTGAGCCGCGCCTTGTGCTGCACCCGGCGCAGTTCCCGATAGGCGCTGGCCGCGGCTTCGCCCACACCTGCGGGCAGCAGGCCGCAGGCTTCGGCACGCTGCAGCAGCGCGATGTTGCCGACGTTGTCCTGCAATTCCGGGTAACGCCGCGAATGGGCCAGCACCAGGTATTGCACGGCGAATTCGGCATCGACCATGCCGCCGGGGCTGTGTTTCACGTCGAAGGCGTGGGCCTTGACCGGTCGCGCCGCACGCACCTTGTCGCGCATGGCGACGATCTCGCCGCGCAGCGCGGCCTCGTCGCGTGGCGCGGTGATCACCGCCTGGCGCACGGCGTCGAAGCGGGGGCGCAGCTTGTCCAGGCCGAGAATGAAACGGGCACGGGTCATCGCCTGGTGTTCCCAGGTCCAGGCCGTGTTGCTGCCGCGCTGCTGCTGGTAATTGGCGTAGGCGTCGAAGGTGGTGACCAACAGGCCCGAATTGCCGTTCGGCCTGAGCGCGGTGTCGATCTCGAACAGATCGCCTTCTCCGGTCTTCACCGTGAGCCAGTTGATCATGCGACGCACGAAGGCGGCGTAGACCTCGGGCGCGCGTTCGTCGGCATCCTCGTAGACGAAGACGATGTCGAGGTCGCTGCCGTAGCCCAGTTCCTTGCCGCCGAGCTTGCCGTAGCCGATGATGGCGAACTGCGGCGACTCAGCGTGCCGGTTGCGCACGTGTTCCCAGCCCCAGCGCGCCGTCACGCGCAGGATCACTTCGGCCAGCGCGCTCAGGTCGTCGGCCACCTGCTCCACGGTGATGCGGCCCTCCACGTCGCGCGCCAGCGTGCGAAACAACTCCGCATGGTGGGCGCGGCGCAGCAGGTTCAGCAGGGCCTCCTCGTCGTCCTCGCCGGTGGTCTTCAGCGAGGCGCGGCGCTGCACCAGTTCTTCCTCGAACTCGCCCGGCACGAAGCGCTCGCTGAGCATCGCGTCGCTGGCCAGTTCGTCGATCACGCCCGGGTGTTGCAGCAGGTAGCGCGCCGGCCACTTTGCCGCGCCGAGCAGGCGCAGCAGGCGTTCGTGCACGGTGGGCCGCTCGAGCAGCAGCGCCAGGTAACTTTCGCGGCGCAACAGCGGCTCGATCCAGTCGGCCAGGCGGATCGCGGCTTCCTCGCTGCATTTGCCGTCCTTCAGCCAGGCGGCCGTGCGTTGCACCAGCCGCACCAGGCGGGCGCGCGATTCGTCGCGCAGCGCGAGCACGCGCGGGTGTTCGCACCACTGCCCGATACGTTCCCCAAACGCGCCCTTGAGCTGCTCCTTCAGCGTGTCGATGCCGATCGGCGCGGCACGCTCGCCCTTGGGGCCGCCGCAGCCGCCGGTCTTGCAGGTCTTGCCTTCGGCCGGGCCGCCGAGCAGCTTGTCGAATTCCTGCGCCACCAGTTCGCGATGGCTGTCGAGTTCGCCGAGGAACGGGCAGCAACTCGCATAACCCATGCTGTGCGCGATCCAGGCCAGGTCCTCGTCGTTGGTGGGCAGGACGTGGGTCTGCTGGTCGTCCAGGTACTGGATGCGGTGTTCGACCTTGCGCAGGAATTCATAGGCGCGGGCCAGCGCGTCGGCCGTGGCCTGCGGCATCAGGCCGGCGCGCGCCAGGCGCTGCAGGGCGTCGAGCGTGGAACGCGTGCGCAGCTCGGGGAACTGGCCGCCGCGCACCACCTGCAGCAGCTGCACGGTAAATTCGATCTCGCGGATGCCGCCGCGCGAGAGCTTCACGTCGTTGGCGCGTTCCGGATGGCCGGCGCTGCGCTTGGCCGCGTGTTCGCGGATCTGTCGGTGCAGGCTGCGCAGCGAGTCGAACACGTTGTAGTCGAGGTAACGGCGGAACACGAAGGGCAGCACCACGCTGCGCATCTCGTGGGCCGTGCCGTTGACGATGCAACTGCGCGGCGCCACCACCCGGCTCTTGAGCCAGGCGAAACGCTCCCACTCGCGGCCCTGCACCTGCAGGTATTCCTCCAGCGCGGCCAGCGACACCGCCGGTGGGCCGGAGCTGCCATTGGGCCGCAGCATCAGGTCCACGCGGAACACGAAGCCGTGTTCCGTGGTGTCGCCCACCAGCGCGTAGATCAGCTTCACGGCCTTGGCGAAATACTCCTGGTTGGCGATGCGGCCGCGGCCATCGGCCTTGCCTTCGGTCTCGCCGTCGTGGTCGTAGATGTAGACCAGGTCGATGTCGCTCGACACATTGAGCTCGCGCCCGCCGAGCTTGCCCATGCCGACCACCCACATCTCGGCGCGCTGGCCGTCGGTGCCCATCGGGGCGCCATGGCGCTCGTCGAGTTCGCGCCGCGCCTCGGCGCCGGCGGTCTCCAGCGCGAGTTCGGCCAGTTCCGTGACGGCACGCGTCACCACGGCCAAAGGCGCCTGTTCGTCGCAGTCGAGCGTGACCAGGCGCTCCATCACCAGCTGGCGCAGCGTGCGCAGCGCGGCGCCGACCTCGAGGCCGGAGGCCAGCAGCCCTTCGAGCGTGGCCGTCATCGTGGCCCGCACCGGTGCGCCGGGCGGCAGCAGCGGCAGCTCCTTGGCATACCGCCGGCGCAGCCGCTGCACGAAACGCGAATAGGAAGAGAGGGCCATGGCGTCGGTCCGGGGCAGGCTTAACAAATCGTCACCGCGTCGCGTTGAACCCCCGGCCGCAGCCGATGGTCGTAAGTTGAACCGTCCGGCTCTCCTGCGTCCACGAAGGGAAAGGGACCGAAGGTCATAATTCCTGTTGCATCCATTTGTCCAATGACCGAATCAAAGCCTTCTCCCTCGCGCCTGCTGCAATTGGCTGCCCGTGCGGCCCCCTGGTGTCTGGGCCTGACGGTCGCGGCCTGGCTGCTCTTCGGGCTCGCCTGGGGCGCGTTGCACGGCTGGATTGTGCCGCGAATCGGCGAATTTCGCCCGCAGCTCGAAGCCAAGGTCAGCCAGGCCCTAGGGGTACCCGTTCGGATCGGCGCGATCTCGGCACAGTCCACCGGCCTGATTCCATCGTTCGAACTGCGCGACGTGTCCCTGCTCGATGCGGATGGCCGCACCGCGCTCCTGCTTCCGCGCGTGCTGGCGGCGCTGTCGCCGGCCTCGCTGTGGAAGCGCGGTTTCGAGCAGCTCATCATCGACCAGCCCGAGCTCGACATCCGCCGGCGTGCCGACGGCAAGATCCTGATCGCCGGGCTGGACGTCACCCACACCAGTCCCGGCGACACCAGCGCCACGGCCGACTGGCTGTTCGCGCAGACCGAGGTGGTGGTGCGCCAGGGCACATTGCGCTGGACCGACGAACGCCGCGCCGCGCCGCCGCTGGCGCTCGAAGGCGTGGACCTGGTGCTGCGCAACCGCGGCCGGCGCCACGCCATGCGCATCGACGCGACGCCGCCGGCGGGCTGGGGCGAGCGCTTCAGCATCGTCGGCCAGCTGCGTCAGCCGCTGTTGACCACGCACCATGGCCGCTGGCAGGACTGGGACGGCCCCGCCTACGCCAACTTCCCGCGCGTGGATGTGTCGCAACTGCGCCAGTACCTCGATCTCGGCGCCGACCTCGGGCAGGACGTGCAGGGCGTGGGCGCGCTGCGCGTCTGGGCCGATGTCGGCTCGGGCCAGCTGCTGGCCGCCACCGCCGATGTGGCGCTGGCCGACGCACGCGTGACCCTCGCGCCCGACCTGCAGCCGCTGGCGCTGGCCTCGCTGCAGGGCCGTGTAGGCGGGCGGCGGATGGCCAATGGCTTCGAGTTCTCGACCGAGGGCCTGGCCTTCACCACCGCCGATGGCCTGCGCTGGCCCGGCGGCAACGTGTTCCTGAGCGTGCTCGAAGGCGAAGGCCGCGTGCCGGGCCAGGGCCAGTTCCGTGCCGACCGGCTCGACCTCGCCACGCTGGCGCAGATCGGCAACCGGCTACCGCTGGCCGCGGCCACCCACCAGGCCCTGGCCACCTATGCGCCCAAGGGGCTGGTCGAAAAGGTGGATGCGAACTGGCAGGGCCGCATGGAAGCGCCTTCGACCTACCGTGCGAAGGGCCGGGTCAGCCAGCTCGAGATCGCGCCCGGCGCCGCGCCCGTGCGCACCTGGCCCGTGCCGCCCACCGGCCGGCCCGGGCTG
Organism: Rhodoferax koreense; assembly: GCF_001955695.1. Classification (NCBI taxonomy): domain Bacteria; kingdom Pseudomonadati; phylum Pseudomonadota; class Betaproteobacteria; order Burkholderiales; family Comamonadaceae; genus Rhodoferax; species Rhodoferax koreensis. The sequence goes on along the minus strand of NZ_CP019236.1, from coordinate 5,669,768 downwards.
CGCGGCGCCACCGTGGATTTCGACCTGACCCAGTCCGGCGGTCGCGCCACGCTGGCCATCGAGCAGGGTGCGCTGAGTTTCCCGGGCATCTTCGAAGAGCCCGAGGTGCCGTTGACCAGTCTCTCCACGGACGTGAGCTGGCAGAGCGACGGCGACAAGCTGTCGGTGAAGGTCAGCGGACTCAAGTTCGCCAATGCCGACGCCGAAGGCACGGCGCAGGCCACCTGGCGCACCAGCGACCCGGCCAGGTCGACCAGCCGCTCCCGCTTTCCCGGCGTGCTCGACTTGAGCGGCAACCTGAGCCGCGCCGACGGCACGCGTGTGCACCGTTACCTGCCGCTGGAACTCGGCCCCGAGGTGCGCCATTACGTGCGCGACGGCGTGGTGGCCGGCACCGCCAACAGCGTGAAGTTCAAGGTCAAGGGCGACCTGTGGGACTTCCCGTTCTCCGACGCCCATCCGGGCGACTTCAACATCGCCGCCAGCGTGCAGAACGCCACCTACGCCTTCATTCCGCGCAGCATCCAGCCTGCCGACGCCTTGCCCTGGCCGCCGCTGACCCAGCTGGATGGCGAGCTCATCTTCGATCGCCAGGCCATGCGCATCCGCAACGCGGCCGGCAAGCTCGGCGGCGTGGCCGGCATGCCCGCCTTGCCGGTGAGCCGTGCCGAAGCCGAAATCCCCAACCTCGCCCATTCCGTGGTCAACGTGAATGCGGACGCGCGCGGCCCTTTGACCGACATGCTGGCGATCGTGCGCGGCTCGCCGATCGACGCGCTGACCGGCCGGGCGCTGAGCCAGGCCAGCGCCACCGGGCCGGCCGACCTGAAACTCAAGCTCTCCCTGCCGATCGCCACCATCGACAAGAGCAAGGTGCAGGGCAGTGTGACACTGGCGGGCAACGACCTGCAGCTCGCGCCCGACACGCCGCTGCTCGGCCGTGCCAAAGGCGTTGTCGGCTTCAGCGAAACCGGGTTCAGCGTTGCCGGTGGCCAGGCGCGCGTGCTTGGCGGCGACCTGAAGTTCGAGGGTGGTGCGCAGCCGCCAGCATCGCCGGGGGCGGAGCCTGGCCTGCTGTTCCGCGGGCAGGGCGTAGTCACGGCCGAAGGCCTGCGCCAGGCGCGTGAACTCGAGGGTCTGGCGCAGGTCGCCGCCAACACCAGCGGCAGCACGGCCTACAACGCCGTGCTGTCGTTCCGCCGGGGCGTGCCCGAGTTGACCCTCACCAGCAGCTTGCAGGGGCTGGCGCTCAATCTGCCGGCGCCGCTCAACAAGAGCGCCGACAGCAGCCTGCCATTGCGGTTCGAGCGCAGCCTGACGGCCGCCTCGGCCTCTGCGTCCGCGGCCAATGCGAAGGTGCCGATGCAGGACCAGTTGGCGCTGGACATCGGCCGCGTGGTGTCGGTGGCTTACACACGCGACATCAGCGCCGCGGTGCCCCGGGTGTTGCGCGGCACCATCCGCGTCGGCGCCCCGATCACCGACGCGGCGCCCGCGCCTGCCGATGGCGTGTCGGCCCAGGTGAACCTCGACGTGCTGAATGTGGACGCTTGGGAGAGCCTGCTCGGTTCGAGCCCGGCGGCTTCGCCAACGCCTGCCGGCGCGCCGCCGAAGGCGTCCGGTCCGAGTGCGATGCAGGCGTACCTGCCCTCGACCATCATGCTGCGCGCGAACGAGTTCGCCACCGACGGGCGGACGCTGCACAAGCTCTCGGCGCGCGCCACGCGCGAAGACCAGTCGTGGAAGGCCGATATCGACGCCACCGAACTCAACGGTTATGCCGAATACCATCCGCCCGGCGCGGGTGGCGGCAATGCAGGCGCGGGCAAGGTCTTCGCGCGGCTCACGCGGCTGACGATCGAGCCCAGCGCCACCACGGCGGTCGATACATTGCTCGACGCACCGCCCGAGAGCGTGCCCGCGCTCGACATCGTGGTCGACGACTTCGAGCTCAAGGGCCACAACCTGGGCCGCGTCGAGATGGAGGCGGTGAACCGCGGCGGCAACCTGGCGCAACGCGATGGTGCCGCCGCGCGCGAATGGCGGCTGAACCGGCTCAGCGTGAGCAACCCGCAAGCGAGCTTCAGCGCGTCGGGCAACTGGGCCGCGCTCAATGCGCAGGCTGGCGGATCACGGCGCACGGTGATGAACTTCAAGCTCGACATCGTGGACGCCGGCGGGCTGCTCGGCCGCTTCGGCATGAAGGACGTGTTCCGCCGCGGCAAGGGCCATATGGAAGGGCAGATCGCCTGGGTCGGCTCGCCGCTGTCGCTCGACTACCCCACGCTCGGCGGCCAGCTCAACGTGAACGTCGAGAGCGGCCAGTTCCTCAAGGCCGACCCGGGCATCACCAAGCTGCTCGGCGTGTTGAGCCTGCAGGCCCTGCCGCGCCGGCTCACGCTCGATTTCCGCGACGTGTTCAGCGAAGGCTTCGCGTTCGACTTCATCCGTGGCGACGTGCACATCGAGCAGGGCATCGCCACCACCAACAACCTGCAGATGAAGGGCGTGAACGCCGCCGTGCTGATGGACGGCCGTGCCGACATCGCCCATGAAACGCAGGACCTCAAGGTGGTCGTCATTCCCGAGATCAACGCCGGCACGGCCTCGCTCGTGGCCACGGTGATCAACCCGGCCATCGGCCTGGGCACCTTCCTGGCGCAGATGTTCCTGCGCAAACCGCTGATGGAGGCCGCCACCCAGGAATTCCATGTGGACGGCGCGTGGGCCGACCCGAAAATCACCAAGGTCGCGCGCCGCTCCCTGCTTTCCCCGGGTGGCGCGACGGAAGACAAAACCGAAGCCCTCGGCCCCGCCAAGAATGGAGTTCCACGTTGAAAGTCGCCGCCATCCAGATGGTCTCCTCGACGGACCTGGCCGCCAACCTCGCGCACGCGCGGGCCTTGCTGGCCCGGGCCGCCGAAGCCGGTGCCGAACTCGCCGTGCTGCCCGAGTATTTCTGCATCATGGGCCGCGTCGATACCGACAAGCTCCAGGTGCAGGAGCCGTTCGGCGACGGGCCGATCCAGCGGTTCCTGTCCGAAGCCGCACGTGAATTCCGCCTCTGGCTGGTCGGCGGCACGCTGCCGATCACCGCCGATGGCGGCCGCGTGCGCAACAGTTCGCTGGCGTTCGAGCCCGGCGGCGCCTGCGTGGCGCGCTACGACAAGATCCACCTGTTCCGCTTCGACAACGGTGTCGAGCGCTTCGACGAGGCGCGGGTGCTTGAACACGGCACCACGCCGCAGATGTTCGAAATGACCGCGCGCGACGGCCGCCTGTGGCGCATTGGCATGAGCGTCTGCTACGACCTGCGCTTTCCCGAGCTGTATCGCGACTATGCGGCCCGGGGCGCCGATCTGCTGCTGGTGCCCAGCGCCTTCACGCAGGCGACCGGGCTGGCCCATTGGGAACTGCTGCTGCGCACGCGCGCGGTGGAGAACCTGGCCTTCGTGATGGCGCCGGCACAAGGCGGCCTGCACGAGAGCGGCCGGCGCACCTGGGGCCATTCGATGCTCGTCGACCCCTGGGGCCAGGTGCTGGCCGAACACGCCGAGGGTGAAGCCGTGGTGCTGGCCGAGCTCGATGCCGCAAGGCTCGAGACCTGCCGCACCCAGCTGCCGGCACTGGGGCACCGCGTCCTGTGAATGCCGTGGCGCCAACCGTGCCGTCCTGGTGGCGTCGCCTGGGCAGCCTGAACCGGCTGTGGCACCGCTGGTCGCTGTGGGTCTGGCTGATGCTGCTGGTGGTGTCGGTGCTGGTCACGCTGGTCTGGCTCGCCGGGCGCTACGAGGCCAGCCAGGTGCAGAGCCGGCTGGAGGCCGATGCCGCCGAGGCGGTGAATGACATCCGCACCGGCCTGGCGCGCAACGTGCAAAGCCTGCAGGCGCTCAGCGCCAACGAGCCCGACAGTGCGGGCTGGGCCAAGGCCGCGGCCGAGCTGCTGCGCGAGCGCCGCGAGCTGATGCGCATCGAACTGCGCAACCCCGCGCTGGCGGTGCTGGCCCAGGCCGATACGCCGTACCGCGCCCCGGTCTTCGAGTTGCTCGGCCGCGAGAATGCCCAGACGGACGTGGGCCTGGCCTGCGCCACTGCCCGGCGTTTCAGCGGGCCGATCTATTCCACGAGCTTCTTCCTGCCGCAGACCGACGGCCTGGGCCTGGAGATGGTGGAGCTGTGCCTGCCGCTGATGGTCTCGGGCCGCGTCAGCGGCTACCTCGTCGCCACGTATTCGCTGCCCGGCGTGCTGGCCGACCTGGTGGGCCGGCAGCTCACGCGCAGCCAGGAGGTGTCCTTCGTCGAGGCCGACGGCACGCGGCTGGCGCTGCACGGCACGGCGCGGCGCGGCACGCGGGTCTTCACCGCGCAGCAACTGCTCGACCTGCCGGGTAACACGCTGGTGCTGCGAATGGACAGCTGGCACGGCGCACCCGACGTGTTCCCCAACATCATGACGGCCCTGGTCACGCTGATGTCCATCGCCCTGGTGTCGGTGACCATCCTGCTGGTGAAGGACACGCGGCGCCGCCTGCGGGTGGAGCGCGACCTGGCCGACGCACTCGCCTTCCGCAAGGCGATGGAGGATTCGCTGCTCACCGGCCTGCGCGCGCGCGACCTGGAGGGCCGCATCACCTACGTGAACCCCGCGTTCTGCCAGATGGTGGGTTTCGCGCCCGAGGAATTGTGGGGGCGCAGTGCGCCCGCGCCGTACTGGCCACCCGAACTCGCCGACGAATACCGGCAGCGCCAGACCATCCGCCTGGCCGGCAACATGCCGCCGCGCGAAGGCTTCGAGTCGGTGTTCATGCACAAGGACGGTTCGCGTTTCCCGGTCCTGGTGATCGAGGCGCCGCTGATCAACGCGCACGGCACGCAGACCGGCTGGATGAGCGCCGTGCTCGACATCTCCGAGCAGCGCCGGGTGGAAGAGCTCTCGCGCACCAGCCAGGACCGGCTGCAGGCCACGGCCCGGCTGGCCACGGTGGGCGAGATGGCCTCGCTGCTGAGCCATGAGCTCAACCAGCCGCTGGCCGCCATTTCGAGCTACGCCACGGGTTCGTTGAACCTGCTGGGCGGCGGCCCGCACGGCGCGCAAGGGCATCCGCAGGCCGATGCCGAAGACCTGAAGGACCTGCGGGTCGCCATGCAACGCATCGCCGAGCAGGCCGAACGTGCGGGCCGGGTCATCAAGAGCGTGCACGGCTTCGTGCGCCGCCGCGCGCAGGCGCGCGAGGCTGTGGCCCCGGCCGCGTTGTTCGACGCCATCATGCCGTTGGTGCACCTGCAGGCGCGTAAGCTGGCGGTGCGCGTGCAACTCGATCTATCGCCGAACCTGCCGGCGGTGCTGTGCGACCGCACCATGGTCGAGCAGGTGCTGCTGAACCTGGCGCGCAACGCCATGCAGGCCATGGACGGCCCGGTGCCGCCTGCGGTGCGCGAACGCCTGCTGCTGATGCGGGTGCGCCCGGCCGGTGCCAACCTGGGCGCCTCGCGGCCCCTGGGCTGGCTGGAGTTCTCGGTGGCCGACGTCGGCCCGGGCATCCAGCCCGACGTGGCCGACCGGCTGTTCACGCCCTTCTTCACCACCAAGGTCGAAGGCATGGGGCTGGGCCTCAACCTGTGCCGCACCGTGATCGAGCAGCACGGTGGTTTCCTCGGCTTCGAGGACAACCAGCCCCAGGGCACGGTGTTTCGCTTCACCCTTCCCACCTGCAGCGGACAGGACGCGTCGACCTTGCATGACGCGCCGGCTGCGCTCGGCTCCGCCAACCTCTAGACAGCCCATACGGACTACACCGCCATGCAACCCATCCTGGATGCCACCGTATTCATCGTCGACGACGACGCCGGCGTGCGCGACGCCCTCTCCTGGCTGCTGCGCTCGCGCCGCCTGTACAGCGAAAGCTTCGACAGTGCCGAGGCCTTCGAACGCATGCTGCTCGGCAGCGGCAACGGTTTTTCGCCGCGCCAGGCCTGCTGCCTGCTGCTCGACGTGCGCATGCCCGGCATGAGCGGGCTGGCCCTGTTCGACAAGATCATCGCGCTCGGCCTGCAGGTGGCGATGCCGGTGATCTTCCTCACCGGCCATGCCGACGTGCCCACCGCGGTGGATGCGGTCAAGCGCGGCGCCTTCGATTTCTGCGAGAAGCCGTTTTCCGACAACGCGCTGGTCGACCGCATCGAACAGGCGCTGGCGAAGTCGCAGGAGGCCGTGCAGTCGCTCACGGCCAAAGTCGGTTTGAAGATTCGCCTGGGCGAACTCACCGAGCGCGAACGCGACGTGATGCGCCTGGTGGTCGAAGGCCTGCCCAATAAACTCATCGCCGACCAGCTCGACATCAGCGTGCGCACGGTCGAAGTGCACCGCGCCCGCGTGTTCGAAAAGATGGAAGTGAAGTCGGCGGTGGAGTTGGCTAATCTGCTGCGAAGTTTGTAGCGATGGGCGAAGCATTTGCCTGCGTCAGAGGCTGATTCGATGCTTCAATCTTGGGACGCGGTCTGCCAGGGGTTGGTCAATACAAGACCGAGACCGGCGAAGTCCTTGGTGTTGCGCGTCGCCAGGTCGGCGTGCGTGCCAAGGCAGATGGCGGCGATCTGCGCATCGGCCATGCCGATCGGCCGACCTGAGCGCTCCCGTTGGGCCGCGAGCCATGCGTAACGAGTGGCCGCCGCGCCGTCGAATGGCAGGATGCGGCCATCGAAATCCTCTTCCAACATCGTCCACGCGGTCTCACGCAGGCTGTCTTTGCGCCGGCCCTCGGGCAGGCGCTCGATGCCGTACATGAGTTCGGCCACCGTCACCGCGCTGACGAACAAGGTTTCGGTCGGCTGGGCGTCCAGCCAGGCCAGCACCTGGCGATCCGGCTGCTGGCGCATGAGTTCGGACAACACATTCGTGTCCAGCAGCATCATGGCTTCAGCTTCGCGGCTCGGGCTGGTTCGGTGTGCGCAGGCAACTCGAGATCGACGCCACCGATGGCGGCGAAACGTTGATGGATACGGCTGCCGAGGCCGCGTGCGGGCGCCGCTTTTTCGAGTGCCTGCCGAAGAATCGAGCGAACCTCTTCTTCCATCGAACGCCCATGTTCGGCGGCCTCGATGCGCAGGCGTTGTTTCAGCGTCTCGTCAAAATTTCGGATGGTCAAAGTGGCCATGCCTCGCTCCAGTCTGCTATCAATGAAAGCATTGCCAGCATATCATCGCCTGCAAATTCGGTGCAAGCTCAAGGTTTCTGATGGTTGTCGGCATCATTTTTGGCCGCATCATTCGCCTCCGGCAGCTCACCCCCCTTGCGCCCCGAAAACATCGTCCACCAGACAATCAGCACCAGCACCAGACCGGCACCCAGCGCTTCGAGTAAAAGCAACACCATGAACCGTATCCTCAGTTTTGTATTGGCCGCGATTGTAGGAATGCTGGCCGGTTGTGCCTCGCGGCCTTCGTTCGAGCCGGAACCGGAGGTGGCCACGCCTGCGCCTTCAGCGGCCACGCCGTGGGCCGGCGGCACCATCCAGCATCCGCGCAGCCGCTGGACCCCGGTCGCGTGGACCGAACTGCCGGGCTTCAACGACGATCCGCTGTTCGAGGCGTGGAACGCCTGGATCAAGAGTTGCGAACGGCCGGGCCCCATCTTCGCGCCGCTGTGCAGCGAGGTGCGGCGGCTCAGCATCGGCAGCGGCGAGGAGCAGCGGGCCTGGATGCAGCAGCGGCTGCAGCCCTATCGCGTGGATGCCTTGCAAGGGCCGACCGAAGGCCTGCTCACGAGTTATTACGAACCGGTGTTCGAAGGTTCGCGCCTGCCGAGCGCCACCTTCGTCGCGCCGCTGTACCGCCCGCCGGCCACGCTCGGCCAGCGCAAGCCCTGGTACACCCGCCAGGAAATGGACACCCTGCCCGAGGCGCGCGCCGCCTTGGCCGGCCGTGAAATCATCTGGCTGGCCGACCCGGTGGACGCCCTGGTGCTGCAGATCCAGGGCTCAGGCCGCATCCGGGTGACCGAGCCGGACGGCCGCCAGCGCGTGGTGCGCCTGGCCTTCGCCGGCACCAACGACCAGCCTTACAAAAGCGTGGGCCGCTGGCTGCTTGACCAGGGCCTGATCCGTGACGCGTCCTGGCCGGGTATCAAGGCCTGGATCGCGCAGAACCCCCAACGTGTGAACGAACTGCTGTGGGCCAACCCGCGCATGGTGTTTTTCCGCGAAGAAGCCCTGCCCGAACTGGACGCGATGTTCGGCCCGCGCGGTGCCCAGGGTGTGGCGCTCACGCCTGGCCGCTCCATCGCCGTCGACCCCGGCAGCATTCCCTATGGCACGCCGGTCTGGCTGGCCTCGCCCGGGCCGCTGGTGCCGCTGCAGAAGCTGGTGATGGCGCAGGACACCGGCAGCGCGATCACCGGCGCGGTGCGCGCCGATTATTTCGCGGGCTGGGGCGTGGAGGCGGGGGAGCTGGCCGGGCGGCTGAAGCAGCCGTTGAAGCTGTGGGTGTTGTGGCCGAAGTGAGCCTCGTGCAGCCCCGAAATTGCCATCACGGTTTGTCGGGCTGTGACGGGTGCAATCGAGTTACTGCACCAGAATGACACCCTCACTTCGCCAACACGGACATCACCGGATAAAGCCATGCTCCAACTTCTCTCCGATCCCCAGGTCTGGATCGCCTTCGCCACCCTGACCGCGCTGGAACTGGTGCTGGGCATCGACAACATCATCTTCATCTCGATCCTGGTCGACAAGCTACCGTTGGCCAAGCGTGAATTCGCGCGCCGGCTGGGGCTTTTCATGGCGATGTTCATGCGCATCGGGCTGCTGCTGGTGCTGGCCTGGATCGTCGGGCTGGTGGAGCCGCTGTTCAGCATATGGGGCAAGGGCATCTCAGGGCGCGACCTGATCTTGATCCTCGGCGGGCTGTTCCTGATCTGGAAGAGCACCAGCGAGGTTCACGAGTCGCTCGAAGGCGGGCACGAGACGCAGACGAAGAGCGTGGTCAAGGCCACTTTCACCGCGGTGATCCTGCAGATCATGCTGATCGACCTGGTGTTCTCGCTGGATTCGATCATCACGGCCGTGGGCATGGTGGACGACGTGCGGATCATGATTGCGGCCGTGATCGTCTCCGTGGGGCTGATGATGCTGTTCGCCGGCCCGATCGGGCGTTTCGTCTCGGCCCATCCCACCATCAAGATGCTGGCGCTGTCCTTCCTGGTGGTGGTCGGCGTGGTGCTGGTGGCGGAGGGTTTTGGCCATCACGTACCCAAGGGTTACGTGTACTTCGCCATGGCCTTCTCGCTCGGCGTGGAGATGCTCAACATCCGCATGCGGAAGAAATCGGCGAAGAAAGTGGAGTTGAACCCACCCCACATTCCGGGCGATTGAGCCCCGGCAGGGCGAAAAAAAAACGCGGCCGGAGCCGCGTTTGTCCGATCTCAAGGCACTCAGGCCTTGTCGATCTTGTCCTTCAGCACTTCCTTGGCATCGCCGACGTTCTTTTGCGTCTTGCCTTCCACCTGCTTGGCCAGGCCCTTGGCCTGTTGTTCCGGGCTGTCGATCAGCTCGCCGGTTTTCTGTTGAACCTTGCCGGCAGCATCTTTCAACGTGCCCTTGACTTGATCGGTATTCATGGTCGTTTCCTTTCAATGAAATGCCGCGTTCGCGGCGGATGGCTGTTGATTCAGCGCCTATGAAAGATAAGCGAGGGAGCGGGTCGAAGGCGCCGGTCATCGCCCAACAATGGCGTGGGTTTTGGCCTACTTGCAGGTCAGGCGCTCATACACCTTCCTTCAAGCGCCCCGCCTCAACCCGTGTTTTTCAGGGCCTGCTTGGCCTTGTTCGCCGAATTTTTCGACCGGTTCTTGTGGTATCCGGACTTGACGCTGTTCACCGCCTTGCCCACGGGCCCGCTCTTCTTGGCCTCGCGGTCCGCGCGTTTCTCGTCGATCTTGTGCTTGACGGCATCGGTGCCTTCCGACGCGGCCTTGCCCACCTGGGCGCTGGCGCCGAGCACGGTGAGCGACGCGGCGACTGCCAACAGAATCTTCTTCATCGGGTTCTCCTTCGGGTCAATGGACACACCCGATTCTTGCGCCCCTGGCGGCGCGGGCGTGTCAGCCGTGGCCGCATTCCGGTTCAGGGTGCGACCGCATCGCCACCCAGCGCCTGCACCAGCACCGCATGGTTGTTCAGCCGGTTCAATCGGTTTTCGGCCACGGCGATCTCGGCGCTGCGGCGCTTTTCCTGGGCGTCGAGCCAGGGCTTGAGCGCAACGGAGCCGGCGCGGTAGCGGATCTCGTACAGCCGCTCGGCCTGGCGCGCGGCGGCGAGCGCCTGTTCGAGCAGCGTGGCCTGCGCCGCAAGCTGCTGGCGTGACGACAGGGCGTTGTCCACATCGCCGAACGCGGTATACAGCGTCTGCCGAAAGTTGACCACGGCCTCGTCGAGTTGCGATTGGGAAATCTTGATGTCCAGGTCACGTTGCGTGCGCTGCAGGAACGGCATGGTGATGCCCAGGCCCAGGCTGGCCACCGGGTTCTTCAGGATGTTGACCAGCGAAGCGCTCGACGTGCCCAGGCCGCCGGTGAGCGACAGTGCGGGGTAATAACTGGCGCGGGTGGCGTCGATGCTGGACTTGGCTTCGCGCAGCCGCAGCTCGGCCGCACGCAGGTCGGGCCGGCGGCCGAGCAGCGAGGCGGGCAGGCCTGCGTCCACGGGCGGCAGCGTGGTGTCCGGCAGCCGGGAAGGCAGCGGGCCGGCGAGGATCGAGGCCATCGGCGCGCCGTCGAACAGCAGGCCCAGTGCGGTGGTCGCCTCCACCTGCTGTTGCTGCAGCGTGGTCTGGCTGGCCTGCTGGCTGCTCAGGTTCTGCTGTGCCTCGGCGAGTTCCAGGCCGGAGACGGCGCCGGTGCGGTATTGCACCTGTACCAGTTCCAGCGTCTTCTGCGCCACGGCGATGCTCTGCAGGTTGGCGGCCAGGCGCTGGTTCAGGTAGCCGATCTGCCAGTAGAGCTGCGCGGTGGTGGCCACCAGCGACAGCGCCGTGGCCTCGCGGTCCTGCACCGTCGCCAGGGCCTCCCATTGGGCCACGTCGCGCTGGCTGCCGAGGCGGTTCCACAGGTCGACCTCGTAGCTCGCGCCGAGCGAGATGCCGCTGGACTTCACTGTGCCGCCACCGTTGAGGCCGCGGCTCGCGCCGGTGCTGATGCTGCCGCTGAAGCTGGGGCCGAACTGGTTTTCCGCCAGGCCGACCTGCAACTGCGCGCGGCGCACACGGATGGCGGCGGCCGCGAGGTTGTTGTTGCGCTGCAGGGCCTGTTCGATCAACTGGCTGAGCGCGGGGTCGTTGAAGCCGGTCCACCAGGGCGACAGCGGCGCCGGTGTTTGGCCGTGGCCGCCGTTGGCGCCGGCGGCGTATTGCCACTGCGTCGGCACGCTGGTGGCGGGCGCGGCGTAAGGCGTGTGCAGCGAGGAGGCACAGCCTGCGGCAAGCAGCGCCAGGCACAACGCGCCGAGGCGGAAGGAGGTTTGAAGGCTGGATGGCATTTTGGAAGAACTCATTCGCGGGCCAGTGCTTCGACCGGATCGAGCCGCGCGGCATTGCTCGCGGGCAGGAAGCCGAAGATCACGCCGATCAGGGTGGAGCAGGCAAAGGCCGCGACCATCGAAGTGGTCGAATACACCATCTGGAAGTTGCCGCCGAGCTGGGCAAAGCCCCAGCCGATGGACAGCGCCAGCCCAATGCCGAGCACGCCACCGAGCAGGCAGACCAGCACCGCCTCGATCAGGAACTGCTGGCGGATGTCGCCCTGGCGCGCGCCCACGGCCATGCGCACGCCGATCTCGCCGGTGCGCTCGGTCACCGAGACCAGCATGATGTTCATCACGCCGATGCCGCCCACGACCAGCGAGATCAGCGCGATGGCGGAGATCAGCAGGGTGAGCGTCTGCGTCGTGCTCTCGATGGTCTGGCGGATGGTGTCGGTGTTGAGCACGTAGAAATCGACGACGCCGTGGCGCTGTTTGAGCAGGGTATTGATGCCCTGCTCGGCCGTGGCCGTGGCCACGTCGTCGCTCACGCGCACGGTGATGCTGCGCAGGTAGTTCTGGCCGAGGATGCGGCTCATCGCGGCGGTGTAGGGCACGTAGACGTTCAGCGCCTCGCTGTTGCCGAAGGCCGATTCGCTTTTCTTGGCCACGCCGACCACGCGGCACGGAACGGCACCGAGCAGGATCACCTCGCCCACCGGGTTCGGGTTGTTGGGAAACAGCTGTTTGCGCGTGTTGTCGTCGATCACCACTTCCTGCGCGAGTGCGGCCACGCTGTCCGCGTCGAACGCGCGGCCTTGCGCGATCTCGATACCGCGCACCCGGAAATACTGCTCGCCCACGCCGTTGATGGTGCCGGTGACGGCCACGTTGCCGTAACGCAGCGTGGCCGAACTGGTGAGCGTGGGGGTGACGCTGTCCACATACACCTGCTGGGCCAGCGCGTCGGCGTCGCTCGGCACCAGGGTGCGTACGCGGGCCGCGCGCTGGTCGCCGAAGCCGGAGCCGGAAAAGATCTCGATGGTGTTGGTGCCGATGGCGCTGATGTTCTTCAGCACCTGCTGGCGCGAGCCTTCGCCGAGCGCCACCACCGACACCACCGAGGCGATGCCGATGATGATGCCCAGCATGGTGAGGAAAGTACGCAGCCGGTGCGAACGCATGGCCAGCACGGCCATGCGGAAGGCCTCGGCGAAGCGGTCCCACACGGCGCCCCAGGTGTTGCTTTCGGCCGGGGGCGGTGGCAGCGTGGCCGTCGGTGCGGCGGCTTCGGGCTTGCGCCGGTCGGCCACGATGACACCATCGCTGATCTCGATGATGCGGTCGGCGTGCTCGGCCACGCCCATGTCGTGCGTCACGAGGATGATGGTGTGGCCTTCGGCGTGCAGTTCCTCGAGGATCTTCATCACCTCGGCGCCGCTGCGGGTGTCCAGCGCACCGGTCGGCTCGTCGGCCAGGATCACCCGGCCGCCGTTCATGAGTGCGCGCGCAATGCTGACGCGTTGCTGCTGGCCGCCCGAGAGCTGGCCGGGCCGGTGGGTCAGCCGGTCGGACAAGCCCAGTCGGCCGAGCAGCGCCGCCGCGCGTTCGTGGCGCGCGCCGCGGTCGCGACCGGCGTAGATGGCCGGCACTTCCACATTGCCGAGTGCGTTGAGGTCGGCCAGCAGGTGGTAGCGCTGGAAGATAAAGCCGAAGTGTTCGCGCCGCAGCTCGGCGAGCGCATCGGGGTCGAGCTGGCCGGTCTCTCGGCCGGCCACGCGGTAGGAGCCGCTGGTGGGCCGGTCCAGGCAGCCGAGGATGTTCATCAGCGTCGACTTGCCGGAGCCCGAGGCGCCGACGATGGCCACCATCTCGCCCGAGGCGATGTCCAGGTCGATGTCCTTCAGCACGGCGATGGTGCCCTCGCCGGCCGGGAATTCGCGGCGCAGCGCCCGCAGCGAGAGCAGCGGGGCTGCCGGCGTGGCAACGCTCACAGCCGCATCCCGCCGGGCGGCCGGCGCGTCTGCGCGGGCGGCGAACCCGGGGCTGGCGCTTCGCTCACCACCACCTTGTCGCCGGCCTGCAGGCCTTCGAGGATCTGGGCGCGCACGTTGTTGTTGATGCCGACCTTGACCTGGCGCGGCTGGGCCTTGCCTTCGGCGTTCACCACCCGCACGGTGGTCAGGCCCTGCCGGTCGGTGTCACCGAGTGCCGAAGACGGGATGCTCAACGCCTGCTTGGCTTCACTCAGCACGATGTAGACCTGGGCCGTCATCGAGATGCGCAGCCGGCCGTCCGGGTTGGGTACGTCGAGCAGGCCGTTGTAGTAGATGGCGGTGGCTGCGCTGCTCGAGGTCGAGGTGGTGGTGTCGGTGAGGATGGAGTCCGGCGCGGGCTCGACCGTGCGCAGCGTGGTGTAGTAGCGTTTGTCCGGCGCGCCGAGGATGGTGAAGTAGACCTTCTGGCCGGGCTTCACGCGCACCACGTCGGCTTCGGAGATCTGCGCCTTCACGGTGATGGTGTCGAGTGTGGCCAGCTTGATGATGGTCGGCGTGCTCTGGTTGGCGTTGACGGTCTGGCCTTCCTGCGCGACGAGCGCCACCACCACGCCATCCATCGGCGCAAGGATCTTGGTGTAGCCGAGGTTGATCTGCGCCGTGTCGGCCGCGATCTTGGCCTGGGCGATTTGCGCCTGCGTGGCGTTCACATCGGCGCGTGCGGTGTTGAGCGCGGCCTCAGCAGCCTCGAAGGTGGCGCGCGAGCTCGCATCGGAAGCGAGCATTTCCTGCTCTCGCTTGAAGGTCAGCTCGTTCTGCTTGAGCGCAGCCTGCTTGGCCAGCAGTTGCGCCTGCACGTTGGCTAGGGCCGCCTGCGTGTTGCGCAGGTTGTTGGCCTGCGTCAGCGAATCGATCTCGGCCACGAGCTGGCCCTTGGTGACCTTGTCGCCCAACGCCACCTTCAGCGACTTCACCTGCCCCGACACCTGTGAGCCCACGCTCACCTGCTTGAACGCCTGCAAGGTCCCGGTGGCCAGCACGGCCTGTTCCAGATCGGCCGGCGCGGCAGCGGCGGTGATGAAGTTGGGCTTCTCGGCCTTGGGGAAGAAGACCAGCTTCACCGCGATGCCCACCGCCAGCACGGCGGCGAGGATCAGCGCGTAACGCAACCAGGGAGATTTTTTGTTGAACATGGGTCCGTTGGAAAAAGGGGAAGGCAGAGGCGGCCTGTCAATCGACTTTACAAGCCGGGCGTGATGCCCTTGCCCGCGACGGGGCAAAGCTTCGTAAAGTTTCGGCCTCAGCGGGAGGGCAACACATGACCCAGCGGCAGCGCGCTGCTGGCCTTGACCTGGCCCAGCGAAAAGCTGGTGTGCAGGTCCTTCACGTTCGGCAGGTTGATCAGCACCTTGCGCGCGAATTGCGAGAACGCGTCGAGGTCGCGCGCCACCACCTGCAACTCGAAGGTGCCGGCGCCGCTGATGTAGTGGCAGCTCACCACCTCGGGAATCTGCTTGATGGCTTCTTCCAGTTCGCGCGTCACATCGCCGGTGTTGCGGTCGGCGTCGAGCCGCACGAACGCCAGCACGCCCAGGCCGATCTTGTGCCGGTCGATCTCGGCGTGGTAGCCGAGGATGTAGCCGGCTTCCTCCAGTGCCCGCACGCGCCGCCAGCACGGTGCCGCACTCAGGCCCACGCGTTGCGCAAGCTCCGCGTTGGTCAGGCGGCCGTTCGCCTGAAGTTCTTGCAGGATGGAGAGGTCAAACTTGTCTAGCATTTCCAGATTCTAGGCTTTGGCGCAAGATTCTTTCAGAATTGCCGCCAATTCGGGCATCAAACGCAAAGACATATCGGCGCCTCAGGCATACACTTTGCCAAGCAGGCGAATGACCTGCGCCGCGCGGCAAAGTCCGCAGTCCGCTCACGAGGCGGTCCGAACGATATGGAGACCCACAAGACATGAATGCACCCCTGCCCGAGCACATCCGCAAGGCACTGGAGACAGTGACGCTGGATGACAAGTACAGCCTGAATTACGGACGTGCCTTCATGAGCGGGGTGCAGGCCCTGGTCAAGCTGCCGATGCTGCAGCGGCTGCGCGACCAGCAGGCCGGCAAGAACACGGCCGGCTTCATCAGCGGCTACCGGGGTTCGCCGCTCGGCGGCTATGACCAGGCCTTGTGGAAGGCCAGCAAATACCTCAAGGCGCAGAACATCGTGTTTCAGCCGGGCGTCAACGAGGAGTTGGCCGCCACGGCGCTGTGGGGCACGCAGCAACTGGGCTTTTCGCCGCCGGGCACCAACAAGTTCGACGGCGTGTTCGGCATCTGGTATGGCAAGGGTCCGGGCGTGGACCGCTGCTCCGACGTGTTCAAGCACGCCAACATGGCCGGCACGACCGCATTCGGCGGCGTGATCGCGGTGGCCGGCGACGACCACATCTCCAAGAGTTCCACCGCCGCGCACCAGAGCGACCACATCTTCAAGGCCTGCGGCACGCCGGTGTTCTTCCCGACCACGGTGCAGGAAATCCTCGACCTCGGCATCCATGCGTTTGCGATGAGCCGCTTCTCGGGCGTGTGGTCGGGCATGAAGACGATCCAGGAGATCGTGGAATCGAGCGCCACGGCGATGATCGATCCGGAACGCGTCGAGATCGTCATCCCCACCGACTTCCAGATGCCACCCGGCGGCCTGCACATCCGTTGGCCCGACCATCCGCTGGAGCAGGAAGCCCGGCTGATGCACTACAAATGGTACGCCGCGCTGGCCTACATCCGCGCGAACCGGCTCAACTACAACGTCATCGAAGGCCCCAACGACAAGCTCGGCATCATGGCCAGCGGCAAGGCCTGGAACGACACACGCCAGGCCCTGCTGGATCTGGGCCTGGACGACGCGGCCTGCCGGCAGCTCGGCATCCGGCTGCAC
Organism: Rhodoferax koreense; assembly: GCF_001955695.1. Lineage (NCBI taxonomy): Bacteria > Pseudomonadati > Pseudomonadota > Betaproteobacteria > Burkholderiales > Comamonadaceae > Rhodoferax > Rhodoferax koreensis. The sequence continues at coordinate 5,653,330 of NZ_CP019236.1, read as the reverse complement.
AAGGTGACCGTGGTCTGGCCGCTGGAGGCGCAACTCACGCGCGAATTCGCCACCGGCCTGCAGGAGATCCTGGTCGTCGAGGAGAAGCGCCAGGTCATCGAATACCAACTCAAGGAAGAGCTGTACAACTGGCGCGCCGACGTGCGGCCCAACGTGCTGGGCAAGTTCAACGAGCTGGACGGTGACTTCTCCGGCGGTGAATGGGCGATGCCCAACCCGACGGCCAACACGCTGCTGCGCGCCAACGCCGACCTGAATCCGGCGCTGATCGCCAAGGCCATCGTGCAGCGGCTGAAAAAGCTCGGCATCCTAGAGGCCGGCGGTGCCGACATGGTGGCGCGCATCGAGGCGCAGATGGCCATCCTCGAGGCCAAGGAACGCGCGATGGAAGTCATGCAGGTCGGCGGGGTGACGGATGCACGCCAGCCCTGGTTCTGCTCCGGCTGCCCGCACAACACCAGCACCGTGGTGCCCGAAGGTTCACGTGCCATGGGCGGCATCGGCTGCCACTACATGGCGACCTGGATGGACCGCTCGACCATCGGCTTCACGCAGATGGGCGGAGAGGGCGTGCCGTGGGTCGGGCAGCAGCCCTTCACCACCGACCAGCATATCTTCGCCAACCTCGGCGACGGCACCTATTTCCACAGCGGCCTGCTGGCGATCCGCCAGAGCATTGCCGCTGGTGTGAACATCACCTACAAGATCCTCTACAACGACGCCGTGGCCATGACCGGCGGCCAGCAGGTCGGCGAGCGCCCCGAAGGCCATTCCGTGCTGCAGATCGCCGAGAGCCTGCATGCCGAAGGCGCCAGGAAGGTCGTGATCGTGACCGACGAGCCGGAGAAATACGACGGCGTGAAGGTGCCTGGCGACCATGTGGCGGTCAGGCACCGCGACGAGCTCGACACCATCCAGCGTGAATTTCGCGAACTGCAGGGCACGACCGCCATCATCTACGACCAGACCTGCGCCACCGAGAAGCGCCGCCGCCGCAAGCGCGGCACGGCGGTCGATCCGGCCAAGCGGGTGGTCATCAACGAGCTGGTGTGCGAAGGCTGCGGCGACTGCAGCGTGCAGAGCAACTGCCTGAGCGTGGAGCCGCTGGAGACCGAATTCGGCCGCAAGCGCGCCATCAACCAGAGCACCTGCAACAAGGACATGAGTTGCCTCAAAGGCTTCTGCCCGAGCTTCGTCACCGTCGAAGGCGGTCAACTCAAGAAGAAGTCGAAGGCCAAGGCCTTGATGCCGGCCGAGCTCGGCATGCTCGACGAACCGATCGTCCCTTCGATCGCTGGCGGCCACGTCTGGGGCATCGTAGTGGCCGGCGTGGGTGGCACCGGTGTCATCACCATCGGACAACTGCTCGGCATGGCCGCGCACATCGAAGGCAAGGGCATCGTCACCCAGGACGCGGCCGGGCTCGCGCAGAAGGGCGGCGCCACCTGGAGCCATGTGCTGATCGGCGAGACGCAGAACGACATCCGCACCACGCGCGTCGGCACCGCCGCCGCCGACCTGGTGCTGGCCTGCGATCCGCTGGTCACGGTGAACGGCGAGACCATGGCGCGCATGCGCGAAGGCCGCACCCATGTGGCGCTAAACAGCCACAGCGCGCCGACGGCTGCCTTCGTGCGCAACGCCAATTGGCAGAACCCGCAGGAGGCCTGCACGGCACAGATCGCCGCCGCGGTGGGGCGGGAAGCGCTGGGCGTGTTCGACGCCGATGCCGCGGCCACGGCGCTGATGGGCGACAGCATCTACGTGAACCCGATGATCCTCGGCTACGCCTGGCAGAAAGGCTGGATTCCGCTGGACCATGCCTCGCTCATGCGCGCCATCGAGCTCAACGACGTGGCCATCGAGAACAACAAGACCGCCTTCGCCTGGGGCCGGCAGGCCGCGCAGCGGCCGCAGGAGTTCGTCAAACGCGTCTCGCCCGGACAGGTGGTCGAATTCAAGAAGCGCGAGACGCTGGAGTCGCTAGTGAACCGTCGCGTCGAATTTCTTACCGCGTACCAGGACGCGGCCTATGCCGAGCAGTACCGGACCTTCGTGGCCCAGGTGCAGCAGGCCGAGGCGCCGCTGGGCAAGACCTTGCTGGCCGAATCGGTGGCGCGGTATCTGTTCAAGCTCATGGCCTACAAGGACGAATACGAGGTGGCTCGGCTGCATGCCGACACGGCCTTCCTGGCCAAGGTCAACGGCATGTTCGAGGGCGATTTCAAGCTCAACTACCACCTCGCGCCACCGATGATCGCCAGGAAGAATGCGAAGGGCGAATTGCAGAAGCAAAAGTTTGGCCCCTGGATGTTGACTGGCTTCCGTTTGCTGGCGAAATTGAAGGGCCTGCGCGGCACGGCGCTCGACATCTTCGGCAAGACCGAGGAACGGCGCACGGAGCGTGCGCTCATCGGCGAGTACCGGGCCAGCATCACGCAACTGCTGCCGGCGCTCACGGCGGCCAACCATGCCACGGCGGTGGAGATCGCGCGCATCCCCGAGCTGATTCGTGGCTATGGCCACGTGAAGGAACGCAACCTCGTCGAGGCACGTGCCAAATGGGCGGCGCTCACGGCCGAGTTCCATCAGCCGCAGGGACAGCGGCAAGCGGCCTGATGCGCAGTGCGGGTCGCGCGGTGCCGCCTGTACCGCGCGGCGCCATCGGCTTATAGTGCGAGGCCATTCCTGGGCAATCCGCTTGCCCAGCCAGTCATCCGATGGCGTCGCTTCGACCCGTGGCGCCGAGAAGACAGGGGGCTACCGTGCAAGAACCGCGACTCTCCAGCCGCCGTGATCCATCCCGTGGCGACCATGTGAACGACGGCTTCGGCCCGCCGCCGAGAAGCCGCGCCATGCGCCGCCGTGTGGTCGTGTTCTCGGCCGTATTCCTCGTGTGTGCACTGCTGAGCTTGGCCTACACGTTTTCGCGCCCGGCCGTCTACCAGGCTGGGGCAAAGGTCCAGGTCACGCCGCAGATACGCTCGGCCGTCAACGATGCGGCCGCGCAGCAGGACAACACCCAGGCCTTCCTGGTCGAGATGCAGGTGTTCACCAGCCGGCCGCTGCTTGAGAAAGTGGCGGCGCGGCTGAAGGAGCGTGGGCGCCAGCTTGGTCCGGCGGACGAAACCGATCCCGTGCCCATGCTGCAGCAGATGCTGACGGTCGACCCGCTGGTCGGCACGAACGTGGCGCAGATCGAGGCCCATGGCCCGGAGCGCCTGCTGGTGGCCGACCTCGTTAACACCGTGATCGACGTCTACCGCGAGGAACAGGTGCGTGGCGGGGAAGAGGACTCGCGCCGTCTGCTCGCCGACGCGCGCGAAGAAGCACGGGTGATGGATACACGGGTCGCCGAACGCAGGAAAGCGGTCGAGGCCTTTCGGCTGCGGGCCGACATCGTTTCCGCCGAACGCGACGAAAACCAGGTCCTGGCCCGCCTCAAGGGCATGGGCACTTCGCTGGCCGCGGCCAACGATCGCGAGGCCACCGCTGAAGGCAGGTTGCGCGCGATCGAACAGGCGGCCGCCGAGGGCCGGCTCGCCCCCTTGTCCAAGGACAATCCGACGCTGGCCTCCATGGAGCAGCGGCTGTCGCAGTGGCGCGAGGAATGGCGTGCGCTCGAGCGCCAGTTCACGCCGAACTACCTGGGCATGGACCCCGACGCGCGGGCGCTGAAGATGCGTATCGACAGCCTGGAGCAGCAGATCGAGACGGAACGCGGCAAGAGCCTGCAGAACGCGCTGGCCATCGCTCGCGAGGAACTGGCCGGCGCGCGGGCTGCGAGCAAACGATTGCAGCAGCAAGCCGCCGAGGATCGGCAGTCGGTGCAGAGCTTCAGCCGCAACTTCGGGGAATTCAAGACCATGCAGGACGAACTCGACGGCCTGGAGAAACTGCGCCAGGCCGCACAGCAGCGGCTGATGGCCCTGGAGGCCAGCGAGAACACGCGCCGGCCGCGCGTGCAGGTGCTGGAGCGCGCGACCACGCCCGAGTCCGCCTGGCGACCGCTGTATGCGCGGGACGCGGCCATCGGCGTGGCCGCGTCGCTGGTGCTGGCTTTCCTGGCCGTGTGGTTCGTGGAATTCTTCAACCGCGTCGAGGCGGTGCCAGCGGCGCCGTCGACCGTGTTGGTGCCGCAGCCTTGGATGCCGTATCCAGACCCGCGCCTGGCGCCAGCCACGTCTGCCGCGCCCCTGTTGGCCCGGGACCTTGGAGCCGCCGACGCAGCTACCGATCTGCCGCTGCTGGCGCAGCCTCTGCCGAGGGAGCTCCATGCCACCGAAGCCGAGGCGCTGCTGGCGGCGGCCGCGCCCCAGGATCAGCCGCTGCTGGCCTGCCTGCTGTGCGGCTTGCGGCCGGCCGAGATCGCCACGCTGCGGGCCGCGAACGTGGACCTCGCTGCGGGCACGCTGGTGGTGGCCGGTGATTCGAGGCGTGTGTTGCCCCTGCCCGCGGCATGGCTGGAGGCGATGCAGGCCGACAAATCGGCCGACGCCTGGTTGTTTCCCGGGCCGGATGGGGCGGAAATGCAGCCCGAGGACATCGAGGCGCTGGTCACGTCGAGCGCCCACGACGCCCATCTGGTCAGGCCGCATGAAGTCACGGCCGAGACGCTGCGACATACCTATATTGCGCACCTGGTGCGCCAGGGCCTGCGCTTCAGTGAACTGAGCCGCTTGGTCGGCCGCCTGTCGGCCGAGGCACTGAACCGCCTGGCCGCTCTCGCCCCTGCATCGCAACGGGTGTCGCTCGACGCTGTCGAAACCCTGCTGCCCGGCGTGCGGCAGTGGGTGGCGAGCGCCGCCGGTTCCGAAGCCTGAACAAAAGTCGGCACGGGCGCGCCGGGATCCGGCCAGTGGTTGGCCGAATCGGCCAGGTACACGCCTTAGGTCTTCCAGGGGCTTGTGTACGGCCGGCGCACCGCGCCGCATACAATCGGGCCCACTTTGCACAGCCGGCCCGTGTTTCACACGCCGGTTGCGTGTCCGTTTTTTGACTTTCCCGTGGAGCCTGCCTTGTTCATTTCTTCCGCCTTTGCCCAGACCGCCCCCGCCGCCGCTCCCGCCGGCGACATGATGTCTTCGCTGACGAGCATGCTGCCGCTGGTGCTGATGTTCGTGGTGCTGTACTTCGTGATGATCCGTCCGCAGATGAAAAAGCAGAAGGAGCATCGCGCCATGATCGAAGCGCTGGCCAAGGGCGACGAAATCGCGACCGCGGGCGGCCTGCTGGGCAAGGTCAGCAAGCTCGGCGATGGCTACCTGAGCCTGGAAATCGCCAATGGCGTCGAAGTGCAGGTGCAGCGCAGCGCCGTGATCCAGGTGCTGCCAAAGGGCACGATCAAGTAAGCCATTACTTAGCATTCAGCCGTTCTGCAACTGGAAACTCAAGCGCGATCATGAACCGTTATCCGGCATGGAAGTACGCGATCATCCTGGTCGCGCTGCTGGTGGGGGCCATCTACACCCTGCCGAATTTTTTTGGGGAATCGCCAGCCGTGCAGGTGTCTGCCGCGCGCGCCAGCGTGAAGATCGACGCCACCACACAGGCGCGTGTCGAGGAGGCGCTCAAAGCCGCCAACCTCACGCCCGAACTCGTGGGCCTGGACGCCAACTCGGTCAAGGCGCGTTTTGACTCGACCGATACCCAGCTCAAGGCCAAGGACGCGATTGAAAAGGCGCTGATCCCCGATCCGGCCAACCCCGGCTACGTGGTGGCGTTGAACCTGCTGTCGCGTTCGCCGGCCTGGCTCACCGCGCTGCATGCCGGCCCGATGTACCTCGGCCTGGACCTGCGCGGCGGCGTGCACTTCATGCTCCAGGTGGACATGCAGGCCGCGCTGACCAAGAGGGCCGAGTCCCTGGCCGGCGACCTGCGCAGCAGCCTGCGCGAGAAGAACGTGCGCCACGGCGGCATCAACCGCAACGGCCAGACCATCGAGGTGCGGCTGCGCGATGCGGAAACCCTGGCCGCGGCCAAGGCTGTGCTGCAGGACCAGTTCCCCGACCTTCAGAGCACGGATGCGCCCGACGGTACCGAATACAAACTCGTTGCCACCATCAAGCCCGAGGCCGCACGCCGCGTGCAGGACCAGGCACTGAAGCAGAACATCACGACGCTGCACAACCGCATCAACGAACTCGGCGTGGCCGAGCCGGTGATCCAGCAGCAGGGCCTGGACCGCATCGTCGTGCAGTTGCCCGGCGTGCAGGACACCGCCAAAGCCAAGGACATCCTCGGCCGCACTGCCACGCTGGAAGTCCGGCTGGTCGACGAGAGCACCGAAGCCCGCTCGGCCGAGAACGGCAGCGGCGCCGTGCCCTTCGGCGACGAGCGTTACCTGGACCGCAGCGGCCAGGGCGTGATCGTGAAGAAGCAGGTGATCCTCACCGGCGAAAACCTCACCGATGCGCAGCCCGGCTTCGAGAGCCAGACCCAGGAGCCGACCGTCAACCTGACGCTCGACGCCAAGGGTGCGCGCATCTTCAAGGACGTGACGCGCGAGAACATCAACAAGCGCATGGCCATCATCCTGTTCGAGAAGGGCAAGGGTGAAGTGGTCACCGCGCCGGTGATCCGCAGCGAGATCTCGGGCGGACGGGTGCAGATCTCGGGCCGCATGACGACCCAGGAAGCCAACGACACCTCGCTGCTGCTGCGCGCCGGTTCGCTGGCCGCGCCGATGGAGATCATCGAGGAGCGCACCATCGGCCCGAGCCTGGGCGCGGAAAACATCTCCAAGGGTTTCCACAGCGTGACCTGGGGCTTCGTTGCGGTGGCCATCTTCATGTGCTGCTACTACATGCTGTTCGGCGTGTTCTCCAGCATTGCGCTGGCGGTCAACCTGCTGATGCTGGTGGCGGTGCTGTCGATGCTGCAGGCGACGCTGACCCTGCCCGGCATGGCCGCCATGGCCCTGGTGCTGGGCATGGCCATCGATGCCAACGTGCTCATCAACGAGCGTGTGCGCGAGGAACTGCGCGCCGGGGCGTCGCCCCAGGGCGCGATCCACGCTGGCTACGACCGCGCCTGGGCCACCATCCTCGACTCCAACGTGACCAGCCTGATCGCGGGTGTGGCCTTGCTGGCCTTCGGCTCCGGCCCGGTGCGTGGCTTCGCGGTGGTGCATTGCCTGGGCATCGCCACGAGCATGTTCTCGGCGGTGTTCTTCTCGCGCGGCCTGGTGAACCTTTGGTACGGCCGCAAGAAGAAGCTCAAGACGGTTTCCATCGGCACCGTGTGGCGCCCCGACGCCCAGGCCGCCGAAGCCAAGGCTTGAGACCGGCCGCCACCAAGCACCATCCACCTATGCAACGGGCAGCACGGTCCAGCTGATCGGCGCTTCAAGGCGCCACCGCTCCGACTGCCCCCAAAGGAACCTCCATGGAGTTTTTCAAGATCCGCCGCGACATCCCGTTCATGCGGCATGCGCTGGTATTCAACGTGATCTCTTTCGCCACGTTCTTCGCGGCGGTGTTCTTCCTGTTCTCGCGCGGACTGCACCTGTCGGTCGAATTCACCGGCGGCACGCTGATGGAAGTGACCTATTCGCAGCCGGCCGACCTGGACAAGGTGCGCAAGCTCGTGGCCGGACTGGGCTACAACGACGTGCAGGTGCAGAACTTCGGCACCTCGCGCGACGTGCTGATCCGCATGCCGGCCATCAAGGGGGTGAGTTCGGCACAGCAGAGCGAGAAGGTCATCGGCGCGCTGAAGACCGAGGACGCGTCGGTGGGCTTGCGACGCACCGAATTCGTCGGGCCGCAGGTCGGCGACGAACTCACCGTGGACGGGCTCAAGGCGCTGGCCTTCGTGGTCGGCGGCATCATCCTTTACCTCGCGATACGTTTCGAATGGAAATACGCCGTGGCGGCGATCATCGCCAACCTGCACGACGTGGTGATCATCCTGGGCTTTTTCGCGTTTTTCCAATGGGAGTTCTCGCTGCCGGTACTGGCCGCCGTGCTCGCCGTTCTGGGCTATTCGGTGAACGAATCCGTGGTCATCTTCGACCGGATCCGCGAGAATTTCAGGCGCTACCGCAAGATGAACACGGTCCAGGTGATCGACAACGCCATCACCTCCACCATCAGCCGCACTATCATTACGCATGGATCAACCCAGATCATGGTTTTGTCGATGTTCCTTTTCGGAGGTCCGACACTGCATTACTTTGCGCTGGCACTTACCATCGGCATCTGTTTCGGCATCTATTCGTCGGTCTTCGTGGCAGCTGCCATCGCCATGTGGCTGGGCATCAAGCGCGAAGACCTTGTCAAGTCATCCTCGGCCAAAAAAGAAGAAGACCCCAACGATCCCAATGCAGGTGCCACCGTCTGACCTGCGCTCGAGAACATGGCAACCAGCACGTCCAGCTCCTACCACCGATCGTTAGCCCAGAAAGCCCGAGAAAACTTCGTCGCGCTGGCGAGTGATGCCCTGGCTGCGGGGCGGCTGGCCGTGCGGGAGCGTCTGGCGGTGCTGGTGGACGAAGTACGCACCGCGCGCGAAATGCAGGAGCGCCGCGACATCTGGACGGCCTACCAGCAACGCGGTGTCGCCTGGGAAACCGCCACGCTCGCGGCCTGGCAGAAACTGCTGCACGTCCCTGCGGCCCCTGCGCGGCAGACGGCCAGCACCTTCGAGCTCATGGGCGACGATGTGGTGGAGAACAAGATCATCGCCTCGCGCCTGGGTCAGGTGATCGCAGACCGCTCGGCCGAAGAGTTGGCCGATCTCGGCGCGCGGCTGCAGCAACTCGAAGGCACGGAGGAAGTCTCCACTTCCGATGTCATCCGGCCCGAGGTCCTGATGTTGACCCTGGTGGAGCAATGGGCCGCCGCCGGCCTTTCGCGTGGCGCGCTGGCCTTGGTTTCCGACGTGCTGCAACGTGAACTGGCGACGCGGTTTCTCGAAGCCTACAAGACCGTCAATACCTTCCTGACCCAGAACGGCATCACGCCTTCGACCGATCTGCGCTCGCGGGTACGTCGCACCGACGGCGGTTCGTCGCCGGCCGGCGCCGCCATGCGGGCCTTCAACGAGGGCGGCGCGAGCGGATTCGAGCCCTCCGGCTGGGCCCCGAGCGGTCGCATGCCGACCGGTGCCATGGGTGGCGGCGCAGGTCCGCGCGGCGCACCAACGCAGAACGGCCCGATGCGCAGCGCTGCCTCGGCTGCCGAAGAGACGCGCATGATGACCGTGGCGTCACCGCTGGCGCGTGCGCGCCGCCGCGCCCAGGGTGTGATGGTGCACCTGAAGCGGGTGCTGACCGACCACATCAGCGATTTCGACAAGACCGTGCAGCAGCCGATCTCGCCCACGCTGGCGCGGGCGATCGCGCGCAAGCAGGACGGTGGCGATACCGATCCGCTGTATGGCAGCGTGCCCGGTACAGGCGCGCTCGACTATGGCCGCATGGAGGTTTCGCAGGTCGCAGGCCACTTGCGCGAGCGGTCCAACCAGTTGAAGAAAGCCGCGGCCACCACCGCGGAAAAGGCCACGATCGAAGTCGTGGCGCTGATGTTCCAGAGCATCCTGGCCGAAGAGCGCATTCCACCTTCGGTGCGGGTCTGGTTCGCACGGTTGCAGTTGCCCGTCTTGCGCGTGGCGCTGGCCGAACCGGAATTCTTCGGCACGCTGAACCACCCAGCGCGCCAGCTCATCGACCGCATGGGCTCGTGCGTGATGGGCTTCGACGCCAGCGCCATCAACGGCAGCGCGCTCGAAACCGAGATCAAGCGCGTGGTGCAGGTGATCGAGCAGTATCCGGAGACCGGGCGACGCGTGTTCCAGCTGGTCTACGACGAATTCCAACAGTTCCTCTCCAAGTACCTCACCGAAAAAGGCAGCACGCTGCGTGTGGCCACGCTGGCGCAACAGGTCGAGCAGAAGGAGACGCTGGCCATCCAGTACACCATCGAGCTGCGCAACATGCTCAAGGAACTGCCGGTGCGCGAAGACATCCGCGAATTCCTGTTCAAGGTCTGGGCCGAGGTGCTGGCCATGGCCGCAGTGCGCAACGGCCCGCAGCACGAGGAAACCATCGCGCTCAAGAAGGCCGCGTCCGAACTGGTGTGGGCCGCAAGCGCCAAGCCCAACCGTGCCGAACGCGCGCGCGTGATCCAGAACTTGCCCCTGCTGCTGCAGCGCCTGCGCCAGGGCATGACGCTGCTGAGCCTGGAATCCACGGTGCAGGAAGCCCACATCAAGCGCATCAGCGACACGCTGGCCGACGCCTTCATGTCCAAGACCGAGGCGATCCCGCAGGCGCGCATCGAGTCCATGGCCGCGCGGCTGGCCAATCTGGAGGATTTCGTCAGCGACGACAGCATGGGCGACCTGCCGCTGGACAACGAAAACATCGAGATGATGCTCGGCATCGACGCGTCTTCGATCGAAGTGATTGCCGATGGCGGCTCCAAGCCTACCGAAGCCATGCTGGCCTGGGCACAGGAACTCGAACTTGGCCATTGGTTCATGCTCGACCACAGCAACCGCATCAACCAGGTGCAGTTCGCCTGGCGCAGTGACCGCAAGCAGCTGCATCTTTTTGCTTCGATGGACGGACGCAGCTATCTCATCCAGGCGCGTCGGTTGGCGGCGTATCTGCAGGCGGGCCTGCTCGTCCCGCAGGAAGAAGAGGCGCTGACGCTGCGGGCCACGCGCGATGCGCTGGCCAAGCTCGATGCGAATCCGGAACGCCTGCTGAACTGAGCTTTTTCAGTGGGCGAGGCGGCCTTCCGTGTCGTCGCAGAGTTCGTCGAGGATCAACGCATCCGGCTCTTCGCCGAAGCTCCAGTAGACCATCAGCACGATGATCTTCAATTCGTCGAGCGTGATCGGATCGCCTCCCGTGGCCATGGCGCGATCCAGGGTGATCTCGCGCATGTGCGGCGGCAGCACACCCGCCGCTTCGAGGAAACTGACGAAGCCCAGGCAGTCGGCGCCCAGGTGGTCCTGCTCCGCGACCGAGTAAATGCGCAAGCTGTCGGCCGCGGGTGCCAGCGGCGGCGACGCGGCTGCCGTTTCCAGCGCGATCTCAGCCGGCACATGGATCATGCCGGTGCTGAGCGTGGCCGAATTGAGGCCGGCCAGCCAGGTCAGCGCCTGCGCGATCTCGTCGCTTTCAAAACCGGCCGCGCTCAACTTGCGCCCGAGATGTTGCGGCTCGGGGCAGGCATCGCCTCGCCAATAGTTCTCGTACACGAAAACAAGCACTTCAAACATGGCTTCAATATAGCGCAGAACGAATGCCACCCCACAAGTGGTGGCGTACGGTGAGACTCGCGTTGTCAGGCCGCGACGGTGCGCTGGAACAGGCCACCGGGCAGGCGCGCCACCTGGTGTTCGAGCTCGAGTTCGAGCAGCCGCACCTGCAGTTCGGCCGCCGAAATGCCGGTGCGCGCCACAAGTGCGTCGAGGCTGATCGGGTCATGGCCCATGCGTACCAGGAAAGGATCGTCGGGCTCGTCCGAGTCGGCACTCTGTGCTGCGGCCCTGGCGTGCGAAGGCCGGATCTCATCGAGCACGTCCTGGATGTTTTCCACGAGTTTCGCGCCCTGCTTGATGAGCGCATGGCAGCCGCGCGACTGCATTGCGTGGATCGAGCCCGGCACGGCGAACACGTCCTTGCCCTGCTCCAGCGCCAGCCGCGCGGTGATCAACGAGCCCGACTTCAGGGCGGCCTCGACCACCAGTGTGCCCATGCTCAGCCCGGCGATGATGCGGTTGCGCCGGGGGAAGTTTTCCGCCAGCGGCGGCGTGCCGAGCGGGTATTCGCTGAGCAGCAGGCCTTGCGCGGCGATGCGGTGGGCCAATGCCAGGTTGCGCTTGGGATAGACCCGGTCCAGGCCGGTGCCGACGATGGCGATGGTGGCAAGGCGGTCCGCGCCCGCGGCTGCGCCCAGCAGCGCCCCATCGTGCGCGGCGCTGTCGATACCCAGCGCCAGGCCGGAGACGATGCACAGGCCGGCCTCGGCGCAGCCCCGGGCCAGATCGCGCGCCGTGACTTCGCCCTGTGGTGTCGGATTGCGGCTGCCGACCATGGCCAGGCAATGTGCGGCGTCGAGGCCGGCCAGCAGGTCGGTGCGGCCGAGCGCGTACAGCATCAGCGGCGGGTCTTCCATCGCGAGCAGCGATGAGGGATAAGCAGCGTCGCCGAGCGCGACCACGGCGCGCCAGCCCGAGGCTGCGCTGCCGCCTTGCAGCCATGACCCTGTGGCCTCGAGCTGGGCCTGAAAGTCCTTCGGCGGTGAGAGCAACGCCGCCGCCTGGGCCGGTGTGACGACCTGGCGCAAGGCCGTCGCGGATTGGGTGAAGATGTCCTGCGGCAGTCCGAAGGCGGCCAGCAGCCTGCGCGCCGAGATGTTGCCGATGCCCTCGCTCAGGCTCAACCGCAACCAGCATTCCAGTTCATCACGTTCCACGTTCCCCTCCCTCGGCCCACACGGATCGAGGCCGGCCTGCGGCCGGTCCGTCTCAGCGCGGGTTGCCCAGCCGGTCGCCGACCTTCACGCCGTTCTTGATTTCCATGATGAGTGCGTAGGACACGCGCTCGAAAGGCCGGAACACCATCACCAGGCCGTTGCGTTCATTGGGCAATGTGATCGTCGGCTTCTTCGGATCCGTGCGGTCGACCATGTTGCCGCCGTCGGACAACACACTCAACACATGGCCGCGTTCGATGCCGTCGCGCGTGCCGCGGTTGATCACCACGATCTGATTCTGCGCTGCGTTGGCCACGGCGCTGCCGTACACGGAGACGATGCGGCCGTCGATGGGCTGTGCCGGCGCGCGTGGCACGTAGTTCAGCAGTTCGCGCGGCGGCTCGGGCAGCAGCTGGTCGCCGACCTGGGTTTCCTCCTTGGAGGCGACGATGTCGATGGTGGCCGGCACGATCTCCACGGCGCGCTTGCCGTCCTTGTCGACCTCCTTGGCCACGCGGATGGATTCGCCCACGGCCAGCCTGGCCTTGCCCGCGTATTGCGCCTCGTAGCCGAGGATCTCGCCCGTGCCCGGGTCCTTCAGCGCCACGGCGGTGCGGAAGATGCGGAAGTCGCGCGGTTTGCCGCGTTCTTCGGAAAGCGGCGCTTCCAGCGAGCCCCGTGCATAGGCTCGGTCGCCGCGGCTCAACAGGACGCGGTCTTCCTGCGTGGCGACGATGCGGGCCGCCTGCTGCAGCGTGGCTTCGTCGACGACGATGGGTTCGGCCAGGAAGGGTTCGATCAGGTTGGTCTGCAGCGTGGGCAGTGCGCTGTCGGAGAGCGATTCGTAGCGCGTGCGCGGCGACACCCGCACCGTCTGCGGCGTGCCCTGGCCGCCGGCCATGGCCGAACGCAGCGTGGCCCGACCGTTGGTCTTGTCGAGGAACAGCTGCTGGCCGGGATAGATCAGGTGCGGATTGCGGATGTCCTGCAGGTTCATGCCCCACAGCTCGGGCCAGCGCCACGGGCTCGCGAGGAACAGCCCGGAGATGCCCCACAGGGTGTCGCCGCGTTTCACCGTGTAGCTGTCGGGTGCGTTGGGTGCCAGATCGGCCACCGGCACGCCGGCCTGCGCCACCTGGGCGGCCGTGGCCTGCTGCGAGGCCGTGATCGGGTAGTTCTGCGCCTGGGCTGCCCCGGCGACGCCGAAGATGCCGGCGAGTGCCAGCGAAGCCAACAAGCTACGGGAGGCCAGGACTGGGGCCGTCCCCGCCATCGTTTTTTTCATAGGTTTTTGCACCACAAATGCGCACTGGGACGCGGACCGGAGCCCGCGTCGCAAAAGCACGGATCCGGCGGAGACTCTTCAGTAATCACGCGCGATTTTGCGCCCAAGCCCTTGGTTGGGCAACGATTTTGAACTTTGCCAATCCTTCAAAACTCAAAAGTGGCGAAAATAGCGACACATTCGTTGAGATTCCATGGCCTTACTTTCCATCCTTCAATACCCCGATTCCCGATTGCATACCCTGGCACGCCCGGTGAAGCAGGTGGACGATCGCATCAAGGCCTTGATCGCCGACATGCGCGAGACCATGTACGACGCCGCCGGCATCGGCCTGGCCGCCACCCAGGTCAATGTGCACGAGCGCGTGATCGTGATCGACGTCTCCGAGCAGCGCGACAGCCCGCTGGTGCTGATCAACCCCGAAATCACCTGGGCCAGCGCCGAAAAAGTGGTGAACGAAGAGGGCTGCCTGTCCGTGCCCGGCATCTACGACGGCGTGGAGCGCTCCACGCAGATCAAGGTCACCGCGCTCGACGGCGATGGCCAGTCGCGCAGCATCGAAGCCGAAGGCCTTCTGGCCGTGTGTATCCAGCACGAGATGGACCACCTGCTGGGCAAGGTCTTCGTCGAATACCTCTCCCCGCTCAAGCGCAATCGCATCAAGACCAAGATGCTGAAGTCGCGCCGCGAAACCGAAAAGACATGATCGGAGACCCCATGCGCCGCCTTGCCCTGCCCCTGATCGCCCTGCTGCTGACCGCCCTGGCGGGCTGTGCCGTCAAGCCCGGCATGACGCGTGACGAAGTCGTGTCGCAGTGGGGCCGTCCCACGGCCGAACTCGACCGGGGTGGTGTGCACCGCCTGCAGTATTCGCACGAGCCGATGGGCCAGTCGGTGGTCATGGTCGACCTGGACGCGACCGGCCGCGTGGTGCAGTCGCGCGAGGTGATGAACCTCAACGAGTTCTCCAAGATCGACATTTCCGGCACCACCACGCGCGACGACATTCTCTGGGCCTTCGGTCCGCCGGCCAAGGTCGACGGCGTGGCGTCCTGGAAGGGCGACATCTGGTCCTACCGCTGGAAGGACACGCAGGACATGTGGTTCTGGGTGTATTTCGACCCGAGCGGCGTGGTGCGGCGCACCCAGCAAGGCCTCGAGCTGCCGCTTTTCCCCAATATCCGCTGATCCACGGTTTTCCTTTTCGATGCGCATCATCTTCGCGGGCACGCCCGAGTTTGCCCGCGTGGCACTGGCCCGGCTCGCCGCGGCCGGCTTCGAGATTCCGCTGGTCCTGAGCCAGCCCGACCGGCCGGCCGGCCGTGGCATGAAGCTGCAAGCCTCGCCAGTGAAGCAGTTCGCGCTGGAGATCGGTGCCGCCGTGGCCCAGCCGCGCAGCCTGCGGCTCGACGGCAAATACCCCGATGACGCCGCCGCCGCACGCGAGGCCATCCTGGCCGCGAAGGCCGATGCGATGGTCGTTGCCGCCTATGGGCTGATCCTGCCGCAATGGGTGCTCGATGCGCCTCGGCTCGGCTGCCTCAACATCCATGCCTCCCTGCTGCCGCGCTGGCGTGGCGCGGCGCCGATCCACCGCGCCGTCGAGGCCGGCGATCGCGAGACCGGCGTCACCATCATGCAGATGGACGCGGGGCTGGACACCGGCGACATGCTGCTGGTCGAGTCGCTGCCGATTGCGGCCAGCGACACCACCGCCAGCCTGCACGACCGCCTGGCCACCCTGGGCGGCCGGCTGATCGTCGAGGCGCTCGAACTCGCGGCCTGCGGCGGCCTGCGCGCCGTGCCGCAACCGGTCGAGGGCGTGACCTATGCGCACAAGATCGAAAAGGCCGAAGCGGCCATCGACTGGGCGCTGCCCGCCGAGGTGATTGTGCGCCGCATCCACGCCTTCGACCCGTTTCCCGGTGCGGCCTCGGTGCTGGCTGGCGAAAGCCTGAAGATCTGGGATGCCTCGGTGTCGTCCCTGCCGCGGCCCGCGGATGCAAAATCTGGAGAAATCGTGGCTGTGACGCCCAAGGGCATTGCGGTGGCTGCTATGGATTCTGTAGTGAATTTGATCCGGGTGCAGCGCCCTGGCGGCAAACGTCTGGCGGTGCAGGACTTCGTGCGTGGCGCTGGCGTGAGCGTCGGCCAGAATTTCGAAGCGCGGGGCATCTGAGTGTTCCTGCGCCGCGCGTTACGAGAACACCCCGACTTCGCCCAGGGCCTGCGCGACACCTGGCCGCAGGTGCCGGGCGTGGCCGCCTGGGGGTTGATGACCGGCGTGGCCATGGTCAAGTCGGGCATGAGCGTGGTCGAGGCGCTGGCCATGGCGATGCTGGTGTTCGCCGGCAGTTCGCAGCTCGCGGCGATTCCGTTGCTCGTGGCCGGCGCGCCGATGTGGATCATCCTGGCCACGGGCTTCTGCGTGAACCTGCGCTTCGTGGTGTTCAGCCTGCACCTGCGACCCTA
The DNA here is from genome assembly GCF_001955695.1 of Rhodoferax koreense. Lineage (NCBI taxonomy): Bacteria > Pseudomonadati > Pseudomonadota > Betaproteobacteria > Burkholderiales > Comamonadaceae > Rhodoferax > Rhodoferax koreensis. The sequence continues at coordinate 5,637,142 of NZ_CP019236.1, read as the reverse complement.
CCTGATGCACCTGCCGCTGTGGGAGCGGCTGGTGCACGGCTACCTCACGGCCGACATGAGCTACGTGCTGTTCACGCGGCGTTTCCCGCATCCGAGCGCCGACCCGGCACAGCGCATCGCGCAAGAGGCGTATCTGGCGGGCAACTGCGGGCTCAACTGGTTCAGCTGGGTGATTGCCAGCGTGGTCGGCGTGGCCTTGACGAATGCGATCCCGACGAGTTGGGGCCTCGGCTTCGCGGGCATCCTGTGCCTGGTCGGCATCCTGTGTTCGCTGGCGAGCACCCGGCTGCGCCTGGTCGCGGCCAGCGTGGCGGCGGTGGCGGCGGTGCTGACCTATGCCCTGCCGCTCAAGCTCAACATCATCGCGGCCATCGCCGTGGCGGTGCTGCTGTGCCTGAGTCTCGAGAAGCTGCGGCCTGACAACAAGAAAGTTGCGACATGAGCCATGAACCTGGCGTCACCGACCTGTGGACCATGGTCACCATCGTCGGCCTGGCCTGCGTCACCGTGATCGCGCGCTGCTTCTTCTTCATCTCCAACCGATCGTGGAACCTGCCGCACTGGGCGCAGCGCGGCCTGCAATATGCGCCGATCGCCGCACTGGCCGCCGTGGTGCTGCCCGAAGTGGTGATGACCAACGGCCATCTCGTGGCGACCTGGGCCGATGCCCGGCTGTTCGGTGCCGCAGCCGGTGCCTTGGGCTTCTACTGGAAGCGCGACGTGCTGATCACCATCGTGGTCGGCATGGCGGTCTACCTTCCCTTGCACATCGGGCTGGGCTGGTAGGCGGTGCCGGGGTGCCGCGCTTCTAGAATGCGCGCATCCTTTCACTCCAACCCCTCCTGCCATGAACGTTCTTCGCTTCTCCGATCTGTGTGCCCAAGGCCGTGTCAAAGGCCAACGTGTCTTCATCCGGGCCGACCTCAACGTGCCGCAGGACGACGATGGCCGTATCACCGAGGACACCCGCATCCGTGCCTCGGTGCCGTGTATCGAACTCGCGCTCAAGGCCGGCGCCGCGGTGATGGTGACTTCGCACCTGGGGCGCCCGACCGAAGGCGCGTTCAAGCCCGAGGATTCGCTCGCCCCCGTGGCCAAGCGCCTGAGCGAATTGCTGGGCCGTGAGGTTCCGCTGGTCGCCGACTGGGTCGACGGCGTGACGGTCGCGCCCGGCCAGGTCGTGCTGCTCGAGAACTGCCGCGTCAACGTCGGCGAGAAGAAGAACAAGCCCGAACTCGCGCAGAAGCTGGCCAAGCTGTGCGACATCTTCGTCAACGACGCCTTCGGCACCGCGCACCGCGCCGAGGGCACGACCTACGGCATCGCCGAATACGCCAAGATCGCCTGCGCCGGCCCGCTGCTGGCCGCCGAGATCGACGCCATCACCAAGGCCCTGGCGCAGCCGCAGCGGCCGCTGGTGGCCATCGTCGCCGGCTCCAAGGTGTCGACCAAGCTGACCATCCTCAAGGCCCTCTCGGAGAAGGTGGATCAATTGATCGTCGGCGGCGGCATCGCCAACACCTTCATGCTGGCCGCCGGCCTGAAGATCGGCAAGAGCCTGGCCGAGCCCGATCTGCTGGACCAGGCCCGCGCCGTGATCGACGGCATGAAGGCGCGCGGCGCCGAGGTGCCGATCCCCACCGACGTGGTCACGGCCAAGACCTTTGCCGCCGATGCGCCGGCCACCGTCAAGGCCGCCGCCGACGTGGCCGAGGACGACCTGATCCTCGACATCGGCCCCGAAACGACGGCGAAGCTGGCCGCACAGCTCAAGGCCGCGGGCACCATCGTCTGGAACGGCCCGGTGGGTGTGTTCGAATTCGACGCGTTCTCCAAGGGCACCGAAGGCATCGCCCGGGCGATCGCCGAAAGCAAGGCCTTCAGCATTGCCGGCGGCGGCGACACGCTGGCCGCGATCGCCAAATACGGCATCGAGAAGGACGTGGGCTACATCTCCACCGGCGGCGGCGCCTTCCTGGAAATGCTGGAAGGCAAGACGCTGCCGGCGCTGGAAATCCTGGAGAAGCGGGCGGCCGGCTGATTGCTATGAATTCATGAGCTTGTCACGCAGCTCCACTCTGCGTGACAGGCCGATTTCATGCATGAAAACCAGGCCTGCCCCAGACGCTGACCTGGATCAAGGCGCCCGCGCGGCCGGGCCCCTAAGCTCCGAGAGCCTCATCTCTGGAGAAACCGCATGGCCCAGCTCGAATGGTCCGACGCCCTGTCGCTCGACCTGCCCCTCATGGACGACACCCACCGCGAATTCGTCGATCTGCTCGCGGTGGTGCAATCCGCGCCCGATGGGCAACTGCCCGCAGCCTGGCTGCAACTGATCGCCCACACCGAAGACCATTTCGGCCAGGAAGACCGCTGGATGCTGGCCACGCGCTTCGCCTCGGGCAACTGCCACAGCCTGCAGCACAAGGTGGTGCTGCAGGTGATGCGCGAAGGTGCGGTGCGGGCAGCGGCCGGCGACCTGGCCAGCGTGCGCGAGATGGCCCGTGAACTCGCACTGTGGTTTCCCCAGCATGCGCAAAGCATGGACGCGGCGCTCGCGCTGCACTTGCGCCGTGCCGGCTTCGATCCCGCCACCGGTGTGGTCAGCAGCCCCGACGCCCTGCCCAAGGAGCCGGTGCACGGCTGTGGCGGCGCGTGTACCAGCGCCCGGGACACGGCGCAGGCCTGAAGAACTGCTGCGAGGGGCCGTGCCGAGCCCATGAAAAAAGCGCCCGCGGGCGCTTTTTTCATGGCGGCGAGATCCAACTCAGGCCGGCATCGCCCGGGGGGCGCTCGTGGCCCGTCCCTTGAAGTCGGTCCAGCAGTTCTGGGTGAAGTCGTACAGCTTGCAGGCGCGCGCGGTGTCGAAGTACCAGCGCCAGGAAAACGGCTGCACCACGATCCGGCCCGGCAGCAGTTCCTCCAGCTTGGCCTGCGCGGCCTTGAGCTTGTAGAGCGGGATGCTCATGTCCACGTGGTGCGCGGTGTGCTCCATGATGTGGTGCAGCATGTTGCCGATGTGGGCCGGGAACGTGAGGTGCACCGTGGTCGAGACGAAGGGCTGGGCCCGTTGCCAGACCGCGCGGTCGTCATGCCACGACACCCGCACATGGGTGTGGTGGCCGTAGATCACGAAGCCCATCATGTTGAACCAGAAGAACATGGGCACGACGAAGCCGAGCAGGAGCAGCAGGGTGACCGATTGGTCGGTGACCAGCGCGGCGGCCACCAGGGCGGCGATCCATACTGCGGCGAAACCGGTGACGAGCAGGCAGTCCCAGGTGAAGATGGCGCGGTTGGTGGAGCCCATGACCGACTTGCGCGGGAACATCATCTTCTTCCACCAGATCTCGATCATGTAGTACATGCCCGGCCCCCAGCCACTGCGGTAGATGCGCTGCATCAGCCGGCCCAATGGCGACAGCGCATCGTATTCCTCGCGCGTGAGCGGCGCCCACACGAAATCCACGCCCTTGAGGTTGGTGAAGCCGTGGTGCACGACGTTGTGGCCCACGTCCCACAGGCTGTAGGCGGTCAGCGATGGCAGGAAGGCAATGCGGCCGAGCCATTTGTTGAGCTTGCGGTGCGGCGTGAGGCTCTGGTGGCAGCCGTCGTGGCCGACCACGAACAGCCGGCCGATGACGAAACCCGCGGCCAGGCCGCACAGCAGCATCAGCCACACCGAATCGAACAGCACCACGCCGGCCAGCAGCGCGGCGAGCAGCGCGTAGTCGAAGGCCAGCAGCACCAGGGCGCGCCAGGTGGAGCGCTCGGACAGCGGCAGCAACCAGGAGCGGATCACCTTGCGGTGCGGCAGCGGCGCCGTGGGCGCGAGCGGATCGGGCCAGGTCGCCGTGCGGGCGGCATCGGCCACGGAGGCCGTGGTGGGTTTTGTCACAGGTGTGCCCATCACGGGCACGCGGGGTTCAGACACTGGGGTCATGCGCGGAGACAGAAGAGTTGGAGGATGGCCTAGCGAGCCGGGGCGGCTGGTGCATGGGTTCGCGTTTTCGGCCCCCTGATCGTACCGGCACCGGATGAGCCGGTGATGACGGGGATCAAGGTATGGCGAGTTGCCGGGCCGTCGAAGTTTTTACCACGTTTGGTGTAACCGGAAGAAAACGATGCCAAAGCCCGTGCAAGTGGTAACTCGTTCGTCACTTTTTTCATGTGAAAATAGAAATTAAATTACATCGGAGACCCCATGCAAAGCGACACCCGTGATACCCGCATCTCGCGCCACGCCACCAAGATCGTTGCCACCCTCGGGCCGGCGTCCAGCGACATGGAACTGCTGGTGAAGATGATCCAGAACAAGGTCAGCGTGGTGCGGCTGAACTTCAGCCACGGCAAGGCGCAGGACCACATCGACCGGGCGCAGATGGTGCGCGAGGCCGCGCGCCGCGCCGGCCGGGAAGTGGCCATCATGGCCGACCTGCAGGGGCCGAAGATCCGGGTGGGCAAGTTCGCCGAAGGCAAGGTCTGGCTCGAGCCCGGCGCCAAGTTCGTGCTCGATGCCGCGCGCAGCGAGCCGGGCGACCTGGACGGCGTCGGCCTCGACTACAAGGACCTGCCGCGCGACGTGAAGGCCGGCGACCGGCTGCTGCTCAACGACGGCCTGATCGTGCTCACCGTGGACGCCGTGCGCGGCGAGCAGGTGCACACCACGGTCAAGCTCGGCGGGGAGCTCTCCAACAACAAGGGCATCAACAAGGAGGGCGGCGGCCTCACCGCGCCGGCGCTCACCGCCAAGGACATGGAGGACATCAAGACCGCGATGAGCTTCCAGGCCGACTACGTCGCGGTGAGCTTCCCGAAGAACGCCACCGACATGGAAATGGCGCGCCAGCTGTGCAACGTGGCGGCCGCCGAGTTCGGCCACAAGCCCGGCATGATCGCCAAGATCGAGCGTGCCGAGGCCATTCCGCGGCTGGAAGAGATTTTGCGCGCGAGCGACGGCATCATGGTGGCGCGCGGCGACCTGGCGGTGGAGGTCGGCAATGCGACCGTGCCGGCACTGCAGAAGAAGATGATCCGCATGGCGCGCGAGATGGACAAGGTGGTCATCACCGCCACGCAGATGATGGAGTCGATGATCACGAATCCGGTGCCCACCCGCGCCGAGGTCAGCGACGTGGCCAACGCCGTGCTCGACGGCACCGACGCGGTCATGCTCTCGGCCGAGACCGCATCCGGCAAATACCCGCTCGAGACCGTGCGGGAGATGAGCCGCATCTGCGAAGCCGCCGAGGCTGCGGAAGACCTGGAGCTCGATGCCGACTTCAGCGGCAAGAAATACGCCCGCATCGACCAGTCGATCGCCATGGGCGCGCTGTTCACCGCCCACCACCTCGGCGCCAAGGCCATCGTGGCCCTCACCGAGTCAGGCTCGACGCTGCTGTGGATGAGCCGGCATCGCGCCCACATCCCGATCTACGCCTTGACCTCGCGCATCGCCACGCAGCGCAAGCTCGCGCTGTACCGCAACGTGCGGCCGCTGCTGATGGACCCGCAGACCGATCGCGACACCGCGCTGGAACAGGCCGAGGCCCACCTGAAGAAGCGTGGCCTGGTGCAGTCTGGCGATATCTACGCCATCACCTGCGGCGAGCCCATGGGCGCGCCCGGCGGCACCAACATGCTGAAGATCTGCAAGGTCAGCTGACCGTCGCTGCGGCTGGCGACTGCGCCAGCCAGCGGCGCAGCGCCGCATGGGCCAGCCCCGCCACGGTCCAGCAGATCCAGGCCGTCCACAGGGTGTGGCTGGTGAAATGCGCACCGCGCATCTGCTGCACCAGTCCCAGGCCGAAGCCGGTGGCCAGCGCGGCCAGCAGCCACAGGCGTGCTGCGCGCGGCGCCTGTTCGCGCAGGCCGAAATAGCCCGTCACCAGCGCAAAACCCGTGGACGCATGGCCGCCGGGGAAGCAGTGGCCGCCGCCGCCGTCGCGCAGGCTCCAGTTCCAGTGCGAGACGTAGGTCGCCGTGCCGCCGAATTCCGACAGATCCCATGGGCAGCTGGTGTGGCTGGCGAGCTTGAGCCAGATGATGGCCAGCAGCGCCACCAAGGTGCCGCCGACCATGCCGGCGCGTTCGACGCGGCTGAGCCGGCGCATGAAGCCCACCGGCCAGAACACCGCCAGCGTCATGACGGCCAGCCAGATCCAGCCCAGGCGCTGGGCCGAATCGTGCAGCACCTTGACGACGAACCAGTTCTCGCGCCAGGGGAACCCCTCGGCCGTGCCGAACCAGCGCGCGAGGGGCAGATCCAGGCCCGAAGCGTCCCAGGCCAGCAACAGCAGCAGGCCGACCAGGGTGACGCGCCAGAAATGGCTGCGCGGCGCGGGCAGTGGCGGCGCGAGGGGGGGATTCGGGGCGTTCAGGAGCATGGCGGCTTGGGCAGGCGAGGGCAAACCTGCGAGCGTAGGCCGGCGTCCTTAACGCAGGCTTAAGTGTCCGGCCGCGGTCTCCTTTCGCACACAATAGAGCTTATGCGCATCCTGGTGGTGGAAGACGACGACGGCATCGCGGAAGGCCTGCAGGCCAACCTGCGCCAGCGCGGCTACGCGGTGGACGTCTGTTTTTCCATCGCCGCCGCCTGGGAGGCGCTCGGCCAAGAGGCGTTCGACCTGGTGTTGCTCGACCTGGGCCTGGTCGATGGCGACGGTGTCGAACTGCTGCAGCGGCTGCGCCACGCGCCCGGCGGCAAGGCCCTGCCCGACCCGCAGACCCCGGTACTCATCATGACCGCGCGCGACCAGGTGAGCGACCGCATCAGCGGGCTCAACCTCGGCGCCGACGACTACCTCACCAAACCCTTCGACGTGGACGAACTCGAGGCCCGCATGCGCGCCCTGCTGCGCCGTGCCGCGGGCCGTGCGCATCCGCTGCTGTCGCATGGCGAACTCGTGGTCGACCCGGCGAACCATACGGTGCTGCGCCGCGGCCGGCCGGTGGACCTGTCGCCACGCGAATTCACGCTGCTGCTGGTGCTGCTCGAATCGCGCGGCCGGGTGCAGTCGCGCGCCCAACTCGAGGCCCGGCTCTACAACTGGCAGGACACGGTGGAGAGCAACACCGTGGAGGTGCACGTGCACCACCTGCGCCGCAAGCTCGGCGATGGCGTGATCGTCACCATGCGCGGCGTGGGCTATTTCATTCCCAGGGAAGAATGAAACACGCGCGGCCGCCACTTCGCCCCCTGCGCGCCAAGGCGGGCAGGCCGCGATGACGCGCCCCTCGCTGAGCCGGCATCTGCTGCTGTGGGCGCTCGGCGCCCTGTTCCTGGTCTGGGGCAGCTTCGTGGTCGTGGCCTACCGCACCGGCATCCACGAGGCCGACGAGCTCACCGACGGCCATCTGGCCAGTGCTGCCGCCATGCTGCTCAACCTGCGCGAGGCCCAACTCATGCCGAGCGAACGCAGCACCTCGCGCATCCCCATGCCCGGGCTGCGCAGCCACGACTACCAGCAGTCGCTGAGCATCGTGGTCTGGAACGCGCAGGGCGCGCTCGTCAACCATACCGGCGAGGCACCCTTGCCTGCGTTCAGTGCCGGGGAGGGCTTCGCCGATCTGCAACTCGGCATGCCGCCGGTCGCGTGGCGCAGTTTTTCGCAGTGGGATACCGACCACGGACGCAAGGTGATGGTGTTGCTGGCCGTGCAGGAGCGCGACGACCTGGCCTCCGACATCGCCGAGCAGATCGCCGAGCCCGGCATGTGGCTGCTGCCGGTGGTGTCCCTGGCGCTCGGCCTGGCCGTCTGGCGCGGCCTGAGGCCGCTGTACCGCTTGTCGGACGACGTGGCGCGGCTCGACGCGGCCAAGGCCGAGCGGCTGATCGCGCGCCATCCGTACCGGGAGTTCGATTCGGTCGTGCATTCGATCAATACGCTGATCGACGGCCAGCAGGCCGCGTTGCTGCGCGAACGCCAGCTCGCCAGCGAAGTGGCGCACGAGTTGCGCACGCCGCTGGCCTCGCTCGCGCTGCAGGCCAAGGCGCTTCAGAGTCCGATGGCGCCCGACGAACACGGCCAGGCATTGCAACGGGTGGAGCGGGACGCGCTCAAGGCCGGCCACGTCCTCGCGCAGTTGCTGGCGCTGGCCCGTGCCAGCCGCAGCGAACTGGCCGAAGCCGCGCAGCCGGTGGAACTGCAGGCGTTGGCGCAGCGCGTCGCGGCCGAATATGCGCAGGCGGCCTGGGACGGCGGGCAGGAGATCGGCGTGAGCGATACCGGCAGCGTGGTCGTGTCCGGCCATCCGCTGCCGATCGAGATGGCGCTGCGCAACCTCGTGGAGAACGCCTTGCGGCATACGCCGGCGGGCACGGTGATCGAGATCCAGACCGGACAGGACGCCGGCTCGGCCTGGCTGCAGGTCTGCGACCGTGCCGGAGAAGGCACCGGACAGGGCGCCGAGCCTGGTGCCGAAGCCCATGCGCCCCGCGCCAGATCCGCCGAGAGCCTCGGCCTGGGCCTGAAGATCGTGGCCCGCGTGGCCGAGGTGCACAGCGGCCATTTCGAGCGGCTGGCGGACGCGCCGGATTGGCGCAGTTGTTACAGGCTGTCTTTCGCAGTGGCTGCCAATGCGGGGGAACGTTAAAATCTGACAAAGTTACCAAGCGGTTACCACGGCCCGCCGCGTTGCCGCCCGGCCATCGATCTATTTCTGAATCCTCAACTCTCTGGAACCACCACCATGGCACTTGTTTCGATGCGCGAACTGCTGGACCACGCGGCCCTCAACGGCTACGGCATTCCGGCCTTTAACGTCAACAACCTGGAGCAGGTGCAGGCCGTGATGTCCGCCGCCCATGAAGTCGGCGCCCCGGTCATCCTGCAGGCCAGCGCCGGCGCTCGCAAATACGCGGGCGAACCCTTCGTCAAGCACCTGATCGAAGCCGCCATCGAAACCTGGCCCAACGTGCCGCTGGTGATGCACCAGGACCACGGCCAGAGCCCCGACGTCTGCCGCGGCGCCATCGACCTGGGCTTCAGCTCGGTGATGATGGACGGCTCGCTGCAGGCCGACGGCAAGACCATCGCCAGCTACGACTACAACGTGGAAGTCACGCAGAAGGTCGCCGACATGGCGCACCGCGTCGGCGTCACCGTCGAGGGCGAACTCGGCATGCTCGGCTCGCTCGAGACCATGCGCGGCGACAAGGAAGACGGCCACGGCACCGACGCCACCATGACCCGCGACCAGCTGCTCACCGATCCCGAGCAGGCCGCCGACTTCGTCAAGCGCACGCAGATCGACGCCCTGGCCATCGCCATCGGCACCAGCCACGGCGCCTACAAGTTCACGCGCAAGCCCACGGGCGACATCCTGGCCATCGACCGCATCAAGGAAATCCACCGCCGCATCCCCAACACCCACCTGGTGATGCACGGCAGCTCCAGCGTGCCGCAGAACCTGCTGGAAGAGATCCGCAAATACGGCGGCGCCATGAAGGAAACCTACGGCGTGCCGGTCGAGGAAATCCAGGAAGCCATCAAGCACGGCGTGCGCAAGATCAACATCGACACCGACATCCGCCTGGCGATGACGGCCGCGATCCGCAAGTTCTTCTTCGAAAACCCCGAGAAGTTCGACCCGCGCGAATACCTCAAGCCCGCCCGCGAAGCCGCCAAGGCCATCGCCCGCCAGCGTTATGTGGAATTCGGCTGCGAAGGCCAGGGCAGCAAGATCAAGGGTGAAAGCCTGCAGGTCGTGGCCGGCAAGTACGCCAAGGGCGAGTTGGCGCAAGTCGTCGCTTGAACCTCGGCGCGTTGCGCCCTCTAGAAAGCCACCGCCGCGCGGTGGCTTTTTGCTTGGCGCGGCCCTTGAGGGACAATAGCCGACTGCCTTTCGCGCCTCCCACTGCACCTTGCACACCGGACTTTCCAAGACATGACCACTTCCGCCCCGTCCCTCCACACCTCCTCCCTCAAATCCCTGCCGCTGCTGGCGCGCGGCAAGGTGCGCGACAACTATGCCGTGGGCACCGACCGCATCCTGATGGTGGCCAGCGACCGGTTGTCCGCGTTCGACGTGATCATGGGCGAGCCGATTCCCGGCAAGGGGGTGCTGCTGACGCAGATGGCGTTGTTCTGGTTCGACAAGCTCGGCCATCTGGTGCCCAACCACCTCACCGGCGAGGCCCCCGAAAGCGTCGTCGCGCCTGACGAAGTGGCGCAGGTGACCGGTCGTTCCATGCTGGTCAAGCGCCTCAAGCCGATTCCGGTCGAAGCCGTGGTACGCGGCTACCTGGCCGGCAGCGGCTGGCAGGAATACCAGCAGAACCAGGCCGTCTGCGGCGTGGCGCTGCCGCCCGGCCTGAAGAACGCCAGCCGGCTGCCCGCGCCGATCTTCACGCCGGCGGCCAAGGCCGAAGCCGGCGAACACGACGAGAACATCACCTTCGAGAAAGTCGTCGAGATCGTCGGTCCCGATCTGGCCGCCCGCATCCGCGACATCAGCATCGCGATCTACCTCGCGGCCAGCGACATCGCCCGTGCCAAGGGCATCATCATTGCCGACACCAAGTTCGAATTCGGGCTGGACGAGCACGGCACGCTGCACCTGATGGACGAGGTGCTCACCCCCGATTCCTCGCGCTTCTGGCCTGCCGAAAGCTACCGGGAAGGCAGCAATCCGCCGAGCTACGACAAGCAGTTCGTGCGCGACTGGCTGGAGCAGGCCCTGGTCGACGGCAAGCCCTGGAGCAAGACCCCGCCCGCGCCGCGGCTGCCGAAGGAAGTGGTGGAGAAGACGGCCGCCAAGTACCAGGAAGCCTGGGACCGCCTGAAGGGTTGAGCCTCAGTTCAGCGCCATGCTGAGCTTGCGCCGGTAGCTGTTGAGCAGCGTCGTGGTTTCGTCCTGCTGCATCGCGGCCTGGCCCATGAGTTCGATGCCGCCGGCGCTCTTGCCGGTCGCGGCCGCATCGGCCTTGGGCTTGGGCGGGGTGAGCAGTTCCAGGATGGCCACGTAGGCCTTGCGCGGCGCCTCGTCTTCCCACTTGCGGTCGCGCATGATGATCTCCAGCAGCTCGTCCATGGCCTCGGTCCATTCGCCGCGCGACATCAGCACGCGGCTCTTCGCGAAGCGGGTTTCGAAATCGCGCTTGTTCTCGGCGATCTTGGCATCGAATTGGCCGACCGACCAATCGCGACGGGCGTCGTGTGCTACGAAATGCAGAGCATTCAGCCATTGCGACAACGCGTCGAAACGGATCTGCACCGGGATCTGCACCAGCGCCGGCTGCAGCGCCGGGCCGGCTTCCTCGAGGTAGCCGCTGGCGATCAGCAGCTTCACGTAGTCGTAGCGCGCGTCGTCGTTGGCGGGGTTCACGGCCAGCGCTTCCTGCAGCTTCATCAGCGCGGCGTCGGTGTCCCCGGATTCGAGCAGGGCCTGGGCCTCCTCGGCTTCGCTGGGCATGAGGCCCAGGCCGTCGCCTTCGGGCACGTGTTTGTCGAGGAATTCGCGCACCTTGCTCTCGACCTGGGCGCCGGTGAAACCATCCACCGGCTGGCCGTTCATCACCAGGATGCAGGTCGGGATGCTGCGGATGCCGAAGGCCTGGGCCAGCTGTTGTTCCTGGTCGGAGTCGATCTTCACCAGCTTGAAGCGGCCCGCGTATTCGGTCTCGAGTTTTTCGAGGATGGGGCCGATGACCTTGCACGGGCCGCACCAAGGCGCCCAGAAGTCGACCAGCACCGGGGTCTGCATCGAGGCGGCGATGACCTCGTTTTCGAAATTTTGGATTGTGACGTCGATCATGGAAGTGTCCGGGGGCGTGGCCCATTGGTTGGCGTGAAGATGCGCGATGTTACCGGCAGCTTCTTGTCCCTATTTTGGGCGGGGCGCGGCGCTTTTCAAACCGCTTTCGCGCCGCACGGGCGCAAAAGTAAAATTCAGCCTTTAGAGGAAACCGCATGACCGTTCAGATTGGCGTGGTAATGGGCTCCAGCAGCGACTGGGACACGATGCAGCACGCCGTACAGATTCTCCAGGAGTTCGGCATCGCGCACGAGGCCCGCGTGGTTTCGGCGCACCGCATGCCCGACGACATGTTCGCCTACGCCGAAGCCGCCGCAGGCCGCGGCCTGCAGGCCATCATCGCCGGCGCGGGCGGCGCGGCGCACCTGCCGGGCATGCTGGCCGCCAAGACCACGGTGCCCGTGCTGGGCGTGCCGGTGGCAAGCCGTCACCTGCAAGGCGTGGATTCGCTGCACAGCATCGTGCAGATGCCCAAGGGCATTCCGGTGGCCACGTTCGCCATCGGCACGGCGGGTGCGGCCAATGCGGCGCTGTTCGCCGTGGCGTTGCTGGCCAACCACGACCCGGCCTTGCGCGCCAAGCTGGAGGCCTTCCGCTCGGCGCAGACCGAAGTCGCGCGCAACATGACCCTTCCTCCGGCATGAGTGCCTCCTTCGACCGAATCCTCCCCGGCGCCACGCTCGGCGTGATGGGCGGCGGCCAGCTGGGCCGCATGTTCGTGCACGCGGCGCAAAGCATGGGCTATTTCACCGCCGTGCTCGACCCGGACGTGTCGAGCCCCGCCGGCCGCGTGAGCCACCACCACATCCGCGCCGACTACCTGGACCCGCAAGGGCTGGCGCAGCTCTCGGCCGTTTGCGATGCGATCACCACCGAATTCGAGAACGTGCCCGCGCCCGCGCTGGCCGCGCTGGCGAAGAGCCGGCCGGTTGCGCCCGATGCCGCCGCCGTCGGCATCGCGCAGGACCGCGCCCAGGAGAAGGCGCACTTCGTGCGCTGCGGCGTGCCGTGTGCGCCGTACGCGGTGATCGACAGCGCCGAGGCGCTGGCCGCCGTGCCAACCGAGCTGCTGCCCGGCATCCTGAAGACCGCGCGCATGGGCTACGACGGCAAGGGCCAGGTGCGTGTGGCGGATGCTGCCACGCTGGCCGCCGCTTGGGCCCAGTTCAAGCACGTGACCTGCGTGCTCGAGAAGATGCTGCCGCTGGCCGCCGAATGCTCGGTGATCGTGGCGCGCGGCCGCGACGGCGCCATGGTGCACCTGCCGCCGCAACGCAACCTGCACCGCGAGGGCATCCTCGCCGTCACCGAAGTTTATGAAGGAAATCTGCCGCTGGCGCAGATGGCGTCAGCGGTGACTGCTGCCAAATCGATAGCAGAAGGCCTGGCCTACGTCGGGGTGCTCTGCGTCGAATTCTTCCTGCTGCAGGACGGCGCGCTGGTGGTCAACGAGATCGCGCCGCGCCCGCACAACAGCGGCCACTACAGCATGGATGCGTGCGATGTGTCCCAGTTCGAGCTGCAGGTGCGCACGCTCGCCGGCCTGCCGCTGGTGACGCCGCGCCAGCACAGCCCCGCCATCATGCTGAACCTGCTCGGAGACCTGTGGTTCGATGCGAATGGCGTGCGCCCCGCGGCGGTGACGGCGCCGACCGCGCCGCCCTGGGCCGAGGTGCTGGCCCTGCCCGGCACGCATCTGCACCTGTACGGCAAGCTCGAAGCCAAGCCCGGCCGCAAGATGGGCCACCTCAACATCACCGGCGCCACGGTGGAAGAAGTGCGTGCCACCGCGCTGCAGGCTTCGCAACTGCTCGGCCTGGACGCTTTTTGATGATTTTGGACGGCGCCGATCCGCTGGCCGTGTTGCGCGCTGCGCAGGCCCTGGCCCGGGGCGACCTGCTTGGGCTGCCGACCGAGACCGTGTATGGCCTCGCCGCCGATGCGGGCAGTGACACGGCCGTGGCCCAGATCTTCAAGGCCAAGGGCCGGCCCAGCGACCATCCGCTGATCGTGCACGTGGCGCCGGCCGAGGGCGATGCGGCCGTGCCGGCCGGTGTCGGCCATTACGCGGCCACCGTGCCCGGCTTCGCCGAAAAACTGATCCGTGCCTTCTGGCCCGGCCCGCTGACGCTGATCCTGCCGCGCCGCGCGGGCATGGGCGCGGCGGCGGCGGGCGGGCAAGACTCGATCGGCCTGCGCTGCCCCTCGCACCCGGTGTGCGTGGCCGTGCTGCGCCAGGCGGCCGATCTGGGCGTATTCGGCGTGGCGGCTCCCAGCGCCAACCAGTTCGGCCGCGTGAGCCCGACCACGGCCGCGCACGTCGCCAGCGAATTCGGCGATGCGTTGCTGGTGCTCGACGGCGGCCCCTGCGAGGTCGGCATCGAATCCACCATCGTCGACTGCACGCGCGGCGTGCCGGTGCTGTTGCGCCCCGGTGCCATCACGCGGGGGCAGATCGAGCAGGCCTGCGGCCAGCCGCTGCGCGGCAAGGACGACATGGCCGCGCCGGACCCGCGCGCCTCGGGCACGCTGGAGGCGCACTACGCGCCCACGGCCAAGGTCCGGCTGATGACGGCCGCCGAACTGCAGAAGGCGCTCGACCTGCTCGGCAGCGAAGCGGGGCGCACGCCCGGCGTGGCCATCGCCGTCTACGCGCGCAGTGCACTCGTGAGTCTTTCGCCCAAGGTGATGCTGCACGCCATGCCGGCCGACGCCGAAGGCGCGGCGCGGCAGTTGTTCGCCGATCTGCGCGAACTCGACAGCTGCGGCGTGCAGTTGATCTGGGTCGAAACGCCGCCCGAAGCCGCCGACTGGGAGGGTGTGCGTGACCGCCTGCAACGCGCCGCCGCGGCCTGAGCACCCCGAAGGCCCCGACCGCCTGTCGATCCGCGATTTCCGGCCCGGCGACGAAGCCGCGCTGCGCGACGTCTTCTTCACGGCGGTGCATGGGCTGGCCAGCCGCCACTACAACCCGGCCCAGGTCACGGCCTGGGCGCCCGTGCACTACGACGCCCTGGCCTGGGCGGCGCGCCTGCAGGCCAACCGGCCCTTCGTGGCCGAGATCGATGGCCAGGCCGCCGGTTTCGCCGATCTGCAGGATTCGGGCTACATCGACCAGTTCTTCGTGGCCGCCGCCTTTGCCGGGCGCGGCGTCGGCCAGGCATTGATGGCGCACATCCTGGCATCCGCCGGGCAGCGCCGCATCGGCGTGGTCTGGGCCAATGTGAGCCTGCGCGCGGAGGCATTCTTTGCACACCATGGCTTCGCAGTGGAACGGCGCCAGGTGGTGCAGCGGCGCGGTGTGCGGCTGCGCAATGCGCGCATGACGCTGCGCATCGACCCGTGAATCCGGCGCGCTGCGCCTGCCTCGCCGATCTTTACACCGGCGCAATGGGCCGGCTCGTTAAACTACCCGTTGCCGTTTGCCACGCGGGGCGCAGCTTGCCGGGCGTGGCAGATCCGACTTTCGTCTTTTGGAGTAATCAATGACCTTATTCAGCTTGCGACGCGCCATCCTGGTCGCGGCCTGCGCCTCGGCCGCCCTACTGACTGCCTGCGGCTCCGGCTCCACGGAAAATGCGCTCTCGCCGAGCCGCTTCGTCGTCTTTGGCGATGGGTTTTCCGACGTCGGCCAGACCGGGGCGGTCTACAGCGTGAACGACGGCTCGGTCGATACCTGGCCGCAGCAGATGGCTGCCCGTTTCGGGCTGACCATTGCCCCTTCCAGCAGCGGTGGCACCGGCTACGCCCGCGTCAATGCGCGCGTCACGAACAAACCCGACGCCGCAGGTGTCAGCACCACGCTGACGATGACCGAACAGATCGACAGCTTCCTCGCTTCCAACACCATCGGCGGCAGCGACGTGATGGTGCTGTCGGCCGGTGTCGCCGACGTGGTGGCGCAGATGAACGCGGTGACGGCCGGCAGCCAGACCGAAGCGCAGATGACCGCGAACCTGCAGCAAACCGGCAAGGACCTGGGCGCGCAGGTGCGCCGCCTCGTGAACGCCGGCGCCAAGCAGGTGATCGTGGTCGGCCCCTACAACGTGGGCCGCTCGCCCTGGGCCACGGCCATCAACAGGGTCAGCCTGCTGACCGACGTCTCCAACAAGTTCAACGACGCCTTGCTGGTGTCCATCGTCGACCTCGGCTCCAACGTGCTGTACGTCGACGCGGCCTATTACCTGAACCTGGTAACGGGCGAGCCGACCTCCTATTCGCTGATCAACTCCTCCACCGTGGTCTGCAACTCGGTGGATGCCGGCGTGGGCATCGGCACCGGCACCGGCCAGATCAATTCCGCGCTGTGCAATACCGGCACCGTCGGCGCCTTGGCCTACAACAGCTATGTCTTTGCCGACCAGCTGTTCTTCACGCCGGTGGTGAACCGGCTGTTCGGCGACTATGCCTACAGCAAGGTCCGAGACCGGTTCTAAAGACCTGGCATACCCCCAAGTCGCTCACGTCGTGTAGCTCCCCCCCTGCAGGGGGCAACACCTGCGGCCTGGCAAAGCCAGTTCCACGGTGTTTCTGGAATGGGGGCTGCGCTTCGCTTGCTGTGGGTGTTGCTGGTGGAAACGAAAAAGCCGACCCAAGGGTCGGCTTTTTCATTGGCGAGGTTCGATTTCTCAAAACCGGTAGCCCAACCCCAACTGCACCGCGGTCGGGTTCAGCTTCAGGCCGATGCTCTGGCCGGTGGACAGGGTGGCGGTGGTGCGCAGCAGCGTCTTGCTCACGAAGCCATCCACGTACCAGTGGTCGTCGATGGCCACCGTGGCGCCGACCTGCAGGGTCATGCCCCAGCGCGAGTCGGCGGACAGCAGGGTGGGCTGGCTGGGCGAGCCGCCGGTCAGGCCGCTGAGCGTGGCCGAGCCGTGGGCCTTGTAGAGCTTCGCATAGGTCGGACCGAGGCCCAGGTAGGGGCGCAAGCGGGCCGTGGGTTCGAAGAAGCGGTATTGCGCCAGCAGCGTGATCGGCAGGGAGCGGATGTCGCCGATCTTGCCCGCCCCGGCGATGGCGCCGTCGCCCGTGATGTCCTGCGTGAACGGCAATGACAGCGGGAAGTCGAGCGAGACGTTGGGGGTCAGCATGTAGCTCACACCGCCCGACAGCCGGGTGCTGCTGCCCACGTCGACCTTGGTGCCGGGAATGCTGGGGGCGCTGAGATCGCCGCTGTCGACGTCGGGCGTGATGCGGGTGAAGCCGCCACGCAGCATCCAGTTGCCGGTGGTCTGTGCCTGCGCCGTGGCCGTGGCCGTGGCGGCCAGGACCAGCGTTGCAAGGACCCAGGTGGGGTGAGGTTTCATCGAAGGCTCCAGGTTGAAACGGCGCGCTCAGAGCCAGCCGGCGCGAGACATGCCCAGCGACACCAGCCGTGCCAGCAGGCTGTGGCCGAACGGCGTCGGGTGCACGCCGTCGGCGTACAGGTAATGCGACACGTCGACCGGCAGCGTGCTGGCCGTGGTGCAGGTCAGCGAATAGCCGGGCAGCGGGTTCAGCGCCGACGTGCTGCTGCAGGCCGGCGTGGTGACGTTGGAGAGCGCGTAGGCGGCGGGGTTGACGGTCTGGTCGGTGCTCTGCGCATAGGCATCGACCTGCACCACCCCGGCCGTGCCCGCCAGGCCCGCGGCCAGCTGGTTGTTGAAGGCCTTGGTGACGGTATCGGTCAGTGCCTTGGTGCCGGGCGCCGTGGCCTCGGCGGCCAGGGTGCTGGGCGTGAGGCTCACGTTGGGCAGGTTGACCACCACCACGTATTTCGCGCCCTTGGCCAGGATCTGCGTCTTCACCAGCGCTGCCAGCTCGGCGCCGGCCGTGCCCATGGCGGTGGCCGCCTGTTCAGGCGTGGTACTCACCCCCACCGTGGCCAGGTTGCTGAACACGTCGTTGCCGCCGGCCATCACCAGCACCAGTTCGCTGCCGCTGAAGCTGCCTGCGCTGCGTGCCAGGTGGGTGGCGATCTGGGTGGCCACCGGCACCGTGAGCTGGCCGAGCTGGCCCTCGAAGGCGGTGTCGGGATCGGGCGAGGCGAGCAGTGCGGCATTCCACGGCCCGATCGGATTGGTCACGCGCGAGCCGCCCTGGGCGTAGCCGGTGCAGCCCGGATGGTCGACCACCGGGCCGGCGAAGGCGGCGAGCTGGCCGCTTGCGTTGAGGCCGGTCTGCGCGGCGCAAGGCGCTGGCAGGGAGAGCTGGCTGGCGATGCGCTCGACCCAGATCTGGCCGTCGGTGCCGTTCACCGTGTATTTGCCGCCGCCCACAGCGGCGATGCCCGGCGTGCGGTAGCTGCCGACGTCGCTCAGGCTGTCGCCGAACGACACCAGCGCCGAGAATTTGACGGTGGGCGACTGGTCCCCGCCGCCGCCACCGCCGCAGCCCGTCAGCACCAGCGCCATCAGTCCCGCCGCCAGCCCCGAGCCGAACATCCTGTTCCAAGCCATACCGTGCTCCTGTGGTTTTTCGACGGTCGGGCACGCAGCCGTGGCGTCTGTGTTGGTGCCGCCGATATTACGCCTGCCGGTGTGTCCGGCGCACTTTTTTGCTGTCGAAACCGCGCCCGCCATCGCCCCATCTGGCAGCTGTTTCACAGCCTTTTCAAGGCTTCAGCGGTCCTTCACGGCCCATTCCACCAAGGCGTCCAGCGCCGGGCGCGCCGCGCCGGCGTTCGGATGGTTGACGATGCCCACCACCACGTAGCGCTGGCCGCTGCGGCCGGTGGCGTAGCCGGCCACGGCCGCCACGTCGCGCAGCGTGCCGGTCTTGAGCCGGGCGTTGCCCATGGCCTCCGGCGCGAGGCCGCGGTTTCGCATGCCGAGGGCGGTGCCGTCCACACCGGCCAGCGACAGCGAGTTCAGGAACACGGTGGCCTGCGGGTGCACGGCCGCACGGCGCAGCAGCCGGCCCAGGCCGGCGGCGGTGATGCGTTCATCGCGGCTCAGGCCCGAGCCGTTTTCCACGAGTGGCGGCGGCACGGCCGGCCGCGCCGCGCCCATGGCCAGCGGCCACCAGGCGGCGATCGCCTGGCGCGACCCCTCCTGCGTGGCCTGGCCCTTGGCCGGGCGCTTGCCCGGCACGTCGCGGGTGTCGGGAGCGCTGAGGGTGAGGAAGATCTGCTGCGCCATCACGTTGTTGCTGAACTTGTTGACGTCGGCAATGATGTCGGCCAGCGGCAGCGACGGCGAATCCATGAGCCAGCGCGCGCCGCCCGGCACCGCGCCTTCGCGGGCCGTGCCATCGACCACGCCGCCGGCGGCCACGAACATCGCCAGCAGTGCGCGCCGCGCGTAGCTCGCCGGGTCGGCATAGGCCAGCGGCCAGACGCGTTCGCCGCATTTGGCGGAATAACTGCCCGCGAAAGTCACGCGGCTCGGATCGCCGAAATCGGCCTGCAGCCCACCCCGCCAGTCGCCGCACGGGGCCGTGTTCATCGGCACGGTGGCGTCGATGGCCACGCCGGCCAGCGGTGGCTCGCTGCGCACGCGGGCCGTGCCGCTGGCGCCGTCGGGCGTGAAGGTGAGGATCAGCGCCTTGAAATTCACCAGCAGGGCGTCGGGCGTGCTGTTGTAGGGGCGCAGCGGTTCGCCGTCGAATTCGGCCGGATCGCGCGCCACCGGGGCGAACAGGCTGTTGTCCAGCACCAGGTCGCCGCGCACCTCGCGGACCCCGCGCTGCTGCAAGGCCTTGAACATCGCATCCACGCGCTCCAGCACCAGCTTGGGGTCGCCGCCGCCGCGGATGTAGAGGTTGCCGCGCAACACGCCATCAGCCAGCGGACCATCGGCGTAGAAGTGGGTGGTCCAGGTGTAGTCGGCGCCGAGCAGGTCGAGCCCGGCATAGGTGGTGACGAGTTTCATCACCGACGCGGGGTTCATGGGTGCGTCGGTGCGCAGGGCCAGCCGCGGGGGGCCGCTCTCCGGCCCGTCCACTGGCGCCACCAGCAGGCTCACCGCGTCGCGCGGTACCTTGGCGCGGGCCAGCGCACTGGCGATTTCGGGCGGCATCACAGGCGCGGCGGCGTGCGGCACGGCTTTGGGCACGGCCTGCACGCCGACCACCGTGCAAACACAAAGGCATATCGTGGCCAGCCGGGCGATGAAACGGTGTGAGGCGGGCGGAGACAGTCGGGGCATAGCGGCCGAGTCTACCGTCCGGCCTGCGTCGATAATCGCCCGATGAACCTCCTGGCCTTCGACACCAGCACCGAACACCTGTCCATCGCGCTCACAGATGGCCGCCAGGTCTGGCAACACACGGGCGCTGGCGGCGCCAAGGCCTCGGCCGCGCTGATCCCGGCCGTGCTCGCGCTGCTGGCCCAGGCCGGGCTGCGGCTCGCCGATCTGCAGGCCATCGCCTTCGGTGCCGGGCCGGGGTCCTTCACCGGGTTGCGCACCGCCTGTTCGGTGGCGCAGGGCCTGGCCTTCGGCGCGAAGCTGCCGGTGCTGCCGGTCGATACCCTGTTGGCCGTGGCCGAGGAGGCCCGCCATACGCAGGGCGCGACCCGCGTGGTCGCCGTGCTCGACGCGCGCATGGACGAGATGTACACCGGCCGCTACCGCTGGACCGACGGGCGCTGGCACGCCGAGGCCGATTTCAGCCTGGTGCGGCCAGAGGCACTGTCCATTCCCGCCGGCTGGGTGCTGGCCGGCAACGCCATGCCCGTCTACGGCGAACGGTTCGCGCCGCGCGTTGATGCCGAGCCCGACGTGTTTGCCCTGCCCACCGCCACAGCCATGCTGCGGCTGGGACCGGCCCTGCTCGCCGCTGGCGCCGCGGTACCGGCCAGTGAAGCGCTGCCGCGCTACATCCGCGACAAGGTGGCCCAGACCACGGCCGAACGCCTGGCCGTGAAGCAGGCCGTGGCCGACGCCAAGATGGCGGGGAACGGATAAAGTCGTAGGATGGAAACCCCCACGCTCATTGCTTCGCGTCTCGCGGCTCCCCAGGGGGCGCGTCTGTGGCTTCGGGCGGCCGGGCGCCACTGACATGAGCGCATTGCCCCAAGTCCAGGAAGCCAGCTTCGAGCCGATGGAGCCGTCCTGGCTCGACGCCGTGGTGCGGGTCGAGCAGACGGCCTATGCCCATCCCTGGTCGCTGCTCAACTTCCAGGACGCGCTGAAGTCCGGCTACCAGGCCCAGGTGCTGGTCGCCGGCGGGCAGGTGCTCGGTTATTTCGTGGCGATGAAGGGTGTGGACGAAGTGCATCTGCTCAACATCACGGTGGCGCCGGCCTACCAGGGCCAGGGCTGGGCGCGGGTGATGCTCGACGCACTGGGCGTGTGGTCGCGCGGCCAGGGCATGCAGTGGCTGTGGCTGGAGGCACGCGTCAGCAATGTGCGCGCGCTGCAGGTCTACACCACGCATGGCTTCCAGCGCGTGGGCCTGCGCAAGAAATACTACCCCGACGGCTTCGGACAGCGCGAGGATGCGATCGTGATGAGCCTGAAGTTATGAGAAAGCAGCCATGAGCCTCGACCTCGACGCCCGCCAGCGCGCGATGCTGGAGGAAATGCACGTCCACGTTTGGTGGCCGGAGTCCGGCGAAGGCGCCGTCTCCGCTGCCGCGCCAGTGGCCGCTCCCGGGCCGGTGCGCGCGGCTCCGAAGAACATCGCCGAGGCCATGGCCGCCGCGCCGGAACTGGCCGCGGCCCATGCCTCAACGCCGCCGGCAACGACGATCGTTGCACGTGCCAGCGCCGGCGACATCGAGGGCATGGACTGGCCCGCGCTGCAGCAGGCCGTGGCCGGCTGCGTGGCCTGCGCCCTCAGCAAGAGCCGCAAGAACACGGTGTTCGGCGTCGGCCCCGCGGCCCCCGCCGATGGGCGTCCGCCGCAGGCCGACTGGCTCATCATCGGCGAAGCACCCGGTGAAAACGAGGACATTCAGGGCGAGCCTTTCGTCGGCCAGGCCGGCAAGCTGCTCGACAACATGCTCAAGGCCATCGGCGTCAGCCGCCACGGGGCGGAAGATGGTCAGCCGCACAAGGCCGCGTGCATCGTCAACGTGCTCAAGTGCCGCCCGCCCGGCAACCGCAACCCCGCGCCCGAAGAGGTGGCGCAGTGCGCGCCTTACCTGCGCCGCCAGGTCGAACTGCTGCAGCCCAAGGTCATCATCGCCATGGGCCGCTTCGCCGTGCAGTCGCTCCTGCAGGACACCGTGCCCGACGTGGTCGCCACGCCACTGGGCCGGCTGCGCGGCAAGGTGCATCAGTACCACGGCGTGCCCGTCGTCGTGACCTACCACCCCGCCTACCTGCTGCGCAGCCTGCCCGAGAAAGCCAAGGCCTGGGCGGACCTGTGCCTGGCGATGGATGTGTGGAAGAAGCGCAAGGCCGCGGAGACGGCGCAGCTGGCCGTGCAGGCCGAGATCGGCTGAACCAGCGCCGGGCTTCGCCGCACGTCTGGCCTATTGGCCCTGCGCCAGCTTCTGCGCGCGGATCAGGTAGGCCACGAGGTTCTTGTCCTTCAGCAACGCAATTTCGCGGCGCCTGGATTCGACGGCGATGGCGATGCCACCCAGCGCGGCGGTGGCGCCCACCACGGCGGTGCCGATGGGCGCGCCGAAGATGGCCAGCCCCAGTGCGTCGGCAAAGGCGGTCGAAACCCCGCCCGACAGGCCGATGGTGTAGACGCTGCGGCGGGTCGGGAAGTCCCAGAACTTCGTCGTCTTGGCGTAGGCTTCGATGTCTTGCTGCAGCTTGTCGCGGATGAAGGCCGGATCGAAGTTTGTGTACTTTTCATAGACCAGGCCGCGCAGGCGCTGCAATTCCGTGCGAGAGGCCTGGTCGCGCCGCAACTCGATGATCTGGGCCCAGCTGAGCCTGGACGTGTCGATCAGGTCGAGGTTGGACAGCACCAGGCTGACCTCGGCGTCCGCAGCCTTGGCTCCGGACAGCAGGTTGACGCCGTAGATCGACATCAGTTGCGGATCGATGCCAGTCGCCTTCACGTAGTCGGTGTACGCCGCCTGGACTGCGGGCCTTTGCTTTCGCGCGCGGTCCTCCATCGACTCGCCTTGCGGCAATTCCTCGATGCCCAGGATGTGCGGAAACGCGACCAGGTAGTTGGCCAGGTATTGCGTGACCTGCGGTGCCAGGCCGGTCAGGTTCGACGCGGTGGGCTCGGTGCACAGCGAGGGCGGCAGGATGCTGCGCAGCACCTCGGCGTATTGCGGCCCCTCGGCGTCTCGCGCCATGGTTTCCACCATGTCCGCCGGCACGACGTGATCGAAGTAGACCGCGGCGCCCTTGGCGTCGGACCAGGCCAGTGAAACAGGCGTCTTTTGGTACTGCATCGGCCGAAAATACCACCGCGCCCGTTTGGCGGCTATCGGTAGAAAGCCTCGACCTTGCCCTTGAGCTTCAGCATCAGCGGCCGTCCCTTGCGGTCCAGCGTCTTGCCGGCGGGTACTTTCACCCAGCCTTCGCTGACGCAGTATTCCTCCACGTCCACCCGCTCTTTCCCGTTGAAGCGGATGCCGATGTCGTGCTCGAAGATGGCGGCGACGTGGTGCGGGCTGCGTGGATCGACGGACAGGTGGTCAGGGAGTGCGGGGCGTTCGGGGCTGGTGTCGGTCATGTTCGTCGGTAGCTCGTAAAACCGTCTATTTTCAGGCCATTCGGCGTGGCGGCCACTCGGCGCATGCGCCCGGATGGTTCAGGCCCTGGTCCGAGGCAGGCGAAGGTAGCAATTGTCCCATTTGCATGTTTCACGCTGCAATGACCAGGTCTGCACTGGCCACCGCCCGCACCCGCGGTCCGAAGCTCGAAATGTTCGTCAAGGTCGCGTTGTGATGCGCGATCACTTGCTCGGCGGGAATGGCGCCGTTGCCGGCCGAGGTGTGAGCGTCCGACACCAGTACCACGGGAAAACCCAGCGCCAGCGCGCGGCGTGTGGTGGTGTCCACGCAGAATTCGGTATGCATGCCGCAGATGACGAGATCCTGCACGGCCAGGCCGCGCAACACCGCTTCGAGTTCGGTGCGCAGGAACGCGTCGGGCGTGGTCTTGCGCAGCCTGATGTCGGTCGCCTCCACTTCGAGTCCCCTGGCGAGTTGCCAGGCCGCCGAGCCGTGTTCCAGGTCATCCGGGCCGGATTCGTGCTGGATGAAGACCACCGGCGCCCCGGCGGCGCGGGCCTTGGCGGTCACCTGGTTGATGCGGGCGATGGTGCCGGCGCAGTCGAAAGCTGCGCCTGGGCCTTCGCACAGGCCTTGCTGGACATCGATGACGAGGACGGCGGTGTGCATGGGCACGTTCCTGTGGCTGCTGGGTTGTGCGAATTATCGGATGACCCGCCCGGCGCCCGAAACTGACAAAACCGTCATTTGACCGACAGCGTCCGGTCTGAGGCCCTGCCTATAGTGGGATGCGCCATGAATCTTTTTGACGCACCCCTCCGGCCGCTCCGGCTTCGCCGTCTCCGCAGCCCGCTGCTGTTGACCGCGGTCGCCGTGGCGGCTCTGCTTTCCGGTTGCGCCGCCGTCGGTCCCGACTATGCGCGGCCGCCGTTGGACCTGCCCCTTGCCTACAAGGAAAACGCCGGCTGGAAACCCGCCACGCCGCAGCTCATCGACGCCAGCCAGCCGTGGTGGGAGGTCTACCACGACGCCACGCTGAACGCGTTGATGGCGCAGGCGAACCGCGCCAACCAGAACATCCAGCAGTCCGAAGCCGTCTACCGTGAGGCCCAGGCCATTGCCGCGGCGGCGCGGGCGAACTTCTTTCCCACGCTCGGCGCGAACGCGGGCGCCACACGCGCGCGGACCAACAGCAGCGGGGCGGTCAAGCTTGGTGACGACTACAGCCTGGGCCTGTCCGCCAGCTGGGAGCCAGACGTCTGGGGCTCGGTGCGACGCGCGGTGGAGGCCGGGGACGCGGGCACCCAGGCCAGCGCCGCCGACCTAGCCGGCGCGCGGCTCAGCATCCAGTCCACGCTCGCACAGGACTACATGCAGGTGC
This sequence comes from Rhodoferax koreense, assembly GCF_001955695.1. Lineage (NCBI taxonomy): Bacteria > Pseudomonadati > Pseudomonadota > Betaproteobacteria > Burkholderiales > Comamonadaceae > Rhodoferax > Rhodoferax koreensis. The sequence goes on along the minus strand of NZ_CP019236.1, from coordinate 5,612,432 downwards.
GCGCGCTCGACCTGCAGAAGAAACTCTACGCCGCCAGCATCGATGCCTACGCCAAGTCACTGGCCCTCACCCAGCACCAGTACGCGGCCGGCGTCGTGCTGCGTTCGGACGTGGCGCTGGCGCAGAGCCAGCTCGCGCAGGCCCAGGCACAGGCGGTGGACCTGCAGGCGCAGCGCACGCAGCTCGAGCATGCCATCGCCGTGCTCACCGGCCAGTCGCCCTCTCGCTTCACGCTGGCCGCGCTCGACGACCAGGGCACGGCGCAGATGGCCGTTCCGGTGGTTCCGCCCGGCTTGCCCTCCACGCTGCTCGAGCGCCGGCCCGACATCGCCGGTGCCGAGCAACGCATGCGTGCCGCCAACGCCAACATCGGCGTGGCGCAGGCGGCGTTCTATCCGCAGATCATGCTCAGCGCCAGCGGCGGCTTCAGCAGCGCCACCATCGGCGCGCTGTTCAACACGCCGAGCCGCATCTTTTCGCTTGGTGCCGCGCTGGCGCAGACGATCTTCGACGGCGGCCTGCGCCGCGCGCACAGCGACCAGGCCATTGCCACCTATGACGCCAGCGTGGCCCAGTACAAGCAGACCGTGCTGGCCGGCTTCCAGCAGGTCGAGGACAACCTGGCCACGCTGCGCCTGCTCGATGAGGAAGCCGCCTACCAGGCCAAGGCCGTGGAAGCCTCGCAGCTCTCCGAACGGCTGGCGCTGAGCCAATACCGCGCCGGCACCGCCACCTACCTCGGCGTGGTCACGGCGCAGAACCTGTCGTTGACCAACCAGCGCACCGCGGCCCAGTTGCGCGGCCGCCAGCTCGTGGCCAGCGTGGCGCTGATCGCCGCCACCGGCGGTGGCTGGAACGCCACCGATCTCGCCACCTCTTCCCCGTCCAGTTCTTCCACCGCTTCCAAAACGCCCGCCCGCGCGGGAAGTTGATTGCCATGACGACCACCACCACCCCGCTTTTCCAACGCCGCGCCATCTGGCTCGCCATCGCCACCACGCTCGTCGCCGTGGCCGGCGCCGCCTGGCTGATCCATGCCCCGGCCGCGATGGCCGCCAAGACCGAGGCCGCGCCGAAGACACCGCCGGTGCAGGTGACGACGACGCAGGTGCAGCAGCACGACGTGATGGTCTACCGCGCGGGCATCGGGGCCGTGAGTTCGATGGCCACCGTCACCGTCAAGGCGCGCATCGACGGCCAGCTCGAGAAGGTCGGCTTCACCGAAGGCCAGGACGTGAAGGCCGGCCAACTGCTTGCGCAACTCGATCCGCGCACCCTGCAGGCCCAGCTCGCGCAGGCCCAGGCCACGCGCGCCAAGGACCAGGCCACCCTGGCCAACGCGCGCGCGGACCTGGCGCGCTACACCACGCTGATCGGCCAGGACGCGGCCACGCAGCAGCAGGTCGATACGCAGAAGGCGCTGGTGAACCAGCTCGAGGCCGCCGTGCAGACCGACAACGCCGCGGTGCAATATGCCGAGGTGCAGCTCAGCTTCACGCGCATCGTGTCGCCGATGAACGGCCGCGCCGGTGCGCGCCTTGTCGATCCCGGCAACATCGTGCATGCGGCCGACGTCAACGGCCTGGTCGTCATCAACCAGATCGATCCGATCGCCGTGCAGTTCACGCTACCCGAGGAGGCGGTGCAGGACATCAACCGCGCGCAGCAAAAGAGCAGCCAGCCGCTTTCCGTGGTGGCCTACGACCGCAGCGGCACCGAGATGCTGGGCACCGGCAAATTAATCCTGGTGAACAACCAGATCGACACCACCAATGGCACGGTGCAGCTCAAGGGCAGCTTCGCCAACCCGCAGCACACGCTGTGGCCCGGCCAGTTCGTGAACGTGCGGCTGCAGCTGGGGCACCGTGAAAACGCATTGACCGTGCCCGCGGCTGCCGTGCAGCGCAGCCAGGACGGCACCTATGTCTGGACCATCGGCGACGACAGCACGGCCAGCAACACCGCCGTGCATGTGGCGCAGATTGCCGATGGCGTGGCCGTGATCGACAAGGGCCTCGTGGCCGGCCAACGCGTGGTGGTCGACGGGCAGTACAAGCTCAAGGCCGGCGCCAGCATCGTCGAGCCGAGCAAGCGCAGCGCGGCCAAACCGGAAGTGGTCGGGAGCGCCAAGTGAGCATTTCCGCCAATTTCATCAAGCGCCCGATCGGCACCACGCTGCTGGCCATCGCGCTGCTTCTGATCGGCGCGGCGGTGTTCCCGCTGCTGCCGGTGGCGCCGCTGCCGCAGGTCGATTTCCCGACCATCCAGGTCTCGGCCAGCCTGCCCGGTGCGAGCCCCGAGACCATGGCCTCCAACGTGGCGCAGCCGCTGGAGCGGCAGTTCTCGCTGATCGCCGGTCTGTCGCAGATGACGTCCACCAGTGGCCTGGGCTCGACGCAGATCACGCTGCAATTCGACCTGGACCGCAGCATCGACGCCGCCGCGCTCGACGTGCAGGCGGCCATCAACGCCTCCAGCGGCCAGTTGCCGGCCACGCTGCCCAGCCCGCCCACCTTCCGCAAGGTCAATCCGGCCGATTCGCCGATCCTGATCCTGGCCGTGCAGTCGAAGACGCTGCCGCTCACCGAGGTCAACGACTACGCCGACAACATCCTCGCGCAGCAGATCTCGCAGATCTCGGGCGTGGGCCTGGTCAACATCGGCGGCGTGCAGAAGCCGGCCGTGCGGGTGCAGCTCGACCCGGCCAAGCTCGCCGCGCTGGGCCTGGGCCTGGAGGACGTGCGCACCGTGCTGGCCTCGGCCACGGTGAACCAGCCCAAGGGCACGATCGACGGGCCGAACCAGAGCTTCACCGTCTACACGAACGACCAGATCCTGAAGGCCGCGCCCTGGAACGACGTGATCCTGGCCTACCGCAACGGTGCGCCGATCCGCGTGCGCGACCTCGGCGTGGCCGTGGACGGGCCGGAGAACGCCAAGATCGCCGGCTGGGCCTATGCCGGCGCGGCCGCCCCCGCCGGCAACACGGTGCAGAACGGCCGCTCCATCGTGCTGGCCATCACCAAGCAGCCGGACGCCAACGTGATCGAGACCGTGGACCGCATCAACGCCGCGCTGCCACGGCTGAAGGCGTCCATCCCGCCGACGGTGGAAGTCAACGCCATCATCGACCGCACCGAGACCATCCGCGCCTCGGTGAAGGACGTGGAGTTCACGCTGCTCTTGACCATCGCGCTGGTGGTGCTGGTGATCTTCGTGTTCCTGCGCAATGTGCCGGCCACGCTGATCCCGAGCGTCACCGTGCCGCTGGCGCTGCTGGGCACGGTGGGCGTGATGTACCTGCTGGGCTACAGCCTGGACAACCTGTCGCTGATGGCGCTGACCATCGCGGTCGGCTTCGTGGTGGACGACGCCATCGTCATGCTGGAGAACATCTACCGCTACATCGAGGAAGGCATGGCGCCGATGGAGGCCGCGTTCAAGGGCGCGGGCGAGATCGGCTTCACCATCATCTCGATTTCGGTGTCGCTGATCGCGGTGTTCATCCCGCTGCTGCTGATGGGCGGCATCGTCGGGCGCCTGTTCCGCGAGTTCGCCGTCACGGTGACGCTGACCATCGTGGTCTCGGTGGTCATCTCGCTCACGCTCACGCCGATGCTGTGCTCGCGCTTCCTGAAGAATGAACATGCGCGCAAACACGGCCGGCTGTACATGCTGTTCGAGCTCGGCTTCGACAAGCTGCTCGGCGGCTACAAGCGTGGCCTGCACGTGGTGCTGGAACACCAGTTCATCACCTTGTGCGTGTTCATCGCCACCGTCGCGGCCACGGCCTGGCTGTTCGTGATCATTCCCAAGGGCTTCTTCCCGCAACAGGACACGGGTTTCATCTCGGGCTTCGCCGAGTCTTCGCAGGACAGTTCCTTCTCCGCCATGAACCAGCGCATGCTGGCCCTGGCCGACGTGGTGCGGCGCGACCCGGACGTGACCGGCTTCGGCATGAACGGCAGTTCGTCCACCTACAACACCGGCAACTTCTACATCGCGCTCAAGCCCAAGGAGGAAGGCCGCACGGCCAGCGCCGACCAGATCATCGCGCGGCTGCGCCCGCAACTGGCCAAGGTGGAAGGCGTGAACCTGTTCCTGCAGGCCGGGCAGGACATCCGGGTCGGTGGCCGCTCCTCGCGCACCCAGTACCAGTACACGGTGACCGATGCCAACCTGGACGAACTCAACACCTGGGCGCCGAAGATGATGCAGCGTTTCCGTCAGTTGCCCGAGCTCACCGACCTGGCTTCCGACCAGCAGAACGCGGCCGCCTCGGCCGTGCTGACCATCGACCGCGACCGCGCGGCCAGCTTCGGCATCACGCCGGCCACCATCGACGCCACGCTGTACGACGCCATCGGACAGCGCCAGGTGGCGCAGTACTTCACGCAGTTGAACAGCTACCACGTGGTGCTCGAAGTCACGCCCGCGATGCAGCAGGATCCGGCGCTGTTCTCCAAGCTCTACCTGAATTCGCCGCTGACCGGCCAGCAGGTGCCGCTGTCGACCTTCGTGAAGGTCGACACGGGCAAGACCGCCTACCTGGCGATCAACCACCAGGGCCAGTTCCCGGCGGTGACGATCTCCTTCAACCTCGCGCCCGGCCATGCGCTCGGCGAAGCCGTGGATGCGATCAACGCCGCCCGTGCCGACATGGGCCTGCCGCAGTCCGTCAGCGGTGCGTTCCAGGGCACGGCCCAGGCCTTCCAGGATTCACTGTCCAGCCAGCCCTACCTGATCGCCGCGGCGCTGGTGGCGGTGTACATCGTGCTCGGCCTGCTGTACGAGAGCTACATCCACCCGCTGACCATCCTCTCGACCCTGCCCTCGGCCGGCGTGGGTGCGCTGCTGATCCTGATGGCCGGCGGCTACGACCTGAGCGTGATTGCGCTGATCGGCATCATCCTGTTGATCGGCATCGTGAAGAAGAACGGCATCATGATGATCGACTTCGCGCTCAAGGCCGAACGCGAGCAGGGCATGTCGCCGCACGACGCGATCTACCAGGCCTGCCTGCTGCGCTTCCGCCCGATCATGATGACCACCATGTGCGCGCTGCTCTCCGGCCTGCCGCTGATGCTGGGCCACGGCTCGGGCTCGGAGTTGCGCCGGCCGCTGGGCTACGCCATGGTCGGCGGGCTGATCCTGTCGCAGGCGCTCACGCTGTTCACCACGCCGGTGGTCTACCTCTACCTCGATCGGGCACACTACTGGTACGAGAAGCGCAAGGCCGCGCGCGCCGCCAGGAAGGCCGCCAAGGCCGGGCATGAACCCCTGCCGGCGTCGGTACCAGCCCATCGCATAGCGACGGACTGACCAGCGATGGAACAACGATTCTTTGCCAGGAAACCCGTGGAACCGGCTTCGCCGGGCCACTGGGTTTGCCCCCTGCAAGGGGGTTGGCGAAGACACGCAGTGCGTAGCCTGGGGGTGAGCATTGCTAGCCATGGAGTGAGATGAAGATCCTGATTGTCGAAGACGAAGTCAAGACGGCCGACTACCTGTACAAGGGTTTGACCGAGCAGGGCTGCGCCGTCGACATCGCGCACAACGGCCTGGACGGCCAGCACCTGGCGATGCAGCACGACTACGACGTGATCGTGCTCGACGTGATGCTGCCGGGGCTGGACGGCTTCTCGGTGCTGCGCTCGCTGCGCACGCTGAAGCAGACGCCGGTCATCATGCTCACCGCGCGCGACGGCGTGGAAGACCGCGTCAAGGGCCTGCACGAAGGCGCGGACGACTACCTCGTCAAACCCTTTTCCTTCCTCGAGTTGCTGGCCCGGCTGCAGGCGCTGAACCGGCGCGGCCGCAGCCAGGAGCCGATGCAGCTGGCCATCGCCGATCTGCAGATCGACCTGCTCAGGCGCAAGGCTTTCCGTGGCGGTAGTGGTGGCAGTGGCGGTGGCGGTGTGCGCATCGACCTCACGGCCAAGGAATTCGCACTGCTGGCGGTGCTGGCGCGGCGCAAGGGAGAGATCCTGTCCAAGACGGCCATCGCCGAGCTGGTGTGGGACATGAACTTCGACAGCAACACCAACGTGGTCGAGGTGGCGATCAAGCGGCTGCGCGACAAGATCGACGTGCCCTTCGCAGCCACCTCGCCCAAGCTGCTGCACACCATCCGCGGCATGGGCTACGTGATGGAACTGCGAGACCAAGATGGGGGCACGCTGCCTTGAAGCGCTCCATCACGGCGCGGCTGGTGCTGATGTTCGCGGCGGCGGCGCTGCTCACCTTCGCGCTGATCGGCGCTGCGCTCTATACCGTGCTGGACCGCGAACTCACGCGCCACCAGGACAACGAGTTGCGCATCGCCCTCAAGAGCATGGCGTATTCGATCCAGCACGTCGGCCGGGCCGACCGCTGGGCCCGCGTGCAGGCGCGCATGGACACGCTGGCGCCGCAGGACGGCAACCTGCGCTTCTGGGTGCTCAGCGACGATCCGCGCTTCGGTTATGGCACGGGCCTGGCCGACGTGCAGCGCATGACGCAGGACGCGGACGGCCGCGGTGCCATTACCTTGCCCGGACAGGCGGACGCCATGCGCACCCAATCGGTCTACATCGAGCCGCTCGACGAACGGCCCGGCGTGCGACTCATCATCGGCGGCGATTCCACGCCCTACCGCCATACGCGCGAGGCCTTCCTCACCGCGCTGCTGGCCTTGAGCCTGGCCGCGGTGCTGGCCGTGGCCTGGGCCGGCTACTGGATCACGCGCGTCGGTCTCAAGCCACTGGAGCGGCTGTCGGCGGAAGCGCTCGCGCTGCGGCCCAAGACCCTGTCGCAGCGGCTGGAAGTGGCGGCGCTGCCGGTGGAGCTCACGGCGCTGACCGAGGCCTTCAACGGGGCGCTGGCGCGGCTCGAGGAAGCGTATGCGCAACTCGAGGCCTTCAATGCCGACGTGGCCCACGAGCTGCGCACCCCGTTGGCCAATCTCATCGGCGGCACCCAGGTGGCCCTGTCGCGCCAGCGCGCGGCGCCCGAGTTGGAGGACGTGCTGGCCTCCAACCTCGAAGACCTGGAGCGGCTGCGCTCCATCGTCAACGACATGTTGTTCCTCGCGCGCGCCGACCGCGGCGAGGTGGCCACCGCCCTGGTGGAGACGCCCGTGGCGGCCGAAGTGCGCAAGACCATCGAGTTCTTCGAATTCGTGCTCGACGAAAGCGGCTCGCAGGTGCGCATCGAAGGCGACCTGGCGCTCGAGGCGCGGCTGGAGACGGCGCTGTTCCGCCGCGCCATGTCCAACCTGCTGCAGAACGCCATCGACCATTCGCCGCCCGGTGCGCAACTGGTGGTGCGGCTGCGCGAGGAGGCCGGCGCGATCTGGATCACGGTCGCCAATCCCGGCGAACCGATCGCCCGCTCCCACCTGCAGCACCTGTTCGACCGCTTCTACCGGGTGGACGCCGCGCGCACCGGTCCGGGCCAGCACCACGGCCACGGCCTGGGCCTGGCCATCGTGAAGGCCGTGGCCGGCATGCACGGCGGCCAGGTGGCGGCGCTGAGCGCAGCTGGTGTCAATACCTTCGGGTTCAGCGTGGCCAAGGCGGTAGCGCTGCCGAACTGAGTCAGCGCCGGCCTTTCAGCGCCAGCTTCCAACCGCGCGGGCTGCGCTTGAGCCGTGCGATGCACAGCCCGTGCGGCTGGCCGCAGCCTGGCGTGCCGGTGCCCCGGCCGCTGTGGCCGGCGCCCGGATCGGTCGTCACGATCTCGATCTGCAGGCCCTCGCGGATGCGGCCGAACGCGGTGTCGCCGTTCACGCCATCGAGACCGGCGGGCGCCGGCGCCGCCAGCGTCTCCTCGTAACGCAGCACCACGAACTGCAGATCCCCAACGGACGGGATCGGCAGGCGCCAAGGCGTGTCCAGCTCGATTTCGTTGCCCGCGCAATCGACCGCGAAGCCCGGCGCCACCACCACCTCGGCGCCACTGTCGATGTGTACCGCCAGGCCGCTTACGACGCCCCAGCCGTGCTGGTGGCGGTTGTGCCGCCTGAGCTTGCGGAGGAAATAGTCCTGCTCGGCCTGCAGGTCGGCAACAGACAAGATCTGCCCAGCAAAGTAGTTCAGACGTTCGAGCGCGGGTGGCATGGCGTCTCCTGGTGGGTGTGCGACCGGCACACCATACCGCAACGCCACCGGCCCGGCCCCTGTCCGTGCGGCTGGTCGGCGGTTGCGTCATCTCAATTGGCGCGTATTTTGTACAAATAAATGGTGGGCGGGTGATCACCTAGCGTTCGAATCGAGCCGCTGCGGCACAATCTTCGCATCGATGAAGGGTTGTTTCATCACACGCCGACAATACGAGGAATGCTGCATGGCTGAGTGGGGCGAAGTGCCGAGGCTGGCGCCGGATCAGGCCGCGCCCCCCAACGGCTCGCGCGACGCCATGCTGAGGCTCATCGCCGACGCTGTACCGGCGCTGATGGCCTATTACGACCTGCCTTCGCTGCGCTGTGCGTTCGCCAACCGCCGCTACGCCGAGGACTATGGCTGGACGCCGGACGCGATCCTCGGGCAGACGCTGCGCCAGGCGGTCGGCGATGCGGCCTGGGATGTGATCGAGCCGCACATCCGCCGCGCGCGCAGTGGCGAGCCGGTGCATTACACCCGTGAACAGCGCCTGCCGAGCGGTGCCTTGCGCGTGATCGAGGTCAACCTGATCCCCCATTTCTCTTCCGATGAGGCTGCTCCGCGCCGGCAGATCGGCATCTTCGTGCTGATCAACGACGTCAGCCACCATGTCGAGGCCGAGGGCGCGCTGCGCGACAGTGAGGAGCGTCTCCGCAAGTTCGCCGAGGTGACCAACGAGGGCATCGTGTTCCACCTCAAGGGCATCATCACCGACGTCAATCCCGCACTGCTGGCGATGACGGGCTATGCGCTGGCCGACCTGCTGGGCCGCCATGCCATGGATTTCGTGCCCGATTCCTGGCGCCAGGTGTCGATCGACTACCTCGCCGCGGCCCGCGAAGACCCCTACGAGACGGCGTTGATCCACAAGGACGGCCACGAAATCCCGGTGGAGATGATCGGCAAATCGATGTCGCTCAGGGGCGAGGTCCACCGCATCGTGGTGGTGCGCGACATCACCACCCGCAAGGAAGCGCAACGGCGCATCGAATTCTTGGCGTTGCACGACCCGCTCACGCAGCTGCCCAACCGCATCTACCTCAAGGAGCGCCTGGCCCAGGTGCTCGCGCTGGCCCGACGGCGTGATGGGCTCGCGGCGGTGCTGTTCATCGATCTGGACAATTTCAAGACGGTGAACGACTCCCTCGGCCACCATGCCGGCGATCTGTTGCTGCGCGAGATGGCGCGCCGGCTCAGCGCTGCGGTGCGCGAGGCCGACATGGTCTCGCGCCTGGGCGGCGACGAATTCCTGGTGGTGCTGGCCGACATCGGTTCGCGCGAGGACGCGGCCGGCGTCGCCGACAAGCTGCTGGCCATCGTCAACGAGGCGGTGGAGATCGAAGGGCACCTGCTGTCGGTCTCGCCGTCGATCGGCATCGGCCTGTTCCCCGACGACGGCGACAACGCCGACGACCTGATCCGCCACGCCGACGCCGCGATGTACCACGCCAAGGACAGCGGCCGCGGACACTACCAGTTCTTCACACCCGACATGTCGCAGCGCGCCTTCGATGCCCTGCACATGGAAAGCCAGTTGCGCGAGGCCATCGCGGGCGAGCAGTTCGTGCTGCATTACCAACCCCAGCTGTCCCTGGCCGACGGCCGGCTGGTGGGCCTGGAGGCGTTGGTGCGCTGGCAACACCCGCAGCGCGGCCTGATCGGGCCCGACGCCTTCGTGCCGTTCGCCGAGGCCCGCGGCCTGATCGCCGGCATCGGCCGCTGGGTGCTGTGCGAGGCCTGCCGCCAGCTCAAGGCCTGGTTCGGCGCGGGCTGGCCGATGGTGCCGGTCGCGGTGAACCTGTCGGCCATCGAATTCCGCCAGCCCAGCCTGGTGCAGGACATCACCGAGATCCTGGCGGCCGCCGGCCTGGCGCCGCAGTACCTCGAGATCGAACTCACCGAGTCGGTGCTGATGGATCCGGGCGGTTTCGCGCTGGGGACGCTCTCGAAGCTGAAGGCACTGGGCGTGGGGCTGGCCATCGACGATTTCGGCACCGGCTATTCGTCGCTCGCCTATTTGAAGCGTTATCCCATCGACAAACTCAAGATCGACCGCTCCTTCGTGTGCGACATTCCAGGCGACGGCGATGATGTGGCCATCACCACGGCCATCGTCCAGATGGCGCACAGCCTGAAGCTGTTGACGGTGGCCGAAGGGGTGGAGACGCCGGAGCAGCGCGCGCTGCTGCAGAGCCTGGGTTGCGACGAATACCAGGGCTACCTGATCGCGCGGCCGATGGACACGGCTGCGCTGCAGGCATGGATGGCGCAACGGTCCGACAATGCGGTCCAGCCCTCATCCAACAGCCCATCCCCATGACCCTTCCAACGCTTGCCATCACCAGCCGGTTCGACGCCGGCGCCATCGACGTCGTGAGCCTGGCCGACCCGCGCGACATCCAGCTGCGCATCCGACCCGACAACGCCAGCGAATTCGCGCAGTGGTTCCATTTCGCGTTGCACGGCGCGGCCGGCGTGCCGCTGCGGCTGCGCTTCGTCAATGCCGGTCAGTGCGCCTATCCCAAGGGCTGGGAGGGCTACCGCATCGCCGCGAGCCATGACCGCCAGCACTGGTTTCGCATCGACACGGCCTACGACGGCGCCGAGCTTTCGGCCGAGATCACGCCGCAGACCAACACCGTCTGGTTTGCGTATTTCGAGCCGTATTCCCACGAGCGCCACCTCGACCTGATCGGCTCGGCCGCGTCGTCCGAGCTGGTCACGCTGCAACACCTGGGCACCACGCTCGACGGCCGCGACATGACGCTGCTGCACGTCCGCGAGCCCGCGCTGCCGGCCGATGCCGCGTTGAAGCAAGTCTGGCTGATCGCACGCCAGCATCCGGGCGAAACCATGGCGGAGTGGTTCGTCGAAGGCTTCCTCGAGCGGCTGCTGGACGCGGACGACCCCGTGAGCCGCCGCCTGCTGCAGACCTGCGAGTTCCACGTGGTGCCGAACATGAACCCCGATGGCGCGGTGCGCGGCAACCTGCGCACCAACGGCGCGGGCGCCAACCTGAACCGCGAATGGCTGGAGCCCGCCGCGGAACGCTCACCTGAAGTGCTGCTGGTGCGCCAGAGCATGCTGCAGACGGGCGTGGACCTGTTCCTCGACGCGCACGGCGACGAAGGCCTGCCGTACAACTTCGTTGTCGGCACCGACGGCATCGAAGGGTTTTCCCCGCGCGTCCAGGCGCTGCAGGACGATTTCAAGGCAGCCTGGCTGGCGGCGAGCCCGGACTTCCAGGTGGCGCACGGCTACCCGCTGGCGCGCCCCAGCACCGGCAACACCGCGTTGGCCACCAATTGGGTCGGCCAGCGGTTCGGCTGCCTGGCCTTCACCATCGAGATGCCGTTCAAGGACAACGCCAACCTGCCCGATCCCGGCACCGGCTGGAGCGGGGAACGCTCGAAGAAGCTCGGGGCGAGCGTGTTGCAGCCCGTGCTGCATGTCTCGGGCCAGCTGCGGTAGCTATTTGCCTTTGACGCTGATGAGTTCGACTTCGAACTGGAGCGTGGCGTTCGGGGGGATCACGCCGCCAGCGCCGCGCTCGCCATAGGCGATGGCGGGCGGGCAGGTGAGCCGGGCCTTGCCGCCGGCCTTCATCTTCTGCACGCCTTCGGTCCAGCACTTGATCACGCCGTTCAGCGGAAACTCGATCGGTTCGCCGCGTTTGTACGAGCTGTCGAATTCACGGCCGTCGAGGAAGGTACCGCGGTAATGCACCTTGACCACGTCGGTCGAGGTCGGCGCGGCGCCGGCACCTTCGCCGAGCGAGCGGTAGATCAGGCCGCTGGGCGTGACCACGGCGCCGGGTTCCTTGGCCGCTTCAGCCGCGCTGGTGGCCTGTGCCACGGCGCCGCCGGCAGCGGAGACGACGGCCAACACGATGGCCAGGTGGGCCAGGCTGCGAATGGGTGATTTCAAGGGGGTCTTCTTTCTCAAGGTGGGGAGGACGCCGGATTATGGTCTGCGGCTTGTCTTTCGCCTGTAACGCCGTAGAAACAAGCACCCACGCTGGCGGGGCTCGTCGGATGCAGGCATGCTTGCGGTTTTGACTGGATGAGCAGACCGACATGAGCAGCACAAAATTCGATTTCGATCTCTTCGTCGTGGGCGGCGGCAGCGGCGGCGTGCGTGCCGCGCGCATGGCGGCGCAGCGCGGCGCGCGCGTGGCCCTGGCCGAGGTGGCCGCGCTCGGCGGCACCTGCGTGAACGTTGGCTGCATTCCGAAAAAACTCTACAGCTTCGCCGCGCATTACGCCGAGTATTTCGAGGAAGCGGCCGGTTTCGGCTGGAAGGTCGGCCATCCCACGTTCGACTGGGACGTGCTCAAGGCCAATCGCGCGGTGGAAATCGGCCGGCTCAACGCGATCTACCAGCAATTGCTGGTGGGGTCGGGCGTGGAGATCGTCACCGGCTGGGCGTCGCTGGTGGATGGCCACACCGTGAAGGTGGAAAACAGGCGCTACACCGCGCGCCACGTCCTGATCGCCACCGGTGGCACACCGAACGTGCCGGCGGTGGGTGGTCACGAACATATCGTGACCTCGGACCAGATGTTCGACCTGAAACCGTTTCCGAAACGGCTGCTGGTGGTCGGCGGCGGCTACATTGCCTGCGAATTCGCCTCGATCTTCAATGGGCTGGGTGCCGAGGTCACGCTGGTGCAGCGTGGCGGCCGGCTGCTCACGGGTTTCGACCAGGACGTGAGCCGTTTTCTCGAGCTCGAGATGCGCAAGGCCGGCGTGGACGTACGGCTCAATGCCAGCGTGGCCAACATCGCCAAGATCCGCCACGGCCTGGACGTGACGTTGTCACAGGGCGGCGTGGTGCAGGCCGACACCGTGCTCTACGCGGTCGGGCGCACGCCCAACACCAGCGGGCTGGGCCTGCAGGCGGCGGGTATCAAGACCACGGAGAAAGGCGCGATCGTGGTCGATGCGCACTACCAGACGTCGCTGCCGTCGGTGTTCGCCCTGGGGGACGTGTCGACGAAGCTGCAACTCACGCCAGTGGCGCTCGGCGAGGCCATGGCCCTGGTCGACCACCTGTTCGGGGCCAAGGCGGGCAAGAAGGCCCGCGAAATGGATTACGACTTCGTTCCCACCGCTGTCTTCACCCATCCGAACATCGGCACCGTGGGGTACACCGAGGCGGCGGCAAGAGCCAAATTCGGCGACATCACCGTGTTCCGCAGCGAATTCAGGGCCCTCAAACACACGCTCAGTGGTAGCCAGGAGCGCACGCTGATGAAACTCGTCGTCGACACCGCTTCGGACCGTGTGGTGGGCCTGCACATGGTCGGGGCGGACGCCGGCGAGGTGGTGCAGGGCTTTGCCGTGGCCATGCGGGCCGGGGCGACCAAGGCAGTGTTCGACACCACCATCGGCATCCATCCGACGATGGCCGAGGAATTCGTGACCATGCGGGAGCCGGTGCCCGACGGAGAGTAGGCCGGACACCGGGGCGGCCAGCACCCGCCCGGGCGCGGGATCACCCTATCGCAGTTCCATTTCCTGGGCGGGCTGCGGCACCGGCACATGCCAGGGCGATGCCGCATCGAGCGCGGCGTCGTAGGCCGCGAGCTCGGCGTCGGGATTGGGGCGCGCCTTGTCCATCAGGTGGTAGGCGCGCTGCTGCAACTGGCGCAGCGATTCGGAGCGGCGCATCGCCTGTTTGACCTGCCGGGGAGCGAGCATCAGCGCGAAGGGATTGAGGGCGGCTGGGTTGCGCATGCGGCTTCCTTGTGTGTTGTTGTCCATCTGGCGAGCCGGGCACCGGGCCCGTGCCCGGCGCTTCTCGGCTCGCGTCGATGATCCCCTGGGCCTGCGCGTCGCGCTGTGGGCGCGGCGCGGCTGGTGTTGTAGGAACGCGCCGCCATCGGGGCCATATTCACCGTTCACGTTTCTTGCGGCGTTGCACAATAGGCGCATGCCTTACCTTCCCGCCTTCATTGCCCCCAGTCGATTCACGGATCCCGCCGCCGCGCTGGCGCAGGTACAGCACATCTATCAGCAGCAGATCGACCATTTGCGTCACGCCATGCAGCGCTTCGTCGCTGGCGACACTTTGCCGGGTCATGTGCGCGCCTGTTACCCCTTCGTCCGCGTGCATACCGAAACGGTTGCCCGCGCGTCCAGTGCGCCGCTGGAAAGTGCGCACCTGAGCTACGGCTTCGTGGCCGGCCCGGGCCGTTTCGAAACCACGCTCACGCGGCCGGACCTGTACGGCGACTACTACCTCGAGCAATTCCGCCTGTTGCTGCAGAACCACCAGGTCGAACTCGAGGTCGGCACCAGCACGCAGCCGATCCCTGTGCACTTCTCGTTCGCCGAGCACGACCACGTGGAAGGCAGCATGAGCGCCGAACGCCGCATGCTGATGCGCGACGTGTTCGACCTGCCCGATCTCGCCTCCATGGACGACGGCATCGCCAATGGCACCTACGAGCCGAAGGCGGGCGAGCCGCAGCCGCTGTCGCTGTTCACCGCGCCGCGCGTGGACTATTCCCTGCACCGGCTGCGCCACTACACCGGCACCGCGCCCGAATGGTTCCAGAACTTCGTGCTGTTCACCAACTACCAGTTCTACATCGACGAATTCGTGCGCATGGGGCATGAGGCCATGGCCGATCCGCACAGCGAATACGTGGCCTTCATCGAGCCGGGCAACGTGGTGACGCGCCGCACCGGGCTCGCGGCCGAGGCGCTGGACGCGCTGGGCGTGCCGCCGCCGCGCCTGCCGCAGATGCCGGCCTACCACCTGGTGCGCGCCGACAACCGCGGCATCACCATGGTCAACATCGGCGTCGGCCCGGCCAATGCCAAGAACATCACCGACCACATCGCCGTGCTGCGCCCGCACGCCTGGATCATGCTCGGCCACTGCGCCGGCCTGCGCAACAGCCAGCAACTCGGCGACTACGTGCTGGCCCACGGCTACGTGCGCGAGGACCACGTGCTCGACGAGGAGCTCCCGCTGTGGGTGCCGATCCCGGCGCTGGCCGAGATCCAGGTGGCGCTGGAGGCGGCGGTGGCCGACGTCACCCAGATGAAGGGCACGGCGCTGAAGAACATCATGCGCACCGGCACGGTGGCCAGCACCGACAACCGCAACTGGGAACTGCTGCCCAACAACCAGCCGCAGCGCCGATTCAGCCAGAGCCGGGCGGTGGCCCTGGACATGGAAAGTGCCACCATCGCCGCCAACGGCTTCCGCTTCCGCGTGCCCTACGGCACGTTGCTTTGCGTGAGCGACAAACCTTTGCATGGCGAGATCAAGCTGCCCGGCATGGCCAACCATTTCTACCGCGAACGCGTAGACCAGCATCTGCGCATCGGTATCCGCGCCATCGAACTGCTGCGCGCGCAGGGGGTGGACCAATTGCACAGCCGCAAGCTGCGCAGCTTCGCCGAAGTGGCTTTCCAGTAAGCGCGCAGAACAACAATCCAACGGGATGGGCCCTACGATGCAGCTCGACATTCTCACCCTGCTGGTGATGACGGCGGTCAACCTGCTCATGGTGTCGGCGGCGCTGCCGGTGATCATGGGCCCGCGCATCAGTGTTGCCGCGCGTTGCGCGCAGCTGAGTCTGCTGGCGCAGTCGATCGCCTGGTGGGCGGTGATCGCCGCAGGCCACGGGTATGAGTTGGTGATGATGACCTTGGCGGTGGGCTTCACCTGCATCAGCCAGTGGCTCATGCTGCGCGCGCTCGGTGGCTGGCTCGGCCATCGTCCTGGTGAACGCTGGTTGCGCGCGCTGGTGGTGCTGGCGCCACTGGGTTATTTGATCGGCGGCAGTTTCAATGGTGTTTTCCGCTCCGGCTGGGGCAATGCCTGCGTGGCCCTGGCCATGCTCATCGTGGCGCGCGGCACGCTGATGCCACTGCGCCAGAGCACGCGGCCGTGGCGGTGGCTGCTGTTCGGCTGCATGCTGGTGATGGCCGGGCTGGTGGTTGCGCGCGGCGTGATGGGCACGTTCTTTTCCGAGAGTTATCTGTCTTTCCAGACGCCGCAGGCCGTGAACCTGGCCATGGCCGCCGGCGCCAACCTGAGTCTGGTACTGGTGACGGTCGCCATTCTGGTGGCCTGGCGTGAAGAAGCCGAAGGCAAGCTGCGCACCATGGCCATGACCGATGGCCTCACCGGCCTGTTCAACCGCCGCGGCTGGACCGATCGCGCCGAAGCCATGTTCGCCAACGCCCAGCGTTACCAGCAGCCGCTGACGATGATCATGCTCGACCTGGACCACTTCAAGCGCATCAACGATACCCACGGCCACGAGGTGGGCGACCAGGCGCTGAAGCTGTTCGCCCGGCTGCTGCGCGAGACCCGCCGCACCGGCGACCTGGTGGGGCGCCTGGGCGGCGAGGAGTTCTGCATCGTCCTGTCCAACACCCACAAGTCGGCCAGCACCGGCTTCGACCAGCGCCTGCGCGGCCGGCTGCGCGAAGTGGCGCACAAGGAATTGGGCTTCACCATGGATTTCAGCGCTGGCGTGGCCGTGCTGAAAGACGGCGATGCCACGCTGGCCGGCCTGCTCGCGCGTGCGGACCTGGCGCTCTACCAGGCGAAGAACAGCGGCCGCGGTCGGATGGTGATGTCCGAAGGCGGCCTGGGCGCGACCGTCATCTGAGACGGCGCGCGAGAACCTGACGCGCCTTATTCGACGAGGCCGTTGAGCTTCGCGTATTGCAGCAGCATGATGGTCTTGCCATCGCAGATCTCGCCGCTGGCCACCATCGCCAGCGCCTGGTCGAGCGGCAGTTCCAGCACCTCGATGTCCTCGCCTTCGTGGGCCTCGCCGCCGCCGGCCGACACCCGGTCCGCCGCCGCATATTCCCCGACGAAGAAGAACAGGCGCTCCGTCACCGAGCCCGGGCTCATGTAGGCCTCGAACACCTTGCGCACGTCGCGGATGCGGAAGCCGGTTTCCTCCTCCACCTCGCGGCGGATGCAGGTGACCGGGTCGTCCTGGTCGAGCAGGCCGGCGCAGGTCTCGATGAGTCGCCCGCCGGGCGTGCCCGTCACATAGGCGGGGAAGCGGAACTGCCGCGTCAGCACCACGGTGCGCCGCGCGCGGTCGTAGAGCAGGATGGTCGCGCCATTGCCGCGGTCGTAGGTCTCCCGGCTCTGGCGTTGCCACCGGCCGTCGCGGCGGCGCAGGTCGAAGGTGTTCTTCTTCAGCACGTACCAGTCGTCGGACAGCACCTGCACATCGACGATGCGGATGTCTTCCGAATCCGAAATTTCAGCGGTTTGCATGTTTGAGGCTCCTGGAAGTCTGCGGAATGCCCGATTTTAATCAAATCATGCAAATTCGTGCAATATCAAGAAATAACGTGCAGATCCGTGTGCACGATTTAAGATGCCGGCATGCTCACCCAGCAACGCAAACAACTGATCCTCGACAAGCTGCGCCAGGACGGCCGCATCGTGGCCGCCAGCCTCAGCGAAAGCCTCGGGCTGTCGGAAGACACCATCCGCCGCGATCTGCGTGCGCTGGCTGCCGCCGGCCTGCTGCAGCGCGTGCACGGTGGCGCGCTGCCGGCGTCTCCTGCCGCGGCCAATTTCGCGGCGCGCAGCGGGCTGGAGATCAGCGGCAAACAGGCCATCGCACGCGCCGCGTCGGCCATGGTGCAGGAGGGCCAGGTGGTGTTCATCGACGGCGGCACGAGTTGCCAGCAGCTGGCGCTCCACCTGCCGCACGCCCTGCGCGCCACCGTGGTCACCCACAGCCCGACGATTGCGCTGGCGCTGGTCGACCACCCGCTGGTCGAGGTGCTGCTGGTCGGCGGCCGCTTCTACAAACATTCGGTGGTGGCGGTGGGCGCGGCCGCGGTCGAGGCCATCGGCCGTGTCCATGCCGATCTGTTCTTCATGGGGGCCTCGGGCATCAGCGCCAGCGTGGGCCTGAGCACCGGCGACATGGAAGAAGCGCTGGTCAAACGCGCGATGATGGCCCACGCGGCCGAGACCTGGGTGCTGGCCTCGGCCGAAAAGCTCAATGCCGCATCGCCCTATGTCATCGCCGCCTGCAACGAAGCCACCGGCCTGATCGTAGAAAACGGCACGGCCGAAAAAGCCACGGCGGCGTTCGCGGCGCAGGGGTTGGTGATCGTGCGGGCTTAGACCGGGGCCGGCGGCGGCCGGATGTCGCCAGGATTCCCGGAGACCTCGGCCCGCAGCTGCGGCAGGTACTGCGGGTATTCGCGCTGCACGAAGTCCACCATCGCCTCGCGCACTTCGCAGCGCAGGTCCCAGCTCTGGCCGGAACTGGCCGAAGTGACGAGCCAGCGCAGCTGCATCGCGCGTTCACCGGCCTCCACCACCTGCAGCAGGCACAGCCGGCCATCCCAGTGCCGCGACGCCTGGCACGCGGCCAGCGCGGCCTCGCGCAGCGGCGCCAGCGGCATGCGGTAGTCGACCCACATGAACACCGTGCCGATGATCTCGGCGCTCTTGCGCGTCCAGTTCTGGAACGGGTTTTCGATGAACCACTGCAGCGGAATGATGAGCCGGCGCTGGTCCCAGATCGCCAGCACCACATAGGTGCCGGTGATCTCCTCCACGCGGCCCCATTCGCCCTGCACGATGAGCACGTCGTCCAGCCGGATCGGCTGCGCCAGCGCGATCTGCAGACCCGCGATCAGGTTGCTGAACACCGGCCGTGCGGCGATGCCGGCCACCAGGCCCACCACACCGGCCGAGGCCAGCAGGCTTGCGCCGAACTGGCGCGCGCCGGGAAAGGTCATCAGCATCAGCGCCAGGCCGGCCAGCAGCACGATGAACATCGCCGTGCGCGCCAGCAACTGCGTCTGCGTCTGGATGCGGCGTGCGTTGAGGTTGTCTTCCACCGTGACCGGATAACGGCTCATCACACCCCGGGCCGCGCCGCGCACCGCGCGCACGCCGAGCCAGGTCAGCGCCGCCAGCAGCAACAGGCCGCTGGTGTGGCGGATGCCGCCGATCATCGGAAACGTGTCCGGCGCCGCCTGCCACACCGCCTGCAGCGCCACCAGCGGCAGCAGGAACTGCGCGGGCGAGCGGCACTGCTCGACCACGGCCGAGGCCACCGGCGAAGACCGCGTCAAGCGCCGCAGCACGATCGTGCCCGCGCGGTGCAGCACCAGTGACAGCAATACCGCCACCGCGGCCGCGATCAAGATGCGGGAGGCCGATTCGTCGGCCCAGTTCACCCAGTCGAAATTGTGCATGTGAGCCATCCTAACGGGATGGCCAACGCCCGCACAGGCGATCCGGCCTTAAGCCAGGCGCGGCTTCACCTTCGATGCCGCGAGCTTGGCGTTCTTGCGCGCCACTTCCACGTCCGCATCGAAGGCCAGCGCCACGCCCATGCGGCGCTTGACGAAGCTCTCGGGTTTGCCGAACAGGCGGATGTCGGTGTTGGGCACCCGCAGCGCCTCGTCCACACCGTCGAAGACCAGGCCCTTGGCGTCCGCGCCGCCATAGATCACGGCGCTTGCGCCGGGGCTCTTGAGCGCGGTGTTGACCGGCAGGCCGAGGATGGCGCGGGCGTGCAGTTCGAATTCGTTCTGCCATTGCGTGGCCATGGTCACCATGCCGGTGTCGTGCGGGCGCGGGCTGACTTCGCTGAACCACACGTTTTCGCCCTTCACGAACAGCTCCACGCCGAACAAGCCCTGGCCGCCGAGGTTGTCGGTCACGGCCTTGCAGATCTGGCGGCATTTCTCGAGCGCGGCCGGGTGCATCGGGTGCGGCTGCCAGCTTTCCACGTAGTCGCCGCTGACCTGGATGTGGCCGATCGGCTCGCAGAAATGGGTTTCGATCTCGCCGTTGGCGCCCAAGGCACGCACGGTGAGCTGGGTGATCTCGTAGTCGAAGTCGATGAAGCCTTCGACGATGACGCGCCCGTGGCTCACGCGGCCGCCGGCCATGGCGTAGTCCCAGGCCTTCTGCACGTCGGCCGGGCCGTCGATCTTGCTCTGGCCCTTGCCCGAAGAACTCATCACCGGCTTGACCACACAGGGGTAACCGGTGGTGCTGTCGATGGCGGCCTGCAGCTCGGCCAGCGAATCGCAGAACACGTAGGGGCTGGTCGGCAGGCCCAGGGTTTCGGCGGCCAGGCGGCGGATACCTTCGCGGTCCATGGTCAGGCGCGCGGCGCGGGCCGTGGGGATGACGCGCACCGTGCCGGCGGCCTCAAGTTCTTCGAGCATCGGCGTGGCGATGGCTTCGATCTCGGGCACGACCAGCATCGGCCGCTCGGCTTCGATCAGCGCCTTGAGCTGGGCCGGGTCGCTCATGGTGATGGTGCGCGCGTGGTGCGCCACCTGCTGGCCGGGCGCGTTGTCGTAGCGGTCGACGGCGATGGTCTCCACGCCCAGGCGCTGCAGCGCGATCAGCACCTCCTTGCCCAGCTCGCCGGAGCCGAGCAGCATGACTTTGGTTGCATGGGGGGAGAGGGGGGTGCCGAGGGTGGTCATGACGATTTGCCGAAAAAAAGGAAGACCGGGCACTGTAATCCATTGCCGCGACTTGCTGCGGCGGGCCATGCCGCTGGTTAAAGTGTGCCCTGGTGACTTCGAGGAGATGGGCATGGCGGCGGCTTCCAAAAAACGGGCGGCGGGCATTCGGGTCGGCGTGGGCGGCTGGACCTTCGCGCCGTGGCGCGACAACTTCTACCCCAAGGGCCTGGTGCAGAGCAAGGAGCTGGTCTATGCGAGCCGCCAGCTCAGCGCCATCGAGATCAACGGCACCTACTACAGCACGCAGAAGCCGGAAAGCTTCGCCAAGTGGCGCGACGAGACGCCGGACGATTTCGTGTTCTCGCTCAAGGCCACGCGTTACGCGACGAACCGGCGTGTGCTGGCCGAGGCGGGCGAGTCGGTGCATCGCTTCATCCACAGCGGCATTGCTGAGCTCGGGCCGAAGCTCGGCCCCATCGTCTGGCAGTTCATGCCGACCAAGGTATTCGATGCCGAGGACTTCGAGGCTTTCCTGCAGCTGTTGCCGGACAAGATCGACGGCCTGCCGCTGCGCCACGTGATGGACGTGCGCCACGAGAGTTTCATGGTGCCCGAATACCTGGCGCTGGCGCGCCAATACGGCTGTGCCAGCGTGTTCACCGATTCCGAGAAATTCCCGTCCTTTGCCGACCCCAGCGCCGACTTCATCTACGCCCGGCTGATGCGCAGCCGGGAAGACCTTCAAGCCGGCTACCCGCCGAAGGAGCTTGCACAGTGGGCGGCGCATGCGCAGACCTGGGCCGCAGGCGCCACGCCCGAGGGTCTGCCGCTGATCGAAGCCAAGCCGCCGGCGAAATTCGCCAAGGCCGCTCCGCGCGACGTTTTCATGTTCTTCATCAACGGCGCCAAGGAGCGCGCGCCGGCGGCTGCCCAGGCGGTGCTGAAGAAGCTCGGCTTCGTGCCGGAGGCGATCTAGGTGCACAGGTATTCCAGCTTGACCATGCGGCGCACGGCCCGGAAACTGACCCACGCAAAAAACAAAGAGGAGACCATCTTGCCCATCGAATTCCCAGTTTCCCCGCAGCCCACCCGCCACGGCACGGCCTGGGCCGCGTGCATCGCCCTGGCCGCCACCGCGCTGCTGGCCGGCTGCGCCAGCGCTCCCAAACCGGTGGCCTGCGCCGACCTGAAAGGCGCGACCGTACCGGCCTCCGCCATCGGCCTGCCGACCCAGGGGGCCGCGGTCGTGACGGCCGAAGTCGTGGCACCCGCCGGCAGCGGCATGGCCGCCACGGGCGCCTATTGCAAGCTCAGCGCCGACATCCTGGCCGCCGACCCGCAGGCGCCGCGCATCAATCTGGTGCTGAACCTGCCGGTGGACTGGAACCGCAAGGGCCTGATGTTCGGTGGCGGCGGCTTCAACGGCACGGTGCCGCCGACCAACGGCAACATCCCCGCCGGTCCGGACAACGTGCCCGTGCCGCTGGCGCGCGGTTACGCCACCTTCTCCAGCGACTCGGGCCACCAGGCCAACGCGCTCGCGAGCCAGGACGGCGCCTTCGGCATGAACGACGAAGCCGTGCGTAACTTCTCGGGCGACGCGTTGAAGAAGGTGCACGAAGTGGCCATGGCCCTCATCACCCGGCACTATGGCGTGAAGAAGCCGGAACGCATGTACTTCGTCGGCGGCTCCACCGGCGGGCGCGAGGCCCTGGCCGTGGCGCAGAAATGGCCCGACGACTGGGATGGCGTGGTCGCGCTCTACCCGGCCTGGAACGCCGCCAGCCTGGGCCTTCAGTTCGGCCGCATCACGCGGGCCTTCGCCGCGCCCGGTGCCTATCCGAACCAGGCCAAGCGCCGGCAGCTGTATGACGCGGCCATGCAGGCCTGCGACGGGCTCGATGGCGTGGCGGACGGCCTGATCAGCAACCCGCGCGCCTGCAACGCGCGCTTCGATCCCGCCACGGCCACGGTGCGTGGCCAGCCGCTGCGCTGCCCCGGCGGCGCCGAGTCGGGCGACACCTGCCTGTCGGACGCGCAGATCGCCGCGCTGAACGTCTTCAACACGCCGATCGCCTTCGGCTATCCGCTGGCCAGCGGCGAAACCCAATACCCCGGCTTCAACACCTGGGGCTCGGACCTCGGCATGGCCGGCAGCCAGCCGCTGCAGGCGCGCGTGACCTTCCTCGCCCTGGGCACGGCGCAACCGGCCCAGCCCATGCCCACCGGCGCCAACACGGCACCTTACGGCAGCGTGTTCTGGGACCAATGGGTGAAGTATTTCGTGACCCGCACGCCGGGCTACGACAGCCTGAGCCTGGACCCGCAGAACCCCGGCCCGTGGCAGGCGCGCATCAGCACGCTCACCGGCTTGCAGGACATCAACCGCACCGACCTCTCGGCGTTCCAGGCGCGCGGCGGCAAGCTGCTGATGGCCCATGGCGCGGCCGACGTGCTGGTCAGCACGCGCGCCACCGCGCAGTATTACGAGCGCCTGCAGGCCACCATGGGCGCAGCCCGGGTGCGCGAATTCGCGCGGTATTACGAGATCCCCGGCTACGGCCATGCCGCGAGCACGGTGTTCAACGCCGCCTGGGATTCGCTGGGCGCACTCGAGGCCTGGGTCGAGCGCGGCCAGCCGCCGCAGGCGCCGGTGGTGGCCGACAGCATCGGCGTGCCCGGCCGCACCCGGCCGCTGTGCGACTACCCGGCCTGGCCGCGTTACAGCGGGAGTGGCGACGTGAACCAGGCCGCCAGCTTCGCCTGCGCCGCGCCTTGAGCACGGCGATCGACATGGCCCCGCCAGGCGCGGGGCTGGCGCCGGGCCAGCACAATGACCCCATGCAAGCCCCACTCTTCGAAGCCCGGCACCTGTTCAAGCGCTACGGCGATAACACCGTGGTGGACGATCTCTCCTTCGCCATCGCTCCCGGCGAATGCCTGGGCGTGATCGGCCCCAACGGCGCGGGCAAAACCACCACCATCCGCATGTGCCTGGGCCAGACCGTGCCCGACCGCGGCGAAGTGCAGGCCTTCGGCCTGGCCATGCCGCAGGACGAACTGGCCATCAAGGCCCGGCTCGGCGTGGTCACGCAATTCGACACGCTCGATCCCGACTTCACCTGCACCGAGAACCTGCGTGTGTTCGGCAGCTACTTCGGCCTGCGCGACGCCGATGTGCGTGCGCGCATTCCGCAACTGCTCGAATTCGCTGCCCTGTCCAGCAAGCACAACGCCAAGCCCGGCGAACTCTCGGGCGGCATGCGCCGACGCCTGAGCCTGGCGCGCGCGCTGGTCAACGATCCGCAACTGCTGCTGCTCGACGAACCCACCACCGGCCTCGACCCACAGGCGCGCCACCTGATGTGGGAGCGGCTGCAGCGCCTTTTGCAGCAGGGCAAGGCCATCCTGCTCACCACGCATTTCATGGACGAGGCCGAGCGCCTGTGCTCGCGCCTGCTGGTGTTGGACCACGGCAAGAAGATCGCCGAGGGCAAACCGCGCGAACTCATCGAAGAACACCTCGAGCCCGAGGTCGTCGAGGTCTACGGCCAGGGCGCGCTGGCGCTGGCCAACGACGCGGAACACGAGGCGCTGCGCACACTCGCGGCACGTGTCGAGGTGAGTGGCGAAACCGTGTTCTTCTACACCCGTTCGGCGCGAGAAGTCCTGGCCGCACTCACCGGTGCCGCCACGCTCGGCCACCTGCGCACGCTGCACCGGCCGGCCAACCTGGAAGACCTGTTCCTCAAACTCACGGGCCGGCAGATCCGGGAAGACGCATGACCAAGGCCGCATCGGTATGGAGAAGACCTTCGTTGTCGGGACGCTGGTGGCCCGTCTTCATGCGCAACCTGCTGGTCTGGCGCAAGCTCGCCATCCCGAGCCTGGTCGGCAATATCGCCGAGCCCTTGATGTGGCTGGTGGCCTTCGGCTACGGCATGGGCGCGCTGGTGGGCCAAGTCAGCGTGGGTGGCGACGCAGGCACCAAGGTGCCCTACATCCTGTTCCTCGCCAGCGGCTCGATCTGCATGAGCGCGATGAACGCCGCCTCGTTCGAAGCCCTGTACTCCGCCTTCTCGCGCATGCACGTGCAGAAGACCTGGGACGGCATCATGAACGCGCCGGTGAGCCTGGACAACGTGGTGCTGGCCGAGATGCTCTGGGCCGCGTTCAAGGCGCTGTTCACCGTGAGCGCCATCCTGTGCGTGATGCTGGCCCTGGGCATCAGCCACAGCTGGAAACTGCTCGTGGCCTGGCCGGTGCTGCTCGGCGTGGGCATCATGTTCTCCAGCATCGCGCTGATCTTCAACGCGCTGGCCAAGGGCTACGACTTCTTCACCTACTACTTCACCCTGGTGCTCACGCCGATGATGTTCCTCTCCGGCGTGTTCTTCCCGCGCGAACAGCTGCCGCCGGTGGTGCGCGCCATCTCGGACTGGCTGCCGCTGACCAACGCCGTGGAGCTGGTGCGGCCCTTGTTCATGGACCAGTGGCCGGCGCATCCTTGGCGGCATGGGGTGGTGCTGGTGGTGACGACGGTGGTGGCGTTCTGGGTGGCATTGGCGTTGACGCGGAAGCGGTTTCGGAGCTGATGCTGCGCCCTGGATCAAATCCCCGTTCGCCCTGAGCCCGTCGAAGGGCCGTCAGATGTGATGCCCTTCACCGCACCGTCGCATGCGGATGCTGCGGATGGTCCAGCGTATCGCGCACCAACCGCAGCGCCGCATCGCATTCGTCGCGCGACATCGGCCCGCCCAGGCAGATGCGCACCGCGTCCGGCGGCGCGCCGTCCGTCGAGAATGCCGCGCTCGCCACCACCCCCACGCCTTGCGTGCGCAGGTAGCCCGCGAACTCGACCACGCTCCAGTCCGAATCCAGCGGCAGCCACAGGTGAAAGCCCTCGGGCTGGGGCGCGGGTGCGTGGTGGCCGAGGTGTCTGGCCGCGAGCGTCTGCCGCGCCAGCGATTCCTGCCGGACCGCCTGCACCATGGCGTCGGCCATGCCGTTCAAGGTCCAGCAGGTGGCCAGCGCATTGGTCACGGGGGAGGACATCACGGTGGTGGCGCGTAGCGCGCCGGCCAGGCGCTGGGCCTGGCGCGCGCCCGGGGCGTGCACATAGGCCGTGCGCAGGCCGGCGCCGATGCATTTCGAAAGTCCCGTGACGTAGTAGGTGAGCTCGGGCGCGAGCGTGGCCAGCGGCGGCGGCGCCTGGCGCGACAACATGCCGTAGGCGTCGTCCTCGATGATGGGCACGCTGTAGCGCAGCGCCACGTCGGCCAGCGCTTCGCGGCGCGCGCGCGACACGGTGGCGGTGGTCGGGTTCAGCAGCGTCGGGTTGCAGTACAGCGCCTTGGGCTGCAGGGTGCGGCAGGCGTGTTCGAAAGCTTCGGCGTCCGGTCCTTCGTCGTCGAGCAGCAGGGCGTGCAGTTGCACGCCGAGTTGCGCGGCGATCGCTTTCAGCCCCGGGTAGGTGAGCGACTCCACGCAGATCAGTTCACCCGGCCGCGCGAGCAGCGAGAACAAGGCCGTCAGCACGCTGTGGATGCCGGGGCAGACCAGCACCTGGTCCATGCGGCAGTCTGGCAGGTGCGGGCGCAGCCAGCGGAGGGCGGCCTCGCGGTCCTGGGGGGCGCCACCGAAGTCCTGGTAGCGCATCAGGTCGTAGAGGCTGGCGTCGGCCATCAGGCGCGCGGCGCTGTCGCGCAGGCCCGCCAGCAGGTTGATGTCTTCGGGCTCGGGCGGCATGTTCATGGTCATTTCGGCGCCGCTGCCGCCGCGCAGCTGGATGGCCGGGCTGCTGCCGCGCACGTAGGTGCCCATGCCGGTGTGCGAGTCGATCAGCCCGCGCTTGCGCGCCTCGGCATAGGCGCGCGCCACGGTGGTGTAGTTGAGCTGCAGGTCGGCCGCGAGGTCGCGCAGCGTGGGCATGCGGTCGCGCGGTGAAAGGCGGCCCACGCGCAGGTCTTCCGCGATCAGGTCGGGCAGCAGCAGATAGGCCGGCTTGGTGCTGGCGGCGAGGCGCTTGGCCCATTGGCGCGTGAGGGGTGTCATGTGGGAAACCGTTCTCCTGATCGCATGGATTGATCGCATCGGATGATTGCATCGAGGCCTTGGATGACGTGCACGAAGCGTGCCCGCCACGGACGGCCGCGTCGGGCGGGTCGGCATGCCGATGGTGCGTGGCCTGCGGTTTATCGGGTGCATTGATCGCACGTGCAGTGCTTCATTGCGGTGCAGAGGTGGTCCCGGCCGGCCACCTGGCCTCGCCTTGGCGAAGCTTCGAAATTTTTTTGAACGCCCGGATCGCAGCACCGCATTGCTTGATCGGGTCTTGATCGCATGGCAGGCCGTTCCCTGTGGCACGTTGCGTGCGAAACACAGCGGGTGCAGCCGATCAAGCCTTGACCGACCGCACCGCAGGCCATCCGTTCAACCCCATTGGAGTACCCCATGCCCAAAGTCACCAAGCCCGCCAACGCCAAGGGCGACTACCTCGTCGATTACGAAGAAAAGGTTTTCGAGGACGTGCAGGCCGAGCCCGGCGAGAAGGCGCTGGTCACCTTCCACACCGTGGCCTTCGAGGGCTCGATCGGTTTCGTCAACCTGCTGCAGGCCACGCGTCTGCAGCGAAAGGGTTTCGAGACCTCGATCCTGCTGTACGGCCCAGGCGTCACGCTCGGCGTGCAGCGCGGTTTCCCGACGCTCGGCGACGAAGCCTTTCCCGGCCACCAGAACTTCAACAACCAGATCACCAAGTTCATGGCCGAGGGCGGCAAGGTCTACGCGTGCCGCTTCGCACTGCAGGCGCTGTATGGCCACGGCGAAGGCTCGCTGATCCCCGGCATCCGCCCGATCGCGCCGCAGGATGTACTGGACATCGTGCTGCTGCACCGCAAGGCCAACGGCTTCATCCTGGACACCTGGACGTTGTAATGAACGCCGCCCGCACCACCAACACCGTGCGCGCCGCAGCGGTCCAGATCAGCCCGGACTTCGACAACCCCGAAGGCACGCTGATCAAGGTCTGCGCGGCGATCGACGAAGCCGCGGCGCGCGGCGCGCAGATCGCCGTGTTCCCCGAGACCTTTGTGCCCTACTACCCGTACTTCTCGTTCGTGCTGCCGCCGGTGCTGCAGGGCGAGCCGCACATGCGGTTGATCGAACGCGCGGTGGTGGTGCCCGGCCCGGTCACGGAGGCGGTGAGCGCGAAGGCGCGCGAACGCGGCGTGGTGGTGGTGCTCGGCGTGAACGAGCGCGACCACGGCAGCCTTTACAACACCCAGCTGGTCTTCGATGCCGACGGCAGCCTGCTGCTCAAGCGGCGCAAGATCACGCCCACCTACCACGAACGCATGGTCTGGGGCCAGGGCGACGGCGCGGGCCTGAAGGTGGTGGACACGGCGGTGGGCCGCGTCGGCGCGCTCGCCTGCTGGGAACACTACAACCCGTTGGCGCGCTACAGCCTGATGGCGCAGCATGAGGAGATCCACTGCGCGCAGTTCCCGGGTTCGCTGGTCGGGCCGATCTTCGCCGAGCAGATGGAAGTCACGATCCGCCACCACGCACTCGAATCCGGCTGTTTCGTCATCAATGCCACGGGCTGGCTCACCGATGCGCAGATCGCTGCCGTCACGCCGGATGTGGGCCTGCAGAAGGCACTGCGTGGCGGCTGCCACACGGCCATCATTTCGCCAGAGGGCAAACACCTCGCGCCGCCGCTCACCGAAGGCGAAGGCCTGGTGGTGGCCGACCTGGACATGCGCCTCATCACCAAGCGCAAACGCATGATGGATTCGGTGGGCCACTACGCGCGGCCCGAGCTGCTGAGCCTGGCCCTGAACGACGCGCCCGCCACCACCACCCGGCCGATGTTCGCCCCTGCCATTCAAGCCTCCACCCCAAGGACCCAAGATGACCACGACCGAAACACTCTCCAGCCGCCAGTTGATGACCGAGTTGCAGTCCTCCGGGTTGCGGCTGGCTGACACCACGGCGGGGGCGTCAAGCCGTCGCGGTGGCGCCGGGCCTTCCGACCACAAGGCCGTGACGGTGGACGGCCACACCATCATGGTGCCGGTGCACACCTCCGGCGCCTGGAGTTCGCCCTTCGTGGCGCAGGCGCCCGACGCCTCGGGCCGCAGCACGGTGATGCGCGGCAGCATCCCGATCGCCAGCATCAGCTTTCCCAGGCAGCCGCGCTTCTACGGCATGCAGACCTTCGACGGCGTGCCGTACTCGCACATCGCCACCCTGCACGGCAGCGACGTGCTGGCTACCACCGTGCTGCAGACCTGCATCCGCTACGAGAGCCGCAAGAAGACCTGCCAGTTCTGCGCCATCGGCCAGTCGCTCGCGGCCGGCCGCACCGTGGCCCGCAAGACGCCCGAGCAACTCGCAGAAGTGGCGCGCGCCGCCGTGCTGCTCGACGGCGTGAAACACATGGTGCTCACCACCGGCACGCCCAACGCCACCGACCGAGGCGCGCAAATACTTTGCGAAAGCGCGTTCGCCATCAAGGCCGCGGTGGACCTGCCGATCCAGGGCCAGTGTGAACCGCCCGACGACGACCGCTGGTTCGAGCGCATGAAGGCCGCCGGCATCGACACGCTGGGCATGCATCTGGAAGCCGTGACGCCGACCGTGCGTGCGCAGATCATGCCGGGCAAGGCCACGGTGCCGATCAGCCGCTACATGGAAGCCTTCGAAGCCTCGGTGCGCGTCTTCGGCCGCGGCCAGGTCAGCACCTACATCCTGGCCGGCCTGGGCGACACGCGCGAGGCCATCCTCGCCATGTGCGAACGCGTGCTGGCGCTCGGCGTGTACCCGTTCGTCGTGCCCTTCGTGCCGATCAGTGGCACGCCGCTCGAAGACCATCCGGCGCCATCGGCCACGTTCATGCGCGAACTGCTCGAGCCGCTGAGCGTGATGGTGGCCGCGGCCGGGCTGCGCTCTACCGACATCAAGGCCGGCTGCGGCAAGTGCGGTGCCTGTTCCACCCTGTCTGTCTACGAAAACTGAGGTGCCCGCCATGCATGCCGTTGAAGCCTACTGCGACCTGCCGCAAGATTTCGTGCCCAGCGAGTTCCGCATCAAGTGGGCCGATGGCACCTGGGAGCGGCAGGAAGCGCATCGCCTGCGCCGCGACGTGTTCTGCACCGAGCAGCGCTTGTTCGACGGTGACGACATCGACGTGATCGATGCCAGCGCCCAGCCGATCGTGGCCCGTGCCTGCATCGGCGGCATGGCCGACCAGGTGGTGGGCTGCGTGCGGATCCATGAGGCCGAGCCGGGCTTGTGGTGGGGCTCGCGACTCGCGGTGGACGCCGGCTTTCGCCGCAACGTGGGCCTGGCCACCACCTTGATCCGCCTGGCCGTGAGCAGCGCCCATGCCCGCGGCGCACAGATCTTCCTGGCCCATGTACAGAGCCAGAACCTCGCGCTGTTCGAACACCTGCACTGGTCCGCGCTGAAGCAGGAAATGCTGCATGGCCGCTCGCACCACCTGATGCAGGCCGACCTGGCGTTCTACCCGCCGTGTTACGACGTGATGACCGGCTACGTCGTGCGGCCGAAGGTCAAGGCATGAACGCCGCTGCATTGGCCGAAGCCCTGCGCGCGAGCCGCGGCTTCGCGCACAAGACCGACATCGCCGACGTGGTCTCGGCACTCGCCAGCTACCAGCCCGCCGCCGCCACGACCGCGGTGGCCGTCGGGGACGACTGCGCGGCGATTCCGTTCAACGACGCCGATGGCGAAGGCTACCTGCTGTTCGCCATCGAAGGCCTGGTCGAGGACTTCATCGCCCGCATGCCGTGGTTCGCCGGCTACTGCAGCGTGATGGTCAACGTGAGCGACATCTACGCCATGGGCGGCCGGCCGCTGGCCGTGGTCGATGCGCTGTGGAGCAAAGGCATGGACCCGGCCGCGCAGGTGCTCGAAGGCATGGCGACGGCTTCGCAACGCTACGGCGTGCCCATCGTCGGCGGCCACAGCAACAACCGCGCGATGCACGGGCAGCTTGCAGTCGCCATCCTCGGCCGCGCCCGTCGCCTGCTCACGAGCTTCAACGCGCGGCCTGGCGACCGGTTGGTGATGGCGGTGGATCTGCGAGGCGCGTACCAGGAGCCCTATCCGTACTGGAACGCATCGACAAGCGCGCCCGCCAGCCGCCTGCGTGCCGACCTGGAACTGCTGCCCGAGTTGGCCGAAACCGGCCTGTGCGATGCGGCCAAGGACATCAGCATGGCGGGTGTGGTCGGCACGGCGCTGATGCTGCTCGAATGTTCGAAGGTCGGCGCGCGCATCGACATCGGCGCGGTGCCGCGGCCGGCCGAGGTGCAGACCGAAGCGGAGTTGCTGCGCTGGCTCTGCGCGTTCCCGAGCTACGGCTTCGTCCTGAGCGTGCGGCCTGAACACACAGCGCAAGTGCTCGCGCGGTTCACCTCGCGCGGGCTGGCTTGCGCGGTGATCGGCGAAGTCACCGAAACCCCCGAGGTGTTGTTGACTCACGAAGGCGAACACGCCTTGTTGTGGAACGTGGCCGAACAAACCTTCATCACCGCGCGCGAGGCCTTGCATGCCTGAATCACTGCGCATTGCTTTGCTCACCCATTCCGTGAATCCACGCGGCGGCGTGGTCCATACGCTGGAGCTGGCCGAGGCGCTGCAGGCCGCAGGCCACGTGGTCACGGTGTTCGCGCCGGCCACGGCCGGCCAGCGGATGTTCCGTCCGGTGGCGTGCGAGCTGGTGCTCGTGCCCACGGCCCAGACCCTGCCCGGCGTGGAGGCCATGGTGGCGTCGCGCATCGCGGCTTTCGTCGCTTATTTCAGCGAACTGCTGCAGCACCGCAGCTTCGACCTGTTCCATGCGCAGGACAGCATCAGCGGCAACGCGTTGGCCAACCTGCGCGACCAGGGCCTGATCGAGGGCTTCGTGCGCACCGTGCACCACCTCGACGTGTTCGACAACCCGCGCCTCACGGCTTGGCAGCACCGGGCGTTCGCCGAGGCGCGGCAGGTCCTGTGTGTGAGCCGGGTCTGGCAGGACTTCCTGCGCGATGAACACGGCATCGAGGCCGGCCTGGTGCACAACGGCGTCAACCTGCGGCGCTACAGCCCGCGGCCCGAGCCCGGCGATGCGCGGGTGGCGGTGCGGCACGGCCTGCGTCCCGGGGGCGCCGTGGTGCTGGCCGTGGGTGGGGTGGAAGAGCGCAAGAACACCCGGCGCCTGCTCGCGGCCTTCGCCGCGCTGCAAGTGCGCCGGCCCGACACCCAGCTCGTGATCGCCGGCGGCGCCAGCCTGCTCGACCACGACGCTTATGCCCGGGCCTTCCAGGCCGACCTCGCCGCCAGCGGCTTGCGCCAGGGAACTGGCGAAGACGTCGTCCTGACGGGCCCGGTGCGCGATGCCGACATGCCGGCGCTGTTCCGCCTCGCCCGTGTGGTCGCCATGCCTTCTTTGCGCGAGGGCTTCGGCCTGGTGGTGCTGGAGGCGCTGGCCAGCGGCACACCGGTGGTCGTCTCCAACATCGCGCCGTTCACCGAATACCTGGGCGATGCGCCGGTCGCCTGGGCCGACCCGCTGGACGTGCCGTCCATCACGGCTGCGCTGGACACCGCGCTGCAGCGTGCGCCTTTCGC
The DNA here is from genome assembly GCF_001955695.1 of Rhodoferax koreense. Classification (NCBI taxonomy): domain Bacteria; kingdom Pseudomonadati; phylum Pseudomonadota; class Betaproteobacteria; order Burkholderiales; family Comamonadaceae; genus Rhodoferax; species Rhodoferax koreensis. Next base: position 5,580,196 of record NZ_CP019236.1, on the reverse strand, counting down.
GCTGCCCGCCGTGTGCCGCCGCTTCTCGTGGCCGGCCAGCGCCGCCCAGCATCTCGCGCACTACCGCGCCCAACCTGTCCATTGCCAAGCCTGAACCGAGGAGCCCCATGCCTTCCATGCACTACATCCTGCGCTGGCCCGACCAGACCGAGACCACCTGTTATTCGCCTTCACTGGTGATCAAGGACTTCTTCACCACCGGCACGGCGTATCCGCTCGCCGAATTTTTGCCGCGTATCCGCCAGGCCACGCAGATCGCGTCCGACCGCGTCGAGGCCAAGTTCGGCTTCGCCTGTTCGCGCGCCAACGACCAACTGGCCGACATCGAACAACGCGCCGCGCGGTTCGACCCGCTGGCACCGGTCGAGATGCTGGCGTTCGAAGACGCCTGACCCCCCAATCCATCTTGAAGGACTTCGCCATGCCGACCCTCTCGCCCTCCCAACTCCCCAGCCACAGCAGCGTCGCCATCGTGGGCGGCGGCCAGGCCGGCCTGTCGCTGAGCTACCACCTGCAGCAGCGCGGCATCGACCATGTCGTGCTCGAAAAGCACCATGCCATGCATGCTTGGCAGAACCAGCGCTGGGACAACTTCTGCCTGGTCACGCCGAATTGGCAGTGCAAGCTGCCGGGCCATGAATACAGCGGTAGCGACCCGCACGGCTTCATGAAGAAGGACGAGATCAACGCCTACCTGGCCGGCTTCCGTGCCAAGGTGGATGCGCCGCTCATCGAAGGCGTCACCGTGCGCCGTGTCGCGCCTCGCGCGCAGCAGGCGGGCGGCGGCTTCGGTGTCTCCACATCGGCCGGCGACTTCACGGCCGACCAGGTGGTGGTGGCCAGCGGTGGTTACCACCTGCCGATCATTCCGCGCCTGGCCGAACGGCTGCCGGCCGGCATCACACAAGTCCACTCTGAGCAATACCGCAATGCGGCCTCGCTGCCCGAAGGCGCGGTGCTGGTCGTGGGCTCGGGCCAGTCGGGCTCGCAGATCGCCGAAGACCTGCACCTGGCCGGCCGCAAGGTCTTTCTTGCCGTCGGCAATGCGCCGCGCTGTGCCCGCTTCTACCGCGGCAAGGACGTGGTCGACTGGCTGGCCGACATGCACTACTACGACATGCCGGTGCACGAACATCCGCTGCGCGAAGGCGTGCGCGACAACACCAACCACTACGTGACCGGCCGCGACGGCGGGCGCGACATCGACCTGCGCCGCTTTGCCAGCGAAGGCATGGAGCTCTATGGCGTTTTGAAGGGCCTCGAGGGCACGACGCTGCAGTTCGCCTGCGACCTCGCGCGGAGCCTGGACCAGGCCGACCAGGTCTACAACGGCATCAATGCCTCCATTGATAAATACATCGAGAAGAATGGCATCGCGACCACCGAGCCAGCTTCCGTCTACCAGGCTACCTGGGTACCCGCGCAGGAGCGCGCCACGCTGGACCTGGCGGCGGCCGGCATCACGGCCATCGTCTGGTGCATCGGCTTTCAGCCCGACTTCCGCTGGGTCGAGGCGCCGGTGTTCGATGGCCGCGGCCATCCGGGCCATGTGCGTGGCGTGACGCAGCAGCCGGGCCTGTATTTCCTTGGCCTGCCCTGGCTCTACACCTGGGGCTCGGGCCGCTTCTCGGGTGTGGCGCGCGACGCGCTGTACCTGGCGGAGAAGATCGACGCACTGCGGCTCAGGGAGGAAGAGCCGAATGAAAGCGCAGAGGACATGCCGGCCTATTCGTGATCGGCGCGCACTTCAACCAAGCTTCAGGTTTACGTTCTTGGTGTAGGTGAACTCCAGCAACTCGGCGAAACACTCCTCGCGGCCGATGCCCGACTGCTTCACGCCGCCGAACGGCGCGCCCATGAAGTGCTGGCTCGCGTTATTGATCCACACATAACCCGTCAGGATGCGTTTGGCCGCGCGGTGGGCGGTGTTGAGATCCCGCGTCCAGATCGAGCCGGTGAGGCCGAAGTCCACACCGTTGACCTGGTCGAACAAGGCGTCCTCGTCGCGCCACTTGAAGACCGACATCACCGGGCCGAACACCTCTTCGCGCGCGAGCCGCATGTGCGGCTGCATGTCGGCGAAGACAGTGGCCTCGTAGAAGAAGCCGTCCTTCAGCGCCGGGTCATCCGGTTGCCGGCCACCGCAAACCAGGCGGCCGCCGTCCTCCAGGCCGGCGGCCACGTAGCGCTGCACCTTCTCGAGCTGCGCCCGGCTCACGAGCGAGCCCATGGTGGTTTTCGGGTCCGTGGGAATGCCGGGCCGGTGCCGCTCGGGCAGCAGCTTCACCACGCGGGCCAGCACTTCGTCGTGCAGTGACTCGTGCAGGAAGACGCGGCTGGTGGAGCCGCAGCTCTGGCCCGACCAGGTGAAGTTCATGCCAGCGATGATGCCGTTCACGAGCTTGTCGATGTCGGCGTCCGGATATGCAATGAGCGCGTTTTTGCCGCCAAGCTCGAGCAGCACCGGCTTCAGGCTGTCGGCCGCGGTCTTCATCACCGCCTTGCCCGTGGGCACGCCGCCGATGAGCGTGATCTTGCGCACCAGCGGATGGCGTCCCAGCGCTTCGCCGCAATCGCGGCCGCCGCACAGGAAGTTGGCCACGCCGGGCGGGAACACATGCCCCACCAGCTCGGCCAGCCGCAGCGTGGACAGCGGAGCCTGGTCGGGCGCCTTCACCACCACGGTATTGCCCGCCGCCAAAGGCGCGGCCAGGCGGGCCGCGGCGAACATCAGCGGGTGGTTGTAGGCCACGATGCGGGCGACCACGCCCAGCGGCTCCTGCAGCGTGTAGTTGAAGTTGCCGTCGCCCATCGGAATGGTTTCGCCCTTGATCTCGGTGGCCAGGCCGGCGAAGTACTCCAGGCAATCTGCCGCGAAGCCCGCGTCCATGGCCAGCGCCGAAACGGGGTTGCCGTTGTTCAACGCATCGAGCTGGGCCAGGGGCTGGCCATGTTCGCGCAGGATGGCGGCGGCGCGGCGCAGGTAGCGGCCGCGCTCCACCGGCGGTGTCGCGGCCCAGGCGGGAAACGCGGTATGCGCGGCCTGCACCGCAGCGTCCACGTCGTCGGCATCGGCCAGCGGGGCCTGGGTGATGGCTTCGTCGTAGCAGGGGTTGATGGTGTCGGCAAAGGCGCCGGCCTTGGGGGCGTGCCAGGCGCCGCCGTAGTACAGGCCGCGCTGCGTGGGCAGGATGCCATCGGGAATTTCGTGTCTGCGCATCGTGGGCTCCTCAATCCTTGGAACGTGTCATGCCGGCGGTCATGGCCGGGCTGTAGCCGGTCTGCACCACCACGTCGATCACCACCGTCTCGCCCTGTTGCACGGCGGCGATGGCACCGGGCAGCAGGCTGGCGAGTTCGGCCGCGTCCTGCACCGGGCCGAAGCCGGTGAGGCCCTGGCCGCGCGCCATCATGGCGAGATCGGGCGCCGGGTCGCTGATGCGCTGGCCGATCCAGCGGTTTTCCACCGGCCGGTGGCGCTGGCGCGCCACGCGTTCCTGGTGCAGCTCGTCGTTGAAGAAGGAGCGGTTGTTGCACACGATCACCAGCATCGGGATGCGCGCGTTGGCCGCCGTCCACAGCGCGTTCACGCCCATCATGTAGTCGCCGTCGCCGATGATGGCCACCGGCAGCCGGTCGCTGCCCTTGAGCGCCAGCGCCGAGCCGATGGCCATGCCCGGGCCGGAACCGATGCCGCCGCCGCCGTCGTAGCCGAGGAAGTCCAGCGGGTGCCGGAAGTCCCACATCTCGCCGCTCCAGCTCAGCGGCAGGCGCATCAGGCAGACCTTGCGCTCGCCCACGGCCTCGCGCACCGTGGCGGCCAGTGTGGCCACCGACATCAGGCCCGGCCCGGCCGCCGGTGCCGCGAGTGCAGGGCGTGGGCTCACTTCGAGCCTGGGCCTTGGCTGGACCAGCGGGTTCAGCAAGGCCACGGCCGGCTCCGGCTCGCACAGCAGGAACAGGTCCACCGGCGGCAGCCCCTGGTGGTCCATGCTCCAGCCGTTGTGGATGTAGTGGTCGACCGACACCTGGATGACCTTGCTGCCCACGGGCTCGTCGCCCCAGGCCTGTTTGAGCGTGCCGGCCAGGTCGAGCCAGTCCAGGCTCAGCACCACGTCGGCGCGGCGCAGAACTTCCTGCGACGTCGGGTTCAGGAACGCCCCGCTGGGCGCGGCGTGCAGGGGATGGTCGGTCGGGAAGGCCGCGCCGACCTTCAGGTCGGTGAGCACCTCGGCCTGCAGCGTCTCGGCCAGTTGCACACGCTGTGCCCAGGCCTGCTCGTCGCGGTTGACGCGGCCCATCAGGATCACCGGACGGCGCGCGCCGGACAACCAGTCCGCGGCTTGTTTCAGCAGCTCGTCCGAAGGCCGGGCAGGTGGCGGCGCGAGATAACGCGAGGGCGCTGGCAGCGCCGCCTTGCCGGGCAGCCTGGATTCCTGCAGCGCCGCGTCGAAACACACATAGACGGGGCCCTGCGGCGCGGTGGTGGCGATCTGACGCGCGCGCAGCAGGGCTTCTTGCGCCGCCGGGATGGACGCGGGCTGCGCGTCCCATTTGGTGAAGTTGCGCACCAGCGCGCCCTGGTCCTGCGCGGTGTGGATCCAGTCGATCCAGGGGCGCCGCTTGTGCGCGTCCACCGGGCCGGTGGCGCCGAGCACGATCACCGGCACACGGTCGGCCCAGGCGTCGAAGATGGCCATGCTGCCGTGCATCAGGCCCACGTTGCTGTGCAGGATGGCGATCAGCGGCTTGCCGGTCACCTTGGTGTAGCCGTGGGCGATGGCCACGGCGTGTTCCTCGTGCAGCACCACCACCATCTGCGGCTTCTCGTTGCCGAGGTGGTTGACCAGGCTGTCGTGCAGGCCGCGGAAGCTGGCCCCCGGGTTGAGCAGCACGTAGGGAATGTCCATCGCGCGCAGCATCTCGGCGATGGCGTCGCTGCCCCAGACGGTGTCGTCCGGCTCGGAGGGGTGCGGGATGTCGCGGCGCACGGCCGGCGTGGAAAGAGACGTCATGGTGTTCCTGAAGGGAAGGTGAGGAAAGGGCGCCGCGCTTATTCGGGCACGATGTTGGCGGCCTTGATCACGGCGGCCCAGCGCTTCTGGTCGCTGGCGATCAGGGCGCTGAATTCGGCTGGCGTGCTGGTCTCGGCATAGATGCCCTGCTCTGCCAGCTTGGCGCGCACGTCGGGCAAGGCCAGTGAGCGGCGCAACTCGGCGTTGAGCTTGGCGATGATGGGCTGCGGCGTCTTCGCCGGTGCCACCATGCCGATCCAGATGTCGCTCTCGTAGTTGGGCACGGTCTCGGCGATGGTCGGCACGCCGGGCAGCAGGGCTTCGAGCCGCTGGGTGCCGGTGGTGCCGAGCGCGCGGATCTTGCCGCTGCGGATGTGCGGCAGCGCGGAGTTGATCGGGCAGAACATCACGTCCACCGTGCCGCCGAGCACATCCACCAGCGCCGGCGCGGAGCCCTTGTAGGGAATCTGCGTGAGCCGCGTGCCGGTCATCGACTTGAACACCTCCGCCGCCATGTGCTGCGGGCTGCCCGCGCCGGCCGAGGCATAGGTGAACTTGTCGGGTGCGGCCTTGGCCTGGGTGATCAGGTCGGCCACCGAGGTCGCGCTGACCTTGCTCGACACCACCAGCACCATCGGGACGCGGCCCATCATCGAGATGCCCTGCAGGTCACGCTGCACGTCGAATGGCAGCTTGGGGTAGAGCACGGGGTTCACCGCCACCGTCTGGTTCGGCGCCACCGCGATGGTGTAGCCGTCGGCCTCGACACGCGACATGAATTCGGTGGCGATGTTGCCGGCCGCGCCTGGCTTGTTGTCCACCACCACGGGCTGCCCGAAGGCCTCGGCCATCTTTTGGCCCAGCACGCGCGCGAGCACGTCGTTGGAGCCGCCCGGCGGCAGCGGCACGACGATGTGGATGGGCTTGTTCGGAAAGTCCTGCGGCTGGGCCTGGACAGCCGTCGCCGTGGCGAACACACAGGCCGCGATGGCCCATGCGCGATGGTTGAGTTTCATGTCTGTCTCCGATGTTTTGACGAGCGCCAGCGCATCCTAGGGAGACGTTCAAGAACATTCAATCTTGAACTTTGAATCAATGTGACCGTTCTACGGCGACGCTGGTTCCTCCACGAACTTGGCGCGGGGGCGCAGCAACGTGCCGGAGGCGCGCTGCTCCTGCACGTGCGCCACCCATCCTGCGATGCGGCCCAGCGCGAAGAGCGCGGCCGGGGCCTGCGGCGGCAGTTCCATGGCGCGGGCCAGCACCACCAGCGCGAACTCCTGCCGCGGCAGCAAGCCCGTGCTGGCGTGGATGTCTTCGAGGAAGCGGAAGATGGAACGCAGCTCCCGCGTCTGCTGGCCGCGTGCGCGCGCGAGGGCCAGCAGCTGCGCCGCGCGCGGGTCGCCCTGCGGGTAGAGCGGGTGGTCGAAACCCGGCACGCTCTGCCCTTGCGCATGCAGCCGCAGTGCGCGGTTGAGCAGCACGGTGCGCGTCTGCGGGCGGCCGAGGAAGGCCTCCACGCGTTCGTACATCCGTCCCACTTCGACACCCGAGGTGGCGCACAGCGCCGAGGCCAGGCAACTGTGCAGCGTACCGCCGGCCGAGGCCACCACCCGCGCGCCCAGGGTGCCGGGTGGCAGTTCGTGGTCGGCCATCAGGATCAGGATGTGGCGCAGTGCCGCGCGGTTCTCATCGGTCGAAGACATGCCGAGCGCGGCGATCAGCCCTTCGACGATGTCCTCGCCGGCCTGCATCGGCCGGTAGCGGCGCGCGGGCCCGAGGAAGCCGCAACTGGCGACCACCGCCTGCATGATTTCGCGCGCCGCGGGCAGCGTGCGTCCTTGCTGCAGCCGTTCCGCCACCGGGCCGCGGCGCATGCCCAGCATCAACACCACCAGGGCGAAGGTCTCGAGGATGTTGTCGCGCGCCTGCAGCGCGCCCAGTGTCTCGGTGAGGCCCAGCAGTTCCGCGCCGGGCGGCTGCACCGGCCATGGCGGCCGTTCGTGCAGGACACCCGACCACAACAGTTCGGCCACCGTCTCGAACGACGCCGTGCTGCGCGCCAGGTCGGCGGCGAGGTGGCCGCGGTAGCGCGGCCCCTGCGGCGTGATCTCGGTGATCGAGGTGGGAAAGATCGGCTCGCCCCAGTTCATGGCCGCGGCGGCCACCGCACCATGTCCGGCGCGCGCGGCCGAGCGCATGCCCACGCGGGCGATGTCGTCGCGCAGGTAGAGGTGCGACTTCTGGCCCTTCTGCGGCACGCTGCGGATCCAGCCCCGGCTGACGTAGGCGTACAGCGTCTGCTGCCGCACGTTCAGCAGTTGCATCGCTTCGGCCGCGCTGGCATAGGCGCTGCGCGGCTCGGGCGGGGGCTGTGGCTTGTCGGACTTCACTTCATGGCAAAAGCAGCGGGCGGCCGGTGACGGCACTTCAGCGCAACACGATCACGCCGATGCCCAGCAGGGTCATGCCGCAGCCGGCCAACGTGCGCGGCGTGATCGGGTCATGATTCTGCCGCAGCCAGTGGCTCAGCGGGAACACCAGCAGCGGCGTGCACAGCGTGATCAGCGTGGCAATGGACAAGGGGATGTAGCGCATCGAGGCGATGCTGCACATCTGGGCCGAGATGGTGGTCACGCCCAGCAGCGCGAAACAGCCCAGGCCGCCGCGGCTGGCGGTGCAGAGGCGGCGCAGCAGGCCGGCCTTGTCGCGCATGAACAGCAGGTGCAGCGCCAGCCCGCACAGGGCGCCGACGAGCGCACCGAGCACCGGCTCGTTCCATCGGCGGATGCCCATGCCGCGCAACACATTGCCTGCCGCGTAGGCCAGCGAACTGCACAGGCCCAGGAACAGCACCGACTGCAGCAGGCGCGTGCGCCGGTCCAGGGGCGGCGAGGCGGGTGCGTCGGCTTCGGCCACGATCGCTTTCGCCACGCCGGGCTTGAGGCTGACCAGCACCAGGCCGGCCACCGTCAGCAGCATGCCGGTGGCCACGGCGGGGCTGAGCGATTCGCCCAGCAAGGCCCAGGCGATCAGTGCCGTGAACAACGGGCTGCTGACCTGGAACACGCTGGCCTTGGCCGGGCCGAAGCGCACGACCGATTCGTAGAAGAACCAGCGCCCCAGGTAGGTGGCGAAGAAGCCGGCCAGTGCGAACAGCCAGAAAGCCATGGCGTTCCAGGTGACGGCCTCGCCGCGCAGCAGCCACTGCACGCCCAGCACCGCGGCGGAGAACACCACGTTGACGAAAGTGGCCACCACGAAGCCCAGCCCGAGGTCGAGCCGCTTCGCGGCGGCCTTGGTGACCAGTGTCCCGGCGGTGAAGAGCAGCAGCGCGGCGCTGGCGAGCGCGAGGCCCAGCGTGGTGTCGGACATCGGCGCGCGCTCAGATCTTGAACGACTCCAGCGACTCCGGCGCAAACAGCTCTTTCGGCTCCAGCAGCCGTTTCGACAGTCCCTGCTCGAAGTGGTAGCGCAGGAAGGTGCGCAGGGTCGCCTCGTTCTTCTCGAAGCCATAGGGCCAGAAGTCGGCGCCCATTTCACGCTTGACCTGTTCGACATGCGAGGTGAGCCAGGGCAGCATGGCTTTCAGCGCGGCGGTCTCATACAGGTCCTCGTAGGTGCGGCGCTGCGATTCCTCCAGCGCCTTCATGAGCGAACGCGCGATCCAGCGGTTGGCCTCGTACACGTCGCGGCGCATGGCGATGGTGTGCATGATCGGGAACATCTTCGTTTCCTGGAAGTAGTTGCGCTCGACCTGCTCGTAGTCCTCGAACAGGCGTTTCACGCGGCCGCCCCCCTTGAGGAAGCTCGACGGCATGCGGGCCGTGTAGAGCGCGTCGATCTCGCCGTCCAGCAGCATCTGCGCCAGCGTCTGGTCGGGGCCGATGCTCTGCACCTTGATGTTGGGCGGCAGGTCGAGCTTGACCTTCTCGGAACGGCCGGGCTCTTCCTCGCCGCCGGTGAAGTAGGTGACGCTGTCCACCGGCACGCCGTAGTGGTCAGACAGGATGCCGCGGATCCAGACCGGCGCGGTCATCTGGTACTCGGGGTTGCCCACGCGTTTGCCGATCAGGTCCTTCGCCTCGCGGATGCCCGCGTTGGCGTTGACGTAGATGCACGAGTGCCGGAAGAAGCGCGAGGGGAACACCGGGATGGCGACGAAGGGCCGCTCGGGCTTGTGCATCTGCACCGAGAATGACGACAGCGACATCTCGGCCACGTCGAATTCCTGGTGCCGCAGCATGCGGAAGAAGGTTTCCTCCACCGGCATGTTGAGGTAGTTGAGGTCGATGCCGTCGGGCACGACGCTGCCGTCCATGAGCGCACGCGTGCGGTCGTAGTTCCAGCAGCCGAAGGTGAGTTTCAGTTTGGACATGGTGGGGTTCATTCGGTCTTGATGCCGGCCGCGGCGATGGCTTTGGCCAGACGTTCGTTTTCGCCAAGAATGGCCTTGTTGTATTCGGCCGGCGTGCCGCCGATCGGGTCGATGCCGGCGTTGTTCAGCGTCGTCACCACGTCGGGCAGCTTCGCGATCTGCGCCATCTCGCTGCTGATGCGCTCGATGGCCTCGGCCGGCGTGCCCACGGCGGCCAGCACGCCCACGATGGGCGCGAAGTCGAAGCCGGGGATGATTTCGGCGATGGCCGGCACGTTCGGCGCCTGGGCCGAGCGCTGCGCGGCGTTGGTGGCGAGCAGCTTCACCTGGCCGCTCTTCACGAAACCCGACAGCGAGGGCAGGGCCGAGAACAACACGTCGACCTGGCCGCCGATCAGCGCCGGCACCGACTGCCCCGAGCCCTTGAACGGCACGTGGGTGAGCTCGATGCCGAGCGTGTGTTTCATGGCCTCCATGGTGAGGTGGTGCGTGCTGCCGATGCCGGACGAACCGTAGTTCAGCGCGCCGGGCTTGGCCTTGGCCAGCGCCACGAATTCCTGCAGCGTGTTGGCTGGCACCTTGGGATTGACCGCCAGGTACAGCGGTGCGCGCGCGGCCAGCGACACGGGCAGCAGGTCGCGCTTGTAGTCGTAGCCGAGGTTCTTGTACATCGCGGGGTTGATCGAGAACATCGAGCCGTCGGTGACCAGGAAGGTATACCCGTCGTGCGGCGCCGTGGCAATGGCCTGCGCCGCCACCACGCCGTTGGCGCCGGGCTTGTTGTCGACGACGACGGCCTGGCCCAGGCGTTCGCCCAGGCGCTGCGCGAAGATGCGGGCCACCGTGTCGGGCAGGCCACCGGCCGAATACGGCACGACAAAGCGGATCGCACGGTTCGGATAACCGGATGCGGCGCCCTGGGCCTGGGCCGGCAGGGCGATGAGGAAGCTGCTGGCGGCGAGCGCTGCGGCGGCGATGAGCGTGGTGCGACGGTTCATGGGGTTGTCTCTTCGTTGTGTTTGGGGACGCTCTCACACCTTCTCAGGCGGAGGTGGCCACCGGTGGTGGTACCGGCTGCGGCGACTCGGCGGGGGCGCCGGTGGAATAGGACGGCTCGAGTTCGGGCTCCTTGCCGTCCCAGACGTAGTGGGCCTTGTAGGCCCGCCAGTCGGTGGTCTTGGGCACGATCGCCTGAAACGCCACCACCTCGGCGGGGATGCGCGCGTCGCCGGTGCCGATGGCCGGGGCGCCGGCCTGGAAGGCCTTCACCGCCTCCAGCATCTGTTTCCTGAACTCGACCACGGCGATGTCGCTCGCGCCCAGGCGCTCGTGCGTGCGGTCGGCGATCGGGCCCATGGTCACCCACATGGCGATGTCCTGGTTCGGAAAGCCGGTGATGCCGGTGAAGTTGCCGGCCTTCATCGCGCCACGGTCCTGCCAGAACATGTTGGCGCGGCTGCGCAGCGGCACGTAGCCGGGCGCGAGGTCCACGCCGGGCTGCTGGCCCAGGAACTTGCGCCAGGTGGCGGTGTCCGGGGTCTGGTCCTTGTGTCCCCAGGCGATGAAGTAGAACGCCGTATTGGTGTCGTCCATCGGCACGTTGATGTTGGCTACGTTGTAGAGGTTGTTGGGTGGGATCAGCGCCGTGGCCGGCGCCACGAACACGGTCGAGCGCACGTAGTCGTTCGCGGCGGCGTTGGCGATGGGCCGCCGGATCGCCGCATAACGGAAGCCGTAGCCGCCGCGCTCCACCTGCATGCGCGGCGCCTTGTCGGTGGACGGGCGCAGCCAGGTCGTGTCGGTGGCCTCGGCGCCGGCCACGCGGGCCGGGACCATGTCCGACGAATGCAGGCTCGAACTGTGGGCCGAGTCGATCGCCCCCTCCAGGATCTGCGCCCAGTTGCAGGGGATCACGGCCTTGGCGATGGTGACCTGCGCGTCGGCCGTGGGCGCCCAGGCCGGCGGCACGAACGCCGGCTTTGTGTCCGCAGGCCCCATATAGGCCCAGACGAAGCCGCCCCATTCCTGCGTGGGATAGGCCAGGTGTTTCGTCTTCTGGGCCATGCCGCTGGCAGCGGGCTCGGACACCATCTCCACCACGTTGCCGTCCACGTCCATCTTCCAGCCGTGGTAGAGGCAGCGCAGGCCGCAGTTCTCGTTGCGCCCGAACACCAGCGACACGCGGCGGTGCGGGCAGTACTCGTCCATCACGCCGACGCGTCCGTTGGTGTCGCGGAACACCACCAGGTCTTCGCCGAAGACACGCGCCTTCACCGGCGTGCCGTCGGGTTCGCTCACCTCTTCGATCAGGCAGACAGGGGTCCAGTGGCGGCGCATGAGCTGGCCCATCGGGGCCTGGCCTTCGACGCGGCACAACAGTTCATTTTCCTCGGCAGTCAACATTTCGGGGCCTCCTGGGGCGGTGAGTTTCGGGTGGGGATCGGACAACCGGGCGGCGTTTGCAAGCCGGTTCGAAATCGCTTGCCAATTGCGCTTGGAACAATTATTCTTAGATGACTAAGATTATCCCGAATTTGACATTTGTCAAGAATTTCAACGGAGACACGAATGAGCGTTTACCCTGAGGATGGAGTACCGAACACGACCGTGGCGCCCGAACACGCCGCCGGCAGCGATCCCGATTTCTTCGAGGTGGAGGTGGTGCGCAAGGAAGCGGTGGCCCAGGGCATCTATCTCTTCGAGCTGCGCCGTCCCGACGGTGCGGCGCTGCCCGCCTTCACGGCCGGCTCGCACCTCACGGTGCAGGTGCCCGTCGGTGTGCGGCGCAACTACTCGCTGTGCAGCGACCCGGCCGACACCAGTCGCTACGAGATCGCGGTCAAACGTGACGAACGCGGCCGTGGCGGCTCGCTGAGCATGGCCGACGAGGTGCACGCGGGGCAGCGGCTGCTGGTGAGCGCGCCGCGCAACAACTTCGAGCTCGACGAACGCGCGAGCGATTTCATCTTCATCGCCGGTGGCATCGGCATCACGCCGATCCTGTCGATGATGCGGCAGCTGAAGCGGCTTGGCCGCGGCTTCCATCTCTACTACTGCACGCGCGACCCGGGCACGACCGCCTTCATGGCGCAGCTCGAGTCTGACTTCCCCGGCCAGGTGCAGATCCACCACGACCACGGCGACATGGCGCAGGCGCTCGACCTCTGGCCGATGTTCGAAAAGCCTGGAGCAGCCCATGTCTACTGCTGTGGACCGCGCGGGCTGATGGACAGCGTGGCCGACATGTCGGGCCACTGGCCATCGGGCACAGTGCACTTCGAGAGCTTCGGCGTGGACGCCAGCCTTCAGTCCGAGAACAAGCCCTTCCAGGTGCGCCTGGCCCGGACCGGCAAGACGCTGGAAGTGCCGGCCGAGCAGACCCTCCTCGAGGCCCTGCGCGCGCAAGGCCTGCGAGTGGCGAGTTCGTGCGAGAGCGGCACCTGCGGATCGTGCAAGACGCGGCTGCTCGCCGGCGAGGCCGAGCACCGCGACATGGTGCTTTCCATTGAGGAGAAGACCGACCACATCATGGTCTGCGTCTCGCGCGCAGTGTCCCCCGAACTGGTGCTGGACCTGTGATGGCCGGGGCACGAACCCTGCGCATCGGGGTGGCCGGCCTGGGCCGTGCATTCACGCTGATGCTGCCGACCTTTCTCGCCGACAGTCGCGTGCGCCTGGTCGCCGCCTGCGATCCCATCGCCAGCGCCCGGGCCCGGTTCGAGAGCGATTTCGGCATGCCGGCTTACACCACGGTCGAAACCCTGTGCGCCGATCCCGCCGTGGACTTGGTCTACGTGGCCACGCCGCACCAGTTCCACGCCGCGCACGTGGGCGTGGCGGCGGCCTTCGGCAAACACGCCATGGTGGAAAAGCCGATGGCGCTTTCGCTCGACGAATGCACGGCGATGATCGACGCCACCCGCAAGGCGGGCGTGCACCTCATCGTCGGCCACAGCCACAGCTTCAATACGCCGGTGCGGCGCACGCGGGAACTCATCGACAGCGGCGCTTACGGCGCGGTGAAGATGATCACGGCCCTGAATTTCACCGACTTCCTGTACCGCCCGCGCCGACCCGAAGAGCTCGTCACCGATGCCGGTGGCGGCGTCATCCACAGCCAGGCCACGCACCAGATCGACGTCGTGCGCCTGCTCGGCGGCGGCCTGGTGCAGAGCGTGCGCGCCCATACCGGCGCCTGGGACCCGCAACGCCCCACCGAGGGCGCCTACAGTGCACTGCTGGGCTTCGAGGGCGGCGCCTTCGCATCGGCCACCTACAGTGGCTACGGCCACTTCGATTCCGACGAGTTCATGGGCTATGTCGGTGAGATGGGGCAGGCCAAGAACCCGGCCGACCATGGTGCCGCGCGCAAGCGCCTGGCCACCGCCGCTTCGGCCGCGGAAGAAGCTGCGCTGAAGGCCGCGCGCAACTACGGCGGGGCGCTCTACCAGGCGCCTTCCGCACCGGCCGTGCCCTTGGCCCATCAGCACTTCGGCCCGTTGATCGTGGGCTGCGAAAAGGCGGACCTGCGACCCGTGGCCGATGGCATCCATGTCTATGCCGATGGCGAACGCAGCTTCCTGCCGCTGCCGCCTCCACCCGTGCCCCGGCAGGAGGTGATCGACGAGCTGATCGCCACCGTCGTCGATGGCCGACCGGCCAGCCACAGCGGCGAATGGGCGCGCGCCACCACGGCGGTCTGCCTGGCCGTCCTCGAGTCGGCGCGTAACGGCCGGGAGTGCCGGCCGGCGCACCAGGTCGGTCACAATCCGGCGTGATGAAAAACGACACCCAATCGATCATTCGCCACTGGCGCGAGGCCGTGCCCAACGACCGGCTGGCTCATCTGGTGCGCGATGCCGCGCGGGCCTTCCACAAGGCGCTGCAGGTGCGGCTGGCGGAGCATGGCGTGCCCTTCGGCCAGTGGACCTTCCTGCGCATCCTGTGGGAGGCCGACGGCCTCACGCAGAAGGAGCTCAGCGAACGCGCCGGCGTGATGGAGCCCACCACCTTCGCCGCGATGAAGGCCATGGAGGCGCAGGGCTACATCGAACGCCGCCAGTTGCCGACCAACAAGAAGAACATGTACGTGCACCTCACCGACGCGGGCCGTGCGCTCAAGGAAAAGCTGGTGCCGCTGGCCGAGGAAACCAACCACGTGAGCGTGAACGGCATTTCGCCGGCCGATGTGCGCACCACGCGGCGCGTGCTGCTGGCCATGATCGAAAACCTGGCGCAGGACGAACTGCTGCTGGACGCGCGGGATGCGCCGGTGGCGAAGGCTGGGCCACGAAGCCGGGCCAAGTCGCGTCCCTGAGCCGAAGCGAAGCGCCTGGCGCGGCGCCGAGGCGTTACAGCACCACGGCTTCGAGCAATTCGACCGGGTCGCCGTAGCGGCTGGCCAGTTCCACTACGCGGGCATCGCGCAGCGCGCACAGGAAACCGCGGTCCACCAGCAGCTTGTCGCCGGCGGTCACGGTCGCGTCCAGCGTGATCAGGTCCATGTGCACCGGCGGTTCTTCCCAATCGGGCATCACGCGGCGGATGTAGTCCGAGGGCTTGGCCAGGTCGATGCCGAAATGCATCGCACCGGGTGCATTCGAGCCTGCGGGGTAGACCGTGTGGCGCGGCGCCTTGGGATTGAAGCCGCAGCCGCCGCCTTCGATCATGCGACCTCCCACCAGCATCTCGCGCAGGATGCTGGCCTCCTCCGACTCGCCGTGCACCGCGCTGATGTATTCGCCTTCGAACACCACGCCGATTTTTTCCTCGAAGGGGCGCGCGAAGCCGACCGCCCACTGCGGATACAGCACGCCGGACATGTCCACCTTGACCCGCATGTCGTTCTTCACCGAGTTGTGGTCCCACAGGTTGGGGCCGTGCGTGGCCAGGTAGTGCACGTAGCAGCCGTCTTCCTCGGCCGTCATCTTGCCGCGCCAACGGTTGGTGGCGAGCTGGTTCTCGCGCATCTCGGGTGTGAAGCCGATGCGGAAGTCGCTGCCGCGCGTATCGGTGAAGCGCAGGTCGAAGGCCTCGCCCTTGGGGAAGCGCTCGGCGGTGGCGCGGATGATCTCGCCGATGACCTCGATCGGGAAGCGTGCCTGCGGTGTGTGCAGCAGGTCCAGGTCGCGGAAGTAGGTGATCTTCACCCAGCGCTGGCCTTCGCGGCGCAGCTGGATGCACAGCGGGTCCAGGATCGAGCAGAACCAGGTCGAGACCACGAAGCTGGCCTTCTTCAGCAGGCCGTGGATGGCCTCGGGGATTGCCGTCACCTGCGTGCTGGGCTCCATGTACACCCGCACCTGCGCGCCGCGCGAACGCGCGATGCCGATCACGGCGTCGATCACACGCGGGTCGAGCAAAGGATCGGCCAGGAACAGCACCTCGTCGCCGGGGCGGATCGCGAACACGCGCGAGAAGTTGTCCAGCGCCTGGAAGAAATATTTGGTCTGGGTCAGCGCGGGCGCCAGGGGCGGCGGCAGGCCGACGTAATGTTCGGGAGGGTTCATCACCAGGCTTTCTTATTCGATGGAGGCACCTGAGCGTTTGACGGCCTCGCCCCAGCGCACGATTTCGGACTTCACGAATTGGCCCAGTTCGGCCGGCGTGCCGGGCGCGGCTTCGGCGCCACGCTCGATCAGTTGCGCGCGCAGCTCGGGGTCGTTCACGGCCTTGCGGATGGCTTCGTTGAGCTGGGCCACGATGGTGGCCGGCGTGTGGGCCGGCGCGAAGACGGCGTCCCAGGCGCTCACGTCGAAGCCGGGCACGCCGGACTCGGCGATGGTCGGCACCTCGGGCATGGCCGGCACGCGTTTGGCCGTGGTGACGGCCAGCCCGCGCAGCTTGCCCGCGCGCACCTGGGGCGCGGTGCTCGGCATCACGTCGATCAGCAGGTCGACCTGCCCGCCGAGCAGGTCGGTCATGGCCGGGCCGCCGCCGCGGTAGGGAATGTGCACGATGGACAGGCCGGTGCGGCTCTTGAGGATTTCGCCAGCCAGGTGCGAGGTCGTGCCGTTGCCGGCCGACGCGAAGGTGTAGCGGCCCGGCGAGGCCTTGAGCAGCTTGAGCAGTTCCGGCATGGTGTTGGCCGGCAGGCCCGGGCGGACCACCACCATCGCGGCAATGCGCGTCAACTGGCTCACGGGTTCGAAATCGCGCACCGCGTCGAAGCCGCTGTTCCTGTAGAGCGTCTGGTTGATGGCGTGTGTGCCGTTCGTGCCGTACAGCAGGGTGTAGCCGTCGGCCGCCGCGCGCGTGGCGGTCTGCGAGCCGATGTTGCCGCCCGCGCCGGCCAGGTTCTCGATGACGATGGGCTGGCCGAGCTCCTTGGCGGCTCGTGTCATGACCAGGCGGGCCAGGGTGTCGCCGCCACCGCCAGGCGGAAAAGGCACGATCAGCTTGATGGGCTTGGCCGGATAGGTCTGCGCCAAGGCCAGCGGACTACGGGCCAGCATGGCCAATCCGCCCAGTGCCAGAAGGGTGCGGCGATCACGGCGCACCGTGGGAGCAAAAACGGACCGGGTCATGAAAACCTCGCGTGGTGTTGATCAGGCGCAAAGACAAATGCATGCATTTGATATTCTCGGTCGAGAAAATTCACGCATAAATCCGGGTAAACCCGTTTGAAGCATTAAAAATGCATGCATTTTTGGTTTGGATCGATTGCTCAGTCGCTCGCTAAACTGGGGCGCTTCCAAAGGACAACGCATGGCTTCCCAGATCGAGAGGGTGATCAACGAACTTCGCCGGCGCGTGCTTGCCGGTCAACTCGCGCCCGGGGAACGCCTGGTGGAAGTGCAGTACTCTGCGGAGCTCGGTGTTTCCCGCACGCCGCTGCGCATCGCGCTCGGAGAACTGGAGAAGGAAGGCCTGCTCGAACGGCTTCCGAAACGCGGCTTTCAGGTGCGGCGCTTCAGCATCGACGCGATCGCGCAGGCGGTGGACGTGCGCGGCGTCCTGGAAGGCATGGCGGCCCGCAGCGTGGCCGAGGCGGGCGCCAACGCGCACACCCTGCAGACCCTGGAAACCTGCGTGCGCGAGGGCGAGCTGGTGCTGCAGGAGGCGGCGGCGGGGGCCGGCATCGATGCCATGCGCTGGGTGGCCATGAACGCCCTGTTCCACCGCACGTTGGTCGTTGCGGCCGACAACGCCGCGCTCGCCACGGCCCTGGAGGCCGTGAGCCGCACGCCGATGGCCGGTGCCGGCGCCCTCGGGCTCAACGGCTCCCTGCCCCGGCTCGAGTACAAGCTGCTGCTGCGCGCCCAGCACGACCATGCCGACGTCCTGCATGCCATCGTGGCCCGGGAAGGCAGCCGCGCCGAGGCCATCATGCGCGAGCATGCCCGCCGAAGCCGCGACAACAAGCGCGAGATGATGCTGCGCCTGCAACAGGAGGGTGGACAAGGTCCGGCGGCCGACGACACCCCTAACGCAGCCTCCGACGGTGTGCCGGCCACGGCCGGCTGATCAGCGGTTCGTCGGCGCCGGCCTTGCGCCCTGGCCACCTGCTGCGGGCAAGGCGCCATCGCCCATCAACTCGGCGATGGTACGCCGCAGCCAGGCGTTGCCGGGGTCGGTGTGGAACCGCGCGTGCCAGTGCTGCTTGACGTCGTAGCGGGGCACGGGATGCGGCACGGGCAGCACGCGGACCTGCTCGCGCTGGGCCATGAGTTCACCGTAGAGCACGGGCACGGTGGCGATGAGTTCGGTCTCGGCCACGATGCGCGCCACGCCCAGGAAGCTGGGCACGCGCAGCACCACCTGGCGCGGCACGCCGGCACGCTCGAGCACCTTGTCGACGATGGCGTGGCCCGTGCCCGAGGAGCCGACGACGACATGGCCCTCGCGGCTGAAGGCGGCCTTGCTGAGCCTGGCGGCGATGCGCGGGTGGCCGGTCGCGACCAGGCACACGAAGTTCTGCGCGAACAGCACCTGCTGGTAGAAGCCCGCGTCGAGCTGCGGCATGAAGCCCACGGCCAGGTCCACATCGCCGTCCTGCAGGCGCCGCACGCTGTCGGTCGAGATCTTCTCGATGTCGACCTGGATGCCGGGCGCCACCCGGCGCAGGTGGTTGAGCAGGGTCGGCACCAGCACGATCTCGCTGATGTCGGTCATGCTGATGCGAAACGTGCGCCGCGCCTCGCCCGGCTCGAAACCGCCGTGGCTGGCGCGCGCCTGCTCCAGATGGGCCAGCACCGCGCGCAGCGAGGGCTGGATGGCCTGGGCATAGGGCGTGGGCAGCATGCCCCGTGCGGTGCGGCTGAAGAGCGCGTCCCCGAAATGCGCACGCAGCTTGATCAGCGCCGTGCTGGCCGCGGCCTGCGGCATGCCCAGCCGCTCGGCGGCCTTGGAGACGCTGGCCGTCTTGAACACCTCTTCGAACACAGTCAGCCATTCCAGATCGAGCTTGGCCACCGTCGGTCTCCTTCGTTGCGCGAGCCCATTATTGGAAATCGCGATACCGATTATCCGGTGGCGTGCTTGCCAACATAGTGGCTGGGGCCAAGAATACGTCGGCTAGCCGCATGGCCCCGGCGACATCCCGCGGCCTGCAACACCTTCCACAGGAGACAAATCCGATGCCCATCCAGTCACCCGCTGCCGACCTCGTCGATCGCCTGGTCTACGCCAACCGCATCCTCTACGACCAGAACATCGTCGACGGCCTGGGCCACGTCAGCGTGCGCCACGACAGCGTGCCCGGCGCCTTCCTGCTGTCGTGCAACCGCGCGCCGGGCATGGTGCGCCGCCAGGACATCACGGTCTACGACTACGACGGCAACACCCTGTCGGACCAGAAGGAGCGCCCCTACCTGGAGCGCTTCATCCATGGCGAGATCTACCGCGCCAGGCCCGACGTGGTGGCCGTGGTGCACAGCCATTCGCAGAGCGTGATTCCCTTCGCCATCACCAAGAATGCGCTGAAGCCCGTGTTCCACATGTCCGGCTTCCTGAGCGAAGGCTCGGCGCATTTCGAGATCCGCGAGGCCGGCGGCAACACCGACATGCTGATCCGCAGTTCCTACCTCGGCGAGGCGCTGGCCAGATCGCTCGGCCAGCACAGCTGCGTGTTGATGCGTGGCCATGGCTCCACCGTGGTCGGCACCTCGCTCGAGCAGGCGGTCTACCGCGCGATCTATGCCGAAGTCAACGCCAAGCTGCAGCTCGCGGCCAACGGCCTGGGCGAGATCACCTTCCTCAACAAGGAGGAGGCACAGCTTTCCTCCGACATGAACGACGGGCAGATCCCGCGCTCGTGGAACCTGTGGATCAAGCGGCTCGGCCAGGTCGATCTCGACCAATGACACCCATCAAGAGACATCCCATGCGAATCAAATCATCCTTCGGTGCGTTCTGCGCGGCCGCCTTGGTCATGGTCGGCGCCGCGGCGCAGGCCGACACCTATCCTTCCAAATCCGTGCGCATCGTCGTGCCTTACGCCACGGGCGGCGGCTCCGACATCCTCGCGCGCCAGATCGGCGCCGGCCTGCAGCAGATGTGGGGCCAGGGCGTGGTGGTGGACAACAAGGCCGGCGCCTCCGGCAACATCGGCAGCGCGGAAGTGGTGCGTGCGCCTGCCGACGGCTACACGCTCCTGCTGCAGAACAGCACCATGGTCACCAACCTCGGCGTGATGGGCAAGCTGCCCTACGACCCGGAAAAAGACCTCACGCCGATCATGCTGCTGGGCGTGACACCGATCGCCCTGGCCGCCCATCCTTCGCTCAACGTGGGCAACGTGAAGGAACTTATGGCCGCCTCCAAGGCCAAACCGGACGCGCTGAGCTACGGCTCCTGTGGCATCGGCACGCCGCAGCATTTCGTGATGGAGCTCGTCAAGCAGCAGACCGGCGTGGCCGCCGCGCACGCGGGCTACAAGGGTTGCGCACCCGCGGTGACCGACGTGCTCGGCGGGCAAATCCCGCTGGCCATCGTCAGTGCCAACCTGGTCGCGCCCTATGCGAAGAATGGGCGGCTGAAGGTGGTGGGCGTCTCCACCGCGCAGCGCTACGCCCAGTTGCCCGACACGCCCACCTTCGAGGAGCAGGGCTTGAAGCCGTTCGACTTCTCCATCTGGTTCGCGCTCATGGGCCCGAAGAACCTGCCGCCTGCCGTCGTCATGAAGCTGGTGGCCGACATCTCGACCATCCTGGCCCAACCCGCAGTGGTCGCCAACCTGTCCAACGCCGGCGTTGAACCTTACAGGGGCACGGGCGAGGACCTGGCGCGCCTCATCAAGGCCGACACCAAGCGCTACACCGACCTCGCCAAGAGCGCCAACATCAAGGCCGAGTAGCAGGCCGGCCAGAAGAGAGAAACGCCCCATGCAATTTCATCTGAACGGTTTCAGGCCGGGCAATCCCGAGATCCTGGAAGCCGCGGCCCAGCTTGGTCCGCGCACGGATGCGCTGCCCGAGGCGGTCGACGTGCTGATCGTCGGTTGCGGGCCGGCCGGCCTGACGCTGGCCGCCCAGCTGGCCGTCTTTCCGCACATCCGCACCTGCATCGTCGACCAGAAGGAAGGCCCGCTGCAACTGGGCCAGGCCGACGGCATCGCCTGCCGCACGATGGAGATGTTCGAGGCCTTCAGCTTCAGCGACCGGGTGCTGAAGGAGGCCTGCTGGATCAACGAAGTGACCTTCTGGAAGCCGGACGAGCGGCAGCCGGAGCACATCGTGCGCCACGGGCGGGTGCAGGACACGGAGGACGGCTTGTCGGAGTTCCCGCACGTGGTCCTGAACCAGGCGCGGGTGCACGACTTCTATCTCGAGTTCATGCGCAACGCGCCGACGCGGCTGGAGCCGCACTACCACCGCAGCTTCCTGGACCTGACCATCGATCCGGGCGCGACGGACCACCCTGTCACGGCGCGCCTGACGCGCACCGACGCGGGCCATGCCGGCCAGGTCGAGACCATCAAGGCGCGTTATGTGGTGGGCTGCGACGGCGCGCGCAGCGGCGTGCGCAAGGCCATCGGCCGCACCCTGGTCGGCGATTCCGCCAACCACGCCTGGGGCGTGATGGACATGCTCGCGGTGACCGATTTCCCCGACATCCGCTTCAAGGTGGCCGTCCAGTCGGCCAACGGCAACCTGCTGGTCATTCCGCGCGAGGGCGGCTACCTGGTGCGCTGCTATGTCGAGATGGACAAGCTCGGCGAAGAGGAGCGTGTGGCCGAGCGCGGCATCACGCTCGAGCAGCTGATCGCCGCGGCGCAGCGCATCTTCCATCCCTACAAGCTCGATGTGAAGGAAGTCCCATGGTGGTCGGTGTACGAGATCGGCCAGCGCATCTGCGACAAGTACGACGAGGTCCCCGCGCATGAAGCCGGTACGCGGCTGCCGCATGTGTTCATCGCCGGCGACGCGTGCCATACGCACAGCCCCAAGGCCGGGCAAGGGATGAATTTCTCGATGCAGGACACCTTCAACCTCGGGTGGAAGCTGGCGGCCGTGCTCTCCGGGCAGTGCGGGCCGGAACTGCTGCGGACCTATTCGGAAGAGCGGCAGGTCGTCGCCCAGGAACTGATCGACTTCGACCGCGAGTGGGCGAAGATGTTCAGCGACCGGCTGCAGAAGGATGCCGATGGCGCCTCCCATGGCGTGGACCCCAAGGCCTTCCAGGAATACTTCGAACGCCACGGGCGCTTCACCGCCGGCATGGGCACGCACTACCGGCCCTCGCCCATCCGCGGCCCCGACACCCACCAGGCGCTCGCGACGGGCTTCGTGGTCGGCACCCGCTTCCATTCGGCGCCGGTGCTGCGCGCGTTCGACGCCCGGCCCGTCGAGCTCGGGCATGTGGCGAAGGCGGACGGCCGCTGGCGCCTCTACGCCTTCGCGGCCGCGGCGGATGGCCGGGGCGACGCGGGCCCGCGACTCGGCGAGTTGTGCCGGTTTCTCGATGAGTCTCCGGCGTCGCCGGTGCGCAGGTACACGCGGGCGAGGCAGGACGTCGATGCCGTGTTCGACCTCCGCGCGATCTTCCAGCAGGGGCACCGCGAGCTGGACGTCACGTCCTGGCCGCCGCTACTGCTGCCGCGCAAGGGGCGCTACGGCCTGCAGGACCACGAGAAGGTCTTCTGCGCGCATGCAAGGGCCGATGCCGACATCTTTGCGTTGCGCGGCATCGACCGCGCGCTAGGCGCGCTGGTGGTGGTGCGCCCCGACCAGTACATCGCGCACGTGTTGCCGCTGGACGCGCACCAGGCGCTGGCCGACTTCTTCGCCGGCATCATGCGGGCGGATGCGGCGCGCTAGTTCAGTCTGCCATGCGTCCTACAGGGTGGAGGCATCCCGCAACACCGTGGGCTTGTAGACGACACGAATCGAACACATCGCCGCGCTGACCTGCAGGTGCGCCGAGACATCGGCGTCGCCCACGGTGCCGAACGCGTCCACGCCGGTCGACGCAAAGCCGGTCACCCCGCCACCGTATTGCAGGCCGGTGGCGTGGACCACGGCGCTGAACTCATCCTGCTGCGCGCATGGCTGGCTCGTGTCGATGCGCAGTTGTTCGATGCGCTGCACGCGCTGGCCCTGCATGAAGAAGGTGGTCTCGAAAGGCAGGCCAGCGATCTGGCGATCGTCCAGCCGCCACTGCCCGCGCAGGCCGTGCGGTGCTACCACCGGGCGTGCCACACGTTGCAGCGTCGGATAGGCCGCCTGCAACTCCGCGAGGGTCATGCCGAGTGCGGCGGCGTCCGCTGCGGGCTGCGCACGCGCCATCGACCAGGCGGTCGTAGCGGACAGGAAAACAGCCAGCGCGCAGGCGCCGGCCGATGTCGATCGAAGCATCAAGTCGTTGTGGGCCAACGCCCGTGGAAGGAAAGCGCGGAATGATAAGCCGCCGACTTTCCCGACCCGGGCGCAGGGATGTTCGGCTACATGAAGTGGTAGCGCAGCCCGACGTTGAACTGGTTGACCGCGCTGCGGCCTGTGTCGGCATCGCCCACGTGGTTGAAGCGGTTGTATTCGACCACCGTGTCCACGTTCTTGTTGATCGCGTAGCTCAGCCCGGCACCGAGCACGAGCGAGGTGTTGTGGCCGGAGTTCGACAGGGCCGTGCTGCCGCCCGCGGTCGAGGCCAGATCGAACTTGGTGTGGAACTGCTCCACGCCGACACGGCCGTAGACCGAGAAGTTCTGGTCGATGGGTACGATGCCGACGGCATGCAGGCCCAGGCCGTCGGCCTTCCAGTGGCCGCTGGCGGTGTCGGCGGTCGGCGACGAGATGTTCGAGTTCACGTCGTGCGAGGAGAGGTGGTCGTAGCTGGCCTCCACCGCGAAGTTTGGCGTGAGCTTGTAGCCCAGCCGCAGGCTCGGGTCGGTGCTCGATTTGTCGGCCGAGCTGTTGGCGGCGATGCCCTGGCTGGCCAGGCCGGAATCGATCTTGCCGCCCAGGTCGGAGGCGCGGTTCATCGAGATGTTGCCGCCGATGTAGAGGTCGGGCGCGTCCGGGCCGGCGGCGAAGGCCGCGGGGGCGAAAGCACCGAGGCCGAGGGTCAGGATACCTGCTGAGGAGATCACCCAGCTCAGTTTCTTCGTCATGAAAAGCTCCTTGCGCGGTTCGCGCAGATGGGACGCGCCGATGAAGCGACATGGGGTTCATCGCCGCGCCATTCCGGTCGGCGCTGGCCGGGGTTCGACCGAAGAAATCAACCGGTCTTTACAGACGATGCCGCAAAGCCGCCAGCGCCCCGCCATTACAGGAGCGCTGCGCGAAGCCGGGGTAGCGCGGCGGTAAAGCGGCCGTAAAGAGCGCCACGGCGTGTATCGCCCGAGGCGACGGCCGCCCGCCGCCCGCGTCAGCCGGCTGCGGCGACGACGATGATCTCGATCAGCAGGTTGGGCGCGGCCAGCTTGGCTTCGCAGGTGGCGCGGGCGGGGCTGCCGCTGGCGGGCACCCAGGCTTCCCAGACGGCGTTCATCGCAGCGAAGTCGGCGTCGATGTCCTTGAGCCAGATCTGCGCGCTCAGGATGCGCTCCTTGCTGCTGCCGACGCTGGCCAGCCGCGCATCGATGGTGTCGAGCACGCTTTTCGTCTGCACGGTGATGTCGCCGTCGCGCACGGCGGAGGTGATGCCGGCCAGATGCACAAGGCCGTTGTGCACCACGGCACGGGAGAGACGAGGGGTGGATTCGTAACGTTGGATGTCGGACATCGAATGGTCTTTCTGGGTGGTTGGTGAAAAGGAAAGGAGCGGCTGCGGCGCGCGGCTCAATGCAGGTGCGCGGTGGCGAAACGGTCCACGGCGAAAGGTGCGATCGGCAGGCTGCTGGATCCGTCGAGCACCAGCTCGGAGACGATCTGCCCGCCGATGGGTCCGAGCTCGAAGCCGTGGGCCGAGAAGCCGAACGCATGCACCAGCTGCGGTGCGTGGCGGCTCGGGCCGATGACGGGAATGTCGTCGGGCATGAAGGCCTCGACGCCGGCCCAGGCGCGCACGATGTTGATCGGGCCGAGATGCGGGAACAGGTCGGTAACAGTCTGCGCGCTCGACGAGAGCTTCATGAAATCGACCTCGCCGTGGCGGCGCACCACGTCGGCGCCGCAGCGCAGGCCGCCGCCGATGAGCACCGTGCCATTGGCGAATTGCTTGAAGGACAGCGGCCTGCCCGCAGCCCCCAGCACCGGGTCGACGAAGTGCGGCACACGCTGCGTGATCATCAACATCAGGCCGCCTGGCTGCATCGGCACCACGTCGCCCGCCTGCGCGGCGAAGTCGCCCGACCACGCGCCGGCCGCGTTCACCAGCCACGGTGCGACAAAGCTACCCCGATGGGTGGTGACTTTCCACCGGTCGCCGATGCGTTCGATGGTCTGCGCCGGTGTGGCTTCATGGAACTGTGCGCCCAGGCGCTGCGCCGCATGGCGGAACGCGGTGACGGCGCGGTAGGGCACGGCATGGCCGTCGTCCCGGACCCAGATGCCGCCGACCACATGGTGCGCCAGGCGCGGCGCGATCTCGCGCACCTGCTGGGCATCGACGATGACCTCGTGCGTGAAGCCGAGCGCGTGGAGTTCGGCCACGCGGTGGCGCAGCTTGTCCAGCTCCTGGGGTGTCTCCGCGATCTGCAGCTGGCCGCTGGCGACGAAGCTCGCATCGGCGGCGAGGTCCGCGCCGAGGAGTTCGGGCAGGTCGTGCCACAGGCCCAGCGAGGCGCGCGCCAGCGGCACTTCGGCGAAGTGGCGGCCCAGCGTGCGCACGCCGCCCGCGTTCACGCCGGAGGCATGGCGCGCGCAATACTCCGACTCCAGCAGCGTCACCTTCGCGCCGCGGCGTGCCAGGTGGAACGCGCTCGAGGTGCCGTGGAAACCGCCGCCGATGACGATGACATCGCTGCCCCGCGGCAAGCCTGCGTTGTCAGGCTTCACGCGCCAGTTCTCCGAGCGTGATCGGCTTGATCGGCGGGCGGATGCGGAAGTAGCCGATCTGCTCCGGCGTCATGCCACGCGCGTCGGCGATGACTTCGGTCACCGTCAGGCCGCATTGCCGGCCCTGGCACGGGCCCATGCCGCAACGGCCGAAGCTCTTGGCCTGGTTGGGGCCGGTGCAGCCCAGTTCGACATAGCTGCGGATGTCACCGGCGGTGACCTCCTCGCAGCGGCAGACGATGGTGCCATCGGCCGGAATGCGGTTGGCCTTTTTCGGCCGGTACAGCGCGTCGAGGAAGGGGCGGATGAACAGGTGTTCACGCATCTCGGCCTGCAGCGGTGCGGCAAGACCGTCGCGCGTCGCGGCGGCGAGCTTGCCGTTCTGCGTGACGGCCGCCAGGCCAGCGAGCTCGCCCTGCAGCGCGGCCACGCGGGCGCCACCGATGCCGCCGCTGTCCCCCGCGACGAAGATGCCCGGCACGTCGAGTTCACCCCAGGCATCGGTCACGGGCGACCAGCACAGCTGGGCCTCGTCCCACGCGTGTTTGGCACGCAGCGACCAGGAGAATTGCGTGTTCGGCACCACGCCCTGGTGCAGCAGCACGAGCGGACTGTCCACCGTGCGCAGCGTGCCGCCGCTGACGAAGCCCAGGCCGCTGGCCTGGCCAACGCCTAGCACGTGCAGTTCGGTCGCGCCCTTGTAGAACGGTACCTTGGCCTGCTTCAGCGCGGCCATCAGCGACAGGCCCTTCTTGAGGTAACGCCAGCCGGCCAGCGCGCCGCCCGCATGGCGGATGGCACGGCGGTAGTCGCTGCCGTCGGTGGTATCCACGATGGCCGCGATCGGCACGCCGGCGCGCACGTACTGCCAGCCGAGCAGGTAGAGCAACGGGCCGCAGCCGGCCAGCACTACAGGCTGCGTCGGCGCCATGCCCGAGCCCTTGAGCAGGATCTGCGCGGCGCCGGCCGTCAACACGCCAGGCAGCGTCCAGCCTGGGATCGGGAACGGCCGCTCCATGGCGCCGGTGCACAGCAGCACGCGGTCGGCCTGCAGCGAGCGCACGCCGCCGCCCTGCAGGTAATGCACCTGGCGCTCGGCGGTGACCTGCCAGACCGCGGCGCCGGTGATGTGGCGCGCGCCGCTGGCGGCGAAGTCCTTCGCGAGCGATGCGCCCGCGCCGTAGTCGGGGCCGAGCACGTCCAGGCGCTGGGTGGGTGCGGTGGTGATGCCGCGGTAGATCTGGCCACCGGCGGCGGCCTGCTCATCGAGCAGCACGACGCTGGCGCCGTGCCGTCGCGCCGCGATGGCCGCGGCCATGCCGGCCGGGCCGGCGCCGACGATGGCGATGTCCACCGTTTCAGCCGGCCGGCCGGCGGCCGCCGGGGGCGATGCTTCAAAGGCCATGGGGTGCCTCCATGGCCTGGGCGAGTGCAACCGCCGGGTCCTTGGATTCCGCAAGCAGGTCGCGCATGCCGTCCTGCGTGCGGATGGCCATGCCGGCCTCCAGCGCCACCAGGCAGCCCTGGCGGTTCGGTACGCCGTCGATCTCCAGCAGGCATTCGAAGCACACGCCCATCATGCAGTACGGTGCGCGGCCTTCGCCGGAGACCGGTGAATTGCGGAAGCGTTGCACGCCTGCGCTCAGCAGCGCGGCCGCCACGCTGGTGCCGGAAGGCAACTGCAGCGGTGCGCCGTTGAGGGTGACGGAGACCGTCTTGGCGGTGCTGGCGCCGGCCTGGGCCAGCGGTCGGAACAAGGAATCAGTGGGCATGGGCGGGGCGGTAGTTGGGGTTCAAAAAACGGTCGCCCTGGAAGACGCCGATCTCTTCGGGCCGCGGCGCGCCGGCGACCCAGGGTGCGACGCGGAAGGCGTGGGCCGCGGCCAGCGTCACACCGCTGTGGCAGGTGGTGACGAAGGCGCCGGGGTGCTTCGGCGACTCCTGGTAGATCGGGAAGCCGTCGGGGCTCATGACACGCAGCGCGCCCCAGGCGCGCACCAACCGCAGGCCGGCCAGGACCGGGAAGGTGCGCACGCCGCGCCGGGCGATGTTGGCCAGCACGTCGGTCGTGACGTTGTCGTTGAAGCCGACCTCTTCCATCGAGTCGCCGAGCTGGATCGTGCCCTCGTCGGTCTGGCGCACGTTGAGCGTGGGGTAGTCGAGGAAGCGGCTCGTGCGCTCGCCGATCAACACCTGGCCCCGGTTGGGCACCACGGGTGCATGCAGGCCCAGCATCTCCGCCAGGCCCCGGTTGCCAAGGCCCGCGGCCAGCACCACGCGCGGGGCCTGCCAGCGGCCTTCCACGGTGAAGAGGCTGCCGCCTGCACGGGGCTCGGCCTGGACCTGCTTCACCGGCTGGCCACTGACGTAATGGACGCCACGCTTCAGGTTGGCCGCATGCAGGGCGCGCAGCAGCTTCAGCGGGTTGGTGTGGCCGTCCATCGGCGTGTAGCTCGCACCGGTCACGGCGGGGCCGAGGGCGGGCACGCGGGCGATCACGTCCTGGCGGTCGAGCATCTCGAACGGATAGTCGCCACCAAGTTCGTCCTGGATGGCCTGCATGCGTTGGCGGCGGTCCTCCTTTTCCTCATCGGAGAAGGTGAAGCAGAAGCCACCGGGTTGCTGCAGATGGACATCGACGCCGGTGTCGTCCAGCAGCGCTTGCGCGAGCCGCGGCCAGAGACCGGAGGACGAGCGTGTCCAGCTGGCATAAGGTGTCATGCCGAAGCCCTTGCCCTGCACCCAGACGAGGCCGAAGTTGCCGCGCGAGGCGCGGAAAGCCTGGTCGCCTTCGTCGAGCAGGGTGACTTTCACGCCCTGGCGTGCGAGGCCGTAGGACACGGCGCTGCCGACCAGGCCGCCGCCGATGACGATGACGTCGCTGGTATTGGAGTTGGTGTGGTTCATTCTTGCGGGGTTCAGTTCTTGCCGATCAGCACGCGGTCCAGGCCGACGAGGCGGTCCATGATGAGCATCACAGCCAGCGTGCCGACGATGAGCACCGTGGCCACGGCGGCGACCAGCGGATCGATGGTCTGGGCGATCTGGTTGTACATGGCCACCGGCAGGGTGGTGGTGCCCGGCGTGGCGACGAAGACGGTCATGGTGAGCTCGTCGAAACTCTGGATGAACGCCAGCATCCAGCCGCCGGCCACGCCAGGCAGGATGAGCGGCAGCACCACGCGCCGGAATGCCGTGAAGCGCGAGGCACCCAGCGACAATGCGGCCCGCTCGGCATCGCGGTCCAGCCCGGTCGCCGACGACAGCACCAGGCGCAATGCGTAGGGAATGATCACGATGACGTGGGTCGCGGCCAGCCAGATGAAGGAGCCGGTGACGTTGATCGTCGTGAAGAACCGCAGGAAGGCTACGCCCAGCACCACGTGCGGAATCATCAGCGGCGACATGAAGAAGCCCATCAGCACGCCGCGGCCGGGAAACTTGTAGCGGGTCAGCGCCAGGGCGCCCGGCACGGCCAGCAGGACGGCGATGCTCGCCGAGGCCAGGCCGAGCCACAGCGAGAACCAGAAGGCGCGGATGATCTCGGTGGACTCGAGGATGGCACGGAACCAGCGCAGCGAGAAACCTTCGGCGAAGGGCATCGAGATGAAGCCCTTGCTGGTGAAGGAGACCAGCACCACCACCACCAGCGGCGCGATGATGAAGCCGATGAAGATGGCGTGGTAGAGCAGCGAGAAGAAACCGTTCTTGCGCATGGGAAGTCCTTTGATTTCTTGCGGCTCAGGCGTCGAAGACCTGGCTGAAGCGCTTTTCGACCCAGCGGTTGGCGCCGAGGATGATGACCACGTTGGCCAGCAGCAGCAGCATGGCGATCGTCGCGCCCAGCGGCCAGTTCAGCGTGTTGAGGAACTCGTCGTAGGCGGCGGTGGCCACCACCTTGAGCTTGCGGCCGCCCAGGAGCGCCGGCGTGGCGAAGGCCGAGGCCGACAGCGCGAAGACGATGATGCCGCCCGAAAGGATGCCGGGCAGCAATTGGGGCAGCATCACGCGCCAGAACACCTTGAGCGGCGGCGCGCCCAGCGACAGGCCGGCGTTCTCGACCTGCGGATCGAGCTTTTGCAGGTTGGCCCAGACCGAGATCACCATGAACGGGATCAGCACATGGGTCAGCGCGATGGCCACGCCGGTCATGCTGAACAACAGGCGCACCGGTTCGCTGGTGATGCCCAGCGACATCAGCGTGTTGTTGATCAGGCCGTTGTTGCCGAACAGGATCGCCC
Organism: Rhodoferax koreense; assembly: GCF_001955695.1. Classification (NCBI taxonomy): domain Bacteria; kingdom Pseudomonadati; phylum Pseudomonadota; class Betaproteobacteria; order Burkholderiales; family Comamonadaceae; genus Rhodoferax; species Rhodoferax koreensis. The sequence continues at coordinate 5,550,186 of NZ_CP019236.1, read as the reverse complement.
AGCCCAGCGTGCGCACCACCACCGAGATCAGCAGCGGCCCGAGGATGACGATGAGAAACAGCGCGCGCCACGGGCTCTTCATGCGCGCCAGGATCAAGGTTTCCGGCACGCCGAAAACGATGCACAACAGCGTCACGCCGAGTGCCAGTCCGCCGGTGCGCAGGAAGATCTCGTGGTAGTAGCCATCGGAGAAGACTTCGATGTAGTTGCGCCAGGTGGTGTCGGGCAGCACGCCGCGCGCGCCGTCGAACGCATGAAAGGACAGCAGCACCGTCAGCAGCAGCGGCACCAGCAGCAGGCCGATGAACAGCAGCAGCGCGGGCGAGGCCAGCAGCCAGGGCGCGGCGCCCGCACCCTCGCCCGACGTGCGGCGTGGCTCGGCCGTGCTGGTGGCGGCCAAGGCGACGGTTGCATCAGCCATGCGCCATCTCCTGTTGTGGCAACACGCGCAGGTCGTCGTCCGACCAGACCAGGCTGACGACGCTGCCTTCGGCCGGCGGTACCTCGCCGATGTTGGGCAGGCTCACGCTCATCAGGCCGAGTGTGGTGTCGACCTGCAGCATCCAGTGATTGCCCAGGAACACGCGTGTCTTGACCTGGCCCGGCAGGCCTTCGCCGGCCACGCCCAGGCGCAGTTTCTCGGGCCGCACGAAGACGTGCACCTCCCCGTCCAGGCTGCGGCCGCCATGCGGGATGTGCAGCTGGCGTTGGTTCACGTCCACGATGGCGCAGCGCTGGTTGTTGGAGACGATGCGGCCGCGCAGCGCGTTGGTCTTGCCGAGGAAGGCCGAGGCGAAGGGCGAGCCCGGCTGCTCGTAGGCTTCGAAAGGCATGGCCAGCTGCACGATCTTGCCGCCGTGCATGACGGCGATGCGGTCGCTCATGGTCATGGCCTCGACCTGGTCGTGCGTGACCAGCAGCGTGGTGATGCCCAGGTGGCGCTGGATCGCACGCAACTCGATGTGCATGTCCTCGCGCAGCTTGGCGTCGAGGTTGGACATCGGCTCGTCGAGCAGCAGCAACTGCGGGCGGATCGCCAGCGCCCGCGCGATGGCCACGCGCTGGCGCTGCCCACCCGAGAGTTCACGCGTGAAGCGCTTGCCCAGGCCGCCAAGTCGCACCAGCTCCAGCGTCTCACCGATGCGCTGGGCGCGCTCGCTGCGGCCCATGCCGCGCATCTCCAGGCCGAAGCCGACATTGGCCTCGACCGTCATGTGCGGGAACAGCGCGTAACTCTGGAACACCACGCCCATGCCGCGTTTCTCGGGGCGCAACGCGGTGATGTCCCGGCCTTCGAGCACGATGCTGCCGCGCGTGGGGTTCACGAAGCCGGCGATCATCTGCAGCGTGGTGGTCTTGCCGCAACCCGAAGGGCCGAGCAGCGAGATGAATTCGCCACGCTCGATGTCCAGGTCCAGCGACTCGACCGCAACGAAATCGTCGAAGTGCTTGGTGAGCTTCTTGAGGGAGAGGAAGGTCATGGTGTTCAGGTGGCTGTGGGCTGCCGAAGGGAAAAACATGAGCCCCGCGGCAGGCGCCGCGGAGCTCGAGAGCGAAGGCTCAACGCTCGATCGTGCGGTTCCAGCGGTTGGTCCACTCGCCGCGTTTCTCGTTGACCACCGTCCAGTTGGTCGGCAGCAGCTTGCCGATCTGCGCGGGTCCGTACGGCACCTTGGCAGCGACAGCCGGCTCAAGCTTGGTGTTGCTGTTGACCGGGCCGAAGCCTTGCGTGTCGGCCAGCCAGGCCTGCACCTCGGGCGTCAGCAGGTACTGGAGCAGGGCTTGCGCGGGCTCGGGCACGTCGCTCTGTACAACAGGGCAGGCCGCGATCATCAGCGCCATCGCGCCTTCCTTGGGATAGACGAATTCGATGGGGAAACCGGTCGCCTTGAAGGACTCGACACGGCCGCTGCCCCAGACGGCCAGGTTGATGTCGCCGTTCTGGAACAGTTCGGTCATCTTGCCCGGTGACGGCTCCCAGGCCAGCACGTTGGGCGCGACTTCCTTGGTCATGGCCGTGAAGCCGGAGTCGATGCTGGTTTCGCCGCCGCCGCGCATCTTGGCGTACATGATCAGCGTCTGCAGGCCGTAGGTGTTGGAGATCGGCGGAATGGCCAGCTTCTGCTTGAACTTCTTGTCGGTGAGGATTTCCCAAGAATCGGGCTTGGGCAGGCCGGCCTTCTTGAAGGCTTCGGTGTTGTAGGCGAGGCCTGTGGCCACGGCGCCGATGGCCACCGAGCGGTCGCTGATGCGGGCCAGCGGATACAGGTCCTTGTAGACGGGGGCGTCCTTGATCTTTTCGCAGAAGCCGAACTGCACGGCCTGCTGCATCGGGCCGTCGTCCATGATCACCAGATCGAGTTCCTGCTTGTCCTTCTGCGCCTGCAGCTTGGCCAGCGTGTCGGTGGAGTTGCCGGCGACGTAGACGATCTTGACCTTGTGTGCGGCCTCGAAGGCCGGGATGATCTTTTCCTTGAACAGCTTCTCGCTGGAGCCGCCGTAAGAGCCGACATACAAGGTGGGTACGGACTGCGCATGGCCCAGACCCGTACAGGCGAGGGTGATGGCCGCTGCGAGCGACGTGCTCAAGAGGTTGACTTTCACGAGGGTTCTCCAAAACGGTGCATCCGACCCAAGTTGGGGCAAGAAATGCACGAATTTCACACATCAGGTTATGGGAGCTATGCGCCCCTGAAACCCGCAACTACACTGGCGAAATGGATGTTAGTTGGCCGTTTTGGCTTGAACAAATACAATTTTTTCGGAGTTCTATAATGTCTCGTTATGGAATTCTCAGGGCTTACCCTTGCGCCTCCGCCAGCTTGAAGCCTTTCGCGCCATCATGTTGTGCCAGACCGTCACGCGGGCGGCCGACATGCTGTTCATATCCCAGCCGGCGGTGACACGGCTGCTGGCGGACCTAGAGGAAAGCGTCGGTTTCCCGCTCTTCGAACGCACGCGCGGGCGGCTGCACCCGACCGCGGAAGCGCAGTTGCTGTACGAAGAGGTGGACCGCTCGCTGATCGGCGTGGAGCGCATCGCCCGCGCTGCCCACGCGATCAAGACGCAGCAGCGCGGCTCCCTGCACGTCGCGGCGCCGCCATCGATGGCGCTGTCTTTCCTGCCGCGGGCCATTGCCGCGTTTGTGGCAGACCATGGCGAGACCAAGATCATGCTGGGCGTGTACGACTCGCGCAGCATCGTGGACATGGTGATCGGCCAACGCTGCGACCTGGGCATCGTCAACCTGTCGATCAGCCACACCGGCACCCACGGCGACAGCCTGTTGTCGGCCGCCCATGTCTGCGCCATGCCGGTCGGCCATCGCCTGGCCAGCAAGGAACTCATCGTTCCGACCGACATCGAGGGAGAGCTGTTCATCTGCCAACCTTCGCACCTCGGCACGCGTCTGCTGATCGACGCGATGTTCGCCGCCTACGGCGTGAAGTACCGGGCGGCCCCGGTGGAGAGCCCGGTCGCCTTCACGCTGTGCTCGCTGGTGGCGGCGGGCCAGGGCATCTCGCTGGTGGATGCGGTGACGGCCATGGAGTACAAGGGGCAAGATTTGCGCTTCATCCCCTTCGAGCCGCCAGTTCCGCTGGAGTTTTCGGTGTTGACACCGTTGCAGCGCAAGCCACCGAAACTGGTCGAGGCGTTCCTGGCGCATCTGCGCAAGTTCGCCATCGCCGAACTCGACCCGCGGCTGGTGCTGAAATAGCGCGCCTGTGCAGGCCGCGGACCGAGGGCCGGTCAGACCCCGCCTTCACAATTCAATCAATCGTTTGATGTTGTGCTGTAATGCGCAGCCATGGCCACCATCACCCGCCGCCCGTCGACCCCGTCTCCCCGCACGCCGCGCAGCGATGGCGAGCAGGCGCGCCGACGGCTGCTGCACGCCGCGCTGAGGCTGTTCGCCGACAAGGGTTTCGCCAAGACCTCGACGCGCGAGATCGCGCAGGCGGCCGGGGTCAACATCGCGGCCATCAGTTACTACTTCGGCGACAAGACCGGCCTGTACCGCGCCACCTTCACCGAGCCGCTGGGCAGTCCGCGCGACATGATGCCGGTGTTCAGGCAGGCCGGGCTCACCACGCGCGGCGCGATCGAGGCCTTCTTCACCCATTTCCTCGAGCCGATGAAGCAGGGCGAGCTGGTGCAGCAGTGCCTGCGCCTGCACCTGCGCGAAATGCTCGAGCCTTCGAGCCAGTGGGCCGAGGAACTGCGGCGCGACATCCAGCAGCCGCATGCGGCCATCGTGGCGGTGTTGTGCCGCCACTTCGGCCTGGCGCGCGCCGACGACGACGTGCACCGACTGGCGTTTTCCATCTCCTCGCTGGCGGTGATGCTGTTCGTCAACCAGGAGGTGATCCAGGCGATCCGGCCCGCGCTGATCAAGACGGCCAAGGCCGTCGATGCCTGGACGCCGCGGCTCATCGAGGACGCGATGGCGCTGATCGACCTGGAGACGCGGCGGCGTGGCACGCAGCGGCCCGGGGCCGTGAAAGTCAAGACATGAAGACCAATAGATCCATTCCAATCGCGGCACTGGCGCTGCTGCTGGCCGCCTGCGCCACGCCCGCGCGTCCGCCCGCCGTGGCCTTGCCTTCGCCCACCCAGTGGCAGGCGCCGCTGCCGCACCAGGGCTCGGTCGAAGGGCTCAACCGCTGGTGGCAACAGCTCGACGATCCGCTGCTGGCGGAGCTGATCGACGCCGCGCAGGCCGTGAGCCCGACACTGGCTTCGGCACGTTCGCGCGTGCTGCAGGCGCGCGCCACACGCACCACGGCCAACGCCGCCCTCCTGCCCAGCGTGGACGCGAGCGCCAACGCCAGCCGCGGCTTCAACGAATCGGCCGGCGGCCTGGCCGGCACCGCCCAGGGCGCCTTGCAGGCGAGCTGGGAGGCCGATCTGTTCGGCGCCAACCGCGCCACGCGGGATGCCGCCCAGGCCCGGGCCGACGGCGCCGAGGCTGGCTGGCACGATGCGCGGGTGTCGGTCACGGCCGAAGTGGCGAACGCCTATTTCAGCCTGCGCAGTTGTAACCGGCAACTGGCGGTGACGCAGTCCGACGCGGGCTCGCGCGCCGAGACCTCGCGCCTCACCGGCCTCGCGGCGGATGCCGGCTTCCAGGCGCCGGCCACGGCCGCGCTGGCCCGCGCCAGCAGTGCCGAGGCTTCGGCGCGCGTGACGCAACAGCGCGCCCTGTGCGACGTCGATGTGAAGGCCCTGGTGGCGTTGACGGGCCTGGACGAGCCGGTGCTGCGCCGCCGGCTCGTGGAAGTGTCGGAGCCGGCCATGCCGCCCGCGCTGTTCACCATCACCAGCCTGCCCGCCGGCCTGCTCGCGCAGCGCCCCGACGTGTTCACCGCCGAGCGTGAAGTGGCCGCGGCCAGCGCCGAGGTCGACAACGCGCAGGCGCAGCGTTATCCCAAGCTCTCGCTCACCGGCTCGATCGGCACCGCCTACCTGCGCATGAACGGCGTGGGCACCAGCTTCAACACCTGGTCGATCGGCCCGGTCGCCTTGAGCCTGCCGATCTTCGACGGCGGCCGGCGCGCGGCGGGCGAGGCGGCGGCCGAAGCGCGTTACGACGAGGCCGCAGCACTCTACCGCGCCAAGGCGCGCCAGGCCGTGCGCGAAGTGGAGGAGGCCCTCGTCAACCTGGACAGCGCGGCCCGTCGCTTCGCCGACGCGAACGCCGCGGTCGAGGGCTACCGCGTGTCCTTCAACGCCACGCAGGCGCGTTACCAGGGCGGCCTGGCCAGCCTGGTCGAGTTGGAGGACGCGCGCCGCCAGCAACTGGCCTCGCAGACCGCCTTGCTTTCGCTGGAGCGCGAACGCTGGCTGGCCTGGGTCGCGCTCTACCGCGCGGCCGGTGGCGGCTGGTCCGTGGCCAGCGCCCAACCCTGATTCCGGAGACACCATGAACCCCATCCGCCGACCCGCTTTTGCTATCTCGTTGATAGCAATCTGCGCAGGTACACTCTGCGCTGCAGGCCTTTTTTCTTTGAACTCACGTGCAGCGGACAACAAGCCCGCGAACGCACCCAAGCCGGCCATGACCGTCACGACCACGCTGCCGCAGTCCGGCGCCTGGCCGCTGCAGCTCGATGCCAACGGCAACATCGCGGCCTGGCAGGAAGCCGTGATCGGCTCCGAGGCCAGCGGCCTGCGCCTGACCGAAGTGCGCGTCAACGTCGGCGACGCGGTGAAGAAGGGCCAGGTGCTGGCCACGTTCGCGCCCGAGCCGGTGCAGGCCGACGTGGCCCAGGCGCGCGCCAACCTGGTCGAGGCCGAGGCCAACGCCAGCGATGCCAGCGGCAATGCCGAACGCGCACGCACGCTGCAGGCCACGGGCGCGCTCAGCACGCAGCAGATCAACCAGTACCTGACCACCGCCGAGACCGCCAAGGCCCGTGTCGAGGCCGCGCGGGCCACGCTCGCCGCGCAGCAACTGCGGCTGCGCCAGACCCAGGTGCTCGCGCCCGATGCCGGCGTCATTTCGGCGCGCAACGCCACCGTGGGCGCGGTGCTGGCCAGCGGCACGGAACTGTTCCGCCTGATCCGCGGCGGCCGGCTCGAATGGCGGGCCGAGGTCACGTCGAGCGAGCTCGGTCGCATCCAGCCCGGCGGCGTGGCCTTGGTCACCACGCCCGGCGGCACCCAGCTGCGGGGCAAGGTGCGCATGATCGCGCCCACGGTCGATGCGCAGACGCGCAATGCCCTGGTCTACGTCGACCTGCCGCCGGTCAACAGCGCGGCCGCGGCATCGGCCCGCCCGGGCATGTTCGCGCGCGGCGCATTCCAGTTGGGCAGCAGCCCGGCGTTGACGGTGCCGCAACTGGCCGTGGTGGCGCGCGACGGATTCAACTACGTGTTCCGCGTGACGCCGCAGTCCGACAACCCTGGCCTGGGCCGCGTGCAGCAGCTCAAGATCCAGACCGGCCGGCAGGCCGGCGACCGCACCGAGGTGACGGGCGGCCTGCCGGCCGATGCGCGGCTGGTGGTCACCGGCGCGGGCTTCCTCAACGACGGCGACCTGGTGCGCATCAACGACGGCGGCACCGCCGCGCCCGCGCAGGCCGCCGCCTCGGCAGCAAGGTAGGGCCAGGCCATGAACGTTTCCTCCTGGTCCATCAAGAACCCGATTCCGGCGGTGATGCTGTTCGTGCTGCTCACCTTCGCCGGCCTGCTGTCCTTCAACGCGATGAAGGTGCAGAACTTCCCCGACATCGACCTGCCCACGGTCACCGTCACGGCCTCGCTGCCGGGCGCCGCGCCAGCACAACTGGAAACCGAGGTGGCGCGCAAGCTGGAGAATTCCATCGCCACGGTGCAGGGCATCAAGCACATCTACACCAAGGTGCAGGACGGCGGCGTCACCGTCACCGTCGAATTCCGCCTCGAGAAACCCGTGCAGGAAGCCGTGGACGACGTGCGCTCCGCCGTGGCACGCGTGCGCAGCGACCTGCCCGGCGACGTGCGCGACCCGATCGTCAACAAGGTCGACATGGCAGCGCAGCCGGTGCTGGCCTTCACCATCAGCTCCACCGCGATGGACGACGAAGCCCTGTCCTGGTTCGTCGACAACGACGTCACGCGCAAGCTGCTGGCCGTGCGGGGCGTGGGGGCGGTGAACCGCGTGGGCGGCGTCACGCGCGAGGTCCGCGTCGCGCTCGATCCGCTGAAGCTGCAGGCCTTGAACGCCACGGCCGCCGACATCTCGCGCCAGTTGCGCCAGGTGCAGGGCGAAAGCGCGGGCGGCCGCACCGACATCGGCATCGGCGAACAACCCGTGCGCACGCTGGCCACGGTGCAATCGGCGCAACAGCTCGCGGCGCTGCGCGTGTCGCTCTCGGACGGCCGGCAGGTGCGGCTCGACGAGGTGGCCACGGTGAGCGACACCATCGCCGAACAACGTTCGGCGGCGCTGCTCGACGGCAAGCCGGTGGTCGGCTTCGAGGTGTCGCGCAGCCGCGGCGAAAGCGAAGTCGCCGTGGGCGCGGCCGTGCAGGCGGCGCTGGCCGAGATGCGCGCGCAGCACCCGGACATCGCGCTCACCGAGGCCTTCAACTTCGTGGCCCCGGTGGAGGAGGAATACGCCGGCTCGATGCACCTGCTGTACGAGGGCGCGATCCTGGCCGTGGTGGTGGTGTGGCTGTTCCTGCGCGACTGGCGCGCCACGCTGGTCTCGGCCGTGGCGCTGCCGCTGTCGGTGATTCCGGCCTTCATCGGCATGGACCTGCTCGGCTTCTCGGTCAACGTGATCACGCTGCTGGCGCTGTCGCTGGTGGTCGGCATCCTGGTGGACGACGCCATCGTCGAGGTGGAGAACATCGTGCGCCACCTGCGCATGGGCAAGACGCCCTACCAGGCGGCGATGGAGGCGGCCGACGAGATCGGCCTGGCCGTCATCGCGACCACCTTCACGCTGGTGGCGGTGTTCCTGCCCACGGCCTTCATGAGCGGCGTGGCCGGCAAGTTCTTCAAGCAGTTCGGCTGGACGGCGGCGCTGGCCGTGGTCGCCTCGCTGCTGGTGGCGCGGGTGCTCACGCCGATGATGGCGGCCTACATCCTGAAGCCCATCGTCACCGGCGAGAAGGAGGCCGGCTGGCTGCGCATCTACATGCGCTGGGCTGCCGCCTGCCTGAAGCACCGCGTGTTGACCATGGTGGCGGCCACGGTGTTCTTCTTCGGCTCGGTGGCGCTGATCCCGCTGTTGCCCACCGGTTTCATTCCGCCCGACGACAACTCGCAGACCCAGGTCTACCTCGAGTTGCCGCCCGGCTCGACGCTGGCGCAGACGAAGGCAGCGGCCGAGCAGGCGCGGCAGATGGTGGCCCGCGTGCCGCATGTGAAGAGCGTTTACACCACCATCGGCGGCGGCAGTGCGGGCGGCGATCCGTTCGCCATGGCCGGGGCGTCCGAAACCCGCAAGGCCACGCTCACGCTGCAACTCGACCCGCGTGGCGACCGGCCGAAGAAGCAGGGCATCGAGAACCAGATCCGCGCCGCGCTCGAGCCGCTGCCCGGCGTGCGCAGCAAGGTCGGCCTGGGCGGGTCGGGCGAGAAATACATCCTGGTGCTGACCGGCGAAGACCCGGTGGCGCTGCAGACGGCGGCACTCGCCGTCGAGAAGGACCTGCGCACCGTGCAGGGCCTGGGCAGCGTGGCGTCCAGCGCCAGCCTGGTGCGGCCCGAGATCGCGGTGCGGCCCGACTTCGCGCGCGCCGCCGATCTGGGCGTGACGAGTGCGGCCATCGGTGAGACGCTGCGCATCGCCACCGTGGGCGACTACGACGTGTCCCTGCCCAAGCTCAACCTGTCACAGCGCCAGGTGCCCATCGTCGTCAAGCTGGAGGATGGCGCGCGCAAGGACCTCGGCCTGCTCGGGCGGCTGGCCGTGCCCGGCGCGCGCGGGCCGGTGATGCTGGGCCAGGTGGCCACGCTGGAGATGGCCAGCGGCCCGGCCGTGATCGACCGCTACGACCGCTCGCGCAACGTGAACTTCGAGATCGAACTCTCCGGCCTGCCGCTGGGCGATGTGAAGGAGGCCGTGCAGAAGCTGCCCGCGGTGCAGAGCCTGCCGCCCGGTGTGAAGGTGGTGGAGATCGGCGACGCCGAAGTCATGGGCGAGCTGTTCGCCAGTTTCGGCCTGGCCATGCTCACCGGCGTGTTGTGCATCTACATCGTGCTGGTGCTGCTGTTCAAGGATTTCCTGCACCCCGTCACCATCCTGTGCGCCTTGCCGCTGTCGCTGGGCGGGGCTTTCGTCGGCCTGCTGATCGCGCAGAAGAGCTTCTCGATGCCCTCGCTGATCGGCCTGATCATGCTGATGGGCATCGCCACCAAGAACTCGATCCTGCTCGTCGAATACGCGATCGAGGCGCGCCGCGGCCACCCCGCGCGCGACGGCCACCCCGCCGTGCCCGGCATGAGCCGCTGGGATGCGTTGCTCGACGCCTGCCACAAGCGCGCCCGGCCGATCATCATGACCACGCTGGCCATGGGCGCCGGCATGCTGCCGATCGCGCTCGGCCTGGGCGCGGCCGACCCGAGCTTCCGCTCGCCGATGTCAATCGCGGTGATCGGCGGGCTGATCACCTCCACGGTGCTGAGTTTGCTGGTGGTGCCGGTGGTGTTCACCTATGTCGACGATCTGGAGCAGTGGCTGCGCCGGATGGCGCGCAAGCTGCGGCGGGAACCACCCAGCCCGGCTTCCACGGCGGCGACCAAAGGCTGAGCCGTTCAGCCCTTGATCCTGCGCACCAGCGCCGTCGTCGAATAACCATCGACGAACGGGATCGCCAGCGCCCGGCCGCCGTAGGCTTCGACCACCTTGGTTTCGGCGAGTTTGGCCATGTCGTAGTCGCCGCCCTTGACCAGGATGTCGGGCTTTAGCTCGGTGATGAGTTCGAGCGGCGTGTCCTCGTCGAACCAGGTCACCAGGCTCACCGATTCGAGGGCGGCCATCATGATGGCGCGGTCCTGCTCCGCGTTCAGCGGGCGGTCCGGGCCCTTGCCCAGGCGGCGCGCTGACGCGTCGCTGTTCAAGGCCACGATCAGGCTGGCGCCGAGCGCGCGGGCCTGCGCTAGGTAGGTGACGTGGCCGCGGTGCAGGATGTCGAACACGCCGTTGGTGAACACCCAGGGCCGCGGCAGCCGTGCAAGGCGGCCTGGCGCGTCGGCGCGTGCGGCAATTTTCTGCAGGAAAAAGGGGGCGGACGGGGGCTTGGGTGCGGCGGCGTCGGTCATGGCGCGGATGCTAGCTCAAGCTGCACCGATTTACGCCGACAATAAACGATAAGAATTTGCGCCAATCGGCACCGCTTGCTCCCATAATCCGCGCTGAACATGAATCTGGTCGCCGTCAACATCGATTCCATCCGCATCGGGCAGCCGCTGCCCTTCGCGCTGCGCACCGAGCGTGGTGTGCTGCTGGCGCACAAGGGTTATGTGATCACCGAGCGTTCCGAGATCACCTACTGGACCTCGCGCGGCATGACGCTGTGTGTCGATGTGGATGCCTCCGACGACCACCACCGCGCCTACGTCGGCAAGCTGCACGAGATGGTGCGTTCCGAACGGCCGCTCGGCGACATCGTGAACGTGCAGATCGCGCCGAGCGACGTGGCCCGCGCCGAGGCGCCGGAGCGGCCCGACGTGCCCGACTGGACGGCGCTGCAGCTCAAGGCCAATGCCCTGCTGCGCGACACCGGCAGCGAGCAGTTCCTGCCGCGCCTGGACAAGCTCTATGCCGAGCTGCACCAGCTGGTGCAGCACCACCCCGATGCCACGCTGTTCGCGCTGATCCACCTTTCGGCCACCGAGATGCGCATCTACAGCGCCACCCACGCCATGCTGGTGTACGTGGTCTGCAGCCTGGCCGCGCGCGAGGTGCTGAACTGGTCGCCCGAGCTCGATGCCAAGCTCGGCAAGGCCGCGTTGACCATGAACATCAGCATGACCGCGCTGCAGGACCAGCTCGCCATGCAGGCCAAGCCGCTGACGGTCACGCAGATCGAGGCCGTGGAACAGCATGCGCAGCGCTCGTTCGCGATGCTGCTGGCCATGGGCGTCGATGACGAGGACTGGCTGCTGGCGGTGCGCCATCACCACGACCGCGCACCCGGCGCCCTGGCGCCCAAGACCGACGCGATGCGCATCGCCCGGCTGATCCAGCGCGCCGACATGTTCGCCGCGCGCCTGTCGCCGCGGCTCGGCCGGCTGTGCATGGCGCCGTCGGCGGCGATGCAGGCCGCGTATTTCGACGAGGAGAAGAAGGTCGACGAGGCCGGTGCCGCGCTGATCAAGGCGGTCGGCGTCTACACACCGGGAACCCTCGTGAAGCTGGCCAGCAACGAGATCGCCGCCGTGATCCGCCGCGGCCTGAACACCACCACGCCGCACGTGGCTGTGCTGATCAACCGCCAGGGCATGCCCACCGGCGAATGGATGATCCGCGACACCAGCCAGCCCAGCTACAAGATCACCGGCTACGTCGCCCACCGCGACGTCAAGGTGCAGATCAAGCTCGACAGCCTGCTGGCGCTGATCTGACGGCCGGTCAGGCCTTCGCGCCCTCGGCCGGCGGGGGCGCCAGGCCGTCGGCCAGTTCGCGCGAAATCTCCTTGCGGTAGCGGTTCAGTTCCTGCACCGTCTTGAAGCTGCGGTCCATCAGCAGGCTGGTGTTGTGCAGGATGCGTTCCACCACCTTGTTTTCCCACACGGCGTCGAAGTTGATCTGCTTGTCCAGCCAATGTTCCAGCCATTCGGGATCGGGCAGGCGCGACTGGATGGTGTCGCGCGGAAACAGGCTTTCGTTCACGTGCAGGTTGGTCGGGTGCAGCGCCTGCGCGGTGCGGCGGGCGCTGGCCATCAGCACGCCGACCTTGGTGAAGGCCGCGCGCGCTTCGTTGCCGACGCTGCTGATGGCACGCTTCATGTAGCGCAGGTAGGCGCCGCCGTGGCGCGCCTCGTCCTGGCTGAGCTTGGTGTAGATGTCCTTGATGACCGGCTCGGTGTGCCATTCGCTGGCGCGGCGGTACCAGTGGTTGAGCCGGATCTCGCCGCAGAAATGCAGCATCAGCGTCTCCAGCGCGGGCGCCTTGTCGAATTCGAAGCGCACGTCGTGCAGTTCCGCCTCGGTGGGCAGCAGGTCGGGCCGGAAGCGGCGCAGGTATTCCATCAGCACCAGCGAATGTTTCTGCTCCTCGAAGAACCAGATCGACATGAAGGCCGAGAAGTCGCTATCGTGCTGGTTGTCGCGCAGGAACATTTCGGTGGCCGGCAGGGCCGACCACTCGGTGATGGCGTTCATCTTGATGGTCTGCGCCTGTTCGTCCGACAGCTTTGCAGCGTCGAACGAAGCCCATGGAACGTCTTTTTCCATGTTCCAACGCACGGCTTCGAGTTGTTTGAAAAGTTCGGGGTACAACATGGCAAATCCTTCGGTAGCGGCGTCCATTCTAGAGTCGCTGAATGAAAATACAGTCATCCGCGCGGGCCAGGGATTACCTTCTCCTTCTCTCCTACAAAGGTATTCCATGATCATCCGCTCCAGCATCCTGCGCAATGGCCTGATGTCCCTTTGTCTTGTGGGGCCGGGCGCCGTGTTTGCCGCAGCCGATGCGCCGGCCTGCCCGGCGATGCTGCAGCACACCTTCCCGCGGCTGCAGGACGAAAAGCCGCAGTCGCTGTGCCAGTACGCGGGAAAGGTGGTGCTGGTTGTGAACACCGCCAGCTTCTGCGGCTTCACCCCGCAGTACAAGGGGCTGGAGGCGCTGCATGCCAAGTACCAGGCGCGCGGCCTGGTGGTGCTCGGTTTCCCGTCGAACGACTTCTCGCAGGAGCCCGCCGCCAACGCGCAGATCGCCGACTTCTGCGAAAACACCTTCGGCGTGAAGTTTCCGATGTTCGGCAAGACCACGGTCTCGGGCGCCGGGGCGGTGCCGCTGTACAAGCAGCTGGCGAAGGCCACCGGCAGCGCGCCGGCGTGGAATTTCCACAAGTACCTCCTGGCGCGCGACGGCCACGTGGTGGCCAGCTACGGCAGCCAGACCGAGCCCGACGATCCGAAGCTCGTGAATGAGCTCGAAAAGCAGCTGAAATTGAAATAATTACCAATCGGTATTTTTTATACTATTTGGTATAAGATCGCACGATGCGATCTGCAACTCTGCGCGGCCCACACCTCGGCTTCACATTAATTTACCCACCGGGCCCACGGCGCGCCGGGAACTTTGCCCGCGCGCGGCGGGTCCATGAAAGCGTTGCGCCGCCATCGTTGCGGCCCTTTTTCTGGCAGCGGAGCCTTCCCCACGCAAGTGGCATGGAAGTCCCCCCGGGGCGGTTCTCCTCCTCCCTCCCTCCCTCGTTCGCGTCGGGGTGCTCCGTAGCCATTTTCCTTTCCCAGCCGGCGCGAGGCTTGCCATGCCAGCGCGGCTGAAACTGGCGGTCGTCGGCTCCGGCATCGCCGGTTTGGCGGTGGCCCATCGCCTGCGCCATGACGCCGACATCACCCTCTTCGAAGCCGGCGACTACTTCGGAGGCCATACCCATACCGTTGCCGTCACGCTGCCCACCGCGCAGGGGATGACTACACACGGCGTCGACACCGGCTTCCTGGTGTTCAATGAGCGCACCTATCCCGAGTTGATCCGCCTGCTGGCCGAGCTCGGCGTCGCCACCGCCGCCTCCGACATGTCCTTCTCGGCGCAGATCGCCGAAGCCTTGCCGGGACGGCCCCCGCTCGAATGGAGCGGCTCCAACCTGGACACCGTGTTCGCCCAACGCGCGAACCTGCTCAATCCGCGCTTCTGGGGCATGCTGCGCGACCTGCTGCGGTTCAACCGCCTGTGCACCACGCTCGCCCGGCAGGGCCGCGACGCGGAGCTGATGCAGCCGCTGGGCGACTTCCTGCAGGCGCATGACTTCGGCACGGCCTTCCGCGACTGGTATTTCCTGCCCATGATGGCCTGCATCTGGAGCTGCCCCACCGCGCAGATGTTGCAGTTCCCCGTGGCCACCATGGTCCGCTTCTGCCACAACCACGGCCTGATCCAGGTCACCGGCCGGCCGCAGTGGCACACCGTGGCCGGCGGCGCGCGGCGCTATGTGGACAAGATCGTCGCGGGCATCGAGGACAAGCGCCTCTCCAGTCCGGTGCTGCAGATCGGCCGGACCCCTGGCGCGGTGCATGTCACCAGCCGCCGACAAGGCCGCACCATCACCGAGCGGTTCGACAAGGTCGTGCTGGCCACCCACTCCGACCAGGCGCTGGCCCTACTCGATGCGCCAACCCCGGCCGAGCGCGAAACGCTGGGCGCGATCCGCTACCACCCCAACCGCGCTGTGCTGCACACCGATGCCTCGGTGCTGCCGCGCCATCCCAAGGCCTGGGCCGCTTGGAACTACGAAAGTACCCCGGCCGCCGGCGGCGAGGCGCCGCGCGTGTGCCTGCATTACCTGATCAACCGGCTGCAGCCCGTGCCATGGCCGCAACCCGTGATCGTCTCGCTGAATCCGATCCGCGAGATCCCGCGTAACCAGACCATGGAAAGTTTCGACTACGCGCACCCGGTCTTCGACCTGCCGGCGATCCGCGCGCAGGCGCGCATGCCGGCGCTGCAAGGCGAGCAGGGCACCTATTTCTGCGGCGCCTGGATGGGCTACGGCTTCCACGAGGACGGCCTGAAGGCCGGCTTGGCCGTCGCCGACCAATTGCTCGCCCTGGCCCAGGCACCGCAAAGGCTCGCGGCATGACAGCCGCCGCGCCCCTGATCGGCTTCGGCCAGGTGCGCCACACGCGGCTGCGGCCCACGCCGCACGCCTTCCAGTACCCCACGTACTTCCTGATGCTGCCGCTGCGGGCCATGGCGCGCCAGGGCGCGGGCGCGCTGGCCGTCAACCGCCGCGCGCTGTTGAGCTTTCACGACAGCGACCACGGCGACGGCCGCGGCCCGGCGCAGGGCGGCGCCCTGGGCTGGATCGAATCGCTGCTGCAGGACCACGGCATCACCGACGCCGATGGCGAAATCTGGCTGCACTGTTATCCGCGTGTGCTCGGCTACTGCTTCAAACCCGTGAGCTTCTGGCATTGCCATGCGGCGGACGGCAGCCTGCGCGCCATCGTCGCCGAGGTCAACAACACCTTCGGCGAACGCCATTGCTACCTGCTCGATCGGCCAAAGCTCGGCGCCGAACTCGTGGCCGACAAGGTGTTCCACGTCTCGCCGTTCTGCGACGTCGTTGGGCGCTACCGCTTCCGCTTCATGCGCCGCGAACACGACGGCGCCGAGCAGCTCGTGGCGCGGGTGGAGCACGACGACGCGAGCGGCCCGCTGATCCTCACCAGCGTCAGCGGCCGGCTCGAGCCGATCACGCCCGCCAGCCTGCGCCACGCGTTCTGGCGCTACCCCGCCATGAGCTTCGGCGTGATGGCCCGCATCCACTGGCAGGCCTTCGCGCTGTGGCGCAAGCGGCTGCCTTTCTTCCGCAAGCCCGCCCTGCCCGAATCCTTCGTGACGCGATAGAGAGACCCAGCCGCCCATGCCTTCATCCACCACCATCGCCCGCACCGCACACGGCCTGCAGATTCCGTCCAGCGCGCCCGCGGCCGCCCGCACGGCGCTCAAGCTGATGCAGCGCCTCAAACACGGCAGCCTCACGCTGCAGTTGCCCGACGGCTCGATGCAGGTCTTCGGCGAGCATGGCGACAGCCCATCTGCCGCCATGACGCTGCGCAACTGGAACGTCTGCGCGGCTGCGCTGCGCTCGGGCGACATCGGCGTGGCCGAGAGCTACATCGCCGGCGACTGGAGCACGCCCAACCTCACCGACCTGCTCACGCTGTTCATCGCCAACCGGCAGGACATCGAAGCCGTCATCTACGGCAGCTGGGCCGGCCGGCTCTGGTACCGCGTCAAGCACCTGCTCAACCGCAACACGCGCAGCAACAGCCAGAAGAACATCCACGCGCACTACGACCTCGGCAACGCCTTCTACAGCCTGTGGCTGGACGAATCGATGAACTATTCATCGGCCTGGTTCCAGGGCCGCCGCGACCAGCCCATGCGCGCCGCGCAGGACGCCAAGGTGCGCCGCGCGCTGCAGATGGTGCAGGCGAAAGAGGGCGACCGCGTGCTCGAGATCGGCTGCGGCTGGGGCGCGCTGGCCGAGATGGCCACCACCGAATTCAAGGCGTTGCTGACGGGCGTGACGCTCAGCACCGAGCAACTGGCTTTTGCCCAGGCGCGCATGCAACGCCTCGGCGTGCCGCAAGGCCCTGGCCGCCAGGCCGATCTGCGGCTGCAGGACTACCGCGACATCGGCGCCACCACGCCGGATGCGCCCTTCGACGCCATCTGCTCGATCGAAATGGTCGAGGCCGTGGGCCGCGAATACTGGCCGACCTACTTCCAGGCGGTGCACCGGCTGCTCAAGCCCGGCGGGCGCGCCTGCATCCAGAGCATCGTGATCGACGACGCGCTGTTCGAGCGCTACGTCAGCTCCACCGACTTCATCCAGCAGTACATCTTCCCCGGCGGCTGCCTGCCGTGCCCGCGCGAATTCCGCCGCGAGGCCGCGGCCGCGGGGCTGGAGGTCGTCGATGAATTCGCCTTCGGCGCGGACTACGCCGAAACCCTGCGCCGCTGGCGCGAGAAATTCCTGGCCTCGCGCCAGCAGGTGCTGCAGCTCGGTTTCGACGAAAGGTTCATGCGCGTATGGGAGTTCTACCTGGCCTATTGCGAAGCGGCCTTTGCCAAGGCCAACATCGACCTGGTGCAGTACACGCTGGTGCGGCCGTAGCTATCAAAAGCGTAGCGGCCTGCGCAGGTCTGGTCTGCGCCGCGGTCCTTTTTCCTTTGAACCTGCTGGCGCAGCCGGCGCCCGCTGAAGTCCGGGCCGCGCTGCCCGATGCCGTGGCCGTGGGAAGCACCCGGCTGCGCGTGTGGGGCTTTGCCGTCTACGACGCCACGTTGTGGGCCGCGCCCGGCTTCCGGCCCGAGGCTTATGCCACGCAAGCCTTCGCGTTGGAGCTGCGTTACCTGCGTGACTTCGCCAGCGCCGACATCGCGCGCCGCTCCATCGACGAAATGCGCCGCAGCGCCAGCATCGACGAGGCCCGTTCGCAGCGCTGGCAGGCGGCCATGCGCGCCGCGTTCCCCGATGTGAAGGCCGGCGACCGTATCACCGGCTTCTACCGGCCCGCGGGCGCCGAGGCGGCCGTTGCGCGCTTCACCTTCAACGGCCAGCCCGCCGGCGAGATCCGCGACGGCGATTTCGCGCCGCTGTTCTTCGGCATCTGGCTGTCGGCCAAGACCTCCGAGCCGGCGATGCGCGAAGCCCTGATCGGGGGCGACAAGCCGTGACGCACCGCAGCACCCTCACGGCCCGCGACGGTCTCTGCTACGGTCTGCTGGGCCTGCCGCTGGCCTTCGTCGCCTTGCCGCTGTACGTGCTGCTGCCCAACCACTACGCGCGTGAATTCGGCGTGCCGCTGGCCACGCTGGGCTGGCTGCTGCTCGGCGCGCGCCTGTTCGATGCCTTCATCGACCCGCTGATCGGGCGCGCCAGCGACCGGCTGTTCGTCCGTTCCACGCGGGCCGTGCTGGCCGTCGGCGCGGTGGCGGCCGTGGCGCTGGCCGCGGGTTTCACCGGCCTGTTCTTCCCGGCCACACGTTCGCCCGACGGCCTGCTGCTCTGGGCCGCGGCCATGCTGCTGCTCACCTACACCGCCTACAGCACCCTGAGCGTGTCGCACCAGGCCTGGGGCGCGATGCTCGGCGGCGACGAGGCCCGGCGCAGCCGCATCGTGGCCTGGCGCGAAGGCCTGGGCCTGGTGGGCGTGGTGGCGGCCTCGGTGCTGCCGCTGGCGCTGGGCCTGCGCGCGACCACGGCCATCTTCTTCGGCCTGCTGGCGCTGGGCTGGCTGGCCTGGCGCCTCGCGCCGCGGCCGGCGGGCGCACCCACGGCCGCGCCGGCCGCCGCCCGCATCCACCCTTTGCGCCAGCCGGCCTTCCGCCGGCTGCTTGCGGTGTTCGTGCTCAACGGCATCGCCAGCGCGGTGCCGGCCACGCTCGTGCTGTTCTTCGTGCAGGACCGGCTGCAGGCCCCGGCGCAGATGCAGCCGGCCTTCCTCGGCGTCTATTTCGTCTGCGCCGCCGCGGCGATGCCGCTGTGGCTGCGGCTGGTGGGGCGGATCGGCCTGGCGCGCACCTGGCTTTGCGGCATGGGCCTGGCCATCGCGGTGTTCGTCTGGGCCAGCCTGCTCGGCCCAGGGCAGACGGGGGCCTTCCTGCTGGTGTGCGCGCTGTCGGGCGCCGCGCTCGGCACCGACCTGGCGCTGCCCGGTGCACTGCTGGCGGGCCTGATTGCGGCGCAGCATCCCGATAGTCTCAATACAAACCCCGTTTCAGCCCGAACGGATTCGGCCCCCACCGCCGGCCCCGCCGGCGCGTACTTCGGCTGGTGGAACTTCGCGACCAAGCTCAACCTCGCGCTGGCCGCGGGCCTGGCGCTGCCGCTGCTGGCCCTGTTCGGCTACAGCCCCGGCAGCCGCGACCCCGACGCCTTGCGCGCGCTGAGCCTGGCCTACGGCGTGCTGCCCTGCGGGCTCAAGCTCGCCGCAGCGGCCGCCCTGGCCATGCTCGTCATCCGGCCCGCTCGCCCATCTTCATTCCAACCGGAGCCTTCCCCATGAAACGACGTCTCTTGCTGCTCGTGGCCGGCGCCGCCGCGCTCGCCGGTTGCGCCGGCCCCAAGGTCGAGGACTACAGCGGCCAGCAGCCGGTGCTGGACCTGCGCACCTATTTCGACGGCGTGCTCGATGCCTACGGCGTCTTCACCGACCGCAGCGGCAAGGTCGTCAAACGCTTCACCGTGGTGATGCGCTGCAGCTGGACCGGCGACCAGGGCGTGCTCGACGAAAGCTTCAGCTACAGCGATGGCACCACCCAAAAACGCATCTGGCACCTCACCAAGCTGCCCGACGGGCGCTACACCGGCCGGGCCGACGACGTGGTCGGCGAGGCCGCGGGCCGGGAAAGCGGCAATGCCTTCAACTGGCGCTACACGCTGTCGCTGCCCGTGGACGGCAAGGTCTACGCCGTGCAGTTCGACGACTGGATGTACCTGATGAACGACCAGGTGATGCTGAACAAGGCCGCGATGTCGAAGTGGGGCTTCCACCTCGGCGACGTGACCCTGACCTTCGTCAAACGTTAGAAAAAGATGCCATTGAATCCCCCCATCGAAGACTGGCGCGGCAAGACCGTGTGGCTGGTCGGCGCCTCCAGCGGCATCGGCCTGGCCACGGCGCATGCGCTGCACGCCGAGGGGGCGCGGGTGGTGGTGTCGGCGCGCGACGCGGGGGCGCTGGACGACTTCGTCGCGGCACACGGGGGCAAGGGTGCCGGCGCCGTGGCGCTGCCGCTGGACGTCACCGATGGCGACGCCGTGTGCCGCGCCGGGCAGACCGTGCTGGCCGGCGGCCGGCTCGACGCCGTGGTCTATTGCGCCGGCACCTACGCGCCGATGCGCGCCACCGCCTTCGACCTGCCCAAGTTGATGCAACACCTGGCGGTGAACTACGCCGGCGCGCTGCAGGTGATCGACGCGGTGCTGCCACATTTCCTGGCCAACCGGCGCGGCCACATCAGCCTCATCGCCAGCGTGGCCGGTTACGGCGGCCTGCCGCAAAGCCTGGCCTACGGGCCGACCAAGGCCGCGCTGATCAACCTCGCCGAAACCCTGTACCTCGACCTGCACGGCGAAGGCATCGGCGTGCACCTGATCTGCCCCGGCTTCGTGAAGACGCCGCTCACCGCGCAAAACGGCTTCAAGATGCCGGCCCTCATCACGCCCGAACAGGCCGCCCAGGCCATGCTGCGCGGCTGGGCCGCGGGGGACTTCGAAACCCACTTCCCCAAACGCTTCACACGCTGGATGAAGGCCCTGCGCCTGCTGCCCTACAGCCTGTACTTTCGGGCCGTAAGCCGCTTCACGGGCTTGTGACTCAAATCAGATCGATCGTGGCCGCCAGCGGCACACGTTCGATGCGTTCGCTGCTGGCCACCACCACGGCGCGGTCGGCACTCTCGGCCAAGGCCCCCAGGCTGGCCCACAGCGCCCGCACCGAAGGGCCGTCGAGCCCGCCCGTGGGCTCGTCGAGCAGGATCAGCCGGCGCCCGCTGGCCAGCGCTGCCGCCAGCCACACCTTGCGCTTGCTGCCGGTGGAGAGCATGTACATCGGCTTGGCGATGTGCTCGGCAAGGTTGAAGGTGCCGACCAGCGCCTGCCAGCGCGCGGCGTCGAAACCCGCATCGCCTGCGCGCAAGGTCTCGGTGCAGGCGTGGCCCGTCACCTGGTCGAAACGGTCGGTGCCCGGGTCGACGTATAAGAGGTTCTGCAAGTAGGCCTCGCGCGCCGTGTCCAGATCCGCGCCGCAAAGCACCAGCCGGCCCCGAACCTTGAGCCCGCCAGCCATCACCCGCAGCAGGGTGGACTTGCCGCTGCCTGTGTCGCCGAACAACTGCGTCACGCCGGGGCCGATGCTGGCCGACCAGTCGCGCAGCAGCGGCGGCTCGCCGGGGTAGGCGAAGTTGAGTTTTTCGATGTGCAGAAGAGGGCGGCCGATGTTCATGCCCCGACTTTAATGCGCCGGCCCCTTTCGCACTGAGGCCCCGCCACCATTCGCACTGAGACCCCACTCCCATCCGCACTGAACCCCCACTCCCGTTCGCACTGAAACCCCCACTCCCGTTCGCACTGAGCTTGTCGAAGTGCATCGCACCCCGCACGAAGCCCCCAGCAGTTCACACTGAGCCGAGCCCTCCCGTTCGCACGGAGATCACCCGCCCCCGTCGGCACTGAGCCCGTCGAAGTGCATAGCCCCCCGCACCGCGCCCCACCTCCGTTCGCGCTGAGCCTGTCGAAGTGCATTGCCCCCCACTCCGTTCGCACTGAGCTTGTCGAAGTGCATCACCCCCATGCAGCTTCAGCCCTTCAGCACCTCACGCACATCCCCGTCCCGCAACATCACCGGCTCCACCGACCCCGTGGCCACCCGGCGGCGCACAGCCGCGTCGATCTCGGCGGCGTTGGCGATATAGGTGGCCAGCGGCTCGTCGTCGCTGCGGTTCGGCTGGTAGCGGTAGTGCAAGGTGGCCTTGCCGATGGTGGCGCCGACCCAGTCGGATTCGACCAACACCCAGAAGCGCACCGTGTTCGATGCTTCATGGAAAAACGGTTCTGGATTGGACATGCGGCAGGCCTCGGAAAAGCGGAATGGACGCCGAGCCTGCGCGCTTTGGAGGGGGGCGTCTGTGCGTTGGCGCACACCGGTTTTCCCTGTCCGATCACCAACCGATCACCACCACCCGTTTTTCGGCCTCACCGCCAGCGCCACGATGGCCACACCCGCGGTCACGATCAGCGCATCCTCGATCAAGCCGCTGCGGGTCTGGCCGATGCGCGCCATGGCCCGTTTGCGGCCGGCCAGCGTCAGGTAGGCCAGCGGCACGGCGGTCGCCACCGCGGCGGCAGCGCCGGCCGGCTCCCGATCACGCGGCGCCAGTGCCGCGCCCGCGATGCCCGCGCTCATCACGCGCGCCAGCAGGCCCAGGAAAACAGTGCGGTCAGGCGCCGTCTTCATCTTGTCGCCGAACAATTCGCCAACTCCCATCGCCAGGGCGCCATAAGTGAACAGAGGGCGGTCCAGCAGCACGAGGCGCCCCGGCGTGCGCTGGCCCAGGAGCCGCGCTGCCGCGAGGCTGGCCATCGGTGTCATGGACCGCGCACTGGCGACGGCGCCGATCAGGGCGGAGAAGAGCAGTCCGGGATGTTTCATGTTGGATTCCTTGGGTGTTACCGAGGAATGCATCGTGACTGGGCTCACTTGCGGCAGGCAGGAGAAAAACACACGGTTAGCTGTAGGAGGTGGGCGGAGACTCGCCCCACGGAGGCCGGGTTTCATCGAGGCCCTCTGTCCTGCCGCGCGTATGCCGGATGCATCTAACCGAACGAGGTCTGATACGGTGGCTCCTTTCGTTCAGATGCGACCGTCCAGAGCCTAAGCTGACCGTCTGCTTCAGGCTGGGTGGAGTCACTCGCTGCAAGATGTATGAGAGTCCGCTGCGTTCGTCAGCGGACATTCATCGAGCAGTAACTCGTATGACCGCTGCATATCAACGACCGTCCGCTTGTTATTATTGGTGGGCGATCCAATTCTGGATGACCGGCCCCGACACTGGCGAACTGGCACTGCGGCCCCTTGCTGTAAATCAACGACTTCGTCGAAGAGCTTGGCTACGCCGGTCCCTAGTGGAATCTTTAGTCGCTATGCACGCATAGCTCTGACATCATCAAAGAACAACAAGGGGAGGGGAAGCACTCATGGCAGACTTTGCACATTGGCGGAAGTGCGACTTCCAGGTTCATACGCCGCGCGATCCGAACTGGGTCGGTGCACGACCACTCGGAGCCGACGAAATTGATCCTGCGACAGGTGCCGATGCCACGAGGGAAGCGCTCGAGGCGTCCCGCAGGCAGTGGGCCGAGATCTTCGTCGACACCTGTGTGGCCAAGGGCCTACAAGCCGTCGCCATCACAGACCACCACGAGGCGGTGATGCTCCCATATGTGCGCTCCGCTGCCGAGCAGCGTCGGGAGAACGATCCGACCTTCGATCTTTGGGTCTTTCCAGGCATGGAACTGACGGCTGTCGGCGGTGTCCAGTGTTTGCTAATCTTCGATACCGACCTGTCGGAGGATTGGTGCAGACAGGCTCAGGGACGACTCGGCATCGAGTACGCAGGTGTCGACGAAAGCAAAAGCAAATCGCTCAGGGTCACACAACTGAAATTACCGTATCCGGAGATCGGCGCAGCGCTGGACGAGCTGCAGGGCATCCGGGGCCGATACATCGTGCTCCCGAACGTTTCTGAAGGGAACTTCAGCGTCCTGTCCAGTGGCAACCATGGCGAGTTTCTTCGCATGCCGTATGTCGGCGGGTACCTTGATCGGGGTAAGACGATCGACTCACTCGGTCACAAGAGCCGGACGAGACTGTCTGGCACAGACAAGATGTGGTCGACTAGGGAGATCTACCCCATCCCAACTTCGGACAGCCGCTCCAGCGACTATGGACCGCTCGGCGCCAACGAGACCTGGATCAAGCTCGCCGCGCCGACTGCGGAAGCCATCCGTCAGGCTTTCCTATGCCACAGGTCTCGGATTCATCTTGGTCCGCCGCAGATGGCATCTCCGACGATCGTTGAAGTCAAGATCAGCGGCTCCCACATCCTCGAGGAGGATACCTTCACCTTGAGCCCGGAGCTCAACTCGATCATTGGAGGTCGTGGCAGCGGCAAGAGCTCGCTCCTCGAGTACATCGCTTTTGCGATGGGCCGCAGCTGTTTCGACATGCCCCGCGACCAATACAGTGGGAACGAGCGGCTGCAGGGCCTGATCAAGGACACACTTGTGGCGGCCGGCGGCCAGGTTGCGGTGACGATTGAACAGGACGGTGCCGAGTTTGTCGTCACGCGTTCGCCCGCGACGAAACATCAGCCGCAGATCCGGTACCCGAACGGCGCAGTTAATCCGATTTCGGTAGAGGAGCTCCGGGCTCTATTTCCAGGCGTCGTTTACAGCCAGGGCGAACTCGCGGAGGTCGGAAAGCACGCGAGCGCCCAGACCCAACTGACTGACTTGTTGCAGTTCGTTAGCCCGGCTTTCAAGGCAGAAGCGGATGAGATCAACCGGACGATTGTCAGTCGTAAGCAGGTCGTCAGGGCGACAATTCAAGCGCTGATCGCGCATTGGGACAAGCAGACTGCACGACACCGCCTGGCCACGAATCGCGACACTCTACAGCAACGCATCGCAGCGCTGGAGAAGACGCTTCCTGCGCTCAGCGGCGAAGATCAGGCGGTGGTAGACGGGTTTGCAAAGGCCGATGCCTTCGAGTCACAGCGGATTCTCGCGACGACGCATGCCGATGAACTGATGACGCTTCTGGACAATGCAGTCGGCGATCAGGCGAAGGCTTGGGAACTCCCGAAGGATTTGCTAGAGACCGAAACGCTGCGTAGCCAGTACAAGGCCCTGGTTGAGACCTTTGCCGCAGGCATCGCAGACCTTCGAAGCAAGATGCAGCCTCTTCGCGGTGCGCTGACTGAAGCAGAGACGGCTTGGAAAGGCAAGCTAACGGAAATGCGCAAGGCGCGCGATGACACCTTGGCCAAGATCGGTAGTCACAAGAGCGTGACCGACCAGATCATCAAGCTGCGCGGGGAACTGAGCGAGCACCTACAGAAGCTCGCGGTACTGGATGCTGAGCTTGCAGAAGGGGGTGACCCTGCCGCCGCCCTAAAGGCAGCGCTTGAGGCGTTGCGTGAGGCGAACAAGACGCGCGCCGAACGTACGCAGTCCTGGGCGGCCGATATCGAAGAGCTTTCTGCGAACATGATCAGGGCCACCATTGCCCTGGATGGTGACGCGTCGGAAGTGGTCGAAGCCCTGGACCTCCTCGCTGCGAGGACGGGATCGCAGCAGGCGACACGCCTACAGGCTTGGAACACTGCGTCGATCGTCGAGTCATCAGATGAGATTGTCAGCCTTCTGCGGGTGAATTGCGAGGCGCTGCTGCAATGGCGCATCGCCGGAGAGCCGCGTGGCGAGGAGCTTCCGCAATGCCGTAAGCTGTGGCAATTTCTCGGTGACACGGAGAACATTCGCGGCGCGATGCTGAAGCTCATCGACGCGACCCGCCTGGAGGCGATTTCGACGGCACTTGCCAAGCCTCAGATCTCGCTGTTCTATCTTGACGGCCAGCGCGAAGTGACATTTGACAAGGCGTCTGAAGGACAGCGTGCTGCGGCGCTTCTGCTCATGCTACTCCGCCAGCCGGGCGGCCCGCTGATCGTGGATCAGCCCGAAGGAGATCTGGACAACAAGGTGATCTCAAAGCTGACCGACAAGTTGCATGCGGCGAAGCGATTCCGTCAGCTGATATTCGCGAGCCACAACGCCAACATCGTCGTCAATGGCTCCTCGGAGCTTGTCGCCTACATGGACGTGGCCGAGACCGGCGCGCGCAAGGCCGCACAGCGCGGAGCGATCGATTCGCAAACCATCCGCTCGGTGATCACCGAGACAATGGAAGGCGGTGAGAAGGCTTTCAAGGACCGATACGATAAATACGGCTATTAGGGCAGTTCTTGGCGCATCTGAAGCCGCGCGCGATTTCGTGGACGTTCCGCGGACAACGATCTGCTTTGGGTCGCGCTATGTGTTCAAGATTTGGCACTGGAGCAGCTGTCTATCGATGAATTTGCCGAGGCGATCGCTATGGCTATGCCTACTCGCCTTCAGCGCACACATATAGGGATCGCTGATGGCAATTCCGTATTAAACCCGATGACGGCTACAGGTCTCAAAGCGTGAGCCCGACTTCATGACTCGGACGACGGCAATCGCTGCGAGGCGGACATCCGGAACGGATGCGCAGATGACGGCTTCGTGTCCAGAGCCTTCGCAGTTACTTCTGCTGCATAGCCAAAAGATCGATTTGCGGGTTGACGACCACGGTCTCGGAATCCGTCGCCGCCCAATCCAACACTGGAAGGCTCTCACGCCAACGGCACCACAAAACAGCTCTGCCCAGCCAACTCCCGCCACCGCAGCATCTCCCCCGCCTTAAGCACCCGCACCGCCACATCCGGCGACATCCGCCCCGCCGCGGCCAATGCCGTCTCCGGCGCCGCCCGCACCAGGATGAACCGCATGCTCCGCTCCCCCCGCCGCAGCGTCAATTCCGCCTGCGGCCAATGGCTCGGCAAACACGGTTCGAAATGCAGTTCCTCCGCCGTCTGCTTCAACCCGAAGATCGCCTCGATCGCCGCGCGGTGCATCCAGGCGGCGGAGCCGGTGTACCAGCTCCACCCACCGCGGCCCACGTAGGGCGGCTGGGTGTAGACGTCGCCGGCCATCACATAGGGTTCGATGGCGTAGGCCGCACCAAAGGTCGGGTGGCGCGCGCGGTGCGCGGGGCTCAGGTGGGTGAAGGTGCGGTAGGCCGCATCCGCATTGTCCGTAGCCCTCTCCGGTGTCTGCGGCGTCTGCTGCGCCAGCTCGGCCTGGGCCATCAGGGCCCATACCGCGCCGTGCGAATACTGGCCGCCGTTCTCGCGCACGCCGGGTGGGTAGGCCTGGATGTAGCCCGCGCTGGGCACGGCTTTGTCCAGCGGCGGGTCGAGCAGGCGCACCAGGCCGGCCTCGTGGTCCACCAGGTGGGATTCCACGGCCGCCATGGCGGTGTGTTGCTGCTCAGGCGTGGCGGCATTGGACAACACGGCCCAGGCCTGGGCGATGAGGTCGATCCTGGCCTCGGCGTTGCTGTGCGAGCCGAGCGGCGTGCCGTCGTCGAAGAAGGCGCGTTTGAACCATGCGCCGTCCCAGGCCGTGCCTTGCAGCGCGGCCTTCCAGCCGGCGGCGGCGTGTTGCCAGCGCTGTGCGCGTTCATGTTCGCCACGCGCAGCGGCCACGGGCGCGAAGTCGTCTACCAGCTTGCACAGGAACCAGCCGAGCCACACCGATTCGCCCTTGCCTTCGATGCCCACGCGGTTCATGCCGTCGTTCCAGTCGCCGCTGCCCATGAGCGGCAGGCCGTGCACGCCCACGGCCAGGCTGCGGTCGATGGCGCGTGCCGCGTGTTCGAACACCGAGGCGCGTTGCATGTTCACGCTCGGCGTGTAGTAGGCGTCTTCCGCATGTTCGGGAATGCCGGCACCTTCGAGGAAGGCCACCTCTTCGTCGAGCAGTGAGGCATCGCCCGTGGCCTGAAGGTAGTGGTGCGTGGCATGGGCCAGCCACAACAGGTCGTCCGAGAAATGCGTGCGCACGCCCGCGCCGGTGGGCGCATGCCACCAATGCTGCACGTCGCCCTCGGGGAACTGGCGCGAGGCGCACAGCACGATCTGCGCGCGCAGCGTGGCCGGTTCGGCCCAGGCCAGGGCCATGGCGTCCTGCAACTGGTCGCGGAAACCGGTGGCGCCGCCGGCCTGGTAGAAGCCGGCCTTGGCCCAGAGGCGGCAGGTCACGGTCTGGTACAGCAGCCAGCGGTTCACCAGAGCGTCGAACAACGGGTCGGGCGTCTTCACCGTGGTGGCGCCCAGCAGCGTGTTCCACTGGCTGCGCACCGTCTCCAGCCGTGTGGCCGCGCTGGTGGCCGCAGCGCGCTGGGCCAGTGCACGGGCCGCGGCCGGGTTGTCGCCGTAGCCGAGCAGGAACACGCGTTCCACGGTTTCGCCGGTGGCGATGGTCACCGTGGTGGACAGCGCGGCGCAGGGGTCAAGGCCGGTGCCGGCCTGCTGGCCGAAGCGGTCGGGCAATTGCAGCCGGCCGAAGGTGTCGAAGACTTCGCGCCGGTCGCAGGTCCAGTCGCGGTCGGCGGCATCGGTGGCCTCGTCCGCGGCCGCTAGTGCCAGGAAGGCCGTGCCGTCGCCGAAGCCGGCGGAGCGGTCGCGCTGGGTGCACAGCAGCGCCGTGAGGGGGCGTTCGCCGGCGTCGGCCCGGTGCGCGGCGGTGTGCGTGCTGCCGCGGTCCGAGCGGTTGGCGCCCATGATCCATTCGGCGATGCCCACGAGGCGCAGCTGCTGCGTGCGGTGGCCGCGGTTCACGAGCCGGATGCGCACCTGCTTCACCGAGGACTCGGCGTCCACGCACCACGACGCGCTGACCTCCACGTCGCCGCGCCGGTGGCCGATGCTGGTGTAGCCCTGGCCGTGCGTCACGCGGTAGCGGACCGGCTCGCCGCCGGCCTCGGCGCCCGGTGTGCCCCAGGCCGATGGTGCCACGTTCCAGATCTCGCGTGTTTTGCGGTCCTGCAGCAGGAACCATTCCGAAGGGCTGTCGGCGACCGGGTCGTTGGACCAGGCCGTGAGCTGGTTCAGCCGGCTGTTCACCGCCCAGGTGTAGCCGCCACCGGCTTCCGAGATCTGCGCGCCGAAGCCGCGGTTGGACAACACGTTGATCCACGGCCGCTGCGGCCGTTCGTCGCGCGCCACCTGGAAGCGGAACTCGCCCGAGCCGGGGGTGAAGTCGCCATGGCTCGGCGTGGCCGCCTGGGCGGTGCGCGGCGCGAAGGCGATGGTCCTGGCCTCGCGCGTGGCGCGCTCGGCATCGGCCGCCGCGTGCTGTTGCCGCCATTCGTCGACGTGGTGCAGCAGCGGCCGGCCGTCGGCGTTGAGCCGCACGCGGGCCAGGCATTGCAGCGTGCCGATCTCGTCGCGCGAGAGTTCTTCCGTGCGCAGCAGGTAGAAGCCGATCTGGGCCGAGCCGGGCTCGCCGCTGATCTCGGCCAGGGTGCGTTCGCGCAGCGCGGCGATCTCGCGGTGCAGCGCCATCAGGTAGGACGCCGGTTCGGCGTTCAGCACCACCAGGTCGCAGGCCGTGCCGCTCCAGGACCACATCCGCAGCGCCTGCGCCAGCGAACGCAGCAGGCCCAGGCCTTCGGCGACGCCGGCGGACACGAGGATGATGGGGCGGTCGCCCGAGATGCCGAAGCGCCACAGCAGGCGGCGGTCGCAGCCCTCGAAGGCCGGCTCGTTCGGACCGGGCGCGCCGGATGTACCTGGTGGGCCGAAGCGCGGCCGGGTCAGGCTCAGCAGCAGCGCGGTGGTCAGGCTCTGCGCGGCGGCGAAGTTGTCGCTGCCGATGCCCAGGCTGCGCAGCCGGATGCCGGTGAGCGTGGCCGACATCAGCGAAGCGCGCTGCACATGGCTGTGCTGGCTGTATTTGTCGATCACCGCGCGCAGCGTGGCGGCGTCGTCGGAAGCGGCGGTGGCGAAGGTCAGCCGCGCCTTGCCCTGCGGCGCAATGCGCAGGCGCACGGCCAGCACGGACACCGGGTCGAGCCCGGTGTCCAGCACCACGCCGGCCGCCGTGTCGCCAGCGGTGGGCAGGCCCGGCGCGTCGTCGAGTTCGGCGCGCGGCTGGCCGCTGGCCTGGTTGCGGCCCTGCCAGCGGTTGCGGTCGGTCTGTACGCGCAGGCCCACGATCTGCGGGTCCGCATCGGTGAGGAAGTGCGCGGCGCGCAGCGCGTGTTCGGTGGGCAGCCGGGGCTTGCGCTCGAACAGCAGCGCCTGCTGCGAGGCCAGCCATTCGGCGCGCACGAAGAGGTTGGTGAAGGCCGGATGCGCCTCGTCGGCACGCGGGTCGGACAGCGTGACCTCGAAGGCCGAGATGAGCTCGATGTCCAGCGGCGTGTCGCCGAGGTTGCGCAGTTCGACCCGGCGGAACTCGATGTCGTCCTCGGGGCTGACCCACACCGTGGTGTGGGCCTGCAGCAGCGGCCAGGCGGCGTCGAAACACACGCGGTCGGCGTGGTAGGTGCTGCGGTACTGCGCGGCCGCGTCCGGCGCGGGGTGCTGCGTGATCGAGACCGGCGCGGTGACGTCGCCGGGCCGGCGCAGGTAGAAGAAACTGCCGAAGGCGTCGCGCAGCGCATCGTCGCGCCAGCGCGTGATGCCGGTCTGGCCCCAGCGGCTCCAGCCTGCGCCGTTGGGGCGCAGCGAGACGTTGTAGCGGCCGTTGGACAACACGTGCGTGGGCTCCACCGCCGCCGCGCCGGGCGTCACCTCGCGCAGCAGGCCGGGCGCGCGGTTCAGCAGGGCCAGCGCCGGCGGCGTGGTCGATGGTGCGTACAGCTTCGACACCTCGCGCGGCGCGCGTTCGTGCAGCAGCGAGGCCACGGCTTCGATGCTCGGGTTGGCCATGCCCCAGCGCTGCGCCGGCCCGCCGAGCAGCACATTGGCCAGCGCCACGATGCTCATGCCCTGGTGGTGGGCCATGAAGGTATCCACCGGCGTGAACGGGCCGCCGCCGGTCTGCCGTGCGCGCGAGAAGTCGAGCGCCTCGATGAAACCGTAGCGCGCGCGCGGTGTCATCGATTCGATCCGGGCGTAGTTCTGCGCGGAGCGGTGCGGCGCAATCTGCGCGGCCAGCGCCGTGGCATACGGTGCGATCACCAGTTCGCCCGGTGGCGTGCGTCGCAGCGCGAGCCGCGGCACGCCTTGCGGCGCGTACTGGTAGGCCAGCGTGTGGTCGCTGCCGGCGTAGGCCGATTCGGAGATGCCCCAGGGCACCTGCTGCTCCACGCCGAAGGCAATCTGCTCGCGCAGCGCGGCGCGGCAGGCCTCGCGCAGCACGCTGCCGTGCGGTTCGTCGAGCACCAGCGTGGGCATCAGGTATTCGAACATCGAGCCCGACCACGAGCGCAGGCCGGCCACCGCGCCCACGGCGTAGAACGGTCGGCCGAGCGAGGCCCAGTGCGCCACCGGCACATCGCCCTTGGCGATGGCCAACAGGCTGGTGAGCCGTGACTCGGAAGCCAGCAGGTCGTAGAAGCCCGCGTCGCGCTGCTGCTCGGCCACGCGGTAGCCGATGTGCAGCAGGTGCCGCTTGGGGTGGTAGAGGAAGGCGAAGTCGGCCTGCCAGGCGAGCTTCTCGCAATCGTGCGCCACGCTGCGCAGCCGGGATTCCGTCTCGCGGCGCATCTCGGCGATGTTGGCGCGGCGGTCCTGCCAGGCCGAACGCAGGGTGGCGAGGTGGTCGGCCAGGCGCCAGGCGAGAACGTCCTCCTGCGTCGCCGCCTCGGCCACGGCCGTCGGTTCGGCCGGTGGCTTCTGGCGCGCGGCGAGTTCGGCCCCGGCCTCGTCGAGCAGCGCACCGAAAGAAAGCTCCGCCGGCACTTCTTCCGCGGGCAAGGCCAGCAGCGTGGCCCAGGCGGCACGGGCACGCAAGGCGGGCAGCAGCGGCGGCGAGACGGCCAGCAGGCCGGCCATGCGCTGCTTCGACATCGCCAGGCCACGGATGGCGGCGGCCGTGTCGAACGGTGCATGGGCGAGCTCGCGGCAGGCCTGGGCCACGGCGAGCAGGTGGCCGCTGAGGTTGCCGCTGTCCACGGTGGAGACGTACATCGGCATCAGGGCTTCGCAGCGCTCGGTGTCGTACCAGTTGAGGAAGTGACCGCGATGGCGGGGCAGCCGGTGCAGCGTGGCCAGCGTGGCTTCGAGCCGCGTCAGCAGGTCCTGCGTGCCGATCCAGCCGAACTGGCGCGCGCAGGCTGCGGCCAGCAGGTACAGGCCGATGTTGGTCGGCGAGGTGCGGTGCGCCACCATGTCGTAGGGCGAGGTCTGCAGGTTGTCGGGCGGCAGGTGGTTTTCGGCCGGACCGACGCAGCGCTCGAACAGGCGCCAGGTGTCGCGCGCGATGCCTTCGAGGTAGGCCTGGTCTTCGGCCGGCAACGCATCGACCTGCCGCCACGGGTTGGGCCGGCTGACCCACCAGGTCCACACCGGCGCCGCGGCCCAGACGGCGCACAGCAGCGCGGCCAGGAGCGGCGACGGCATGGTCTGCGGCGTTAGCCAGATGGCGCCGAACACCAGGACGGCCGCGACCGGCTCGGCCCAGTGGCGCCGCGCCAGCGCGGGCAGGCGCGTCTGCGCCGCGGCCTGCGCGGCGGCGGCCGTGGTCCATTGCAGCAAATGGCGCCGGCTGACCAGCATGCGGTAGAGCGCACGCCCGATGGCATCGGCGGTGAGCAAGGCGTTCTGCAGCAGTTGCGCCAGTTGCCACAGCCCGCCGGCCAGCGTGCGGCCCAGGTCGGTGGCGGCCTGGCGGTAGAAGTGTTCCCGCGCCAGGTCGTCCCGGCTGGGCGAGAAGCCGGCCACGGCGCCCATCAGCGGGCCGGCCAGGAAGGCGGCGGCCACCAGCGCCAGTGCACTCCAGGGCGCGAGGCCGCCGCCGCCGAGCACCACCAGCAGCAGGAGCAGGGACATCGGCGCCACCAGCGAGCGGCGCAGGTTGTCGAACAGCTTCCAGCGGTGGATGGCGCGCATCGGATACGCCTTGAAGTCGAGCAGGAACGGCAGCAACTGCCAGTCGCCACGCGTCCAGCGGTGCACGCGCGAGGCGGCCACGTCGGCGTGGAACGGCGCGTCTTCGATGATGGTGATGTCCGTCACCGCGGCGCAGCGTGCGAGCGAGCCTTCGAGCAGATCGTGGCTCAGCACGCGGCCCTCGGGCAGGCGGCGGTCGAGCACGGCGTACATGGCCTGCACGTGCAGCAGACCCTTGCCGCTGAAGCTGCCTTCACCGAAAAGATCCTGGTAGACCTCGGAGCTGGCGGCGCTGTATGGGTCGATGCCGCACTGGCCGGCGAAGAGCCAGTGGTAGGGCGTGAAGTCGCGCGGCGCGGGCAGCGGCGTGACCACGCGGGGCTGCAGGATGCCGTAGCCGCTGACCACGCGGCGCAGCCGGGTGTCCACGCGCGGCCAATTCTGCGGATGGGCGGCCACGCCCACCAGTTCGCGCAGCCGCGCGGGCGGCAACTGGGTATCGCTGTCGAGCGTGACGATGTAGGGCGTGCCGGGGGCGATGCGCGAGGCGTCGCCCAGATCGAGGAAAGCCGAAGTGTCGCCGGTGGCGAGTGCGGCGATGAGCTGCTCGAGCTTGCCGCGCTTGCGTTCCCAGCCGATCCAGCGTTGTTCGGTCTCGCTGAAGCTGCGCGGCCGGTGCAGCAGGATGAAGCGCGGCACGTCTTCCATGGCGTTGCCTGCGTAGCGCGCATCGAGCGCGCGGATGTGGGCCGTGGCACAGGCGAGCAGGGGCTCGTCGGTCGGGCGCGTGGCGGTGTCGGCGTCGGCCCAGTCGGTCAGCAGCGCGAACTGCGCATTGCGTTCGGCATTCGCCAGGTAGTGCAGCTGCAGGCGGTGCATGAGCGCGGCGATCGAGGCCTCGTCGGTCAGCATCGCCGGGATCACCACCATCACGCGGTGTTCGGGTGCGATGCCGTCGGCCAGCGCCAGGCGCGGCAGATGGCGCGGCCGGGCCGATTCGCTGATGAGCCGGTTGACCAGCGCCACCACGGCCTCGGAAGCGGGAAACAGCATCAGGAAGGCCAGCAGCCACAGCGGCCAGCCGCCCGCCGGGCTGGCGCCGGGCGCGTTCAGGTGGTGCAGCACCATCCAGGCCACCAGGCCCAGCGTGAAGCACACCAGCGCGCCCAGGTACACCGGCAAGGTAAGCCGCCGGGCCACGGCCCGCCATGCGGCGGCCATCGGTTCGCGCAGGCCGAGCGACTGCATCAGCCGGGCCCGGCCGTCGCCGCGCAGCCAGTAGCTGGCGCTGGTGGTGGCCGGGTCGCCGGACGCGGGGCGGGCGGTGTCGCCCGGCCCGGAGCGCATCAGCGCCAGCAGCTTCTGCGCCACCTCGACTTCGTCGCGTCCGTGCCGCCGCGCCAGCAGTTCGATGCCGTGCAGCGTCTGGTCGCGCGTGCCCGCGTGTTCGGCGGCGAACAGCGGTGAGGTGAGCATGGCGCGCATCAGGCCGCTGGTGCTGCCGATCAGGTCTGGCCAGTCGGCGTCGCCGATGGCGCGCAGCGAGGTCAGCGCATTGCTCACGCTGAGGTTGTCCGCCGCCTGGTCGGCCGCGTGCTGGGCCTGGGCCGCGGCTAGGTCGGGCAACGCGCGCTGCAGCCAGTCGCGCACCGCCATGCGCAGGTTTTCCGGGTCGCGGCCGAGGTCCTGCTGGCGCTGGCCGAGCTGGGCCAGGAACACCCGGCCCACGCCGCGCAGGTTCATCAACGCGAGCAGTTGGTCGAGTTCGTCGAGGCTGTAGCGCTCGATGTGGTCCCAGCACAGGTTAGCGACTTCGCGCGCGGCCTTGTGGGTGGCCACGCGTTCGGCCAGGCGGCGCAGGTTCTCCACCAGCACGACCCGCAGCGTGGTGGGCAGGGCCCACAACTCGTTGAGCTGCAGCTTGCGTGTTTCCTGGTAGGCGTTGAGGAACTGCACCAGCAACTCTTCGTTGAAGGCGCCATCGGTGTGCGCGACGAAGGCCCACGCCACGCCATAGATGCGCGGCAGGCCGGCCAGCGGCTCGTCGATCAGCACCGGCAGGGCGCGGAAATAGCTGCGCGGCAGGCCTTCCTGGATTTCCTTGAGCTGGGCTTCGATCAGGTGGAAGTTGTCGAGCAGCCACTCGGCGGCCGGGCTGATGTCATAACCGGTGCTGGCCTGCTCCCCGATGTAGGCATGCGCCTGCCGCAGGGCACGGATGTTGTCCTTGAGCCGCGGCACGAAGGTGGCGGCGCGTGCGCTGGTGGTGGCGGCCTGGTGGGTCAGGCCCAGGCTCCTGCCGTGTTGCGCAAAGCGCTGCAGGCCGAAGATCTCCGAACGGATCGGCGGCTGGACCGCGCCCAGGGCGCCGTTCAGGATGGCGCGCAGCGCGGCGGGGGCTTCCGGGACGAGTGCGCCGAGTTCCGTGGGCGTCACGCCTTACAGGACCGCTGCGCACACGCCGATCACCACCGTGGCGACGGCCAGCGTGGTGACGAAGCGCGAGACGACGAAGCCATTCATGCGCTCGGCCAGGCAGCGCAGCGCGAACAGGCTGCCACGGCTGCCGCGGCAGTGATGCAGGTGTTCGCCCAGCGCGGCCAGTTCCATCGGCGAGGTGTCGGCGTCGCGGCCGAAGGAAGCAGTGCTCCAGTTGGGGGAAGTGATGGCGTCGATCTTCATGGTGGTGCTCCGCCCGCGAGGCTGTTCGGCTTTGCGGAAAAAATGGGGTGGAACGGTGTGCCTGCGGGGTAGGACCCTGGCTCCGGGGTCGTTGGCAACGCCATGCTGGCCTTGCCGCATCGGACCGTCTGTCGGCCAAAGGACGCGGCCGCCTGTAGGACGACCACGCGGCAGGTCCGTGGGCGTGGCAGGCGCGCATCGAAAGGGCGCGCCATGCCTCCCGCCGGGCGCATGGGCCCAGGCGTCTGGAGCGCCTCATCCGTATCTGTTACAACGTGCAGACGATCATGCCTGCCGCCACCGTGGCTGGTCTGTGCGCCAGCGCACGCTGGGTGCAAGATGTGGGCGTCTTTCTCAACCGGAAAAAATCATTCCTTCCATCGACTTCACCGATCCGCGCAGCAACCGTCTGCTGGCGGCACTGCCCGACGCGGAATGGGCGCGCTGGGAGCCCGAGCTCGAGCTGGTGAAACTGGCGCACGGCGAGGTGCTGTACGCCTCGGGCAGCACGCTGAGCCATGTGTATTTCCCAACCTCGGCGATCGCCTCGCTGTTCTACGTGATGCAGGACGGCGCCTCGGCCGAAACCGCCGTGGTCGGCAACGAAGGCCTGGTCGGCATCTCGCTGTTCATGGGCGGAGAGTCGACACCCAGCCGCGCCGAAGTGCAGAACGCCGGGCTGGGCTGCCGGCTCGCGGCGCAGCGCCTGAAAGACGAGTTCAACCGGGCCGGGCCGGTGCAGCACCTGCTGCTGCGCTACACCCAGGCCCTGATCACGCAGATGGCGCAGACGTCGGTCTGCAACCGCCACCACACGCTCGACCAGCAGCTCTGCCGCTGGCTGCTGCTGCGCCTGGACCGGCTGCAGGGACTGGAGCTGAAGGTCACCCAGGAGTCCATCGCCGGCATGCTGGGCGTGCGCCGCGAAGGGGTCACCCAGGCCGCCATCAAGCTGCAGGAGGCCGGCCTCATCCGTTATGCGCGTGGCCGCATCTCGGTGCTCGACCGCGCGGGCCTGATGGCCCGCACCTGCGAATGTTATGCCGTGGTCAAGACCGAATACGACCGCTTGCTGCCCGATCGACTGGCCACCTGAGCCGGGGGCTGGGCGCGCGTGCTCCTGCACCTCGGGATGCGTCGACCGCGGCGGCATCCTCTAGCTGCGTGACCATATACGCCCTGCTGCTGGCGAGGTCCCGACGGAGCACCGCCTGTGGTGGCCGGTCAGCCAGGGTGAATGCGCACTATGTGATGTATCGCACAGACGGGTGCAGA
Organism: Rhodoferax koreense; assembly: GCF_001955695.1. Classification (NCBI taxonomy): domain Bacteria; kingdom Pseudomonadati; phylum Pseudomonadota; class Betaproteobacteria; order Burkholderiales; family Comamonadaceae; genus Rhodoferax; species Rhodoferax koreensis. The sequence goes on along the minus strand of NZ_CP019236.1, from coordinate 5,513,824 downwards.
TTACATCTTGACACTGGCTGGCAATTTATCTGCCCGTCGCGTCCGCCGCGGCATTTGCCATGACCATCGCCCGATCGCCCGCCGAGAAAGTCCCGGCCAAGGCACCGACCGGCATCACCGGTTTCGACGACATTACCGGCGGCGGACTTCCGCGCGGGCGCACCAGCCTGCTGATCGGCGGGCCGGGCTCCGGCAAGACCATCCTGGCCCTGCAGTTCCTGGTGCACGGCGCGCAGCATCAACGCGCGCCGGGCATCTTCGTGGCCTTCGAGGAGCGGTCGGAGCGCATCACCGGCAACGCCAGCAGTTTCGGCTGGAAGCTCGCCGAGCTGCAGCAGCGCAAGAAACTGTTCTTCATCGATGCCCAGCCGCGGCCGGACCTGATCCAGTCCGGCAGCTTCGATCTCGGTGGCCTGCTCGCCGCGCTGGAGAGCCAGACCAAGGCCATGGGCGCGCGGCGCATCGTGTTCGACGCGCTCGACATCGTGCTGGCCCTGCTGCCCGACCAGGCGACCCGCCGCCGCGAGATCTACCGCCTGCACGAATGGCTGCTGGCGCGCGAGCTCACGGGTCTGGTCACCTCCAAGGCCGGCGGCGACGAGCAGCCGTTTGGCTTCATGCAGTTCATGGTCGATTGCGCGGTGATCCTCAATCACCGCGTCGTGCAGGGCGTGTCGCAGCGCAACCTGCGGGTGCAGAAATACCGCGGCTCGGCATTCGACGAAAACGAGGCGCCGTTCCTCATCGGCAGCACAGGCGTCGACGTGGCGGTGGCGCGCATGCCGGCCAAGGCTGGCGCCAACAATTCGCAGGAACGCGTCTCCAGCGGTGTGGCACGGCTCGACACCATGCTCGGCGGCGGCTACTACCGTGGCGCCACGGTGCTGATCACCGGCTTTCCCGGCACGGCGAAAACCACGCTGAGCGGCGCCTTCGCCGAAGCCGCCTGCCGTCGCGGCGAGCGGACCATGTTCGTGAGCTTCGACTCCGACGGCGCGGAGGTCGTGCGCAACCTCGCCTCGGTCGGCATCCGGCTCGCGCGCTATGTGAAGAGCGGCCGGCTGCGCATGATCTCGGCGCGCACGCTCAGCGGCAGCGCCGAAACCTACCTCATGCGCATCAAGACCCTGGCCATGGAGCATGGCGCGCGTTGCCTGGTCATCGACCCGGTGTCCACGCTGGCCAAGTCGGGCAACGAACTCACGGCGCACGGCGTGGTCGAGCGGCTGGTGGACTGGTGCAAGGCCGATGGCATGACGCTGTTCTGCACCAGCCTGCTCGACGAGATCGCCGGGCAGACCGAGGGCGGCTCGCCGCTGCAGATCTCCACGCTGGCCGACACCTGGATCCACCTCAACTACCTGGTGCAGGCCGGCGAACGCAACCGCGGCATGTCGATCATCAAGTCGCGCGGCATGGCGCATTCGAATCAGGTGCGCGAACTCATCCTCAGCGACGCCGGCGTGACGCTGGCCGACACCTACACGGCCGGCGGCGAGGTGCTGATGGGCACGCTGCGCTGGGAAAAGGAGAGCGCCGACCGTGTGGCCAACGAGGTGGCCGAGGTCGCGGGCAAGCTCAAGCGCGTGCGGCTCGATGCGGAGGAGGCCGAACTCGAGGTGCGCGTGAAATCGCTGCAGGTCGAGCTGGTGGCCAAACAGGTCGAGAAGGCGCTGCTGGCGCGCACCACCGAGAGCCGCGAGCGCGAGCTCAGCCGCCGCAGGAGCCACATGCGCGAGCTGCGCGGCGCCGACGCGACCGGCGCCCCCGGTACATCCACCGCGCCCGAACGGAAGGCCTGAATGTCGACGCGCCAACCGGTCTTCAAGTTCCGCCTCTACGTGGCCGACGATTCGCTCAATTCTGCCCAGGCGCAAGCCAACCTGCGCGCCCTCTGCCGCGACCGGCTGCCCGGCCGGCATGAGGTGGAGGTGGTCGACGTGTTCGTGCAGCCCCAGCGCGCGCTGTCCGACGGCGTCTTCCTCACGCCGACGCTGGTCAAGCTGGCGCCGCTGCCGCAGCAGGTCATCGTCGGCACGCTGAGCCACACCGAAACGGTGCTGCAGGCGCTCGGCCTGGAAAGTCCCGAGCCATGACCGCGCCCGCACCGCCGGTGGTGCCGGCCAACAGCAGCGAAATTTCCGGGCTCATCGAGACCCTGCACGCGGCGGGGCAGCGGCTCGAGGAGCTGACCGCCGGCGAGGTCGATTCGGTGACGAACCGGCAGGGCCGCACCTTCCTGCTGCGGCGCTCGCAGGACCAGTTGCGCCAGAGCGAGGCGGCGAAGCAGGCCGCCATCCTCAACTCGCTGCCCGCCCACGTGGCGCTGCTCGACACCTACGGCCGCATCCTGTCGGTCAACGACGCCTGGCGGCGCTTCGCGAGTCCGCATGTGCTGCATGGCCATGGCTACGAGGTCGGGTTGAACTATCTCGACCTCTGCGACGGCGTCGGCGGCGGCGAGGCCGGGGAACACGATGGCCAGCCAGATGCCCGTCACGCGGCCCGCGGCATCCGCGCCGTGGTGAATGCCGAGATCGCGCAGTTCTCCCTCGAATACGCGTGCCTCGTGGCGGGCGCGCGGCGCTGGTTCCTCATGACGGTCACGCCGCTGACCAGCGCGCTGCCCAACGGCGCCGTGGTCATGCATCTGGACGTGACCGAGCGGCACGTCGCGAACGACCGCATCGCCTACCTGAACCGCGTGTACGCGGTGCTCAGCGGCATCAACACGCTGATCGTGCGCGTGCGCCAGCGCGACGAGCTGTTCAAGGAGGCCTGCCGCATCGCGGTGGCCGATGGCGGCTTCCGCATGGCCATGGTTGCCCTGGCCGATCCCGTCACCGGCTGCATGCAGCCGGCCATGGCGGCCGGCGCGGAAGGGACCGACGCGGCATCGCTGGCCCAGGTCCGGCACGGCTTCGCCGCGACCGAGGGTGCGCTGGTCGGCGACACCATGAGCGCCCGGGCCATCGCCCAGCGCAAGGCGGTGGTGTGCCACGGCTCGCTCGAGGGCGTCGGTGGCATGACGGCCGCGGCATATGCAGAGGCCAGAATCGGCGCGGTGGTGGTGTTGCCCTTGTTCGTCGCCGAAGGGGCCGTGGGCGTGCTGGTGCTGTACGCCTGCGAGGCGGAGTTCTTCCACGCCGAGGAGCTCAAGCTGCTGAGCGAGCTGGCCGGCGACATCGCCTTCGCCATCGACCACATCGACAAGCAGGAGCGGCTCGACTACCTGGCCTATTACGACGTGCTGACCGGCCTGGCCAACCGCAGTCTGTTCCTCGAACGCATGGCCCAGGTGCTGCGCGGCGCCACGGCGGGCCGGCACCGGGTGGCGCTGTACCTCATCGACCTCGAGCGCTTCAAGAACATCAACGACAGCCTGGGCCGGCCGGCCGGCGACAAGCTGCTGCGCCAGGTGGCGCAGTGGATCACGGTGTTCCTGCGCGACGCCAACCTGGTGGCGCGGGTCGGGCCGGACCTTTTCGCCGTGATGCTGCCCCAGGTGCGGCAGGAAGGCGACGTGGCCCGGCTGCTCGAGAAGACCATGAAGGCTTTTGTCGAGCACAGCTTCCATCTCGGGCCCAACGAGCTGCGGCTGGCCGCCAAGGTCGGCATCGCCGTGTTTCCCGACGACGCCTCGGACGCCGACGCCCTGTTCAAGAACGCCGAAGCCGCACTCAAGAAAGCCAAGAACGGCGGCGACCGCTACCTGTTCTACACACAGCGCATGAACGACTCGGTGGCCGGACGGCTCACGCTGGAGAGCCAGTTGCGCCGGGCGCTGGAGCGCCAGGAATACGTGCTGCACTACCAGCCCAAGATCCACCTCGCCACAGGCCAGCTCACCGGCGTGGAGGCGCTGATCCGCTGGCAGAACCCGCGCACCGGCCTCGTGCCGCCGGGCGATTTCATCCCCGTGCTCGAGGAGACCGGCTTGATCTGCGAGGTCGGCCGCTGGGCGCTCCAGCAGGCCATTGCCGACCATCTGCGCTGGCGCACCATGGGACTGACGGCGGTGCGCATCGCCGTCAACGTGTCGGCGCTCCAGCTGCGTGACCGCGGCTTCATCGCTCAGGTGCAGGCGGCCGTGGGGGTCGATGCGCTGGCTTCCTCGGGCCTGGAAATCGAGATCACCGAGAGCCTGGCGATGGACAACGTCGCGGCCAGCATCGGCAGCCTGCTGGCCCTGCGGGCGATGGGCATCACGGTGGCCATCGACGATTTCGGCACAGGTTTTTCTTCGCTGAGCTACCTGGCCAAGCTGCCGGTCGACACGCTGAAGATCGACCGCGCGTTCGTGATCGACATGACCTCGGGCGCGCAAGGCCTGGCGCTGGTGTCGACCATCATTGAACTCGCGCACTCGCTCAAGCTCAAGGTGGTGGCCGAGGGGGTGGAAACCGCGCAGCAGCAAAGCCTGCTGCGCGCCATGGGCTGCGACGAGATGCAGGGCTACCTGTTCAGCCGACCCGTGCCGCGGGAATTGCTGGAGTCGCAATTCCTCGCGCCGGCGGCGACTCAGCCGATGGCGGCCTTCACCGCGTCCACCGTCAGGCCGTAGTCGCTGGCAAACTGCTCGGGCGTCTGGCCGCTGGCCGCGTAGGCACGGCGCAGCGCTTCGCGTTTGGCACCGCTGTCGCCGTGTTCGGCATAGGCGTGGTCGAGCAGCGCGTTCCATTCCTCGATCGGCGGCTTGACGCGTTCGGCGTATTCGCTGCGGCTCAGGCCCGAGGCTTCGAAGGCATTGCGCAGGCGCAGGCGGACCTTGGCCTGCGCGGCTTCGCGCGAGCCAGAGCGGTCGCGGCGCGACATCTCCATGATGGCCTGGTGCACGTGTTCGGGCGCCAGGTCTTCGACCGGGTTGCCCTGCAGGTCGCAACGCTTGTGGCCGGTGGCTACCTGTTCGAGGTAGCGGCTCGAACGCGTGTGCTGGCCCAGTGCTTCGCGCAGTGCCTTGGCGTCGAAGGCGTCGGGATGCGCCGCCACGATGTCGTGGAAGCTGCCCAGCTTCAGCGGCAGCGGCTTGGGGCCGAACACCGCCGGGTACAGCTCGCGCAGGCGCAGCAGCACAGGGTGGAGCTGCTGCTGCGGCCGGGCGGGCGCCTGGGCCCGGTTCGGCCGCGGGCCGCGTCGGCCGCCTTGTGCATCAGGGCCTTCGTTGCGCGCTGGTCCACCCGGGCCGCGCGGCCCGCGTGCCTTCGCGGAGCGGCCGCCTTCACCGGGTGCGCGCGGGGGCCGGGCCGGCCGGGCTTCGGGCGCAGCATCCGCCTGCACGGGCGCGGCGGCGGTGTGGGTGGTGTCGGCTTCGACGGGGATGGTTTCGGTCATGTTCGTGTCGTGCATGTCGGGTGTCTTGCCGAAAGGCGGGGCCGGACGGTGCCAGGTTGCAAAGGGCGCATTGTGCCCGCATGCGCGCGAAGGCCTGTGCGGGCGGCCTGGCCGGGTGTCGTCATGCAGGCGTGTTCCAGGGGCAAAGCTGCGCAAAAACCGTCGGGTTTTCCGATGCTGCGACAATCGCATCCTTCAGAACCCCAGAATATTCCATGACCAAGAAAGTTGCCACCGTTCCCGCTCCCCGTGTCGAGACCCCGCGTACCCAGCCCTTGCCGATTCCCGAAACCAAGTTCAAGACCATCTGGCAGGTCGTCAACCCGATCGAACCCGTCGGCAAGACCAAGGCCACCAAGAAGTCGGTCGCTGCCTGAAGCCCTTCCGGCCATCTGGCCGACTTCACCCCGGGGCCGCTCGCAACAGCCGGCCCCGAATGGCCCAGCCGCTTCAGGCCTGGTCCACCTCCACCTCCACCAGACAGTCGTAGAACGTCGGCGCCCGGCCCATGTCGGTGAGCCGCTGGCTGGTGAGCTGGTTGACGTTGGTTCCATCCATCCCGAGTTTGCGCCACCAGATGCCCATGCCGTGCACCACGCCGTCGCGCGCGCGTGCGGTCACCTTCGCCTTGCAGCGGTAGCTGCCGCGGCCGTTGAAGACCCGCACCACGCTGCCGGTGGCGATGCCGCGCGCCAGCGCGTCGGCTTCGCTGATCTCCAGCAGCGGCTCGACCTCGATGTCGCGCAGGCTGGTGACGTTGACGAAGGTCGAGTTCAGGAAATTGCGCGCCGGCGGTGAAATCATCGCCAGCGGGTAGTCGGCCGAGCCGCCGATCGGCTCGTGGTTCGGCAGGTGGTCGGGCAGGCCGTCCTGGCCCTGCGCGGCCAGCCGCGCGCTGAAGAATTCGCAGCGGCCCGAAGGCGTGGGAAAGCCGCCTTCGGCAAACGGCGCATCGGGAATCGCCAAGGTGGCGAAGCCGTGGGCCAGCAGCGTCTCGAAGTCCACGCGCTCGCCGAAGGCCGCGCGGCACAGGGCCTCGTCGCTGTCCTGGAAACAGGGCTCGGTAAAGCCCATGCGCGCGGCCAGTTCGCGGAAGATCTGCGTGTTGGGCAAGCTCTGGCCCAGTGGGGCGATGGCCGGCCGGTTCAACAGCACATCGGTGTGGCCGTAGGAGCTGTGCACGTCCCAGTGTTCGAGCTGCGTGGTGGCCGGCAGCACGTAGTCGGCGTAGTCGGCGGTGTCGGTCTGGAAGTGCTCCAGCACCACGGTGAACAGGTCTTCGCGCGCGAAACCCCGCACCACCTTGCCCGACTCGGGCGCCACGGCCACGGGGTTGCTGTTGTAGACGACCACGGCTTCGATCTTCGGCCCGGCTTCGTCCAGCAGCGCGTCGCCGATGGTGCTCATGTTGACGGTGCGCGGCTGGCGGCCAGCCAGCAGATCGGGCCGCTGCAGCGCGGCGCGGTCCACCGGGTATTGGCCCGAACTAGAAAGCAACAAGCCGCCCGCGCGGTGGCGCCATGCGCCAATCAGCGCCGGCAGGCTGGCCACGGCGCGCGTGGCATTGCCGCCGCCGCGCGTGCGCTGCATGCCGTAGTTCAGGCGGATCGCCGCAGGCTCGCCGCGCAGGAAGCAGGCACCGTAGTCCTGCGCCAGTTGGCGGATCTGCGCCGCGGGCACGCCGCAGATGTCGGCCGCGCGTTCGGGCGTCCAGGCCAGGGCGCGTTCGCGCAATGCGTCCCAGCCCAGCGTGTAGCGCGCCAGGTAGTCGTGGTCGAGCCAGTCGTTGGTGACGAGTTCGTGCATCAGCGCCAGGGCCAGCGCGGCGTCGGTGCCGGGGCGCAGCGCGATGTGCTCGTGGCATTTCTCGGCGGTCTCGGTGCGGCGCGGGTCGATGCACACCAGCCGCGCGCCGGCGCGCTTGGCCTGCTGCGCGTAACGCCAGAAATGCAGGTTGCTGCCGATGGAGTTGCTGCCCCAGATGAGGATGAGTTTGGCCTCGGCGAAGAACTCCACCTTCATGCCGACCTTGCCGCCCAGCGTCTGCACCAGGCCTTCGCCGCCGGCCGACGAGCAGATGGTGCGGTCCAGCAGCGAGGCGCCGATCTTGTGGAAGAACCGCGCGGCGATGCTTTCGCCCTGCACCTGGCCCATGGTGCCGGCATAGCTGTAGGGCAGGATGGCCTCGGGGTTGCGTGCGGCGATGGCCTGGAGCCGGCCGGCGATGTCGTCCAGCGCCACGTCCCAGCCCACGGGCTCGAAGCGGCCCGAGCCCTTCGGCCCCACGCGTTTCATCGGCGTGAGCAAACGCTCGGGGTGGTAGCTGCGCTCGGTGTAGCGCGACACCTTGGCGCACAGCACGCCGTCGGTGTGGCCGTGGGCCGGGTTGCCCTGCACCTTGAGCGCCACGCCGTTGTCCACGGTGGTGACGAGGGAGCAGGTGTCGGGGCAGTCGTGCGGGCAGGCGCCGAGTACTTGGGCCGGTTCGGCGTGGATGGCGATGGTGTCGTTCATGGTGGCTGGCCCGAAGGCGGGCTGGATGGATTAGGCGAGCGAGCGCGTGGCGGCCAGGCCGCGCATGAAGTCTTCGCAGCGTTCGAGTTGCGCCAGGCTCACGAACTCGTCGGGCTGGTGCGCCTGGTTGATGCTGCCGGGCCCGCACACCACGGTGGGGATGCCCGAGTTCTTGAACAGCCCCGCCTCGGTGCCGAAGGCCACCAGGGTGGTGCCGGCTTCGCCCGACAGGCGCTGCGCCAGACGGGTGACGGCATCGCCCGCCGAGCCGAGGAAGCTCGGGATCTCGCAGATCGTCTCGAAGCGGAAGCCGGCCTCGGGTGCTACCGTTTTCATAGCTATCTGCGCTTGATCCGCGTACGCCAGAACCTGTTTTTGCATCGCTACCGCGTCGGCGGTCGGCAGATCGCGGAATTCGTAGCGGAACTCGGCGTCGCGCGGCACGACGTTGTCGGCGATGCCGCCGTGGAACTGGCCCACGCTGGCGGTGGAGAACGGCACGTCGAAACCCTCGAAGCGCGGTTCGTTGGCCTGCATGTCCTCGGCCATGTCGCGGATCTTGCCCACCACGCGGGCCGCCATCTCGATGGCGTTGACCGACATCGGCGTGAGCGAGGAATGCGCCTCCTTGCCGCGCACGCAGCACTTGTAGCGGTAGACGCCCTTGTGCGCGATGGCCGGCACCATGCTCGTGGGTTCGCCGACGATGCAGGCCAGCGGCTGGATGCCGGCCTCGCGCATGTCGGCGATCAGTTCCTTCACGCCGAAGCAGCCGACTTCCTCGTCGAAACTGAACGCCAGATGCACGGCGAAAGGTGCGGGGCTGTGCAGGAAATTCTCGGCGTGGGCCAGCGCGATGCCGATGAAGCTTTTCATGTCGCAGCTGCCGCGGCCGTAGAGCCTGTCGCCCTGCACCAGGGCGGCCAGCGGGTCCATGGTCCAATCCTGGCCGTCCCAGGGCACGGTGTCGGTGTGGCCCGAGAGGATGATGCCGGCCGGCTTGCCCTCGCCCAGCGTGGCGAACAGGTTGGCCTTGGTCTTGTCGGCGTTGTAGCTGAGGCGGCTCTGCACGCCCAGCCGGCGCAGTTCGTCGCGCACAAAGTGGATGAGTTCGAGGTTGGAGTTGCGGCTGACGGTGTTCATGCGAACCAGCGTCTGGGCCAGTTCGAGGGCTTTGGTGGAGATCATGGCATCATTTTGAGCCATACCGGCGCGCCGCGCCGGCCACCGCTCAAACGGCGGACTGGTTGCTGGCCCGAAGCGTGCATGCACGGCGCATGCCATCGGCCGGCCGTCCGGATGCCCGGTTCTGGTTCATCGCCATAGGAAGATCCCCATGAAAGTCATCGATTCCATCGTCACCGAGGCCGCCGCCATCAAGGCCGTGCGCCGCGACATCCATGCCCACCCCGAACTCTGCTTCGAAGAGGTGCGCACGGCCGACGTGGTGGCCGGCAAGCTCACCGAATGGGGCGTTCCCATCCACCGAGGACTCGGCACGACGGGCGTGATCGGCATCATCCAAAACGGCAGCAGCACCCGCGCCGTCGGCCTGCGCGCCGACATGGACGCGCTGCCGCTGCAGGAGTTCAACACCTTTGCACACAAGAGCCAACATGACGGCAAGATGCACGCCTGTGGCCACGACGGCCACACCGCCATGCTCCTGGCCGCGGCCCAGCACCTGGCGAAGCACCGCAACTTCGACGGCACGGTCTACCTGATCTTCCAGCCGGCCGAAGAGGGCGGCGGCGGTGCGCGCGAGATGATCAAGGAAGGCCTGTTCGAACAGTTCCCGATGGAGGCCGTGTTCGGCATGCACAACTGGCCGGGCATGAAGCTGGGCCAGTTCGCGGTCAGCCCCGGCCCGGTGATGGCGTCGAGCAACGAATTCAAGATCACCATCCATGGCAAGGGCAGCCACGCGGCCATGCCGCATTTCGGCGTCGACCCGGTGCCGATCGCCTGCCAGATCGTGCAGGGTTTCCAGACCATCATCACGCGCAACAAGAAGCCGATGGACGCGGGCGTGATCTCGGTGACCATGATCCACGCCGGCTCGGCCACCAACGTGTTGCCCGACAGCTGCGAGCTGCAGGGCACGGTGCGCACCTTCTCTCTGGAGGTGCTGGACCTGATCGAGGAACGCATGCGGCAGGTGGCCGAGAACATCGTCGCCGCCTTCGGCGCGCGCTGCGAGTTCGCGTTCAAGCGCAACTACCCGCCGACGGTGAACGATCCCGCGCAGGCCGCGTTCGCCCGCGAGGTGATGGCCGGCATCGTCGGCGCCGACAACGTGGTGGCGCAGGAGCCGACCATGGGCGCCGAGGATTTTGCGTTCATGCTGCAGGCCAAGCCCGGTGCCTATGTGTTCATCGCCAACGGCGACGGCACGCACCGCGACATGGGCCACGGCGGCGGGCCGTGCACGCTGCACAACCCGAGTTACGATTTCAACGACGACCTGATTCCGCTGGGCGCCACCTACTGGGTGCAGCTGGCCGAGGCCTTCCTGGCCAAGGCCTGAGACCGGCGCACGAACCGCCATGATCGGTGTCATCGATGCCTTCTCCGCGCGCTACGCCCAGGCGCGGCTCAAATTCCTCGAAGCGGCGGCCAGCGCCGGTCTGGCCGTCGTGTCGCACGTGCATCCGGCGCTGGGCCGCGACGGCGAAGCCCTGGCCGTGGACGCGGCGCTCGATGGCGCGCACGACGCCGAGCGGCTGTTGATCGTCACCAGTGCCTGCCACGGTGTGGAGGGCCACGCGGGCAGCGGCGTGCAGGTGTTCGCGCTGCACGACGAGGAATGGCGCGACAAGGCGCACGCCGCGGGTGTGGCGGTGTTGTATGTGCATGCGCTCAACCCCTACGGCTTTTCGCACACGCGGCGGGTGACCCAGGAAAACGTCGACCTGAACCGCAATTTCCAGGATTTCTCGCAGCCGCTGCCCGTCAATGCGGCCTACCGCGAAGTGCATGCGTTGCTGCTGCCCGACGAATGGCCGCCGAGCCTGGCCAACACCGCGTCCATCGCGCTGTATGTGGCGACACACGGCCCGAAGGCGCTGCAGGCCGCGATCTCGCAGGGCCAGCACGAGTACGCCGACGGCCTGTTCTACGGCGGCGTGGCGCCGACCTGGAGCAACCTCGCCTGGCGCAGGTTGCTGCAGGCCTATGCCAGCCGTGCGCGCCGGCTGGCCTGGATCGACCTGCACACGGGCCTGGGCACGAGCGGCATCGGCGAACGCATCTTCGCCGGCCGTAACGAGCCCGCTGCGCTGCAACGCGCCAGGGACTGGTGGGGCCAGGAGGTGACTTCGATCTACGACGGATCTTCGAGCTCGGCTTTTCTCACTGGCCTGGCGTTCAACGCCGTCCACGACGAATGCCCGCACGCCGAATACACCGGCATCGCGCTCGAATACGGCACGCTGCCGCTGCTGCAGATGATGCAGGCGCTGCGTGGCGACCATTGGCTACACCAGCACCCCGAGGCGCCGCCCGCGCTGGCGGCCGACATCAAGCGGCATCTGCTGGAGGCGTTCTACACCGACACCGACGCCTGGAAAGGCCAGGTGATCAGCCAGGCACGGCAGGCGATGTTCCAGGCGGTGGACGGTTTATCCCGTTCGGGCTGAGCCTGTCGACGCCGGTGAGTTGACTATCTGCCCTTCGATAGGCTCAGGCCCTTCGACAGGCTCAGGATGATCGGGCCCTTCGACAGGCTCAGGGCGAGCGGGGGGGGGGGTGACGTCAGGCTGCGAAGCGCAGCTTCGCCATCTCCAGCAGTCCATCGAAGATCAGGTTGTCCACCAGTTCGAAGGCCACCGACATGCTCGGCGCCATCTTCCAGCCCGCGCCGCCGGTCATGGTGCACACCGGTTCGGCGCCGCAGTGCATGCGCACGTGCTGCACCATGCGTTCCACCGCGCCGGCAATCGCATAGGTGCCGCCGCTGGTCAGCGCGTCGCTGGTGTTGGTGGGGAATTCGCGCACTTCGCCGGTGGGCACGTGCAGGCCGGCCGTGCCGGACTCGAGCGCGCGCAGCATGATGCCGTGGCCGGGCAGGATCAGGCCGCCGAGGAATTTGCCTTCGGCGTCGATGGCCTCCACGGTCACCGCGGTGCCGACCATCACCACCACCATCGGCCGCGCCGGGCCGCGCGCGAGCATGCGGTGACGCGCGCCGATCATGGCCACCCAGCGGTCGGCGCCGAGCCGCGTGGGGTGGTCGTAGCCGTTGACCAGGCCCGCCTCGGCGGCGCTGGAGACCACCCATTGCGGCGCAACGTCCCAGATTTCCATCTGCTCGTGCACGCGCCGCTTCACCGCGTCGCCGGCCACGATGCAGCCCAGCATGTGGGTCGGGGTGGACAACGCGCTCCACGGGCCGTCGGCGAGTTTGTCGATGTTCTCGAGGAACTCCGCGCCATGCGCCAACAGCTTCGCTCCGGGCCTCGGCTCGGAGTATTGCGACCATTTCAGCCGCGTGTTGCCAATGTCGATTGCGAGGAAGCTCATCCTTTGTCTCCGTATTGGCGTGTGCGCATTATCATCAAACCGGCAGGCCCACCCGCCGGTGCGCCGCGACGCCGCCTTCACCGGCGTTCCCGGCTCTGGCCGGTGGCCGCCCCCCGGATTGTTGGCGCACGGGAATAAATGAATTCCCGAAAGGCGGATTTATCCCGCGGCGCATCGCACCTACATTCTTTCCATCGCGGCGCCCTCCTGGTGCCGCTCCGTCAAAGGAAAGAACCATGGCCACCATCTCCCCACCGTCGCTCCAGAAGATCGCCTTCATCACCGGGGGCAACCGCGGCATCGGTTTCGAAACGGCGAAGCAGCTCGGCCAGCTCGGCATCCTGCCGGTGATCGGCGTGCGCAATGCCGAAGCCGGTCAGCAGGCGTTGACGCAATTGCGCGAGGCCGGCGTCGAGGCCGAAGCCATCGTGTTCGATGCCACCAAGCGCGCCGACCGGGAAAAGGCCTTCGCCTATTTCGAGTCCCGTGCCGGCAGGCTCGACATCCTGATCAACAACGCGGGCGTCTACCTCGAAGGCGAACCAGGGGTGGCGCAGGCCCACACGGCCTCGAACGTGCCCGAACACGTGTTGCGCGACACGCTGGAGACCAATTTCTTCGCCCCGGTGGCACTGACCCAGTTGCTGCTGCCGCTGCTGCGCAAATCGGCGGCCGGGCGCATCGTCAACCTGTCGAGCATCCTCGGTTCGCTCACGCTGCATTCCGATCCCACCTCGCCCATCTATGAGGCCAAGGCCACGGCGTACGACAGCTCGAAGACCGCGCTCAACGCCTACACGGTGCATCTGGGCTACGAGCTCAAGGACAGCGCGGTCAAGGTCAATTCGGCGCATCCGGGCTGGGTGCAGACCTCGATGGGCGGCAGCGCCGCGCCGATGAGCGTCGTCGATGGCGCGCGGACCAGCGTGATCCTGGCCACCTTGCCGGCCGATGGGCCCAACGGTGGCTTCTTCCACATGAACGATCCATTGCCCTGGTAGGTCGAGATGCACACTGCAACTTCCGAAGGTGCCGCACCAGCCGGCACCGGTGACGCCCTTTTCGCGCGATCGCCGCGCGCCGCCTGGCTGGCCGTGGCTTCCATGGCGGTCGGGACCTTCGCCACCGTCACCACCGAATTCATGCCGATCGGGCTGTTGACCAACATCGCCGAGGGGCTGAACGTGTCCGAGGGCACGGCCGGCCTGATGGTGACGATTCCCGGCATCTTCGCGGCGCTGGCCGGGCCGGCGCTGATCGTGCTGTCGGGCCGGCTCGACCGCCGCGCCGTGCTGGTCGCTTTGTCGGCGCTCCTGGTGGTGTCGAACCTGCTCGCGGCCTTCGCGCCGAACTTCGGTACGATGCTGGTGGCACGCTTCTTCCTCGGCCTGTGTGTGGGCGGCTTCTGGACTTTTGCGCCCAGCGCCACCTCGCACCTGGTACCGGCGGCGCTGCTGCCGCGCGCCATGTCGATCGTGCTGGCCGGCATTTCGGCAGCCACCGTGTTCGGCGTGCCGGCCGGCGCCCTGCTCGGCAACCTGGCCGGCTGGCGCGCTGCCTTCGGCGTGACGGCGGCGCTGGCCGCGGGCGTGCTGATGTTCCAGATGTGGCTGTTGCCGCGCATGCCGCCGGCGCGCGCGATCCGTCCGCGCGACCTGCTCACGCCGCTGATGCGGCCGATGGCCCAGGTCGGGCTGCTCACCGTGCTGTTCCTCATTGCCGGCCATTTCGCGGCGTTCACCTACCTCAAGCCTTTGCTGCTGCAAGTGTTCGGCCTGGCGCCGGACGCGGTCACCGTGCTGCTGCTGGTCTATGGCGTTGCGGGATTCGTCGGTACCTTCGTCGGCGGCAGCCTCGTGGCCCGCAGCGTGCGCGGGACGACACTGTCCGCGGCCCTGTTGATCGCCGGCGTGCTGGGGCTGGCGGTGCTCACTGGCGGCGCCGGCGGCCTGGCGATGGGTGCGGCGGTGGTCGTGGTCTGGGGCCTGGGTTTCGGCCTGATCCCGGTGGCGTTCACCAGCTGGATGCTGGAAGCCGTGCCCGACGCGCCGGAGGCTGGACAGGCGCTGCTGGTCAGCGGCTTCCAGGTGGCGATCGCATTGGGCGCCGCGCTCGGCGGCATCGCGGTCGACAGCCACGGGGTGACGAGCGCCATCGGCCTGGGTGGTGCCGCTGCCCTGCTCGCGGCCATCGTGGTGGCCACGCTGGGCCATGTGAAGACGCGCAAGCCGGCACTGCCGCAAAAACCGCGCTTCACCGTCAAGGGCCAGCCGCCGCTGCCACTGCCCTGACAGGTGGCTAGGAGGCACCGCCCCATTGATCGAGTGCCTCCAGGGCCTCGTCGAAGCGGAAGTCGTCCACGGCCTGGGTGATCGCGTGGATCGGCTGCTGGGCCGCGCTGCCGGCGGCGGCGCGGCGCAAGGCCGCCACCAGCGCCACGGCTTCCGGGTCGGATTCGACGAGCAGGGTGCGCAGTCGCTGCGTGAGGCGCGCCAGTTCGGCTTTCGCCTCGGCCGCACCACCCGCGGGCGGTGTCGCCGGTCCATTGGCCGCTGTCCACGTGCGCAGTTCCTCGAGCACTGGCCCGAGTTCGCGCTGTACCACCGCCAGCAGTGCAAGTTGCGCCGCACGGGGGCGGCCCTGGTCGCAGGCCAGTTCCAGCTCGGTGGCGGCCTGCCACACGGCGTTGGCGCCGATGGTGCCGGCCGTGCCGCGCAGCGTGTGGGCCATGCGCGTGGCCAGCGCCATGTCGCCGCGTTCGACCGCCGCCGCGAAGCCGGTGCCGAAGTCGCGATGCCCTTCGGCGAACTTGATCAACATGCGGCGGTATAGGCCTTGGTTCTGCTGGGTGCGGCGCAGGCCGGCCGCCGTGTCGATGGTGCGCAGTGCGTCCAGCGGCCGGCCATCGACGGGGGCGGCGGATGTGGCGGGTGCGGCAGGCACAGGTGGTGCTGCGGCCGGTGCCGGCGAGGGCGCCATGCCGAGCGCGGCGCGCTGGCGCTGCCGCGGTTTGATCCAGCGCGCGAGCACGTTGAACATCTCGTCCACATCGATGGGTTTGGAGATGTGGTCGTTCATGCCCACGGCCAGCACGCGTTCGCGGTCGCCGGCCATGGCGTTGGCGGTCATGGCCAGCACCGGCATGGTGGTCAGGCGTGGGTCGTCGCGGATGGCGCGCGTGGCCTCGAAGCCGTCCATCACGGGCATCTGGCAATCCATGAGGATGCCGTCGAAGGCGATGTCATCTTGCAGCACGTGCAGCGCGTCGCGGCCATTCTGGGCCAGCACCACCTGCATGCCCGCGTCGCTCAGCAATTCCATGGCCAGTTCCTGGTTCAGCAGGTTGTCCTCCACCAACAGCACCCTGGCGCCGACCAGGCTGCGCGGCGCGCCCGGGGCGGGCGACCGTTCGCCGCCGCGCGCCTTGCCCGGTTGGCAGCGCCCCAGCACTTCCGCCACCGTCTCGAGCAGCGTCGAAGGGGTCACCGGCTTGGTCAGCACGGCCTGCAGCGACACGCCGGCGGCATGGGCCGAGTCCATCACGTCATCGCGTTCATAGGCCGTGACCATGATGCTGGCCGCGTCGATGCGCACGCGCTGGTTCTGCAACTGACGCAAGGCCTCGACGCCGTTCATGCCGGGCATCTTCCAATCGACAAAAAGCAGCTCGTAGGGCGTCCCCGCGCGGGCCGCGTCGCTGGCCATCCTGACCGCCACGGCGCCGCTGTCGGCGAGTTCCACGGCCAGGCCCATGTCGCGCGCCAGGGCCGCGGTGACGGTGCGCGCGATTTCGTTGTCGTCCACCACGAGTGCGCGCCGGCCCCTGAGTTCGTCGGCCTGCAGCATGCGTGCCGGGCCGGCCTGGGACGTTGCTTCCTGCAGGCCGAAGGGCAGCTCGAAACGGAAACTCGAGCCCTTGCCGGGCAGGCTGGAGGCCTCGATCCGGCCGTGCATGAGTTCCACCAGGCTCTTGCAGATCGCCAGGCCCAGCCCGGTGCCGCCGTATTTGCGCGAAGTCGAGCTGTCCGCCTGGCTGAACGAGGCGAACAACCGCTCGAGCTGAGGCGGCGACATGCCGATGCCGGTGTCCTTCACCTGGAACGACAGTGTCGCATCCGCGCCGGGCCCGCCCAGCTTGCGCACGGCGACGGTGATCTCGCCCTGGTCGGTGAACTTGACAGCGTTGTTGCCCAGGTTGATCAGCACCTGGCCGAGCCGCAGTGGGTCGCCGACCAGCGCGTCGGGGACGTCGCGGGCCACGTCGAAGACCAGCTCCAGCCCTTTGTCCTCGGCCTTGTAGCCGACCTGGTTGGCCAGGTTGTCCAGCACCTCCGCGAGGCTGAACGGAATGTTTTCCACCGCCAGCTTGCCGGCGTCGATCTTCGAGAAATCGAGGATGTCGTTGATGATGCCAAGCAGGCCCTTCGCCGATCGATGGACCTTATCCACGTAGTTGCGCTGGCGCGGGTTGAGGTCGGTCTTCAGCGCCAGCATCGACATGCCGATGATGGCGTTCATCGGCGTGCGGATCTCATGGCTCATGTTGGCCAGGAAGTCGCTCTTGGCGCGCGCCGCTTCCTCGGCCTGTTCCTTGGCCGCGCGCAGGTCCTGCATGAGGCGCGAATTCTGCTCGCCGAGCCGCGCGTCCATCACGGTGATCAGGATGGTGAAGCCGAGGATCAGGAACGCGCCGGCACTCACCGCCGTGGCCAGGCCGTCGGAAGGCAGGCTCCAGGCGCTGGACACGCTCACGCAGTTGTCGGCGAAATGAGCGGCCTCCATGCCGGTGTAGTGCATGGCCGCCACCGCGCAGCCCATCACCGCTGCGCCCAGCACCTGCGTGCGGTGCGAGGCCCGTGCGCCGGCCTGGCGGAAGGCGAGCCAAACGCCGACGCTGGCGAACGACACCGCCACCACCACGGACAGCGCCACCATGCCGACGTCGAAGCGCAGCACCGGCGCGATTTCGATCGCCGCCATGCCCGCGTAGTGCATGCCGCCGATGCCGGCGCCCAGGATCAGTGAGCCGAGCGCGATGTGGACGGCATGGGGCTGGCGCACGCGCCGGATCATGTAGAGCAAGAGCCCGAAAGCCGCGGTAGACGGCAGCATCGAGGCCAAGGTCAGCGGCGCGCTGTAGCTCAGGCTCAGGCCGGGATTCAGCGGCAGCCGCAGCGCCAGCATGCCGATGAAATGCATGGCCCAGATGCCGAAGCCCATGGCCAGCGCACCGCCGGCCAGCCACGGGCGCCATGTGGCCTCTTCGTTGGTAACCACGCGCCTGGCCAGGCCGAGCGCCGCGTAGGAAGCCACGATGGCGATGGCCACCGACAGCAGCACGAGCCAGGGGTTGTAGCTGCTAGCCAATCGAAGGGCCTCCGTGGCCGCGCGCCCTGCAAATCTCAGCTTGCACCGTGGTATTCATGCCGCGACCACCTTTTTTGGAGAAGTCCCGATCGGTAGGGCAGGGCCTTGGAATGCCGTGCCTAACACCGATTGTTTCGAATGTTTCAAAAGTATAGGGCAGGGTGTTACATGTCGCAATGACCGTGCGCTCGCCCTTTGGGGTGCCGGGGCTTTGTGTAGCTTGCACCAGTGCAAGCGGCATGTCGCCCGTTCGATTGACAAAATAATGCGTACACTCATACTCAAAAGAGACGGCAGCCGAGCGTCAGTCGCCCGCGGAAAATGTGTTTCGCCGGGCATTTCCTCTCCCCCACGAACAGGTTGAAAAAATGGTGAAACTTGAAATCAACGGTCGAATGCAGGACTTCGACGTGACGGATGACGTGCCCCTGCTTTGGGTGCTGCGCGACGTGGCCCACATGACGGGCACGAAGTTCGGCTGCGGCATGGCGCTGTGCGGCGCCTGCACCGTGCATGTGGACGGTGAGGCCACGCGTTCCTGCGTGCTGCCGGTGTCGGCCGTGGTCGGCCGCAAGATCACCACCATCGAGGGTGTGTCGGCCACGCCGGCCGGGCGTGCCACGCAGGCGGCCTGGATCGCCAGCGAAGTCGTGCAGTGCGGCTACTGCCAGTCGGGTCAGATCATGTCGGCGGCGGCGCTGCTGGCCAAGAACAAGAACCCGAGCGACGCCGACATCGACGGCGCCATGGCCGGCAACATCTGCCGCTGCGGCACCTATCCGCGCATCCGTGCCGCGATCAAGGTCGCCGCGCAGTCGCCATTGGTCAAGGGGGCATGACCATGGGATTGCGCGACATGCTCGATTTATCCGCGCCCGGCGCATCGCCCTCGCGGCGTGGCTTCCTCAAGGTCTCCGGCGCGGTCGGCGGCGGCCTGATGGTCGGCTGGTGGCCCCTGGCGGATGCTGCGGATGCCGCGGCGGCCAGCGCCGCCCGGCCAGGCTACGAGGCCAATGCCTTCATCACCATCGGCGCCGACGACAGTGTCACGCTGACCATGGCCAAGGTCGAGATGGGCCAGGGCATCTACACCGCCCTGGCCACGCTGATGGCCGAGGAACTGGAGGTGGACATGAACCGGGTGGTGCTGCGTGCCGCACCGCCCGATGCCAAGGCCTACGGCGCGCCGTTCGGCGACCAGTTCACCGGCGGCTCGCTGAGCATCCGCACCATGTGGGAGCCGATGCGCCAGACCGGCGCGGCCACGCGCATGGTGCTGGTCCAGGCCGCGGCGGATGGCTGGAAGGTCCCGGTGGCGGCCTGCCATGCCGAACATGGCGAGGTGGTGCATGCGGCCAGCGGCCGGCGCATCCGTTACGGCCAGCTCGTGGCCGCGGCCTCGCGCCTGCCGGCGCCGCAGAAGGTCGCCCTCAAGCCGGCCAGCGCCTTCAAGCTGATCGGCAAGCCGCTCAAGCGCCTGGACACGCAGGCCAAGACCAATGGCACGGCGCGCTTCGGCATCGACGCCGTGTTGCCCGGCATGCTGTTCGCATCGGTGGCGGCGTCACCGGTGTTCGGCGGCCGGCTCCAGTCGGTGAACGATGCCAAGGCGCTGGCCTTGCCTGGCGTGCGCCAGGTGGTGAAGCTACCCAACGCCGTCGCGGTGGTGGCCGACAACACCTGGTACGCGCGCCAGGGCGTGGCTGCGCTCGAGATCGTCTGGGACGAGGGCGCCAACGCCGCGCTCACCACGGCCGCGATGCAGGCCACCGTGTCGGCCGCGCTGTTGCGCCCCGGTGCGGTGGCGCGCAACCAGGGTGATGCGCAGAAGATGGTCGATGCCGATCCGAAGAAGGTCGAGGCCACCTATTTCAATCCGCTGCTCGCGCACGCGCCGATGGAGCCGATGAATTGCACCGTGCACGTGCGCGCGGACAGCGCCGACATCTGGGTCGGCACCCAGGTGCCGGCCCGCGCGCGTGATGCGGCGGCGAAGATCCTCGGCCTCGCCCCCGAGAAGGTCACGCTGCACAACCATCTGCTCGGCGGCGGCTTCGGCCGCCGCCTGGAGCACGACTACATCGACCAGGCCGTGGCCATCGCACGGCAGGTGCCGGTGCCGCTGAAGGTGACCTGGACGCGCGAGGAGGACATCCAGCACGACATCTTCCGCGGCATGTATGCGCACAAGGTGTCCGCCACGCTCGACACCCAGGGTTTCCCGTTGGCGCTGGTGCACAAGCTGTCGGGCCCGTCCACGCTGGCCACGTTTGCGCCGGGCTGGATCAAGGCCGACCAGGTCGACATCGACGCGGTGGACGGCTCGGTGGGCTACCCGTACGAGATCGCCAACATGCGCACCGAACACACGCGCGAGGACGGCGCCATCCCCACCGGCTTCTGGCGCGGCGTCGGCCCCACGCGCAACCTGCTGGTGCTCGAGAGCTTCATGGACGAACTGGCTTTCAAGGCCGGCAAGGATCCGCTGGCCTACCGGCTGGCCATGCTGTCGAAGAACCCGCGCGCCACCAAGGTGCTGAAGACCGCGGCCGAACGCGCGGGCTGGGGGGCGCCGCTGCCGGCGCGTTCAGGCCGCGGCATCGCGCTGATGTTCGCGTGGGATACCTACCTGGCGCAAGTGGTCGACGTGGCGGTGGACGACGACGGCACGGTCAAGGTGCAGCGCGTGGTGTGCGTGGTCGACTGCGGTACGGTCGTCAATCCGGACACGGTGGCCGCGCAGATCCAGGGTGGCATCAACTTCGGATTGACGGCCGCGCTGTATGGCGAGATCACCATCGACAAGGGGCGCGCCGTGCAGAGCAATTTCCACGACTACCCGATGCTGCGCATGAACGAGGCGCCGCGCATCGATGTGGAGATCGTGCCCAGCACCGAGCCGCCGGGGGGCATCGGCGAGCCTGGCACGGCGGGTGTGGGGGCCGCGTTCGTGAATGCGGTGTTCGCGGCCACCGGCAAGCGTCTGTACAGCCTGCCGGCCAAGCCCGAGCAACTGGCCAAGGCGGCCAAGGCGGTCTGAAGACCGCGCGGCGTTACGGTCCGGCCGTCAGTGCACGCAGGCCTGGATGGCCGCCGCCACGCGGGTGGCGGCTTTCTTTCGCGCCGGGCCGCTCAACACCGCCGAGCCCAGGCCGTGGCGCATCGTGGCCAGGCCGATCACATGGGAGGCGATCAGCGTGGCGCGCAACTCGGCGTCGCGCCCGCCGATCAACCGGGCCAGAGGGCGCACAAACTCGGCGTGGAAGCGCTCGGCCACCATGGCCGCGATCGGCGGATTCCCGGTGGCGCGCAGCAGCACGCTCAGCCCGTCGAAGCGTGGCGGCTCGCCGCCCTTGCCGCGTGCCGACGGCGGCTCGAGGACCTGCCGTACCAGGGTTTCGCCGATCGCGTCGACATCGGCGCTCACGGCTTCGCTCAATACGAATCCGCCTTCGATGACTTCGGCGAACAGGTTTTCCTTGCCGCCGAAATAGCGGTTGACCAGCGCGGCATCGACGCCGGCATCGCCCGCGATCTCGCGGGTGCCGACGTTCTCGAAACTGTTCTGTGAAAACCGCATGCGCGCGGCGGCGAGGATGCGCTCACGGGTGTTGGCCGCGTTGCGTGTCGGGACGGCCTCGACGGGTGGTGGACTGCTTTTTTTTCTCACCGGGGGCTCCTGTAGACGAAAGTTCAACGCATTTTTTCATCGGATGTTGACCAAGACAAGCCACTCCGCGTCTCAGCCGGTAACAGGTCGCGTCAGAGCCCTTGCAGCAGTTCTTCGATGTCTCTCGCCAGCCAGTCCGGGCCGAGCGCGGGAGGCGGGCTTTCATCGAGGTGAATCGTCCAGTTGCTTTCGTTACTTTTTTCAATTCGCACGGGCCTGCCCCAGGCCAGCAACCAGGCCAGCCAGGCGACCTGTCCCGGCTGCGGCAACTCGCCGGCGGCACCTTCAAGGGGCCAGACGAACGGATTGCGGCCATTTATCACCGGGCGGCCTTCCTGCAGCGTCACCTGCTCGGGCATCGCCTGCGCCAGTGACGCGGCGGCTGCGGCCGGCGTATCGAGTGGCTGCTGGAAACGCGGCTTCCAGGCGGCCAGAGCCTGGCCGATGGCCACGTTGCGCCGCGTCTCGCCCTGCATCAGGTCGGCGTGGTCCATCGTGCGCCAGTCGATAGCCGGCGCCAGGCATTCGGCCGTGCTGGCGGCGGCGAGGAATGCATGCAGGCCGGCGTCGAAGTCGGGCTGCACGAAGCCGGCGCACACGGTGGCCAGCTGCGAGACCCGGCTGGCCAGCAGTTGCTGCTGCTGCACTGCCAGCTTCTCGCGCAGCATCTCGTCGCGTTCGCTGCGCAGCGTGGACAGCTCCAGCGCGTTGCGCAGGTCGGCGCGCAGGTTTTCCAGGTCCCACGGCTTGGTGATGTAGCGGTAGATCTCGCCGGTGTTGATCGCCTCGATGGCTTCGCCGAGTTCGGAATACGCGGTGGTCAGCATGCGCACCATGCTGGGATGGTGGTCGCGGGCGTAGCGCAGCAACTCGTTGCCATAGGCCGTGGGCATGCGCTGGTCGGAGATCAGCACCGCGATTTCGTCGCCACGCTCGCGCAGGATGGCCTGGCCCTCCTCGACGGACAGCGCCGTCAGCACCGGTGCGATGGGGCTGACCAGACGCTCGAAGTACTTGAGGGCCATCGGCTCGTCGTCGACATACAAAATTTTGTCAGGTCTCATACACGGTTCCCACCAGGGTTAGCAATATTGGAAGGCTGGAAATACAGGGTGACCGCGGCCCCCTGCCCAGCATGCGAAACGATCTCGATGGAGCCGCCAATGGACTGCACGACACGGCGGCAGAATATCAGCCCCATGCCGTTGCCGCCATGGCCGTCGTGCGCATCACCGGCCAGGCCAGCCTTGGTGGTGACCGGCTCCAGCGTGAGGCGGCTCAGGATTTCGGGGGCGATGCCCGGCCCATTGTCGGCCAGGCGAATCCATGGCCGGCCCATGGCGGCGGCGCCGTCCGCGCCGGCGCCATCGGCGCGGCCCAGCTCGATGCGCAGCGAAGGGCGCGGCTGTCCGCGCAAGGCATACAGCGCGTTCTTGGTCAGGGTGCACAGCACCAGGTACAGCAGGTCGCGCCGGCCGGGCAGCACGAAGTCGTTGCCGAGGCGGCAGCTGACCCAAGACGCCTCGTCGTCCTCGAACGGGTATTCGTCGAGCAATGCCTCGACCAGGCTGCTGGCCGTCACGCGCTGCACCGACGCTCCGGGATAGGCGTCGCGTGCCGACTGCACGAAGGTGGCCACCAGCGACTGGCAGTACAGCGCGCGGCGTTCGGCGGATTCGATGGCGGCCAGTACCTCGCCCGGCGTGCCTTCGGTGAAATGCACCGTGCCGGCGGCGGTGTCCGGCGCGGGCGGCTGGTGGCGGTGTCTCAGCGCTTCCATGTAGCCGCGCACCGTGGCCAGCGGGGTGTTGAGTTCATGCGCCAGGAAGCCCAGGGTTTCGCGCATGGCGGCGACGCGCTGCTCGTGCACCGCACGCTCGGTTGCGCGCAGTGCGTGCAAGCTCAGCGCCTCGCGCAGCGCTTCGCGGGTGCGCTGTTCGTCCAGGGGCTTCTCCAGGATGCGGAACACCTGGCCCTCGTTGATCGCGGCGATGGCCACTTCCTTTTCGGCATAGGCCGTGACCAGCAGTCGCACCAGGTGGCGGAAATCGCGCTGCACGATCCCCAGCAGCTCCATGCCGCTGCGCTGAGGCATGCGGTAGTCGGTGAGCAGCACGGCGATCTCGTTCGGGTGTTCGCGCAACAGCACCAGCGCCTCATCCACGCCTTGCGCGGTGAGGATCCTGAATTCGTTGGCGAACATGCGCGCAAACCATTTGCAGGCCTGCGGCTCGTCGTCCACGTACAGGCAGGTGGTGGCCTCCGGGCCGGGGGGCGCGGCAGGTACGGGGGGGGCGGTGAGAGGGGCCACGGTGACGTTGTCAGGCATTGTCGGTGGCCAGTTTGAGGTCGAAGCTGAATTCCGTCCAGGCGCCGTCTTCACTGGCCACGCGCAGTTCGCCACCGTGCCGGTGCACGATTGCGTAACTCACGCTCAGCCCCAGCCCCAGGCCCTTGCCCACGTCGCGCGTGGTGAAGAAAGGCTCGAACACCCGCTGCAGGTTCGCCGGGCTGATGCCGGTACCGTTGTCCCGCACGGCGACCTGCAGCCGGCCGTCCAGGCGCTTGGCGCGCACTTCGATCAGCGGCTTGGCGCGGGCCGACTTCTGCAATGCCAGCGCGGCGTTGCCGAGCAGGTTGATCAGCACGCCGATCAACGCCGGTTCGTCGCCGCGCACGTGGGTGTCCATGGGCAGATCGACCGTCACCTCGATGCCCTTGAGCTCGAAGCCGGTGAGCCGCAGCGCCGACTTCAGCGCTTTCTCGAAGAGGAAGATGCGGCTCGCGTCGTCGCCCGGCTTCTGGTAGGCGAAGGTCTTCAGGTCGGAGACGATGCCCTGCACGCGCTGCATGCCTTCCTTGGCATCCGCCAGGCTTTCCTTGAGGTCGGCACTGGCCATCACCGCCTTGTCCATCTGCGCCATGTTGAGCGCCATGAGGCTGTAGTTGACCGGGTTGTTCACCTCGTGCAGCAGGCCCGCAGCCAACGTGCCCAGCGCGGCCATTTTTTCCTGCTGCATCATGTGGCCCTTGATTTCGGCGAGGGCCTGGTTGGTGCTTTGCAGCGCCAGGTTTTTTTCCGATACTTCGTGCTGCAACTGGAACAACTGGAGTCGGGCTCTTTCGTTGAACCAGGTGCAGCCCGCCGAAATGGTGGCCGAGAACAAAAGGAACAACGAATTCCCCGCCAGCATCGACGCATTGTCCGACCCGCCTGAGGCATGGGCAACGCAGGCGAAGATGTAGACCATGCAAGTGAAAACACCGAGAGCAATGCCCTGCAAGAAGCCGATGGGCATGATGATCCCGGCGGCATACAGGGCTAGACTCAGGCCGAACACGTAGGGTGAGCTGGCGCCCTGCGTGTGGTAGATCATCCAACTGATCATGATCTGCGGCAGGGTCAGCCAAGATAAAGTGATTGCGCGTACATACCGGCCCGCGAGTGGGCTGAATAGTGCAATCAGTGCCAGCGTCAGAAAGCCGCTGGCTAGCAATCGCGCAAGACCCAGTATCCCTGCCTGTTCGGGATAGAACGCTTGGTCGAGAGCCACTCCGCCGAGCACCAGCACGACGGCCAACGCGCAGCCAACGCGGCTGTATCCAAGGCGAAAATTGGCCAGTTGTGCCTGATATCCAAGATGGATTTGTGGCTCCACGGTGGATGCGGTCAAACGGCTGCCGCCCGTGAAGGCGTGGAATTTTGCAGTTCGAGAAATATGTTGACTCCAGTTTCGTCGGTGTAGATCTTCTCCAGCGTGGCCGATTCAGGGGCAATACGCCGCATGTCGTTCTCATCCCGATAAATCAAATGCCACTCGAGCAGATGCTCCATGGTATTTCGTTCCGGATTGCTGCGGTGAACGTTTGTGACCAAAATCGTGCCGCCCGCTTTTGTTCGCGCGAGGAAATATTGCAACAGGCGTTGACATACCTTGTCGGACAAATAGTCGAACAAGCCCGCGCAGTACACGAACTCGAACTGCTTTTCGTCCAATTGGCGGGCGGCACCGCTGGCAGCACGCTTGATCAGGTTATGCACGGATTCGTTCACCCATTCGACGTTGATTCGCACACCTCGTTTCGCACATGCTTCGTCGATGCGAGACTGTGTATAGGCCAAAGTTTCCTCGCTGAAATCCATCAGCGTGAATGAGAGCCGCTCGGGGGTTGGATGCGTGGTGATCAGGCGCTGTACCTCGATGGCAGGACCACATCCCACGTTGAGAACGCGTATAGGCTCAGTCGAGTCGTCGGCTTGCCGGGGGAAACGCGCCAGGTAGGTTTCGAGGATGTCAATGCGATTGCGATGCGCACGGGCAACCGCCGCCTGGAGAAACAGCGTGTTGACAATCTGGAAATAGGTGCTCGTGCCCTCCCGTGGATCTGACAGCATCTGATTCACCATCTCGTAGTCGCCTGCATAACCCATGGGTTTGGCGAAAGTACGATAGACAAATGGGGCGCGCAGGATCAAGGGATGGATGGCGGCCTGCGCAAACACCCGGTGTGCGGACTGCAATTCGGGATCGACGACGTTAGCTTCCGCTTCGAAGCGATCGAAGTAGTCTCTCGCCTTCGACATCAGCGGTTGGGCCAGCCCCATGAACACGTCGTTGCGCAGACGTCCCGAACTCTCACGAGGCAACGTGGTGACCAGATCGGCTTGGTCAACCCAGCGGGCGACATCGCCGAGGTAGGCTCGCAATTCACTGACGGCCACCTGATAGCCTTGTCCAATGCTGAAACGGGAATTCCAGTCATCGACAAACGCGTTGGCCTGGTAGGCGAAGGAGGCCGGATCAGCCTGGATGCCGAAAATGTCGTTCCACTCTTCGGTCAAAGTCACCGACACCACGGTCATGAGCCCGGTATTCACCAGACTGACCACCACCGCTTTCCCCTTGTAGATGTTCCTTTCTCCCGCGCGAACCGTGAGGTCGTGGACCACTTCGCTGACTTGCACGATCGAGTTGGGGTTGTAGACCTCCATGACCAAGGCACGTCGCTGATAACTCGTCAGCGTGCCGCGCATGGTTTCGCCATGGCTGTTGCGAAACGAGACGACCGGGTCGATGGATCTGAGAGGCTGCACGGGATTTGAGACTCACTGTGAGGCGAAACGAAAACAATACAACACACAATGAACCGTGCTATTGGCGCACGGCCCGGGTGTGGGGCTTGCACGCTCTACGGTGAAAGCCACAATGGACAACAGCTTCACATTCTGGCACTGTTGAGTGGCGTTTGTAGCCACATCGCCGCAGGAAAACTTTGTCCGATGCATGGCCCGTCAGGACAGGTCGGGTCTGGTCATCAGATGAAAATTTTCGTAAAGATCCCCGCCCGCGCATGCATCCCAACCAACGAACCCTTTTGGATTTCTACGACGCGTTCGCGCGACTCGATGCCGATGCCATGGGGCGTTGTTACGCCGAGGATGCGCGCTTTGAGGACGAAGTGTTCTCGTTGCGCGGCAGGCGCGAGGTGGCCGGCATGTGGCGCATGTTATGTGCGGCGACGGCGGCCAAGGGGCGGGACGTCTGGCGGCTCGAGGCCAGCGACGTGTGGGCCGATGCGCACACCGGCCGCGCGCACTGGGAGGCGCATTACCGCTTCAGTGCCACCGGGCGCCTGGTGCACAACCGCATCGACGGGGCTTTCGATTTCGATGCCCAGGGCCTGATCGTCCGCCACCGCGATCGTTTCGATTTCTGGCACTGGTCGCGGCAGGCGCTCGGCACGCCGGCCCTTCTGCTGGGCTGGACGCCGTTCCTGAAGGCCAAGGTGCGTGCAAAGGCTGCCGCCAACCTGGCCAGGTTCCTGGCGACCTGAAGGCCGTGGCCGGCGGTTCAGGCGCCGTGGCACTTCTTGTATTTTTTCCCGCTGCCGCAGGGGCAAGGGTCGTTGCGTCCCGGCGTGGGCTCGGCGTGCACCACCTGCGCCACGCGCGGGCCGATCGACCGCCAGAGATCGCGCAATTCGTACACCGCCCACAGCGCTTCGCCGAAAGCCTCGAGGCGTGCGTGCGACATGCTGGGCGGCGGCGCTGCCTCGTCGTCCTCGCCCGTCGAATCATGGGCATAGGGCGAGACCTCCGCCGGGCCGGTGTCGTCTTCGCTGAGCGCGACGATGGCGTCGAGCGCGTTGTCCAGCACCTTCGCGGCTTCCTTATCCTTGCCCGGCGCGGTCCATTCCTCGGGCCAGGCTTCGACGGCGAACATGAAGCCCAGCGCCCAGACCTGGGCGAACGCGGGCAGTTCCTCGTCTTCACCCTTGAGGGCCTCCGCGCGCTCCTCGGGCGAGAGTGCGGCCATCATGCCGCGGATGTCCATCACCTCGGGCATGTAGGCGCGCTCGTCCTCGAGGTTCTCCACCGGCGCGTCGAGCGCTTCGACGATCTGGTTCCAGCGCCGCATCCACAGCGCCATGAACTGCTCGGCCTGCGCGGCGTTGGCGAACGCGTCTTCGCCCTGGTTCTCGCCGTCGCCGCCGATGTCGAGCAGCACCGGCAGGTATTCGCTGGGCGGGATCACCCGGCGGCTGCAGATCAGCGCCGCCATGAAGCCTTCGCAGAACTCCCACTGCGGGGTTTCGTCGTAACGCGTGCGCAGGTCTTCGAGCAGGTCTTCGAGCGTGTCGAAGTCCTCGGGTTGCAAGGGGCCGGCAGACAGGGCGGAATCGGGTGTGGTGGTATTCATGAAGGTCGGCCCCGTGCGGGCGAACGATGTAACAACACCGCAGTTTAGCCAGTAGCATCCCCCGGGCCAGGTTCACCGTTCGACAACCGACAGAAAAAAGCCGCCATGCTGAAGTACCTCAATTCCGTCTATCCCATTCGCTACACCGTTTTCGGCCTGTGCTGCTTCGGCCTGTTGCTGAGCCTGTTCAGCCTGGTGGCGCTCGGCGCGGGCGGCTGGTTCTTGCTGGGCTTCGGGGCGCTGGTGGTGCTCGGGGTGTTCGACATGCGCCAGAGCAAGAAGTCGGTGCTGCGCAACTACCCGGTGATCGGCCACATGCGCTACATGCTCGAATTCGTGCGGCCCGAGATCCGCCAGTACTTCATCGAGGCCGACAACGACGCCACGCCGTTCTCACGGGCCCAGCGTTCGCTGGTCTACCAGCGCGCCAAGAGCGAGCCGGACAATCGGCCGTTCGGCACCCAACTCGACGTGCTGGCCGAAGGTTACGAATGGATCAACCACTCGGTGGCGCCCACGCACCTGGCCACGCACGACTTCCGCATCACGATCGGCCATGTACCGGCCGCGGGCGAGCCCGCCGCTCCGGGCGGCTGCACGCAGCCCTACGAGGCGAGCGTCTTCAACATCTCCGCCATGAGCTTCGGCGCGTTGTCGGCCAATGCCATCCTGGCGCTGAACGCCGGCGCGCAGCGTGGCCGCTTCGCACACGACACCGGCGAGGGCTCGATCTCGGTGCACCACACGGTCAACGGTGGTGACCTGATCTGGGAGATCGGCTCGGGCTACTTCGGCTGCCGCAACGACGATGGCACGTTCAGCGCCGAGCGGTTCGAGAAAGCCGCGCTGAACCCGCAGGTGAAGATGATCGAGATCAAGATGAGCCAGGGCGCCAAGCCCGGCCACGGCGGGGTGCTGCCCGGCCCCAAGGTGTCGCCCGAGATCGCCGCGGCACGCGGCGTGCCGATCGGGCTGGACTGCATTTCTCCGGCCTCCCACAGCGCGTTTCGCACGCCGATCGAGATGATGCAGTTCATCGCGCGGCTGCGCACGCTCTCGGGCGGCAAGCCCACGGGCTTCAAGTTCTGCCTGGGCCATCCCTGGGAATGGTTCGCCATGGTCAAGGCCATGCAGGTCACGGGCATCACGCCCGACTTCATCGTGGTCGACGGCGCGGAAGGCGGCACGGGCGCGGCGCCGCTCGAATTCACCGACCACGTGGGCGCGCCGCTGCAGGAAGGCCTGCAACTGGTGCACAACACGCTCATCGGCGTGGGGCTGCGCGACCGCATCAAGCTGGGCTGCGCGGGCAAGGTGATCAGCGCCTTCGACATCGCGCGCATGATGGCGCTGGGCGCCGACTGGTGCAATTCGGCACGCGGCTTCATGTTCGCCCTGGGCTGCCTGCAGGCCCAGGCCTGCCATACCGGCCATTGCCCGACCGGCGTGACCACGCAGGACCCGGTGCGGCAGAAGGCGCTGATCGTGCCCGACAAGGCCGACCGCGTGTTCAGCTTCCACCAGAACACGCTCAAGGCCCTGCAGGAGATGGTGCAGGCCGCCGGGCTGCACCATCCGAACGAGATCACGCTGCACCACATCGTGCGGCGCATGAACGAAACCGGCGTGAAACTCCTGGTGACGGTGATGCCGCCGCTGAAGGCGGGTGCCTTGCTGGACCACGACATCAGCGCCTTGCCCAACGTCTTCAAGTTCTACTGGGGGCACGCCAGTGCCGACAGCTTCAAGCTACAGATTCAATAGCACGCTGCGCAGGTACTCCTAGCGCCAGCAGCCTTTTTTTCATGGAAAGTACGGCCTTGTCCTTGCTCAGCAGCAGCGCCTGGTGCGCTACGGCCAGGTCGATGAAACACTGGTCGTCCGGGTCCTTGCAGACGGCGGAGACACGTGGCGCGACTTCGACCAGGTTGGCATGCCGGTCGAACGCGGCCAGGACGTCGGCCGCCGTCACCTGGTAGAACGCCATGCGCGGCACGAGGTGTTCGTAGTCGAGCACCCGTTCGAGTTCGTTGCGCATGTGCTGCGTGGCCAGCCAGCGCAGGTTGCCGGCCACGAGCGCGGGCTTCAGCGGTTTGGCGGCCGCGTCGTCGAACAGGAAGATGTCGAGGACGATGTTCGTGTCGAGGACGACGTTCATTTCCGGGCCGAACCGGCAACCATCTCGAACTTGAACAGCCGGCATTCGATCGGCCCGTTCCACATCGGCACGCGGCGCGATTCCTTCAGGCGCATGCGGCCCGGCAGCTTGAGGTCGGGTGTCAGCACCCAGGCGGTCCAGCCGGCGTAGTTCTTCTTCCAGTGCGTGGCGAGCTTGGGGAAGAAGTCGCCGCCGTCGTCGGTCTGGGCGACTTCGCGGCTTGGCACGTTTTCCATTGGCGGCGGAGGTGCATTTCGACCGCCTTGCCGTCCGGCATGGGCACCCGCCACGCCAGCGACCGCGATACGTTCGCCATACGGCGGGTTCACCAGCATCACGCCGCTGGCCACGGGCGGCATGCGCTGCAGGGCATCGCCGCCGCGGAACTGCACCGCGCCGGCCACGCCCGCGCGCTCGGCGTTGCGCATCGCGAAGTCGACCATGCGGTGGGCCACGTCGCTGCCGAAGATTTCAGCGGTCGGCGCATGTTCGGCAGCGCGCGCCTGCTCCAGCAGCCCGGTCCAGACGTGGGGCTGGAACGGCAGCAACTTTTCGAACGCGAAGCGGCGCCGGCTGCCGGCCGCGATGTTGCAGGCGATCTGCGCCGCCTCGATGGCGATGGTGCCGCTGCCGCAGCAGGGGTCGTACAGCGGGGTGGTGCCGTCCCAGTCGCTCGCGGCGATCATCGCGGCGGCCAGCGTTTCCTTCAGCGGCGCCTCGCCCTTGTCTTCGCGCCAGCCGCGCTTGAACAGCGGCTCGCCCGAGGTGTCCATGTACAGCGTGGCGTGTTCGGTCGTCAGGTGGGCGTAGATGCGGATGTCGGGCCAGCGCGTGTCGACGTCGGGGCGCACGCCCTGCTTGTGGCGGAAGCGGTCGGCGATTGCGTCCTTGATCTTGAGCGCCGCGAAGTTCAGCGAGGTCAGCGGGCTGTGCTGCGCGGTGATCTCGACCTTGAAGCTCTGTTTGGGCGTGAACCAGATCTCCCACGCGACCTGGCTGGCCGCGTCGTAGAGGTTTTGTTCGCTGCGGTACTCGGTGTGCGACAGCTCGATCAACACGCGTTGGGCGAGGCGGCTGTGCAGGTTCAGCAGTTGCGCATCGCGCCAGGAAGCGCGCATCAGCACGCCGCCGCGCAACACGCGCAAGTCCTCGCCCTGCAGCCCGGTGAGGCGGTGCGCCTCTTCGGCCAGGAAGTCCTCCACGCCAGCGGCGCAGGGCAGGAAAAGCTTGAGTTGGTTCATAAAGACTGACGTGGCGCCATCACGGCGTTAAAGGGATTTCCGGAGGTTCGTTGGCGCGATGCGCAAGGCTTCGCGGTATTTGGCCACCGTGCGCCGCGCACATTCGATGCCTTGCTCCTTCAGCATGTCGGAGAGCTGGCTGTCCGACAACGGCTTCTTCGGGTCTTCGGACGAGACGAACTGCTTGATCAACGCGCGCACGGCGGTGCTCGACGCGTTGCCGCCCGTCTCGGTGCCGAGCGACGAGCCGAAAAAATACTTCAGTTCGAAAGTGCCGTGCGGCGTGGCCATGTACTTGGCCGTGGTGACGCGGCTGATGGTCGATTCGTGCAGGCCGAGTTCATCGGCGATCTCGCGCAGCACCAGCGGGCGCATGGCCAGCTCGCCGTGGCTGAAGAAATTCTTCTGCCGTTCGACGATGGCGTTCGATACCCGCAGGATGGTGTCGAAGCGTTGCTGGATGTTCTTGATGAACCAGCGCGCCTCCTGCAGCCGCTGCTGCAGCGCGGCGTTGTTCGAAGAATCCTTGCCACCGCCCTTGTGTTGCTTGAGCGCGTTGGCGTAGATGTCGTGCACGCGCAGCCTGGGCATCACGTCGGCATTGAGCTGCACGCGGAAGCGCGCCTGCGCGCCGCGGCCGATCTTGACCACGATCACGTCGGGCACGACGATGTTGCGCTCCACGTCGACGAAACGGCGGCCCGGCTTGGGTTCCAGCCGGGCGATCAGGCCCATCGCCGCCTTGATCACGGTGTCGGGCTGGTTGCACAAGTGCGACAGCCGTTTCACATCGCGCCGCGCCAGCAGGTCCATCGACAGGCCGCACATGCGTAGCGCGGCGCGGCGCACCTGTTCCTCCTCTTCGCCGGCATCCTCGTCGAACATCGCGCGCAACTGGATCGACAGGCATTCCTCCAGCGTTCGTGCGCCTACGCCCACCGGTTCCAGGCTCTGCAGCAGGCCCAGCGCCACGGTGAAGCGGTGCACCAGTTCATCGACGTCCTCACCGTCTTCCGCGCCCGCCAGGCCCTGCGCCAGGGCGAGCAGGCTGTCTTCGAGGTAGCCGTCGTCGTTCAGCGACTCGATGAGGAAACGCAGCGCCGCGCTGTCTTCTTCGCCCAGGCGCAGGGCCAGCGCCTGGCGGTGCAGGAACGAGGTCAGCGATTCCTGGCTGCGCGCGAGTTCGGTGGCATCGACCTCGCCGTCTTCGCCGAGGTTGTTCTGCCGCGCCGGTGCGTCGCCACCCCATTCGCTGTCGTCGGGGGCGATCTCGGAAGTGCCGTCCCCATCCCAGCTCTGGCTGTCGTCCTGGCCGGTCAGCGGACTCTCGGATTCGGCGGGGGTCTCCACCGTTGCGGTCTCGGTCGCCGTGGCGGCGGTGCTGCTCGAGAACTCGGATTCGCGGTCGTCCGTGTTCACCTGCGCATCGGCCTGCGCCAGCCCGAACTCCTCGCGCGGCGCCTCGTCCATGTTGACTTCGAGGAAGGGGTTGTCGTCGAGCATCTGCTCGACTTCCGCGCTCAATTCGAGCGTGGACAATTGCAACAGCCGGATCGACTGCTGCAGCTGCGGCGTCAACGCCAGATGCTGCGAAACGCGGAGGGAAAGGCCTTGCTTCATCTACATCTTGAAGTGCTCGCCGAGGTAGACCCGGCGCACTTCGGCGTTGTTGACGATGTCCGACGGCGTGCCCTGGGCGAGCACATGGCCGTCGCTGATGATGTAGGCGTGGTCGCAGATGCCGAGCGTTTCGCGCACGTTGTGGTCGGTGATGAGCACGCCGATGCCGCGTGACTTGAGGAAGCTGATGATGCGCTGGATCTCGATCACGGCGATCGGGTCGATGCCGGCGAAGGGTTCGTCGAGCAGGATGAAGCGCGGCTGGGTCGCCAGTGCCCGCGCGATCTCCACGCGGCGTCGCTCCCCGCCGGACAGCGACAGCGCCGACGAACTGCGCAGGTGCTCCACGCGCAGGTCCTGCAGCAGCGCGGTCAGGCGCTCCTCGATCTCGGCCTTGGTGAAGGCGCGGCCGGTGGCATCGAGCTGCAGCTCGAGCACGGCGCGCACGTTTTCTTCCACCGTGAGCTTGCGGAAGATCGAGGCTTCCTGCGGCAGATAGCTCAGGCCGAGCCGCGAGCGGCGGTGGATCGGCATGTGCTCGACGGACTGGCCGTCGATGGCAATGCTGCCGCCGTCGGAGCGCACCAGGCCGACGATCATGTAGAACGAGGTGGTCTTGCCCGCGCCGTTGGGCCCGAGCAGGCCCACGACCTCGCCCTTCCTCACGGTCATGCTCACGTCCTTGACCACCTTGCGGCTGCCGTAGGACTTCTGCAGATGGCGCGCCTCGAGCCGGCTTTCGCCCTCGGGCAGGGCGTCGGCCGCCGCGGCCGTGCTCACCGCCGTGTCCATCACTTGGCCACCCCGTCGAGCCGCAGGCTCGGGCGCAGGGCCGGACCGGGGGTGGCGGGCGGTGTGGGAGCCGAGGCCGCCGGCTTGGGCGACAGCATGGCGCGGACGCGCCCGCCACCGCCGCCATTGGCCTGGCCCGCGGGCGCGGCATTGCCGTCCACGGTGTAGACGCCCGTGGTGTTCTCGTAGACGATCACGGCACCGGTGGTTTCGTCGCCAAGGGTCGCGCCGATGTAGCGGCGCATCACCGCACGCTTGATCAACTTGACGTTGTCGGCCTTGCTGTCGTATTCGATGGTCTCGGCTTCACCCTCGATGAACTCGTCGACGTTGTCGCGCTTCTGCCGGAAATAGGCGAGTTTGCCCGGCTCGGCCGTGACCACGCCGTACTGGTAACCCGCCGCGTCCTGGCGCACGTCGATGCGCGCGCCACGGACGATGATGGTGCCCTTGGTCATCACCACCCGGCCGGTGAAAACGTTGGTCTGCTTCAGGTCGTCGTAACGCATGTTGTCGGCTTCGACGTTCATGGGCTTGTCGCGGTCGGCTTTTTCAGCGTTGGCAAAGCCTCCTGTCAAGGCCAAAACCAGGCACAAAAGTAAGTAAAAGTAATTTTTTTTCATAAGGGCATGAATCTTGCTCGCCATTGTAGCGGTCACACTCAGACCCCCGCAAAAAAGCCCGCGCGAAGCGGGCTTTTTTGCGGATGAGGTGTACGGCTTCAGGCCTTGGGCTTGGCCGTGCGTTCCGTGGCGATGAGGTAGTCGGTGACCATCAGCGCGCGCGGCATGCTCTGCGCCTGCGAACCGTCGGTATAGAACTTGCCCGCAATGCCCAGCGCCGGCACGCCCGCCACCTGGTAGGCTTCCTGCAGCTGGGTTGCCTTGCGCACCTTCGCGGCCACGCTGAACGAGTTGTAGATTTCGGTGAACTTGGCCTTGTCCAGCCCCTGTTTCGCGGCCCAGTCGATCACGGCCGCGTCCTTGTTGAGCTGCTCGTGCTGCACGTGGATCGCGTAGAACACCTTGCGGTGCATCTGTTCGAGCTGGTTCATGGCTTCGAGCGTGTAGTAGAGCTTCTGCGGGGGAATGAAGCTGTCCTGGAACATCACCGGCACGCGCTTGAAAGACACGTCCTTGGGCAGGCGCTTGAGCCATTCCTCGAGCGTGGGCTCGAAGGCATTGCAATGCGGGCAGGCGTACCAGAAGAATTCGATGACCTCGATCTTGCCCGGCCCGGCTTCGGTGGCGACAGGCTTCTTCAGCGTCAGGTAATCCGTGCCGTCCTGCGGCTTCTGGCCCTGGGCCTGCGCCACGGAGAACGGACCCAGCGCCAGCGCGGAGCCGGCCAACACACTCGCTGAGGTCAGCGAAAACTCACGACGTTTCATTTCTAAATCACTCCTTGTGCGGTTCAGACAGGGCCGGCGCCTAAAAGTTCAGCGTCGGCCGGGGGTGTTCTATCGCTGCACGCGCACCAGCGCGGTTTCGGTGCCGATGTTGTCCAGCCGATCCTTGGTGTGTTCGGCATCTTCCTTCTTGTTGAAGGGCCCCATGCGCACGCGGTAGACGGTGCGGCCGGACTGTTCGCGTTCGGTCACGCGCGCCTCCATGCCCATCATCGCGAGCTTGGCGCGCTGGGCCTCGGCATCTTCCGGCGTGCGGAAAGCGCCGGCCTGTACGAAGTATTCGAACGGGTCGGTCGCGGCGCCCAGGCTCGGCGGTGCGACGGCCACCGCTGTGGCGGCTGCTGGCACCTTGGCCTTGGCGCGCGCCAGGTCGCCGAGCGGATCGGCGGAGGCGGCCGGTGCCATGGTCTTGGGGGGCGTCGTGGCGGCCACCGGCGCCGTGGCCGGTGGGGGCGGCGGGGAGATGCCGGTGGCCGCGCCCGGCACGGCACCGGCGGCGGGCTCGGGATTGCCGAGCACGCCGGTCACCACGGGGGCCACTGGCTTGGCCGGGTTCTTGCCGTGCAGCGGGGTGTTCGGATCCCAGTCCTTGTTCTTCTTGCTCTCGGCCGCGTCGGAGTCGACCGAGCGGCTCTGCGCCTTGCTGGTCATGAACGGCACCGGCACCTTGGTCACGTATACCGCCACGGCCAGCGCCGAGCCCAGGCCGACCACCACGCCGATGATGAAGCCGAGAATCGTGCCGCCGCGCTGTTTATGTTGTTTCATGAAGTCTTCACATCCTGTCCGGGGCGCTCACGCCGAGCACCGCCAAGCCATTGTGCAATACCTGGGCGCAGGCAGCCACGAGCGCCAGCCGCGCTTTCCTGAGCGGCTCGTCGTCGACCAGCACGCGTTCGGCGTCGTAGTAGCTGTGCAGGTTGGCGGCGAGCTCGCGCAGGTAGAAGGTCACGTCGTGCGGTGCGAAGGTTTCCGAGGCCGAGGTCAGCATCTCGGGGTACTTGGCCAGCTGCAGCATCAGCGTCTGCGCCTGCGGCACCAGGAGCGAAGACAGATCGGCGTCCGCCAGCGCGGCCACGTCGCCGCCCCAGTCGCGCAGCATCTTCTGGATGCGCGCATGGGCGTACTGCACGTAGTAGACCGGGTTGTCGTTGCTTTGCGCCACGGCCAGGTCGATGTCGAAGGTGTATTCGGTGTCGGGCTTGCGGCTGAGCAGGAAGAAGCGCACCGCATCCTTGCTGGTCCAGTCGATGATGTCGCGCAGCGTCACGTAGCTGCCCGCGCGCTTGGAGATCTTCACCTCCTCGCCGCCCTTCACCACCCGCACCATGGTGTGCAGCACGTAGTCGGGATAGCCCTGCGGAATGCCCACGTTGGCGGCCTGCAGCCCGGCGCGCACGCGGGCGATGGTGCCGTGGTGGTCCGTGCCCTGGATGTTCACCACCTTGGTGAAACCGCGCTCCCACTTGGCGATGTGGTAGGCCACGTCGGGCACGAAGTAGGTGTAGCTGCCGTCCTGCTTGCGCATGACGCGGTCCTTGTCGTCGCCGTAGTCGGTGGACTTGAGCCACAAGGCGCCGTCCTTCTCGTAGGTCTTGCCGGCTTCCTGCAGCTTCTTCACGGCGGCTTCCACCTTGCCGCTCGTGTACAGGCTCGACTCGAGGTAGAAGTTGTCGAACTTCACCGAAAAAGCCTTCAGGTCCAGATCCTGCTCGCGGCGCAGGTAGGCCACGGCGAAGTTGCGGATCGATTCCAGGTCGTCCACGTCGCCCGAGGCCGTGACCTCGCGGTCGTCGGACTTCACCGTCTTCTGCGCCTTGAAATCGGCGGCGATATCGGCGATGTATTCGCCGTTGTAGAAGTTCTTGGAAAGCGGGTTGTCCGCGTCGGTCGGCCACTGGGCGTCGCCCGGCTTCACGCCCTTGGCGCGCAACTGCGTGCTGGTCGCCAGCGTGCCGATCTGCACACCCGCGTCGTTGTAATAGAACTCGCGGTAGACGTCCCAGCCCTGTGTCTGGTAGA
Source organism: Rhodoferax koreense (assembly GCF_001955695.1). Taxonomy (NCBI): domain Bacteria; kingdom Pseudomonadati; phylum Pseudomonadota; class Betaproteobacteria; order Burkholderiales; family Comamonadaceae; genus Rhodoferax; species Rhodoferax koreensis. The sequence continues at coordinate 5,476,479 of NZ_CP019236.1, read as the reverse complement.
GGTTGCAGATCGCATCGCCCAGGGCGGCCTGGCGGCCGTGGCCCACGTGCAGCGGGCCGGTCGGGTTCGCCGAGACGAATTCCACGAGCACCCGCTTCCCGTTGGCCGGTTGCACGCCGAACTGCGCGCCCGCCGTCAGCACTTCGCGTACCACCTGCTGCTTGGCTTCGGGCTTGAGTTTGATGTTGATGAAACCCGGGCCGGCGATGTCGATCGCCTCCACCCAGCGCTGGAACGCGGGCTGGGCCAGCAGTTCGGTGCGCAGGTTCTCGCCGACCTGGCGCGGATTGAGCTTGAGCGGCTTGGCCAGCTGCATGGCGGCCGTACAGGCGAAATCGCCATGGGCCGCGACCTTGGGCGACTCGAACGCGGCCTTTTCGCCGGCACCGGGGGTGATCTTTTCCAGCCCGGCGGCCAGGGCCGAGAGCAAATCTTGTTTGACTGAGAGCATCGTGCGATTTTACGGGGGCGGGTCGGTCGGCCGTCATCCGGCTGGCGCCGTGCGGCGTTATGAGCCAATCCTGCGCTCCACCGCCTGGACGCAGGATTCAACCCCTTACTTCCTTTTCAGGAGTTCACATGAAAAAGATCCTTCCCCTGATCGCCGCCCTCAGCCTGAGTTGCTCCCTGGGTTTCGTCCACGCGGCCGAAGCCGTCGTCAAGACGCCGCAGCAGAACAAGATGACCGCCTGCAACGCCGACGCCAAGGACAAGAAGGGCGACGAGCGCAAGGCCTTCATGAAGGAATGCCTGAGCGCGAAGAAGGAAACCCAGCAAAGCAAAATGACCAGTTGCAATGCCGACGCCAAGGCCAAGACCCTCAAGGGCGACGAACGCAAGGCCTTCATGAAGGAATGCCTGAGCGCCAAGCCGGCCGCCTGAAGACGGCGCGCACTGCGCGCTCCACCGAGCCCCGCCCACCCCCGGTGCGCGGGGTTTTTCACGTCCGCACCGAGCCCCCCGGCTATTTGCCGAAGCCGCGCGCCAGGAACACCGCCGCCAGCGGAATCACGGCCAACAGATGCGCCTCGATCATCACCAGGCGGCGCGTGCTGCGGATTTCGGTCGCGTCCGGCAAGGCGCCGCTGGCGCGCAGCCGCTTGCGCCAGCGCAGGAAACGCAGCGTGGGTGCGATGGAGAGCAGGCCGATCACCAGGAACAGCCCGAGCTTGAGGTGCAGCAAAGGCTGCGTCCAGTACCAGGCCGAGCCCTTGATGCCCCACCAGGTGCGGGCCAAGCCCGTCGCCAGCACCAGCACGGCGGCGATGCCGTAGATGGCGTCCAGCCGCGCCAGCCGTTCCACCACGGCGGCGTTGAGCCATTCCTTGCGGCACAGCGCGGCCTCGCTGGCCAGAAAGACCACCATGGTCAGGATGGCGAGGAAATGGGCGTAGGCCAGCAGGGCTTCGAGGGTCATTGGGGTTTCCTTTGCGATGTAGCTTAAGCCGAGGCGGCACCACGCCAGAACTCGGGGCGACCATAGTGCTGGCGCAGGTGCTCGATCCACAGGCGCACGCGCAGCGGCAGGTGTTTGCGCTGCGGGAACACCACGTAGATGCCGTTGGGCGGCGCGGCGAAGTCCTCGAGTACGGCCACCAGCCGGCCGGCGGTGATTTCCGCCTCCACCTCCCAGGTGCTGCGCCAGGCGATGCCGCGCCCGGCGATGCACCAGTCGTGCAGCACCTGACCGTCTGTGCAGTCGAGCGGGCCGCCGGGTTTGAGGTGTACGACCTCCGAACCGCCTTCGGCCGAGGTGGGAATGCGAAACGCCCAGCCGCGCGTCTGCGAGGCGTCACTGGTCAGCGCCAGGCAGGCGAATTTCGAGAGTTCGTTCGGATGCTGCGGCGTGCCGTGGCGGCGCAGGAACTCCGGCGTGGCCACGCACAGGCGGCGGTTGTCGGCCAGCCGCACGCTCACCAGGGATGAATCGGGCAGGTCGCCGACGCGCACCGCGCAGTCGAAACCCTCGCCGGCCAGGTCGATGACGCGGTCGCTGAGATTCAGCGAAATCGTCACCTCCGGGTGCGCATCCCGGAACGGCGGCACCAGCGGCGCCACGTGCCGGCGGCCGAATCCGCCGGGCGCGGTGATGCGCAGATGGCCGCTGGCCTTCACGCCGCCCGCGCTCACGCTGGCCTCGGCGTTGGCCATGTCGGCCAGCAGGCGCTGGCAATCCTCCAGAAAGGCGCTGCCTTCGTGCGTCAGGCTCATGCGGCGCGTGGTGCGCAGCAGCAGGCGTACGCCCAGCCGCTCCTCCAGCGCGTCGAGCCGTCGGCCGATGATGGCCGGCGCCACGCCCTCGGCCTTGGCCGCGGCGGTGAGGCTGCCGCGCGTGGCCACGGCGACGAAGGATTCGAGCTGCTTGAGTTTGTCCATGGCGGCGGATGATACGCAGCCGTATCAGGGGTGGCGCATGGTGGCGCAGGTCGCGGCCGTCAGGCCGGGGCCGCCAGCGTCAATCTCCGGCCGTGACCTGGCGGGCCTTGAGGGCGGCGATCTCGGCTTCGCCGTAGCCGACTTCGCGCAACAGGGCGCTGGTGTGTTCACCCAGCAGCGGCGGCTGCAGGCGGATGCCGGGGCGCTCGCCGTCGAGGGTCAGCGGCATCAACGGCGCCTTCGAGGCGCTGCCGTCGTTCATGCGGATCGGCGCCAGGCCGCCGGTGGCATTGAGGTGCGGGTCGTCGAAGAGTTCGTGCGGCCGGGTGATCGGAGCGAACGGCAGTTCGTTGGCCTCGAACACGGCGCTGAGCTCGGCCGCGCTGCGCCCGGCCAAGTGCGAGCGCAGGAGCGGCATCATCCATTCGCGCGCCAGCACGCGGTCGTTGTTGGTCTTGAGGCGCGGGTCGGCCAGCAGTTCTTCCAGGCCGAAGGCCTTGCAGAAGATGGCCCATTGCTTGTCGCTCACCGCGGCCAGGAAGATCTGTTCGCCGTCCTTCACCGTGAACACGTCGTACACCGCCCAGGCCGAGATGCGGCTGGGCATCGGGTCGGCGGCGCGGCCGGTGGCGGCGAACTGCATCATGTGCTGCGCCACGAGGAAGACGTTGTTCTCGAACAGCGCCGACTGCACTTCGCATCCCTTGCCGGTGATTTCGCGCTGGCGCAGCGCGGCCATGGCGCCGATGGCGCCGAACATGCCGCCCATGATGTCGTTGACGCTGGCGCCCGCGCGCAGCGGATCGCCCTGGCGGCCGGTCATGTAGGCCAGGCCGCCCATCATCTGCACCACCTCGTCGAGCGCGGTGCGGTGGTCGTAAGGGCCGGGCAGGAAACCCTTGTGGCTCACGTAGATCAGGCTTGGGTTCAGCGCCTTCAGGCTGTCGTAGTCCAGGCCGAGCTTTTTCATCGTGCCGGGCTTGAAGTTCTCGCTCACGATGTCGGCCGTGGCGATGAGGCGCAGCGCGGCCTCCACACCATCGGGCTGCTTCAGGTCCAGCGCGATGCTCTTCTTGTTGCGGTTGAACATCGGAAAGAAACCCGAGCCCGAGCCGAGCAGGCGGCGTGTGTTGTCGCCTTCGATGGGTTCGATCTTGATGACCTCCGCACCCAGGTCGCCGAGCAGCATGCCGCATGTCGGGCCCATGACCATGTGGGTGAATTCGATGACACGGATACCGGCGTAGGGCAGCGCGTTGGGCTCAGACATGGGTTTTTCCTTGAACGAATCCTTTGGGCAGGCCGGCTTCGGGCGTCATGCCATAGACCGGTTCGCCGGGCAGGCCGGCCATCAATGGCGCACGCGCGGCGAGGAGCTTTTCAAGATCGATGCCGGTGGAAATCCCCATGGCCTCGAACATGAACACCAGGTCTTCGGTCACGACATTGCCCGAGGCGCCAGGCGCGTACGGGCAGCCGCCCAGGCCACCGAGCGAGGCGTCGAAGGTGCGCACGCCTTCCTCGATAGCCGCGAGGCAATTGGCCAGGCCCAGGCCGCGTGTGTTGTGCATGTGGGCCGCGCCGGCCCGGTCGCCGAGCTCCGCGCGCAGGCGGCGGAACAGCCGGCGCACCTGGGCCGGGTTGGCGTAGCCCACGGTGTCGGACAGGCCGGCTTCGTCGGCGCCCGCGGCCACGCATTGCGCGGCGAGCCAGATCACCTCGTCCTCGGGCACATCGCCCTGCAGCGTGCAGCCGAAGGCGGTGGAGATGCCGGCTTCCAGCTTGACGTGTGGTGCGAGGTCGCGGCGCAACTCGGCGATGGCGCGCACTTCGTCGATCATCTCCTCGCGCGTCTTGCGGACGTTGGCCAGCGAATGCGCGGCGCTGGCCGAGACCGGCATGGTGAGCTTGTGCACGCCGGACGCAAGCGCGGCCTCGGCGCCGCGCCGGTTCGGCACCAGCGCCATCACGGTGAGGCCCGGCAGGGTGACGGCATGGCGCACCACCTCGGCGGCATCGGCCATCTGCGGCAGCAGGCGCGCCGGCACGAAAGAGGCGACCTCGATCTCGCGGATTCCGGCGCGGTGCAGCGCATCGATCCAGCGCAGTTTGTCGGCGGTCGGCATGGTGGCCTTCACCGATTGCAGGCCGTCGCGCGGGCCGACCTCGCTGACGAGAATGTCGGGAGTTGTCATCCCGGGATTCTGACCGATGGCGCCTATCCGGCGCCGCGGTGCGGATTGGTTCATTCTTGTCGCCAATGACATCCTGCTTCGTTTTATCGCCGAAACGTCACAACCAATAATCGGCTGGTTGATCATTTATAGTATGACTAAATAGGGTCATGCTTCACAAAGCGAGGGGGTCGTGATGTTTGCGACAGGCAATGGCGTCGAGCTCATCAGTTACCGGCAACCGCAACCGGCCGAGCGCAAGAGCCAGCATGCGCGCATCGTGCGGGAACTCGGGGTGCAGATCGTCTCGGGGGCGTGCAGGCCCGGCGACAAACTCCCTGCCGAAGCGCTGCTCTGCGCCCAGTACAAGGTGAGCCGACCGGTGTTGCGCGAGGCCAAGCGTGTGCTCGTGGCCAAGGGGCTGGTCAAGTCCAGGCAGCGCTCTGGCGTCATCGTGCGGCCACAGTCCGACTGGCATCTGCTGGACCCGGATGTCCTGTATTGGTTCATCCAATCGAAACCGCGCCATGAGTTCGTCGGCAAGCTCCTGGAGGTCCGGCGCATCTTCGAGCCTGCGGCAGCGGGCTTGGCCGCGCGCGTGGCCAGTGCCTCTTCCTTGCAGGCGATCTCGCGCGCCTACGAGCAGATGGAGGCGGCCACCACCCCCGAGGCGCTGCTGGAGCCCGATCTCGCGTTCCACCGCTTGATTGCGGAGGCCACCGGCAACGAGTTGATCGCCTACATCGGCAACATGCTGTCGTTGGCACTGCGTGAATCGATCAAGCTCAGCAGCCAGCACCCGAACACGCATGCGCTGTCGCTGCCCAGGCACAAGGCCATCCTCACGGCTTTGCTCAATCATGATGCGCTGGCCGCGCGTCAGGCCACCCTGGTCCAGCTCAAGGGCACTCAGGACGACTTGAACGATGTGATCGAGAGCGACATCTAGCGGGGCCGTCCGCTGCCGTCGCAGGAAATCGGGCAACGCGCCACGTGCCGGGCGCGAAAAAAATGGATGTCTGAGTCCGCCGTGGGACCTTGCAATAAGTAAGTCCTTAGTTACCTCAGAAGTAGTGCTTTCCCTATATGGCCGACGTCTTGTTTTTTTATAGTATGACTACAAGGCCGAATGCAGTGATACGTGGTGACGACCTGTCCCACCTCCTACAGCACCATCTTGAATGAACAACTTACACAGCCATCGCGAAGTCGTTGCGCCGAGGCTGTGGGGTTCAGGCGATGGTGTCCAACTCGGCCGACCGGCACCTGCAGGCCAGCAGGGCGCGCATTTCCGGCTTCGACACAGCGCGCGCCGGGCGTTTGAATCTCGGCAGTCGCAGGCGTCTCAAGGCTGGGTGTGGCCACATCGATCCCGGCAAGAAAAAATGGACTCATCACCGTGCTGCGCGTGCCAGCCGGATGAAAGCGACATGCGTCAGTGCCACCATTCGCGATGCGGCAGAACAAGGAGGCAACCACCGCGCGCGCTGTGACGTCGTTTGCGTCGGCTCCCCGAAACAGAGGCCGCGCGGCGGAGCGTCATCCCGTTCAGTCGTCATGCGGCTTGTCCACGGCCGCACCACTGAAGTTTGAGCGATCCGAAAAATACAAGGAGACAAAGTCGATGAGAAGCATTTTGAAGAACGCACTGCTCGCGGCAGCCGCGGCGTTGCAGATGTTCGGCGGCGCCCATTCCCAGGAGCTGATCTCCAACGTCCCCCGCAAGGAGACGCTGATCATCGAGAACCCGGAGGGCACGATCAAGAACGCCGGCTGGTTCAACATCTGGGCCATCAACGCGGGCGGGCAATCGAACGGCCTGCACCAGCTCGCGACGGACACCTTCTGGTACATCGATCCGAACAAGGGCATCGATGGCGTGTGGGACAACTCGCTTGCGTCGGACAAGCCGATCTACAACGCGGATTTCACCGAGATGACGGTGAAGCTGCGCAAGGGCATCTTCTGGAGCGATGGCGTGGAGTTCACCTCTGCCGACGTGTTGTACACGGTGGAGACGCACATGAACACCAAGGGTCTGCGCTGGAGCGCGCCGATCCAGATCAACGTGGCCAGCATCACCGCGCCTGACCCTTACACCGCGGTGTTCAAGCTGAAGAAGCCGAACTCGCGCTTTCACGCGCTCTTCACGGTGCGCTGGAACGCGATGTGGATGATGCCCAAGCACATCTTCGAGAAGGCCGGCGATCCGCAGAAGTTCGCTTTCAATCCGCCGGTGTCGCTGGGTTCGTACACGCTCAACAGCTTCGATCCGAACGGCAAGTGGTTCATCTGGCAAAAGCGCGAAGACTGGAAGCGCACGACGCTCGCGCGGTTCGGCGAACCGGGGCCGAAGTACGTCGCCTATGTCGATGCCGGCCCACCGGACAAGCGCGTCATTGCGCAGATGAACCACCAGCTCGACATCATTCACGACACCTCGCCCGAGGGCATGTTCACCATGGCCAAGCAGGCGAAGTTCTCGCACGGCTGGTTCAATACCTTTCCGTACGCGCATCCTGATCCCACCTTGGCGGCGGTGATCTTCAACAACCAGAACGAACTGTTGAAGAACCGCGACGTGCGCTGGGCGCTGGCGCTTCTCGTCGACATCAAGGCGGTGTCGATGGCGTCGTACCGAGGTGCTGCGAGCATCTCGGCGATCGGTGTGCCGCCGACCGGCTCGCACCCCGAGAATTACCACATACCGATGGAGTCGTGGCTCAAGACCTTCGAAATCGACACCGGCAAGCGCAAGATCAAGCCATACGATCCCGGCGTGGGCAAGCAGATCGCCGAGATGCTGCGGCCGTCGCTCAAGGATCAGATCCCGAGCACGCCGGCCGACATCGCCAAGGGCTTCGGCATGGGCTGGTGGAAGCCTGACCCGGTGGCGGCCGCGGAGCTGCTCGAGCGCGCCGGCTTCAAGAAGGTCGGGGCACAGTGGATGACGCCGGACGGCAAGCCTTTCACCATCAAGATCACCGTCGAAGGCGAGGCCCGCCCGGTGATGACACGCGCAGGCTCGATGGTGGCGCAGCAGTGGCGGCAGTTCGGCATCGACGCCGCCATCACCGTGGCGCAGGGCACGCTGAACGACCGCCGTGCCGCCGGGGACTTCGACGCGATCATCAGCTGGAGCGTGGAAACCTGGGGTGGTCACCCCGACCTTTCGTTCTTCCTGGACAGCTGGCATTCGCAGTTCGTCGCGGCACCTGGCCAACCGCAGCCGCCGCGCAACTGGCAACGCTGGTCGAGCCCCGAACTCGACAAGGTCATCGAAGAAATCCGCACGGTCGGCTTCGACGATCCGCGCGGCGTGGAACTTGGCCGCGAATACGTCAAGCTGGCGGTGCGCGACATGCCCTCGATTCCGCTGATGGCCTACAACGTGTTCACGGTGATGGACGACACCTACTGGACGGGTTATCCCAATGCCGTCACCGCGCCCTATACCGATCCAGTACCCAACTGGGGCAACACCAAGTACATGATGGTCAAGCTCAAGCCAAAGCAGTAAGCGGCAGCAGGCCATCCCATGAAGAGTTACGCAGCGTACCTGCTACGCAGGTTTGGACAGTTCGTGCTCGTGATGTTCATCGGCATGAACGTCGCCTTCGTGGTGACCCATGCGACACCCATCGATCCGGTCGAGCAGTCCATTGCGGCAGCCACGTCCTTCGGCAGCACCAGTCCGGAGGCGATTGCCATGATGCGCGAATCGCTGCGCGAGCTGTATGGACTGCAGGGCGGCATCTGGGAGCAGTATGTCGGCTTCTGGAAACGCGTGGTGGTGCTCGACTTCGGGCCGTCGCTTTCGGCATTTCCCACGCCGGTGTCGACTTTGATCTGGCGCGCCCTGCCCTGGACGGTCGGGCTGCTGCTGGTATCGACCGCGATCACCTGGGTCCTCGGGAATCTGCTGGGTGGCCTGGCCGGCTATCTGCACAACAACCGCACGCTGAACGTCACCGGCCTGCTGGTGATGGGGTTTCATCCCATCCCTTACTACATCGTGGCGCTTCTGCTGCTGATCGTGTTCGGCTACGTCTGGCCGGTGCTGCCCATCACGGGCGGCGCGCAGATGAACATGGCGCGCGGCTGGAATTTCGACTTCGTGGTCAGCGTGGTCAAGCACTCGGTATTGCCGGTGCTCTCGCTGGTCATGGTCGGGCTGGGCGGCTGGTTCATGGGCATGCGCTCGCTGGTGTCGAACATCGTCAGCGAGGACTACGTGGTGTATGCCGAACTCGGCGGCGTGGCGAAGAGCCGCATCCTGCGCTCGTACGTGATGCGCAATGCGCTGGTGCCGCAGGTCACCGGCCTCGCGATGTCGCTCGGTGGCATTTTCAACGGCGCCATCATCACCGAGCAGGTTTTCGGCTACCCCGGCATCGGCGCGTTGATGATCGACGCCGTGCATGCCGGCGACTACAGCCTCGTGCTCGGGCTGACGTCGGTCTCGATCGTCGCGGTGTCGGCCGCCGTATTGCTGATCGACATGTTGTATCCGCTGCTTGATCCACGGGTGAAACTGGCGTGACCCTATGCTGAAGATTCTGCGTGACTTATTGCGGCACAACCGGGGCTTCGCCGGGGGCGTATTTCTGCTTGGCTTCGTGCTGTCGATCGCGGCGCTGTCGTTCGTGTCGCCCTACAACCCGCTCGACAGCTATGTGGTGCCGCCGGACATGCCACCCGGCTGGCCACACGTTCTGGGCACCACCTCGCGCGGGCAGGACGTTTTCTGGATGCTGACCTTCGCCATCCGCAACACGCTGGCCTTCGGCCTGCTGGTCGCGCTGATCAGCCGGGTGCTGTCGCTGGTCATCGGTCTCGTCGCGGGTTATGCGGGCGGCTGGGTCGACCGCTTGCTGATGTCCATCAACGACACCTTCATCGTGATCCCGCTGTTCCCGATCCTGGTGCTGTTCTATTTCGTGATGCGCGACAAGATGTCATGGGTGGCGTTGGCTGGTGTGATGGCGTGCCTGGGTTGGGCTTACGACGCGCGCCTGATCCGCTCCGTGGCCATGAGCCTGCGCACGCGCGAGTTCACGGAGACCAGCATTTTCTCGGGCATGAGCGTGCCGCAGATCCTGGTGAAGGAGCATTTGCCGTACGTCTTGCCGATCGTGTTTTCGACCACGATGAACAACATCAACTGGTCGATCGGCCTGGAGGTCACGCTGTCGGTGCTCGGGTTCACCGACATCAACACGCCGACCATCGGTTCGATGATCTACTGGGCCAACCAGCACACCGCGATGGTGGCCGGCGTGTGGTGGTGGATCGCCTTTCCGGTGGCCTTGGTCATCATGACCTTCCTCGGCCTGTTCCTGCTGGCCGTCTCGATGAACGAATTCATCGACCCGCGCAGCCGTCTCGGAAGGGGGAAGGAATGACGACCGTTTCGCAAGCCAGGCCGGTGGTCGAAGTCAGCCGCCTGCGCGCCTACTACCAGACGCACCAGTTCGGCGTGCAGCGCGACGTGCGCGCGGTCGACGACGTCAGCCTCAAAGTGATGCCCAACGAGATCTACGGCCTGGCCGGCGAATCGAGCTGCGGCAAGAGCACGCTGATCAAGACGATCGCAGGCGCGATCCGCCCGCCGCTCAAGGTCCAGGGCGGCCATGTCGTCTTCAACTTCGGCGGGCGCGAGATGGACCTGTACCAGTCCACACCCGAGGCCCTCGACGCGATCCGGTGGAAGCATCTGTCTTACGTGATGCAGGGCTCGATGGGCGTGCTGAACCCGGTGCGCCGCGTGAAGCATTCCTTCGTCGACTTCGCCTACCGGCACATCCACAAACCGATGCCCGAATTCATGGCGCTGGTGCGCCACCACCTCGGCCGCGTGCACCTCGGCCCGGAAGTGCTGGAAGCCTTCCCGCATGAGCTCTCGGGCGGCATGCGCCAGCGCCTGGCGATCGCACTGGCAACGGTGTGCAAGCCCGAACTCATCATCGCCGACGAGCCCACCACGGCCCTCGACGTCATCGTTCAGAAGGGCGTGCTCGGCATGATCCGCGAGGTGCAGCGCGAGCTCAAGACCTCGATGATCTTCGTCACCCACGACATGGCGGTGCACGCGCACTTGTGCGACCGTCTCGGCGTGATGTACGCCGGACGCCTGATCGAAGAAGGCGCCACCCGGGACATCTTCAACCACCCGCGCCACCCGTACACCACACACCTGATCGCAAGCCTGCCGCGCATCGGCAGCACGGTCGCGATCAAGGCGCTCGAAGGTGCGCCGCCCAATCTGGCCGACCCGCCCAAGGGCTGCCGGTTCCATCCGCGCTGCCCGCTGGCCATGGACATCTGCCAGCAGCAGGTGCCGGCCTTTGCCGAAGTCGCGCCGGGGCATCGGGTGGCCTGTTTCGCGGTGAATCCGGTTGCGGTTGCCGAGCCGGTGGAGGTGGCCGCGTGACGGCGGCCCTGCTCGAGTTGCGCAACGTGGTGCGCAGCTATTCCAAGGGTGGCCTGTTCGGCCGCAGCGCGCGTGCCGTCGACGACGTGAGCTTCGAAGTCGGCGCCAACGGGCCCGAAATCCTGGCCATCATCGGGGAGTCGGGCAGTGGCAAGACCACGCTGGCCCGCATGATTCTCGGCACGGTGCGCGCCACCAGCGGCCTGATCCGCTTCAAGGACTTCGACCTGGCGCGGGTCCGAAATCGCAAACAGCGCATGGACTTCATGCGGCAGGTTCAGCCCATCTTCCAGAACCCGTTCGAGGCGTTCAATCCGTTGACCCGGCTCGATCGTTATCTGCTCTCGACGGCGCGTCACTTCGCCGATGCGCGCACCGACGAGGCGGCCGCTGCGGCCAGCGACGCCGCATTGCGCAAGGTGGGCCTGTCGCTTGCCGAAGTCAAGGGCCGCTTTCCGCACGAGATGTCGGGTGGCCAGCTGCAACGCGTGGCCATCGCGCGCGCGCTGATCGGGTCCCCTTCGCTGCTGGTGGCCGACGAGCCGGTGTCGATGGTCGACGCGTCCTTGCGCACCGCCATCGTCGATCTTTTCAGGAAGCTGCGCGACGAGCTCGGCGTGTCGATCATCTACATCACGCATGACCTGGCCACGGCGTACAGCATCAGCGACCGCGTCGTCATCATGCGACGCGGCGTGGTGGTGGAGGCTGGCGAGGCACGCGCCACGCTCGATCATCCGCAGCATCCGTATTCGATAGAACTGAAGGCGGCTGTCCTGTCGCCGGACGTGTTCCCGGTCGTGGCACCCGAACTGGCGTCTCCCGACCCTCTTTGATCTTCATCCACAGGAGTATCACGTCATGCGCAAGGTATCCGTTGTTTTGAATTCCCAAGCGGTGATCGGCGACACCGATCCGCGCCTGTTCGGCGCATTCGTCGAGCATCTGGGCCGCTGCGTGTACGGTGGCATCTACGAGCCGGGCCATCCCACCGCCGACGAGCAAGGCTTCCGGCACGACGTACTGGAACTGGTGCGCGAGCTCGCGCCGACGATCATGCGGTACCCCGGCGGCAACTTCGTGAGCGGCTACAACTGGGAAGACGCCGTCGGCCCCGTCGACAAGCGCCCGCGCCGGCTCGACCTCGCGTGGATGTCGACCGAGCCGAACACCTTCGGCACCAACGAGTTCATCGACTGGTGCCGGCTGGCCGACATCGAGCCGATGCTGGCCGTGAACCTGGGCACGCGGGCCGGGGATGCGGCGCGCAACCTGGTCGAATACTGCAACCATCCAGGCGGCACGGCCTGGTCGGACCTGCGCAAGGAACACGGTTGGGAGAAGCCGCACAACGTCAAATTCTGGTGCCTCGGCAACGAGATGGACGGCCCCTGGCAGATGGAGATGAAGACGGCCGAGGAATACGGCCGGATCGCCACCGAGGCCGCCAAGATGATGAAGTGGATCGACCCGAGCATCGAGCTGGCCGCCTGCGGCTCTTCCGGCCGCAACATGCCGACGTTCGGCGCGTGGGAGGACACGGTGCTGCAGCACACTTTCCCGCATGTGGAGTGGATCTCGCTGCACACCTACGTCAACAACTACGCCGGCGACACACCGGCCATGCTGGCCAGCCCCGACTTGATGGACGGCTTCATCGAGGAAGTGGTCGCCATCGCCGATTCGGTGGCGGCGCGCGCGCATTCGAGCAAGCGGATCATGCTCAGCTTCGACGAGTGGAACGTGTGGTACCGCACCCGCCGCAACAAAGCCGAGCGCGTTAAGCCGGGCTGGCCCGTCGCCCCTGAGATCCTGGAGGAGATCTACACGATGGAAGACGCGCTGGCCTTCGGCGGCATGTGTCTTTCGCTGCTCAACCACGCGGACCGCGTCAAGTGCGCCTGCCTGGCGCAACTCGTGAACGTGATTGCGCCGATCATGACGGAAACAGGCGGACCCGCCTGGCGCCAGACGATCTTCTTCCCGTTCGCGCAAATGAGCCACTTCGGTCGCGGTCGTGTGCTGCGCGCGGAAGTCGATTCGCCGACCTACGCGGCCAGCTACTTCGACCCGCGGGGCAAGGACGATCTCTATTTCCCGATGCCGGCGGTGCCCTACCTGAAGATGGCCGCGGTGGAAGACCCGGAAACCGGCGCCGTGACGATCTTTGCGTTGAACCGGCACTTGGAGGAATCGATGCCGCTGGACGTGGCGCTCAAGGACTTCGGCACGCCGAGCCTCATCGAGGCGCTGCAACTGCGCCACGACGATCTGAAGGCGACCAACACCAAGGCGCATCCGGATGAGGTGGCGCCGACCGCCTTGACGGGGGTGTCGCTGTCGGCCGATCGCATCCAGGCGACCTTGGCGCCTGCCTCCTGGAACATGATCCGCGTTGGCAAGCCCTGAGGGCGGTACGGCGGGTGATGCTATTTTTTTGGTAGCAACCAGCGCAGATACTACATGCGCTAAAGGCTGAAAATTCACATCTGAAGCTTCGTTCGGAGGCAGAATACTGCCCTCCGCATGGTGACCAATCCGGCGGCCCAGGGGGCTGATTCCGTGCATTTTGGTCACTTATCAACGCCTGATTCTGCAATTGATGCGTGTCCAGGGTTCGAATACAGTCGAACCATGACCCGTGCCGAATTTCTGCCAATGCCCAAGGGCGTCTGAGCGCCGGCGCCTCCTTTTCCGCATTCTTTTTTCAACCTTCCTCAGAGGCCCCCACCATGACCGATCGCACCACCACCGGCGAACTGCAAGTCGCCACCAACCTCTACCGCTTCGTCGAAGACCAGGTGCTGCCCGGTACCGGCGTGGAACCGGCGAAGTTCTGGCAGGGCTTCGATGCCATCGTGCGGGATCTCGCGCCCAAGAACATCGCGCTGCTGGCCGAGCGCGACCGGCTGCAGACCGAGCTCGATGCCTGGCACAAGGCGCATCCCGGCCCGATCACCGACATGCCGGCCTACCGCGCCTTCTTGGAGGGCATCGGCTACCTCGTGCCGCCGCCGGCCAAGGTGACGGCGACCACGGCCAATGTCGATGCCGAGCTCGCGCTGCAGGCCGGCCCGCAACTGGTGGTGCCGGTGCTGAACGCGCGCTACGCGCTCAACGCGGCCAATGCACGCTGGGGCTCGCTGTACGACGCGTTGTATGGCACGGACGCGATTTCCGAGGCCGACGGTGCCGAAAAGGGCAAGGGCTACAACCCGGTGCGCGGTGCCAAGGTCATTGCCTTCGCGCGCGACGTGCTGGACCACGCCGCACCGCTGGAGAACGGCTCGCACACCCAGGTCACTGGGTACAGCGTGAAAGACGGCCAGCTCGTGGCGACTCTGCACAGCAGCAGCACGGGCCTGGCCGATCCGACGGTCTTCGTCGGCTACCAGGGTGACGCAGCCGCGCCGACCTCGATCCTGCTGCGCCACAACGGCATCCACATCGACATCCAGATCGACCGCACCACCACCATCGGCAAGACCGACCCCGCCGGCATCAGCGACGTGGTGCTCGAGGCCGCGCTCTCCACCATCCTCGACCTGGAAGACTCCGTGGCCGTGGTCGACGCCGACGACAAGGTGCAGGCCTATGGCAACTGGCTCGGCATCCAGCTCGGCACGCTGACCGAGGAAGTGCAGAAGGGCGGCTCCACGTTCACGCGCCGCCTCAACGCCGACCGCCAATACACCGCACCCAACGGCGGCGAACTCACGCTGCACGGCCGTTCGCTCATGTTCGTGCGCAACGTCGGCCACCTGATGACGAACCCGGCCATCCTCTATGCGGGCGGCAAGGAGATTCCGGAAGGCATCATGGACGCGATGGTCACCGTCACCATCGCCATGCATGATTTGAAGCGCAAGGGCAATTCGCGCACCGGCTCGGTCTACATCGTCAAGCCGAAGATGCACGGCCCGGCCGAAGTGGCCTTCGCGTGCGAACTGTTCAGCCGCGTGGAAGCGGTGCTCGGCCTGCCGGAGAACACCGTGAAGCTCGGCATCATGGATGAGGAGCGCCGCACCAGCGTCAACCTCAAGGCCTGCATCGCCGCCGCCAGCGCGCGCGTGGCCTTCATCAACACCGGCTTCCTGGACCGCACGGGCGACGAGATGCACACCGCCATGCAGGCCGGCCCGATGATCCGCAAGGGCGACATGAAGGCCAGCGCCTGGATTGCCGCCTACGAGAAGAGCAACGTGCTCACCGGCCTCTCGTGCGGCCTGCGCGGTCGCGCCCAGATCGGCAAGGGCATGTGGGCCATGCCCGACCTGATGCACGCCATGCTGGAGCAGAAGATCGCCCACCCCAAGGCCGGCGCCAACACCGCCTGGGTGCCGAGCCCCACCGCCGCGACCCTGCACGCGCTGCACTACCACCAGGTCAACGTGGCCGAGGTGCAGAAGGAGCTGGAGAAGATCGACGCCAATGCCGAGTACGACAAGCTGCTGAACGCGCTGCTGCAGATCCCGGTGACGGCCACGCCGAACTGGACCGATGCCGAAAAGCAGCAGGAGCTGGACAACAATGCCCAGGGCATCCTTGGCTACGTGGTGCGCTGGGTCGATCAGGGCGTGGGCTGCTCCAAGGTCCCCGACATCCACAACGTCGGCCTGATGGAAGACCGCGCCACGCTGCGCATCAGCAGCCAGCACATCGCCAACTGGCTGCTGCATGGCGTGGTCAGCGAGGCGCAGGTGAAGGAAACCTTCGAGCGCATGGCCGCGGTGGTCGATGGCCAGAACGCAGGGGATCCGCTGTACAAGAACATGGCCGGCCACTTCACCACCTCGGCGGCTTACCAAGCGGCCTGCGACCTGGTGTTCAAGGGCCTGGTGCAACCGAGCGGCTACACCGAGCCGCTGCTGCATGCCTGGCGGTTGAGGGTGAAGGCGGGCGCCTGAGCGCCACACCTGACGACCGGCGTCCGGCCGGTCGCCTCGCACGGCTGCCGTTCAGGGGCGGCCGTGCTGGCTGTTCTGGCTGTGTTGACTGTTCGGGTCGCCCGTCGTGCGCCGGTGGTACCGGCGCCGCTCCGCGCGGCGCTGCACCGTCCGACGGCGCGCAGCGAGGCTGAACTTGGCGATTTGCGCCAAGACATACAGCACGACCGCGCCGAGGGCCCAGGGCTTGATCTCGTTGATCAAGCCGCTGAGGAGCAGGGCGGCGCGTGCCTTGTCGCGCTCCTGGTCGCGCGGCGCGTTTTGCATCTGGAGATTGTTTTCCCGAGCTTGCTGCTGGCCGGTGCCGTCCCAGTTGCGCTTGCGCACGCCGGGGTCGCCGCTGTCTGCGGCCTGGTTGCCGTCGACGAGGGCGGTATCGACGGCGCTGCCCTTGGTGTCGAGCGCCCGCACCGCGTCGGCCACGTCGGAATGGGCCAGCTCCTCAAGCACGGGTTTGGACACCTCTCGGATGGAGCGCCCGAAATCGCGCTCCACTGCGGCGGGCGCCGGCAAGCTGGCCGTGCCCGGGGAAGACGCGGGTTTGGCGCCGGGAATGGCAGTTGCCGCAGCGACCAGGGCGGCATTCGTCGGCGATGCGGTGCCGGGGTTCGCGCTGGCGGTGCCGGCGTCAGGCGCGTCGTCCGCGGTGCTGCCGGCGTCGGTGGAGGCCGTATCCTCGCGGCTCAGTGGCGCGGCCTGGGCAGGCGGGAGCGACAATGCAGCCAGCAAGGCGCAAGCCGCCCAAATGCTTCGATCCAAAGCGCCCACCTGCATCTCGATTCCCCTGACTGACCCCGGCCACATTGACCTTCCGTGTAGGACTGGTCCGACGAAAACACGAGTTTAGCGTTTGACTTGGTGAATTTGCTCACGATTTACCCGAACAAAACACGGATTGCGCGCCAAAATCGTTAATTGGCTTCAATTCGTGAAACTGTGCACAATCCAACGCGGTCTTTTCATGCCTCTGAACAAATCATCCCTCGATCCTGGCCTGTGCCCCCTGTGTGGCGGTCCGAATCGCTGCGCGTCGGAAACAGGGCGACTCACCGGTCAGGCGCAGCCGCCGTGCTGGTGCATGGCCACACCGATTCCGGCCGATGTGCTGGCGCGGATCCCGGCCCCGGCGCGGGGGCTGGCCTGTGTGTGCCGGCGTTGCGCGCAGGCGGGCCAGGCGGCGCCGGCCGGCGGGCTTCTATGATTGCGGACTGATTGCAACCCAACCTGGAGAAATGTCATGCCCACGTACCACATCGAAATGATGGAAGGCCGCACGGTCGAACAGAAGAAGAAACTGGTGGCCGAGATCACCCGCGTGTCGGTGGAGATCCTCGGCGGCTCGCCGGAATCCGTCGACATCCTGATCACCGACATCCCGCGCCACAACTGGGCCACGGGCGGAGTGCTCTGGTCGGAGCCACGACCGGCCGGCTGAACCCGACGCGTGGGCACGCGGTAAAGTGCAGGCATGTGCCAACTGCTTGGAATGAACTGCAATACGCCCACCGACGTGGTGTTCAGCTTTACCGGTTTCGCCGAGCGCGGCGGGCGCACCGACCACCATGCGGACGGCTGGGGCATCGCGTTCTTCGAGGGGCGCGGGCTGCGGCATTTCGTGGACCATGAGCCGGCCTGCGCCTCGCCGGTGGCGGAGCTGATCCGCCATTACCCGATCAAGAGCAAGAATGTCATCTCCCACATCCGCAAGGCCACGCAGGGCGTGGTGGCGCTGGAGAACTGCCATCCTTTCGTGCGCGAGCTGTGGGGCCGTTATTGGGTCTTCGCGCACAACGGCGACCTGAAGGATTTCCATCCGCGGCTGCATGCCGCCTTCCAGCCCGTGGGCAGCACCGACAGCGAACGCGCGTTCTGCTGGATCATGCAGGAGATGGCCAAGTCGCATGCCGGCGTGCCCTCGGTCGCCGAGCTCACCATCACGCTGCGCGAACTGGCCGCGCGCGTCGCCAGCCACGGCACCTTCAACTTCATGTTGTCCAATGGCCAGGCCCTGTGGGCGCATGCGTCCACGCACCTGCACTACGTGGAGCGAAAACATCCCTTCGCCGATGCGCAGCTGGCCGACGAAGACCTCCACATCGATTTCGCGCGCACCACCACGCCGGACGACCGCGTGGCCGTGGTGGTGACTGCGCCGCTCACCACCAATGAAGCCTGGACCGCTTTTGCGCCGGGCGAACTGAAGGTGTTCGTGGACGGCCGGGCCGTGTGATCCCGGGGTGAGGCTGCGCGCGGGCGAAATGCACACGCGCCGCGCACGCGCCGTTCACGTGAAGTTCACAATCCCGGGCCAGAATCCCGGCTTTGGTGGCATCGCGGGTCTTTTTTCGTCCCGGCCGCCGCTACTCTCTTCCGCGCGCTGCCCACCATGAAAAGCACTTCCCCCCAACTGGCGGTGGACCACCACCCGTCAGGCTTCACCTGGGTGGATGGCGTCGTCCTGCTGACGCTGCTCGGCCTGTTCTGGAGCGCGCTGCACTTCGGCCACGGCATGCTGGTGGCTTTCGATCCGGCCAGCGTGCCGGAGCTCGATTTCGACACCGCCCAGATTCCCTATTACGCCGGCCGCACCTTGCTGCGCATGTGGATCGCCTTCGGCTTCTCGCTGCTGTTCGCCATCTCGCTGGGTTACCTGGCGGCGAAGCACAAGGCCGCGCGGGCGGTGATCCTGCCGGCGCTGGACATCCTGCAGTCGGTGCCGGTGCTGGGCTTCCTGTCGGCCACGGTAGCCGGCTTCATGGCGCTGTTCCCGGGCAGCCTGCTCGGCGTGGAATGCGCGGCAATCTTCGCCATCTTCACCGGCCAGGTGTGGAACATGGCCTTCGGCTTCTACCATTCCATGGTCACCGTGCCCATCGACATGCAGGAGGCCGCCTCCACCTACGGCCTGAGCCGCTGGCAGCGCTTTCGCGTCGTCGAATTGCCGGCTTCGGCGCACAGCCTGATCTGGAATTCCATGATGTCGTTCGGCGGCGGCTGGTTCTTCGTGGCGCAGAGCGAGGCCATCAGCGTGATGAACAAGGACATCAAGCTGCCCGGCCTGGGCTCCTACATGGCCATGGCCATCGAGAAGGGGGACAACCGGGCCGCGGCATGGGCGGTTCTGGCCATGCTGGCGCTGATCCTGGCGAGCGACCAGCTGGTGTGGCGCCCGCTGTTGGTCTGGGCCGACAAGTTCAAGATCGAACTCACCGAGTCCAGCGTGGCACCGACCTCCTGGGTCCATGCCTTGCTGCGTGGCACCTACGTATTCACCTGGCTGGGCCGGCGCGTCGTGCAGCCGGTGCAGGATGCGATGGATCGGCTGTGGCGACGCGCAAGACCCTCCACCGGCGCAAGGCGCCCGCAGGAGAGCGCCGGCTGGCCGTTGCGCGTCGCTGGCCTGGCGGTCGCGGCATGGCTGGGCTATGAGGTGATCCTTGGCGTGTTCGCAGGCATCGCGGCGCTGCACGGCGCGCTCACCCTCGGCCTGTTCGGGCATATCGCGTGGCTGGGTTGGCTGACCCTGCTGCGGGTGCTGGCCATGACGGTGCTGGCCACGCTGGTCTGGACGCCGGTGGGCGTGTGGATCGGCTCCCACCCCAAGGTGGCCCGCTACGCGCAGCCGCTGGCGCAGATCGGCGCCTCCTTCCCGGTGAACATGACCTTTCCCATCGTGGTGGGGCTGTTCGTCGCCACCCACACGCCGATGAACTGGGGCAGCATCCTGCTGATCGCCATGGGCACGCAGTGGTACATCCTGTTCAACGTGATCGCCGGCGCCATGGCGATCCCGAACGAGATGAAGGAAGTCGCCAGCATCTACGGCCTGCGCCGCTGGCAGCGGTGGCGCACGCTGATCCTGCCGGCGATCTTCCCGTTCTGGGTAACGGGGGCCTGCACCGCCGCCGGCGGCGCCTGGAACGCCAGCATCGTCGCCGAACTCGCCACCTGGGGCGACACCACGCTCAAAGCCGATGGCCTGGGTGCCTTCATCGCCGAGGTCACCAAGAGCGGCAACACGCCGCTGATCATCACCAGCATCGGCGTGATGTCGCTCTACGTCGTGGCCATGAACAAGCTGGTCTGGCGCCGGCTCTACGGTTTTGCAGAACGCCGCTTCCGGCTTGATTGACTTTGCCCATGAACACCAAGAGCCATTCCACACCGCCCATCGCCGAACTGTGCGCGGTCACCAAATCCTTCACCACCGGCGGTGGCCATCCGCTCAAGGTGCTCGACCAGATCGACGTGGCCGTGCACGAGGGCGAGCTGCTGGCCCTGCTGGGCCAGTCCGGCTCGGGCAAGTCGACCATCCTGCGTTGCCTCACCGGGCTGATCGAGCCGACCTCGGGGCGGGTGCTGCACCGGGGCGCGCCGCTGCACGGCATCAACGAGGAAGCCTCGGTGGTGTTCCAGACCTTCGCGCTCTATCCGTGGCTCACGGTGGAGCAGAACGTGGCCGTCGGCCTGATGTCCCGCACCATCGGCCGCGCGGAGCGCGACGCCGCGGTGAACCGCGCCATCGAACTCATCGGCCTGGGCAACTACCACGCGGCCTACCCGCGCGAGTTGTCGGGCGGCATGCGCCAGCGCGTGGGCATTGCCCGCGCACTGGTTTCGCAGCCGCGGCTGCTGTGCCTGGACGAGGCCTTCAGCGCGCTGGACGTGCTCACCGGCGAAAACCTGCGCCAGGAGCTGCTGAACCTGTGGCGCAACCCGGCCACCGGGCTGAGCGCGATCTTCATGGTCACGCACAACATCGAGGAAGCGGTGGAGATGGCCACGCGCATCGTGGTGCTGTTCCCGCGGCCGGGCCGGCTCGGCCTGGTGCTGGACAACCCGCTGCCCTATCCGCGCGACACCAAGAGCCCCGAATTCCAGCGGCTGGTGAGCCTGATCCACGAATGCATCACCACCACCACGCTGCCCGACATCCCGGCCGAGGTGGCGGTGGCGGGGCAGCCGGTGTCGCGGGCCAGGGCGCGCATGGAATCGATACCGCTGGTGCCGGTCGGCCAGATCCTCGGCCTGCTGAGCATCCTGGCCGATTCGCCCGAGCTGTCCAACATCTACGACATCTCCGACGAGATCGGCCGGGAGTTCGGCGAAACGATCTCGCTGGTCAAGGCGGCCGAAATCCTGGAGCTGATCGACACGCCGAAGGACACGGTGTGCTTCACCGAGCTGGGCCGCCGTTTCGTGGCATCGGACTCGAAGGCGCGCCGCGCCATCTTCGCCGAGCAGGTGTTCAAGCTGCGGCTGTTCCACATCATCCTCGCGCTGCTGCACGAATACCACGAGGTGCCGTCCGAGCGCGTGATCAAGGACATCGCCAGCGCCTTGCCCTACGACAACCCCGAGCGCATCTTCCAGACCATGATCGCCTGGGGGCGCTACGCCGGCCTGATGGACTTCAACACCAAGACCGGCATGGTGTTCGTGCCGGAGGGCGAGGTTTCCGACGAAACGGCGTGAGGCGCCAGCGCCTTCTCAGACCCCTGGGAAAGTGGCCTTCATCGATGGCCGCTCGCTGAATTCCGCGAACCACGCGGCGGTGGCGGGCGCACCCTCGCGCCAGTCGAACTCGGCGAAACGGAAATCCAGGTAACCCAGCGCACAGCCGAAAGTGATGGTGGCAATGTCCACGCGGTTGCCGAAGCCGGGTGCGGCCTGCTCCAGCCAGCGCAAGCCTGCCCAGACCTTGTCCAACTGGCCGTCCGTCCAGGCGGTCCAGCGCAGCGGCTCGGGCCGCACGGCCATTTCGTAACGTGCGAGCAGCGTGGCCCCGAGCATGCCGTCGGCCAGGGCATGTTCGGTCAGCACGTTCCAGCGCGCCGGGCCGGCGGGCGGCAGCAGCTTGCCGCCGAATTCGGCATTCAGGTACTCGACGATGACATGGCTGTCGAACAGCACCGTGCCGTCGTCGGTGAAAAACGTGGGCACCTGGCCCAGCGGATTGCTCTCGACGATGACCGGATTGCGGTTCACCGGGTGGGCCGCGCTGGGCATCTTCTCGATGCGATCGGCCACGCCGAGTTCATGGGCCGCGACCAGGCACTTGCGCACGAAGGGCGAAGCGGGGGAAAAGTGGATCTTCATGGCGGTCTTTCAGGCGGGGTGGGTGGTCAGCGCGGCTTCGAGCGCGTCGATGAACAGCGCGGCCACGTCGCAGCCGGTCTGGTCGAAGATTTCCTGGAAGCAGGTGGGGCTGGTGACGTTGATCTCGGTGATGCTGTCGCCGATCACGTCGATGCCGGCCAAAAGCAGGCCGCGCGCGGCGAGGATCGGGCCGAGCGTCTCGGCGATCTCGCGGTCGCGCGCCGACAGCGGCTGGGCCACGCCCTTGCCGCCCGCGGCCAGGTTGCCGCGCACCTCGCCGCCTTGGGGAATCCGCGCCAGGCAATACGGCACGGGCTTGCCGCCGATGACCAGCACGCGCTTGTCGCCGGCCGCGATCTCGGGCAGGAACTTCTGCACCATCACGCTCTGCGCGCCGAACCTGTTCAGCGTCTCGATGATGCCGCCCAGGTTCAGCCCGTCTTCCTTCACGCGGAAGATGCCGGTGCCGCCCATGCCGTCGAGCGGCTTGAGGATGATGTCCTTGTGTTCGGCGTGGAAGCGGCGCACGTCGTCGGCGCTGCGCGTCACGATGGTCGGGCCGATGAACTGCGGGAACTCCATGATGGCCAGCTTTTCCGGGTGGTCGCGCAGCGCGGCCGGCTTGTTGAACACCCGTGCGCCTTCGCGTTCGGCCTGGCCGAGCAGGTGCGTGGCGTAGAAGAATTCGGAGTCGAAGGGCGGGTCCTTGCGCATGATGACCGCGCCGAAATCCTTGAGCGGGCGCGGGCTGTCGGCAAACAGCGGTTGGCTGGTGCTGAACCAGTCGGTCTTGTCGCCGGTGAGGTGGATGTCGCGCACCTGCGCCGTCACCACGCCGCCGCGCTGCCACTGCATGTGGCGCGGCTCGCAGGCCGAGATGGTGTGGCCGCGGCGCTGCGCCTCGCGCATCATGACGAAGGTGGTGTCCTTGTAGATCTTGAAGGATTCGAGGGGGTCGGCGACAAAAAGAATATTCATGGCTTGGAGATCTTGAAAGGAAGGCTAGGCCGTGCGGCGACCGTACTGTTGCACAAATAAGGCGAGCGCGCCGGCCACCACCCCCCAGAAGGCCGAGCCGATGCCGGCGATCGCCACGCCGCTGAGCGTGACCAGGAAGGTGATCAGCGCCGCCTCGCGCGTGGCGTCGTCGCGCACGGCCGCGGCCAGGCCGTTGCCGATGGTGCCCAGCAGCGCCAGGCCGGCGATGGCGATCACCAGTTCCTTGGGGAAGGCCGTCAGCAAACCCGTCACGGCCGCGCCGAAGGTGCCGATCACCACGAAGATCGCGCCGCAGGACACGGCCGCCGTGTAGCGCCGGGCCGGGTCTTCGTGGGCCTCGCGGCCCATGCAGATGGCCGCCGTGATGGCGCCCAGGTTCAGCGCGAACGCGCCGAAAGGCGCCAGCAGCAGGCCGGCCACGCCGGTCAGCGTGATCACCTTCGACACCGGAATGCCGTCCGGCCCGCCATAACCCGCGGCCTGGATCGCGGCCACGCCGGGCAGGTTCTGCGAGGCCATGGTCACCACGAACAGCGGCAGCGCCAGGCTCACCGTGCCGGCGAGGGTGAAGCGTGGCATGGTGAACACTGGAACTGCATAGTCAAATGTGATGCTGGCGCCAGACATCTCTCCACGTGCTGCTACGTAAAGAATAGCGACCAGCAGCGTGGCCACCACCGCATAACGTGGCGCGATGCGTTTGCCCAGCAGGTACACGGCCAGCATCAGCAGCACCAGCGGCAGCGCCGTCTGCGCCGCGGCAAAGGCCTGCAGGCCGAAGCGCGCCAGCACGCCAGCCAGCAGCGCCGAGGCGATCGCCACCGGGATGCGCTGCATGATCCTCTCGAACCAGCCGGTCACGCCGCACAGCGTGATCAGCGCCGAAGACACCAGGAACGCGCCGACGGCGTCGGCCATGTCGAAACCACCGGCCAGGCCGGCCGTGGCCAGCACCGCCGCGCCCGGCGTGGACCAGGCCACCATCACCGGCTTGCGCAGCCACAGCGAGGGCACGATGGAACACAGGCCCATGCCCAGGCCCAGCGCCCACATCCACGAACTGGTCTGCGCGGGTGTGGCGTGAAAGCCCTGCGCGGCCTGGAACACGATGGCCACCGAACTGGTGAAGCCGACCAGCACCGATACGAAGCCGGCCGTGAAGGCCGAAAGGCTGATGTCTTTGAAAAAACGCATGGCCGCGATTGTGCCGGGCGCGACGGGCGCAGCATCGCGCAAGGGGGGCCGGCAAGGCGACGGCGACCCCGCGCGCTATCACCGGCATATAGGGGTTCTATTGGCGTCGGGGCGGCTTCTGCTTGAGAATTTGCCATCCCTTCACCTCACCCAGAAAACCAGGAGTCTTCCCCATGGAAAATGAAAAGAGCCAGGCCAAGTGCCCGTTCAGCCAGGCGGCCGGCGACGGCACGACCAACCGCGATTGGTGGCCCAAACAGTTGCGTGTGGACCTGTTGCATCAGCACTCGAGCAAGTCCGACCCGCTGGGCGCCGACTTCGACTATGCGGCGGCGTTCAAGAGCCTCGACCTGGCCGCCGTGAAGAAGGACCTCGCCGCCTTGATGACGGATTCGCAGGATTGGTGGCCGGCCGACTTCGGTCACTACGGCGGCTTGTTCGTCCGCATGGCCTGGCACAGCGCCGGCACCTACCGCATCGGCGACGGGCGCGGCGGCGCTGGCCGCGGCCAGCAGCGTTTTGCCCCCCTCAACAGCTGGCCCGACAACGTGAGCCTGGACAAGGCACGCCGCCTGCTGTGGCCGATCAAGCAGAAGTACGGCCAGAAGATTTCCTGGGCCGACCTGATGATCCTCACCGGCAACGTGGCCCTGGAGACCATGGGCTTCAAGACCTTCGGCTTCGCCGGTGGCCGTCCCGACGTCTGGGAACCCGACCAGGACGTCTACTGGGGCCGTGAGACCAAGTGGCTCGGCGGCGACATCCGTTACACGCAGGGCTCCCCCGGTGTCGACAAGGACCACGGCGTGCTGGTGAAGGACGACGACAGCAAGGCACCGCACACCCGCGACCTGGAAAACCCGCTGGCCGCCGTGCAGATGGGGCTGATCTACGTCAACCCCGAAGGCCCGGACGGCAAGCCCGATCCGATCGCCTCGGCCCGCGACATCCGCGACACCTTCGCCCGCATGGCCATGAACGACGAGGAAACCGTGGCGCTGATCGCCGGCGGCCACACCTTCGGCAAGACGCACGGCGCCGGCTCTGCGGACCACGTCGGGCACGAGCCCGAAGCCGCCGGCATCGAGGACCAGGGCTTCGGCTGGAAGAACAGCTTCGGCTCGGGCAAGGGCGGCGACGCGATCACCAGCGGCCTGGAAGTGACCTGGACCACCACGCCCACGCAGTGGAGCAACGACTACTTCAAGCACCTGTTCGGTTTCGAGTGGGAATTGACGAAGAGCCCGGCGGGTGCCCACCAGTGGACCGCCAAGGGCGCCGAAGCCACGATCCCGCACGCACACGATGCATCGAAGAAACTGGTGCCGACCATGCTCACCAGCGACCTCGCGCTGCGCTTCGACCCGGCGTACGAAAAGATTTCGCGGCGCTTCTTCGAGAACCCCGACCAGTTCGCCGATGCCTTCGCGCGTGCCTGGTTCAAGCTCACGCACCGCGACATGGGGCCGCGTGTGCGCTACCTCGGCCCCGAGGTGCCGGCCGAAGAGCTGATCTGGCAAGACCCGGTGCCCGCCGTCGACCACCCGCTGGTCGATGCACAGGACGTCGAGGCGCTGAAGAAAAAGGTGCTGGCCTCCGGGCTCACCACGGCGCAGCTCGTGTCCACGGCCTGGGCTTCAGCCTCCACCTTCCGCGGCTCGGACAAGCGTGGCGGCGCCAACGGCGCGCGCATCCGCCTCGCGCCGCAGAAGGACTGGGCCGTCAACCAGCCCGCGCAGCTGGCCCAGGTACTGCAGAAGCTCGAAGCCATCCAAGGCGAATTCAACGCCGCGCAGACCGGCGGCAAGCGGATCTCCATCGCCGACCTGATCGTGCTCGCCGGCAGTGCGGGCGTGGAACAGGCGGCCGGTGGCAAGGTGAAGGTGCCGTTCACACCCGGCCGCACCGACGCTTCGCAGGCCCAGACCGATGTAGAGTCCTTCGCCCCGCTGGAGCCCGTGGCCGATGGCTTCCGCAACTTCGTGAAAGGGCGCTACAGCGTGCCGGCCGAGGTCTTCCTCGTCGACCGGGCCCAGCTGCTGACGTTGACCGGGCCCGAGCTCGCCGTGCTCGTCGGTGGCCTGCGCGTGCTCGACGTGAATGTCGGCGGTGCGAAACACGGCGTCTTCACGCAGAAACCGGGCAGCCTGAGCAACGACTTCTTCGTGAACCTGCTCGACATGGGCACGGAATGGAAGCCGGTCGCCAGCGACCAGTACGAAGGACGCGACCGCAAGACCGGCGAGCTCAAGTGGACGGCGACGCGGGCCGACCTGGTCTTCGGCTCGAACGCGCAACTGCGCGCCGTGGCCGAGGTCTATGCCAGCGCGGATGCGCAGGACAAGTTCGTCGCCGACTTCGTGGCGGCCTGGACCAAGGTGATGAACCTCGATCGCTTCGACATCGCCTGAGCGGCCGCTTCTGCGCCCCAAAGTGAAAGGGCCTCCAGCATGGTGCTGGAGGCCCTTTTTGTTGGGCGCGAGAAACCGGCTCAGAACGGAATATCGTCGTCCATGTCGTCGAAACCGCTCGATGCACGCGGCGCCGGTGCCGGGGCCTGTGGACGCGCGGCGGGGGCCGGGCGAGCGGCAGCCGGTGCCGCGGCGGGCCGGCGCGCCGGTGGCGGGCTGTTGTCGTAGCCGCCGCCATCGTCGTAGCCACCGTCGCTGCCGCCTTGCGGGCCGCCCTGGCCCTGGCGGCTGCCGAGCATGGTCATTTCATTGGCCATGATCTCGGTGATCGACTTTTCGACACCCGAGGCGTCGTTGTACTTACGGCTGCGGATCGAGCCTTCGACATAGACCTGCGAGCCCTTGCGCAGGTATTGCTCGACGATGCCGGCCAGGCCGCCGCGGAACACCACGCGGTGCCATTCGGTGGCTTCGCGCCGTTCGCCGGTCTGCTTGTCCTTCCAGGTTTCGGTGGTGGCGATGGTGACGTTGGCCACGCGGTCGCCGCTGGGGAAGGTGCGCACTTCGGGGTCGCGGCCCAGGTTGCCGATGAGGATGACTTTGTTGACGGATGCCATGTTCGCTTGCCTGTAGATGAGTCTGAAATGGCGCGCCCGGCGCCAGACCACTGATTGTGCCGCATCCCGCGGGACGCTCATAGCCGCGGCGCTGCCGTGCCAAAATGTGCCTGTATGCACCGCGAGCCCGATTTCCTGCAGAACCTGCGTGGCGAGCTGTCCAATGGCCGTTTGTGGCTGGAACGCGCGATCGTGCTGGCCTACGCGGTGGCCGCCGGGCTGTTCGTGGTGGGCTTCACCCTGCTCAGCGACCGGACTTTCGGCCTGTTCGAGGCGCTGTACCACGCCCATCCCTGGGCGGTGTTCCTGTGGACGCCGGCGCTGACCGCCGCCATCGCCTGGCTCACGCGGCGCTATTTCCCGGGCGCGGGCGGCTCCGGCATTCCGCAGGTGATGGCCGCGCTCGATCCCGGCCTGCCACCCGAGGCGCGCGGGCGTTTCGTGTCATTGAAGCTCACGCTGGCCAAGATCGGCCTTTCTTCGGCGGGGCTGCTGGCCGGCCTGTCGATCGGCCGCGAGGGGCCTTCGGTGCAGGTGGCGGCCGGCGTGATGCAGCATGCGCAGCGCTGGCTGCGGCTGGGTTCGGGCCTCAATGCCCATGCGCTGCTGGTGGCCGGCGGCGCGGCCGGCATCGCCGCGGCCTTCAACGCGCCGCTGGCTGGCGTGGTGTTCGCCATCGAGGAATTGTCGCGCAAGCTCGAATCGCGCAGCAGCGGGCTGATCATCACCGCCATCGTCCTGGCCGGCCTGGTGGCGGTGTCCACCTTCGGGAACCTGAGCTACTTCGGCGTGATCAAGGTGCCGCGCCTGGGCTGGGACGCCTTGTTGCCCGGTCTGGTCGTCACCCTGAGCTGCGGCGTGCTCGGCGGGTTGTTCGCGCGGCTGCTGCTGGCCTCGCTCACCGGTTCGCCGGACCGCATCAGCCGCTGGCGCGGCCGTTACCCGGTGCGGTTTGCGGCGGCGGGCGGCCTGGCCATCGCGCTGATCGGCACCGTGACCGGTGGCGCCACCTTCGGCGCGGGCTCGCACGCGGTGCGTGACATGCTGGCCGGCGATTTCGACCTGCCGGCCTTCTATGTGACGCTCAAGTTCGCCGCCACCTGGCTCACCGCCTGGTGCGGCGTGCCCGGCGGCATCTTCGCGCCTTCGCTGTCGATCGGCGCGGGCGTGGGGCACAACGTGGCGGTGCTGATGGGCGGCGACATCTCGGCGGCGCTGATCGCCATGGGCATGGCGGCGTTCCTCGCGGCCGTCACGCAGGCGCCGCTGACCGCGTTCATCATCGTCATGGAGATGGTGGACGGCCATGCCATGGTGCTGAGTCTGATGTCGGCGGCGATGCTGGCCAGCCTGGTGTCGCGCATGGTGAGCCGGCCGCTGTACGGCAGCCTGGCCGAGTTCATGACCCGGCCCTTCGTGGCCGAACGGGATCGGAGCCCAGCCGCGCACTGATTCAGTGGCTGCCGCTGTGTGGCGTCGATGGTGCGACACCGATCGGCCGCAGGCCCCAGGTGATGCCCAGCCAGAACACGCACAGCCCGAGCGTGGCCGCGAACAGCACCGGTGCCCCCGCGAGCTTGACCAAGGCGCCACCGAGCGCGCCGCCGGCGAACAGGCCGAGCGACTGCAAGGTGTTGTAGAGGCCGAGCGCGGCGCCGCGCAGCGCCGGGGGCGCGAGTTTGGACACCAGGCTCGGCTGGCTGGCCTCGAGCGCGTTGAAGGCGCAGAAGAACAGGAACAGCAGGCCGGCCAGCGGCCAGAGCCCGCTGGCCGGCTCCCCGTGCCAGGCGATCAGGCCGAAGCCGCACTGCACCAGCACGAGCAGGGCCACCGCCCCGCGCAGCGCACCGCGCAGGAAGCCGCGCCGCTCCAGCGGAAACAGCACGCCTCCCATGGCCACGAAGGAAGCGAGGACGGCCGGCAGGTAGACCTGCCAGTGGTGGTCCTTGGCCAGCCCGGCTTGCACCAGCAGCGCCGGCACCGCCACCCACATGGCCATCTGCACCGTGTGCAGGACGAACACCCCGGCATTGAGCCGGCGCAGGTCGGCATGGGCCAGCACGTCGCTCAGCCGGCCGCGCGGCGCCTGCGGATGCCGCGCCGGCTCGGCCGGCACCTGCCACAGCAAGAGCGCGATGGCGCCCAGGGCCAGCGCGCCGGTCAGCCCGAAAAGGCCGGCCAGGCCGACGCGGGCCGCCAGCGGCGGCGCGATCACCAGCGCCAGCGCGAACATCAGCCCGATGCTGCCGCCCACCAGCGCCATGGCCTTGGTGCGCACGGCGTCGCGGGTCAGGTCGGCCAGCAACGCGGTCACGGCGGCGGACACCGCACCCGCGCCCTGCAGTGCGCGGCCGAGCAGCAGGCCGCCGAGGCTGTCGGCCGCGGCGGCCACGAAGCTGCCAGCGGCGAACACCAGCAGGCCCGCGACGATGACGCGCTTGCGGCCGAGCCGGTCGGAGGCCAGGCCGAACGGCATCTGCAGGAACGCCTGGGTCAGGCCGTAGATGCCCATGGCCAGGCCGACCAGCGCCGGATCGTCGCCGCCCGGGTATTTGCGCGCTTCCAGCGCAAACACCGGCAGCACCAGGAACAACCCGAGCATGCGCAGCGCGAAGATGGCCGCCAGCGACAGGCTGGCACGCCGCTCGGGCGGCGTCATGGCGCCGGCAGACGCCAGCGGGGGCAGGGCGGGGCCGGCGGGCGAATAGGTGGAATCGGACACGGGCGTTGGTGGAAAAAAGGGGCGGATCGGTTACATGCAGGTCCGGCCAAGGACCGGAACAACCCTCGATTGTCCCCGATCACCCGACGCCCCGTCAGCCGGCGCGGCCGGCTTTAACTATCATGGAGGGTTACCCGCCAGCGTCTGCCCACTTTGAATTCACCCGCCACCGACCACCTCGACCCCGCCCGCGACGCCATCCTCCAGCGCCTGGCGTTGCAGCAGCAGCGCATCAGCGTGCGCGGCGCCCGCACGCACAACCTGAAGAACATCGACCTCGACATCCCGCGCAACCAGCTGGTGGTGATCACCGGACTGTCGGGTTCGGGCAAGTCGAGCCTGGCCTTCGACACCCTGTATGCCGAGGGCCAGCGGCGCTATGTGGAAAGCCTGTCCACCTATGCGCGGCAGTTCCTGCAGCTGATGGACAAGCCCGACGTGGACATGATCGAGGGCCTCTCCCCGGCGATTTCCATCGAGCAGAAGGCCACCAGCCACAACCCGCGCTCCACCGTGGGCACGGTGACCGAGATCCACGACTACCTGCGCCTGCTGTTCGCGCGCGCGGGCACGCCCTACTGCCCCGACCACGACCTGCCGCTGCAGGCCCAGACCGTGAGCCAGATGGTCGACACCGTGCTGGCGCTGCCCGAGGACACCCGGCTGATGGTGCTGGCGCCGATCGCGCGCGAGAAGAAGGGCGAATTCATCGACACCTTCGCCGAATTGCAGGCCCAGGGTTACGTGCGCTTCCGCATCGACGGCGAATCCTTCGAGTTCGACAACCTGCCCAAGCTCAAGAAGACCGAGAAGCACAACATCGACGTGGTGATCGACCGCATCAAGGTGCGTGGTGAGTCGGACATGGCCGCGCGCGACCAGGTGCGCCAGCGGCTGGCCGAAAGCTTCGAGGCCGCGCTGCGACTGGCCGACGGCCGCGCGCTGGCCATCGAGATGGACCACCAGCACGAGCATTTCTTCAACGCGAAATTCTCCTGCCCGGTGTGCAACTACTCGATCAGCGAGCTGGAGCCGCGGCTGTTCTCGTTCAATTCGCCCGTGGGCGCCTGCCCCACCTGCGACGGCTTGGGCCAGCAGGAATTCTTCGACCCGGCGCGGGTCGTGGCCTTTCCCACCTTGAGCCTGGCCAGCGGCGCCATCAAGGGCTGGGACCGGCGCAACGGCTACTATTTCGCGCTGCTCGAGAGTCTGGCCAAACACTACAGGTTCGACATCGAGCAGGCTTTCGAGAAACTCCCCGAGACGGTGCAACAAGCCTTGCTGCATGGCTCGGGCGAAGAGGAAATCAAGTTCAGCTACGTGATGGAGTCCGGTGCCTCGCAGGGCAAGAAGGTCACCAGGAAGCACCCTTTCGAGGGCATCATCCCCAACATGCAGCGGCGTTACCGCGAGACGGATTCGGTGCTGGTGCGCGAAGACCTGGCGCGCTACCGCAGCACCCAGCCGTGCCCGGACTGCGGCGGCTCCCGCCTCCGGCGCGAGGCGCGCCACGTGAAGATCGGCGAGGGGGCGCAGGCGCGCGCCATCTTCGAGATCAGCCGCGTCACGCTGCGCGAGAGCTTCGCGTATTTCGGCGCGCTGACCATGCACGGCGCCAAGGGCGAAATCGCCGAGAAGGTGGTGCGCGAGATCGGCCTGCGTCTGAAATTCCTCAACGACGTGGGCCTGAACTACCTGAGCCTGGACCGCAGCGCCGAGACGCTCTCGGGCGGCGAATCGCAGCGCATCCGCCTGGCCTCGCAGATCGGCTCGGGCCTGACCGGCGTGATGTACGTGCTCGACGAGCCCAGCATCGGCCTGCACCAGCGCGACAACGACCGCCTGATCGACACGCTGAAACACCTGCGCGACATCGGCAACAGCGTGCTCGTGGTCGAGCATGACGAAGACATGATGCGCGCGGCCGACCACATCATCGACATGGGCCTGGGCGCGGGCGTGCATGGCGGCAAGGTGATCGCCCAGGGCACGTTCGAGCAGGTGCGCGACACGCCGGCATCGCTCACCGGCCAGTACCTGGCGCACACGCTGCAGATCGCCGTGCCGCGGCGGCGCACGCCCTGGCTGCCGGAGATGCAGGACGCGGCGCTTCCTGGCGCAGGGAAGGCGTCGAAAGTCGCCAAGGAAGCGCCCAAGCTGCAGGCGCTGCGCATCGTCGGCGCCACGGGCCACAACCTCAAGAACGTGAGCGTCGACTTGCCCGTAGGCCTGTTCACCTGCGTGACCGGCGTGTCAGGCTCCGGCAAATCCACGCTGGTCAACGACACGCTCTATGCGGCCGTGGCGCGCCAGATCTACCGCGCGCACGACGAGCCGGCGCCCCACGAGGAAATCGTCGGCATCGAACATTTCGACAAGGTGATCAACGTCGACCAGTCGCCGATCGGCCGCACGCCGCGCAGCAACCCGGCCACCTACACCGGCCTGTTCACGCCGATCCGCGAGCTCATGGCCGAGGTGC
This sequence comes from Rhodoferax koreense, assembly GCF_001955695.1. Taxonomy (NCBI): domain Bacteria; kingdom Pseudomonadati; phylum Pseudomonadota; class Betaproteobacteria; order Burkholderiales; family Comamonadaceae; genus Rhodoferax; species Rhodoferax koreensis. The sequence continues at coordinate 5,444,026 of NZ_CP019236.1, read as the reverse complement.
CCACGGCGCGCGAACGCGGCTACGGGCCGGGCCGCTTCAGCTTCAACGTGGCCGGCGGCCGCTGCGAGGCGTGCCAGGGCGACGGCATGGTCAAGGTGGAGATGCACTTCCTGCCCGACGTCTACGTGCCCTGCGATGTGTGCAAGGGCCAGCGCTACAACCGGGAAACGCTGGAGGTGCTCTACAAGGGCAAGAACATCGCGCAGATCCTGGAGTTGACGGTCGAGGCCGCGTTCGACTTCCTCAAGGCCGTGCCCAACATCGCGCGCAAGCTGCAGACCCTGCTCGACGTGGGCCTGTCCTACATCAAGCTCGGCCAGGCCGCGACCACCCTGTCCGGCGGCGAGGCGCAGCGCGTGAAGCTGGCGCTGGAGTTGAGCAAACGCGACACCGGCCGCACCCTGTACATCCTGGACGAGCCGACCACCGGCCTGCACTTCGCCGACATCGACCTGCTGCTCAAGGTGCTGCACCAGCTGCGCGATGCCGGCAACACCATCGTGGTGATCGAGCACAACCTCGATGTGATCAAGACCGCCGACTGGCTGATCGACATGGGCCCCGAAGGCGGCGCGGGTGGCGGCACCGTGGTGGGCGTGGGCACGCCGGAGGACATTGCCGCGAATCCGGCCAGCCACACGGGCCGGTACCTGCAGCGCATCCTGCAGGCGCCAGCAGTGGCGGCCGGCGGTCAACGCGCCGCGTAGGCTGCGTGGGCAGGGAACCAGCGGTCGGGCCGGCCGGCGGTCAGAGGAAGCGGCGCAGCTTCTGCAGCAGGCCCACGGGCTGCCAGGCGCGCAGCACGCGCCAGCTGCGCCACAGCATGAAACCACGCTGCGCCCAGCGCAGGCTGCTGCGCGGCTTGAGCAGGGCCAGCAGGCCCAGTGCCGCGGCCATGGTCAGTGGATGCTCGCGCACGTAGGCCGTGATCCGGGCCACGAAGGCCGACACCTTGTCGGAAGTTTCTGCCGCGCGCTGGAAAGGCGCGAGTTGGCGCGCGAGCACGGTGCGCTCCGCGGCGATGCGCTCGATGAGCAGCGCCCGCTCCAGCTGCAGTTCAGCCAGGGTTTTTTTCATGGGCGGCAGGTGCCGGGGTTGCGGCAGCCGATTTGAGCTGGCGCAGGTCTTCCTGCAGCTCGGCCAGGCTGGCCGCGAACAGGTTTTCGGCGTCCTCGCTCGAGCGCCTGAGCGAGGTGTAGAAGAAGATGCCGAGTGCGGCAAACAACAGAGTGAGCCCGGCCAGCAAGGCCACGCGCTGGTCCCAGAACAGCACCACGAGCAGGGCTACGGCCAGCAGGATCGCCAGGCCCGCGCAGAAGATCATGCCGGCGGCGAAGCCCAGTTGGCGCAGGATGCGCAGCTTCTCGGTGTGGATTTCGTTGCCGAGCAGTTTCAGCCGGGTATGGCCGGTGCCCAGCAGGGACACCGCCATGCCCCGCAGGGCACCGAAAGGGCCGCCAGGTCCACGCAAGCCGGCCATGGCGCTACGCATTCAACAGGCTGTGCCGGTGCATGCAGCGTTCAGCGGCGGTTGCTGCCGATGAGCAGGCCCACCACCACGCCGACCGCGCAGCCCACGCCGATGGCCGTCCATGGCGACTCGTGCACGTAGACGTCGGTGGCCTTGGCCGCAGCCTTGGTCTTGGCGATGAGCAGCTCTTCGGCTTCGATGAGGCGGGCCTTGGCGTCGAGCAGGCGGGCCTGCACGCGCGCGCGCAGCTTGGTGACCTTTTCGCCCGCCTGGTCGGCGGTGGCAGACAACATGTCTTCCGCATCGGAGATGGTCGCCTTGATTTCGTCGACCAATTGTTCCTGGGACTCGATACTGGTTCTTGCCATGGTGCGCCTTTCAAAGCTGAGTGGATGTTGAAGGGAAAGGTTAGCAGAAACGTTTGCACGTTTTGGTCCTGCGGATCACCGTATGACACTTTGACACACTTGGCCCGCCGGGGGAATGGGAATGTCCGGTGGCCTGTCTTCTGGTGAGGACAAAAGCGCGGCGGGATTTGTGGCCGAAGCCCGGATAATCGCCGGCACCGATCTTCCCCGCGAGAAAAAAATGTCTGCAATCACCCTGCGTTTCCTGGCCGAACCCAACACCGTCAACTTCGGCGGCAAGGTGCACGGCGGCACCGTCATGAAATGGATCGACGAAGCCGGTTATGCCTGCGCCACGAGCTGGGCCAAGCGCTACTGCATCACGGTCTACGTGGGCGGCATCCGGTTCCACCATCCGATCATGATCGGCGACCTGGTGGAGGTGGAGGCGCGCATGGCCTACACCGGCAACACCAGCATGAACATCTCGGTGGAGGTGCGCAGCGGCGACATGAAGGGCGGCCAGATGCAGACCACCACCGAATGCCTGATCGTGTTCGTCTCGGTGGATTCGCACGGACGGCCCATGCCGGTGCCGGCGTGGAACCCCGAAACCCCGGGCGACATCGCCCTGGCCCAGCGCGCCAAGGCGCAACTCGACGCCTCGCGCTCGACGGCATCACCCAGGCCTTGAGGCCCTGGCCCGCTAACCCGCTGACAGCGCGGCCGGCGCTGACCGCCCGGTTCAGGGCCGTTGCGCCTGCGCCGAAAGAAAGCGGGTGATCACCGCCCTGGCCTGCAGCGCGGCCACCGCCTTCAGATAGGCCGGAAAGTCCACGTGCGCCGCATCGTCCGCGCGGTCGGAAATATGGCGCACCGCCGCGAAGGGGATGCCGTAGTCGTGGCAGACCTGGGCCACGGCCGCACCCTCCATGTCCACGGCCAGGGCATCCGGCAGGGCCTCGCGCAGGGCCCGGGCCTCCCCGGCGGACGACACGAAACGGTCGCCGCTGACCAGCAGGCCGCGGTGCACACGCATCGCCTGCAAGCCGAAACGACGGATGGTTTCGGCATCGAAAGTGCCTCCGACGCCCGTTTTATCTGCAGTGGCTGCTTCAAAAATGGTAGCAGATAGCGCCATGTCCGCACCAAACCGGCTGCGGGCGTAGAGCGGGATCTCGTGGCGCGGGAACAGCGGCGTCGCGTCCATGTCGTGCTGCAGGAATTCGCCGGCGATCACCGTGTCGCCGACCCGCACCTCGGGGTGCAGGCCACCGGCCACGCCGGTAAACACGATGCGCTGCACACCGAAACGCTCGATCAGCGCCGCCGCGGTCGTCGCCGCCGCGACCTTGCCGATGCGCGACAGCGCGAACACCACCGGCGCACCCTGCCAACGCCCCCGATGGAACTCGCGCCCGGCATGCCGTACGGTTTCGGTGTCCGTCATCAGGGCGGCCAGGCCTTCCTGCTCCTCGGGCAGGGCGCTGAGGATGGCGGTGGCCACTTCTATTTCTTGTCGCGCAGCTCGCGCCGCAGGATCTTGCCCACCGGCGTCTTCGGCAGGTCGGCACGGAACTCGATGGTCTTCGGCTGTTTGTAGCCGGTGAGATTGGCCTTGCAGTAGGCGCGCACCTGGGCTTCGCTGAGGTCGGGGTTCTTCTTCACGATCACGAGCTTCACCGCCTCGCCCGACTTCTCGTCGGCCACGCCCACGCAGGCGCATTCGAGCACGCCTTCGAGCCGGCCCACCACGTCTTCGATCTCGTTCGGATAGACGTTGAAGCCGCTGACCAGGATCATGTCCTTCTTGCGGTCCACGATCCTGAAGTAGCCGCGCTCGTCCATCGTGCCGATGTCGCCGGATTTGAAGAACCCGTCCGGCGTCATCACCTTGGCGGTTTCGTCCGGGCGCTGCCAGTAGCCGGCCATCACCTGCGGCCCCTTGATGGCGATTTCGCCGGGCTGGCCCGGGGGCACGTCATGGCCGTCGTCGTCGAGCAGGCGGAAGATCGTGCTCGGGATCGGAACGCCGATGGACGCACTGAACCCCTTGTCCGTCGGTGGGTTGCAGGCGGCCGACGGCGAGGTTTCGGACAGGCCGTAACCCTCGCAGATCGGGCAACCGGTCTTCTCCAGCCAGAGCTTGGCGACGGCGCCCTGCACCGCGGTGCCGCCGCCCAGCGACAGCTTCAGGTGGCTCCAGTCCACGGTGTTGAAGTCGGGGTGGTTGGCCAGCGCGTTGAACAGCGTGTTCACCGCCGGCAGGCTGTGCACGGTGTGTTTGGACAACTCCTTGAGCACCGCCGGAATGTCGCGCGGGTTCGGGATCAGGAGCAGCTTGCCGCCGGTGCGCATCGACAGCATCATGCCCACGGTGAAGGCGAAGATGTGGTACAGCGGCAGCGCGCACACCGTGGTGGCCTGCTCGCTCTTCGGCACGGCGTCCATCACCGGCTGGTTCCAGGCTTCGGACTGCAAGGTGTTGGCGATCACGTTGCGGTGCAGCAGCACGGCACCCTTGGCGACCCCGGTGGTGCCGCCGGTGTATTGCAGCACGGCCACGTCGTCGGCTTGCAGCGTCTGGGGCTTGAACCCGCTGCGCCCGCCTTTGGCCACGGCATCGTTGAAACGCACGGCGGCCGGCAGTTCGAAGGCCGGCACCATCTTCTTGACGTTGCGCACCACGTAATTGACGATCGTGCCCTTGAGCAGCCCCAACTGGTCGCCCATGGCGCACAGCACCACATGCTCGACCGGCGTGGCCTTGATGCACTGCGACAGCACGGCGGCGAAATTCTCCAGGATCACGATGGCCTTGGCGCCCGAATCCTTGAGCTGGTGCTCGAGTTCGCGCGGGGTGTACAGCGGATTCACGTTCACCACCACCATGCCCGCGCGCAGGATGGCCGCCACCGCCACCGGATACTGCGGCACGTTGGGCATCATGATCGCCACGCGGTCACCCTTGACCAGTCCCAGGCCTTGCAGATAGCCGGCCAGGCTGCGGCTCAGCGCATCGGTCTGCGCATAGCTGAGATCCCGCCCCATGAAGCTGTAGGCCGTGCGGTCGGCGTATTTGCTGAAGCTTTCCTCCAGCAGGGCCACCAGCGACGGATACAACGTCGGATCGATGTCCGCCGGCACGCCCGGCGGGTAACTCTTGAGCCAGATACGCTCTGTCATTCAATCGCCTTTCCCATGTCTTCCACGACTTTCTTCGCATCCCCAAAGACCATCATGGTCTTGTTCATGTAGAACAGCTCGTTATCGAGCCCGGCATAACCCGCGGCCATGGAGCGCTTGTTCACGATCACCGTCTTGGCCTTGTAGGCCTCCAGGATCGGCATGCCGTAGATCGGGCTGCCCTTGGTGTGCGCGGCCGGGTTCACCACGTCGTTGGCGCCCAGGATGATCGCCACGTCCACCTGGCCGAACTCGCCGTTGATGTCTTCCATCTCGAACACCTGGTCGTACGGCACCTCGGCCTCGGCCAATAGCACGTTCATGTGGCCCGGCATGCGGCCGGCCACCGGGTGGATCGCGTACTTGACGGTCACGCCGTGTTCGGTGAGCTTGGCCGCGAGCTCCTTCACCGCGTGCTGCGCGCGCGCCACGGCCAGTCCGTAGCCGGGCACGATGACCACGGTCTCGGCATTGGCCAGCACGAAGGCCGCGTCGTCGGCGCTGCCGCTTTTGACCGGGCGTTGCTCGGCCGCACCGCCGGCGCTGCCGCCTGCCGCATCGCCGCCGAAGCCGCCGCCGATCACGTTGAAGAACGAGCGGTTCATCGCCTTGCACATGATGTAGGAAAGGATCGCCCCGGAGCTGCCCACCAGGCTGCCGGCGATGATCAGCATGCTGTTGTTCAGGCTGAAGCCGATGCCGGCGGCCGCCCAGCCCGAATAGCTGTTGAGCATGGAGACGACCACCGGCATGTCGGCGCCGCCGATCGGGATGATCAGCAGCACGCCGAGTGCGAAGCCGAGCGCAATCACCAGCAGGATGTCCATCCAGCTCTGGCTGTGCCAGAAGCCGAAGCAGAAGAAGGCCGCGGCCAGGCCGAGCACCAGGTTGAGCTTGTGCTGCCCGCTGAACTGCACCGGCTTGCCCTGGAACAGGCGGAACTTGTATTTGCCCGAGAGCTTGCCGAAGGCGATCACCGAGCCGCTGAAGGTCACTGCGCCGATGAAGGCGCCCAGGGCCAGTTCCACGCGGTTGCCGCCGGGAATCGGCTCGCCGAGCGCCGCGATGTTGAACGCATGCGGTTCGGCCACGGCGGCCACGGCGATGAAGACCGCGGCCAGGCCGATCATGCTGTGCATGAAGGCGACCAGTTCGGGCATCTTCGTCATCTCGACCTTGTTGGCCATGGTGGCACCGATGCCGCCACCCACCACCAGCGCCGCCAGCACATAGCCCAGGCCCGCGACCTTGCCGGCCGAGAGCTCGTAGATGAGCGCGGCCGTGGTCAGCACGGCAATCGCCATGCCGGTCATGCCGAAGGCGTTGCCGCGGATCGAGGTGGTGGGATGGGACAGGCCTTTCAAGGCCTGGATGAAACAGACGCTGGCAACGAGGTACAGCAGCGTGACGAGGTTCATGCTCATTCAGCGGCTCCCTTGGTGGCGGGGCTCTTCTTGTCCTTCTTCTTGAACATCTCCAGCATGCGCCGCGTGACGAGGAAACCGCCGAAGACGTTGACCGCGGCCAGCGCCACGGCCAGCACGCCCATGGTCTTGCCGAGCGTGGTCTCGGTCAGGGCGGCGGCCAGCATGGCGCCGACGATGACGATGGCGGAGATGGCGTTGGTGACGGCCATGAGCGGCGTGTGCAGCGCCGGGGTGACGGTCCAGACCACGTGGTAGCCGACGTAGATGGCCAGCACGAAGATGATCAGGTTGGTGAGCGTGTGGGAGACTTCCATTTCGTTTCCTCTTCTTTACTTTCTTTTGACTTCGCCGGCATGGGTCATCAGGCACGCGGCCACGATGTCGTCGTTCAAATCCTGGTGCAGCGCGCCTTCCTTGGTGATGATCAGCTTCAGGAAGTCGAGCACGTTGCGCGCATACAGCGACGACGCGTCGGCCGCCACCAGGCCGGCCAGGTTGGTTTCGCCGATCAGGGTCACACCGTGCTGGACGACCGTCTGGTCGGCCACCGTCAGCGGGCAGTTGCCGCCCACACCACCAGGGCCCTTGCCCGCGGCCAGATCGACCAGCACCGAGCCGGGCTTCATCGCCTTGACCATGTCTTCGGTCACCAGTGTCGGCGCGGCGCGGCCGGGGATCAGCGCGGTGGTGATGACCACGTCCGCCTGGGCCACGCGTTTGGCGACTTCGAGTTTCTGCCGCTCCAGCCAGCTCGGCGGCATGGGCCGGGCGTAGCCACCCACGCCTTCGGCAGCTTCTTTCTCTTCCGCCGTCTCGAACGGCACGTCGATGAACTTGGCGCCAAGCGATTCGACCTGCTCCTTCACGCTGGGCCGCACGTCGCTGGCTTCGATCACCGCGCCCAGCCGCTTGGCGGTGGCGATGGCCTGCAGACCGGCGACGCCGACGCCGAGGATGACGACGCGCGCAGCCTTCACCGTGCCGGCGGCGGTCATGAGCATGGGGAAGAAACGCTGGTAGGCGTTGGCCGCGACCATCACGGCCTTGTAGCCGGCGATGTTGGCCTGGCTGGAGAGCACGTCCATGCTCTGGGCGCGGGTGGTGCGCGGGGCGGCTTCCAGCGCGTAACCCGTCAGGCCCGCGGTGGCCAGGCGCTGCAGGCCTTCGGCATCGAAGGGGTTGAGCATGCCGACCAGGGTGGCCGCCGGTTTCATCTGCGCGATCTCGGCCTCGGACGGCGCCCGCACCTTGAGCACCAGATCGCAATGCAGCGCGCCGGCGGCGTCGGTGATCTCGGCACCGACCGCCTCGTAGGCGGCATCCGGCGCACTGGCGGCCAGCCCGGCGCCGCTTTGCAGCCGCACCGTGTGGCCCTGGGCCTTGAGTTTCTTCGCGGTCTCGGGCGTCACCGCCACCCGTCGCTCGCCAGCCGCGGTTTCCGCGGGCACGCCTATCAGCATGTCGTCTCCTCGTCTCTTGGTTTTATGGATAAAGCCGCCACTTTTCGTTACTTTGAAGAAAAATCACAGCTCTTACACCAAGCTTACCCGAGTTTGACAGCTACCCCCGACGCGCTGGCGCGCTGGATAATCCGCCGATGAACACGCCCCGATGGAAACCCAGCGTCACCGTGGCCGCGGTGATCGAAAAAGATGGACGCTTCCTGCTGGTCGAGGAACACACGCCCGATGGCCTGCGGCTGAACAACCCGGCGGGCCACCTCGATCCGGGCGAGTCGCCGGCCGAAGGCTGCGCCCGCGAGGCACGCGAGGAAACCACCTGTCGTTTTGCGCCCACCGCGCTGGTGGGCATCTACCTGTCGCGGTTCCAGCGGCCGGTGCGCGATGGTGCGGACGGGGCGATCGACGACGTCACCTACGTCCGCTTCGCGTTCTGCGGCGAGGTGGGCGACCCCGATCCATCGCTCAGGCTGGACACCGGCATCGTGCGCACGCTCTGGCTCACGCCCGACGAGATCCGCGCCAGCGTGGACCGCCACCGCAGCCCGCTGCTGCTGCGCTGCATGGAGGACTACCTCGCGGGCCAGCGGTTTCCGCTGGAAGCTGTGGTGACCGATTCGTCGGTGCGAAGTCAGTAGACGATCCGCTCGGCGACGGGCGGCGGCGCCCACTGGTAGAGCCAGGTTTCCGTGAGCGGCTGGCCATCGGCCTGCAGGTACATGCGTAGATCGATGGGTGCGGTGCTGTCGCCGTCGGGACGGATGTCGAACATCGCCCGCCAGCCCTGGATGGCGGCGAGCGGGCGGGCCGAGGTCAGTTCGATCTTGCCGCGCGAGGCGGTGATTACGGCTTCGACCTTGGTCTTCTCGTTCAGCAGTGCGAAATCGCCGCCCGCGAAGTCCACGGCGAAGCGCCGCGAATAACCTGTGCGCTTCTGTCCCACCACGCCGCCCAGGCCGGTGCGCGTGGCCACGCAGCGCGCCAGCGGCATGCGCACGGCCGGCGGGTTGCCGCCCCAGTGCAGGCGGTAGGCGAACAGCAGCTCCTGGCCGGCCTGCGGCTTTTCGGCCGGGTTCCAGAAGGCGACGATGTTGTCGAAGGTTTCGTCCACGGTGGGGATTTCCACCAGTTGCACCGAACCCGCGCCCCAGCCGGCCTTGGGTTCGACCCACAGGCTCGGGCGCTTGTCGTAGAACACGCCGTCGTCCTGGTAGTGGTCGAAGTTGCGGTCGCGCTGCATCAGGCCGAAGCCGCGCGGGTTGTTGTCCTGGAAGGCGTTGAACTGCAGCTGGGCCGGGTTGGTGAGCGGTCGCCACACCCATTCGCCTCTGCCGGTGTGCATGGCCAGGCCGTCGGTGTCGTGGATCTCGCCGCGCCAGTCCCAGCCCATGCGGCGGTCGTTCTCGCCGGTCTGGTACATGCTGGTGCACGGCGCGATGCCCATGCGTTCGATGGTCTTGCGCGGGTACAGCGCCACGTCCAGGTCCATGATCTGCGTGTCGCCGGGGGTGATCACGAAGCGGTAGGCACCGCTGATGCTCGGTGAATCGAGCAGCGCATAGACGGTGAGGGAGGGCGACTTCGGATCGGGTTTTTCCAACCAGTAGCCGATGAAGTCGGGAAATTCTTCCGGATAGGGTTGTGCCGTATTGATGGCCAGACCGCGCGCCGACTGGCCGTATTGCCATTCGCCGCCCACGGCGCGGAAGTAGCTGGCGCCGAGGAAGGCCGCCACGTCGCGCACCGGGTCGGTGTGGTAGTTGAGCCGGAAGCCGGCGAAGCCCAGGTCGGCCGGCAGCTTCGTGCCGTCCACGCCGCTCTGGCCGTAGTCGAACATGGCCGGGTCGTAGGCGAGTTCCGTGGCCTGGCCGCCGCTGACCTCGTACATGCGCACCGGCGACTTGAAGAACAGGCCGAGGTGGAAGAACTTGGCCACGAAACGCAGCTTGTCGTCGCCCCACAGCGCATGGTCGTCGCGGAAACGGATGCCCTGGTGCTGGTCCCAGTTCAGGTTCGAGATGCCGGCCGGCAGCGTGGTCGACCGCGCTGCGTAAGGCTTGGCGGCGAGGTCGCGCGCGCGGCCCTTGAGCATGGCGTAGTCGAAGGCCTGCGGCGCGCCCACGGGCTTGAGGCCCGCGGCCTGGGCCACAGCCGAAAGCCAGGGCAGGCCGGCGGCGAGACCGGTGGCGGCGAGGGTGCTGCCGCTGCGGGATAGGAATTGGCGACGTTGCAAAGTGGCGGCTCCTGCAAAAAAGATGGAGGGCATTGTGCGGGAGAGCCCTGTTTCGCCTGTAACTACCCGCATTGGCCCCTGGGCGCATGCGGAAGCCATTGCTTTTTACAATCGAGGCATGGGCAATGTGCAAATCAGAAATCAACGCGTCGACATCACAGGAGGCAAGCCGCAACGCGTCGTGGTCGGCCTGAGCGGCGGTGTGGACTCGGCCGTCACCGCGTGGCTGCTGAAGCAGCAGGGTTATGAGGTGGTCGGCATCTTCATGAAGAACTGGGAGGATGACGACGACAGCGAATACTGCTCGTCGAACATCGACTTCGTGGACGCCGCCGCCGTGGCCGACGTGATCGGCATCGAGATCGAACACGTGAACTTCGCCGCCGAATACAAGGACCGCGTGTTCGCCGAATTCCTGCGCGAGTACCAGGCCGGCCGCACGCCGAATCCCGACGTGTTGTGCAACGCCGAGATCAAGTTCAAGGCCTTCCTCGACCACGCGCTGCGCCTCGGTGCGGAAAAGATCGCGACGGGGCACTATGCGCGCGTGCGGCACAACGCCGAGACGGATCGCTACGAATTGCTCAAGGGCCTGGACGCTTCGAAAGACCAGAGCTACTTCCTGCACCGGCTGAACCAGGCGCAGCTGAGCAAGACGCTGTTTCCCGTGGGTGAACTGCACAAGACCGAGGTGCGCCGCATCGCCGCCGAAATCGGCCTGCCCAACGCGAAAAAGAAGGATTCGACCGGCATCTGCTTCATCGGCGAGCGGCCGTTCCGTGATTTCCTGAACCGCTACATCGCCAAGGAACCGGGCCCGATCAAGGACGAGCGCGGCCGCGTGCTGGGCCGGCACCAGGGCCTGAGCTTCTACACGCTGGGCCAGCGCCAGGGGCTGGGCATCGGCGGCGTGAAGGAAAAAGGCGCGCAGCGCGGCGGCGGCGAACACGAACCCTGGTTCGTGGCGCGCAAGGACGTCGAGCGAAACACGCTGTGGGTGGTGCAGGGACATGACCACCCCTGGCTGCAGTCGCTGGCCCTGGCGGCTGACGATGCGAGCTGGGTGGCTGGCGTTGCCCCGGCGCCGGGCGCCTATGCTGCCAAGAGCCGTTACCGGCAGGCCGACGCGGCCTGTTCCCTGGAGGCCTCGGATGCGCGGCATTTCAACCTGGATTTTCCGCATGCCCAGTGGGCCGTCACCCCCGGCCAGTCCGCGGTGGTGTACGACGGTGAGGTGTGCCTCGGGGGCGGGGTGATCGCGGCGCCGGCCTGACAGTTGCCGATGGTCGAGCGGATGCGGTCCTGGCACTTGCTCACGGCGGGGTTGGTCCTGGCCGTTGTTCAGGTCTTGGCCGCCCCTGCGCCGCAGGCGCAGACCTTCGAGACGGCCACCGTGCGCGACAGCCGCGCCTCGTTCATCGACGTTCCCGCCCGCATGCGGTGGCTGCAGGCGGCCGCGCCCGATGCACGGCTGACGGCCAGCCTGCCGGCCGCGCAGGACTGCGCCCGCGCCGCCCCCGTGGCGCCGCCAGCGGGCCGGATGGCCATTCCCTCCCACTATGCTCGTGGCGACCACGGTCCGCTGAACCCGGCTTACGAAGCCTCGGTGGCCCTTTACCGGCGTTTCGAGGCCACCGCCGCCACCCTGGCCAACCTGTACGTGGCCACGGGACAGGCCACGTACGCGCAGTGCCTGCTCGACCACCTCGGGCGCTGGGCCAAGGCCGAGGCGCTCACCGGCTACACCGTCTCCACCGCCCCCGGTGCCTCGAACCAGGCCTGGTACCAGGCCGAGTGGTCGACCGCCGCCGCAGCACTTGCGCTGTCGCAGGTGGTCCATGAGCCCACGTTGGCACCGGCCCAGGTGGACGCAGTCATCGCCTGGCTGCACCGTGTCTCGCTGCAGCAGATCGGCCATGCCGGCGGCGACCACACCTGCTGCAACAACCACGCCTACTGGCGCGGGCTGCATGCCACGATGGTGGGCGTGCTGGCCAACGACGCGGCCCTGTTCCGCTGGGGCCTGGGCCGCTACGCCGTGGCCATGGCACAGCTCGGTGCGGACGGCCGGTGGCCCCTGGAGATGGCCCGCGGCGAGCTCGCCATGCACTACCAGAATTTCGCGCTGCTGCCGCTGGTGCTGACGGCCGAGATCGCCGCCCAGCAGGGTGTGGACCTGTACGCCTACCGGGTCCATGGCCGCGACTTGCACAGCGCCGTGTATTTTCTGGCCCGCACGTACCGGTCGGACGCTGCACAGCACGCGCTGGGCCTGCCGCACCAGGATCTGCGCGCGTTCCAGCCCGGCCGCGGTGACTTGGCCTGGGCCGAGTTCTACCGCGCCCGCTTCGGCACCGATCCGCTGGCGTTGCTGGCCTCGCGGCCGGTCTTCAATGCCCGCACGGGCGGGAGCGCGACGCTGCTCGCCTACCGGCCGCCCGCAGTGGGCCGGTGAGCGCAAAAAATCACGTAAAAATATGGCTCCAGCGCAGTCTGTGTCTGCGTAGAGTGCTCCCTAATGAGGAGCGAACAAGCAATCAACGGTCAAACACGTGGGCCGAGCCGGCCACGGCCACGCGCACGGTGGCCCCCACCGGCGGCACATGGATACCCGGGCTGCGCACCTGCAGCGGCGCCGTCGACGACGAGGCCCCCAGCAGACGCACCGACACCACGCACACCGGGCCGCCGAAATCGATGTCGGTGACTTCACCGAAACAGGCCGTGGCATCCACGCTTTCCACCGGCACCTCGGCCAGCTGCAGTTGCTCGGGTCGCAGCATGATCTGTGCGGCGCCGCTGCGGTCGGCCTGGTTGACGGCGATGCGGCCGAGCGCGCAGTCGGCCCAGCCCGCGCCCACCTGCGCCGGCAGCACGATGGTGTCGCCGAGAAAGCCCGCAGTGGCCGGGTCCCGGGGCCGCAGGTACAGCGCCATCGGCGTGCCGACCTGCACCAGCTGCCCGGCGCGCATCACCGCCACCTGGTCGGCGAACGAAAGCGCCTCGCTCTGGTCGTGGGTGACGAGGATGGTGGTGATGCCGGCGCTGGTCAGCAACTGCGCCACGGCCTTGCGGGTGGCCGCGCGCAGGCCGGTGTCGAGCGCGGAAAACGGCTCGTCGAGCAGCATCAGCCGGGGCCGCTGGGCCAGCGCGCGCGCCAGGGCCACGCGTTGCTGCTGGCCGCCGGAGAGTTCGTGCGGCCGGCGCTGCAGCATGGCCGTGTCGAGAGAGACCATGTCCATCAGCTCGGCGATGCGGTCGGCGCGGCCGGGCATGTTGCGCGCCAGGCCGAAGCCGACGTTGTCGGCCACATTCAGGTGCGGGAAGAGGGCGCCGTCCTGCGGCACGAAACCGATGCCGCGCTTGTGGGCCGGCACGGCGTCGGGCCCGTCGGCCAGGCGTTGGCCGCCGAAGGTGACGGTGCCGCTGTCGGGGAATTCGAAGCCGGCGATGATGCGCAGCAACGTGGTCTTGCCCGAGCCTGAAGGGCCGACGATGGCGGTGCGGCTGCCGGCCGGCACCTCGAGGTCGATGCCGTCCAGAACGGTCACCGCGCCATAGGACTTGCGCACGGCGCTGATTTCAAGGAGCTTCATCTTCCGGCGGTCTTCTTCGATTGTTGGTAGAGCAGCCAGGTCATCGGCAGCGACAGCAGCACCATGATCAAGGCGTAGGGCGCGGCGCCCGCGTAATCGATCTCGCTGCTCATCGCCCAGAAGCCGGTGGCCAGCGTCTGGGTGCCATTGGGCGCGAGCAGCAGCGTGGCGGTGAGTTCGTTGGCAATGCCCAGCGACACCATGGCCACGCCGGCGGCGGCGGCCGGCGCGGTGAGCCGGAGCGTCACGCCCCACACCGCCCGCAGCGGCGAATGGCCCAGGCTGCGCGCCGCGTGTTCGAGCTCGACCGGCGCCTGCGCGATGCCGGCGCGCAGGCTCACCAGCGCGCGCGGCAGGAACATCAGCACATAGGCGGCGAGCACCGTCACCACGGTCTGGTACAGCGGCAGGGCCACACGCACGGTGACGGTGACCAGTGCCAGCGCGATCACCACGCCGGGCAGCGAGCCGACCATGTAGTTGCACGATTCCAGCAGGCGCTGCAGCCGGCCCGGCGCTCGGATCGACAGCCAGGCCATCGGCAGCGCCACGAGCGTGGTCAACAGCGCGCCGGCCAGCGCCAGCGCAATGGTCTGCCAGATCGCCGGGCCGATGTAGCGCATCGGCCAGACGCCGGCGCCGCCCGACACCAGCCAGCGCGTGAGCGTGACCATCGGCACGCCGAGCGACAGCAGTGCGGTGACCAGCGGAAGCGCCACGGCCAGCGGTGTCCATCGGCCCAGCGCGCGGCGCGAGACGTCGCGCGCGGCGCCGGTGCCCACGCGGGCGTAGCGTTCGTCGCCGCGCGTGCCGGCCTCCAGCGCCAGCAGCGCGAAGCAGCAGACCACCAGCACGCCGGCCAGCATGTTCGCCGCCGGGCCGTTGTAGCTCGACTGGAACTGGTCGACGATGGCCGTGGTGAAGGTGTCGAAGCGGATCATCACGAACAGGCCGTACTCGGCCAGCAGGTGCAGGCCGACCAGCAGTGCGCCGCCCCAGATCGGCAGGCGCAGCTGCGGCAGCACGACGCGGCGGAACACCTGCCACGGGCCGAGGCCGAGCGAGGCCGCCGTGTCCTCGATGGCCGGATCGAGCCGGCGCAGCGCGGCCGAGATCGGCAGGTACATGAACGGAAAGTACGCCAGCACCGACACCAGCACGCCGGCGGGCAGGCCATGCAGGCCGGGCGTGAGGCTGATCCAGGCGTAGCTGTGCACGAAGGCCGGCACGGCCAGCGGCGCCACGGCCAGCCACGACCACCAGCGCGCGCCGGGCAGGTCGCAGCGTTCGGTGAGCCAGGCCAGCGCCGTGGCCAGCACCGTGCACAGCGGGATCACCAGTGCCACCAGCCACAGCGTGTTGACCAGCAGGTCGTAGACGCGCGGGCGGAAGATCATCGCCGAGGCGGTTTCCCAGCCGGTCTGCCAGCCGACCCAGAAGACGAAGCCCAGCGGCAGCAGGGCGAAAAGCGAAACCAGCAGCGCGGCGACGGTCACCCAGGAAAAAGACCAGGCGCGCCGGGGCGCGGGCCTGGCGGTCAAGATGGGGCGCGGCATCGCGGCCGCTGGATGCACGGCGGACAAGGTGTTTACAGCAGGCCGGCCTGCGTCATGAGCTCGCTGACCTTCTTGCTGTTGAGCTTGGAAGGCTCGACCGCCGGTGGCTGCAGGTCGGCCAGCGGCACGAGCTTGGCGTTCGAAGCTTCGCCCTTGCCCACCGCGTATTCATAGGCGTTGCCGGTGCGCAGGATCTCCTGCCCGCCCTTGCCCGCGACCCACTTCACGAAGGCCTGGGCCTGCGCAGGGCGTTTGCTCGACGCCAGCACGCCGCCGCCGGAGATGCTGACGAAGGCGCCCGGGTCCTGGTTGCGGAAGTAGTGCAGGCCGACGTTCTTGCTGTTCTCACCGGTCTTGGCCTGGTCGCCGAAGTAGTAATAGTGGTAGATGACGCCGCCGTCGATCTCGCCGGCGTTGACCGCCTTCATCACCGTGCTGTTGCCCTTGTAGGCGGTGGCGTTCGCCTTCATGCCCTTGAGCCAGGCCACGGTAGCCGGTTCGCCCTTGAGCTCGAGCAGTGCGCTGACGATGGCCTGGAAGTCCGCACCCGTGGGCGAGGCGGCCCAGCGGCCCTTCCAGCCCGCGTCGGCCAAATCGAGCATGGATTTGGGCAGTTGCGCGCTGGTGAGCTTGCTCTTGTTGTAGACGAACACCGTGCTGCGCGCGGCGATGCCGACCCAGCGGCCGTGCGCGGGCTGGAAGTTGGCGGGTACTTCGGCCAGCGTGGCCGCGTCCAGCGGTGCAAAGAGTTTGGCGTTGTCGACCAGCACCATGGCCGGCGAGTTTTCGGTGAGGAACACGTCGGCCGGCGAGGCCGCGCCTTCCTGCAGGATCTGGTTGCCGAGTTCGGTGTCGCCGCCGTTGCGCAGCGTGACCTTGATGCCGGTTTCCTTGGTGAAACCGTCGGCCCAGGCCTGGGTCAGCGTGACGTGCTGGGCGTTGTAGACGACGATGCCGTCGGCGGAAGACTGCGCCAGGGCAACCAGCGGCGCGACCAGCGCAGAAATTGCCAGAGCAATGCCCGGAAGGGAAAATTTCATGAACACACCTCGAAAAAATGCCGGTGGGCGCGCCTCAGTACTTGCGCCCGGCCAAAGCCGTCAAATGACAAATAGAAATTATTTGCATCTGGAATTTTAGGGCGGATTCATAACCGCTTCGAAATGCGGTGTTTTGGCGCTCACCGGTGGTCGTGCTCCTGGGGCAACAGCGCGGTTCAAGCCTGCCAGACACCGTAGCCCCGCGCGCGCAACACCATGCCCAGTTCGATCTCCATGTCGCGCGCCGCGGCGTAGGGCATGGGGTTGTAACGCTCGGACAGCGTTGGCAGCAGGCGCAAACCGAAATCGCGCACGAAGCTGTTGGCCTGGATGCCGGCCTTGTGTTTGTCGAAACGGATGTCCGGGTCCAGCCCGGTCATGCCGACATACACGAAGGGTCTGCCGAGTTGGTAGCCGGGATTGGCCTTGCGGAAGCGCGCGCTGTTCCATACCTCGTCCGACAGCAGCACCACGTAGACATGGTAGTGGTGGCTGCGCGGCGGCTTCGGCTCGGGGGCGGCAGGTCTGGGCATGATGGGCAGGGATCGGGACGGCCGATTCTCGCTGCCCGGGCCGTCACCTAAAATCGGGCCATGACCTTTCTCGACATGCTCCGCCAAGCCGAGCAAACCAACGGCTCCATGCTGTGCGTGGGCCTGGACCCCGATCCGGCGCGTTTTCCGGCCTCGCTCAAGGGCGATGCCGGCCGGATCTTCGATTTCTGCGCCCGCATCGTCGACGCCACGGCCGACCTGGCCATGGCCTTCAAGCCGCAGATCGCGTATTTCGCGGCGCACCGCGCCGAGGAACAGCTCGAAAAGCTGATGCGCCACATGCGCAGTGCCGCACCCCACGTGCCGGTGATCCTGGACGCGAAACGCGGCGACATCGGCTCCACCGCCGAGCAATATGCGATCGAGGCCTTTGAGCGCTACGGTGCCGACGCGGTCACGCTGTCGCCGTTCATGGGTTTCGACTCGGTCGCACCCTACCTGCAATACCACGGCAAGGGTGCTTTCCTGCTGTGCCGCACCTCGAACCCGGGCGGCGACGACCTGCAGAACCAGCGGCTGTCCAGCGTGCCCGGCGAACCGCTGCTGTACGAACATGTGGCGCGGCTCGCGCAGGGCCCGTGGAACCTCAACGGCCAGCTCGGCCTGGTGGTGGGCGCGACCTACCCCGCCGAGATCGAGCGCGTGCGCGCGCTGGCGCCGACGTTGCCGCTGCTGATTCCCGGCGTGGGTGCGCAAGGCGGCGACGCGCTGGCCACCGTCAAGGCCGGCTGGCGGCCGGAGGGGCAGATCATCGTGAATTCTTCGCGGGCGATCCTGTACGCGTCGGCCGGCGACGATTTCGCCGATGCGGCGCGGCGCGAGGCGATCAAGACGCGCGATACGCTGCGCGCCGCCCGCGCGGCTTAGGCCGAGTCGATAGCATCACGGGGGCAGGGTCATCCCCCCGTTGATGGTGAAGTTGATCGACAACAGGAACCACATGATCAGTGCCGGGATGATCACCGGCAGTGCCAGCACCACGAAGGTCAGCGCGGTGGCCACGAAGATGGCGATGTCCTTCCACCACTGAACCAGCAGCGCGACGAGGTCTACTTCCCAAAAGCGTTCCTGTTCCGGTTTCATGGCAGTCTCCTTTCGCGCCCGTCTGCCATCATGCGCCGGATTCCGCCCGAAAACCACGTCCAGCATGAAACCACCCCCACGCTCATCGCTTTGCGTATCGCTGCCCCCTGCGGGGGCGCGTCCGTGCCTGCGGGCGGCCGGGCGCCACTGACATGCAACTCAAATGGCTTGAAGACTTCACCGCGCTGGCCGAGACGCGCAGCTTCACGCGCGCGGCCGAACTGCGCCATGTGACGCATCCGGCGTTCGGCCGCCGCATCCGTGCGCTCGAAACCTGGGCCGGCACGCCGCTGGTGGACCGCAGCGCCGGCGCGGGCGGCCCGGTGCTGTTGACGGCGGCCGGCACGCGGTTCCTGGAGACGGCGCAGCAGATGGCACGCGACCTCGACGGCTCGCGCGTGGAGCTGCATGGCCTGGCTGGCCGGCAGGCGCGCAGCGCCACGTTGACCACCGGCCGCACCCTGGCGCGCACCCTGGTGGCCGACTGGCTGGTGCAATTGAAGCCCGTGCTCAAGGACGGCGAATTGCGCATCACCACCCGTGCACTGGCCGAAACCGTGCGCCTGCTCGAGCAGAGCGAAGCCGATTTTTCCCTGGTCTACCACCACCCGGCGCTGGCCGTGACACTCGATGCCCGCCGGTTCACCCACGTCACCGTGGCCAGCGACCGGCTGGTGCCGGTTGCGCGCGCCGACGTGCAGGGCCGGCCCCTGCACACCTTCGCCGATGCGGCGCCGGTGCCCTACCTGGCCTATGCGCAGTCACTGGCGCTGGGCCGGCTGGTGGCCGACCACCTGGCCAACAACCGCCTCGCGCCACGGCTGCTGCGCCAGGTGGAGAGCGATTCGGCCGACGCCACCTACGAATACGCGCTCAAAGGCATCGGGGTGGCCTGGTTGCCATGGTCGATGGTGCACGCCGACTGCAAGGCGGGCCGGCTCGCGCATGCGGGCGACAAAGGTATGGAGGTGGGCTACGACGTCTGGCTGTACCGGCCCAAGCGCCGGCTCGGACCGTTTGCCGAAGCGGTCTGGGAAGTGCTGACGGATCGCTGAGACGGGTTTCCTTTGGCACGATACCGTGCCGTTTCGGCACGCCGGAGCGGCGCGGGAACGCCAACAATGGCCGAGGATTCGCTTCCGCCCACGTTGCCCGCACCCAAGGACCCACGCCATGCGCCTTTCTTCTTTGAGCATCCAAGCCGCCCTCGCGGCGGTGACGTTTCTCGCCGGCCCTTGCGCCAACGCCCAGGCCCCGGCCTGGCCGACGCGGCCGATCACCATCGTCGTCGGCTACCCGCCCGGCGGCTCCACCGACCTCACCGGCCGCTCCGTGGCGCTCGAACTCTCCACCCGCCTCGGCGTGCCGGTGGTGATCGAGAACATCGGCGGCGCCGGCGGCGCGATCGGCGCGCAGAAGGTGGCCAATGCCGCACCCGACGGCTACACCCTGCTCGTCGGCGCGAGCAACGAGGTGGCCATCAGCCGGCTGGTGACGCCGGCCACCAAATACGACATCAAGGACTTCACCCCGATCGGCCTGATCGCCTCGCAGCCGCTGGTGTTGGTGGCTTCCACGGGTTCGGGCGTGAAGACGGTGGCGCAATTCATCGATCTGGTGAAGAGGAACCCGGGCAAATACAGCTATGGCAGCTCCGGCGTCGGCACCTCGCTGCATTTGGCCGGCGAGATGATCAAGCAGCAGGCCGGCGTGTTCATGACCCACATCCCCTACCGCGGCGTGGCGCCGTTGACCAACGACCTGCTCGGCAACAACCTCGACTTCGGCGTGTTCGTGTTGTCCAGCGGCTTGCCGCACATCAAGAGCGGCAAGGTCGTGGCGCTCGGTACCACCGAGGCCAAGCGATCCGCCGTGACGCCCGACATCCCGGCGCTGGCCGAAACGCCGCAACTCAAGGGCATGGACATCGGCGTGTGGTTCGCGCTGCTCGGCCCGGCCAAACTGCCCGAGCCGATCGCGGCCAAGTTGCGCAAGGCGCTCGACGAAACCCTGCAGTCGCCGGATTTCCGCAAGAAGATGGAGGCCTCGAGCTCCACCGTGGCCGCCGGCAGTGGCGGCAAGCCCGACGTGGCGCGTTTCCTGCAGGACGAGGTTGCGAAGTACAAGAAGATCGTCGAATTCGCCAACATCAAGGAATGAAGCCAGTGAACGGAGCCAGAGTGTCCTTGTCTTTCGAATTGCCCGCGCCCGACATCACCCGCTGGCGCGCCGGCAACACCGGCACCGAGGGTGTGTGGCGCTCCGATTCGGGCCAGCCCGGACGCACGGTGATGGTGACCGCGCTGATCCACGGCAACGAACTGTGCGGCGCCTGGGCACTCAAGGGCCTGCTCGAAGCCGGCGTGCGCCCGCGCCGTGGCGTGCTGATGTTGGCCTTCTGCAACTTGGCCGCGTTCGACCGCTTCGACCCGGCCCGCCACGACGCCGCGCGCTTCGTCGATGAAGACATGAACCGCCAATGGATCCCGGAGCGCCTGCTGGACGCCAACACCCAGGAACGCCGCCGCGCCGCGGCCCTGCGGCCCTTCGTCGAGGCGGCCGACTGGCTGCTCGACCTGCACTCCATGCACGAGCCGAGCGCGCCGCTGTCGCTCACCGGCCCGTCGATGCGCAACGTGGCGCTGGCGCGGCAGATGCGCGCACCCGAGCACGTGGTGATCGACGCTGGCCACAAGGACGGCGTGCGCATGCGCGACTTCGGCCGTTTCGCCCATGCCGATGCGGTGGAGGACAACGGCACGCGTTCCCTGCTGATCGAATGCGGTTTCCATGGCGAGCACGCCAGCCGGACCGTGGCGCAGGATCAGTGCGTGCGTTTCCTGGAGGCGGCCGGTACCCTGGACGAGGGTGATGCCGCCTCGCTGCTGCCCGGCTGGCGCCAGCCCGATGCGCCGCGCCAGTGGGCCCTCGAAGTGACCGGCCCGGTCGTCGCCCGGAGTGCGAACTTCCGGTTCAAGGAAGCCTATACCGGCCTGGAGGTGATCGCCAAGGCTGGCACCGTGATCGGCGACAACGACGGCGAGCCGGTGTGCACGCCTTACGACGACTGTGTGCTGGTGATGCCTTCTACACGCCAGGCCCGCGCGGGCGTGACCGTGGTGCGATTCGCCACGCGCCGGGCACTCTAGCGGCACGGTGCACGGCACGGGCGCCACCACCCGGCTACGCGCCGGCATTGGCACAATGGCCCATGCCCCGCGCCATGCCGTTCCGCTTCATCTTCGATCCCCGACGCAGCTTTGCCACCTCCATCGGCTGGCTGATCTCGCTGCTGCTGATCGGCCTGGCGGGGATGACCGGCTGGTGGGAGGGCGACCTGGCCCGCGATTCGCTGCTGGAGCAGCGCAGCGAACGTGCGGCCAATGCGGCGCAGCAGTGGTCCAGCGGTCTCGATGCGGCGCTGGCGCAACGGCGACAGCCGCTGCGCACCGCGGCGGCGATGGTGCCGCGTGCCCTGTTGCGGCAGGACGCGGAGCGGCTGTCCGTGGTGTTCGGCGATCTGCAGGCCGGTTATCCCGAACTGGCCTGGATCGGCCTGGCCGATGCGACCGGGCGCTTGCTGACTTCGACCTCCACGGCACCGGCGTCGGACGCGCCGCCCGGTGACGTTGCGGGCCGGGCCTGGTTTCGGGAGGGCCTGCACGGCGCCTGGATCGGGGTCGACCCGTCCGATACGGTGCCGGCGCGTTTCATCGCGCTGGCGATGCCGGTGCGGGATGCCGAGGGGCGCGCCATCGGCGTGATCGGCGCCCGCCTCGAATGGCGCTGGCTGGTGGACGCCGCGGCGCAACTGCGCCAGCGTGTGCCGCTGCTGGAGGGCAGCAGCGCATTGCTGCTCGACGCGGCGGGCCGCGTGCTGATCGGCCCGCCGGCCCTGCTCGGCCGGCCCGCGCCACCGGAGGAAGCCGCGGCCTCGGCCAGCGTGCCGCCCGGCGCCGGCGGCAGCCTGCAGACCCTGGGCTGGCGCGTGCTGCTGCAATGGCCCGAGGCCGAGGTCACACGCCGCGCCGATGCCGAACGCAGCCGCATCTTCTGGTGGTCGCTCGGCCTGGGCGGCGTGGCGGCACTGGCCGGCATCGCACTGGCCGACCGGGTGACGCGCCGGCTGACGCGGCTCACGGCATCGGTTCAGGCCGTCGATCCGCAGGCCGAACAGGGCATCGCGGTGCCGCGCGGCAACGACGAGGTGAGCCACCTGGGGCGGGCCTTCGACACCCTGCTGCAGTCGCTGCGCCGCGAGCGCGATGCTTTGGCCCGGCTGACCGCCGAACTCGAACAGCGTGTGCAGGCGCGCACCCGCGAGGTCGAGCGGCTGGCCGAGGAGACGCGCTACGCCGCCGTGGTGCGCGAACGCCTGCGCATCGCGCGTGACCTGCACGACACGCTGGCGCATTCGATGATGGCCATGCTGGCGGAGGTGCGCATCCTGAGGAGGCTGCACCAGCACGACCCCGGGGCGCTGGCCGACGAACTTGCCCGCGCCGAGGAGGCGGCCCAGCAAGGGCTGAACGAAGCCCGCGCCGCCATCCTGCGCATGCGTTTCAACGGGGTGCGCGACCTCGGCCTGGGCCCCGCGCTGGCCGATGCCATCGCCCGGTTCACCAGCCGTACCGGCCTGGCCGTGGCCTACGGCGCCGACCCCAATGCAGCCGTGTTCGCCGACACCCGCGCCGAGACCGTCTTCCGCATCGCCGAGGAAGCCTTGCGCAACATCGAGCGGCATGCGGCCGCCACCGAGGTCAGTGTGCAACTGCGGGACGAAGACGGCGGCCAACTCGTGCTCGACATTGCCGACAACGGCGTCGGCTTCGACGCCGACGCGCCCCATCCCGGCCACTACGGCCTGGTCGGGCTGCGCGAGCAGGCGCAACTGGTGGGCGCCCGGTTGTCCATCACCAGTGCGCCGGGTCAGGGCACGCGGCTGCGGCTGAGCCTGGGCACCGGGCCCGACCTGGTTTCCTGAGGCGGATCGCGCCGCATGAACAACTCGGCGCAGATGCCGCGCAGCCACTGGTTGGCCACATCGTGGTGGTAGCGCGCATGCCAGTATTGCTTCACCGAAAACGACGGGATCTGCAGGGGGCACGGCAGTTGGCGCAGGCCCGCGCTTTCGGCGAGCGTGCGGCCGATCTGGCGCGGCAGCGTGGCCACGAGGTCGCTGCTCGACAGGATGGCCGCCAGGCCGAGGAAGCCCGGCAGTTCGAGCATCACGCGCCGCTCCGCGCCGAGGCCCTTGAGGGCGGCGTCGAGCAGCTGGTAGCCCGTGCCCGAGACGATGCCGACATGGGCCTCGGCCAGGTAGTCGTCGAGCGTGAAGCCATCTCCGATGCGCGGATGGCGCGCATGGCACAGGCAGATCCAGTCCTGCTCGAACAGGGTCTGCTGGTAGAAGCCGGCCTCGATGCCGGCTTCGAGCGGTTGCACCAGGCCGAGCGCCAGATCGGCTTCGCCCGACTGCAGCGCCGGCACCAGCCGCGCATCCATGGTGGCGGCTTCGAGCCGCACATGCGGTGCGAGCGCGCGCACGTGGGCGTAGAGCCGCGGCAACAAGGTGATGTGGCTCGCGTCGGTCATGAAGATGCGGAACTCGCGCGTCGACGCCGCGGGGTCGAACAAGGCCTGCGATTCGGCGAGCCGGCGCAGGCCCTCCAGCACCTCGCGCACGGTGACGATCAACGCGTCGGTGCGCGGGGTGGGCTGCATGCCTTCGGGTGTGCGCACGAACAGCGGATCGTTGAGCTGGCGGCGCAGCCGGCCGAGCCAGATGCTCACGGTCGGTTGACTTTGCCCCAACTGCTCGGCGGCACGGGTCACGCTGCGCGTGGTGTAGAGCAGGTCGAGCAGGCGCAGCAGCTTGGGATCGAGCAGGTTGGGGTCGTTGTCGGTCATGGGCGGCGCCTGCCAGGCAGGCGGCATCAGGAAACGAAATGCAGTGTATTGCAGCCATCGCATGGGCGGCAGGTCCGGTCTGGCCTAGGATGCGGGCGACGCGAGTTCCACCACCTGACGGAGACACCATGGCCAGAACCACGATTCACTGGGGCGTGCTCGGCGCCGCCGCCATCGCCACCCAGCGCACCATGCCCGCGCTGCAACTTGCGCCGAGCGCCACGCTGATGGCGTTGGCTTCGCGCGACCTGGCCAAGGGACAGGCCGCGGCGCAGGCGCTCGGCATTCCCAAGGTCTACGCCAGCTACGACGCCTTGCTGGACGACCCGGAGATCGACGCCGTCTACGTGCCGCTGCCCAACCAGTTGCATTTCGAATGGTCGGTGCGCGCCCTTGAGGCGGGCAAACATGTGTTGTGCGAAAAGCCGCTGTGCCTCACCGCCGACCAGGTGCAGCAGCTTTGCGAAGTGCGCGACCGCACCGGCAAACACATCGAGGAAGGCTTCGGCTTTCGCAACCATCCGCAGTGGGCCCGCTTCGACGAGCTGCTGGCCGCCGATGCCATCGGCCCGGTGCGCGCCGCGCACGCCACGCTGGCCAAGCAGTTCCTCGATCCCAAGGACGTGCGCAACGATCCCAACGCCGGTGGCGGCGCGCTCTATGACCTTGGCTCCTATGCCGTGAGCGCCTGCAACCTGGTGTTCAAGCGCCCGCCGCTGCGCGTGGTGGCGGCGCTCGAATACGACCCGGTGTTCCGCATCGACCGGGTCAGCAGCGCGCTGCTCGACTACGGCGACGCCCATGCGGCCCTCACCGTGGCCACGCAAGCCGGGCCGGACGGCTGGGGCACGCACCAGCAACTTTCGGTGTTGGGCGGCCACGGCTGGCTGCGTTTTGATTTTCCGTATGCGCAGGCGCGGCCCACGGCCTGCCACATCGAGGTGGGCGACCACACCAGCGTGGGTTATTTTCCCAACCAAAGCCTCGAATTCGAGCCGGTCAACCAGTACGTGCTGCAAGTCGAACGCTTCTCGCGCCTGCTGCTGGGCCAAGCGGTGCCGAGCTGGCCGATCGAGGACGCGCTGGGCACGCTGCGCACCATCGAGGCGCTGTTTGCGTCCAGCCGCAGCGGCGGCTGGGTCGCGCTGCCTACCGGCGGCTAGAACCCGAACAGGCGCTTCGGTGTGTCCCACAGGATCGCCTGGCGCGCGGCGGCATCCGGCACGAGTTGGCCGAACAGGTCGAGCAGCGGACCGTAGTCGATGCGGGCCGGCGCGCGCAGGAACGGCCAGTCCGAGCCCCACACCAGCGCCTGCGGCGTGTAGGCCTCGAGGAGCGCCTGCACATACGGCCAAGCGTCCCGGTGCGGGAACGGCTGTGTTGAGGTTTTCACCAGGCTCGACAGCTTGACCGCTGCGCGGCCCGTCCCGGCCAGCTGCAGCAGCGCCGCGAAGCCCGGCTGGCCCACGCCGGCCTGCGGGTCGGGCCGGCCCAGGTGGTCGAACACCAGCTGCACGCCGCTGTCCACCAGCATCGGCTGCATGGCGACCAGCTGGTCATGCTGCACCTGCACCGCGGCCCACAGGCCGAGGTCGCGCAGGTGCTGCAGCAGGGGCGCGGCGTCAAGGAAGAAGTCGGTGCCGAGCAATGCGGCGTTCAGCGTCACCCCGATCACGCCCTGCGCCTGCAGGTCCTGCAGCTCACCGCGGCCGATGTCGTTGCGCACCACGGCGGCGCCCTTGAACTTGCCGGCGCCGCGCTTGAGCGCATCGAGGAGGCAGCGGTTGTCCAGGTTGTAGCCCGAGTTGGGGCCGACGATCATCGCGTGCTGCACGCCGTGCGAGGCCATCACATGTTCGAGCGCATCGGTCGTTGCCAGCTCGTGGCCGCTGGGGCGGTAGAACGTGTCTTCCGCATATGGGAAGTTCACGGGATCGAACACGTGCACGTGGCAGTCGATTTTCGGCTGGGCGATCGGAATCTGGGTGGCGGGGCCGGTCATCACATTTCTCCTCGGAGGGGAAGGGTTCGCGAAGGCGAGTGCGCCCGATTGTCGCGGCAAGCCCGCATTGCCGAATGCAATGCGCACATTGCGGGCCCCGCATTTACAGCCCGATGTGCGCCTCCTACGATCCGCCTCCATTGCCGGCGTGTTGCCAGCGGGAGAATCGTTTGAAGATCTGTGTATTGGGCGCGGGTGCGCTCGGCTGTGCCATCGGCGGGGTGCTGACCGAAGCCGGGCACGAAGTGTGGCTCGTGAACCGCGGGCAGGCGCATGTGGATGCGATGCTGCAGCGCGGCCTGCTGATGCGCGAAGCCGGCGTGGACCGCACCGTTCCGGTCCGCGCGGCGACGAACTGCGACGCCATCGGCGTGGTCGATCTCGTCATCGTGCTGGTGAAGTCCTTCCACACCCGCACGGTGATCGAATCCGCGCGCGGCATCGTCGGCCCGGACACCGTCGTGCTGTCGCTGCAGAACGGCCTGGGCCACGAGGACATCCTGGCCGAGGTGGTGGGCCGCGAACATGTGCTGGCCGGCAAGACCTATGCTGGCGGCGTGATGCTCGCGCCCGGCCACATCATTGCCGGCACCAAGGGCAAGGAAACCATCATCGGCGAGCTCGACGGCCACCTCAGCGAACGCGCACAAGCCATCGCCGCCGCGTTCAACCAGGCTGGCCTGGCCTGCGAGGTCAGCGAAAACATCCTCGGCACCATGTGGGACAAGCTGCTGGTCAACGTGGCCACCGGTGCGCTCGGCGCCGTCACGCACCTGACCTACGGCGACCTCTACGACGTGCCCGAGATCGAGGATTGCGCCGTGGCCGCCGTGGCCGAGGCCATGGCCGTGGCGCGCGCGGCCGGCGTGCGGCTCAGCACCACCGAGCCGCGCCAGGCCTGGGTCAAGGCCTCGGCCGGCCTGCCGCCCGAATTCAAGGTGTCGATGCTGCAGAGCCTGGAGAAAGGCTCGGTCACCGAAGTCGATTACGTGAACGGTGCCGTGGTGCGCTGGGGCCGCAAGCACGGCGTGCCGACGCCCACCAATCTGGCCCTGGTGGCCTGTGTCAAGGGCGTCGAGCGCAAGCTGCTCGGCAAGTAGAAACCGAAGGAGACAAGTTGGAAACCAAGGCAAAACCTGACGTGCAGAAGTCCTACGTCGAACACGTCGCCGTGCGCGTGAAAGACATCCAGTGGCACATCGACTTCTTCTACGAAGTGCTCGGCATGGACGTGCGCGAGATCGACGGCCCCACAGAAGCCCCGCGCCAGTACTGGACCATCGGCGGCATGCAACTCATGAGCACGCCCGATTTCGAAGCGCCGCCCAGCAACGATGCGGGCTGGCTGGCCCACCTCGGCATCATGGTGCAGGACCTGCCCGGCGCGCTCGAAGCCGCGAAAAGCTGGGGCGTGACGACGTTGCCCCAGGGCCACAACTGGCTGCAGTTGCCCGATGGCCTGGCTGTGGAGCTGATCCAGGCCAGCGGCAATGCGGTGGCCGAGGTGCTGGCCGTGAACCCTCGGGCCTGACGCGATGTCGCACAAGACACCTTGGAAGATTGGCTGGTGCGGCCCCATCGACCGGGCGGCCGACATGCAGGCGGCCGGGCTCGACTACATCGAGGTCCAACTGGTCCCGCTGGGGCTGGAGGACGACGCGGCCTTTGCGCAAGCCAAGGCCCAGGTGCGCGAGCTGCCATTGCCGGCGCTGGCCATGAGCTACCTGTTCCCGCATGATTTCCGGCTGGTGGGCACCCAGGTGGACGAAAGGCGCATCCGCAGCTACTTCGACCGCGTGGTCGAAATCCTGGCGCTGGCCAAGGCGCGGACCGTGGTGCTGGGCAGCGGCTGGACGCGCAACGTGCCCGAAGGCGGCAGCCGTGCGCGCACCGAGGCGCAGTTCCTCGAAGCCTTGTCGTGGTGCGCCGATGCGCTCAAGGGCGGCGGCACCACGCTCGTGATCGAGCCGCTGAACCGCAAGGAATCGAACTTCATCAACAGCGTGACCGAAGGCGTGGCACTGGCGAAAAAGCTCAGCCGCCCGGAGGTACGCGGCCTGGCGGACTTCTATCACATGCACGAGGAAGACGAGCCGCTGTCGACCCTCTCCCGCAACGCCGGCTGGGTGCGGCACATCCATCTGGCGGACACCGGCCGGCTCAACCCGGGTACCGGCGACTACGACTATCCCGAATTCATGCGCCAGCTCAAGGCCAGCGGCTACGACGGACTGCTGTCCGGCGAATGCGGCTTCCAGGGCGAGCCGATGGCCGCCATGCGGCACAGCCTGGCCTTCCTGCGCAGCTTCGACCTCTGACATCCACAGGAGACACACCATGATCATTCCGAAATTCAACTTCACCACCCCCGAGCGCTACTGGGACGACGCGCGGGAGGGCGACAGCTGCACCAGCCCGACCTACGAGGTGACCGGCGCGCGCATCGACGCCTACGCCGAACTCACCGGTGACTACACGCCGGTGCATGTGGACGAGGCCTATGCCAACGCCTCGCACTTCGGCTGCCGCGTGGCCCACGGCCTGATGGGCCTGTCGGTGGCCGACGGGTTGAAGACGCAGTGCGAATACCGCTTCCTGCCGGGCATGTCGCTGGGCTGGACCTGGGACTTCCTGCTGCCGATCAAGATCGGCGACGTGCTGCAGGTGCGCTTCACCGTGGGCAGCATGCGGGCGAGCAAGAGCAAGCCGGGATGGGGCATCGTGGTGCTGCCGTCGGAACTGTTCAACCAGCACGGCCAGGTGGTGCAGAAGGGCGAACACCGGCTGATGATTCCGCGCCGCCCAGGAACGTACTAACTAGTAAAAACCCGTGTAATGCGCGATAGTCGATCGATTGCGATCGTTAATCGCGCATTCAACCGTGAGAATGCTTCATTTGTGCCGGATAAATCGCTAGAGTCCCGTCCGGCGTCGGCGCTTTGAGCGATCAGCGTGCAGCAACCGCCTCCAGCAGGGGCCGTGCGCGACGAAGCCCATCAAGAGACACACATGACCGACCGTTACGCCGTCATCGGCAATCCCATCGCCCAAAGCAAGTCGCCCCTGATCCACGGCATGTACGCCGAAGTCACGGGGCAGGACATCGAATACACCAAGATCGAAGGCCCGCTCGGCGGCTTCAAGGCGGCCGTGGATGCATTCCGCGCCGCCGGTGGCCGCGGCCTCAACATCACCGCGCCCTTCAAGCTCGACGCCTTCGCCTATGCGACGGAACATTCTGAACGTGCCCGGCTCGCCGGCGCGGTGAATGCAATGAAGTTCGAAGGCGACCGCGTAATGGCCGAAAACTTCGACGGCGTGGGCCTGGTGCGCGACGTGGTGCACAACCTGGGTTGCGCCCTGGCTGGCAAGCGTGTGCTGGTGCTCGGTGCCGGCGGTGCCACGCGCGGCGCGCTGCTGCCTTTCCTCGCCGAGAAGCCGGCGGCGCTTTTCATCGCCAACCGCACCGTGGCCAAGGCGGGTGAACTCGCGGCCGCCGTCGCGGGGCAGGGTGCCGTGGGCTTTGGTGACTACGCCGACCTGGAAGGCCGGCAGTTCGACATCGTGTTCAACGCCACCTCGGCCAGCTTGCGTGCCGAACTGCCGCCGGTGCCGGCCAGCGTCTTCGCCTCGAGCGAGCTGGCTTATGAACTGGCCTACGGCAAGGGGCTGACGCCTTTCCTGCGGCTGGCGCAGAACGCCGGTGTGAAGCAACTCGCCGACGGCGTCGGCATGCTGGCCGAGCAGGCGGCCGAGGCCTTCGAATGGTGGCGTGGCATGCGGCCCGATACGCGCGCCGTGATCGAGAAGCTGACCGTGCCGCTGGTCTGAACCCAGGCTGACGACCCCGCGACACAACCCGGTCGGCGCCGCCCGGCCTGCCCTCCCAGGAGAGTTTTCCCACATGCCCAAGCTCAGAATTGCCGTAGCCGGGGCCGGCTACATCGGCCAGGCCCACATGGATGTGGCGCGGCGAAGCCCCACCTGCACCCTTTCGGCAGTCGTCGATCCGTCGCCCGCAGCCGTGGCGCTCGCGGCGGCGGCGGGCGTGCCCTTGTACGCCTCGCTCGAAGAACTGTTCGCCAAGGACCGTCCCGACGGGGTGATCCTGGCCACGCCCAACCAGTTGCACGTGCCGCAGGCGCTGGCCTGCATCGCGGCGGGCTTGCCGGTGCTGCTCGAAAAACCCATCGCACCCAGCGTGGCCGAAGGCACGACGCTGGTCGACGCGGTGAAGCGAAGCGGCGCCAAGCTGCTGATCGGCCACCACCGGGCGCACAGCCCCATCATGGCCAAGGCGCGTGAGGTCGTGGCTTCGGGCCAGCTCGGCCGCCTGGTGGCGGTGGTGGGCAGCGCCACCTTCTTCAAGCCCGACCAGTACTACAGCGACGGCCCCTGGCGACGCGAGCCCGGCGCCGGCCCCATCCTGCTCAACATGATCCACGAGGTGCACAACCTGCGCATGCTGTGCGGCGACATTGTGGCGGTGCAGGCCTTCGCCTCCAGCGCCACGCGCAGCTTCGCGGTGGAAGACACGGTGGCCATCAACCTGCGGTTCTCCAATGGCGCGCTCGGCACCTTCATGCTTTCCGACACCGCGGCCAGCGCGCGCAGCTGGGAGCAGACCTCGCAGGAGAACAAGGCCTATCCGAGCTACGACGACGAGGACTGCTACGTCATCAGTGGCACCAACGGCAGCCTGTCGGTGCCGACCATGCGGCTCAAGACCTATCCACGTCCGGAAGACCGCTCGTGGTGGAAACCCTTCGAGGTCGGCACTGTGGGCATGGTGCGCGACGACCCCCTGAAACACCAGATCGAGCACTTCGGCGCGGTGATCCGCGGCGAGGCCGAGCCGCTGGTCAGCGCCCGCGACGGCCTGCTCAACCTGAACGTCACCGAGGCCATCGTCGAAGCCGCCAGGACTGGCCGCGTCGTCGAACTGGCCACACAATGAACATCCACCCCCATCCGACAAGGAATACACCATGAAGATCCTCACGCTGCACGGCATCAACCTCAACATGTTCGGCAAACGCGATCCCAAGCAGTACGGCACGATCACGCTCGCGGAAATCGACGCCCAGCTCAAGGCGCTCGGCAAGGAACTCGGCGCCGAAGTTGATGCCTTCCAGACCAACATCGAAGGCGAGATGGCCTCGCGCATCCACCAGGCGCACAGCGACGGCACGGCCGCGGTGATCATCAACGCCGGCGCCTGGACGCACTACAGCTACGGCATCCGCGATGCGCTGGCCATCCTGTCGATCCCGATCATCGAGGTCCACATGTCCAACATCCACGCGCGCGAGGAATTCCGCCACAAGTCGGTGATCGCCGAACTCGCCAAGGGCCAGATCGCCGGCTTCGGCGTGGACAGCTACCTGCTGGGCCTGCGCGCGGCGGTCTCGGCGGTCCAGGCCGCCAAGGCTTGAACACGACCGGAGTCTCCCGCATGCGCCGTTGTATCGCCACCGTTTCGCTGTCCGGCATGTTGCGCGAGAAACTGCAGGCCGCGGCCGCAGCGCGCTTCGACGGCGTCGAGATCTTCGAGAACGATCTGCTCCAGTTCCCCGGCACCCCGCGCGACGTGCGCCGCATTGCCGACGACCTGGGCCTGACGATCGACCTGTTCCAGCCCTTTCGTGATTTCGATGGCGTGAGCCCGGCGCAACTGCTGCGCAATCTGGAGCGCGCCGAGCGCAAGTTCGACGTGATGCAGGAGCTCGGCGCGCCGCTGATCCTGGTGTGCACCAATGCCCAGCCGTCGGCGTCGGGCGACATCGCGTTGCTGGCCGAGCAGATGCACCAGCTTGCCGAACGCGCCGCCCTGCGTGGCCTGCGTATCGGCTACGAGGCCCTGGCCTGGGCGCCGAAGATCAACCACTACTGGCAGGCCTGGGAAGTGGTCCAGAAGGCCGACCATCCGCACCTGGGCCTGGTGCTCGACAGTTTCCACACCCTGGCGCTGCGCGACGACCCACTGCCCATCGCCCAGTTGCCCGGCGAGAAGATCTTCTTCCTGCAACTTGCCGACGCGCCCTGGATCGACACCGACGTGCTGAGCCACAGCCGCCACTACCGCTGTTTCCCCGGCCAGGGCGAGTTCGAGATGGCCAAGTTCACCGCCGCCGTGATCGATGCCGGCTACACCGGCCCGCTGTCGCTGGAAATCTTCAACGACGAATTCCGCGCCGCGCCGGCCCGTCCCACGGCTGCCGATGCGATGCGTTCGCTGCGCTGGCTGGAGGAACAGGTGCGCGGCGTAACCTCGCTCAAGACCGGCTTGCCGCTGGCCGAGAACCGCCGCGTGTCGCTGTTCGATCCGCCGGCGCCGCCCCAGCTGCAGGGCTGGTCGTTCGTCGAGTTCGCGGTGGATGCGGCCAGCGCCGAGCGCCTGGCCGCGATGCTGCACACCATCGGCTTCCAGAAGATCGGCCGGCACCGCTCCAAGGCGGTCGACCTGTACGGCCAGGGCGAAGTCCGCGTGGTGCTGAACCTCGAAGAGGATTCATTCGCGCGTTCGTATTTCGAAACGCACGGCGTGTCGGCCTGCGCCACGGCGCTGGCCACGACCGACGCGCTGGCCGCGCTCGGCCGCGCCGAGGCGTTGGGCTGCACCCGCATGGCCGGCCGCGTGGGGCAGAACGAACTGACCATTCCCGCCGTGCGCGCGCCCGACGGCAGCCTGCTGTATTTCTTTGACGTGCACAGCGGCGGCGAACACGGCTTCGAAGCCGACTTCGTGCTGGAGGAGAACCGCAGCGCCGACACCGCCTTCGGCGACAAGGCCCGCATCGACCACATCGTGCAGGTGCTGCCGACCGGCCAGGTCGAGCCCTGGACGCTGTTCTACCGCGCCGTGCTCGGCCTGCAGCCGACGCCGGCGGTGGTGATGAACGACCCCTACGGCATCATCAAGAGCCGCGTGGTCGCCTCGCGCGAGCGCGAGGTCCGGTATGCGCTCAACGTGTCCGAACGCGCCAGCACCTCGACGGCCCGCACCGTGTCGCAGTTCGGCGGCGCAGGGGTGCAGCAGATCGCCGTGGCCGTGCCCGACCTGGTGGCCACGGCGCGGCGACTCAAGCGCCAGGGGGCGAGCCTGTTGCCGGTGCCCGGCAACTACTACGACGACCTCGTCGCCAAATACGACATCGAGCCCGCACTGCTGGCCGCGATGCGCGAGTTCGGCATCTTCTACGACCGCACGGCCGACGGTGAGCTGCTGCAGCTCTACACCACGCCGTTCGACGACCGCTTCTTCTTCGGCATCATCGAGCGGCGCGGCAACTACCAGGACTACGGTGTGGCGAATGCGCCCTTTTCGCTGGCGGCGCTAGCACAATGGCGAGACAGCCAGCACTGAAATCACACATCCACAGGCAGAACCCATCATGATCCGCGGCACCACTTCCGTCATCGCCCACATCGGCTTTCCCACCTTCGCCTTCAAGGCACCGATGATCTACAACCCCTATTTCGAACACGCCGGCATCGACGCCGTGGTGGTGCCCATGGGCTGCCAGGCGGAGGACTTCCCGACGTTCCTGCGCTCGGTGTTCAAGCTCACCAACATCGGCGGCGCGCTGATCACCATGCCGCACAAGGTCACCACCGTGGCTTTGCTCGACGAAGCCTCGCCTACGGTGCAGATTGCGGGCTCGTGCAACGCCGTGCGCCGCGGGCCGGGCGGCCAGTTGCAGGGCGACATGTTCGACGGCGAAGGCTTCGTGCGCGGCGTGCTGCGCAAGGGTTTTGCCCTCCAGGGCAAGCGCGCGCTGGTGGTGGGCAGCGGCGGCGTGGGCTCGGCCATTGCCGCGTCGTTGGCCGGCGCGGGCCTGGGCGGCATCGCCCTGTTCGACATGCACGACGCTTCCGCGCAGGCGCTCGGCGGCCGGCTCAAGCAGCATTACCCCGACATGGAAGTCACCACCGGCTCGAACGATCCGGCCGGCTTCGACATCGTGGTCAATGCCACGCCGATGGGCATGAACGAAGGCGACGCGCTGCCCATGGACGTGTCGCGCATCGCACCGACCACCTTCGTCGGCGAAGTGGTGATGAAGAGCGAGATGACGGCCTTCCTCGCGGCAGCCAAGGCCCGTGGCTGCCCGACCCAGATCGGCACCGACATGTTGTTCGAGCAGATCCCGGCCTACCTGGAGTTCTTCGGCCTGCCGACGACCACGCCGGAAGTGCTGCGCTCCGTCGCGAAATTGAGCTACTGAACTGCTGCCTCGCCCCTGCGGGGAGAGGGTCGGCGTGAGGGGGCGGCGGCGCTCGCCTCCCGCATGGCACGCCCCGTGCATGCCACGGGGCCATAGACTCCAAAGGCTACGGCCGCCTGCATGTTCCAAATCCTCAACCTCACCGCCCCGATCTACCTGATCATCGCCGTCGGCTTCCTGGCCGTGCGCCACGGCCTGTTCAGCAAGGACGACACCCGGGTCATGGGCCGCTTCGTGATCCAGTTCTGCGTGCCCGCGCTGATCTTTCGCGCCCTGTCGCAGCGTTCGCTGCACGACGTGCTGAACGCGCCGTACCTCATCGCCTATGCGCTCGGCTCGGTGGGTGTCTCGCTCGGCATGATGGCCTACGCGTACAAGCGCCGCGGCCATGCGATGCCGATGGCGGCGATGCAGGGCCTGGGCGTGTCGGCGTCGAACAGCGCCTTCATCGGCTACCCCATCCTGACGCAGACCATCGGCCCGGCCATGGCTGGCGTGGGCCTGGCCTTGTCGATGATCATCGAGAACCTGGTGGCGCTGCCGCTCGCGCTGGCCATGGCCGACAGCGGCGGCCACGACGGAAGCGGCCGGCAGCGCTGGCACCAGACGCTGGCGCGCACCTTGAGGGGCTTGCTGAAGAACCCGATGATCATCGCCATCCTGGCCGGCTTCGCGTTCGCCATGCTCAATGTGCAACTGCCAGAGGTGCTGAGCCGTACCGTGCAGATCGTGGCCACGGCGGCGAGCCCGGTGGCGCTGTTCGTGATCGGCGGCTCGCTGGTCGGACTGAAGCTCGGCGGCGTGCGGCGCGACATCGCCAACGTCGCCGTGGGCAAGCTCGTGCTGCACCCATTGGCCGTGTTCTGTGTGCTGTGGCTGCTGCCGCCGCTCGATCCGCAACTGCGTATCGCCGCCGTGGTGCTGGCTGGCATGCCGATGCTCAGCATGTACCCGGTGGTGGCGCAGCGTTACCACGGCGAGGGCTTCTGCGCGGCGGCGCTGCTGGTGACGACGGTGGCGTCCTTCGTGTCGATCAGCCTGCTGCTCTGGGGCATGCATGCGGTGTTGGGGTGGACGCCGTAAAACTGTCGGACTTTTACTGGCTCGTGCGATTGCGCCCCTGGGCCTTGGCCTGGTAGAGGGCTTGGTCGGCCCGCCGGAGCAGCACATCCACCGATTCGCCCACGACGGGCACGTGCATGGCCACACCCAGGCTGGCTGTGACCGTGCCGAAAGGCGACATCGCGTGCGGCAACGCCATCGTCTGCAGCGACTGGCGCGCGGTTTCGGCGATCAGCCATGCATCGGCGGCGTCGTGGGCAGACGTCAACAGCACGAATTCCTCGCCACCGTACCGTGCCAGCACGTCGCCCGTGCGGCGGAACTGGGCCGACAGCAGGGCGGCGATCCTGCGCAAGCAGTCGTCCCCCGCAAGGTGGCCGTAGTGGTCGTTGTAGGCCTTGAAGAAATCCACGTCCAGCATCACCAGCGTCAACGCCTGGCCGCTGCGCGCGGCGCGGCGCCATTCGCCGGCCAGCACCTCGTCGAAGCGGCGCCGATTGGCGATGCCGGTCAGGCCATCGGTGGCGCTCAGCGTGGCCAGCCGGGTGTTGGAGCTTTCCAGCGCCTGCGTGCGCTCGCGCACTTTGTGCTCCAGCTCGCGTTCGTGGGCCGTCAACTGGGCCAGCACGATGGCGAAGCCAATGCCGATGGTGCACAGGGTGAAGATGAATTCCTGCGCGCGCACGATCTCGAGATGGATGTCCACGGCGCCGAATGGCTGGTGCCCGTGGCTCAGCACCCAGGCCAGCAAGAGCGAGATCAGCGCCACGCCCAAGGCGGTCCAGCGCAGGCCGAAACGCACCGCCAGGAACAGGGTGGAGGGCAGCAGAAGCGTCGGCGTGACCGAGACCTCGCCGATCTGGCCGCCACGGCTGGTGAACACCACGACAGCGAGTCCCAGGCTCAACAGCAGGATGGCGATGTCCAGTCGGTGCAGCCTCGGCATGGTGGGTGCAGGCTGGGTGAAGGCCAGCAGCAACGGCGTGTAGATCAGCAGGCCCAGCCCGTCGCCGAACCACCACAGCCTGACCAAGGTCAGATAGGGCGTAGCCGTGCCTTGCATGACCTTCAATACGGCCGCACCCATCAGGCCGGCCATCAGCGCGCCGGCCAGGGGGCCGGCCACGATGAACTTGCCGAAATCCTGGATGCGCTCCAGGCGCGGCGAGGTCTGTGCCCGGCGCATGAGGCTGTAGGTGACGAAGACTTCGGCCAGGTTCACGCCGCTGAGCAGCACGGCCTCCTGCCAGGAAAACGCGCCCAGGTTGGCGGTGACGTCGGAGCAGAAAGTCAGCGCCGCCATGACGACGCCACGCTGGCCCCGAAAGTGCAGCAGCGCGGCCAGCAGCACGGCATTCGGCAACCACACCACCACCTCGTTTTCAGGGGTGACGGCGCACAGGAAAGTCAGCTTCACGCTGGCGAAATGCAGCAGCGGCAACAACGCATAGACCAGCCCACGCGGGCGTTCCGGTACAGCAAAATTCACGGTGAAGCGGGTCGGGTGGAGGGTTGCGCGAGCGGGCCTGCATCATATAAGAGCCGCGTGACCCTGTGAGACCCTGCGAAGGCTACCCTTTCCCCGAAACCTCGATGCCCGCATCCGGCGCCAGCCGAAGCGAGTAGAGCGCCGCCAGCGCCATCAGCGCCGCGCCGGCCAGCAAGGCACGCTGAAAGTCGGCCAGCGATAGCGCGGACGCGCCGCGCAGGTTCTGGAAAAACGCCAGCGCCAGCACCGCGAACGCCACACCCAGCGTGGCCGCCACCTGCTGGGCCATGGCGCTGATCGTGCTGGCGCCGGCGCGCTGGTCGGCGGCGATGTCGGCGAAGGCCAGGGAGCTGACGGTGGTGAAGTGCATCGAGCGGCTCATGCCCGCAATGAACAGCACCGGGTAGATGACGGCCAGCGACAGGCCCGGCGTGAGCAGGCCGCAGGCCGCCATGGCCGCGGCGCAGAGCAGGCCGTTCAGGGTCAACACGCGGCGAAAGCCGAAGCGGCGCAGCACCGGCGTGGTGGCGCTCTTCATCGCCAGGTTGCCGCCCATGTAGACCAGCAGCATCAGCCCGGCCCGGAACGCGTCGAGGCCGAAGCCGATCTGGAACATCAGCGGCAGCAGGAAGGGCGTGGCGCTGATGGCGATGCGCGCCATCATGCCGGCGGTGAGCATGCTGATGGCAAAGGTCGGCACGCGTGCGGCGCGCAGGTCCAGCATCGGCGTGGGGTGTCGCAGCGCATGGCGGATCGCCAGTGCACCCGACATGCACGCCGCCGTCAGCCACACCAATGCCGTGCTGGCTGCGCCCTGCGCTTCGCCGAGCAGCGCCAGGCCGTGCACCAGCGCCGCCAGCGCCAGCGCGGTGAGCCCGAAGCCGCGCACGTCGAACGGTGTGCGCCTGCCCGTCACCTCGTCGGGCACATGGCGCAGCACCATCCAGACGCCAGCGATGCCCAGCGGGATGTTGATCAGGAAGATCCAGTGCCACGAGGCATAGGTGCTGATCAGCCCACCCAGCGGCGGCCCGAGCACCGGGCCGATCAGGCCGGGCCAGGTGATCAGGCCGATGGCTTCGATGAGCCGCTGCTTCGGCGTGCTGCGCAGGACCACCAGCCGGCCCACCGGCGACATGAAGGCGGCGGCCACGCCTTGCAGCGTGCGTGCGGCGATGAAGCTCCACAGGTTCGGGCTCAGCGCGCACAGCAGCGAAGACAGCGTGAACAACGCGATCGCACCCGCGAACAGCCGGCGGGCACCGAAACGGTCGCTGGCCCAGCCCGCCGTGGGTACGAACACCGCCAGCGCCACCAGGTAGGCCGAGATGCTCAGGCTCAGGCTCAGCGTGGTCGCGTTGAAGCTTTTGGCAATGGCCGGCAGCGCGGTGGTGACGATGGTGCTGTCCAGCGTTTCCATGAAGAAGGCTGCGGCCACGATCAGCGGGATGCGGCGCGAGAACGGCGCGATGGCCGGTTCGGAGGAGGACAGAGGAGGGGAAGGCGCGGACAAAACGAATCCTGGGTAGCGGCGGCGTGGCGCGCCGGCATCGGCCGCCAATATAGCGCCTTGCCGGCGCACGCGTCTGGTGCGGTTTTTGCAAGCCTTGCGGCCAAAGCGCGGACAATACCGTCGAACCCGCCCGCCCCGTCAACCTCTACCTGGAAGCCTCCCATGCCGCTTGTCGTCTTCAACCAAAAAGGGGGAGTGGGCAAATCCACCATCACCTGCAACCTGGCCGCCATCAGCGCCAGCGAAGGCCTGCGCACGCTGGTGATCGACCTCGATCCGCAGGGCAACTCCAGCGCCTACCTGCTGGGTGAAACGGCCAGTGAAGAGCATCCGAGCGTGGCCGGCTTCTTCGAGCATTGCCTGAGCTACAGCCTGCGCACCGTGCCGCCCACCGAGTTCATCGTGGCCACGCCGCACGAAAACCTGGACCTCATGCCCTCGAGCCCGCTGCTCGGCGAGATGGAGGGTAAACTCGAATCGCGCCACAAGCTGTACAAGCTACGCGAGGCACTGCAGCAGCTGGGTGCGACCTACGACCGCATCTACATCGACACGCCGCCGGCACTGAACTTCTACACCCGCTCGGCCCTGATGGGCGCGCGCGCCTGCCTGATCCCGTTCGACTGCGACGAGTTCGCCCGCAAGGCGCTGTACACCCTGCTCGACAACGTGGCCGAGATCCGCGCCGACCACAATCCCGGTCTGGTCGTCGAAGGCATCGTCGTCAACCAGTTCCAGCCGCGCGCCAACCTGCCCCAGCGCATGGTCGACGAACTCGTGGCCGAAGGCCTGCCGGTGCTGCAGCCCTACCTCACCTCGTCGGTGAAGGTGCGCGAATCGCACGAACAGTCGCTGCCGATGATCTACCTCGACCCGCAACACAAGCTGACGCAGGCGATGGTGGCGCTGCACGGGGTGTTGCAGGGGCTGCGGGCGGCGTAGAGACGTGTCGCGCGGTGTTCTGGCTTCATTGCGCAAGTCTGACGGAACACCGGAACGGCGGCCTACCAGTGGCCCGGCCCGCCGCCCGGTTTGGCGGCCGAGCGGAGGATCTCGCGCCACGACTTTCCCGCAGCTCTGAGCTGCTCGACCGTCGGCCCCAGCACATGGCCGTATTGCGCCAGCGAACGGGCTTCGATGCGAGCCAGCACCTCCGGTGGCGTGTGGTCGCGCCATTGTTGTTTCAGCAGGTTGCGTCGGGCGACGGCCAGGCGTGCAGCCTGCTCTTCGCTGGCGCCGTCCGCCAGCATGGCCGCGACCTCGTCGCCGAGCGCGGCGACCGCAGCTTCATAGGCCTGGCGTAGATCGGACTGGGGCATCGCTTGGCGGAATGTCTTATTGGATGCGGTAATTTCGCCTATTCGAAACGCCGCATGGACACCGTTCGATTCTCTGCCTAAAGTGCCCGTTTCCACAACGAGACGAGACCCGACCCGACATGACGACGAACACTCCCCGTGAAATGAAAGGCCAGGTCGCCATCGTGACCGGTGCCGTGCGTGGCATCGGCCTGGCCATCGCCCGCCGGCTGGCCCGCGAAGGCTGCCGCGTGGTGGTGTGGGACCGCGACATCGCGCCGTTCGATGCCGAAACCGCCGGCTTCAGGCCCGCCAGCCTGCACACGGTGGACGTGGCCGACTACGCCTCGGTCGAGGCGGCGCTGGCGGCCACCATCGCCGCAGAGGGCCGGGTCGACATCATGGTCAACAACGCCGGCATCAATGGCCCGGTGACGCCGCTGGCCGCCTATCCGCTGGACGCCTGGGCGCGTGTCATCGCCGTGAACCTCACCGGCGTGTTCAACTGCTGCCGCGCCGTCGTGCCGCATCTGAGTGCGGCGGGTTACGGCCGCATCGTCAACGTGGCCTCCGCCGCGGGCAAGGAGGGCATTCCCAACATCGCCCCGTATGCCGCGGCCAAGCACGGCGTGCTCGGGCTGACCAAGTCGCTGGCGCGCGAACTCGCCGAGACCGGCGTGCTGGTGAACTGCGTGGCGCCGGTGATGGCCGAGACCGACCTGCTGAAGGAGATGACCGAGGAGCACATCCGCCTGACGAAGGCGAAGATTCCGATGGGTCGGCTGGTGCAGACCGACGAGATCGCCGCGATGGTGGCCTGGATCGCGAGCCCGGAGTGCAGCTTCACGACCGGCTTCACCTTCGACATCTCCGGCGGCCGGGCGAACTATTGAGAAGCCCGCCACCGTGTGAAGCCGGGGCGGGGGTACACGTCTTGTAGGCCGCGGCCCACAGGGCATTGCGGCCGGCCTGCGCGGCAAGTGTGGTGCGAGGTGGCTAGGATGGCCACCATGGACCTCATCGTCGCCCGGCCCGAAGGCCTGTATTGCCCGCCCGGCGATTTCTACATCGACCCGTGGCGCCCCGTGCCGCGCGCCGTCATCACCCACGCGCATTCCGACCACGCCCGCACCGGCCACGGCCACTATCTGGCGCATACCCTCAGCGAGGGTACGTTGCGTACCCGGCTGGGCGCGGACATCGACCTGCAGACCCTGGACTATGGCCAGGCCATCGAGCACCATGGCGTGAAGCTGTCGCTCCACCCGGCCGGCCACGTGCTGGGCTCGGCCCAGGTGCGGCTCGAACACCGCGGCGAGGTGTGGGTCGCATCGGGCGACTACAAGACGGAGGCGGATGGCACCTGCGCGCCGTTCGAGCCGGTGCGCTGCCACACCTTCATCACCGAATCGACATTCGGCCTGCCGATCTACCGCTGGCCCGCGCAGCCGGTGCTGTTCGCCGAAATCGATGCCTGGTGGCGCCGCAATGCGGACGAAGGCCGTGCTTCCGTGCTGCTGTGTTATGCCTTCGGCAAGGCCCAGCGCATCCTGCACAACGTGGACGCGTCGATCGGGCCGATCGTGGTGCACGGTGCGGTCGAGCCGCTGAACGCGGTGTATCGCGCGGCCGGTGTGGCGTTGCCACCCACACTGCGCGTGAGCGACCCGGAGGTCAACCCGCAGTTGCTCAAGCGCGCCCTGGTGCTGGCACCGCCGTCGGCACAGGGCACCCCGTGGATGAAGCGCTTCGGCAACTACGCGGATGCGTTCGCCAGTGGCTGGATGCAATTGCGCGGCACACGCCGCCGCCGTGGCGTGGACCGCGGCTTCGTGATGAGCGACCATGCCGATTGGCCGGGTTTGCAGAAGGCGATCAAAGGGACGGGCGCGGAGCGGGTCTTCGTGACCCACGGCAGCGTGGCCGTGCTGGTGCGCTGGCTGACCGAGAATGGCCTGGCGGCGCAGGGGTTCAAGACGGAATATGGGGACGAGGATGTGGCCGACGGTGCCAGCCCCGTGGGGCCACCGTGAAAGCCTTTGCCGCGCTCTACCGCGAATTGGATGCCACCACCTCCAGCCTGGCCAAACAGGCCGCGCTGCAGCGCTACCTGCGCGACGCCGACGCTGCGGACGCGGCATGGGCCGTGTACTTCCTGGCCGGCGGCAAGCCGCGCCAGCTGGTGCCGACAAAGACCTTGCGCGCCCTGGCGCAGCAGGAGGCCGGCCTGCCCGAATGGCTGTTCGAGGAAAGTTACCAGGCCGTGGGCGACCTGGCCGAAACCATTGCGCTGCTGTTGCCGCCACCGACCGAGCAGCACGCGCTGGGGCTGGCGGTGTGGATCGAAAAGCACCTGCTGCCGCTGCGCAAGACCTTGCCGGATGCGCTGGCGCACGCCCTGCGCACGCAGTGGCGCCAACTCGCCGCCGACGAGCGCCTGGTCTACTTCAAGCTCATGACCGGCAGCTTCCGCGTCGGCGTGTCAAGGCTGCAGGTGACGCAGGCGCTGGCGGCCGTGGGCGGCATCGATGCCAAGCGCGTGGCGCAACGGCTCATGGGC
This sequence comes from Rhodoferax koreense, assembly GCF_001955695.1. NCBI lineage: Bacteria > Pseudomonadati > Pseudomonadota > Betaproteobacteria > Burkholderiales > Comamonadaceae > Rhodoferax > Rhodoferax koreensis. Next base: position 5,402,011 of record NZ_CP019236.1, on the reverse strand, counting down.
TACACGCACATCAGCGGCCAACCCACGGCCGATGACTATGCGGCGCTGATCGCCCCCGAAAGCGCTGGCGAGCAGAACCAGCAGACCAGCGGCCAGCCGTATCCCTTTTTCCTGGCGCATCCCTTCAACCAACCGCTGGAGACGTTCGACGGCTTGCTCGGTCCGCCGTCCGACTGGCTCGTCGAGTGGAAGTGGGACGGCATCCGCGCCCAGGTGGTGCGGCGCGCCGGGCAGGGCTGGGTCTGGTCGCGCGGCGAGGAGCTCGTGACCGACCGTTTCCCCGAGCTGCAGGCCATGGCCGATGCCTTGCCCGACGGCACGGTGATCGACGGCGAGATCGTGGTCTGGCGCGATGACAAGGTTCAGCCCTTCGCCGACCTGCAGACGCGCATCGGCCGCAAGACGCTCGGCCCGAAGATCCTGAAGGACATGCCGGTGGTGCTGCTCGCCTACGACCTGCTCGAATGGCAGGGCCGGGACCTGCGCGCCGAACCCCAGTCCCTGCGGCGCGCCCACCTGGACGCGCTGCTCGAGGCGATGAACCATCCGACCCTGCGCGGCAGCCCGGTGCTGCAGGGCGACGGCTGGGCCGATCTGGCACGCCAGCGCGAAGCCGCCCGCGGCCTGGGCGTGGAGGGCATGATGCTCAAGGCGCGCGGCGCGCAGTACGGCGTCGGTCGCACGAAGGATGTGGGAGTCTGGTGGAAGTGGAAGATCGATCCGCTCTCCATCGACGCCGTGCTGATCTACGCCCAGCGCGGCCACGGCCGACGCGCCAGCCTGTACAGCGACTACACCTTCGCGGTGTGGGACCGGCCGGCGGAAGCGGCGGGTGACGCGCCGCGCCAGCTGGTGCCGTTCGCCAAAGCCTATTCCGGCCTGACCGATGCCGAGATGGCCAGGGTCGATGCGGTCATCCGAAAGACCACCGTGGAGAGTTTCGGCCCGGTGCGCAGCGTGAGGCCGACCCTGGTGTTCGAGCTCGGCTTTGAGGGCATCGCGCGCAGCAAACGCCACAAGAGCGGCATCGCCGTGCGTTTCCCGCGCATGCTGCGCTGGCGCGAAGACAAGCCCGTGGCCGAAGCCGACAGCCTGCAGACGCTGGCGGCGCTGCTGCCGAAGGCAGATGCAATCCCGCCCTGAGCCCGTGGGGCGTCTAGGTGAAATCCGGGCGGCGGGTGGGGCGGGGGTGTCGGCATGGGACTACAGGCAAGCTGCCCGCGTCCCTGCATCGCGCTGCAGCGCCACTGCGCACAATCTACGCAAGAAGCGGAAGGTGCGGCGACCCTGAAGTTCTCAACCTCGAACACAAGGCGCGCCAGATGCACCCAACGGAGAGCCACATGGTACTCAGAACATATCTTGTAGAAGACAACCCCGTCATCCGGGAGAACCTCATCGACACATTGGCCGAACTGGCCAATGTCAAGACCGTGGGCGCCGCCGGCAGTGAAGGTGAGGGTTGCCGTTGGCTGACGCGCAACGGCGACAAGTGGGACTTGGCCATCGTGGATCTGTTCCTCAAGGAAGGCAACGGCCTCGGGGTGCTGGCTTCGTGCATGGACCGAAGACCGCAGCAGAAGGTGGTGGTGCTGAGCAACTACGCCACGCCGGAGATGCGCAGCCGCTGCATGGCGCTGAAGGCCGATGCGGTGTTCGACAAATCCAACGAGATCGACGCCTTGCTCGATTACTGCGTGCTGCACGCGTCGGGCACCGCCAGGCACTGAGCTCAGTCGTCGTCCCTGGGTGCGAACACGGGCGCATCGGGCAACTCGTTCGGCCGCTGCACATCCGGCGCCAGCGGAAAATATTCGGCCAGCACGGCCGACACCTCCTCCAGCGCCTGCGTCAGGCCATCCTCGAACCGGCCTTCTTGAAAGGGCTTGCGCATGCGGCCGACCATGGCCTGCCACTGCGCGGGCGTGACGTGGCGGTTCAGGCCCCGGTCCGCCACGAGTTCGATCGCGTGGTCCGCCAGCAGCAGGTAGATCAGCACGCCGTTGTTGTGTTCCGTGTCCCACACGCCGAGCTTGCCGAACAGCGTCACCGCGCGTTCGCGGGCGGTGGCCCCACGCCAGAGGTAGCTCAGCGGCAGGCCGGCCTCCACGCAGATGCGGATCTCGCCGGTATGGCGGCGTTCACTGGCGCCCACGCGGCGCATGAGGCGCTCTTGCATGGCGGCCGGAATCGCGCGTTCCGCATCGGCCTGGTCGAGCCAGCGATGGCACATCACACGGCGGAGTCGGTTGAATAGCTTCATCGTCACCAGCCACCGGAGGCACCGCCCCCGCCAAAGTTGCCACCGCCACCCGAACCGAAGCCGCCACCACCGCCACCGCCGCCGAAGCCGCCGCCGCGGCCGGAGCTCCAGCCGCCCATGCCGCCGCCCAGACCTCCGAGGCCGCCCATGCCGCCGCGTCCTGGCGAGGTTCTTCCGCCGGTCGCGGCCGCGATCAACGTGAACAACAGGGCCAGCAGGCCGGCGATGCCGGCGAGCACCACGCTGGCGGTGATGAACCAGGCCAGCGCACCGACGGCGCCGCCGGTGGCGAGCGAACCCAGCTTGTTGCCGAGGATGCTCCGTGCGATGGCGCCGACCACCGGCACCGCGATGAACAGGAAGATCGCCAGGTCCATCCACTGGAAACCTTGGTCGCCGAGTGGGCGCTGGTTTCCAGAGGTTGTGGGCGCTGGCAGCGCCTCGCCCTTGATGCGGACCATGATGCGGTCCACCCCCGCGTCTACGCCACCGGCGAAGTCGCCCTGCTTGAAGCGCGGCGTGATGGCCTCGTCGATGATCTGCGATGCCGCCAGGTCGGGGATCGCGCCTTCCAGCGACTTCGCGACTTCGATGCGCAGCCGGCGATCGTTCTTCGCCACCACGAGCAGCAGGCCGTCGCCGATGTCCTTGCGGCCGATCTTCCACACGTTGGCCACGCGGTTGGCATAGCCGAAGATGTCCTCGGGCTGGGTGGTCGGCACCATCAGCACCACCACCTGCGCACCGCTGGCGGCTTCGAACGCGGCGAGCTTGGCTTCGAGCGCCTGGCGTTGCGGCTCGGAGAACGTGCCGGTCTGGTCGACCACGTGGGCTGTAAGCGGCGGCACGGGCAGCACGCTTTGCGCCTGTACCGCGGCGCAGGCCAAGGTCAAGGCCAGGCACAGCAGCACAAGGTACAGCTGCCGCACCGCCACCCCTGTCTTCGCCAGGGGCACCATGGAACCGGCTTTGCCGGGCCACACGTGTCGCCCCCTCCAAGGGGTTGGGCGCGACACGCAGTGCGCAACCTGGGGGTGTGCCATTACTTCTTGTTGAAATCGACGACGGGCGGGGTCGAGATCGTCGATTCATTCTGCACCGTGAAGCTGGGCTTGGGCTGGTAGCCGAAGATCTTGGCCGTGATCACGCTCGGAAAGCTGCGTGCGAGCACGTTGTATTCCTGCACGGTCTGGATGAAGCGGTTGCGCGCCACGGTGATGCGGTTTTCCGTGCCTTCGAGCTGCACGCGCAGGTCGCTGAATCCCTTGTTGGCCTTGAGATCGGGGTACCGCTCGCTGACCACCATCAGCCGGCTCAGCGCGCTGCCGAGTTCGCCTTGGGCGGCCTGGAACTTCTGGAAGGCTTCGGGGTTGTTCAGCGTCTCGGGCGTGACCTGGATCGAGGTGGCCTTGGCGCGCGCCTCGATCACCTTGGTCAAGGTGTCCTGCTCGAAGGCGGCCTCGCCCTTGACGGTGGCGACGATGTTGGGCACCAGATCGGCGCGGCGCTGGTACTGGTTCAGCACCTCGCTCCAGGCCGCCTTGCTTTGTTCGTCGAGCCGCTGGAAATCGTTGTAGCCGCAGCCGCTGAGCGCCAGGCTCAGGCCGAGCACGGAAAGAATTTGGAAGAACCAGCGTTTCATGAAGTCTCCTGCAGAAAGGGCATGCGGGCCCGGTGTTGGGTGCCGCGCCGACGTTAGCATACGCCTGCGCCGGAGCCTGGCAGAAGCAGGGCAGAATCAGGCTTTCGGCCCGGTTGCTCACAGTCTTTTACAGCCTTCACCGTTTCTCCTATGCCCAAAGCCAAACTCCAGGCCGCCACCGTGGGCGGCCGTGCCGACGACATCGAAGCCGCCTTCTACGAGGCGCTGCAGAACGGCGATATCGACCGGCTCATGGCCTGTTGGGCCGACGAGGACGACATCCTGTGCGTGCACCCTGGCGGGCCGCGCCTGGTCGGGGCCGGCGCGATCCGCGCCAGCTTCGACGCCATGTTGGTCAACGGCCGCATCCGCGCCTGGCCCGAGCGTGTGCGCAAGACCGAGTCAATGGCCAGCAGCGTGCACAGCGTGATCGAACGCATCGAGGTGCTGACGGCCGAGGGGCCGCGCGAAGCATTCGTCACCGCCACCAACGTCTACCACAAGACCGCGCAAGGCTGGCGCCTGGTGGCCCACCACGCGAGCCCGGGCACGGCCGAGGAACCGCACGAGGCCGGCGCCGCCCAGGTGCTGCACTAGCGATGAACTACGTCGCGCCCTGGTGGTTGCCTGGCGGCAATCTGCAGACGATCTGGCCGGCGCTGTATTCGACGCGGGTGTTCGGTCCGAAGCCCGAGTTCCGGCGCGAGCGATGGATCACGCCCGACCTGGATTTCGTCGATGTCGACTTCGCCGACCCGGCGGGGTTGGTGGCCGACCCGGTGGCGCACCCCAGCGCCCGGCCGCTGCTGGTGCTGTTCCACGGGCTCGAAGGCTCGTCGGCCAGCCACTATGCCGAGGCGTTCGCCGACTTTGCGCGGGCCCACGGCATGGCTTATGCCGTGCCGCATTTCCGCGGCTGCAGCGGCGAGATCAACCTGGCACCGCGGGCCTACCATTCGGGCGATTTCGAAGAGGTCGGCTGGGTGCTGAAGCGGCTCCATACGTGGCACCAGGGCCCGGTGATCGCCGTGGGGGTGTCGCTCGGCGGCAACGCGCTGCTGCGCTGGGCCGAGGAAATGGGCGAACAGGCCGGCCGCGTGGTGCGGGCCGTGGCCGCGGTGAGTTCGCCGATCGACCTGGCCGCCGGTGGCCATGCCATCGGCCGCGGCTTCAACCGGCTGGTCTACACCCGCATGTTTTTGCGCAGCATGAAGCCCAAGGCGCTGCAGAAGCTCGCGCAGTTCCCGGGCCTGTTCGACCGCGAGGCGCTGCTGGCCGCGCGCGACCTCTATGAGTTCGACAACATCTTCACCGCGCCGCTGCACGGTTTCAAGAACACCGAGGATTATTGGGGCCGCGCGTCGGCCAAGCCGCATTTGGCCAGCATCCGCATTCCCGCGCTGGTGGTGAACGCAAGCAACGATCCGTTCGTGCCGGCCTGGAGCCTGCCGCACCAGAATGAGGTCGGCGAGTACGTCACGCTGTGGCAACCCGCCCACGGCGGCCATGTGGGGTTTCCGCAGGGCCCGGTGCCTGGCCACGTGCGCACCATGCCCGACGCCGTGGGGGGATGGCTGGCCAGGGCGGCACGGTAAATCCGGTCAAGTGATCGGTGCGGATGCCGATAAATGTTTATAAGTGTTTATAAATGTATATTGGACGGCGACGGTCTAGGCGGGCTGGTCCCTCCGTTCTTTCTTCCAACTCATCCTTCAGGAATTCCACATGCAATTCAGCGATCTCAAGATCGGCACCCGTCTTGGTGCCGGCATCGTGCTGGCCGCGGCGCTTTTGGCCAAGATGGTCTGGATCGGCGTGGCGAACATGGCGGCCCTCCAGCGCGAACTGGAGATGGCCAACGGCGACCGCCTGCCCAAGATCATCGCGGCCAAGGACATCAAGGACAACTTGCGCGCGCGCGCCATCCTGACCCGCAACATCGTGCTGGTCGACGATATCGATGCCAACCGGAAGACCGTCGAGCGGCTGGCGGAGGTGCGCAACCAGTACGCCAGGATCGACAAGCAACTGCAGGAAACGGTGGTGCATCCGGACGGCAAGGCCGCGCTGTCCAAGCTGGAGGCGGCGGTGGCCGCGCTGCGTGAACCGACCGATCGGGTGGTGCAGCTCGGCGTCGCCGACAAGAACGCCGAAGCCACCGACGTGCTGCTGAAGGTGGTGGCCCCGCTGCAGGCAACCGCCACCGATGCCGCCGACGCGTTCGCCGAGATGCAGATCAAGCTTGGCAAGGCGGCCGAAGAGCAGGCCAGGGCCGCGTACAACACCGCGTTCACGTTCCTGATCCTGCTGGGTCTGGCCGCCGTGGCCCTGCTGTGCGGGCTGGGCTGGCTGCTGGTGCGCTCCATCACGCGTCCATTGAACCAGGCCGTGGAGGTGTCGCGGGCCGTCGCAGCGGGCGACCTGAGCCTGCAGTTCGAGGCCACGGGCCGGAACGAAACCTCGCAATTGCTGTTGGCGCTCAAGGCCATGCAGGCCAGCCTGGCCCAGGTGGTCGGCAATGTGCGCCAGAACGCCGAAGGCGTGGCCACGGCAAGCGCGCAGATTTCGCACGGCAACAACGACCTCTCCGCACGCACCGAGCAGCAGGCCAGTGCGCTGCAGCAGACGGCCGCCTCGATGGAAGAGCTCAGCTCCACCGTGAAGCAGAACGCCGACAACGCGCGTCAGGCGAACCAGCTCGCGCAGAGCGCTTCCACCGTGGCCGTGCGCGGCGGCGACGTGGTCGGCCAGGTGGTGGAGACCATGAAGGGCATCAACGACAGCTCGAAGAAGATCGCCGACATCATCAGCGTGATCGACGGCATCGCGTTCCAGACCAACATCCTGGCGCTCAATGCCGCGGTGGAAGCGGCCCGCGCGGGCGAACAGGGCCGGGGCTTCGCCGTGGTGGCCAGCGAAGTGCGCAGCCTGGCCCAGCGCAGCGCGGACGCCGCCAAGGAAATCAAGAACCTGATCTCGGCCAGCGTCGAACGCGTGGACCAGGGCACGACGTTGGTCGATCAGGCCGGCGTGACGATGCAGGAGGTGGTGACCGCCATTCGCCGGGTAACCGACATCATGGGCGAGATCAGCGCGGCCAGCACCGAGCAGAGCCAGGGCGTGAGCCAGGTCGGCGAGGCCGTGACTCAGATGGACCAGGCCACGCAGCAGAACGCCGCGCTGGTCGAGGAAAGTGCGGCTGCGGCGGACAGCCTGTCGCTGCAGGCCCAGCAATTGGTCCAGGCCGTGGCCGTGTTCAAGCTGATCCACGGCCCTGCCGTGGCGGCACCGCAGCTGGCGCGGCCGCCGGCCGCGGCCAAACCGGCCAACCCCGCCGTGCCGGCACCGAACCGCGTGCCTGTCTCGAAAAAGGCTTTGCCCAAAGCCGCACCCGCGCGTCCCACCAAGGCCGCCGCGGGCACGCCGCTGCTCCAGCCCGCTTCCACCAAGGCCAAGGCCGCCGCCACGGCCACCGCGCCGGGCGGTGAGGGCGACTGGGAATCCTTCTAGCCGCCCGGCACCGTCAGACCGAACGCGGCCCTGGCTGACAACGACGGCGCGCCGCTGCGCCGTATCATCCGGCCATGGACGACATCGTCAGACAAGCCATCGCCAAATGGCCGAACGTGCCCGATTGCTATGGTTGGCTCGGTCTTGATGCGCGCGGCAACTGGTACATGCGCGACGACCGCGTACAGGCGCTCGGCCCGTTCGCCGCGGCGGCCGGTGGCAGCCCCGCCAGCAAGGGCTCGCGGCTGCAACATGAAAAACTGATCGACTTCATCCAGCGCAACTACGAAAGCGATGCGCGCGGCTGCTGGTTTTTCCAGAACGGGCCGCAGCGCGTCTACGTGGAACTCGAGACCACACCTTTCGTCTGGCGGGTCCATCCCGATCTGTCGGTGGTGGCGCACAGCAGCGAGCCGGCCCAGGTGCGCACCTGCGTGCTCGACGAGACCGGTCGGGTTTACCTCGAGACGAACCTCGGATTCGGCCTGGTGCACACGCTCGACACCGGCTGGGCGGCAGAAGCCGTCGAGCGTGCCTTATGGATGCCGCAGGAGATTGAGGCCCAGGCCTTGCCGGCGCGGTTCGGCTACGTGGTCAGCCCACAGTCGCTGGCCCGGAAAGCGGGCTGAGCCCGGACGTGAAAAAGCCGGTCAGGGACCGGCTCTTACATGGTTGCGGAAAAACCTTTTATTTGGAGGCAGCCGCCGCAGGTGCCGATGCGGCTTCGGCCGGGGCAGCGGACGCCACAGCCGCCGAGGCACCTTCGGCAGGGGCTGCCGCTGCACCGGGCTTGGCCGGCTCAGGGAACTTGCCACCGCCCGCATTCGCCATGTAGACCACGGCGCGTGCGATTTCGAGGTCTTCGAAGTCGCCGCCGCCCTGAGCACCCATGGCACCCTTGCCGTGCAGCGCGGAGTTCAGCAGGGTTTCGAACGGATTCTTGATGCGTGGCGCCCAGGCGGCGGCATCGCCGAACTTGGGTGCGCCGGCAACGCCCGCGGTATGGCAGGCCGTGCACTGGGCCTTGAAGACTTCTTCGCCGCTCTTGAGTTCGCGGTTGGCGTCGCGGATCTCCACGAAGCCTACCTTCTGGATGCGTTCAGCCACAGCCTTTTTCTGGTCCGATTCCGTCATGCCGCCGAGCAGCATGCTCTCGCCCGAATTGGCACCGGCCGGCTTGTTGGCCGAGACGACGTAGTAGACCAGGCCGATGATGGCGAAGATCGGCACGACGAATGAGAAGAACACGGCCACCAGCAGTTGCTTGGGGTTCTTGATCGGGCCTGAATGGGCTTCTTCGGCCGCATGATCGTGGGGGTTGGCGCTCATGATGTCCTCAAAAAATCGGGGCTTTATGGGTGTCTCTATCGTCGGCTCTCGCAACCCGCGAGTATAACGGCCGCCCCGATCGGGCCAGGGCGGCCGAAACCGCCCCGATCCACCCACCGTTGGGCTCCTATGGCTTGATCGACGCGGTCGAGGCCTTGGCCGGCTCGGTCCAGCCGCCGCCCAGGGCCTTGTACAGGAGCACCTGGTTCTGCAACTGCAGCAGTCGGATCTGCACCACCGCCTGCTGCGCGGTGAACAAGGAACGTTGGGCGTCGAGCAGGTCGAGGTAACTCGCCACCCCGTTCTTGTAGCGCAGATCCGACAGCTTGAACCGCACCGACTCCGCATCTGCCTGCGCCTGCTGCGCGCGCAGCTGCTCGCCGAGCGTAGCGCGGCCGGCCAGCGCGTCGGCCACCTCGCGGAACGCGGTCTGGATGGCTTTTTCGTACTGCGCCTGCGCGATGTCGCGACCGGCACGGGCCGAGTCGAGTCCGGCCTGGTTACGGCCCGCATCGAAGATCGGCAGCACGATCTGCGGCGCAAAGGTCCAGCCGTAGGAGCCGCTCTTGAACAGGTCGGACAAATGGGCGCCGCCCGTACCCGCACCCGCGGTCAGCGACACCTTCGGGAAGAAGTTGGCCCGCGCGGCGCCGATGTTGGCGTTGTTGGCCAGCAGCACCTGCTCGGCCTGGCGGATGTCTGGCCGGTTGATCAGCACCTCGGAGGGCAGGCCCACCGGCAGGTCGGTCATCACCAGCGTGCTGGCCAGTCCGGTGCCGGCCACGGCCGCGCCGGTGTCGTTCATCGTCGGCGGCTGGCCGACCAGGAGCGTGAGTGCGTTCACGTCGAGTGCGCGCTGGCGCAGCTGCTGCGCCAGCGTGGCCCGCGCCTGCTCGGTCAGGGACTGGGCCTGGCGCACGTCGAGTTCGGAGGCCACGCCGTTGTCGAAGCGCAGCTGGGACAACTTGCCGGAGTCTTCCCGCGTGACCAGCGTCTGGCGAGTGATGGCCAGCAGCTCGTCGTCGGCCAGCAGGTTCAGGTAGGCGTTGGCCACGCTGGCGATCAGGCTGATCTGCGTGGCCTTGCGGCCTTCCTCGGTGGCCAGGTATTCCGCCAGCGCCGATTCCTTCAGGCTCTGGATGCGGCCGAAGAAATCGAGCTCCCAGGCCGACACGGTGAAGCCGGCGGTGTAGGCGCTGGTGATGCCGCCCGAGGTGTTGGGCGTGCGTGAGCCGCTGGCGCCGATGCCCACCGTGGGGAACTGGTCGGCCCGCGTGATCTGGTATTGCGCGCGCGCCTGCTCGATGTTGAGCACCGCCACGCGCAGATCGCGGTTGTTGGCCAGCGCCGCGGCGATCAATTGCTGCAGCCGCGGATCGGTGAAGAAGTCCTGCCAGGGCACATCGGCCGCGGCTTTCTGGCCGGGCACTTCGGTGACCGGGCCGCCGGGCCACTGGCTGGCCACCGGTGCGGCGGGGCGTTCGTATTTCGGGATGAACGAGCAGCCCGACAACACGGCCAGTGCGGCCGCGGCAGCCACCGCTGCTTTCTGGAGACGGGGCTTATTCATGGGATTCGACTCCGGCTTTGTGCGCATGTTCTTTGTAAATTTCATTCTGGCGCGCGCTGCCCTTGAAGAAGCCGCGCACGATCACGAAGAAGATCGGCACGAAGAACACCGCCAGGCCTGTGCCGGTGATCATGCCGCCGAGCACACCGGTGCCGATGGCGCGCTGGCTGGCCGAGCCGGCGCCGCTGGCGATGAACAGCGGCACCACGCCGAGGCCGAAGGCCAGCGAGGTCATGATGATCGGGCGAAAGCGCAGATGGGCCGCGGCCAGCGCCGACTCGACCACGCCCTTGCCCGTGGCCTGCAGGTCTTTCGCAAACTCGATGATCAGGATCGCGTTCTTCGCCGACAGGCCGATGATGGTGATCAGCCCGACCTGGAAGTACACGTCGTTCGAGTACGAGCGCAGCAGCGTCGCCAGCAGCACGCCCAGCACACCGAGCGGCACCACGAGGATCACCGACAGCGGAATCGACCAGCTTTCGTACAACGCGGCCAGGCACAGGAACACCGCCAGGATCGCGAAGCCGTACAGGATGATGGCCTGCGAGCCGGCAATCTTCTCCTCGCGCGACTGGCCGGTCCACTCGAAACCGAAGCCGGCGGGCAACTGCCCTGCCAGTTTCTCCATCTCGGCAATCGCCGCGCCCGAGCTGTAGCCGGGGGCTGCGGCACCCGCGATGCGCACCGATGGATAACCGTTGTAGCGCACGGTTTGCTGCGCGCCCGAGATCCAGCGTGTGGTGGCGAAGGCCGACAGCGGCACCGGCTTGCCCTGCGCATTGCTGGCGTTGATCTTCAGCAGGTCGTCCGGCTGCATGCGCGATGGCGCATCGGCCTGGACCACCACACGCTGCAGGCGGCCGGCGTTCGGGAAGTCATTGACATAGCTCGAGCCGATGGCGGTGGACAGCGCGCTGTTGATGGCCGCGAAATTCACGCCCAGCGCGTTGGCCTTGTTGCGGTCGATCTCGAGCTGCAGCTGGGGCGCGTCCTCCAGCCCGTCGGGGCGCACCTGGGTGAGCACCGGGCTCTTGCCGGCCATGCCGAGCAACTGGTTGCGGGCGTTGATCAACGCTTCATGGCCCTGGCTGCCGCGGTCCTGCAGGCGGAAGGTGAAGCCGCTGGCGTTGCCGAGTTCGGGAATCGGCGGCGGCGACAACGGAAAGATGAAGGCGTCGCGCACCCCCATCAACGCCCCGAAGGCGCGACCGGCCAGCGAATCGGCCGAATGCTCCGGGCCATGGCGCGTTTCCCAGTCCTTCAACGGCACGAAGGTCAGCGCGGCGTTCTGGCCGGTGCCCGAGAAGCTGAAGCCCAGCACGGCCACCGTGCCTTCCACTTCGGGCTGTTTCAGCGCAAAGCCTTCGACCTTCTTCACCGCATCGAGCGTGCGTTCCTGCGTGGCGCCGGGCGGCAGTTGCACGTTGGCGATGATGTAGCCCAGGTCCTCCTGCGGCAGGAAGGAGGTCGGCAGACGCGAATACAGCACCACCACCGCGCCGATGATGGCCGCGTAGATGATCATGTAGCGCACGGCCCGCTTCAGCAGCCGCGCGACCATGCTTTCATAGCCCTTGGCCGTGCGCGTGAAAGCGCGGTTGAACCAGTTGAAGAAGCCGCCGAAGAAGCCCGTCTTGTTGTGGTGCTCGTGTTTGTCCACCGGCTTGAGCAAGGTGGCGCAAAGCGCCGGCGTGAGCGACAGCGCGAGGAAGGCGGAGAAGCCGATCGACACCACCATCACCGCCGAGAACTGGCGGTAGATGTTGCCCGTGGCGCCGGCGAAGAAGGCCAGTGGCACGAACACCGAGATCAGCACCACGGTCACGCCGATGATGGCGCCTGAGATCTGGCCCATGGCCTTGCGGGTGGCCTGCAGCGGGGGCAGACTTTCTTCCACCATGATGCGCTCGACGTTTTCCACCACCACGATCGCATCGTCCACCACGATGCCGATCACCAGCACCATGCCGAACATGGTTAGCACGTTGATCGAGAAGCCCAGCGCCAGCAGCGCGGCAAAGGTGCCCAGCAGCGCGATCGGCACGACGATGGTCGGGATGATGGTGTAGCGCCAGTTCTGCAGGAACAGGAACATCACCAGGAACACCAGGGCCACGGCTTCGAACAGCGTCTTCACCACTTCGGTGATCGAGATCTTCACGAAGCGCGAGGTGTCGTAGGGAATGGTCCACTTCACGCCCTTGGGGAAGTAGCGCTCGAGTTCGGTCATCTTGGCGCGCACCGCCTTGGCCACGGCCAGCGCATTGCCGCTCGGGGTGAGCTGCACGCCCATGCCGACCGCGGGCACGCCGTTCAGGCGGATCGAGGTGGCGTAGCTCTGGCCGCCGAGTTCGATGCGGGCCACGTCCTTGAGCCGCACGGTGGAGCCGTCGGTGTTGGCGCGCAGCACGATGTTGCCGAACTGTTCGATGGAGGTGAGCTGGCCGTTCACCACAACGGTGGCTGCGATGCCCTGGCCGGTGATGTTGGGCAGGTCGCCGATCGAGCCCGAAGACACCTGCGCGTTCTGCGCCTGGATCGCCGTGCTGACGTCGCTGGCCGACAGGTTGAGGCCCTGCAGCTTGGCCGGGTCGATCCAGACGCGCATGGCGCGCTCGGTGCCGAACAGCTGTACCTGGCCGACGCCGCTCAGGCGCTGCAGCTCGGGCAGCACGTTGCGCGAGGCGTAGTCACCCAGCGCGGTGGTGTCGATGCTCGGATCGTCCGACGACAGCAGGGTGAACAGCAGGAAGTTGTTGCGCGACTTGTCCACCCGCACGCCCTGCTGCGTCACCGTGGCCGGCAGGCGCGGCGTGGCGCGCGAGAGGCGGTTCTGCACGTCCACCTGCGCGAGATCCGGGTTGGTGTTGGTGTCGTAGCTGATGGTGATCGAGCCCGTGCCATCCGCCTGCGCCACCGACTCCATGTAGATGAGGCCGGGCGAGCCGTTCATTTCGCGCTCGATCACCGACAGCACGCTGTCCTCCAGCGTCTGTGCCGAGGCGCCCGGGTAAGCGACGTTCACGACGATGGCCGGCGGCGCCACGTTCGGGTATTGCGAGATCGGCAGCTGGGTGATGGAAATCGAGCCCATCACAATGATGAACAGCGCGATCACCCAGGCGAAGATCGGCCTGTCAATGAAAAATTTTGCCATGCTGGTCGTTCCTTACTTGGCGGCCGACGTGGCCGCCGATGCGGCGGCGGCCGGGGCTGCGGCCGAAGCTGGCGCCGCAGCAGCCGTGCCCGCCGGCTGCCATGGCACCGGCTTCACCGGGGCGTCGCCGCGCAGCTTCTGGAAGCCGTCGACCATCACCTGCTCACCGGCCTTCAGGCCGTCGAGCACGACCCAGCTCGTGCCCTTGGACGAGCCGATCTTGACCTTGCGCGGGCTGACCTTGCCGTCCGGACCGACCACCATCACGGTGTCGCCCTGGTTGTTGCGCGTCACGGCCTGCTGGGGCAGCGTGATGGCGTTGGCCGCCTGCGATTGCTCCAGGCGCACGCGCACGTACAGGCCCGGCAGCAGCTGGCCGTCAGGGTTCGGCACCTCGGCGCGCAGTGTGATCTGTCCGGTGGTGGCGTCCACCGTCAGGTCGGAAAACAGCAGCTTGCCGGCCTGCGCATATTCACCCAGGCCGTCGAGCACCACGCGTACGCTGGCCGCTTCGGAGCCCGGCGCGCGCTTGAGCTTGCCACTGGCCAGGCCCTGGCGCAGCGCCAGCACTTCGGCCGCCGACTGCGTGAAGTTGATGTACATCGGGTTGATCTGCTGGATCACGGCCAGCGGCGTGGGCGTGCCCTGGCCCACGAGGGCGCCTTCGGTGACCAGCGCGCGACCGATGCGGCCCGAGATGGGGGCCGTCACGGTGCTGTAGTCGAGGCTGATTTTCGCGGTCTGCACGGCTGCCTTGCCCACGGCCACGTCGGCCTGGGCCTGGGCCGCGGCCGCCACGGCGTTGGCATAGTCCTGCTTGCTCACGGCATTGGCTTCGACCAAGGGTTTGTAGCGGTCGGCCAGCGCCTGGGCCTGCTGCAGGTTGGCCTGTGCGCGGGCCAGCGAGGCCTGCGAGCTCTGGTAGGCAGCGGCATAGGGCGCGGGGTCGATGGTGAAGAGCAACTGGCCGGCCTTGACGTCGCTGCCTTCCTTGAACACCCGTTTTTGCAGGATGCCCGCGGCCCGCGCCTGCACCTCGGCGACGCGCGAGGCCTCGAGCCGGCCCGGCAGTTCGGTGACCAGGCCCACATCGCCCAGTGTCACCGTGACGACGCCCACCTCGGCCGGCGGCGGCGCGGCGGGCGCGGCACCTGCAGCCTTGCCGTCGCTCTTCCCGCAGCCGGCGAGCAGGCCGGCGACTACCAGGGCCATCGCGGTGGGAATGAAAAACTGGCGCGTGCGCACCAGGAGTGGATCACGTTGTTTGGGGCGCAAAGCGGACATGCGATTCCTTCCGGGAAATGGAAATGCGGGGATCTTGGGGAGAAAGAGATCGGGACGGTCGAGTGTAAGGACAGCCGACGGCAGCAGGGTTAATCCGCTTGCAGCCTAGTTTACATACACCGCTGCATGTATATTACACCTTTTCGCACCCACGCTACAGGAGAACACTTGGTCCGTCGCACGAAAGAAGAGGCCCTGGCGACGCGCCATCGGCTGCTCGATGCCGCCGAGCTGCTGTTTCACGCGCAGGGCGTCTCGCGCACTTCGCTCAATGAAATCGCCATCAAGGCGGGTGCGACGCGGGGCGCCATCTATTGGCACTTCAAGGACAAGGCCGACCTGTTCAACGCCATGATGGAGCGCGTCACTTTGCCGCTGGAGCAGGCGCTGCGGATCGGCTTGAACGAACAGGTTGGTGATGCGCTGGGCGGCCTGCGCGGCGCGATCGTGCATTCGTTGCGAATGATGACCACCGATGCGCAGCTGCGCCGTGTCTTCGAGGTTGCCATGCACCAGGTCGAGTACGTGAACGAACTGCAGGCGGTACGGGAGCGCCACCTGGCGACGCGCAAGCAGTGCGTGGCCGACATCGCGCTCGGCCTGCGCAGGGCCGCGCGCGACGAATCCGTGAAGCTGGCTGTTCCCGCGATGGGGGCGGCCTGGGGTCTGCATGGGTTGATCTGCGGCCTGATGCAGGACTGGCTGCTCGATCCCTCCGTGTTCGACCTGGTGGCGACAGGCGAGGCCGCACTCGATGCCTACCTGCGCGGCCTGGGTCTGCAGCCCGCGCCGTTGCCACAGGCGTCGATCCCGAACGCCTGCGGCTAGGGCCTTTGCTGTTTCTGCTGGCTGTGCGCTATTTCAAAAAGTTGCATTTCGGGGCCGGTCCATCCGAAGGCGCCGACTCCGGCTAGATCGGCAGTGCCGTCGTGGTCTTCACGCGGTCGAGCACGAAGCTGGTCTTGCAGTCCTGCACGCTGGGATGCTTGAGCAGGGTCTCCATGACGAAACGCGAGTAGTGCGCCATGTCGGCCACCACCACGCGCAGGAGGTAGTCCATGTCGCCGGTCAGTGAGGCGCATTCCACCACTTCGGGCCAGCCTTGGACCGAAGCGCGAAACAGGTCCATCGGGTTGCGCTTGTGGCTTTCCGTGTGTTTTTCGAGCCGCACATTGATGTACGCCGTGAGGGGCAGGCCCACGCTGTCGGCCCGCAGCAGGGCCACGTAGCCGACGATCACGCCTGCGTCCTCGAGCCGCTTGACGCGGCGCAAGGTCGCCGAAGGCGAAAGACTCACCTGTGCCGCGAGTTCGTCGTAGGTTGCGCGGGCGTTGGCCTGGAGTGCGCGAAGCACCCGCAGATCGATGGCATCAAGTTCGGGTGGTGCGCTCATCTGGCCAATTTTGCAGGAATTCAGCGTGATGAGGTCGGGAATTGCATCAAGTTGCAGGAATTCTGTGTGCCGCCTGCCTACCATGGCGACATCAACACTGCTTTTTGGAGACGACACGATGGCCGACCTGTTCGAGAACCCCATGGGCCTGATGGGCTTCGAGTTCGTGGAATTCGCTTCGCCCAGCCCGGGCGTGCTGGAGCCGATCTTCGAGAAGATGGGCTTCACGCTGGTGGCCAAGCACCGCTCCAAGAACGTGTTGCTGTACCGGCAGAACGACATCAACTTCATCGTCAACAACGAGCCCAAGAGCGAGGCCGGCTATTTCGCGGCCGAGCACGGCCCGTCGGCCTGCGGCTTGGCTTTCCGCGTGCGCGACTCGCACAAGGCCTACAACCGCGCCCTGGAGCTCGGCGCCCAGCCCATCGAGATCGGCACCGGCCCCATGGAGCTGCGCCTGCCGGCGATCAAGGGCATCGGCGGCGCGCCGCTGTACCTGATCGACCGTTTCGAGGACGGCAAGAGCATCTACGACATCGACTTCGAATTCCTGCCGGGCGTGGACCGCCGCCCCAAGGGGCACGGCTTCCAGGTGGTGGACCACCTCACGCACAACGTGTACCGCGGCCGCATGACGCACTGGGCCGACTTCTACGCGCGGCTGTTCAATTTCCGCGAGATCCGCTACTTCGACATCAAGGGCGAGTACACCGGCCTGACTTCCAAGGCCATGACGGCGCCGGACGGTCTGATCCGTATCCCGCTCAACGAGGAAGCCAAGAAGGGCGGTGGCCAGATCGAGGAGTTCCTGATGCAGTTCAACGGCGAAGGCATCCAGCACATCGCCCTGCTGACCGACAACCTGCTCGAATCCATCGACAGGCTGCAAATGGCCGGCATCCCCGTGCTGACCGCGCCCAACGACGTCTACTACCAGAACCTGGAAAAGCGCCTGCCCGGCCACGGCGAGTCGGTGGGCGAACTGCAGGCGCGCGGCATCCTGCTGGACGGCACGACGGAAGGAGGCCAGAAACGCCTGCTGCTGCAGATATTTTCCGAGCCGTTGCTGGGTCCGGTGTTCTTCGAGTTCATCCAGCGCAAGGGCGACTACCGCGAAGGCTTCGGTGAGGGCAACTTCAAGGCCCTGTTCGAGTCGCTGGAGCGCGACCAGATCAACCGCGGCGTGCTGGAAGTCGAAGCCTGAGGGATGCCCATGACCGAACTCGCTTACCAATCCGGCTTCGGCAACAGCTTCGCCACCGAGTCGCTGCCCGGTGCCTTGCCGGTCGGGCGCAACTCGCCGCAGCGGTGTCCCTACGGCCTCTATGCGGAGCAGTTGTCGGGCACGGCCTTCACGGCGCCGCGCGCCGACAACCGCCGTTCCTGGCTCTACCGCATCCGCCCTTCGGCGATGCACGCGCCTTTCCAGCGCATCGACGCCGGGCGCATCGTGAGCCGCTTCGGCAGCACGGAGGCCATGCCCACGACGCCGAACCAGTTGCGCTGGAGCCCGCTGCCGTTGCCCACCGAGCCGACCGACCTCCTGCAGGGCATGGTGACCATGGCCGGCAACGGCGACGTGCATGCGCAGACCGGTGCGGCCGCGCACCTCTACGCGGCCAACCGCTCGATGGCGCGCCGGGTGTTCTACAACGCCGACGGCGAGATGCTGTTCGTGCCGCAGCACGGGGCGCACCGCTTCGTCACCGAACTCGGCATCATCGAGGCCGGCCCGCAGGAGATCGTGGTGATCCCGCGGGGTGTGCGCTTCCGGCTGGAGCTGCCGGAGGGGCAGGTCCGGGGTTACATCTGCGAAAACTTCGGTGCCAGCTTCCGCCTGCCCGACCTGGGGCCGATCGGCTCGAACGGCCTGGCCAACCCGCGCGACTTCCTCACGCCCGTGGCGGCATATGAAGACATCGACGCGCCGCACGAGCTCGTCGCCAAGTTCCAGGGCCACCTGTGGTCGGCGGAAATGACGCATTCGCCGATCGACGTGGTCGCCTGGCACGGCAACCATGCGCCCTACAAGTACGATCTGCGCCGCTTCAACACCATCGGCTCGATCAGCTTCGACCATCCCGACCCGTCGATCTTCCTGGTGCTGCACAGCGCCTCCGACACGCCTGGCGTGAGCGGCATCGACTTCGTCATCTTCCCACCGCGCATCCTGGCCGCGCAGGACACGTTCCGTCCGCCATGGTTCCACCGCAACGTGGCCAGCGAATTCATGGGCCTGGTGCACGGGGCCTATGACGCCAAGGCCGAAGGCTTCTCGCCCGGCGGCGCCAGCCTGCACAACAGCATGTCCGGCCACGGCCCCGATGCTGGCACTTTCGAGAAGGCCAGCCATGCCGACACGACCAAGGTCGACGTGATCAAGGACACCATGGCCTTCATGTTCGAGACGCGTCTGGTCTGGCATCCGACCGCGTACGCGCTGGGCAGCGCCGAACTGCAGGACGATTACTACCGCTGCTGGCAAGGCCTGCAGAAACATTTCGACCCGGGCAAACCATGAGCACCATGATGGATTCGACGAATGACGCCGGCTTGCAAAGCTGGGTGAAATCGGCCAACGAGGCCGGCTGCGACTTTCCGATCCAGAACCTGCCCTATGGTCGATTCCAAAAAGGCGGCAGCGACGAATGGCGCATCGGCGTGGCCATCGGCGACCGGGTGCTCGACCTGCGCGCCGCCGGCCTGATCGACCATGCCGACATGCACCGGCTGATGGCCCAGCCGCGCGAGGCTCTGCGGGCTTTGCGGGGGGGCCTCTCGGAAGGCCTGCGCGAAGGCAGTCCCCATCAGATGCGCTGGCAGGCAGCCCTGTTGCCTCAGGCCGAAGTGAACCTGGGCCTGCCCTGCGAGGTCGGCGACTACACGGACTTCTATACCAGCATCCACCACGCCACCACCGTCGGCAAGCAGTTCAGGCCCGACAACCCGCTCCTGCCCAACTACAAATGGGTGCCCATCGGTTACCACGGCCGCGCCTCGTCGATCAGCGCGAGCGGCCAGGCCTTTCCGCGCCCACTGGGGCAGACCAAGGCCGCCGACGCGGAGGTGCCGACCTTCGGTCCGTGCCGCCGGCTCGACTACGAACTCGAGCTCGGCATCTTCATCGGCCGCCCGAACGCCGCGGGCAGCGGCATCGCCATCACCGAAGCCGAGGACCATGTGTTCGGCTTGGCGCTGTTCAACGACTGGAGTGCACGCGACATCCAGGCGTGGGAGTACCAGCCGCTCGGCCCCTTCCTGTCCAAGAATTTCGCCAGCACTGTGTCGCCCTGGGTGGTCACGCTGGAGGCGCTGGCGCCGTTTCGCCAGGCCTGGCAGCGCCCGGCGGGTGACCCGGCACCGCTGGCCTACCTGGATTCGCCGGCCAACCGGGCTGCGGGGGGCTTCGACATCACGCTCGAAGTCTGGCTGCAGACATCGGCCATGGCCGAGGCCGGCGCGAGCGGCGTCCGCCTGATGCGCGCCAACTACGGCGATGCCTATTGGACGGCCGCGCAACTCGTGGCGCACCACACCGTGAACGGCTGCAACCTGCGCGCGGGCGACCTGCTGGGCACCGGCACCCTGTCGGGCCCGGCGCCGGAGCAGGGCGGTTCGCTGCTGGAATTGAGCCAGGGGGGGAAACGGCCGATCGAGCTGCCCAACGGCGAGACCCGCACTTGGCTCGAGGACGGCGACACCGTGATCCTCAAGGGCTACTGCGAACGCGAGGGTTTTCGCCGCATCGGCTTCGGCGAATGCCGCGGCACGGTGTTGCCGGCGCTGGCGTAGAAGAAATCAACAGCAGGAGACAAACATGCTGACCGTCGAGAAACCCGCACCACAGAAACACGGCCTGGCGGCCGGCTCGGCTCCGCCTGCCGGCGCTGACTGGACGATCGACCAGGGTTGGAAGAACTACACGCCGCAGGAGCATGCCGTGTGGAAGACGCTGTTCGAGCGGCAATCCAGGCTGCTGCCGGGCCGCGCGTGCGACGCGTTCATCGAAGGCATGGGCAAGCTGCCCATCGGTGCCGAGCAGATTCCCGATTTCCGGGCGTTGAGCGAGGTGCTCATGCAGCGCACCGGCTGGAGCGTGGTGGCCGTGCCGGGGCTGGTGCCCGACGAGGTGTTCTTCGAGCACCTCGCGCACCGGCGCTTTCCCGCAGGGCACTTCATCCGCAAACCGCACGAGCTCGACTATCTGGAGGAGCCCGATGTGTTCCACGATGTCTTCGGCCATGTGCCGATGTTGATGAACCCGGCGATCGCCGACTACATCCAGGCCTATGGTGAAGGTGGCTTGCGCGCACAGAAGCTGGGCGTTCTGGAGCACCTGGCGCGCGTCTATTGGTACACGGTGGAGTTCGGCCTGGTGCAGCAGCCTGACGGTTTGCGCATCTATGGCGCGGGCATTGCCTCGTCCTACACGGAAACGGTTTTTGCGCTCGACGATCCGTCGCCCAATCGCATCGCGTTCGATCTCGCGCGCGTGATGCGCACCAACTACCGCATCGACGATTTCCAGGAAACCTATTTCGTGATCGATGGTCTGTCTGAGTTGCTCGAACTCGCGCGCATCGACTTCGCGCCGTTGTATGCGCAGGTGGCTGGCCAGCCGGCCCACGAACCCGGCACGGTGTTGCCTGGCGATCGGTTGCTCGCGCGCGGCAGCGGGGCTTACGCCGCGAAAAAACGCGGCCTACATCGTCCGTAGCAGCCGGCGCTGGCGCCTGCGTTGCCAGCGCAGCAGCGCCTGGCTGGCGAGGGCGGCGGCGCCGACGATTGCGATCTGTTTCACGAAAGTGGTCTTGTCGGTGCGCCGGGGTGGCACCACCGCTGGGGCGTCAACGTCGTCCGCCTTGGCATAGACCAGGGTCGGACGAGGTGCAATTTCGCCACCGTCGACAACTTCCGTGCCGGCCTTGTGCATGTCCGCAACGGCTTTCGTCGCCTCGACGGCCTTGTTGCCTTCGACCGAGCCACTCTCGCAGGCATAGACCTTGGTGAATTCCGCGCCCAGAAGGAAAATCTGCGCGGCGTAGTACACCCAGGCCAGCACCACCACCAGCGAGCCGGCGGCCGCGAAAGAGTCGCTCACGCCGCTCTTGCCCAGGTACAGCCCGATGCCGGCCTTGCCGACCTCGAACAGCACCGCAGTCACCGCCGCGCCGATCCACACGTCGTGCCAGCGGATCGCCACCGTGGGCATGAACTTGAAGATCATCGCGAACAGCAGCGTGCTGATGCCCAGCGAAATCGCGATGTTGATGATGAAAAGCAGCACCTCCCAGCCGGGCAACAAGCCTCCGGCCCAGCTGCCGAGTGCCGACACCACGGTGCTCACCATCAGCGACACCATCAGCAGGAAAGCCAGGCCCATGATCAGCCCGAAGGACAGCACACGTGCGCGCAGGATGGCCCAGACGCCAGTGGGCTTGGCCTTTTCCGGCACATGCCAGATCCGGTCCAGCGCGCTCTGCAGTTCCGCAAACACCGTGGTGGCACCGATGACCAGCAAGGCGATGCTGATGCTGCCGGCCACGATGCCCTTGGAGGGCTCGCGGGCGCTGGCGATCAGGCTTTGCACGGCCATCGCGCCCTCGCGGCCGATCAGGCCCTGCAACTGGCTGGTGAGTGCGCCGCGCACCGCCTCTTCGCCGAACAATGCGCCCGCCACGGCGATCACGATCACCAGCAGTGGCGCGAGTGAAAACATCGTGTAGTAGCTGATGGCCGCACCCATGCTGGGCGCGTAGTCGTCGATCCAGGCGATGACGGCCTTGCGCGACATGTCGAAGAGTTGGCGGAGGTTCATGGCGGCGGTTCGTGGGGCAGAACGCCATTGCAACCCTGCGGCCGGCACTTTCTCGCGGGAAAGCGCCGACCGCCGGTGTAGGCCGAAGCCGGTGTTGAGCTGCGCGTATTGCCGGGGCGGATCAGGTTTTCATACCGCCGCCTCGAGCACCGCGCGGCTCACGTCCAGCGTCACCTCGTCGCGCTCGCCCAGCGCGGTCATGCCATGCGCCTCGAGTTTGCCCAGGATCGCTTCCAGCCGCGGTTCCCGGATACCGTGGCCACTCAGGCGGGTCGGCACGCCCATGCGCTCGAAGAAGGCACGCGTCGCGTCGATGGCCGCGTCGATCCGGGCATCCTCGCTGCCCTCGCGCAGCCCCCAGACTCGCTCGGCATACTGGAGCAGCTTGGCCCGCTTGGGCGCGCGCCGCGCCGCCAGCATCGCGGGCAGCACGATGGCCAGCGTCTGGGCATGGTCGAGCCCGTGCACCGCCGTGATTTCGTGGCCCAGCATGTGGGTACTCCAGTCCTGCGGCACGCCGGCGCCGAGGTAGCCGTTCAAGGCCATCGTCGCCGCCCACATCACGTTGGCGCGGGCTTCGTAGTCCTCGGGGGCGGCCAGCAACCTGGGGCCTTCCTCGACCAGGGTCAGCAGCAGGCCCTCGGCCATGCGGTCCTGCACCTTGGCGTTGGCCGGGTAGGTGAGGTACTGCTCGATGGTGTGGACGAAGGCGTCCACCACGCCGTTGGCGGTCTGGCGTTGGGGCAGGCTGAACATCGTGCTCGGGTCCAGCACGGCGAAGCGCGGCAGCACGGCTTCCGACGAGAAGAACAGCTTGTCGCCGGTCTCGCGGCGGCTGATGACCGCGCCCGCGTTCATTTCCGAGCCGGTCGCCGCCAGCGTCAGCACCACGCCCAGCGGCACCGCCGATTCAACCTTGCCACCTGCGCTCAGGATGTCCCAGGGCTCGCCGCGGTAGTGCAGCGCCGCGGCGATGAACTTGCTGCCGTCGGCTACCGAGCCGCCGCCGACTGCGAGCAGGAAGTCGACGTGCTGCGCGCGGCCGGTCTCGACCGCCCGCATCAGCGTGGCGTAGTCGGGGTTGGGTTCGATGCCGCCGAATTCGGCGACCAGGCGCTCGCCCAGGGCCTGGCGGACCTGGTCCAGCACGCCGTTGCGCAGGATGCTGCCGCCGCCGTAGGTCACCATGACCCGGGCGCCCGCCGGCACGTGCTGGGAGATGGCGGCGATCTGCCCCTTGCCGAAAAGGATGCGGGTGGGGGCGTAGAGATTGAAGTTGTTCACGTTTTCAGTCCTTTGTCGAAGAAGTTGGTCGAGATGTCCGTAGGTCTCCAGCAGAAATCGGAAGTGGGGTCGACATGCTCAGGCCGCCTTCTGCAGCGAGAACTCGGTGTAGCCCTCGGCGCCGCCGCCGAAATAGGCCGAGGCCGGTGCGTCGAACAGCGGGCGGTTCTGGCGCAGGCGGGCCACCAGGTCCGGGTTGCCGATGAAGGCTTTGCCGAAAGCAACCATGTCGGCCCGGCCCGAGGCGGTCGCTTCGAGTGCCGTCGGGCGGTCGTAGCCGTTGTTGGCGATGTAGGCGCCGCCGAAGGCCGTGCGCAGCGCCTGGAAGTCGAAGTCGCCGGCGTCCTTGTCGCCATGCAGCTGGCCCTCGACGACGTGCAGATAGGCGATGCCGAGTTCGCCGAGGCGGCGCGCCAGGTAGATATGGGTCTGCATGGGGCTGCTGTCCAGCGGCGTATCGCCGATCGCCGTGGACAGCGGAGAAAGCCGCAGGCCGACGCGGTCCGCGCCCCAGACGCCAGCGACGGCCTCCACGACTTCGAGGATCAGGCGGGCGCGGTTTTCGATGGGGCCGCCGTAGCGGTCGTCCCGGTGGTTGGTGCTGTCGCGCAGGAACTGCTCCAGCAGGTAGCCGTTGGCGGCATGCACCTCGATGCCGTCGAAGCCCGCATCCTTGGCGCGCTGCGCGGCGTGGCGATAGTCCTCGATGAGGCCGGGAATCTCGTCGGTGGCGAGGGCGCGCGGCGTCGAGGGCGGCAGGAAGCCTTGTTCCGTGAACACGTTGCCGCCGGCCTGGATGGCGGAAGGTGCCACCGGTGCGGCGCCGTTCGCCTGCAGGCTGGCATGGGACATCCGGCCCACGTGCCAGAGCTGCAGCACGATCTTGCCACCGGCCTCGTGCACCGCATCGGTGACCGGCTTCCAGGCGGCGACGTGTGCGTCGGTGTAGATGCCGGGGGTGTAGGCATAACCGCGGCCCTGGCGCGAGATGTTGGTGGCCTCCGCGATGATCAGGCCCGCCGAGGCGCGTTGGCCGTAATACGTCACCGCCAGCGGCGTCTGCACGCCGTCGGTGTCGGCCCGCGAACGGGTCAGCGGCGCCATGGCGACGCGGTTGGCAACTTCGATGGCGCCCAGGCGGGCGGGGGAGAAAAGGGTTTCGTGGTTCATGGTGGCTCCGAGGTGCAACGTGGACGGTTGAGGGTTGAGGTTTCTTACCGGGCTGGCCGGGGCATTCGCCTCGCGCTTCGGTGTGAGGGGAATGATGGGTGCGGCTGTTAAATTCAACAAATTTATATGTTGAATTTAAGAAATTCACGGAGCAACATAACTGGATGCGCTACGACCTCAACCTGCTGCCAGTCTTCCTCGCGCTGATGGAGGAGCGCAGCGTGACCCGCGCCGCGGCGCGCCTTGGCATCACCCAGCCGGCGCTGTCCAATGCCTTGACCCGCCTACGCACCATGCTGATGGACCCGCTTTTCATCCGCGAGCGCTACGGCATGCATCCCACGCCGAAGGCGCAAGAACTCGCGCCGGTCATTGCCGCGGCACTGGCGGCACTGGACGGGGTCATCCTGGGCCAACAGGCCTTCGACCCGGCCAAGGCGGATCTGCTGCTCACCATCGCGCCCAACAGCTATGTCGAGTTCGTGCTGGTGCCGGCCATCGTGGCCCGCCTGCGCGAGCGCGCGCCCGGCATCCGCCTGCGGCTCACGCCCTATGGCAGCGACCTGGCCGAGACGGGCGTGATCTCCGGCTCAACTGCCATGGCGCTGGGCCGCTTCGTGGATCCGCCGGACAACCTGGTCGTGCAGCATCTGATGGACGACGGCCTGGCTTGCATCGTGCGCGCCGGCCATCCGCAGGTGGGTGAGGTGCTGTCCAAGGCGCAATACGAGCAGCTCAGGCATGTCAACATGCTGCCGCCGGGGCGCTTGCGCGTCGGCCTGTTCCAGGCGCTGGAGCGGCAGGGGCTGAAGCGCGAGGTGGCCGTGTCGGTCACGCATTTTCTCGCCATCCCCGAGATGGTCGCCGTGACGGACTATTGCGCGACGCTGCCGCGGCTGATCTGTCGCCACCTGGCCCACGATGCCCGGTTGAAGGTGCTGCCGCCGCCGGTCGACCTCGGCACCTTCCCGGTGCAGATGGCCTGGCATGTGCGCTACCGCGACGACCCCGCCCACCGGTGGCTGCGGTCGCTGTTCGACGAGGTGGCGAAAGAGGTGTCGGCGGGGGCCTGAGCGCAGATCGCTGCAAGGCCGTGCCTGGATGTGAAGTGGTGCGGCTGGCGGGGATCGAACCCACGACCCTTGGCTTCGGAGGCCAATACTCTATCCACTGAGCTACAGCCGCAACAGCGCGGATTGTAGCCGCTCGACCCGTGCGTTTCGGCCGGCCTCAGGCGAGTTTGTAGTGCCCCCTGTCGCCTTCGCTGAGCAGGCCCTTGTCGGTGAGCTGCTTCAGGGCCGCGCCGATCGAGCCGTTCGGAATGCCCGCGCCGCTGGCGATGTCGCTCTGCGTCACACGGGTAAAGCTTTTCGTGTCGAGCAAGCCACGCAAATGTTCGAGCACGAGGGCGGCGTTGCCCTTGAGCGGGCGCGGCGTGCGTGTTTTCGCTTTACCGACCTTGTTACCGACCTTGTTACCGGCTTTGTTTCCGGCCTTTGCCACGGCGGTCTTCCTGGATGCCTTTTTCGCTGCGCGCTGCGGCTTGGCCACCACGTCGCTCGGTGCGAGGTCGATGGTGCTCTGGCCGATCAGCGAAGGTTTGCCCTTGCGCATCGGCGCCGGATTGTCGCCTTCCGATGCCGTGTGCATGGCCAGTTCGGCCGCAGCGTGGAACACGACCTTGCACTGGGCTTCCATGTCCTGCACCGATTGCGAGATGCGGGCGATGGCTTTCCAGCGGTTGAACAGATGGTCGTTTTCGGCGCCGAAAGGGTTGGTCGCGACGGCCTGCATCACCAGGTCCGCATGGTCCTGCGTGGCGGCGGCGAGTTCGGCGCGGGCGGTATCGATGGCCTGGCCGGCGGCCTGGATGGCGGAAAGTGTCTTGGCGGAAATCGTCATGGGGGTCTTTCAGGGAAGTCGGCGGGCACGGTCATGACGAAGTGTATTCGGCACGCAGCCAGGGATCTCGCGGGGTTTTATCATCGCAGTTTGGCCCGGGCGGGGCGCGGAAGCCAGTTTTCCGTCAGGCCCGGGTTTACTTCTAGGAAAAACATGAGCCGGATCGTGATTGTGGGAGGCGGGCATGCGGCCGCCCAGTTGTGCGCGTCGCTGGTCGACGGGCAGTTCAGCGGGCAGATGACCTTGGTGAGCAGCGAGGCGCACGTGCCCTACCACCGGCCGCCGCTGTCGAAGGCCCTGGTGAAGGACGAGGTGGCCGTGTTGCCGGCCCTGCGTGCGGCCGCGTTCTACGAAGAGGCCGGCATCACGCTGCGGCTGTCCACCACGGTGACGGCCATCGACCGCGCCGCGAAGACCCTGGCGCTGCAGGACGCCAATGGCAAGCCCCTGGAAGACCTGGCCTACGATCACCTGGTGCTGGCCACCGGCGCGGGCCCGCGGTTGCTGCCGGGTGTGCCGCTGGGCGCGCCGGGGGTGTTCTACCTGCGCACCTTCGACGACGCGCTGGCTTTGCGCGCGGCTTTGCCCGCGGTGCAGCGCGCGCTGGTGCTGGGTGGCGGCTTCATCGGGCTGGAACTGGCCGCCACGCTGCACGGCCTGGGCAAACAGGTGACGGTGCTCGAGGCCGCGCCGAGGCTGCTGGCGCGGACCCTGTCGCCCGAAATGGCCACCCATCTGCTGCAGGCGCACCGCGACAACGGTCTGGACCTGCGGCTGAGCCAGTCGGTGCAGGAAGTGCTGTGGGACGCGCGCGAGAACGGCCGTTTCATCGGCGTGCAACTGCCCGGCGAGACCCTGCTGGCCGACGTGTTGCTGGTCGGCATCGGCGCCGAGCCCTCGACGGCGCTGGCGGTGGCGGCGGGCCTGACCTGCGACGACGGCGTGGTGGTCGACACGGCGCTCGTGACTTCGGATCCCGCCATCAGCGCCATCGGTGACTGCGCTTCGTTCCACTATGCGCTGTGGCAGCAGCCGGTACGGCTGGAGTCGGTGCAGAACGCCAACGAACAGGCGCGCGCCGTGGCGGCGCGGCTGTGCGGCCAGCCGGCCAGGGCCTATGCGTCCATGCCCTGGTTCTGGTCTGATCAAGGCGATCTGCGGCTGCAGGTCACCGGCCTGTGGCGGCCCGAGTACCAGAGTTCGCGCCAGCCCGGCACCAAGCCGGGCAGCCTGTCGGTGCTGCATTCCGAAAACGGCGAACTGCGTGCGATCGAATCGCTGAACTCGCCGGTGGACCACATGGCCGCGCGCAAGGTGCTGCAGAAGACGATCGCCTGAACTCCAGGCTCGCTCAGTCTTCCTCGCCGTCCTCGCTTGGCGGCCTGAGCGCAAGGGCTGCCGGGTACAGCACATTGCGGGGCTGGCCGGTGATCTCGGCCGCAAGCTTGACGGCGGTCTTCAGCGGTAGCTCTGCCAACAGCAACTGCAACACGCGCAGATCGGCGGGTGCGGCTTCCGAGGGTGCCGCCGGATGCACCACCACCACGAATTCCCCGCGTGTGCGCGAGGCCTGTGCACCCAGCCAGTCGGCCAGGCCGCTGGCGGCCACGGTGGCGACTTCCTCGAACTGCTTCGTCAGCTCGCGGCACAGCGTCACCGGGCGCTCGCCCAGGCCGGCCAGCGCGCGCGCCAGGGCCTCGATGCGGTGAGGGGCTTCCAGCAGCACCACAGCCCGTGCTTCGGCCAGCAAGGCCAGCACGGCCGTCTGGCGCTCGGCCGCCTTGCTCGGCAGGAAGCCGGCGAAGACGAAACCCGTGTCCTCCACGATGCCGGCCACGCTCAATGCGGCGGTGACGCTGCTCGCACCCGGCAGCGGCACCACGCTGCAGCCCGCGGCGCGCGCGGCGGCCACCAGGCGCGCACCGGGGTCGCTGATGGCCGGCGTGCCGGCATCGCTCGCATAGGCCACGCGCTGGCCCTGGCGCAGCCGCGCGATCACGGCTTCGGCGGCCTGGCTTTCGTTGTGCTGGTGCACGGCCAGCAGTTGCGCCGGCGCCTTGTCGATGCCGTAGGCGCGCAGCAGCGCCTGGGTGTGGCGCGTGTCCTCGCAGGCCACCGCATCGGCCAGGCCGAGCACATGCAGCGCGCGCAATGTGGTGTCGGCCAGGTTGCCGATCGGCGTGGCTACCACGTACAGGGTGCCAGGCGGATAATGCTGCGCGGAGGCGACGTCGGCGGCGGCCCGCAGGGCGGATGTGAAAGAAGCGCTCAACTGAACTCCGTCAACGGTGGATGAAAAAGGCAGGACGATCAACGAAGATCAACGAAGATCAACGAAGGATGAGCCGAGGCCGCGGATGCAGCTGTTCAAACCCAAGGGCGCCGCTGCCGCGTCGCCGACCACCAAGCAGGCTGGCGACGCCGCCGAAGACCTGGCCCTGCGGCACCTCGTCGCCAACGGCCTGCGGCTGCTGGAGCGCAATTATCGGACGCCCGGGCGCGGCGGCGGCGAAATCGACCTGGTGATGCGCGATGCCGACGGGACGCTGGTGTTCGTCGAGGTGCGCCGGCGCGCATCGGCCAGCCACGGTGGCGCGGCCGCCAGCATCGGCGCCACCAAGCGCCGACGCATCGTGTTCGCCGCAAACCTCTACCTGCTGCGCCTGCGCACGCCGCCGCCCTGCCGCTTCGACGTGGTGTTGCTCGAAGCCGGCCGCATCGAGTGGCTGAAGGCGGCTTTCGAAGCATTTTGATAGCGCCGGCGTGTGGGCGAGGGCCTTTACTTTTGGTTTCCCGCCCCCAGATGGGGTCGATATCCACACGGTTATCATCGGCGACCATGATCGAGCAACGCATTCAACAACACTTCATCGACAGCGCCGACCTGAAATACCAGGCCGCGCAGCCCCTGAGCAAGCCGATTGCGGCGGGCGTGCAGGCGATGCTGGCGTGCGTCACCAGTGGCGGCAAGGTGCTGGCCTGCGGCAATGGCGGCTCGGCGGCCGATGCGCAGCATTTCGCGGCCGAGTTCGTCGGCCGCTTCGAGCGCGAACGGCCCGAGCTCGGCGCCATCGCGCTGACCACCGACAGCTCGATCATCACCGCCATCGGCAACGACTACGATTTCAACGTCATCTTTTCCAAGCAGGTGCGCGCGCTGGGCCTGCCCGGCGACGTGCTGCTGGCCATTTCCACCAGCGGCAACTCGGCCAATGTGCTGGCCGCGGTCGAAGCCGCGCACCAGCGCGAGATGACCGTGGTGGCACTCACCGGCAAGGGCGGCGGCAAGATGGGCGCGGCCCTGCGCGAGACCGACGTGCACATCTGTGTGCCCCACGACCGCACCGCCCGCATCCAGGAAGTGCACCTGTTGGTGCTGCATTGCCTGTGTGACGGCGTCGATTCGCAATTGCTCGGAGAGCAGGAGGTACCTACATGAAGAAAACCACGATCCGTCTGACCTTGACTGTGCTCGCTGCTGCGGCTTTGGCCGGCGGGCTGTCCGGCTGTTTTCCGGTCGTTGTCGGCGGCGCGGCCGTCGGCGGCGCGATGGTGGCCACGGACCGCCGCACCTCTGGCACCCAGCTGGAAGACGAAGGCATCGAACTGCGCGCCAACAACCGCATCAGCGAGAACTTCGGGGACCGTGCGCATGTCAACGTGACCAGCTACAACCGCCAGGTGCTGTTGACCGGCGAGGTGCCCACGGCGGAGCAGCAGCAGCGCATTGCCGAACTCGTTTCCAAGGTCGAAAACGTGCGCTCGGTGGTCAATGAACTGGCCGTGCTCGGCACCTCGACGCTGGTGCAGCGCTCGAACGACAGCTACATCACCGGCAAGGTCAAGGCCACGCTGGTCGATGCGAAGGATGTGCAGGCCAACACCGTGAAGGTGGTGACCGAACGCGGCACGGTCTACCTGATGGGCCGCGTGACCCAGCGCGAAGCCACGCGTATTTCCGACCTGGCGCGCAGCGTCAGCGGTGTGCAGAAGGTGGTGCGGGTTTTCGAAATCCTGAGCGACCAGGAAGTGCAGAGCATCTCGACCAAGCCGCCAGCGCCCTGAGCGCACGGCGGCGAAATAGCCAACGGGCCCAAGGGCCTGTTTTTCATTTGAGCCGCGTGATGAGGCTGGAGGTGTCCCAGCGTCGGCCGCCGGCTTGCTGCACGTCGGCGTAGAACTGGTCGACCAGGGCCGTCACCGGCAGGCGCGCGCCGTTGCGCTTGGCCTCGTCGAGCACGAGCCCCAGGTCTTTGCGCATCCAGTCCACGGCAAAGCCGAAGTCGAACTTGCCCGCGACCATGGTCTTGCCGCGGTTGTCCATCTGCCAGCTTTGCGCCGCGCCCTTGCCGATCACGTCGAGCACCTGCGGCATGTCCAGGCCGGCCTTCATGCCGAAGGCCACGGCTTCGCTGAGGCCCTGGACCAGGCCGGCGATGCAGATCTGGTTGACCATCTTGGCCAACTGGCCCGCACCGCTGTCACCCATGCGCGCGAAGGCGCGCGAGAAGGCGCTGGCGGTGGGCGCCACCGCGTCGAAAGCCGCCTGTTCGCCGCCGCACATCACCGTGAGCACGCCGTTCTGGGCGCCGGCCTGGCCGCCGGAGACCGGCGCATCGACGAATTGCAGGCCGAGCGTCTTGGCGGCGGCGGCGAGTTCACGCGCCACGTCGGCCGAAGCCGTGGTGT
Organism: Rhodoferax koreense; assembly: GCF_001955695.1. NCBI lineage: Bacteria > Pseudomonadati > Pseudomonadota > Betaproteobacteria > Burkholderiales > Comamonadaceae > Rhodoferax > Rhodoferax koreensis. Next base: position 5,370,997 of record NZ_CP019236.1, on the reverse strand, counting down.
GGTCCACGAAGATCGCCCCGGGTTGCATGCCGGCGAAGGCGCCATCCGCGCCCAGCGTGACCGAACGCAGGTCGTCGTCGTTGCCGACACAGCAGAACACGATGTCGGCGCCGGTCGCGGCCAGGCGCGGCGTTTCAGCATGTTTTGGGTCGCTCGTGCCCGCGTATTCGGCGCACCATGCTATTGATTTCGCAGCAGTTCGGTTGTAGACCGTGACCTCGTGCCCCGCCAGCGCCAGGTGTCCGGCCATGGGATAACCCATCACGCCCAGGCCCAGGAAGGCGACTTTGCGCGAGGGAACGGATTCGTAGGTTTTTGGGTTGGTGCTGGACATGGGTGTGTGAGATGAACGATTGAAAAGAGCCATCAGCTCGAACGGGTACGCCGGTATTCTTCCAGAAAACCCACGGAACCGGCTCCGCCGGGCCGTTGGGTTTGCCCCCTGCAAGCCTGTCCTGAGCTTGTCGAAGGAGGGGTGGGCGCGCGACACGAAGTGCGCGCAACCTGGGGGTGAGTCAAACTATAGCGAAATGCTCCGTCCCCGAGGCCAGGTCCTGCGTCTTGGCGCGCTGGCTGTTGAGCTTGATCTGCAGCCGCAGGTCGTTGAGCGAATCCGCGTTGCGCAGGGCGTCTTCGTAGGTGATGACGTTGTTCTCGAACGCGTCGAACAGCGCCTGGTCGAAAGTCTGCATGCCCAGGTTGCGGCTCTTCTTCATGATGTCCCTGATTTCGGCGACTTCGCCCTTGAAGATCAGGTCGGAGATCAGCGGCGTGTTGAGCAGGATCTCCACCGCCGCGGCGCGGCCCTTGCCGTCCTGCTTGGGCACCAGGCGTTGCGAGACGATGGACTTGAGGTTCAGCGACAGGTCCATCAGCAGCTGCGCGCGGCGTTCCTCGGGGAAGAAATTGATGATGCGGTCCAGCGCCTGGTTGGCGTTGTTGGCGTGCAGTGTCGCCAGACACAGGTGGCCGGTTTCGGCGAACTGCACCGCGTGTTCCATGGTTTCACGGTCGCGGATCTCGCCCATCAGGATCACGTCGGGCGCCTGGCGCAGGGTGTTCTTCAGCGCGTTCTCCCAGCTGTCGGTGTCCAGGCCGACCTCGCGCTGCGTCACCACGCAGTTCTTGTGCGGATGCACGAACTCGATAGGGTCTTCGATGGTGATGATGTGGCCGTAGGAGTTGTCGTTGCGCCAGTCGACCATGGCCGCCAGCGTGGTCGACTTGCCCGAGCCGGTGGCGCCCACCAGGATGCACAGGCCGCGTTTGGTCATCACCACGTCCTTCAGGATCTGCGGAACGCCGAGGCCGTCAATGGTGGGCAGCGTGAGCGGGATGACGCGCAGCACCATGCCGACCTTGCCCTGCTGCACGAAGGCATTGACCCGGAAGCGGCCGATACCGGCGGGGGAAATCGCGAAGTTGCACTCCTTGGTGCGTTCGAACTCGGCCGCCTGCTTGTCGCTCATGATGGCCCGCGCCAGTGCCAGCGTGTGGGCCGCGTTCAGCGGCTGCGGCGAGACCTTGGTGACCTTGCCATCGACCTTGATGCCGGGCGGAAACTCGGAGGTGATGAACAGGTCGCTGCCACCACGGCTCACCATCAGCTTGAGCAGGTCGTTGATGAATTTGCTGGCCTGGTCTCGTTCCATGATGCGGTCCTAGAAGGTCAATTGGGCCGGTCGCTGAAGCGCGCACTGACGGCGCGCAGGCGCAGCGACAGTTTGCGCGCCAGCAGGGCGATCAGCGCAGCGGCGAGCCGTGGGTCGGCATTCATCATGTCGTCCATCGATTCGGCGCTGAGCGCGGCGATTTCGCAGTCGTCCAGTGTGGTGCAGGCGGAGAAACGGATGCCGCTGTCGAGCAGCGACATCTCGCCGAGGATGTCGCCCGGCTTGGTCTCGGCCAGACGCAGATGCTCGCCCCAGGGCTGCAGCCGGTCCACCGCGATCGTGCCCTTGAGCAGCACGATCATGAAGTTGCCGTATTCACCCTGGCGGATCAGGTCGCGCCCGCCGGGCACGGTGGCGAAATAGAAGAAGCGTTCCATGCGCTCGATCGACCCCGCGTCGAGCAGTTCCATGTTCTTGTCCTTGGCCCACAGGGTCTGCAGCAGCTTCACCCCGGCGCTGGAGGACATGCGCCGCGCGCCCACTTCCACGGCACGCGCCTCCCATGGCACCATCATCGACGGGTCGATGCCCTGGCCATTGAAGGCGGTGGTGAACAGCACGGAGTCGGTCGGTGCGTCCCCGCCACGGTGCGCCGGCTTGGGGCGGAGGAAGTCCAGCAATCCCTTCATGCGGCACTCCAGAGCAGTGTCTTCATCGATGGCATCGGGTTCAGCCCGGGAAGTTTTCGGGGATCTTGGCCTTGCCGCGGGCTTCCGCGGGGCTGATGATGTTGCGCCGCACCAGGTCCGTCAGGTTCTGGTCCAGCGTCTGCATGCCCACGCTGTTGCCGGTCTGGATCGACGAATACATCTGCGCCACCTTGGCTTCGCGGATCAAATTGCGGATAGCGCTGGTGCCGAGCATGATCTCGTGCGCGGCCACGCGGCCCTGGCCGTCCTTGGTCTTGCACAGCGTCTGCGAAATCACCGCCTGCAGCGATTCGGACAGCATCGCACGGATCATTTCTTTTTCTTCGGCCGGGAACACGTCGATGATCCGGTCGATGGTCTTGGCCGCGCTGGAGGTGTGCAGCGTGCCAAACACGAGGTGGCCGGTTTCTGCGGCGGTCATCGCCAGGCGGATCGTCTCCAGGTCGCGCATTTCGCCGACCAGGATCGCGTCCGGATCCTCGCGCAGCGCCGATTTCAGCGCGGCGGCGAAGCTCAGCGTGTGCGGGCCGACCTCGCGCTGGTTGATCAGGCATTTCTTCGATTCGTGCACGAACTCGATCGGGTCTTCCACCGTGAGGATGTGGCCGTATTCGGTTTCGTTGAGGTAGTTGACCATGGCGGCCAGCGTGGTCGACTTGCCCGAACCGGTCGGGCCGGTCACCAGCACCATGCCGCGTGGCTTGAGCGCCAGGTCGCCGAAGATCTTCGGCGCGTTGAGCTGTTCCAGCGTGAGGATCTTGGAAGGAATCGTCCGCAGCACGGCACCCGCGCCGCGGTTGTGGTTGAACGCGTTCACCCGGAAGCGCGCCAGACCTTCGATCTCGAACGAGAAATCGACCTCGAGGAATTCCTCGTAGCTCTTGCGCTGGCTGTCGCTCATGATGTCGTAGACCATGGCATGCACCGTCTTGTGATCGAGCGGCTCCACATTGATGCGGCGCACGTCGCCGTGCACGCGGATCATCGGCGGCAGGCCAGCGGAAAGGTGGAGGTCGGAGGCCTTATTCTTGACGCTGAAAGCGAGCAGTTGGGTGATATCCACGGATCCCTCGGTGATTTGGTAGGCTTGGGCTGATTATGACTACCATTGGTAACGATCTCCAAGGCGTCCGTGAAAGGATCGCCACAGCCTGCGCCCAGGCCGGCCGCGATATCGGCAGCGTTTCCCTGCTGGCCGTGTCCAAAACCTTCGATGCCGGGGCCGTGCGCGAGGCCTATGCCGCCGGACAGACCGCGTTCGGCGAGAACTACCTGCAGGAAGCCGTGGAAAAGATCGCCGCGCTGCGGGATTTGCCGCTGACCTGGCACTGCATCGGCCCGATCCAGAGCAACAAGAGCCGGCTCGTCGCCGAACATTTCGACTGGGCCCACACCGTGGCCAGCCTTCGCCTGGCACAGCGCCTGAGCGACCAGCGGTCGCCGGCGTTGCCGCCGCTGCAGATCTGCCTGCAGGTGAACATCGACGGCGGGCCCAACAAGTCGGGGCTGGCGCCGGAAGAGGTGCAGGCCCTGGCGCTGCAGGTGGCGCGCCTGCCGCGGCTGCAACTGCGTGGCCTGATGACGATTCCCGAGCCGCAACCTGACTTTGCCAGCGCGTTGGCCGTGCACCAGCGCAGCCGGGCCCTGTTCGATACGGTGGCCGCTGCGGGGGGAGGGGACCCGGGGATGGCCCGGTTCGACACCTTGTCGATGGGCATGACGGGCGACCTGGAGGCGGCGATCCTGGCGGGCAGTACGATGGTGCGGGTCGGCTCGGCGATCTTCGGCGGGCGTCCGCCCGCGCGCCGGCCCGGGTGAATCACTGGTTCGGCACGATCACCGCCACGCGGCGGTTCTGCAGGCGGTTTTCGGGGGTGTTGTTGTCGACGATGGGCTTGTCCTTGCCCAGTCCACGCACTTCCATGAGGTTGAGCGGCAAGCCCTTGGCGGCGAGGGCCCTGGCCACGGCCTCGGCGCGTCGCAGCGACAAGGTCTGATTGAAGGCCGCGGAGCCGACATTGTCGGTATGGCCTTCGACGCGTAGATGGTCCACGCCGAGCTTCAGCAGCGCCTCGCCGATGCGGTCGGCTGCGGTCTGGCTGGCCGGATCGAGCGCATCGGATGCGGTGTCGAAAAGGATCTTGCCGGGAAACGAATATTCCCAGCCGTCGTCGGACTGCACGAAGCCGAGCCGCTTCAATTCGGCGACGCGGTGGGCTTTGGCATCGATGGGCACGGGCGCTGCAGCAGGGGGCGGTGTCTGACAGCCGGCCAGGCCCAGGACGGCAAGGCCCGCCAGCAAAGCGAACTGGCGTCGAGGAGCGGACATGGGTGAGTGGAGGGACATGCCGATGGGTTTCGCGGAGGTCGGTGGCGAGGAAGGCATCAATTATTTTCCTTCAGGAAATTGGCGTCATCGTCAAAACTGAAAATGTGCTTATGACCACGCTGTCCGGCCTTCACCTGGTACATCGCACGGTCCGCGGCGCGTAGCAATTGTTCGGAACTGCTGCCATGCAGCGGGTAGATGGCGATGCCGATGCTCACCGAAGGCACGATGCGTTCGTTGAAGCGGGTGGGCATGGGCGTGGCCATGCTGGCCAGGATCTTGTCGGCGATGCGCACCGCGTCGTCGGAGTTGTGCAGCGGCGCGAGCAGCACCGCGAATTCGTCGCCGCCGAGCCGGGCCACCACATCGCCTTCGCGCAACTGGGCGCGGATGCGCTGCGCCACCTCGATCAGCAGGGCGTCTCCGGTGGCGTGGCCATACTGGTCGTTGACGGATTTGAAATGGTCGTTGTCCAGGTACAACACGCCGATGCTGGAGCCCTGGGTCTGGGCGTCCTGCAGCACCCTGGAGAGCCGGCGGCGGAAATAGGCGCGGTTCGGCAGGCCCGTCAGGCTGTCGTGGTTGGCCAAGTGCGACAGCGATTTGTTCTCCTGGTGCAATTGGGCCTGCTGCGCTTCGATTTCGCCGAGCAGCGCGTTGAAATCTTCGCCCAACTTGTCGAATTCCGCGATGTGCGAACGCGGCGCGCGGCGCGAGGTGTTGGGTTCGGCCCGCGCGGCGTGCGTCATGGTGATCAATTCCTTGACGGGCTGCAGGATCTCGCGGTAGCTGCGGCGTGAAAGCTGCCACACGGCAACACTGCCCAGCGCCAGGCAACCGAGCAGGCCGAGCAATCCGGTGAAGATGAAGCGAACGAAGCCAGCACCATCGCCTTGCAACTGGACGTGGCCGATGGCGTGCCCCTGGTAGACAATGTCCGACGTGGTTGGCTGCGCAAGCAGGAGGTTGGCCAGGCGGTCGCCAAAACGGTCGAGGGTCGTGCTTCGAGGCCGCACGTACCGGCCGAGCACCGCGCCGGTGGCGTCGACGATGGCGGCGCTGGCCAGCGATTCCTGCCGGCCGATCAACTCGAGCGCTTCGGCAATCGCACCTTCGTCGCGAAACACCACGGCTGCCTCCGCCGTATAGGCAACGGAACGCGCCACCAGTTGCAGGTTGTGTTCGGCCGAGGTGCGCAGCGCCAGGAGTGCGGCAATCATCAGTGACGTGCCGACCGCAAAAAGCATGACGGCCGCCACGCGCACATGGGCCCGCCGCAGCGTCAGCAGCAGCGTTGTCGGCGGCCGGTCGACCAACGGAGGAAGAGGGTCTGCGCCGGTCTTCATGAGGAGTTCTTGACCGCGCGGCGGCCGAGACGCAGTACCTGCGGATTGACACGTACGCCGCTGCGGGCCACCGAATCCAGATTGACTTCGAAGGGCACGGTCGAGGCCGTGGTATTCACGTCCAGGCAGAACATGCCGCCGATCATGCAGATCGGCGACCGCTCACAGACGGTCAGTACGGGCTTGCCGGAGATATGGGCGAAAAGGTTGCGCCAGCTGCCCTCGTCGAGTTCACCGACGTAGAGGGCGTCGCACTGTGCGACGACGTCGGCATCCACCGGCACACGCAGCGTGGTCACGGCGCGTTGGTTCAGCGGCGCGATGCCCTGGGTCAGCAGGCTTTCGCCGTGCGCACCCTGGCCGGTGATGCACAGGCGCAAGACGTGCGATTCGTCCGGCCAGCGGGCATAACTCAGGATGCCGCGCACGGTGTCCGCCACGCTCAGCCTTTCCTGTCCCGAAAGTGCCATATCGACCGTGTCGCGATGGTCCCGGGCCGGCATGGACGCAGCGGCATCCGACGCTGACTGGGCGAGCGCGGGTGTGCACAAGCATGCGCACAGGATCAGGTGACCCGCGCAGCGTTGCGCGAGACGGCGGAAAAAGTCGAGAAAAATCAACGACATAGGAAGAAGCGCCAGGGATGGATGACGGTTTGCAAGGGTGCGCCGCATGGTATGGACCGCCGCTCGGAGCGCCAACCAAGTTTTTGGCAGATGTTCGGGACAATCCGGGTGCATTCTTCAACCGTTCCGCGCTTTCGGTGATAACGCACACCGCGCGGAATCATTTCAAAACAAGGACAAATGAGTGGAGTTCTTCACCTCCTCCATCACGGCATAGGTGCGGGTCTCGCGCACGCCGGGCAATTGCCACAGCACGGTGCCGGCGAAATGCCGGTAGGCCGGCATGTCGGCCATCCGGGTCTTGAGCAGGTAGTCGAAGCCGCCGGCCACCATGTGGCATTCCATGATTTCGGGATGCACCTGCACGGCGGCCTTGAAGGCTTCGAACACATTGGGGGTGGTGCGGTCCAGCAATACCTCCACGAAAACCATCATCGCCGCCCCGAGCTGCAGCGGATTGAGCCTTGCCTCGTAGCCGAGGATGTAGCCGTCGCGCGTGAGCCGCTGTACGCGCGCCAGCACAGCCGTGGGCGACAACGCCACGGCCTCGGCGAGCTTCAGGTTGGAAGTTCTGCCGTCCCGCTGCAACACATCGAGAATACGCCGGTCGAGCCGGTCAATCTCTGGTATGGGGGAGGGGCTGGCAATCATTGTCGTACACACGTTCTGTGGGTGAGACAAATTATGGCCAGAAATCGCCTGGGAATTGCTCAGTCAGACCCTTATTCCCGGTGAGTTACTTTTCCCCACACTTCATGCGGCCGGCCGCAGGCCGCCGGGTCTAACGCAGGTGCGTGGCCACCACGTGTTCCACTTTCGCCATCTGCGAGGCCGACAGCGTGGCGAATGGGCGCCGGCATGGGCCGCAGTCCTGGCCCAGCAGTTTCAGCATGGCCTTGGTGCCGGGGAAGACGCCAATGTCGATCAACACGTCGATCACCGCGTTGGCGCGCGTCTGCAGCCGCTGCGCGCGCGGCAGGTCCCCGCGGCGCAGGGCTTCGTACATCTCGACGAAGATGCGGCCCATCACGTTGAAGGTGGTGCCGATGCCGCCGTCCGCGCCCATGGCCATGCCGCCGGCGAACATTTCGTCGAAGCCGTTGTAGATCACCGCGTCCGGCGCGGCGGTCTTGAGCCGTTCGAGCTGGTACAGGTTCTGGGATGTGTGCTTGACGCCGATGATCTTCGGATGGGCGAGCAGGGTCAGCAGGTCCGCGGTGCTCAGCGGGCGGGCCGACTTGGCCGGAAAGTTGTAGACGACCAGTGGCAAGGGCGTGGCGTCGGCCAGCGCCTGGTAGTGCGCCAGCACTTCGGCCGCCGAGAAGTCGTAATAGAACGGCGGTATCGCGGAGATCGCGTCGTAGCCCGCATCGGCTGCGGCGTGGGCGAGATGGATCGCCTCGTCGGTGGCGATGGCGCCGACGTGGGCAATCAGCCTGGCACGACCTTGCACGGCACGCGCGAAGGCTTTCAGCACCGCCACGCGCTCGTCGGCGGTCTGCAGGAAGGCCTCGCCGGTGCTGCCGCCGACATAGAAACCATGCAGCCCCTGCGCGAGCTCGAATTCGGCCAACGGCGCGAGTTGGTCGAGGTTCAGCCGGCCGTCGGCGTGGAAAGGTGTGATCAGGGCGGAGTAAACGCCGCCCAGGGCGTGCGCGGGACGCTGGGTTTCAGACATGTCGGTGAGCGAGTAAAAGGTTGAATCACTGGCCGTGCATCAGGTGCGGCAGCCACATGGTCAGCGGCGACCAGAGCGAGATCGCGATCAGCACCACCAAGAGCGGGATCAGCCACGGCAGGATGGCGCGCGACATGGTCTCGAAACTGATGTTGGCGATGCGCGTGACGACGAACAGGACCACGCCGATGGGCGGATGGATGGTGCCCAGGATCAGGTTCAGCACCATGATCACGCCGAACTGCACCGGATCGATGCCGTATTGGATGGCCGCCGGGACGAGGATCGGAATCAGGATCAGCATGGCCGCCAGCGCCTCCATGAAGCAGCCGACCACCAGCATCAGCACGTTGGCCATCAGCAGGAAGGCGACGGGGCTCTGGATCGTGCCCACGATCAGCGGCGTGAGCGTCTGCGGCAGCCGCGAGATCGACACGCACCAGCCGAGCGCGCTGGCCGCCATCACCAGCACCAGCACAAGGCCGGTGGTCTCGGCGGTGTCGATCAGGATGGGGCCGAGTTGCTTCACTTCGAGCGTGCGGTACACCACGAAGCCCAGGAACAGCGCATACAGGCAGGCCACGGCGGCGGCCTCGGTGGGTGTGACCAGGCCGCTGAACATGCCGCCCAGGATCACCACCGGCGTCATCAGCGCGAAGAAGCCGTTGAGGAAGGCCCGGCCGATGGCGCGGAAGCCGGCGAACGGCTTCTTCGCCATGCCTTCGCGGCGCGCCACGAAGCCGACCATCACCATCAGCGACAGCCCCATCAGGATGCCCGGCACCACGCCGGCCATGAACAGCTTGCCAATCGACACGTCGGCGGTCACGCCGTAGATCACCATCGGCAGCGATGGCGGAATGATCGGGCCAATGGTGGCTGCGGCGGCGGTGATGGCGGCGGCCGTCTCGGGCTTGTAGCCCGCGTTCTTCATGGCGCGGATCTCGATCGCGCCTGAACCGGCCGCGTCCGCCACGGCCGAGCCCACCATGCCCGCGAAGATCATGCTGGTCAGGATGCTGGCATGGGCGTAACCGCCGCGCACCCAGCCGATCACCGTGCTGGCGAATTCGACGATACGGTCGGTCAGCCGGGCGGCGCCGAGGATGTTGCCCATCAGCACGAACAGCGGCGCGGCGATGATCGGGAACGAGTTCATCGAGCCGGCCATCTTCTGCGGCAGCACCGTGACCGGCATGCCGCCGAGCCAAAGGAAGGCCAGCGCGGCCAGGCCCATCGAGGCGAACAGCGGCAGGCCGCAGAGGATGGTGAACAGCCAGCCACTGGAAATCTTCAGCATCAGGCTGGTCATGGCGCGATCACCTTGCTTCTGGGAGCCGTGCCCTTGATCTGCCGTGCGAGGTCCATCAGTGCCTGCACCATCGTCATCAGGCCGGCCGGCACCATGGGTGCGTACATCCAGGCGTTGGACAGCGGCAGTGCGAGTGCTTCGATGTCGGCATTGGTGCGCACCAAGTGCACGCTGTACCAGGCAATCACGCCACCGAACACCGCCATGCCGATCTGGATCACGGCCTCGGTCCACCGCCACGGTTGCGCCGGCAGCTTGTCCTGGAAGAAACGGATGCGGATGTGGGCGTTGCGCCGGGTGGCGATCATCCAGCCCAGGCAGGCGAGCCAGATCATCAGGAAGCAGCTGCCCTCGTCGGTCCAGCTCAACGGATGGCCGGCTGCGCGCGAGACGATGCCGGCAGTCACGACACCCAGCAACACCACCACGAAACACCCGGCCAGCCACTGGAGCGCGCGGTCGAACGTCGTCGGCCTCACGGTCGGCGCATCCGCAGCGAGCGGGTTCGCGATCGGCACAGCGCTCATAGCGCCAGCAGCGATTCGAAGGTGCCCTTGCCCCATTTCTCGGCGAACATCGCGGGCACCTTGTCGAGCACCGGTTTGCGCCAGGCCGCGAGGTCGGGTTCGATGATGGTCATGCCGGCCGTCTTGAAGGTGCCGACCAGCGCCGCCTCCTGGCTCAGCAATTCCTTGTCCTGCCAGGCCGCGCCGGCGGCCAGCGCCGCCTGCAGGATGTCGCGGTCGACCGGTTTCAGGCCCTTCCAGAAGGCTTCGTTCACGATCACCATGCGTGGCGTGATGATGTGTTCAGTCAGCACCAGCACCTTCTGCACCTCGTAGAACTTGCCGCTCTGGATGGTGGGCAGCGGGTTCTCCTGGCCGTCCACCGCGCCCTGGCTCAAGGCCAGGTACAGCTCGCCGAAGGCGATCGGCGTGGCGCGCGCACCCCAGGCCTCGGCCATGGCACGGAAGGTGTCCACCGGCGGCACGCGCAGCTTGAAGCCGGCCATGTCGGCCGGCGTGCGCACGGGCTTGTTGGCGGTGAGGTGGCGCTTGCCGTAATAGGTGATGTTGAGCATGCGCATGTTGCGCTTGGCCGTCAGGTCGTCGTTGAGCTTGGCGAAGAGCGGGGTGCCCGCGGCCTTGGCCATGTGCGCCGCGTCGCGCCACAGGAAGGGCGCCTCCACCACGGAGAGTTGCGGCAGGAAGGCGCCAAGTGCACCCGCGCCGTCGGTGGTCATCTGCAGCGCGCCGGCCGACACGGCCTCGATCATGTCCTTGCCTGAGCCGAGTTGGCTGTTCGGGAACACCTGGATGTCGATGCGGCCGCCGGATTTCTCCTTGACCTCCTTGGCCACGCGCTCGGCCATCTGCACCTGCGGGTGGGAGGTGGCCAGCGACTCGCCCCAGCGGATGGTGACGGGTTGCGCGCGCAGCAGCGCGGGGCTGGCGAGTCCGGCGGCCATGGCGGCGGCGCTGGCCAGGAATTGGCGTTTGGAGGTGGTGTGCATTTGTCTCGGCCTTTCTGGGTTTTCTGTCGTGGCTCGCCGCCCCGGGTCGAGGGCCGCCTGCGCACGCGGATGAGCCAGCCCTTCACCTGTCAGGTGATCCATGGCTAACATGTCAGTAATCTAGCGAAAATTCCCCTGAAAACGCTAGGGAGAAACCCGCCTTCGCCTTGGTACTGTTCGCCGGCCAGTCCCACGGCGCGCCGGCGGCAAGCCTGGCGCAGGCTGCGCGGCGACAATGCGCTGAGGGCGCCATGTTGCCGCGCCCCAAGTCCATGGCCAAAGTCATCCTCTTCAACAAGCCCTTCGACGTGTTGACCCAGTTCCGTCCGGACGGCGACCGCTCGACGCTGGCGCAATTCATCCACGACCCCAGCCTGCGCGTGGCCGGCCGTCTCGACCGGGATTCGGAAGGTCTGCTGCTGTTGACCGACGATGGCGCGCTGAACGCACGCATCACCCAGCCGAGACGCAAGCAGTTCAAGACCTACCGCGTGCAGGTGGACGGCATCGCGGATGCGGCGGCGCTACAGGCGCTGCGCCAAGGGGTGATGCTCAAAGATGGGTTGACGCTGCCGGCCATGGCCGAAGCCATTGCACCGCCCGAGGTCTGGGCACGCACGCCGCCGGTGCGTTATCGATTGAGCCTGCCGACTTCGTGGCTGGAGATTCGCATCTACGAGGGCCGCAACCGCCAGGTGCGGCGCATGACCGCGGCGGTGGGCCTGCCGACCTTGCGGCTGATCCGGGTGCAGATCGGCGACTATGCGCTCGGCGGCCTGCAGCCCGGGGAGTGGCGCGAAATCCGCGTGTAGCGACGCGGATGTGGCGCTCCCGATTTCTTAAGGCTTGGCGGCGATCACGCCGATTTCGACCTTGAACTCGGGCGCGGCCAGGCGGGGGCTGAGCACGGTGGCGCGGGCGGGCGTATGGCCGGCCGATGCCCAGGCTTCCCAGGCCTTGTTCATGTCGCCGAAGGTGTCCATGTCGGTGAGCCAGATGGTGGCGCTGAGGATCTGCGACTTGTCGCTGCCGGCGGCGGCCAGCAGCTTGTCGATCTTGGCCAGCACGGTGGCGGTCTGGGCCGTCACGTCCGGGGCGGCACCGGCGTCAGCGCACTGGCCGGCCAGGTAGATGGTGTTGCCGTGGACGACGGCCTGGGACATGCGGGGGCCGGTTTCGATGCGTTGGATGGTCATGGTGTTGAAAGCTTGCAAGGTTGAAAGAACACGGGATGATACGCAGGTTGCGTGGCCCGCTTCCTGCGCGGCGCGCATCCCATGGCCGGAGCTTGCGGTGCTCAGGACTCGACCCGCACCGCGCGGTACAGCGTGCGCACCAGGTCCGACTGCGTGATCACACCGACCAGGCGCGTGTCCGCATCGATGATCGGAATGTGGTGATGGCCATCCTCGGAGAACAGCGGCACGAGTTCGGTGAGTGGCCGCTGTGCGCTGGCCACACGCACCTGGCGCGCCATGATCTGGCCCACCACCTCGGGTTTTTCGGTGGCCACCGCGCCGGTGCGGCGCACGAAGTCGCGCAGGCGCCGGCTCAGGTCCTGCGGCTGGTCCACGCCGGCATGGCGCAGGAAGTCGGCCTGGGTGACGATGCCGACGATGCGCCGCGCGCGGTCCACCACGGGCAGCGCCTTGATGCGGTGCTGGCGCAGGAGGTTCCAGGCCTCCCGCAGCCCGGTTCCGAATTCCACGGTGATCGGCGGACTCGACATCACGTCGGCGCATTGCAGCGCGCCGAGTTTGCGCCGGAAGGCCGCCATCTCGGCCTGGCGGAGCAGGGTCTCGAGGTCGGCGCGGCTGATGTCCAGGATCTCGTTGTGCAGCGCAAGTGCGGCATCGAGGTCGGCAGGATCGAAACGAGGCCCGGCGTCGGTGGCAGGTGGTGTGGCGCCGGTCTGCGCATGCGGATAACGGCGTCCGGTGGCGCGGTTGTAGGCCAGGCCCGCGGCCACCAGCAGCGTCGAATTCACCAGTGCCGCGAACAGGCTGAGTTCCAGTCCGACGGTGTGGCTCAACACCGCCGACAGGGCCATCGCGCCACCGGGTGGGTGCAGGCAGCGCAGCATCAGCATGGCGGCAATGGCCAGGCCCACGGCCAGGGGTGCGGCCAGCAACGGGTCGTCGACCCAGCGCGCGCAGGCCACGCCGATCAGCGCCGACACGGTATTGCCCGCCACTACCGACCACGGCTGGGCCAGTGGGCTGGACGGCACGCAGAACACCAGCACCGCACTGGCGCCCATGGGCGCCACCAGCCACAGGCCGTGTGCGGTCGACGCGGCGATCCAATGGCTCAGCCACGCGGTCACCAGGATGCCGATGGCCGCACCGGCGATGCCTCGCCAACGCTCACGGGCGTCGATGGCCAGCGGCGCCGGCCAGAAGATCCTGCAGGCCTGGGCCAGGCGCGTGCGCGTGTCCTGCGATGCGGAGGGGCGCCGCGCCATCATCGGGCCGACTTCTCGCCGCGGGGTACCGGCTGCACTGCCTCGCTGGGGCACAGCGGAGCCACACCGCCTGTGGCCGTGGCTTCGATGGCCTGGGGGATCGGTGGCGCGACCAGGTCCGCCTTGCGCACCCGTGCGGCTTCGCGCTGCAGCATGAACAGGCCCGAGCCGATCAGCAGCGCGATGCCGCACCAGGCCAGCGCGTTGGGCAGGTCGCCCCAGACGACGAAGCCGATCAACACCGCGAACAGCAGCGTGCTGTAGCGAAACGGTGTCACCAGCGAGATCTCGCCCTGGCGCATGGCATAGACCAGCAGGTAGTAGCCCAGCGACAGCAGCACCGAGGCCAGCGCCAGGCAAAGGGTTTCGCGCCAGCCGAAGGGGCTCCAGCCCTGCACCAGGGACACCGCGCCCGAGACCGCGGCCACCGCCACGGCCGTGGCCAGCGTGATCAGGATCACCGGCACGCCCGCCGGGATGCGCCGCGTGAGCAGGTCCCGCGTGGCGTGGAACGCCGTGGCCACCAGCGCCAACAGCGCATAACCGTTGAAGCCGCTGGCCTTGGGCTGGATCACCAGCAGCACGCCAAGGAAACCCAGGCCGATGGCCAGCCAGCGCGAGGCGCGCACCCGCTCACCCAGGAAACAGGCGGCGAAGACCGTGATGAACAGCGGCCCAGCGAGGTTGATCGCGGTGGCGTTGCCGATCGGCATGTGGAAGAGGGCGGTGAGGTAGAGCATGGTCGCCGCGGTGTCGGCCAAGGCCCGCGCCACCACCCAGCGCTGGCCAGTCATGCGGACCTGCGGCAGCACACCCATGGCCCGCGCCACCGCCAGCACCACCAGGCAGGCCATGACACCCCGCAGGAAGATCAACTGCGCCGCCGGCAGGGTCTGGCTGGTGTATTTCACCAGGGCATCGTTGGCGATGAAGCTGGCCATCGCGGCCAGCATGGCGAGGACGCCGCGGCGGTTGGCGGCATGGCGGGCAGCGGCGGCGCTGCTCATCGGAGACGGCGCGGGATGCGATAACAGGCGGATGACATGAAAGATGGCGGCGCGGTGAAGCCGCCATTCTGCCTGTGATCCCCAGTGGCTGCACCATCCCGGTGCATTATGACTGGTGTGCGATGCGAAACATGGTGCGCCGCGTGTTGGTGAAATGCGGCCGGGTGATGTCGCTCCAGGGCGTGGCGCGCACGGCCAGCCAGGGCGGCGAGCCGAGCGTGTCTTCCGTCACGAGGTCGTAGCAGGCGAGCGAGAGCGGGCCGTGGCCGTGGTTCAGGAACCGCGAGGCGCGGATGCAGCCTGGCACGGCGGCCAGCCCCGGCATGTGTTCGGTGTCGTACCAGCGGGCGATCTCGGGCATCCAGCCGTCGTCGGGGTCCATCTCCACCGCGTAGTGGAAGTCGGCGCGTTGGCCGGCCGAGGCGCCGGGCGTGTCGAAGACCTGCTCGAGCCGCGAGGCGCGGACTTCTCCGGCCCATCCGGTGTGCTGGGTGAACATCTCGACGAGTGCGGCAAGGCTCGACGCGCTGGCGTTGCCGGCAGGCTCGAGGTACGCATAACCGACGCCGCCCTTGGCCGACCAGGCAATGCGCCGCACGCCCGCCACCAACGGCGCGGCTTCGGCGCAAGACAGGCCGCTTCGGCACGCGGCGTCCAGGCGCGCCCAGTCGCCCGGATCGGCCAGAGCGCCGTCGACCGGCATCTGCAGCAGGATCAGATCATTCATCGTTCTCAATGTCCGATGTGCAGCGCCACGAGAAAACGCGACACCATGTTGTAGGCCGCGACGGTAGCGGTGAGGTCGACCAGCGCCTGGCCATCGAAACGGGCGCGCACACGGTCGAACAGCGCGTCAGGCACCTCGATGTCGCGTGTCATCGCGTCGGTGAGTTCGAGCACCAGCCGTTCGTCGGCGGAGAACAGACCGTCGGGCAAGACGGGCTGCCGGGTGGCATCGATGGCCGCCTGCGTCACGCCGCCGGCGAGCGCATGCGGCACGTGGGCGTCGAATTCGTAGGCTGCGCGGTTCAGCACCGCCACGCGCAGGATCACCAGTTCGCGCAGCCCGGCCGGCAGGCTGTTGCGGTTGCGGATGGCCGACAGCATCTGCTCCCAGCCTTGGGCCACGGGCGGGCTGTTGAGCAACACCTGGTACAGCGGCGAGATGCGGCCGCGTTCGGCCAGGATCTGCGCTTCCTGCGCGGCGAGTTCGGGGCGGGTTCCGGGGGGAATGGGTGGGATGCGCATGGGCTTCAGTCGGGCTTGATCTTCTTGCCGACCACGATGGCCGACCACTTGGCGGCGTCGGTCTTTTGCAGTGCGGCCAGTTCTGCGGGCGTGGACGGTGCCGGCTCCGCGCCCGAGGCCATCAACCGGCTTTTCACCGACTCGGTCTCCAGCGTGCGGCGCAGGGCCTGGTTCATGCGGTCCACCTCGGCTGCGGGCGTGCCCTTGGCGGCGTACATCGCGTACCAGTTGTCCGAGTCGACGCCGGGCACGCCCATCTCTGCGAACGTCTTCACTTCGGGCAGCAGCGGATGGCGCTTGGCGGCGGCAATGCCGATGGGCTTGAGCTTGCCGGCCTTGATGAAGCCGATGAGCCCGGGAATGTCGCCGAAGAAGCCGTTCACGTGGCCGGCCAGCACGTCGTTGATGGCCGGCGCGGCACCCTTGTAGGGCACATGCAGCAGCTTGGTCTTCGAGGCGTCGGCCAGCTGTTCCATGGCCAGGTGCGGCACGCTGCCGGTGCCGGAGGAAGCCAGCGTCAGCGGCTGCTGACTTTTCCCGGCCGCGGCCACGAATTCGGCACCGGTGTTGTACGGTGCGCTGGCGTTGACCACCAGCACCTCGACGTTGCGCACCACCAGCGTCACCGGCGTGAGGTCGCGCACCGGGTCGTAGGACAACTTTTCGTAGAGCGACGGGTTGATGGCCACCGCGCCCACGCTGGTGAGCCAAAGCGTGTGCGCATCCGGTGCGGAACGCGACACGTATTCGGCCGCGATCGCCCCATTGGCGCCGGCCTTGTTCTCGATGATGACCTGCTGGCCCAGCTCCTTGCCGAGTTGTTCGCCCAGGGTGCGCGCCACGAAGTCCACCGGCCCGCCGGGCGGGAAGGCCACGACGATGCGCGTGACCTTGTCCTGCGCGAAGGCGCCGGGTGCGCAGGCGAGCGCCAGTGCGGCGACGAGTGAGTGCAACGCGTGGCGCCGCAGGGGTTGGAAAGGCTTCATGGTGTTGTCTCCTGTTGATTGGTCTAGTCGCAGCGGACGGACATGCCGCCATCGACGATGATTTCCGTGCCCGTCACGAAGCGTGCTTCGTCCGACGCGAGGAACAGTGCCGCCGCCGCGGTGTCCCGGCCGTCCCCCATGAAGGGCAGCGGGATGCGCGACTGGCGTTGCGCCAGCAGTGCGGCCACGTCGCCGCCCGCGCGCTGCCCGGCGAGCCGGGTCTCCACCATCGGCGTGTGCAGCTGGCCCGGCACCACGCAGTTCACGCGGATGTGCTGGGCGGCGTATTGCACGGCCAGTACGCGCGAGAACTGGATCACGCCGGCCTTGGTGGCGGCATACGCGATCTGTGCCGCGCCGGTCCAGCGCAGGCCCGAGGTGGAAGACAGGTTGACGATGGCGCCGCTGCCCTGGGCCAGCATGTGGGGCAACACGTGTTTGCAGGTGAGGAACACGCTCTTCAGGTTGTGGTCCACCTGGGCGTCCCAGATGTCCTCCGCCATTTCCACCGGCCCGCCCTTGGCCGAGCCGCCCACGTTGTTGACCAGGATGTCGATGCGGCCGAATCGCGCGATGCAGGCTTCGACCATGGCCGCGATCGAGTCGCTCTGCGTCACGTCGCAGCTGCCGGTGGCAAAGGTGCCGTGTGCGGCCGCGATGCGCTCGGCGGTTTCCGCCATGCTGGCCGGCTGGCGGTCCACGCCGAACACCGACGCACCTTCCTCGGCGAAGCGTACCGCGATGGCGCGGCCATTGCCCCAGCCCGGGCCGGCCGAGCCGGCGCCGGTGATGAGCGCGACCTTGCCATCGAGCCGGCGCGCAGAGGGTTTGAAGATCGTTTCGCCTGTCATGCTGCGAACCGGTAGAAGTGCTGTGGATTCGTCACCAGCAGTTGCTGGCGGCTGGCCTCGTCGGGCGCGATCTGCGCCAGGCTGTCGACGAGCACGGCGTCGTCGGGCACGTGGTGGTGGTTCGGGTGCGGCCAGTCCGTGCCCCAGAGGCAGCGCTCGGGAAAGTCCTGCACCAGCCGCTTCGCCAGGGCGACGCCGGCGGTGTAGTCGCTGCCGCCGACCACGCGGTCGATGCCGCTGACCTTCACGCGAAACAGCGGGTTGTGCATGAGCCGGTGCAACGCCTGGAAGTCGGCATGGTCTCTGCCGAGCGTGGCGTCCACGCGCCCCATGTGGTCGATCACCACCGGCACGGCGCTGCGCGCCAACGGCTCGGCCAGGCTGTGGATCAGCGAACTTTCGAAATGCACCTGCAGATGCAGGCCCAGCGGCGCCAGCCGCCGTGTGAAGGCCACCACGCCTTCGATGCCGGCGGGGCTGGCCAGGTGGCTCATGAAGTTGAACCGCACGCCGCGAAAGCCCGCCGCAGCCAGGCGTGCGAGCTCGGCGTCGGGCACGTCCAGCGGCACCAGCGCCACGCCGAGGTAGCGGCCGCCACCGGCGGCGATGGCGTCTTCCACCACGCGGTTGTCGAACCCGTGGATCAGCGACTGCACGATCACGCAGCGCTCGATGCCCAGCAGGCGGTGCAGGGCGAACAGCGCTTCCTTGGGTGCGTCCACCGGCGTGAAGCCGCGCGCGGGATCGAACGGGAAGCGCGCCGCGGGTCCGAACACGTGGACGTGGCTGTCGCATGCGCCGGCGGGCAGCGCCAGCCGGGGCGCGGTCGGGCGGGGGTTGTAGGTCAGCACTGCTTCGTTGGCCATGGTCGGTTCTGTCTCCGTTGTTCGTGCCGGGATTGTGCGGTTCGCGGGTCCGTTCGTGTGCTGCTTTATGCCGATACCAGCTATTTGCAGAAAGCATGGGCCATACTTCGGCGCATGGACCTCACGCGCTTGCATTACTTCGTGGCCGTTGTCGAAGGCGGCAGCTTCAGCCGCGGCGCGGCGGCGTTGCACATGTCGCAGCCCGCGCTCAGCCGCCAGGTGCTGCTGCTGGAGCAGGAGGTCGGGCAGGCGTTGCTGGTGCGCACGGGCCGCGGTGCCGAACCCACCGAGGCCGGGCTGGCGTTGCTGGCCCACGCACGCGGCATTTTCGAACTGGCCGACAGGGCCCGGGCCGACATGTTCGAGCGCCAGGCCAGCCCGCGCGGGCGTGTCATCGTCGGCCTGCCGCCGCGGGTGGCGCATGTGCTCACGGCCGACCTGGTGGAGCGCTTCCGCGCCGAATATCCGGACGCGATCATCAGCATGGTCGAAGGCCTGAGCATCCGGCTGCGCGAATGGGTGGTGGCCGGCAAGCTCGACATGGCGATCCTGTTCGATCCGCCGCACTCGCCGCAGATCGAGGAGGAAACCCTGGCGCGCGAGCCGCTGGTGCTGATCGGGCCGGCCCCCCTGCCGCGCCGCGTACGGCTCGCCGACGTGGCCGCATTGCCGCTGGTGATGCCCAGCGGCCCGAACGCCTTGCGCCAGTTGCTCGAACGCGAAACCCGGCCGCGAGGGCTGCCGCTGCAGGTCGTGGCCGAGGTGGATTCCGTGCAGACCGTCCTGTCGCTGGTGGCGCGCGGGGTGTCGCACACCGTGTTGCCGCAGAGTGCGCTCAGGCTGTGGACCTACGACCAGCCATTGCACATGGCGCCGATCCAGTCGCCGGCCATCCGCAACCGCCTGGTACTGGCCGTGCCCAAGGCGCGCCCGGCCACCAAGCCGAGCCGGTTCGCGGTGCAATTGCTGCGCGCGCTGGCGCTCGAGCATTACGGCGGGAGCCCGGCGCAGGTGGCCAAAGCCCGTTGAATATCACGGAAAACACCGATGGCCGAGGACGGATCGACGTGAGATGCTATTTAAATCGTAGCTGACAAGGTTTTCCAATGCCCCGTATCGCCGACATCACTCCTGGCTTCTACCGCATCCCGCTGCCGGTGGTGCTTTCCGATTCCATGCACGGCCAGATGCTGGCCTTCGAACTCAACACCGTGCGCGTGCGCGATGCGGATGGCGCCGAGGGCACGGGCTACACCTTCACCGTGGGCCGCAACGGCGCGGCGGTGGATGCGGTGCTCGCGCGCGAGTTTCCGGAGATCATGGCCGGTGAAGAGACCGACCACATCGAGCGCCTCTGGCACAAGGCCTGGTGGGCGCTGCATTACGGTGGCCGTGGCGGGCCGACGGTGCTGGCGCTGTCGGCGTTCGACATGGCACTGTGGGACCTGAAGGCGCGGCGTGTCGGCCTGCCGCTGTGGAACCTGCTGGGCGGCTACGACCCGCGTGTGCCGTGTTATGCCGGCGGCATCGACCTCGAACTGCCCCTGCCCGACCTGCTGCGCCAGACCGACGGCAACCTCGCCAAGGGTTTTCGTGCGATCAAGATGAAGGTCGGCCGCGCGCGCCTGCATGAGGACGTGGAACGCGTGAAGGCCATGCGGGCCCACCTGGGCGAAGGTTTCCCGTTGATGGTCGATGCCAACATGAAATGGGGCGTGGACGAAGCCATCCGTGCCGCGCGGGCGCTGCAGCCGTTCGACCTGGGCTGGATCGAGGAGCCGACCATCCCCGACGATCCGGCCGGCCATGCGCGCATCCTGCGCGAGGGCGGCGTGCCGCTTGCGGCCGGCGAGAACCTGCGCAGCCTGTGGGAATTCAAGCAATACGTGGCGGCCGGCGCGCTGAGTTTCCCTGAGCCCGACGTGACCAACTGCGGCGGCGTCACCCCGTTCATGAAGATCGCGCGGCTGGCCGAGGCCTTCAACATGCCGGTGACTTCGCACGGGGCCCACGACGTGACCGTGCACCTGCTGGCCGCCTGCCCGAACCGCAGCTACCTGGAGGCCCATGGCTTCGGGCTGGAACGCTACATTGCCGAACCGTTGCGCATCGAAGACGGCGTGGCCATCGCGCCGGACCGGCCTGGGCACGGCATCACGTTCGACTGGGCGGGGCTGGAGAAGATCCGGGTTTGAGCGGATCAGGGTGGATGAGGGCAGGCGAGAACGCCGCCGGCTCAGTGCGGAATGTCGAAGGCCAGCGCGCCGCCGTCGCAGAGCCCGTCCGACAGCACCAGCAGCCGGTAGTGTCCGGGGCTGGCATCGAGCAGGGTGAACGCTTCGGGCTTGATCTCCTTGTCGCATTCGCGCTTGGCAACGCCGCGCAGGTCCAGCGTCGCCAGCGGCTTTGGGGGCCTGGGGGGCTTCGGCGCCGGCGTTTCGGCATCGTCCCAAAGCAGCACCGTCCAGGGCAGGTCGGCGTTGCGCTGGTCATCGTCGGGGCCGGCCAGCAGCAGGATGCCGTCGGGCACCGCAAGCAGGTCACGCAGGCCGCGGCCCGCACCCAGGTTGACCTGGTGGACCCTGGGCTTCGCATCGCCGCCTTCGAACAACGCACCGGCATCGACCGAGACGATGAAGGCCGCGTCCTGCGCCGTCGGTCCGCGCAGGCCGAAGAAAAGCCGGCCGGCGCGCACCGCCAGGCCTTCGATGTCGATGCCGCCACGGCCCAGGCACACGCCAGGGGCCGTCGCGGCCGCGAGTTCGGGCAAGGTGGCCAGCAACGCAGGCAGATGGGTGGCGTCCCTCAGGTCCGGGGGCTGCGCCGGCCATCCGGTGGCGGCATCGCGCCGGAAGCGCAACACGTGCCGGCTCGCCGGATTGGCGGCGCAGCTCTGGCGCTTCACGGCGTGGGAACCGGTGACGTAGAAGTACGCACCATCGGTGGCCGCGCCTTCGGCGTCCAGTTCGTCGCCGTCCCGGCCCAGGGCGATGCTGTGGCCGTCTGGCTGCAACCGTCCGTCGCCGACTTGGGCGAACGGCATCGACACGCCTTCGTCCACCGCCAGCAGGCAGACGTTGCGGCGCTGTGCGTTGGGGGCGCAGGCGATGCCGCTCACGGCCTGACGTGCCTTCTTCGGCTTGTCCTTGAACACGAAGCCGCCGCCCGCCGGCCAGATGCCGCCCAGGGGCGGGACGGCCGGCTGCGCCTGCGACGCCAGCGCAAGGGCCGACAGGGCGGCGGCGATGCCCAGGAAGCGGATCGGGCGCATGGATCGGTGCATGGCTCAGTGCTTGGTGAATTCGACGATGCTGTCGACGAATTCCTTGATGGCCTGCGCCGCCTTCGGCTCGATCGAGGTGAATTCCACCGGGCAGCGGTACTCGCCGTTCACCTCCGACACGCGAAGCACCTTGGCGTAGATCTGCGTGAGCTCGCGGCCCATCAGCGACAGGGCCAGGCCGATCTTGATGTCGTCCATCGGCTGCAGCGGCGTGCTGCTGACGACGAACATGCCGCCATAGCTGATGTCGGCGATGTGGGCGGCGTGTTCCTGCTTCAGCACCGACTTGCCGCGCAGCACCTGGAACACCAGCGGCATGTCCACCTCGACCCGCGGGCTGTTGCGCATCTCGCGTTTGGGGGCGACCAGCGGCGGCTGGTGGCGGGGCAGCCCCAGCAGTTCGTACATGCGCACCACGCCCTTCTTGCCCTTGACCGCGACCTCGTTGACGTCGCCGATCTCGATGAAGTCGCGGGCCTGCTGGTAGATGCTTTCGCTCAGCAGGATCTGCCCGCGCAGGCTGTGCGCCTCCACGCGCGATGTCAGGTTGACCTGGTCGCCGATCACCGTGTATTCGCGGTGCAGCGCGGAGCCCAGGTGGCCGGCCACCACCTCGCCGGTGTTCACGCCGATGCCCATGTACAGCGGCGCCATGCCGAGCCGCAGGTTTTCGGCGTTCACCTCCTCCATGGCCATCTGCATCTCGATGGCGCAGGCCAGCGCGGCCTCGATGTCGCCGGGCAACTCGTCGGGCGCACCGAACAGCGCCATGATGGCGTCGCCCATGAACTTGTCGATGCTGCCGCCGTGGCGCACGATGATCTCGGTCATGCGGGCCAGGTAGCGGTTCAGCGCGGCCACCATCTCCATGGCGGTGAAGCGTTCAGAGGTGCCGGTGAAGCCGCGCAGGTCCGACAGCAGGATGGTCACGCGCCGGTGCGCGGTGGGTGGATCGTCCGGCGCGGCCAGGTCCACCGCGCGCTCGACGGCGGCGCGCAGGTCGGCTTCGGGCCACGGCGCCATGGCCGGGCCGGTGTGGCCCTGGACCAGGTCGACGAGGTGCTGCACCAACTGCTGTCGGTCTACGTTTTTCATGGCTCCGACTCTAACCCGCGGCGCCGGCTCAGTCGGGTTTTTCGAACCACACGGCCGCCAGCGCCCGGGTCTTCTGCCAGGCCGTCATGCGTTCGTCGGACAGCACGTCGAGGAAGTCGGACAGGCGCTTGGACTTGACCATGGTGTAGACCGTGAGCGCGGTGGTGAGCACGAAGGTGATGGCGAAGATGGCGAGCTTGCGGTCCATCGGCGCGTCGGCCTCGGCCAGCAGGTTCATGCCGAGGAAGCCGGTGGTCACGGTGCCGATCAACCCGAAGATGGTGACCACGGTGAGCCGCACCACGGTATTGGCCTGGCGGCGCAGGCTGTCGGCTTCCAGGTAGGCGTTCATCTCGGCGATGCGCTCCTTCACCTCGGCGTAGAGCGGGTCCAGCCCCAGGTGGTTCGAGCACATCTGGAACAGCGCGCGGGTCTGCGCCTGTTCCGAAATTTCGTGGAACCAGTAGCGGTGGGTGAAGCGCAGGAAGCCCGCGAAGCTGTCGCGGATGGTGCGCTTGAAGCGGCGGATGCTGGCCGCCTCGGTGATGTCGAGGTTCTTCAGCGCCTCGGCCATGCGGTCGGAGAACATCAGCATCGCCGCTTTCTGGAAGTGCGCGATCAGGAACACCATGAAATGCTGGTGGCGGAACTGGGCCAGCACGCCACGGTCGCGGCAGCCGTAGAACTCGCTGCGCGCATCGCCCACCACCACCAGCGAATGGCCGCTGCACAGGTAGCGCGTGTTCGGCGCCGTGCCACCTTCGCTCCAGAAGCGGTCGTAGCAGAAGCGCCGCTCGAAGTCGGCGAGGTGGTCTTCGGCGTACGGTGACTGGTCGGGCACCGTATGCGAATACGGCGACTGGTCAGGCGCCGTCTGCGAATACGGCGAGGGGTCAGGCGCCGCCGCCCCGTAGGCCTGCGGCGCGGCCATGCCCGGCTGCGGGTCTGCGGCGGTGGCGAACGACGACGTGGAGCGGCCCGCCCCGGTCACCAGGCCGAGCCGGATGAAATCGTTGCGGCTGAGCTTGCGCGGATCGTCCACCGACAGATAGCCCATGAGCGGCATGCGGTAGTACTCGATCTGGCGGTAGCGCAGCGGGCCCTGCGCATCCGAATGGTCGCTCACCAGCGGCTCCAGCAGCCAGGCCCAGTGGGCGGCGATGCGCGGGGCACGGTGCGCGCTGACGTGCGACATGAAGGCCTCGCGGTGATGCGCGTCCGACTGCGCCAGCAGCGTGCCGCCCGCCCCCAGCAGTTCGGCGTTGGCCAGGCAGTGCAGGGCCTGGCCGTCGCCGTCCCAGCCTGCGGGGTAGCCGCGGCCGAAGCGGTAGAGCAACTCCTGGGCTTCCTCGAGCGACAGGTTGTCGGCGCTGACTTCCACGTTGAGCAGCACCAGGTCCACGTCGAGGAAGAAGTACAGGTCGATGTGGATCACGTCGAGCAGGATCGGCCGGTCGGCCGGGCGCGGCGTGGCGCGCACGGCCTTCACGTCGTGGCGGCGGAACACCCGCATGGGCGAGCGCGAGGCCGGGCCGAGGCCGGCGCCGCGGCTGCGGCCTTCGCCATAAAGAAAGCGCTGCACGTAGGGCAGGAAGGTCACGAACTCGTTGTAATGCCGCTCGTGGAAGGCCTCGGGGCTGCCGTTGTATTCGTCGACCACCTCGCGCCACGGGGAGCGCTCGCCCATGTCGGCCAGCAGTTGCCAGGGCTTGGCATGTTGGCCCTCGGAGCCGCGCACCGGCATGAGCCGCAAGGGCCAGAGCAGGGCCTGGCGGAAGTGGTGCACCTTGGGCGGCGCATCGTTGGGGGGGCTGAAGCTGGTGCCGGGGCGAGTTTCGGTAAGCATCGTGCGGGCCGGAATCTGTTGGTCTGGTTATGGCCGCAGTGTATGCCTGCGCGCCCGCGTTTGCCCAGGCCCTGGCGGCCGGCTGGCGGCCTGCTCAATCCTCCAGCAGCCGCACCCGCACCGTCTTGCCCTTGACCCGGCCGTTGGCCAATTTCTGCTCGGCCTCGCGCGCGATGCGGCGGTCCACGGCCACATAGGTGGACCATTCGTTCACGCTGATCTTGCCCACCTGCTCGCGGGTAAAGCCGGCCTCGCCGGTGAGCGCCCCCAGCACGTCACCGGCACGGATCTTCTCCTTGCGGCCACCGACGATCTGCAGCGTCGCCATCGGCGGCACCAGCGGCTCGCTGCTGGCGGGCGTGAGTTCGTCGAGCTTGTGCCAGTCGGATTCGCGGCCCTGCAATTGCTCGATGCGGCCGACGAAGCCCATCTCGTGCATGCTGGCCAGGTTCAACGCCCAGCCTTCCTGGTCGCCGCGGCCGGTGCGGCCGATGCGGTGGATGTGGACCTCGGCGTCCGGCGTCACGTCCACGTTGATCACCGCTTCGAGCTGCGCGATGTCGAGCCCGCGCGCGGCCACGTCGGTGGCCACCAGCACCGAGCAACTGCGGTTGGCGAAGCGCACCAGCACCTGGTCGCGCTCGCGTTGCTCCAGCTCGCCGAACAGCGCCAGCGCGCTGAAGCCCTGGGCCTGCAGCGCCTGCACCAGGTCGCGGCACTGCTGCTTGGTGTTGCAAAAGGCGATGGTGCTCTGCGGCCGGTAGTGGTTCAGCAGCAGGCCCACGGCGTGCAGGCGTTCGCTGTCGGCCACTTCGTACCAGCGCTGGCGGATCTTGTGTTCCTCGTGTTGCGCCTGGACCGTGATCTGCAGCGGCGTGCGCATGAACTGCTGGCTGATCCTGGCGATGCCTTCCGGGTAGGTGGCCGAGAACAGCAGCGTCTGCCGCTCTTTCGGGCACTGCTTGATGACGGTGGCCATGTCGTCGAAGAAGCCCATGTCGAGCATCCGGTCGGCCTCGTCGAGCACCAGGGTGTTGAGGGCCGACAGATCGAGGTGGCCGCGCTCCAGGTGGTCCATGATGCGGCCCGGCGTGCCGACCACGATGTGGGCGCCGTGCTCCAGGCTGGCGATCTGCCCGCGCATGGCGACGCCGCCGCAGAGCGTCACCACCTTGATGTTCTCGGCCGCGCGCGCCAGGCGGCGGATCTCGGTGGTCACCTGGTCGGCGAGTTCACGGGTCGGGCACAGGATCATGGCCTGGATCGCGAAGCGGCGCGGGTTCAGGTTGGCCAGCAAGGCGAGGCCGAACGCCGCGGTCTTGCCGCTGCCGGTCTTGGCCTGCGCGATCAGGTCCTTGCCGAGCAGGGCCGGCGGAAGGCTCTCGGCCTGGATCGGCGTCATCTGCAGGTAACCCAGCTGCGTCAGGTTGGCCAGGGTCTCGGGGCTCAGGGGCAGGCTGGCGAAGCTGGTCGCGGCGATGGGGGAGGGGGTTGCGTTCATCCCCCGATTATCCGGGCGGGGCTGCACAACGCGTGGAAGGCGCCGAATCGACGCCGGAACGCAAAAGGCTGAGCCAGCCAGGCAAGAATTTTGTGGGAATTTGTAAGTGCCGCGCGGGCCTCTGAGAGTGGAGGCAGGTACAGGCCTACGATTTGACGGGGTTTACACCGGTTTTCCAGGCTTTGCGGCTTCTTGCATCATCCACAATGCGACGCACTAGGACATGCCATTCAGGAAAGAACACCCTCATGGACCTGCAATACGAACTCAAGGCCGGCAGTTACTACCTGTACGACATGAAGACGCCTGCAAGCGAAGTGACGGGTGAGCGAAGGTACCGGCTGTGCACCGACCTCGTCGCCGTGGCCTTCGATGCCAGCACCGGGCACCTGCACCAGCACGGCAGCCCGACGCGCATCAAATCCTGGGCCATGGGCGCACGCCGCAAGCTGCGTGCGGCCGGTGCGGTGGACATCGCCAACGACATCGTTGTCGTCTCCGGCCCGCTGCCGGTGGACGAGCTCAACAAGTGCATCGGCATCGATGGCTACTGCGGTCGCATGTTCAAGCGGCTGGCGAGTCTGCCGCACGGCAAGCTGGCCGCGAGCCGGCCCGCGGCGCGGCAATAAGCAAAGGCCCTCGGCGGCGCGTGGCGTCCGAATGTGCTTCGACAGGCTCAGCACGAACGGATTTCCCAGGGGGTGCGTTCTAGAAATCCACTAGGCTCAGACCGAAGGACAGCACCGTGCGCTTGCGGTTGTAGTCGATCAGGCTGTCCCCATAACCCGTGAACAGCTGGGTGTGGAAGCGCAGCTGGCTGCGCTTGCTGTCGGCATTGCCGAGCGCCTGTAGCCACTCCAGCCGCAGGGAGCCGCGGTTGGGTGAACGCAACGTGCTGCGCAGCGTGGCGATGAAGGTGTTGTCCTTGTCGTAGTTCCAGGCACCCATGAATTCGCCCCGGCCGATGTAGTCGACCATGTCGGGGTTGTCGTCGTTGCCGTCGCTTTCCTTGATGCGCTGCCACAGCCTGGCCTGGAAACGGAACTTGTTGTCCTTCTCCATGCCGGCCATCACGTAATAGCGGTTCCAGCTGCGCGACAGCGGCAGGTTCTGGCCGTTGGACTGGTGCACCAGGCCCAGGCCCGAATACCGCAGGCGCCAGCCGCCCGGCAGTTGCGCGTCGGTCGGGTAGACGTAGATGACTTCGGGTTCGTGGTCGGTGGCGCGGAAAGGCCGCGACAGCGCGGGGCTGAAGAGCTGCCAGTACGACTGCTGCGTGTAGCCGAACCAGATCGAGTCCGACAATGTCGGATGCCCGCGCGTGAGCAGCCCCTGCGCGACCTTGGTGCGCACCGACAGCTGGATGCGCGCCTCCTGCTTGCGGTAGTCGATGGCTGTGGCCGCGGTATGGCCGGCCGCAGGCGAGCTCGGCTGGTCGTTCACGGTGTCGGAGGTCACGAAGGACAGGCTGATCGGCCGGTAGCCGCGAATGCCGAAGGTGCCGCAATCCGAGCCGCTCTCGAGTTCCCAGAAGCGCGACAGATCGGAGTATTGCGAATCGCGGCAGCCCTGTTCCTCGGCCACTTCGATCACGCGGGTGGCCGGCAGGTTGGCGTTGACCGGCGGCGGTTCGACGGGCTTGGCATCGGCGAGTGCGGCCGCCGACACCGCCGGCACCGTGCCGGCCGGTGCAGGGCTGGCGGCCACGGGGCTGGCGGCGGCCTTCTGCTGCTTGGCCCAGAGGTCGAAGCAGGCCAGGCGCGCTTCCTTGTCGCCAGCCATGCCGGTGCAGATCTCCCAGGTGCCGTTGGCGGCGGAAACGGAAGTCTGTGCCAGGGCGGTGCTGCCCACCGTGGCACCGGCCAGGCCGGCGCCGATCAGCGCCGAGGCCAGCAGGGCGCGCCGGGGCAGGGGGCGGCTCACTGCCAGCCGCCCTGTTTGCGCAGCGTGAAGCTGCGGGCCGCATTGGATGAGGTGTCGCTTGCTTTGGTCCATGTTCCCTTGATTTCCTTGCCGCACGAGGCGTCTGTCATTCGGCCGATCCAGGTGGCGCCGATGCGCTGCCCGTCGGATGATTCCTCGAGGGTGAAGTCCCCCTCGTCCACGTCGCCGGCCACCTGCGCGCGTTCCGCGCCCGCGGGGCCCTTGCGTTCGAGCGTGCCGCTCACACTGCCCGCGAGTTCGGGGTGCCGGCCCAGGCGGATGGTGACCGGCCCGGCCTCGCCGTCCACCTGCGCGAGCCAGGTGCCGTACAGGTGTTGCGGGACGATGTCGGCCGGCGCCGGGCAGGCGGCTGGCACGCCCTGCGCGGCCGCGCCGGCACCGAGGCAGGCGGCGAGCAGCGGGATGGCTAGGCGCAGGCGGATCTCGGTCATGTGAGCGCGTTGCTCGCCGCGGCCGCGGCGGCGTTGTCCTGCGACTTCTTTGCGAATTCGGCCCGCAGCGCGCGCAGCTTTTCGCGCGGGTCTTCCTTGGCCGTGGCCGCGTCCAGCGCCATCTCCTTGATGAAGCGGCTGGGCTGCGCGGTCACCATCTCGCGGCCCTTCTTCTTCTTGCGCGTCCAGCTCACGGCCAGGCTGCGCTGCGCGCGGGTGATGCCGACATACATCAGCCGCCGCTCTTCCTGCAGGCGCTGGGTGATGTCGTCGCTCACCACCTGCTGGCGGCCTTCGTCGTCGTCGAGCTTGAACGGCAGCATGCCTTCGGTCACGCCGGCCAGGATCACGTGCGGCCACTCCAGTCCCTTGGACGCGTGCAGCGTGGACAGCGTGACCACGTCGGCGTCCTTCTCCTTCTGGTTGATGCTGGACAGCAGGGCGATGGTCTGGGCCACTTCCAGCAGGCTCTTGGTTTCGCGGATGGTGGTCGTGCCCGAATCCTCGTCGGTCTGCCCACCGGCGCGTGCGGCCATCCAGTCGCAAAATTCCAGCACATTGGTCCAGCGCGCGGCAGCCACCTTCTCGCTGTCCTCGCCGTCGTACAGGTGTTTCTCGTAGTCGATGTCCTTCAGCCACTGCAGCATGAAGGCCAGCGAATCCTCGGCGCCAATGGTGCGGCGCGCCTGGTATTCGAGGTCGGTGACGTAGCGGCCGAACTCGTGCAGGCCGTCCATGGCCTTGGCCGGCAGCAGGCTGGCCAGCGATGCCGAAAACAGCGACTCGAACAGCGAGAGCTTGTACTGCGTGGCGAACTCGCCGAGCTTGCCCAGCGTGGTGTGGCCGATGCCTCGCTTGGGCGTGGTGATGCAGCGCAGGAAGGCCGGGTCGTCGTCGTTGTTGATCCACAGCCGGAACCAGGCACACAGGTCCTTGATCTCGGCGCGGTCAAAGAAGCCGGTGCCGCCCGACACCTTGTACGGGATCGCCGCCTTGCGCAGTGCCTTCTCGAAAGGCTTGGCCTGGTGGTTGGCGCGGTACAGGATGGCGAAGTGGCGGAACTCCTGGTGCTGCGAATTCACGCGCAGGCCCTGGATGCGCGCCACGGCGCGTTCGGCCTCGTGTTCCTCGTTGTCGGCATCGACCACGCGCACCGGCTCGCCTTCGCCGAGTTCGCTGAACAGCGTCTTCGGGTAGAGCTTCGGGTTCGGCCCGATCACGTTGTTGGCCGCGCGCAGGATGGCGCTGGTGGAGCGGTAGTTCTGCTCGAGCTTGATCACCTTGAGCTGCGGAAAGTCGATCGGCAGCTTCTTCAGGTTGTCGAGCGTGGCGCCGCGCCAGCCGTAGATGGACTGGTCGTCGTCGCCCACGGCGGTGAAGCGCGCGCGTTCGCCCACCAGGTGCTTCAGCACCTCGTACTGCGTGGCGTTGGTGTCCTGGTATTCGTCGACCAGCACGTGGCCGAGCACGTCCTGCCACTTGCTGCGCACTTCTTCATGGTCGCGCAGCAGGCGCAGCGGCAGGCTGATCAGGTCGTCGAAATCCACGCTCTGGTAGGCGGTGAGCCGTTCCTCGTAGCGCGACATGATCACGGCCGTGATGCGCTCGTTGTCGTCCGCCGCCTGGGCCAGCGCCTGCTCGGCGTTCAGGCCCATGTTCTTCCACTTGCTGATGGTCCACTGCCAGGTGCGTGCGGTGGCGATATCGCTGCTGCCGCCGGCATCCTTCAGGATGCCGGTCACGTCATCCGCGTCGAGGATGCTGAACTGCGGCTTCAGGCCCACGCGGTGGCCGTCTTCGCGCACCATGCGCACACCCAGCGCGTGGAAGGTGCAGATCACCACATCCTTGGCCTCGCGGCCGATCAGCGCCTTGGCCCGCTCGCGCATTTCCGTCGCGGCCTTGTTGGTGAAGGTGATGGCGGCGATCTTCTTCGGCGGCATGCCGGTCTGGATCAGCCGGCCGATCTTGTGCGTGATCACGCGCGTCTTGCCCGAACCCGCGCCCGCCAGCACCAGGCAGGGCCCGTGCAGGTAGTTCACAGCTTCCTGCTGCGCGACGTTCATTCCGGCGGACATGGTGTGGGGGGATGCTCTGGACAAAGCGTTGGATGATACAGATCAGCTTTGCCGCGACGTGAAATCGTGCCCGGCCCTGCGGTAAAAAAATGGCGCAGGAGCACGGCCAATATGCGGAGAGTGCTATGAAAAATCTAGCGTTCTCGCGGTTTGGCGAAGCCACCCTCGGCCCAGGCCACGGCGCTCGCGCGGTTGAGCTTGAACGACGGCGCCACGCGGACTTCGGCAAGGGTCTGGCCATCGTCGTCCTGCGCGCTCAGGGTGGCGGATGGGTTGTCGTCATCGGGCTCGATGTCCAGGTTGACGGTGATGCGGCGCGTGCCGGCCGTCACGGCGATGCTCTGGTGCAGCGCGGCATGCAACTGCTGCTCGTGCCGGCGCACGAATTCGTTGGCCGTCTTCACCAGGGTGCTGAAGGCCGGGCCATCGAGTGGCTTGGGGTTCTTCTTGTCGCGGCCCATGGTCCAGGGGCCGACGAGGGCCGGCTCGGGCTCGCCGTCCTTGACCATCGCCACGGCCCAGCCGTCGTCGTCTTCGTTCTTGATGACCTGCGCGGTCCAGCCGTCGCCGGTCCACAGGCGCGGTTCCTGGATTCTTTCGGGGGTGTTTTCGGGTTCGGTAGGCATCCTGGATTTTAAGGTCTCGCCCCTTGTTCCACCGGCTTCACCTGCGCCTGCGTTGCCGCCTGTTTCAATTCGCGCGCCATCGCCGTGGCCAGCGTGAGCCGGCGCAGCAGCCAGGGCGTGAGGTCGGCGGCCAGCAGCGGATCGGGCCGCGGCTGGAACGGCTGGCCGGCGATCGGCGGTGCGTCGGCGGGCTGGGCGGCAGCAGGTTTGGCCGCCTTCGCCGCGCTGGCCTCGGCCAGTTCGTCGCCGATCTGCTTCGAAGCCGCCTGCAGCGCGGGCAGCGCCACGTCCATGTTCAGCTGCGCACGCCGCAGCAGCAGCATCGACTTGACGGCCGTGAGTTGCGCCAGCAACTGGTAGCTGCGTGCCTGTACGGCTTCGAGCGGCGCCAGCGGTGGGCGCACCTGGCTCGGTTCGGCCAGGCTGCGCTGCGTGGCCAGCGTGAGGGCCGACAGGCTGTCGTAGGCTTCGCGCCGCGCCAGGCGCCAGGGCAGGTCGGACGTTTCGGTCGGTGAGCCCAGGGCCATGGCCAGTTTGGCGTGTTGGCTCTGCGCCTGCATGCTGCGTCGCACCAGGGCGGGCAGCTGGTTGCGCTCCCAGGCCGGCAGCACATAGCTGAACAGCCAGGCCAGCAGTGCGCCGAGCAGCGTGTCGGCCAGCCGTTCGCCGATGGCAAACGTGGGCGACACGCCCACCAGCAGCAGGTGCGCCTGCAGCAGCCCGCCGAGCGTGGCGAAGATGCTGGTCAGCAGGTAGCGCCGCAGCGCGAACGCATGCGCCAGGCCCATGCCGAGCGCCACGGTGAGGAACAGGGTGCGTGCGCTGGGGTGCGTGGCCAGCACGGCCATCACCAGCACACAGCCGAGCAGGGTGCCGGCCACGCGCTGGTTGCGCCGCTGCACCGTCTGCGCGAGGTTGCCGCGCATCACCACCACGATGGTGGTGAGGATCCAGTATTTGTGCCCCGCCCAGGGCAGGTGCAGCGACACGGCGTAGCCCACGGCCACCGCGAGCGTGGCGCGCAGGGCGTAGCGCAGCGTGGGCGCGCGCCAGCTCAACTGGCCCAGCAGCGGCGCGAAGGCCCAGCGCGTCGGGCTCACGAACAACTGCCACTGCGTGCGCACGGCCGCGAGCTCGGGCGTGGCCTCATTGCGCGCCAGCGCCGCCATGCGCACGGCTTCGTCGTTGATGTGGCCGATGCGGTCAGCCATGTTGTGCAGCAGCGCCACCGCATCGGGTGCGCCGGTGGCCAGCGGTTCGGGCTCGATGCGGGTTTCGGGCGCACGCGGCGGCAACACGCCGGCCAGCGTGCTGCGCAGATCGGCGAACGGCACAATCGTGTGCGGGCTGCGGCCGAGCAGCAGGTTCAGGCTCAGCCGCTCGAGCTGGGCGGCCGTCATGTTCAGCACCTTCTGCAACGCGGGCAGCGTGGCCGTGCTGCCGTCGTGTTCGAGCAGGGTGTCCAGGTCGAGGTCGCAGGCGAGCTGGTGGTCGCGCGCTTCCAGCAGGCTCAGCAGCATGGCCGCGAGCCGCGTGCGCGCCGGCGTGGTGGGCGACTCGAGCACCACGTCGCGCGTGTTCTGCAGGTGGTCGGCAAAGGTGGCCTGCTGGTCGAGCATGGTGGCCAACAGCGCCTGCGGGTCGGCATTCGGCGCGAACCGCCGCGCCTGGGTGCGCAGGATCTGCGCGAAGCTGTGGATGCACTCGGCCAGCAACTGCGCCCGGAAGCGCGCGTTCAGCACATGCGTGGTGGCCACGCCCCAGGCCAGGTACAGCGCCGCGCCGAGCGCGAACCAGCCGCCGTGCTCGGCAATGGCCTCGAGCGACGGCGGCGTGGGTGCGGCCATCGAGAACAGCATCGAGAAGATGACGGAGAACGTGAGCGGCCCGCCGCGCTTGCCCCAGGCCATCAGCATCACCGCCAGGAACGTGCCCGCCACCAGCACCACGCCGAGCAACAGCTCTTCTTCGCGGACCAGTTGCACCAGCATGAACATCGGCGTGCCGAACAGCGGCGCCGGCAGCATCTGCATGATCTTGCGCCTGCGCGGCGCGGGCACGTCGGGCAGGCTGGTGATCAGCACGCCCACGGCCGCGCTTGACGCGCCTGCGAGCCCGGCCGATTCGTAGACCAGCAGCATGATCAGCACCAGGCCGAGCGTCACGCTCAGGCCGTTGGTCACGTACTGGGAGAGGGCGACTCGGACGAAGCGGTCTCCGGCGGCGAGCGCGCGGTCGATCAGTGAGGCCGGTGCGACGGGAGCGAGGGGCTTGTCAATGGTGTTTTTTGTGGAGGGCATGCCATCAGGGCGCGGTGCCGTCTCCGACTCTGGGCTGGGGCGACACGGCATGGGGAACAGTCATGGCGGGCAATTTAGCAGAAGCCGGCCCGCGCCGACCCCTGGCGTCCATCCGCCGGGCGGCCGCAGCCTGGCATCGGGGCCCTGGCCTGGCCGGGCGGTTCTATTTTCGTGACTCGAGTGTGTGGGACAGGTCCATGCGATCGACGTCTTCAATGGACATGATGGGTGCATACATCAGGTCGGCCGGGTCGCTGGAGCGTCGCCAGCCCAGCCGCATCTCGCCCACGATGCGCATCAGCATTTTCGCGACACGGTTGGCGACCTCTTTCGCGGAAGCCTGGGAGCCATCCAGGTTGTATTGGAGACGCGCCACGGACAGCACCGAGGCGTTGGTCATCGGGCTGTGCATCGAGTACAGGAACCGGAGGTTGCGCGCCCGCGCATTGATGTCGCGGTTCGTCAGCACGATGGAGTAAGTGCGGGGCGAGGCCTCCCGCAGCATCTTGGCTGCCCTGGCACCCAGGGGGAGGTAGTCTTCCGCTGCATATTGATTCGTGCCTGGAAAAGGCGCCAGTTCGCCGGCGGGGGTCCACAGCGTGGCCTTGATCCAGAGGCCGGTCTGTTGCGTGAGTGCGCTGGCGATGGCGCCGGCTGCCTGTTCGGCGATGTCATCCGTGGGGATGACATAGAAGTGCACGGCATCGACGGGGCTGGCCAGCGGGAGGGGCTGATTCTGGGCGAAAGCGGCGCTCGGCAGGGCAAGGACGAGCAAGTGGCGGCGTTGCATTTTCTGGGAGGTTCCATCGGTGGGAAGGAGGCCGTTGGCGGCGAGTGAAAGTGACGTCTTCCGGATCGGCTTCACGGCCAAGCCAAGCGGATGCGCTGCTTTCACTATAGTGCGCCCCGTGGGGCATCCGATGTCAGGATGAGTTGATTTCCGGTGCATCTGCACGGCTGCGGTGTGCAGGCCGCACAGCAAGCACGGTTTCGCGCTTGCCATCAGAATGTGCCTCCTGCCGGACCATCGGAACTCAACTTTCAATCCACCATGACCAAGCTCTCCGACTTCCCCATCACCACCAAGTGGCCCGCCGCCCATCCCGAGCAGATCCAGCTCTACTCCCTGCCCACGCCCAACGGCGTGAAGGTGTCGATCATGCTGGAGGAGTGCGGCCTGCCCTATGAGCCGCACCTGGTCAGCTTCGAGAAGAACGACCAGATGTCGCCCGAGTTCATCTCGCTGAGCGCGAACAACAAGATCCCCGCAATCCTCGATCCGAACGGGCCGGGCAGCGAGCCGCTGGCGCTGTTCGAGTCCGGCGCGATCCTGATCTACCTGGCCGAGAAGGCCGGCAAGTTCATGCCGGTGGACGCGGCCGGGCGCTACGAGACCATCCAGTGGGTGATGTTCCAGATGGGCGGCATCGGGCCGATGTTCGGCCAGCTCGGTTTCTTTCACCGCTTCGCCGGCAAGGACATCGAGGACAAGCGCCCGCGCGACCGTTACGTGGCTGAAACCAAGCGCCTGCTCGGCGTGCTCGACCGGCGCCTCCAGGGCCGCAGTTGGGTGATGGGCGAGGCCTACACCATTGCCGACATCGCGATCTTCCCGTGGGTGCGCAACCTGGTCGGCTTCTACGAGGCGCGCGATCTGGTCGGCTTCGACGACTTCCCCGAAGTGGCGCGTGCGCTCGACGCCTTCGTGGCGCGGCCCGCGGTGGTGCGCGGGCTCTCCATTCCGAAGCGGGATTGAGCGGCTGATGGCCAAGGGACGCCATACCGGCGCCGCCCCAGGAAACGCATGCACCGCAGACATTGCCTGAGACTGGCCGGTCGCGCCGCGCTGCTGGCTGGCGGCTGGGTTTGCGCGATCGGCGCCCAGGCCCAGCCACGCTACACGGTTTCCCCGGCGCAGCTGCAAGCCGCCGTGGCCGAAAAGTTTCCACTGCGCTACCCCGTGGCCGGCCTGTTCGACCTGGCGCTGCAGGCCCCACGGCTGAAGCTGCTGCCGGCCGTGAACCGCATCAATGCCGACATGCCCGTCGAGGCGGCGGGCGAGGCGCTGCGGCGCCGCTACAGCGGCAACTTCGACCTCGATTTCGCGCTGCGTTACGAGGCCAGCGACAAGACCTTGCGCGCCTACCAGATCCAGGTGAATGCGCTGCGGTTCCCGGGCCTGCGGCCCGAAGTATCCGAAATGCTCAACGCCTACGCGCCAGTGCTCGCCGCCCAGGCGCTGCGCGAAGTCGTGCTGCACCAGTTCACGGCCAAGGACCTGGCCATGGCCGACACGATGGGGCTGGAGCCGGCCGAGATCACCGTGACCGCGCAAGGCCTGGTGATCGGGTTCAGGAACAAGTAGTCCCAACAACGACGCCCCGTCTGCACGGCACAATCGGCGGCCACCGATCCCGGTGGGATGCATCCATCACCACAAGGAGACACGCAATGACCTCGCCCCGCCGCGCCTTCCTCGCCGCGACTGCGGCCGCCGCCCTGATGCTCGGTCTGGCCGCGCCCGCGCATGCCACCTGGCCCGACAAGCCGATCAAGCTCGTCGTGCCGTTTCCGCCGGGCCAGGCCACCGACATCTTCGCGCGCGCCCTCGCCGAGCAACTCACGCACCGGCTCGGCCAGAGCGTGATCGTGGACAACAAGGCCGGCGCGGGCAGCAACATCGGCAGCGAGTTCGTGGTCCGCGCCGCGCCCGACGGCTACACCCTGCTGGTGGCCGGCAGCGCCATGGCGGTGAACCAGACGCTGTACAAGAAGGTCGGCTTCGACCCGACCAGGGACCTGGTCGGCATCTCGCTGATCGCCAAGGTGCCGCTGATCTTCCTGGCCACGCCGGCTTCCGGCATCACCTCGATCAAGGACCTGGTGGCCAAAGCGCGCGCCGCGCCTGGTGCGCTGAACTATGCGAGTGCCGGCATCGGCGGCACGCAGCATCTTTCGGGTGAAATGCTCAAGGCCCGCGCGCATGTGTTCATCACCCACATTCCCTACCGCGGCAGCGGCCCGGCGCAGGCCGACTTTCTCGGCGGCCAGGTGCCGCTGATGGTGGATTCGGTGACGGCCGCCCTGCCGCACATCCAGGCCAAGCGCGCCGTGCCGCTGGCCGTGACCTCGGCCACGCGGTCCTCGCAGTTGCCCGACGTACCGACGGTGCGCGAGAGTGGCCTGCCCGAGTTCAAGGACTTCGAGGCCGTGGGCTGGCTCGGCCTGATGGCGCCCAAGGGCACGCCGCCCGACATCCTGCAGCGGCTGAACAAGGAGGTCGTGGAGTTGCTGAGCACCGATCCGCTGGCCAAGTTCATCCGTGACCGCGGCTCCGAGCCGTCGCCGGGCACCGGGCCCGAGTTCGATCGGTTCATCGCCAGCGAGATCCAGCAGTGGGGCGCGGCGGTGAAGGCTTCGGGGGCTTCGGCGGAGTAAGCAGATTTCGCCCGGGTAAACTGGTCCTTCGACAGGCTCAGGGCGAACGGGGCGCTTGAAGTCAACGTGAGGGGGATTGCTCAGCCCTCTACGGCCCGCCGCAGGGCGGCCCTGGCCAGCAGGCGTGTCGAATCGAGCGTCGGCAGCGGCGAATTGGCGTCGCTCAGGATCAGCGGGATCTCCGTGCAGCCCAGCACCACGGCATCGCAGCCCTCGGCTTCGCGCATGCGCGCGATGACCTGCTGGAAGTAGGCCACACCCTCGGGCCGGGTCACGCCCAGCACGAGTTCGTCCATGATGATGCGGCTGATCTCGTCGCGCTCCGCGGGCGCAGGCCGCACGCAGTCGATCCCGCGCGCCGCCAGTTTCTCGGGATAGACCTCGCTGTCGACGAGCCAGCGCGTGCCCGTCAGCGCCAGCCGGCGCAGGCCGCGCCGCTCGGCCTCGCCGGCCACCACCTCGGCGATGTGCAGCCAGGGCAGCGGCGAACGCGGCAGCACGTAGTCCATCGCCTGGTGGATGGTGTTGTCGGGGCAGATCACGAAGTCGGCGCCCACCTGCGCCAGCTTGAACACGCTGGACAACATCAGTTCGCCCACGCCTTCGATGTCGCCGCGTTCCAGGCAGGCCACATAGTCGGCCAGCGAATGGGTATGCATCGCCACCTCGGGATGGGCATGCGGGCCGAGCCACTGGGCGCCTTCGGTGCAGATGGTGCGGTAGCAGAGCGCTGCGCCTTCGGCGGAGCAGCCGACGATGCCGATGTGTTGGGCCATGGCTGAGCAGATTCGTGGTGGGATGCGAATTATCGGCAAGGCCGCGGTTTCTCGCTGGCGACGGCCGGCCGCGCCAGGCGCGCAGCTCGGTCTTCGCCAATGGGCAAGGCTTCGAATGCCCCTGCGTGGGCGGCCCCGGCCTGACCAAGGGTACCCTCAGGGCCTATGGACAGCGCCGCTTCAACGCCAAAGCATGACGGGTCCGCCGCCGCGCGCGACGACAGAGACGTCCTGCGGATGGCCTCGGCCCTGTTCCTGGCCGGTTTCGCGACCTTCTCGCTGATCTACTGCGTCCAGCCCCTGCTGCCGGAGTTCGCCACCGAGTTCGGCGTCTCGCCGGCCACCAGTTCGCTGGCCTTGTCGCTGACGACCGCCTGCCTGGCCTTCTCCATCGTGTGTGCCGGCATGGTGTCGCAGGCCTGGGGCCGGCGCGGCCTGATGTTCGTGTCGATGGGCGGCGCCGCGCTGCTGAACCTGGCCGCTTCGTTCGCGCCCCACTGGCCCGTGCTGCTGGTGGCACGGGCGCTCGAAGGCCTGGTGCTGGGTGGCGTGCCCGCGGTGGCGATGGCCTATCTGGCCGAAGAGGTGCCGCATGGCAAGCTGGGCAAGGTCATGGGCCTGTACATCGGCGGCACGGCCTTCGGCGGCATGATCGGCCGGGTGGCCATCGGCGGCCTGACCGAATTCCTGTCCTGGCGCGCGGCGATGGGCACCCTGTCGGTGGTGGCCGGCCTGTCGGCCCTGGCGTTCATCCTGCTGCTGCCGCCATCGCGAAACTTCCAGCGCCAGCCCGGATTCAACCTGCGCTTCCACCTCGAGGCCTGGAAGGCGCATCTGCGCGACGCCGGGCTGCGGCGCTTCTTCCTGGTCGGATTCCTCAGCATGGGGGCCTTCGTGACCGTCTACAACTACGCGGGCTTCCGGCTGGTGGCCGAGCCGTTCAGGCTGGGCCAGACGCAGATCGGGCTGATCTTCCTGGCCTATGTGTTCGGCATCTTCGCCTCGTCGGCCGCGGGCGCCATGGTGGACAGGCTGGGCCGCTCGAGGGTCATCACCTGCGGCGCGCTGGCCACGATGGCCGGGCTCGTGCTCACGCTGTCGTCCACGCTGCCGGCCATCATCGCCGGCATCTGCGTGCTGACCACCGGCTTTTTCATCGTGCATTCGGTGGCCAGCGGCGCCGTCGGCCGGCTGGCCAACGGCAACAAGGGTCACGCGTCTTCGCTGTACCTGCTGTCGTATTACGCGGGGGCGAGCCTGATGGGCTCGGTGGGTGGCGCGGTGTGGCATGTGGGGCAGTGGGCTGCCGTCGTGGCGTATGCGGGCATGCTGACGCTGGGTGTGCTGTGCATCGCCTGCAGTCGCCCGATGTCCCTGCGGGTCGAGAAGCCGTAGCGTTCAGCGTGCCGCGCCGCCCGCGATGCCGTCCAGCACGGCCATCAGTGCCTGCGGCAGCACCAGTTCGGCCGCCGCCAGGTTTTCCCGCAGGTGGGCCACCGAAGACGTGCCGGGGATCAGCAGGATGTTGGGCGCGCGCTGCAGCAGCCAGGCCAGGGCCACCTGCATCGGCGTTGCACCCAGCGCCTTGGCCACGTCGGACAGCGCGGTCGACTGCAGCGGCGTGAAGCCGCCGAGCGGGAAGAACGGCACGTAGGCAATGCCGGCCGCGTCGAGCTCGTCGATCAGCCGGTCGTCGCCGCGGTGCGCGAGGTTGTACTGGTTCTGTACGCAGACGATCTCCACCATGCTGCGCCCCTGGGCGATCTGCTTGGGCGTGACATTGCTCAGGCCGATGTGGCGCACCAGGCCCCGGCGCTGCAGCTCGGCAAGCGCCGTGAGCGGCGCCTCGATCGAACCCTCGGCCGGCCCGTGCACGTCGAACATGATGCGCAGGTTCACCACGTCGAGCACGTCCAGCCCGAGGTTGCGCAAGTTGTCGTGCACGGCGGCTTGCAAATCTTCGGCCGAGAACGCAGGCTGCCATGAGGCGTCCGCGCCACGCCGTGCGCCGATCTTGGTGACGATGGTCAGGTCGTCGCGGTACGGGTGCAGCGCCTCGCGGATCAACTGGTTGGTGATGTGCGGGCCGTAGAAGTCGCTGGTGTCGATGTGGTTCACGCCGCTGGCCACGGCCTCGCGCAGCACGGCCAACGCGGCTTGTGTGTCCTTCGGTGGGCCGAACACGCCCGGACCGGCGAGTTGCATGGCACCGTAGCCGAGGCGATTCACGCGACGGCCGGCGAAGGTGAAGCTTGCAGCGTGCGTCGTTTTCGAATGCGTCATGGAAGTCCTTTATGGGGTGGATGAAAGGACTGTATTGACTTCGAATAGACGAATAAACTAGCGATATTGGAAATAACTGTTCTCGATTAAAGGAATAGTGGCCGGGGAAATAAGGGGGAACCGAGATGAGCATCGACCGTTTCAGGGCCATGGAGGTGTTCAGCCGCGTGGTCGAGCTCGGCAGTTTCTCGGGCGCGGCGGCAGCGCTGCACCTGCCCAAGGGCCGGGTGACGACCATCGTGCAGGAACTCGAAGCCCACCTCGGCGTGCGGCTGCTGCACCGCACGACGCGTCGCATCGGCCTCACCGACGACGGCGCGGTCTACCACCAGCGAGCCATGGCCATGGTGCAGGAGGTGCTGGAGGTGGAAGGCAGCCTGCGCCGCGCCGTGGCCGCGCCCGTGGGCCGGCTGCGCGTCGACGTGCCGGCCTATGTGGGGCGGCACATCATCGCACCGGCGCTGCCGCAGTTCTTCGCGCGCTATCCCGACATGCAACTCGAGCTCGGCAGCACCGACCGCCCCGTGGACCTGATCGCCGAAGGGGTGGACTGCGTGGTGCGTGGGGGCCCGGTGCATGACGAAACCCTGGTTGCGCGGCCCTTGCTGCATTGGCCGCAGGCCACCTGCGCCGCTCCGTCGTACCTCGCGCGTCACGGCACGCCGCGGACGCTGGAAGACCTGGCGCAGCATCGCTTCGTGAACTTCCATTCGGCCAAGACCGGGCGCATCTTCGCGTTCGAGTTTTCGAAGGATGGCGAGCGGCACGAGATCCATCGCCCGCACTGGGTGTCGTGCAACGACGCCGACAGCGCCATCGAGGCCGTGCTGGCCGGCATGGGCCTGGCGCAGCTGCCGCGCACACGCTGGCTCAGCGAATGCCTGGCTGATGGACGGCTCGTGCCCGTGTTGCAAGGTTGGTCGGCGGGCCACCTCCCATTGATGGTGCTGTACCCGCGCAACCGCCATCTCACGGCCAAGGTGCGGGTGTTCGCCGACTGGGTGGCGGAAGTGTTCGAGGCCGAGGTCGCCGCGACATTGCCGGCCCCGGTCGTTCAGACGCCTGCCACCGGCACCAGCCCGGTGGACCACAGTGCCGGGCTCTCGAGCGCGCCGCGCATCAGTTCGACGAAGCGGCGCAGCTTGGCCGGATAGAACTGCGCATACGGGTAGATCACATAGACCGGCAGCGGTTCGCCATGCCACGCCGGCGCCAGGCGCACCAACCGGCCCTGGGCCACGTCGTCGGCCACGGCCCAACTCGACGCCAGACACGCGCCCAGTCCGAGCAGTGCGGCGCTGCGCAGCGCGAACAGGCTGTCGGTACTGAGCCGAGGCTGCAGGCTCAGGCTGTGCTCGCGGCCGTCGTCGTGCGCCAGCCGCACCTCGTTGCGGTAGAAGGTACGCAAGGCCAGCCAGGGCAGGCCGGCCAGTTCGGCGGGATGCTGGGGGACGGCAGCCATGGCCGCGCCTTCCAGCACCGACGGCGCGGCCACCACGGTGCGCGGCACCTCGGCGATCTTCACGGCCACCACCGATGGGTCTTCCACGCTGCCGACGTGGATCGCGCAGTCGATGCCGCTGGCAATGAAGTTCGGCGTGCCGTCGTGCAGCAGCCATTCCACGGCCACGCGCGGATGCCGGCGCAGGTAGTCGGCCAGCGGCGCCACCAGCTGCTGCTGGCCGAAGGCGTGCGGCACGACCACGCGCAGCAGGCCCTCGGGCACGTCGCTGGCGCCGCGCAGGTCGGCTTCGAAAGCATCCCAGTCGGCGATCAGCAGCTTGGCGCGCTCGAAACAGCGGGCGCCGTCTTCCGTCAGGTTCATGCCGTGCGTCGAGCGCTGCAGCAGGCGCAAGCCCAGCATGCGCTCCAGCGCCTGCAGCCGCCGGCTCACGGTGGGTTGGGTGGCGCCCATCTGCGCCGCAGCGGCCGACAGGCTGCCGGCCTCCACGATGCGCACGAAGGTCTGCATCAACTCGATGCGGTCGGGGGCGGTGTTTTTGGCGCTGTTTTTTGCTGTGGTCATGCGTCAAGCGTATAGCAATTGTGCTTATCGACCGTCTTCACGCGCACCGTGCAGAGGCAGACACTCGCAGCATCCGTCAATCAAGGGTTTTCACCATGACCTCCGCCACCATCACGCATCACCAACCGGCGCATCGCCCGATGCCGCCAGCGCTCGTTTTCCTGCTCGCCACCGGCGCCGGCCTGGCCGTCGCCTCGCTGTATTACAGCCAGCCCATGCTGGGCGTGCTGGCCGGCCAGTTCGAAGCCACGCCCGGCCAGATCGGCCTCGTGCCCACCCTGACGCAACTCGGCTACGCGCTGGGCATCCTGTTGCTGGCGCCGCTGGGCGACCGTTACGACCGGCGCCGCATCATCCTCGGCAAGGCCGCCGTGCTCTTCGTGGCGCTGCTGGTGGCGGCCGGCTCGCCCAGCCTGGGCGTGCTGCTCGCGGCCAGCCTGGCCATCGGCCTGTCGGCGACGCTGGCGCAGGACATCGTGCCCGCCGCGGCCACGCTGGCGCCGGAGTCCCACCGTGGCAAGACCGTGGGCACGGTGATGACCGGGCTGCTGCTGGGCATCCTGCTGTCGCGCGTGGTGTCGGGCTTCGTGGCCGAACATGCCGGCTGGCGCTCGATGTTCATGGCCGCGGCACTGAGCATCGCGCTGCTCGGTGCGGCGCTGTGGCGCGGCCTGCCGAAATTCGTGCCGACCACGCATCTCTCGTACGGCGCGCTGATGGCCTCGCTGGCCGACCTGTGGAAGCGCCACCCCGGCCTGCGCCGGGCCACGCTGGCCCAGGGCCTGCTGAGCATCGGCTTCAGCGGTTTTTGGTCCACGCTGGCGGTGATGCTGCACGCGGCACCGTTCCACCTGGGCAGCGCCGCCGCCGGTGCCTTCGGCCTGGCCGGTGCGGCCGGTGCGCTGGCCGCACCCATCGCCGGCCGGCTGGCCGACCGCAAGGGCCCCGAGATCGTGACCCGGCTCGGCGCGGCCCTGGTGACGGGGGCCTTCGTCGCCATGGCCATCGGCCCCGGCCAGCTGTGGCTCGTCGCCGTCGGTGCCGTGGTGTTCGACCTGGGTGTGCAGGCCACGCTGATCGCGCACCAGACCATCATCTACAGCCTGGAGCCCGCCGCCCGCAGCCGCCTGAATGCCGTGCTGTTCGTCGGCATGTTCATCGGCATGGCGCTCGGCTCCTGGCTGGGCAGCCTGGTGCTGGCGCAGTTCGGCTGGCAGGGCGTGTGTGTGATGGCCAGCCTCGCCGGCCTGGCCGGGCTCGGCGTTCGGATGTTGCCGCACCGGCGCAACGCCTGAGCCGGTGCACGCGCGCCTCAAGCGCCGAAACCGCCGTCGATGGTCAGGCTCGCGCCGGTCACCATCGCGGCTTCCGCGCTGGCCAGGTAGGCCACCATGCCGGCGATCTCGCTGCCGTGCGCGTGGCGCGGAATCGCCATCAGGCCGTGCAGACCGGCGGCCTGCTCCCCGCTGGCAGGGTTCATGTCGGTGTCCACCGGGCCGGGCTGCACGTTGTTGATGGTGATGCCGCGCGGGCCGAGGTCGCGTGCCAGGCCTTTGACCAGGCCGACCAGGGCCGACTTGCTCATGGCGTAGACACCGCCACCGGCGGCCGGCACGCGGTCGGCGTTGGTGCTGCCGATGTTGATGACCCGGCCGCCGTCCTGGCCCATGTGGCGCGTGGCGGCCTGGGTGGCGACGAACACCGAGCGCACGTTCACGGCCAGCGTGCGGTCGAAGTCTTCCAGCGTGAAGGTTTCGAACGGCGACCAGGCCAGCACGCCGGCGTTGTTGACCAGGATGTCGAGCCGTCCGAAATGGGCGGCGGCCTGGTCGATGGCGGAGATCACGGCCTTGGCGTCGGCCGCGTCGGCGCGCAGCGCCAGGGCCTTGCCGCCGTCCGCCGCGATGCTGGCCGCCAGGTCGTTCGCGGCGCCTTCTGCGCTCGAATAGGTGAAGGCCACGGCCGCGCCATCGCGCGCCAGGCGCCGCACGATGGCCGCGCCGATGCCGCGCGAGCCGCCGGTGACGAAGGCCACCTTGCCGGCAAGATGGGAAGAAGTGTTGCTGCTCAGGGATGCGCTCATGGTTTTCTCCAGAAGTGGTGTGGGCGATTCGCCCGGTTGGGTGAGGGAACGGAAGGCAGTGTCCTGCTTTCATTCGATCGGCGGTAGCCTTTAATCGGCTTCATCAATTTCAACCTTTGGTTGAAAATGGCGCCATGCAGCCCCTGAGCCATCTCGATTCCTTCGTACGTACGGCCGACGCCGGCAGCTTCTCCGCCGCCGCGCGCCAACTCGGCATCACACCGGCCGCGGTGAGCAAGAACGTGGCGCGGCTCGAAGCCGGACTCGGTGTGCGGCTGTTCCAGCGCAGCACGCGCCGGCTGACGCTCACCGAAGGCGGCGAGCGGCTGCTGCACGAGGTGCGCGGTGCGCTGACCACGCTGACCGACGCCGTCAACGGCATCGCCGAACAGGACCGCCAGCCCGCCGGTACGCTCAAGGTCAGCATGGGCCTGGCCTTCGGCCGGACCTACGTGGTGCCGCTGCTGGGTGAGTTCCTGCGGCGTTACCCCGCGGTGTTGCCCGACTGGCATTTCGACAACCGCCAGATCGACCTGATCGGCGAGGGCTTCGACGCGGCCATCGGTGGCGGCATCGAGCTCACG
The DNA here is from genome assembly GCF_001955695.1 of Rhodoferax koreense. NCBI lineage: Bacteria > Pseudomonadati > Pseudomonadota > Betaproteobacteria > Burkholderiales > Comamonadaceae > Rhodoferax > Rhodoferax koreensis. Next base: position 5,326,154 of record NZ_CP019236.1, on the reverse strand, counting down.
CCGGGCGTGGTGGCGCGTGAACTCGCCCGCATCCACATCGTGGCCGTGGCGGCCCCGGATTACCTGGCGGGCCGCGCCGTGCCCAGGCATCCCTCGGCACTGGCCGCGTTCGACGGCATCGTGCGCCGCTCGTCACCCACCGGCCGCGTGCGTGCCTGGGTGATGCGCAATGCCCGAGGCGAAGAGGCCGCGGCCGACATGCGCCCGCGCGTGATCTTCAGCGACCCCGAGGCCATGTGCCAGGCCGCCCTGATGGGGCTGGGCATCGCGCTGCTGCCGATGCCTTTCGCGCTGCCCTGGCTGCACAGCGGCGGCCTGGTGCGGGTGCTGCCGGGCTGGTGGGCCGACGGTGGCCCGTTGTCGCTGTACTACCCGAGCAAGAAGCAGTTGCCCGCACGCACGCGGGTCTTCGTGGACCATGTGGTGGCCGAATTTCGTGCGCAGGACTTCGCGCGCCGCGTGCTGGGCGCGTGAATCGTTCGCCCGAGGTGGAGCGGGCCGACGCCCAGGTCAGCCGCGCCGTCTGGCGCGTGGCCGGGCGCGGGCCTTGCCGTTGCGGTCGGCCATCTCCCAGGCGCCGCCCGCGGCCGCCTCGATCGCATGGGCGCTGTTGATCAGGCCGATGTGCGAGAAAGCCTGCGGAAAGTTGCCCAGCTGGCGGCGTCCGACGGGATCGTATTCCTCGGCAAACAGGCCGAGGTCGTTGCCCAGGCCCAGCAAACGTTTGAACAGCGCCCTGGCCTTGCGCAGCCGACCCATGGCCACGTAGACATTGACCAGCCAGAAGCTGCAGGCGAGGAAGGCGCCTTCGCCGCCGCGCAGGCCGTCCACGTCCGCGCCCACGTCGGTGCGGTAGCGGTACACCAGGCCGTCGAAGATCAGTTCCTTCTCGATGCGGGCGATGGTGCGCTGCACGCGCGGGTCGTGCACCGGCAGAAAGCCGACCAGCGGCATCCACAGCAGCGCCGCATCCACCGTGTCGGCACCGTAGTACTGGACGAAGCCGCCGCTGGCGGCGTCGAAGCCGTTGGCGCAGACGTCGGCATGGATGGCGTCGCGCGCGGCACGCCAGGTGTCGATCGGCCCGTCGAGGCCGTACTCTTGCGCACTCGCAATCATGCGGTCGAAGGCGAGCCAGCACATCACCTTGGAGTGCACGAAGTGGCGCGGCTCGCCACGCACTTCCCAGATGCTGCAGTCCGGCTCTTTCCAGAGCGTCAGCAGTTGTTTGGCGATGGCCCGCTCGAGCGGCCAGACCTTGTCCATGTCTTGCAGCCCGGCCTTGCGCGCGGCGTGGAAGGCGGCGATCACGGCGCCGTACACGTCCAGCTGCCGCTGGGCATGGGCACCGTTGCCCACGCGTACGGGCCGGCTGTCGGCATAACCCGGCAGCCAGTCGAGTTCGATTTCGGTCAACACGCGCTCGCCGTGCAGGCCATACATGATCTGCACCTCCTGCGGCGCGCCGCCGACGGCGCGCATCAGCCACCAGCGCCAGTCGCTGGCCTCGTCGACGTAACCCGAGGCGATGAGCGCATACAGCGTCAATGCCGCGTCGCGCAACCAGCAGAAGCGGTAATCCCAGTTGCGTTCGCCGCCGGGTTGCTCGGGCAGCGAGGTGGTGGGCGCGGCAACGATGCCGCCGGTGGGGGCATAGGTCAGCGCCTTCAGCGTCAGCAGCGAGCGATGCACCTGGTCGTGGTAGGGGCCGTCCAGCGTGCAGCGCGAGCTCCAGGCCTGCCATTGCGCAATGCTGTCGGCCAGTAGCGCGGCGGGGTCGCGCGGGATCGGCGGCACCTGGTGCGAGGGGTACCACTCCAGGCAGAAGGCGACGGCCTGGCCTTCTGTGACGCGGAAGTCGGCCGAGGTGGCGAAATCGTGGTTTTCCAAAGGCACGCCAGCGGTGATGCGTACCGCGTCCGGCCCGGCCACGGCATGGATGGTCGCGCCGCGGCGGTCCACCCAGGGCAGCCATTGTCCGTAGTTGAAACGGATGCGCATCTCGGTGTGCAGCGCCACGCTGCCGCGCACGCCCCGAACGATGCGCACCAGTTCGTGCGTGCCATCGTGCGCTGGCCGGGGCATGCAGTCGGTCACGGTGGCCACGCCGGTGGCCGTACGGATGGTGGTCTCCAGCACCACGGTGCCGGGCAGGTAGCGGCGTGACACCCTGGCCTTGGCGTCCTGCGCATGCAGCTTCCAGCTGCCGTTGCGTTCGTCGCCGAGCAGGCTCGCGAACATCGCGCCCGAGTCGAAGCGCGGCAGGCACAACCAGTCGATGTCGCCGCCCTTGTGGACCAGCGCGGCGCTGCTGGTCGATCCGATCAGCGCGTAATCCTCGATGGGGCGCACGGCGGCCGGTTCGGCGACGCGCACGGCCGGTGCGGCGGTTCTGGTGCGCCCGCGGGTCATGTTCCGTTGGCGAGGATGCGGTCGATGGCCCAGGCGACGCCGTCTTCCTCGTTGCTGCGCGTGGTCCACTGTGCGGCGTCGCGCACGGCCTGCGGTGCCTGGCCCATGGCCACGGCCAAGCCGGCGCGCGCGAACATTGGCAGGTCGTTCGGCATGTCGCCAATCACCGCCACCTCGGACAGGGGCACACCCATGGCCGACGCCAGCGCCGCCACGCCGTCGCCCTTGTTGGCGAGCAGCGCCGTCGCGTCGAGGAAGTAGGGCTGCGACAGCGCCACCGTGGCTTCGCCCTGCGCGGCGCGCAGGACCTCGGCCTGCACGCGTTGCAGCAGCGCCGCGTCGTCGCTGACGCCCACGATCTTGTCGGCAGCCGTGCACACCGCGGCCAGGTCATCGCGCAAGGTGGGCGACAGCCCGGCGGACAACTTTTCTCGCGGCACATGCGCATTGGTGTCGTTGCGCGCATACCAGAGGCCATCGGCGAACACCCACACGTCCACGCCAGCGTCGTCCAGCAGGCGCAGGATGCGCAGGCCCAGATGTGCGCCGAGGCGTTGCGGCGTGCCGATCACACCATGGCGGTCGAACAGGCTGCCGCCGTTGAACGCGCCGCAAGGGCCGTCGATGCCGAGCGCCTCGGCGATCCAGGCCATGCCGCTCCTCGGTCGGGCGCTGATCAGCGCCATGGGAATGCCGGCCTCGGCAAGCCGGCAGGCGGCGGCGATGTTGGCGTCCGGCAGGCTCTTGTCGTGTCGAACCAGGGTGCCGTCGATGTCGCTGACCACGAGCCGGATTTCATTCATGGGGGGCATCGGGCGGTATCTCCTGCGACGTTGGATGATGGATCTCGTCCATTGTGCCGCCGTTGGGAGCGTACGACCCGGCCCAAGTTCTCCCTGGGCGACGCTGGATGGCAAGCTTCGGCCGTGCCTGACACCGCCGCGCGGCGGCGTCCGACAAAACCCCTGGATGCTGGAACGGCTACGCCGACCGGGACTTCGCGGCGTTGCGTTTGCGTGTGGCCGCGCCTTTTCTGGCCGACGCCGAGCGCTCGGCGGCCGTGCGGGATGCGGCGGCCGCGCCACCGAGCCGGCCGCCCTTCCTGGACGGCGAGGTATCCACCGCCTGGCCGCGGCCCGAGCCGCTCTTCTTGCCGCCGCCGGTTTCCTTGTTCACCGTGGCCCAGGCGCGGCGTTCAGCCTCGGCCTTGGGCGTGCCTCGTTTTTCGTAGCCTTGCTCGATGTGCTCGGCCTGGCGTTTTTGCTTGTCGGTATAAGCGGATTTGTCTCCTTGGGGCATGGTCGACTCCTTGGCTGCTGAAAGCCCGTACTCTGATCCGCAAAGAAAAACAGCCTTGTCGGACGCTGCGGACAAGGCTGTAGGTGGGCCGCGCGATGCAGCGCGGCAGGGCTTCGGCTCAGCCCCGCAGGCGCGCCTTGTCTGCCGCGAGATCGCGGTTGATGCGCAGCGCCACCAGGGTGCAGACCACGCCCGACAGCAGATAGGCGCTGAGGTAAGCCAGCCCGAAGTTGGCCGACAGGCCCAGCGCCACCAGTGGTGCGAAAGCCGCGCCGATGAGCCAGGCGAAATCGGCCGTGAGTGCCGCGCCGGTATAACGGTACTTGGCGACGAAGTTGGAGCTGACCGCGCCCGCGGCCTGGCCGTAGGACAGGCCGAGCAGGGCGAAGCCGATGAGGATGAACGCGTCCTGGCCGCGCGGGCCGCTGCTCAGCAGCCAAGGCGCGAACAGGCTGAAGATGCCGATCAGCACGGCCGCCGTGCCGAGCGTGCTGCGCCGCCCGATGCGGTCGGCCACCAGGCCCGAGGCGATGGTGCCGAAGATCAGGATGGCGCCGCCGACGACCTGCACACCCAGCACTTCGTCCACCGAACGCGTGGAATTCAGGAGGATCCACGACAGCGGGAACACGGTAACCAGGTGGAACAGCGCGTAGCTCGCCAGGGACGCGAAGGCGCCGATGAACACGTTGGCGCTCTGCGAGGCCAGCAGTTCGGTCACAGGCACGGGTTCGAGTTCACGTTCTTCCAGCAGCTTGGTGTACTCGTTCGTCACCACCAGGCGCAGCCGCGCGAACAGCGCCACCACGTTGACCGCGAACGCCACGTAGAACGGATAGCGCCAGCCCCAGTCGAGGAAATCCCTGGCGTCCAGGCTCTTGTCGAGGTACAGGAACAGTCCGCTGGCCAGGATGAAGCCGATCGGCGCGCCCATCTGCCCGAGCATGGCATACCAGCCGCGGCGCTCTTCCGGGGCGTTCAGCGCCAGGAGCGAGGGCAGGCCATCCCAGGAGCCGCCGAGCGCGATGCCCTGCAGGAAGCGGAAGATCGCCAGCAGCACGATCGACGTGAAGCCGAGTGATGCGTAACCCGGCAGGAAAGCCATGCCGGCGGTGGAGATGCCGAGCAGGAACAAGGCGCCGGTGAGTTTCACGCTGCGGCCGAAGTGACGCTGGATGGCCATGAACAGCGCGTTGCCGAAGGGCCGCGCGATGAAGGCAAAGGAGAAGATCACGAACGACCACAGCGCACCTTCGAGCCGGGTCTCCTGCGGGAAGAACACCGCCGGAAATACCATCACCGAGGCGATGCCGTAGACGAAGAAGTCGAAATATTCGGATGCCCGGCCGATCACCACGCCGATCGCGATTTCGCCCGGCGCGACGCCGGAATGGTCGGTGGTGAGGTTTCGGACGTCATTTTCCATCTTGGTGGACGTGGGTTCGGTTGAAATGGCGCTGGACATCATGCTTGCTCGTAATTCAGGTGTTGTGCCATATTAACGCCGCAGGTTCGCATTTGTGGGTAAAAGCCGCCATAGGACAAAACGTCCAATGCCAGGAAAACCCCGATAGGCGTAGATTCCGTGGTCTCCCCTATTTATCAACAGAGCTCAATTCCTCGTACGGCATGTCCATTCTCAAGAATTTACGCGCTCTGCCGCTGCTCGCCGCCACGGTCCTGCTGGCCGGTTGCAATAGCATGGTACTGATGTCGCCGTCCGGTGATGTCGCCAGCCAACAACGCGACCTGATCATCTACTCGACGGTGCTGATGCTGTTGATCATCGTGCCGGTGATCGCGCTGACCTTTTTGTTCGCCTGGCGCTATCGCCACACCAACAAGGAGGCCGACTACGCGCCGGATTGGGATCACTCCACCCAGCTCGAGCTCATCATCTGGGCCGCGCCGCTGTTGATCATCATCGCGCTGGGTGCGCTCACCTGGATCAGCACCCACACGCTCGATCCGTACCGCCCGCTGGAGCGCATCGGCGAGAAACGGCCGATTCCGGCCGGTACCCAGCCGCTGGTGGTCGAAGTGGTCGCGCTCGACTGGAAATGGCTGTTCGTCTATCCCGAGCTCGGCATCGCCACGGTCAACGAGCTGGCCGCCCCGGTGGACCGGCCCATCACGTTCAAGATCACGGCTTCCTCGGTGATGAATTCCTTCTTCATCCCGGCGCTGGCCGGCCAGATCTACGCCATGCCGGGCATGGAAACCAAGCTGCACGCCGTGATCAACAAGCCCGGCGAGTACGAAGGCTTCTCGGCCAACTACAGCGGTGCGGGTTTCTCCGGCATGCGCTTCAAGTTCCACGGCCTGGCCACGGCGGAATTCGACAAGTGGGTGCAGCAGGCCAAGGCCGGCGGCGGCGAACTCACCCGCGCCGGCTACCTGCAACTCGAGCGCCCGAGCGAGAACGCACCGGTGAGCCGCTATGCGACCGTCGCGCCGGACCTGTACGACGCCATCCTCAACCGCTGCGTCGAGACCAACCGCATGTGCATGAAGGACATGATGGCCATCGATGCCAGCGGCGGCCTCGGCAAGGTCGGCGCCTACAACGTGGCCTCGCTGGACGCGGCCACGCAGAGCCGGATCGGCGTGGCCGGCCTGCCCGCCAAATCCTATGTCGGTGCGATGTGCACCGCGGCCAATCCCGAAGGCCAGACCCTGTAAAACCCGGCAGGGATCTGCCTTTGGCGAAGACCTGCGCTGTCCTTCTGTTGTTGATCTAAAAAATGTTTGAAGATGTCTGAAAACCTCGACCTCACGAAGCTCATCTTCGGCCGCCTCACCTGGGAGGCCATCCCGTTCCACGAACCGATCCTGCTGTTCACCTTCATCGCGGTGGCGCTGGGCGGTATCGCGCTCGTGGGTGCGCTCACCTACTTCAAGGTGTGGGGCTATCTGTGGCGCGAGTGGTTCACCAGCATCGACCACAAGAAGATCGGCATCATGTACATGATCCTGGGCATCATCATGCTGCTGCGCGGCTTCTCCGATGCAATCATGATGCGCGCCCAGCAGGCCATGTCCTTTGGCGACAACATGGGCTTCCTGCCTCCGCACCACTACGACCAGATCTTCACGGCCCACGGCGTGATCATGATCTTCTTCGTGGCCATGCCCTTCGTCACCGGCCTGATGAACTTCGCCGTGCCGCTGCAGATCGGCGCGCGCGACGTGGCCTTCCCCTTCCTCAACAACTTCAGCTTCTGGATGACCACCGCCGGCGCGGTGCTGGTCATGGCTTCGCTGTTCGTGGGCGAATTCGCGCGCACCGGCTGGCTCGCCTATCCGCCGCTGTCGAACCTGGCCTACAGCCCCGACGTGGGGGTCGATTACTACATCTGGTCGCTGCAGATCGCAGGGGTGGGCACGCTGCTGTCGGGCATCAACCTGATCGCCACCATCGTGAAGATGCGCGCGCCGGGCATGGGCTTGATGCAGATGCCTGTGTTCGTGTGGACCTCGCTGTGCACCAACGTGCTGATCGTCGCCGCCTTCCCCGTGCTCACCGGCGTGCTCGGCCTGCTGTCGCTCGACCGCTACGTCGGCACCAACTTCTTCACCAACGACTTCGGCGGCAACGCCATGATGTACGTGAACCTGATCTGGATCTGGGGCCACCCCGAGGTCTACATCCTGGTGCTGCCGGTGTTCGGCATCTTCTCCGAGATCGTCTCCACCTTCTCGGCCAAGCGCCTGTTCGGCTACGCCTCCATGGTCTATGCCACCGTGGTGATCACCATCCTGTCGTACCTGGTGTGGCTGCACCACTTCTTCACCATGGGCTCCGGTGCCAGCGTGAACTCCTTCTTCGGCATCACCACCATGATCATCTCGATCCCGACCGGGGCCAAGATCTTCAACTGGCTGTTCACCATGTACCGTGGTCGCATCCGCTTCGAAGTGCCGATGCTGTGGACCATCGGCTTCATGTTCACCTTCGTGATCGGTGGCATGACCGGGGTGCTGCTGGCCGTGCCGCCGGCCGACTTCGTGCTGCACAACAGCCTGTTCCTCATCGCCCACTTTCACAACGTGATCATTGGCGGCGTGGTGTTCGGTGTCTTCGCCGGCATCAATTACTGGTTCCCCAAGGCCACCGGCGTGAAGCTCGATCCATTCTGGGGCAAGGTGTCGTTCTGGTGCTGGCTGGTCGGCTTCTGGTTCGCCTTCGCGCCGCTGTACGTGCTGGGCCTGATGGGCGTGACCCGCCGCATGAGCCACTTCGAGGACACCTCGCTGCAGATCTGGTTCCAGATCGCGGCGTTCGGCGCGGTGCTGATCGCGCTCGGCATCGCGGCGATGCTGATCCAGTTCTTCGTCACCTGGAAGAACCGCGAAGCCCTGCGCGACCACACCGGCGATCCGTGGAACGGCCGCACGCTCGAATGGTCCACCTCTTCGCCGCCACCGTCCTACAACTTCGCCTTCACGCCGGTGGTGCACGACAACGACGCCTACTACGACATGAAGAAGCGCGGCTACCAGCGTCCGCTGAGCGGCTTCATCCCGATCCACATGCCCAAGAACACCGGCGCCGGCATCATCCTGGCCGGACTGAGCACGGCCTTCGGCTTCACCATGATCTGGCACATGTGGCTGCCGGCGGCGCTGTCCTTCCTGGCCCTCATCGTGGCTTCCATCGTGCATACCTTCAACTACAAGCGTGATTTCCATATCGGCGCGGACGAAGTCCTCCGCACCGAAGGCGAGCGCACCCAACTGCTGGCCAGCCATGTCTGATACCACCACGATGCCCCGGCCCACGGGCAAGATGAACCCGGCACACGCCCATGTGAGCGCCGACACCGTCGCGCACTTGCCGGACTTCTACCTCAAGAAAGAGCACCACGTCGAGAACGGCACGCTGCTCGGGTTCTGGCTCTACCTGATGAGCGATTGCCTGATCTTCGCCGTGTTGTTCGCGGTGTACGCCGTGCTGGGCCGCAGCTATGCGGCCGGCCCGTCGGGCGCCGACCTGTTCGACCTGAAGCTGGTGGCGATCAACACCTCGATGCTGCTGTTCTCCTCCATCACCTATGGCTTCGCCATGCTGGAGATGCAGCGCAAACGCGTCAAGGCCACCCTGGTCTGGCTCGGCATCACCGGCCTGTTCGGCCTGGCCTTCATCAGCCTCGAGCTGTATGAGTTCGCCCACCTGATCCACGAAGGCGCGGTGCCGCAGCGCAGCGCCTTCCTGTCGGCCTTCTTCACGCTGGTCGGCACGCACGGCCTGCACGTCACCTTCGGCATCATCTGGCTGGTCACGCTGATGGTGCAGGTCAGCCGCCTGGGCCTCACCACCGAAAACCGCCGCCGGCTGATGTGCCTGTCGATGTTCTGGCACTTCCTGGACGTTGTCTGGATCGGTGTCTTCACCTTCGTTTACCTGATGGGATCCATGGCATGAGCGCACCCCACGACAACCACGGCCATGACGACCATGGCCACGATCACGGACACGACCACGACGAAGGCCCGCACAGCACCTTCAAGGGCTACATGACCGGCTTCGTGCTGGCGGTGATCCTCACGGTGATTCCGTTCTGGCTGGTGATGGGCAAGGTCTTCGACAAGCCAAGCACCACCGCTTTGGTGATCCTGGCGCTCGCCGCCGTGCAGATCGTGGTGCACATGATCTACTTCCTGCACATGAACGCCAAGGTGGAAGGTGGCTGGTCGATGCTGGCGCTGATCTTCACCATCGTGCTGGTGGTGATCACGCTCAGCGGCTCGATCTGGGTCATGTACCACCTGAACACCAACATGATGCCGATGTCCCCGCACGAGATGAAGAACATGCCCTGAGCATGGCATCGACTTCCGTTTCTTCCCGCAGGCCGCGATCCAAAGCCGCGGCCTTTTTCATCGCGCTGGCGGGTGCGATGCTGTTCGCCAGCTTCGTCTCGCTGGGCACCTGGCAGGTCGAGCGGCGCGCCTGGAAACACGAACTGGTCGCGCGCGTCGAGCAACGCGTGCATGCGCCGGCCGTGCCTGCGCCGGGCCGCGACGCCTGGTCCAGGATCAATGCCGCCGACGACGAGTACCGCCACGTGGCGCTGGCCGGCAGGTTCGCGCATGACAAGGAAACCCTGGTGCAGGCCGTCACCGCACGTGGCAGCGGCTTCTGGGTGCTCACGCCGCTACAGATGGCCGATGGCGGCAGCGTGCTCGTCAATCGCGGCTTCGTGCCGCCGGAGCTGGCCGATCGCGCCACGCGCCGCAGCGGCGAGCCGGCGGGCGACGTCAGCCTGACCGGACTGCTGCGCATCACCGAGCCCGGCGGCGGCTTCCTGCGCGACAACGACCCGGCCGGCAACCGCTGGTTCTCGCGCGACGTGGCCGCCATCGCCAAGGCGCGTGGCCTGAACGACGTCGCACCCTACTTCGTCGATGCCGCCGCCGTGCCGCAGGCCGCGCCCACCGAGCCCGTCGGCGGCCTGACCGTGGTGGCTTTCCCCGACCACCACCTGGTCTACGCCCTCACCTGGTATGCGCTTGCGCTGATGATCGTCGGCGGCGCCTGGCGTTTCATCCGGGCCGATCGCCGGCCGGGCTGAACCCGCGCGAAAATACCGGGGATGCCACCCCTGATCGACGCCGCCCAGCCCAGCGCAGCCAAGGCCCCGCCGCCGCCTTCGCCGAATACCTTGCCGATGCCGGGCGCACCGCCAGTGCGTCACGTGGCCGCCGCGTTCAACGACGCCACCGGCCTGAAGAACATGCAGCAGCTGATCCAGCTGCGCTGGATGGCCACCTACGGCCAGCTCGTCACCATCGCGGTGGTGCATTTCGGCTTCGGCATCCGCTTGCCGATCGAAAACATGCTGACGCTGCTGGCGCTGCTGCTGGCCTTCAACCTGGCGAGCCAGTGGCGCTGGCGGCGCGACCGCCAGGTGCGCAATGCCGAGCTCTTCGTCGCGCTGCTGGTCGATGTGGGCATGCTCACGGCGCAGCTCTACCTCAGCGGCGGGGCCACCAATCCCTTCGTGTTCCTGTACCTGCTGCAGGTCACGCTGGCGGCTGTGCTGCTCAAGCCCTGGTCGACCTGGACCATGGTGGGCATCACCGCCCTGTGTTTCGCCGGCCTGGCGGTGTTCGGCCGGCCACTGGCGCTGCCACCCGACCATGACCGTGGCCTGGCCAGTCCCTACATCCAGGGCATGCTGATCTGTTTCGCGCTGAATGCGGCATTGCTGGTGATCTTCATCACGCGCATCGGCAAGAACCTGCGCGAGCGCGATGCCCATCTGGCCGACCTGCGCCAGCGCGCGGCCGAGGAGGAGCACATCGTGCGCATGGGCCTGTTGGCCTCGGGTGCGGCGCATGAGCTCGGCACGCCATTGGCCACGCTGGCGGTGATCCTGGGCGACTGGTGTCGCATGCCCTTTTTCACCAGCGACCCGGAGCTGCACCAGGAGGTGAGCGAAATGCAGGCGCAGGTGCAGCGTTGCAAGACCATCGTCAGCGGCATCCTGCTGTCGGCTGGCGAGGCGCGCGGTGAATCCTCCGTGGAAACCACGCTGTGCACCTTCATGGACGAACTCGCGCGCGAATGGCGCGCCACGCGGCCCGTGGTGCGCTTCAGCTACGAGAACCACGTCGGGGACGACCTGCCCATGGTCGCGGATCCGGCGCTCAAGCAAATGGTCGGCAACCTGCTCGACAACGCGCTCGAAGCCTCGCCGCGCTGGACCGGCCTGGCCATCACGCGCGACGCGGACGCACTGATGTTGCGCGTCACCGACGAAGGCCCCGGCTTCGCCCCCGCCATGCTTGCGCAGATCGGCAAGCCCTACCAGTCGAGCAAGGGCCGGCCGGGCAGCGGCCTGGGTCTGTTCCTGGTCGTCAACGTGGCGCGCACGCTCGGCGGCACCGTTACGGCGCACAATCGGCCCGAAGGCGGTGCCGTCGTCACGGTGCGCCTGCCACTCGAGGCCATCACGCTGGAACCCGTCGATGCCGCCGACACCCTGGACGAAGCCGAAGACACCGCAAGCAAGGAGCCCCATGCGCGCCGAACCGCAGACTGAAGAACAGCGCCTGCTGCTGATCGTCGAGGACGACGCCGCGTTCGCGCGCACGCTCGGCCGTTCCTTCGAGCGCCGCGGCTACACCGTGCTGCATGCTGCCAGCTTCGACGAAGTGGCCACGCTTCTGAATGACCATACGCCCGGCTATGCGGTGGTCGACCTCAAGCTCAACGGCGATGCCTCGGGCCTGGCCTGCGTGCAGACGCTCTATGCGCGCAACGATGCCATGCTCATCGTGGTGCTGACCGGCTTCGCCAGCATCGCCACGGCGGTGGAGGCCATCAAGCTCGGCGCCTGCCACTACCTGGCCAAGCCGTCGAACACCGACGACATCGAAGCCGCTTTCAAGCACGTGGCCGGCGCGGCCGAGGTCGAGCTCACCAACCGCGCCACCTCGCTGAAGACCCTGGAGTGGGAACGCATCCACGAAACCCTCGCCGAGACCGGTTTCAACATCTCCGAGACCGCCCGCCGCCTGGGCATGCATCGGCGTACGCTGGCGCGCAAGCTCGACAAGCAGCGCGTGAAATAGGCGTCGACCCGGCTTGAACAGGGTCGGCCGGGTCTGCCATGGATGAGGTGTTGGCTGACGGCGGGTCGCGGGTTTCGCCGCTTGGGCATCGATGCGCGGGCGCTGAACATGGACGCAATTCCACGAAGCTCCAAGCCATGCCCGCCCAGCCCCCCGCACCGGCCTTTCACGCCGACATCCACGGCAGCCCGGCCCTGCCGGCCGTGACCATCGACAGCTACAGCCTCGAGGTGCGCGAGTCGGACGGCCAGCACTTCGTCGGCGACCGCGCGAGCCGCACCGCCTTCTGCGGCCTGCTCGACGGATGGCGCCGGCAGTTCAAGTCTATGCATGGCGGCGACGATCCACTGGGCGACCTGCCCAGCGGCGAACTCGGCAAGAAGCGGCTGGACGCGTTGCTCGATGAAAAGGGCGACGCGGCCGAGATCATCCGGGTGGCCATCGAGGACTTCGCACACCAGTTGGCCCATGTCGCTGGGGTCTTCCTGAAGCAGAAGAAGTGGCAGGGCGTGCAGCGCATCATCGTCGGTGGGGGTTTCCAGCAGAGCCAGCTTGGCGAGCTGGCCGTGGCGCGCGCGGCCGAGTTGCTCAGGCAGGAAAAGATCCGCATCGACATCCGGCGGCTGCACCACCATGCCGACGAAGGCGGGCTCATCGGCTGGGTGCACATCGTGCCGGCCAATGTGCTGCGCGGCTTCGACGCGCTGCTGGCCGTGGACATCGGCGGCACCAACGCGCGTTGCGGCATCGTGCGGCCCAACCGCGACAAGGCGGCCGACCTGAGCCAGGCGGATGTGGTGGAACGCGTCAAGTGGAGCCATGCACGGGATGAAGACGCGACGCACCGCGTGCATGTGATCGACGGCATCGCCGAGATGCTCGAGAAACTGGCGACCTATGCCAAACGCAAGGAGATCCGCTTGGCGCCGTTTGTCGGCGTGTCCTGTCCCGGCGTGGTGCAGAAGGACGGCGCCATCGCCGCGGGCACGCAGAACCTGCCCGGCGACTGGGAGAGTCCGCACTTCCACCTGCCCACCGCGCTGCGCGACAAGTTCCCCACCATCCACGGCGAGGAAACCCGCGTGCTGCTGCACAACGACGCGGTGGTGCAGGGCCTGTCGGAGTTGCCTTTTACCGCAGACGTGAAACGCTGGGGCGTGTTGACGGTGGGCACCGGGCTGGGCAACGCCAGCTACACCAACCGCTGAATGCCGCGGGCAGCCTCGCACGCCGCTTTGGGGCTTCCTGCCCCCTGAAGCACTGGCGTTTGCCATACCCAACCGATACACTGCCCCGGCAACTTTCGGGGGAATCCATGACGCTTTATGTTCTGGCCTTGCTGATCGGCGTGATCGCCGGCCTTCGGGCGATGACCGCGCCCGCCGCCGTCAGTTGGGCCGCCCACCTGGGCTGGCTGCCACTGGCCGGCACGCCGATGGCCTTCATGGGTTTCGCGTACACGCCGTTCATCTTCAGCGTGCTGGCGCTCGGTGAGTTCGTCACCGACCAGTTGCCGCAGACGCCGAGTCGCAAGGTGCCGATGCAGTTCGGCGGCCGCCTCGCCAGCGGCGCCCTGTGTGGCGCGTGTTTCGGCGCGGCCGGCGGCAGTCTCGTTGGCGGGCTGGTGGCAGGTGTGGTGGGTGCGGTGATCGGCACGCTCGGCGGTGCGGCGGTGCGCGCAAAACTGGCCCAGGTCTTCGGCAAGGACTTGCCCGCGGCCCTCATCGAAGACGCGGTGGCCGTGGCCGGCGCCTTCCTCATCGTGTCGGCGGCACGCGCATGACCCGGACCTTCGACGCCATCATCGTCGGCGCCGGACAGGCCGGGCCGCCGCTCGCAGGGCGGCTCACGGCGGCCGGCCAGCGCGTGGCCATCGTCGAGCGCAAGCTGTTCGGCGGCACCTGCGTCAACACCGGCTGCATGCCCACCAAGACGCTGATCGCGAGCGCCCGCACCGCCCACGTGGTGCGGCACGCGGCCGATTTCGGGGTCGTGCCCGGCGCGGGTTTCGGCATCGACATGGCCGTGGTCAAGGCACGCAAGGACAAGGTGGCCGGCGATGCGCGCAATGGCGTGGAGCGCTGGCTCAAGGGCATGGACGGCTGCACCGTGTTCGAAGGCCATGCGCGCTTCGTCTCGCCTACCGGGATGGAGGTGGGCGGCCAGCGCATCGAAGCGAAGAACATCTTTCTCAACGTCGGCGGCCGCGCGGCGATCCCGGCGCTGCCGGGCATCGACAGCGTGCCCTACCTCACCAACGTTTCGGTGATGGAACTCACCGAATTGCCACGCCACCTGGTGATCGTCGGCGGCAGCTACATCGGCCTGGAGTTCGCGCAGATGATGCGGCGCTTCGGCAGCGAGGTCACCGTCGTCGAAAAGGGGCCGCGCCTGATCTCGCGCGAGGACGCGGACGTCTCGGCCGCGGTGCACGACATCCTTGCCGCGGAGGGCATCACCATCCACCTCGGTGCCGACCAGCTGCGCTTCGCGCCGCGCGGCCAGGACATCGCGGTGGGCGTGAAGGCCGGCGTGGAAGTGGTCGGCTCGCACCTGCTGATGGCCGTGGGCCGGCGGCCCAATACCGACGACCTGCAGCTCGACAAAGCCGGCGTGGTGCTCGATGCGCGGGGCTACATCGCGGTGGACGAAGAACTGCGCACCAACGTGCCCGGCATCTGGGCGCTCGGCGACTGCAACGGCCGCGGCGCGTTCACCCACACCTCGTACAACGACTTCGAGATCGTGGCGGCGAACCTGCTCGATGGGGCCACCCGGCGCGTCTCGGATCGCATCGACACCTATGCCCTGTTCATCGATCCGCCGCTGGCCCGCGTGGGCCTGAGCGAAGCCCAGGCGCGCCGTGCTGGCCACGACGTGCGGGTCGGCATGCGGCCGATGACCCGGGTCGGCCGCGCCGTGGAGAAGGGCGAGACCGCGGGTTTCATGAAGATCGTGGTCGATGCGAAGAGCCAGGCCGTGCTCGGCGCCACCATGCTCGGCGTGGGCGCCGACGAGGCCATCCACGGTATTCTCGATACCATGGCGGCCAAGGCGCCGTATCCGGTGCTGCAGCAGGCGATGCACATCCACCCCACGGTGGCGGAGCTGATCCCCACGCTGTTGGGCGAGTTGAAGACCTGAAGAACGATCGATCGAAATCGAACTGGAGACCCATGCAACTGGAAGGTTCCTGCCATTGCGGCAGCATCAAATTCTCTGTGGAATCGGCCGAGCCCGTGCCGTTCATGCGCTGCTATTGCAGCATCTGCCGCAAGACGGCCGGCGGCGGTGGTTATGCCATCAACCTCGGCGCCGACCACCGCACGCTCAAGATCACCGGCAAGCGGCACCTGCGCGTCTACAAGGCCACCATCGTCGAAGGCGACCATGTGCGCCACAGCAGTGGCCAGCGCCACTTCTGCGGGCTGTGCGGCAGCGCCCTGTGGCTTTACGATCCGAGCTGGCCGGACCTGGTGCATCCGCATGCGAGCGCCATCGACACCCCTTTGCCCAAGCCACCGGCCAGCGTGCACATCATGCTCGGCTCGAAGGCGCCGTGGGTGCGGGTGGAGGGCCGCAAGGGGGATGAACGCTTCGATGCCTATCCGGACTTCTCGCTGAAGGAATGGCACGTGAAGCGGGGGCTCGTGTCCAAACCGGAAAAGACCGGCAACACCGAAGCCGCCAAACCCGCGAAAACCCCGAAGGGCGCGAAAGCCCTGAAGAACGCCAAGCCGAATAAGAAGTAGGCGCCCATGTTGGACCAGTTCCAGTACGTCGAAGGGCAGGGCCGGCCCGGCTTCGCCACGCTGATCCCACGGTTCGAGGCACTCAGTGCGGCGGCCGCCACGAACGGCCGCCTCGACATCCGTTACGGCGAAGCCGCGCGCGAGTGTTTCGACTTCTTCGGCGCCGACCAGCCGCGGGCGACGCTCGTGTTCTTCCATGCGGGTTACTGGCAGTCGCGCGACAAGGCCACGTTCCGCTTCATCGCACCGGCCTTCACGCGGCACGGCGTGCAAGTGGCCTTGGTGAACTATCCGCTTTGCCCGCACGTGTCGATCGGCCATCTGGTGGAGGCAGCTCGCCGCGCGGTGACGGCGGTCAGAGCCCACGTGGCCAGCTTGGGTGGCGGTGGGCTGCCGCTGGTCGCGGCGGGCCATTCGGCAGGCGGCCACATCGCGGTGGAACTGGCCTTTACCCGCTGGGCGTCGCGCCAGCCACCGGCTCCGGCGATCGACGCCGTGGTGGCGCTCAGCGGCATCTACGATCTGGCCCCGTTGACGCGCACCACGCTCAACGCCAACCTCGGCCTCGACGCGGCGAGCGCGCTAAGGCATTCCCCCCTGTGGCGTGTGCCGCTGCTGGCGCCCCCGGCGCTGTTCGCGGTCGGCGCCAGCGAGACGCCAGCCTTCCTTTCGCAGACCAACGCGATGCACGCCGCCTGGCTGGCCGCCGGGCACACCAGCACGCAACACGTGGTGGCCGATGCCGACCACTTCACGCTGCTCAATGCCTTGGTCGATCCAGACAGCAGCCTGCAACAGGCCGTTGTGCGCCTGATCGACGGGCTGGCCCGCCCGGTCACTGACCCAGCAGGATCTGCGCGATGACGCCGGTGGCGATGGCCACCAGCACGTAGTCGCCACCGGTCTGCACCCAGTGGTAACCGCGCGGCGGTGCGCTCAGGTGATGGCCGCGCCAGTCGTTGACGACATATTGGCGGTTGCGGTATTCGCTCGGCAGGCGGCCACCCCGGCGGAAGTTGTGGTCGGGCCCGGCGCCGCGGTCGTCATGCCGCTCGGCCTGCTGGTACTGCGGCCCAGGGCGGCCCTGCGGCCCACGGTGGTCGTTGCGCTGTTGTGGACCAGATCGATGGTCTCTGCCTGGGCCACGGTCGGGGCCGTTCTGGGCAAAGACGCTGCCGCCGGTGGCCAAAGCCAGCGCGGTCAGGACGGTCGTGAGAAGTTTCTTGTGCATGGCGGCTCCGGTTTGAAAGACAGGTTGATTGTTGAGCCCCATCGATGTCATGGCTGTAGGTGAACCCGTCGTTTACGCGGGCTTTACGTCGTTCAGTTCCGGGCCCCCTGCGCCAGTTCCGGCACCGGTCCCACATACCGTCCCCGCGGCCGGATCACCTGCGCCACGCCCAGTTGCTCCAGGCTGTGCGCCAGCAGCCCGACGCTGCGCGCGGTGGCGAACAGGCCGAACGCCGCATCGGCTGGCAGCCGGTGGTGCGCCACCAGCGCGGCCAGGGCCACGTCGATGTTGGGCTGCAGGCCGGTGAGTTGCGTCGCCTGCTCGATGAAGCGCGCGATCACCTCTGGCGGTTCGAACAGCGCCAGCAGGGCCGCCGCGCGCGGGTCGCCGTCGGGGTAGAGGTGGTGTCCGAAGCCGGCCAGCGGCATGCCGGTGGACAGGTAATGGGCCAGCACCCTGTCTTCGCCGAGGCGTTCCACTTCGCTGAACAGCGCCTGCACCCGGCCGGAGGCATCGCCGTGCAGCGGTCCCGAGAGCGTGCTGAGCCCGGCCAGCAGGCAAGCCGGCAGCGAGGCGCCCGTCGAGGCCGTGATGCGAGCGACGAAGGCGGAACTCGTCAACTCATGGTCGACCAGCAGGACCATGGCCGTGCGCAGCAATTCGGCCACCTCGGGTTGCAGTTTCCAGCCTTGTGCAAAGCGCAGGTGCAGCGGTTCGCGCCCGGGCTGTGCGCCGAAGGCGTTGGCCAACTGGCCCACCAGGCCCTGCCCTTCGTTGTGCAGCACCCGGGTCAACCGGCCGCGTGTGGAATGCCCGTCGGCCGCCAGTCCGGCCAGGGCCGTGAATGCGGCGACCCGGCCCGGGCCAGGCCGGGCAGGACGCGTGGATCTGGCGGAGGGCGGGGCGGCGAAGTCGATGGGTTGACCCGCATCCCACAGCAATTGGGCCACTTCTTCCACGTTGGCCGAACGGGCCAGGCCGATGGCGTCCTGGCCGCGGTAATAAGGGCGTCCACGGAAGAACGCGCACAGCGCCGTCGGGATGCTCGGCTCCGAGCCGAACAGCGTGTTCGCAGCGAGGGTCTCGTGTTTGCGGCCAGCCTGCTTGCGCTTGGCGAGATTGGTCACGTCTTCCGCGCGGTACAGGCTGCGGCGGGTGTCGGTCGGGTCGGGCGTGACTTCGAGCTTGCCGCGGCTCACGTAGGCGTAGATCGTCTGCGGCCTCACACCCAGTTGCTCGCACGCCTCGTTCATCGAAATCCAGGAAGCCATGATGGAACTCAAAAATATATATATTGATTTTATACGTCAAGATTGACCAATTAATCAATACATTCATACCATGCGTCCATCTCCGAACGCCTCCCTTACGCCATGAAACCCCAGGTCCTCCAACTCAATCCGATCCTGATCCCCGCGGTCAACGACAAACTCGCCGAGCGCTACACCGTTCATAAATTCTTCGAGGTGGCGGACCAGGCCGCCTGGCTGCGCGAACATGGCGCCTCCATCGTGGCGGTGACCACCGGCGGGCACACCGGCATCTCGCGCGCTGTGCTCGAGCAGTTGCCCAAGCTGAAGGTCGTGGCGGTCAACGGCGTGGGCACCGACGCGGTGGACCTGGCCTATTGCCGCGAGCGCGGCCTGCCTGTCACCGCCACCTTGGGTGCGCTGACCGAAGACGTGGCCGATCTGGCCATCGGCCTGCTCATCGCGGCCTGCCGCAACCTGTGTGCCGGCGACCGCTTCGTGCGCGGCGGCCAGTGGGAGCTGTACCCGCAGCCCAGCGCCATTCCGCTGGCGCGTCGCTTCAGCGGCATGCGCATCGGCATCGTCGGCATGGGCCGCGTGGGCCGGGCCGTCGCCGTGCGCGCGGCCGCTTTCGGCTGCACGATCAGCTACACCGATCTGCGTCCGATGGAAGACGTGGCGCACCGCTTCGTGACGGATTTGCTGGACCTGGCGCGGGACGCCGATGCGCTGGTCTTGTGCGCCGCGGCCGACAAGGCCGAGGGCATCGTCAATGCGGCCGTGCTCGACGCACTCGGGCCGCGCGGCTTCCTGGTCAACGTGGCCCGTGGCCGCTTGGTCAACGAGACCGACCTGACCGCGGCGCTGGTCGCTGGCCGCATCGCCGGCGCAGGTCTGGACGTGTTCGTCGACGAGCCGCGCGTGCCGCTGGCGCTGCGCCAGTCCGATAGCGTGACCCTGCAGGCCCACCGCGCCAGCGCTACCTGGGAGACGCGCACGGCGATGGCCGAGATGGTGCTCGCAAGCATCACGCAGGCGCTCGCCGGGGAGCGCCCGGCGATGAGTCTGACCACCTGAAGCGCGGGCCGGCACCGGCCCGGTACATCGGCCACCCATCCAAAAAAAAGGAGACACACCATGTTGACGCGAGCTTTCGCCATCACCCTGGCCACCACGGCCATCAGCCTTGGCGTACTGGCCCAGGCCCCCGCCCAGGCCCAGGCCCAGGCCCAGGCTTATCCTTCCCGGCCGGTGACCCTGGTGGTGCCGTTTCCGCCAGGCGGCGGCACCGACACGGGCGGGCGGATCATTGCCGAGCAGCTGGGCCGGCGCTGGAACCAGACCGTCATCGTCGACAACAAGGGTGGCGCGGCGGGGCTGATCGGGGCGGATGTCGTCGCCAAGGCCAAGCCGGACGGCTACACCCTGCTGCTGGGCAACATTGGTACGCAGGCCATCAATCCATCGCTCTACGCCAAGCTGCCGTACGACCCGGACAAGGCCTTCACTCCGATCTCTCTGCTGGCCGAGTTGCCGTTGGCGATGATGGTCAATCCCGCGGTCCCCGCGAAGACCGCAGCCGAATTCGTCGCCCTGGCCAAGTCCGAGCCGGGCAAGCTCAGCTACAGCAGCGCGGGGGCCGGCGGAGCGCCGCACCTGGTCGCCGAGATGTTCAAGGACCAGACCGGCACCTTCGTCCTGCACGTGCCTTACCGCGGCGGCGGTCCGGCCATCGCCGACCTCATCGCCGGCCATGTGCAGTTGTCCTTCATGACGGTGCTGGAAGCGTCCGGGCACATCAAGGCCGGCAAGCTGCGCGCCCTGGCTGTGACCGGCGACAAACGCGTGCCGGCCTTCCCCGACGTGCCCACGCTCTCGGAGACCGTGCTTCCGGGCTTCAACGCGATCTCATGGCTGGGCTTGCTGGCGCCGGCAGGCACGCCGCAGGACATCGTGGACAAGATCGCCGCCGACGTGCGTGCCGTGCTGGCCGATGAAGCGGTCAAGGCGCGGATCGCATCCTTGGGCGGCGTGCCCCGCGCAACCTCGCCGCAGGAGTTCACCAGGCTGATCGCGGACGACCGTCGACGTTACGCCCAGATCATCCGCAGCCGCAAGATCAGCGCCGAATGAGCACGGCCATGTGCGAGCGCCCCGCCGAAGCCATCCCAGCCAGGGCGAACTTCATCTTTCCCGCGCTTGAGCCAACCGCCTTGGCCATCGCTGGCGCCACTGCGTCATTCCCCGTCGGCCGCGTGTATTGCATCGGCCGCAATTACCGCTGGAGCCCGGACGAGCCGGCGCCCGCCGAGATGCCGGCCTGGTTCATGAAGCCTGCCAATGCGGTGGTGCCGGCGCACGGCGTGTTGCCATATCCGCCGGGCACGGGGGAGTTCTGCCACGAGATCGAGCTGGTCGTGGCCGTTGGCCTGGGGGGCCGTGACATCGATCCGGCCCAAGTGGAGGCGCATCACATCTGGGGCTATGCGGCAGGCCTGGACCTCACGCGTCGCGACCTGCAGCAGCGGGCCAAACGGGCCGGCGGCCCATGGGAGCCCGCCAAGGCCTTCGACCACTCGGCCCCGTGCACGCCGCTGGTGCCGGCGACGGCCTGCGGCCATCCGCGGCGCGGCGCCGTGTGGCTCAGCGTCAATGGCATCGCGCGCCAGCGCGCCGATGTGGCCGAACTGCTGTGGCCGGTACCGGCGCTGGTGGCGATGCTGTCGCGCTCCGTCACGCTGATGCCCGGCGACCTGGTGTACACCGGCACCCCCGTTGGTGTCGGGGTGCTGCACCCCGGCGACTCCGTCGAAGGTGGCGTCGCCGGCATCGGCCAGTTTTCCATGACCGTGGGTGGCCGGCCCGCCGCGGTCTCCAGCCCACCATGACAGGAGACTTACCCTGATGACAAACCACCCCCCCAAGATCGCGCTGGTCACCGGCGCCGGCAGCGGCATCGGCCGGGCCGCGACCCTCGGCTTGCTGGAAGACGGCTTCAGCGTCGTGCTGGCCGGCCGTCGCGCCGAACCCCTGCAAGCCCTTGCGGCCGAAGCCGAGGCGCGCGGCCAGACCGCGCTCGCGGTGCCCACCGACGTGACCGACCCGGCCAGCGTGGAAGCGCTGTTCGCCGCCATCGAACAACGCTTCGGCCGGCTCGACGTGTTGTTCAACAATGCCGGCGTGAACGCCCCGGCGCTGCCGATGGACGAGTTGCCGCTGGAGAAATGGTTCGGTGTCCTGAACACCAATGTGTCGGGCGTCTTCCTGTGCGCGCGCGCGGCGTTCGGGCTGATGCGCCGGCAGACCCCGCAGGGCGGGCGCATCATCAACAACGGCTCGATCTCGGCGCATGTGCCGCGACCCTTCACCGCGCCCTACACCATGAGCAAACACGCGGTGACGGGGCTGACCAAGGCACTCGCGCTCGACGGTCGTGCCTTCGGCATCGTCGCCAGCCAGATCGACATCGGCAATGCGCTGACCGAACTGTCCGAACGCATGACGCGCGGCGTGCTGCAGGCCAACGGTACGACCGCGCCCGAACCCATGATGGACGCACGCCACGTGGCCGACGCCGTGCGCCACATCGCCGCCATGCCGCTTTCGGCCAACGTGTTGAACATGACGGTCATGGCCAGTGCCATGCCCTTCGTCGGGCGTGGATGACCGCGCCGCCCATTCATCAAAACCACCTGAAGGAGACAAGACATGCAACTGAGATCCCTGTTCAAGGCCCTGGCCGTTTCTGCGGCCTGCGCCATGGTGCCGGCCCTGGCATCGGCCCAGGCCTACCCCACGCACCCCATCAAGATCATCGTGCCTGCCCCGCCGGGCGGTGCGATCGACATCATCGCGCGCATCGTCGGCGACAAGATCGGCGCGGCCATGGGGCAGCCCGTGATCGTTGACAACCGCCCCGGTGCGTCCAACAACCTCGGCACCGCGGTGCTCGCCAAGTCGGAGCCGGATGGCTACACCATCGGCATCGTCGGCGGCAGTCACAACATCAATAAGTTCCTGTTCAAGAACCTGGGCTGGGACCCGGAAAAAAGCTTCGAGCCGATCGTCTACACCCACGAGGTGCCGCTGGTCTTCGCCATCGCGCCGCAGATTCCCGCCAAGACACTGCCCGAGTTCATCGCCTGGATGAAGGCCAATCCGAACGATGCCAAGGTGGCTACCTCAGGCCGTGGCAGCGCCCAGGAGATGGCGGCCGAGATGTTCCGCATGGCCAGCGGCGTGCCGATGCTGCTCGTGCCCTACAAAGGCTCGTCCGCCGCGCATCCCGACCTGCTGGCCGGGCGCACCGCACTCTACATCGATACCATCAGCGCCATCCAGTCGCAGGTGAAGGCCGGCAACGTGCGCGCTGTCGCCGTGACGACCAGGAAGCGGGCCCTGTCGCTGCCCGACGTGCCGACCGCGGACGAACAAGGCCTCAAGGGTTACGACGCCAACACCAACGGCGGCTTCCTCGCGCCGGCCGGCACGCCCAAGGCCATCATCGCCAAGCTGAATGCCGAGATCAATGCCGCCCTGAAGCTGCCCGATGTGCGGACCAAGCTGGAAGCGGCCGGCATCGAGATCCAGGGCGGCACGCCGCAGGAATACGCCGCGCTGATCAAGTCCGACCTGGTCAAGTGGGGCAAGGTGGTCAAGGAGGCGGGTATCCAGCCGGATTGACAGCCACCTAGCTCGCCCGTTCCATCACCTCGGCCAGCCAATCCACGAAGACCCGCACACGCGGCGAGAGTTGCCGGTTGTGGGGGTATAGGACCGAGACCGTCATCGGCTCGGGCCGGAAGTCGGCCAGCACTTCGCACAGCCGGCCATCGGCGAGCATCGGTGCGATGTGGTACCTCGGCAACTGGATGAGTCCCAGGTGCGCCGCGCAGCAAGCGTGGTAGGCGTCGGCGTCGCTGACCGCCACCACGCCCCTGAGCTGAACGCTTTTGGTGGCACCCTCGACGATGAAATCGAACGGCATCGGCTTGCCGGTGCGCTGCGACAGGAAGCTCACCGCCCGGTGGCCGCGCAGCGCCTCTACCGTGTCGGGCGTGCCGTGCCGGGCGAGGTATTCACGGCTGGCGCAGGTGACCTGCTGCAGCGATGCCACGCGCCGCGCCACCAGGCTGGAGTCGCGCAGCTGGCCGGCACGCAGCACACAGTCCACCGCCTCGCGCACCAGGTCCACATCGCGGTCGCCCAGGCCGATCTCGAGTTCGATCGCGGGGTAGCGCGCGAAGAAGTCGCCGATCACCGGCAGCACGAAATGTTTGGCCAGCGTGCCCTGCAGGTTCACGCGCAGCTTGCCGCGCGGTGGACCGCCGGCCTTGTCGAAGACAGCCTCGGTTTCCTCCAGGTCGCTCAGCAGGCGTTGACACCGCTCGTAGTAAGCCTCGCCATCGGGCGTGGTGCTGACATGGCGGGTGGTGCGATGCAGCAGCCGCGTGCCCAGACGTCGTTCGAGTTCCTGCATGCCCAGCGTGACGGTCGCGCGTGGCAATTGCAGATCGTCGGCGGCCTTGGTGAAGCTGCCGAGTTCGACGATGCGGGTGAACAGCCGCATGGCCTGGAAACGCTCCATGACAGTCGGTTATTGTTTAGATTAATTGAATAGTACAGCCAATTACACGTATTTATTTCTGTCTGAATAACCAGAACAATTCATCCCATCGACGCATCAACTGGAGTTTCAACATGCACAAGGTCACTTCTTCCAATCAAGTCGCCATCGTCACCGGCGCCTCGCGCGGCATCGGCGCGGCCATCGCGCAGCGCCTGGCACGCGACGGCTTCCACGTGGTCGTGAACTATGCGGGCAAGGCCGAAGAAGCCGCCGCGGTGGTTCGAACGATCGAAGCCACCGGTCGCAAGGCCGTGGCCGTGCAGGCGGATGTGGCCGACGCGGACGCCGTCAAGCGCCTGTTCGACAGCGCCGTGCAGGCCTTTGGCCGCATCGACGTGCTGGTCAACAACGCGGGCATCATGCCCTCCACGCTGCCGATGCTCGCCGACACCGACGACGCCACCTTCGACCGGCTGTTCGCCGTGAACGTGAAGGGCACGTTCAACACGTTGCGCGAAGCCGCCGGCCGGCTGGAACAAGGTGGCCGCATCGTCAACTTCTCAAGCAGCCTGGTCGGGACGGCCTTGCCCGGTTACGCGGTCTATGCCGCGACCAAGAGTGCGGTCGAGACCTTGACCAACATCATGGCCAAGGAGTTGCGCGGCAGGAACATCACCGTCAACGCCGTGGCGCCTGGCCCGACGGCCACGGCCTTGTTCCTCGACGGCAAGACGCCCGAGCTCATCGAGCGCCTGTCCAAGGCCAATCCGATGGAACGCCTGGGCACGCCGGACGACATTGCGAATGCGGTGTCGTTCCTGGCGGGCCAGGATGGGGCCTGGGTCAATGGCCAGACGCTGCGCGCCAATGGCGGAATGGTCTGAAGGCCCGGGGGCTCAGCCGTCGATGCTCGCTTCGCTCCAGCCGCCACCGAGCACCTTGTACAGCGTCAACCGGTTCGACTGCTCGGTGAGCAGCAGACCGATCAGCGACTGTTGCGAGGTGTACAACGAACGCTGCGCATCCAGCACGTCGAGGTAGCTGCCGCCGCCGCTGCGGAAGAGCGCCTGCGACAGTTCGTAGCTGCGCGTGGTGGCGGCCACCAGCGCCTGCTGCGCGGCCAGCCGCTCGGCCAGGGTGCGGCGCTCGGCCAGGACGTCGGCCACCTCGCGGAACGCGGTCTGCAGTGTCTTTTCGTAGGTGGCGATCTGGATGTCGCGCTGCACCTCGGCCACGCGCAGGTTGGCGCGGTTCACACCGCCGTCGAACAGCGGGATGCTGATCGATGGCGCGAAGTTCCAGGCCTTGTTTGTGCCCTCGAAGAGCGTGGACAGCGAACTGCTCGAGAAGCCCGCCGCCGCCGTCAGCGTGATGCGTGGATAGAAGGCCGCACGTGCCGCGCCGATGTTCACGTTGCTGGCCTGCAGCGCATGTTCGGCGGCCAGCACGTCGGGCCGCTGCTGCAGCACGCTGGAGGGCAGATCGGCTGGCGGTGCGAGCAATTGCGCCGAGGGCTGGGCGGACATCAGCGTCTCGGTCGACGGCAGCAGTTCGGGCGGCGGCATGGCGCCGACCAGCAAGGCCAGCGCATTGCGGTTCTGCTCGACCACGCTGTCGAAGTTGGCGGCGTCGGCCCGCGCCGTCTCCACCGTGCTGCGGGCCTGGGCCAGCGCCAGGCCGGACTGGGCCCCGAGCGCATGGGCTTTCTCCACCAGGTCGTAGGAGCTTTGCTGGCTGGCCAGCGTGCCGCGCGCGAGTTGCAGGCGCTGCATGTTCGCCGCCAGTTGCAGCCAGGCGCCGGCCACCGAGGCCACCAGGCTGATCTGCGTGCTGCGCTGGGTTTCCTGGGTGGCGAAAAAAGTCTGCAGCGCGGCGTCGCTCAGGTTGCGCACCCGGCCGAACAGGTCGATCTCGTAGCTGGTGAGCGCCAAGTTGGCGTTGTATTGCGTGGCGATGCGCGACTGTCCGCTGGCCGCCGTGCTGCCCGGTGTGCGGGTGCGGCTGCCGCCCACGCCCCCGTTGACGGTCGGCAACCAGGCCGACTGCGCGATGCCGTACTGCGCCTGTGCGCGGTCGATGTTGAGCGCGGCCACGCGCAGGTCGCGGTTGTTGGCCAGCGCCAGCGCCACCACGCCGCGCAGCCGTTCGTCGATGAAGAAATCGCGCCAGCCGGTCTGCAGCGGCGAAGCGGTGCCGGTCGGCGGGAGAGGCGAAGTCCAGGCCGCGGGCACGGGTGCCGCGGGCTGCTGGTAGCTCGGCGCGAGGTTCATGCAGCCGGACAGCATGGCCAGCGGCATGGCCGCCAGGGCAAAGGATCGTGTCAGGCGGAGCATCAATGCGCTCCCTGTTCCGCAAGCGTCGCCGGACTCGCTGGACTGGCCTTGCGTTTTTCGAGGAAGCCGCGGATCAGCGCGAAGAACAGCGGCACGAAGAAGATGCCGAGCGCCGTGCCGACCACCATGCCGCCCAGCACCGCGGTGCCGATGGACTGTCGGCCACCAGCGCCCGCGCCGGTGCCGATAGCCAGCGGCAGCACGCCGAAGCCGAAGGCCAGCGAGGTCATCAGGATCGGCCGCAGCCGCAGCCGCACCGCCATGAGCGTGGCGTCGAGCACACTCCTGCCCTGTTCCTGCAGCTGCTTGGCGAACTCCACGATCAGGATCGCGTTCTTCGATGACAGCCCCACCGTGGTCAGGAGGCCGACCTGGAAGTAGACGTCGTTGGACAGCCCGCGCAGCCCGGTGAACAGCAGCGCGCCCACCACCCCCAGCGGCACCACCAGGATCACCGAGAACGGCACCGACCAGCTTTCGTACAGCGCGGCCAGGCACAGGAAGACGAACAGGATCGAGATCGCGTAGAGGGCCGGGGCTTGCGCACCGGACAGCCGCTCCTGGAACGAGGCGCCGGTCCATTCGTAGCCGATGCCCGGCGGCATCTGTTTCATGACGTCATCCACCGCGGCCATCGCCACGCCCGAGCTCACGCCGGCCGCCGCGTCGCCCACGAACTCATAGGCCGGGCTGCCGTTGTAACGCTGCAGTTGCGGCGAGCCGTAGCTCCATCGCGTGCTGGAGAAGGCCGAGAACGGCACCATCTGGCCCAGCGTATTGCGCACGCTCCAGCGGTCGATGTCCGAGGGCAGCATGCGGAACTCGGTGTCGCCCTGCATGTACACGCGTTTCACCCGGCCCTGGTTCAGGAAGTCGTTCACGTAGGTGCCGCCCATGGCCGTGGACAGGGTGGTGTCGATGGCATTGGTCGTCAGGCTCAGCGCGCCGGCGCGTGCGTCGTCGATGTTGACCGCGAATTCGGGCGTGTCCTCCAGGTTGTTGCTGCGCACGCCCGTCACTTCCTTGCGTTCGGCGAGCAGCTTGATGGCCTGGTCGCGCGCCTGCACCAGCGCTGCGTGGCCGAGGCCGTTGATGTCCTTCAGGAAGAAGTTGAAGCCAGCGTTCGCGCCCAGGCCACGCACGGCAGGCGGTAACTGCACGAAGACACGCGCATCGCGGATGGCGGCCAGGTCCTTGCTGGAGCGCCGCGCGATGGCGGCGGCCGAATGCTCCTTGCCGGGGCGCTCTTCCCAGGGTTTGAGCTTGACGAAGGCCCGCGCGGAGCTCTGGTCGCCGTTCTGGCCGGTGAGCACGTTGATGGCGATCACCTCGGACTGCTTGGCGAAGTAGTCCTGCACCTGGCTCACCACAGGCTGCAGCCGTGCGTTCGACGAGCCTGGCGGCAGCGTGATCTGCACCGAGACGAAGCCCTGGTCTTCGTCCGGCAGGAACGAGGTCGGCAGGCGCAGGAACATCACCGCCATCGCCACGCACACCGCTGCGTAGACCAGCAGGCTGCGCTTGCCGCGATGGATGATGCCGCGTACCGCACCCTGGTAGCGGTCGGCGCTGCGGTCGAAGCCGCGGTTGAACTTCACGAAGAAGCGGTCCACGTAACCGAACAGGCCGCGGCGTGGCGTATGGTGCGGCGAGTGGTCGCCCTTGGCCACGGGCTTGAGCAAGGTGGCGCACAGCGCGGGGGTGAGCGTCAGCGCCACGAACACCGACAGCACCATGGCCGAGACGATGGTGATCGAGAACTGGCGGTAAATCACGCCGGTCGAGCCGCCGAAGAACGCCATCGGAATGAACACCGCCGACAGCACCAGCGCGATGCCGACCAGCGCGGGGGTGATCTCGGCCATCGACTTCTGCGTGGCCTCCTTGGGCGACAGGCCTTCCTCGCTCATCACGCGTTCCACGTTTTCCACCACCACGATGGCGTCGTCCACCAGCAGGCCGATGGCCAGCACCATGCCGAACATGGTGAGGG
The DNA here is from genome assembly GCF_001955695.1 of Rhodoferax koreense. Classification (NCBI taxonomy): domain Bacteria; kingdom Pseudomonadati; phylum Pseudomonadota; class Betaproteobacteria; order Burkholderiales; family Comamonadaceae; genus Rhodoferax; species Rhodoferax koreensis. The sequence continues at coordinate 5,297,735 of NZ_CP019236.1, read as the reverse complement.
TGTTGATCGAGTAACCGGCCGCCGACAACACGCCGAAGGTGCCCAGCAGCACCACCGGCACGGCGATGGCCGGGATCAGCGTGGCGCGCAGGTTTTGCAGGAAGATGTACATCACCAGCACCACCAGCAGCATGGCCTCGACCAGCGCCTTCACCACTTCCTCGATAGAGGCGCTCACGAAGGGCGTGGTGTCGTAGCTCACGAAGGTTTGCAGTTGGTTGGGGAAGAACGGCCGCAGCTCGTCGAGCTTGGCGTTCACGGCCTCGGCCACTGCCACGGCATTGGCGCCGTCGGCCGGGACGATGCCCATGCCGGCCCCGGGCTTGCCGCTGAGGATGGAGCGCACGGTCAGGTTTTCGGCGCCGAGCTCGACGCGCGCCACGTCGCGCAGCCGCACCACCGCGCCCTCGGGCGTGGCCTTGAGCACCACGTTTTCAAACTGTTCCACCGTCTGTAGCTTGCTGCGCGCGGTGATGGTGGCGTTGAGTTGCTGGCCGCTGGTGGCCGGCAGGGCGCCGAGCTGGCCGGCAGAGACCTGGGCGTTCTGCGCGGTGAGCGCGGTGTTCACGTCATTCGGGATCAGCGCGTACTTGCGCAGCTTGTCCGGGTCGAGCCAGATGCGCATGGCATAGCCGGTGCCCAGGGTCTGCACCTCGCCCACGCCGTCGATGCGGCTGATCACGTCCACCAGGTTGCTGGTGATGTAGTCGCCCACGTCCACCGCCGAGGCACTGCCGTCGGCCGAGAACATCGACACCACCATCAGGAAGTCGTTGCCGCCTTTGGTCACGGTGACGCCGCGGCTCTGCACCGCCTGCGGCAGCCGCGACATCGCCTGCTGCAGCTTGTTCTGCACCTGCATCTGCGCCACGTCGATGTTGGTGCCGGCGTTGAAGGTGATGGAGATGCGCGAGATGCCCGAGGAATTGCTCGTGCCCTGCATGTAGAGCAGGTTGTCCAGGCCCTTCAACTGCTGCTCGATGACCTGCGTGACGGAGTCTTCCACCGTCTGCGCCGAGGCGCCGGTATAGGTGGCGTTGATGGACACGCGCGGCGGCGCGATGTTGGGGTACTGCTCCAGCGGCAGCTTGAAGATCGACGCCAGCCCGGCCAGCATGACGATGATGGACAGCACCCACGCGAAGATGGGTCGGTTGATGAAGAACTGGGCCATGGCGCGGCTCCTTCAACGCACGGTCTTGGCGGTCGCGTCGGCCGGATCGAGCGGCCCCGCGCTGGCCACCGGGCCGGGCGAGCCGAACTGCACCTTGGCGTCGCTCGGGCTGCCATTGCTTCCCTTGCCGCCCCCGTTTCCGTTGGTTCCGCCCTTGCCGCCCGAGGCGGGTGGCGCCACTTCGGAGGCCTTCACCGTGTCGCCCACGCGGGCGCGCTGCGAACCTTCGACCATCACGCGGTCGCCCGCGGCCAATCCGCTCAGCACCTGCCAGCGGTTGCCCACCGCACGGCCCACGGTGATGGCGCGCTTGGCCAGCTTGTTGTCCTCTCCGACCACGATGGTCGAGGCGCTGCCGTCGGGCGCGCGCGTCACCGCCTGCTGCGGCACGAGCAAGGCGTCGTCGTTTTCGCCGACCTGGAGCACGGCACGCACATACATGCCGGGCATCAGCATGCGGTCGGGGTTGGGCACCACGGCGCGCAGTGTCACGCTGCCGGTGCCGGCGTCCACCGTCACACCGCTGACGGTGAGCTTGCCCGGATGCGGGTAACTGGTTCCGTCCTCCAGCAGCAGCTTGATCGGTGCCTCGTTGGCGTTGCCGCGCTGAAGCCGGCCGCTGGCCAGTTCACGCTTGAGCCGCAGCAACTCGCTGCTGGACTGGGTCACGTGCACGTACACCGGGTCGAGCTGCTGTACGGTGGTCAGCGGCGTGGCCTGGTCGGCCGTGACCAGCGCCCCCTCGGTAACGCTGGAGAGTTCGGCCCAGCCGGAGATCGGCGAGACGATGCGGGTGCGGTCCAGGTTGATGCGCGCGGTCTGCTCCGCGGCCTTGGCCACGGCCACGTCGGCTTCGGCCTGGGCCGCGGCGGCCTGGGTCTGGTCGTTCACCTGCTGGCTGATGGCGTCGATCTTCACCAGTTCGGCATTGCGCTTGGCCACGGTGCGCGCCGTGGCCGCGTTCGATTCGGCCTTGCGCACGCCGGCCTGTGCGCTTGCATGGGTGGCCTGGAAACTCGCGGGGTCGATCTGGTAGAGCACCTGGCCCGCCTTGACCATGGAGCCTTCGGTAAACAGCCGCTTTTGCAGGATGCCGCCGACCTGCGGCCGGATCTGCGCCACCACCGGCGCCACGGTGCGGCCCGACAGCTCGGTGCTGAAGCCCACGCGCTCGGCTTTCAGCGTGACCACGCCGATCTCCTTGACGGCGGGCGCCGCCGGCTTGGCGTCGGCCTTGTCGCTGCGCGAGCAGCCGGCCAGAAAGAGGCTGGCCACCAGGCCGATGCCCCACAAGGCGGCAGATGCTGAATAGCGGGAACGTTCGAAGTCAGGCATGGCGTCGTGGTTTCAAGGCGAAAGGGCAGGATGGCCAGTTCTTCGCGCGTTGTAGCAGACAGATGGAGCGACCGGGTCGCCGTAGGTTCCTGCGCCGAGCCGAAATAACGCGCCACGCACACGCAATCGCCAAAACACAATCTGTTTCACTAGCAAACAACGCGCCAGACACAAGATTCAGACCGCGAATCTAACCTGATTCGTTGGTTTTTTGTGCAGTTGCTTAGAAGGATTTGCTTCTTCTTTACCTGGCATCGTTGTCAAAGTTGACATCGGCGTGGTTTGTCGGGCGGTTGGTGGCCAAGAAAACCGTGCTGCCGAACTAGAAAAACCACCCCGCTGGGTCAAGGCGGCGGGGTGGCTTGCGACGTCGGCCGGTCTACTTTGCCAATTCCGGCGCAAGCGGACTGGGCACGCGGGCGGTGGTCACCGATTGCCAGCCATAGCCGAGCTTGAACAGCGTGGGCTCGGCGAAGGCACGGCCGATCATCTCCAGCGTGACCGGCTCCACCGACGGCGACGCGTTCGTGGCCTTGACGAAGCCGGCCGGGAACGCCAACGCTGGAAAACCGGTGAAGGGGCTCAGGCGGTTGTTGCTGCCCGAATTCACGCTGGTGCTGTTGAAGCCCTGCAGCACCGGGTAGACCAGCACGTCGTAGGCTGCGCCCTTGCTGGTGCCGGTGGTGAAGTCCTTGTTGTCCAGCGCCGCCTGCACCCGCGGGATCACGTATTCGTCGCGTGGCTTCAGGTTGTTCTGGTAGATCGGATTGGCTTCCTTGTTGGTGCCCAGCGTCACATAGGTGTTGAAGTTGGCCACGCGCGTGGGCTCGAGCGTGATCAGCGCCGCCGCCACCTCCTCCGTGGTGCGCAGATGGCCGTCGCCGCTGGACGCCCAACTGCCGAGGTAGGCGGTAAGGTCGTCGCGGAACTCGTAACTCGACAGGCTGGCGTAGCCGGTGAGGATGGTCGTGCGGTTGGCGATGTCCACGTCTTCCACCGTGGCGCCGGCGGCGCGCATCTTGTCCAGCGCGGCGTTCAGTGTGTCGATGAACAGCTGGTTGGCCGCGGTGGCGGTGGGGAACATGCCGCGCACCACGCCGATGCGGGCGCCCTTGAGACCGTCCGCCGACAGCGTGGTCGTGTAGGACGCGGGGCGTGAGGTCTGGGCGTCGTAGGCGGCGGCGCTGGCGACGAGCGGCGCGTCCCAGGCCTTGGCCGTGCGTTGGCCGCTGTATTTGCTGGTGTCGAAGCCGACCATGGCGTCCATGGTGAGGGCGCAGTCGGGCAGCGAGCGGCAAAGGGGGCCGCCCGTGTCCTGGCCGTGGGCCAGCGGCACGATGCCGTCCTGGCTGACCAGTCGCAGCGTGGGCCGCAGGCCATACAGCCCTTCCACCGCGGCCGGCACGCGCACCGAGCCACCGGTGTCCGTGCCCAGGCCGACCATGGCCAGGCTGGCCGCGATCGAGGTGCCGGTGCCGGAAGAGGAGCCGCCTGCGCTGTTGGTCGGCACATAGGCGTTCTTGGTCTTGCCGCCGACCGAGGAACTGCCGGTGAAGCCGAAGGCGAACTCGTCCATGTTGGCCTTGCCGATGATGATGCCGCCGGCCGCGCGGATCTTCTGCACGGTGTAGGCGTCGTCCGGTGGCTGGTTGTTCTGCAGCGCCAGCGAACCGGCGGTGGTCTTCATGTCGAAGGTGTCGTAGTTGTCCTTGGCCAGCACGGTCACGCAATGCATCGGGCCGACCATCGTGCCGGTGGCGAAGAAGCTGCGATCGAGTTCGTCGGCGCGGGCCAGCGCGGCCGAATTCACCGTGATCACGCTGTGCAGGCCCGGGCTGTTCGGGAAGGCCGCGGTGGCGTCGGCGTCGTAGGCGGCGATGCGGTCCAGATAACCTTGCACCACGTCGCGGCAGGACACGTCGCCATTGCGCATGGCGGCATGAAAGCCGCTCACAGTGGCCTCGACCAGAGGGAAGGGCTTGCGGTCCGGCTTGAGCGTGATGCTGCCATCACCGCCGCCGCAGGCGACGAGCACCGCGCTGGCGATGACGGTGGCGGAGATGTGCAGAACGCGGCGGCGCGACGCGAGGAAGGCGTGTGGAGACGGCATGAAGAAGTGTGTCCGGTGGCTGTAGAGATGTGTGCAAAAGCAAATCCCGCGCCATGAAAAAATGCGCCGCGCAGCGCCGCCTTGGTGCGTGCCTGCTTGATGTGTAAAGCTTCTGGCTGGGATCGTTCTTGCGGCGTTTTGGTATGTGTCTTGCTTCGTTCGCTGCACCATGAATCCAGTCCTCGCCACCCAAGGAAATACCGTGAAAAAACTGCTTCTCCGTACCGCGCTGAGCCTGGCCTGTGTCTTTTCGGTGGCGGCCGTCGCCCAGGGCGCGAACACCGCCCCCCTCATGCAGGCCGCGGGGGCGGGCGAAGCCGACAAGGTCAGCGCGCTGCTGGCCAAGGGGGCGGATCCCGATGCGCGAGACGCCAACGGCCAGACCGCGTTGATGCTGGCCGCCAGTGCCGGGCATTACGAAACCGTGCGCCGCCTGCTCATCGGCGGCGCCAACAAGCAGCTGCAAGACCCCAGCGGCAAGACCGCGCTCGACCTCGCCACGGAACACCACCATGTCGACCTGATCGCGCTGATGCGCGAGGCTTCCTGAGTGCGGGCGCCAACGTAAAGCTCACTGTTACACGCCCGCCATGTCGGCGTGCCCTGATCGGGCTGCGTTGTCCACGCAAGCCGGAACAGGAAGCCCTCATGAAAAGACTCACCCTCGCGCCCAGGACGGCGCTGTTGCTCGTGCTGGTCGCGATGGTCGGTTGCACCAAGCAGCCGACCCAGCAGGTCGGTGCCCCGGTCGCCGCCCCGGTGCCAGCACCAGCGCCTACACCCTCACCGGCGCGCGTGGCCGCGCCTGCCATCGCGCCGGCACCCATGCCCGCACCTGCGGTGAGTTACGCGGCACCACCTGTGGCGCATGCCGTGTCCGTCTATATCGACCCGCCGCTGCGTCAGCCGCCGCCGGTGGTCGTGGGCTGGGCGCCGCCGCCGATGCGGGTCGAAGCGCCCCCGCCCAGGCCTTTCGACGACGCCGTCTGGACCGGCGGCTACTGGGCCTGGCAGGGCGACTGGGTGTGGGCCGCAGGGCGCTGGGCAGCGCCGCCGAAGCCCCAGTACCGCTGGGTCCATCCCTACTATGAAAACCGCGCGGGCGTGGTGGTGTTCATCGCCGGCCATTGGTCCCCGCCGGGTGCGGTGTTCGTGCCACCTCCGCCGGGCCTTCGCCTGGGCTTGGCCACCGTGCTGCCCGGCGTCGTCCCTGGTCCGCGGCCGCTGGGTCCATCGGGGGTGTTCGTGCCGGCGCCACCCGGGTCTCGCGCCGGGCTGATCGTTCCCGCGCCCATTGGCACGCCGCCGGCGGTGGTGATCGGTGCGCCGCCAGTCACCAACATCGGCATGCACATCCAGAACCGGGTGGAAAACAACAGCGGCAACCGCACGACGGTCAACAACACGGTCAACAACACACGCGTCACCGAGGTCACGAATGTCACCAACGTGAAAAACGTGACCATCGTCGCCCCCGCCGCGGCCACCACCTCGGGCCGTGCCTTCGCATCGAAGGCGCCCGCCCAGGCGCACCTGGCGGCGGCGCAAACGCCGGTGACCCACGTGCCCGCGCCCGTGGCGGAGAAACCGCCGACGCCCACGCCTCCGCCCCTTCCGCCTCATGCGGCAAACACCGCCAAGCCGGCGCCACAGGCACAGGCACAGGCACGCGCGCTGCAACATCAGCACGCGGAAGCCCAGGTTCAAGCGGAAAAGGCCGAGGCCGCCGAAAAGGCCAAGGCTGCGCAGCCAATGACCAGGCACCTGCCCGAAGCGGAGAAACACGCGGAACCGCCACCCGCCAAAGCCGCCGTCAAGGAAGACGGGAGAGAGAAAAGACCGCCCGAGGCCGGAAGGAAAGTGGAGTAGGTGGAGTCGCTGGCCTAAGGGTGTCGCAGGGCCGGGCCTCAGGAGAACACCGAGGCCACCAGCCACACATTGGCCGCGCTGATCACCACGAACAGCAGCCAGGCCAGCGCCTTCAGCACCGGCCCGTTGGCGAATTCGCCCATCATCTGCCGGTTGCTGGTGAAGCGGATCAGCGGCCACATCGCGAACGGCAACTGGAAACTCAGCACCACCTGGCTCAGCACCAGCATCCTGCCGATGGCGTCGTCGCCGAACCACCACACGCCGATGAAGGCCGGCACCAGGGCCAGAGCCCGCGTGAGCAGCCGGCGTTGCCAGCAGGGGATCTTCAAGTCGAGAAAACCTTCCATCACGATCTGGCCGGCAATGGTGCCAGTGAAGGTCGAGCTTTGGCCGGAGGCCAGCAGCGCAATCGCAAACAGGCTGGCCGCGAGTGCGCTGCCGACCACCGGCTCTATCAGCCGGTAGGCGTCGCCGATGTCGGTGACTTCACGATGGCCGCTGCTGTTGAAGGCGCTGGCCGCGAGGATCATGATCGCGGCATTCACCAGCAGCGCCAGCGACAGCGACACCAGCGCGTCGAACGTGCCGAAGCGCAGCGCCTCGCGCCGGCCGGCCGGCGTGGGCACCACCTGCCGCGTCTGCACGACGCTCGAATGCAGGTAGAGGTTGTGCGGCATCACTGTGGCGCCGACGATGCCGATGGCCAGGTACAAGGCGCCGGGCTGCTGCAGCCGCTCCAGGCTGGGCACGAAGCCCATGGCCACGCCGAACCAGTTGGGTTGGCTCATGGCCAGCTCGACGATGAAACAGCCCGCGATCGTCATCACCAGGCCGAGCACGATGGCCTCGACGCGGCGGAAACCCGCGCCCTGCAGGCCCAGCACGAGCAAGGTGTCGAAAGCCGTGATGGCGATGCCCACCGGCACCGAGACGCCGAACAGCAGGTGCAGCGCCAGCGCGCTGCCCAGCACCTCGGCCAGGTCGCAGGCCACGATGGCGAGTTCGGCGCCGAGCCACAGGAAGCGGTTGACCGCCGGCGAATAGTGTTCGCGGCAGGCGCGCGCCAGATCCTTCTGTGCGATCAGGCCCAGGCGCACGCACAGCGTCTGCAGCAGCATCGCCGCCAGGCTGGCCAGCAGCACCACGAACAGCAGGCCGTAGCCGAAACGCGAGCCCGATTCGATGTCGGTCGCCCAGTTGCCGGGGTCCATGTAGCCGACGGAGACCAGCAGCCCCGGGCCCGCAAAACGCAGCAGCTTCTTGTGCAGCGGCATCTCGGCCGGAACGGCGACGCTGCCTTTGACTTCGGACGGACAGAACGGCGCGGTGGCGATGCGGGGCAGTGAATACATGCGCCGAGTATAGAAATCCCAGGGGCCGGCGAGCGTAGAAAATTGCTATTCTTGTGATAGCTAATGCCGCAGATTTCGCCTGCGGAAAATGCCAATCTGGCTTGAAATTTCTTGCAAACGTCAGTAGGCCACCGGGTCGCGGTACTGCGCTTCTTCGTGGATCGCCCAATAGGCGTCGTACAGCCTGCCAGCGACCGGGCCGGGGAAATCCGGCAGTGCCACGCCGTCGAGCCTTGCGATGGGCAGGATGCCGCCGCCGGACGAAGTCAGGAACACCTCGTCGGCAGCGCGCAGCGCGGCCGACGGCACAGGCGCGATGTGCACGGGAATCTGCAGCCGTTCGCACAGTTCGATGGCGGTGCGGCGCGAGATGCCCTCCAGCACGCCGCTGTCGGCGGTGTGGACCACGCCGTTCTTCACCATGAACACGTTGAAGCCCGGGCCTTCGGTGATGTTACCGGCGGCGTCCACCACGCAGCTCGTGTCGCGGCCCTGGTCGTAGGCGTCGTAGAGCGACTGCACCAGGTCCATCCAGTGGTAGTTCTTGACCGTCGGGTCCACCGAGGTGGCGGGAATGCGCTGGCGTTCGCTGATGTGCAGGTCCAGGCCGGCGAGTTGCTTCTCGCGCGAGGCGATCCACACGTAGGGCAGGGCGTAGGCATAGAAGCGGTTCTGCGCCAGGCGCGGATCGCGGGCGCCGCGCGGCGGCACGCCGCGGGTGCAGACCATGGCCACATACGCATCCTGCAGGCCACCGGCGCGCACCACGCCGTGCAGGATCTCGCGCAGCTCGGCACGGCTGTACGGAATCGCCAGGCGCATCTTCTGCAGGCTGGCGAAGAAACGGTCCATGTGGGCGTCGAGCCGGAAGAACGCGCCCTGCCAGGTGGTGGCCACGTCGTAGGTGACGTCGGAGCGGGTGAAGCCCCAGTCGAACATCGAAATCTTGGCTTCGGACAAGGGGACGAATTCGCCATCGACGAAGGCCGAGCCGCCTTCGAATTGACCGGTTTGGACTGCACGCATCTGAAAGCTCCTGAAGAGGCTGGGAAGTTCTTGAATAATTGTACGGCGTTCAATTAAAATTGAACAGCGGTCAATTATCGCGGCGACGCCCTAGAATCGGCGTTCCGCTCCCACGAGGACGCCGTGTCCAGAAAACCGAACCCTGTCCGCTCCAGCCGTCCCGGCCGCCCGCGCAAGCAGCCCGCGGCGCGTGGCCTACCCGCCGCGCCGGTGCTCGGGCGCGAACGCATCCTCGAAGCCGCGCTGGCGCTCATCGACACCCACGGCCCGCAGGCCTTCAACATCCGTGAACTCGCGCGTGTCCTGGGCGTGGCGCCGGCCGCGATCTACTGGCATGTGCCCAGCCGCAACGAACTGGTGTCGGGAGCCGCGGCCCTGGTGCTGCACGGTGTGGCCGACGACATCGCCCCCGGACGCTGGCAAGACCGGCTGCGCACCCTGTTGCAGCGCTACCGCGAGGTGCTGCAGCGCCATCCCAGGCTGGCGCCGCTGGTGGCCAGCGAGATGCTGTGCAACGCGGCCTTCGACGCGGTGTTGCTCGACCACGTGGTGCATCTGCTCGAGGACGCCGGTTTCGGCGGCGCCGATCTGGTCGACGCCTACAACGTGGTCATCGCCGCGATGTGCGGATTCGCCACGCTGGAGTTGTCGGCCGCGCCGGACGAAGACATCGAGGGCTGGGAGGCGGCCTGCCGTTCGCAGATCGCCGGTGTGGACGCGCTGCGCCAGCCTGCGCTGGCGCGCCACCTCGTTGCCCTGGAAGACCGCGCCTTCATCCTGCGCTGGTCAAGCGGCACCGACCGGCCGCTGGCCAGCGGCTTCGCGGCCTGGACCGATGTGATCGTGCGCGGGCTGGAGTCGCGCGCGCGGGCGTTGCGCCGGGCCGCTGCGCCATAGCCGGGCCGCACTGCGCCATGGCCAACGCGATGCGGCTTTCGCCGGCAGGCAAGGCATGGCAGCAGCGCTGCGAAAAGTCCGACCGAAGAATCTGCGCAGGCTGGCCGTAAAACACAATTTGCTGTCGGCCGTGGGCACCGAATCGGCCACATCGACGGTCGGATCTCCGTAAGCTTGAAGGCATCGTTCCTTCCATCTTCCAGGAGTCTCCATGAACCTCAAGGCCTACAAAGTCCTGACCTTCGACGTCGTCGGCACGCTGATCGATTTCGAGAGCGGCATGCTCGCCTACCTGCGCCGGGTCGCGCCAGACGCCAGGCTGTCCGACGAGGATTTCCTCGCCGCCTACCGCAAGGAGCGCAAGAGCCCGGACGTGAGCTGGTACCCCGACGACCTGGAACGTGTGTGGCACGCGCTCGCACCCGTGCTCGGCCTGCCCGACAGCGACGCCATCGCCAAGGGCTTTCGCGATTCGGTGTCCGAGTGGCCGGCCTTCCCGGATTCGGTGGAAGCGCTCAAGCGCCTGCGCCGGCATTTCAAGCTGGTGACCATGACCAATGCCCAGGCCTGGGCGTTGAAGCACTTCGCCGGGACGCTCGACCACCCTTTCGACCTGGAACTGAGTTGCGACGACGCCTTGTGCGAGAAGCCCGACGCGCGTTACTTCGCCTATGCGCGCGGCCGTTTCGAAGGCGCATGGGGCTACAAGCAGGCCGACAACCTGCACGTCGCGCAAAGCCAGTACCACGACATCGGCATCTCCAAACAACTCGGCATCGCCACCTGCTGGATCGAACGCCGGCACGGCCTGGCGGGCTCGGGCGGCACCATCGAATCGGCACGGACCACGCCCGACTACCACTTCCACACGCTGGCCGAACTGGCCGATGCCGTCGAGGCCGCGCAGGCCGGGCAAAGCCTGTGATGCTCGCGGACATCGCGGCGCCGGTGGCCGACCTGCTGCCCGAACTCGTGGCCCTGCGCCGCGACCTGCATGCCCATCCCGAGCTGGCCTTCGCGGAGCGCCGCACGGCCGGCATCGTGGCGCAAAGCCTGCGGCTCCTCGGCCTGGAGGTGCACGAAGGCCTGGGCGGCACCGGCGTGGTCGGCTCGCTGCGCTGCGGCGATGGGGCGCGTAGCGTGGGCCTGCGCGCCGACATGGATGCGCTGCCGATGGTCGAGCTGGGCTGTACCGCCTACGCGAGCCGCACGCCCGGCGTGCACCATGGCTGCGGCCATGACGGCCATACCAGCATGCTGATCGGCGCGGCGCGCCAACTGAGCCGTACGGCCCGCGCGAAGGGCTTCGACGGCACGGTGCACTTCATCTTCCAGCCGGCCGAGGAGGGCAAGGGCGGCGCGCGGGCGATGATCGAAAACGGCCTGTTCGAACGCTTCCCCTGCGACAGCGTCTACGCGCTGCACAACTGGCCCGACCTGCCGCTGGTCCAGGCCCAGACGCGGCCCGGGCCGATCATGGCCGCGGCCGACCGCTTCGACATCGTGCTGCGCGGCCGTGGCGGCCATGCCGCGCAGCCGCAGCACACGCCGGACGCCATCCTCGCCGCGAGCCAGTTGGTCACCCAGCTCAACACCATCGTCTCGCGCCGCATCGACCCCGGCGAGTCGGCGGTGTTGTCGGTCACGCGCATCGAGGGTGGCCACAGCCACAACGTGCTGCCGGCCGAGGTGTCGATCACCGGCACCGTGCGCAGCTTCGACCCTGCCACACAGGACCGCATCGAGGCCGCGCTGCGCGCCTGCGTCGAGGGCGTGGCCCTGGCCAGCGGCGTGCAGGCCGAGCTGAACTACCTGCGTTATTACCCCGCGACCATCAATACCCCGGCCGAGGCATTGCTCGCGCTCGAGGCGGCCAATGCCATCGGCCTGCAGGCAACCGTGGCGCCGCGTGCGGCCTTCACCTCGGAAGACTTCGCCTTCATGCTGCAGCGCAACCCCGGCGCGTACCTCTGGCTCGGCCAGGGCCGCGCGGATACCGGACCCGATGGCGAGCGCGCGCTGCACCATCCCTGCTACGACTTCAACGACGACGCGCTGCCGCTGGGCGTGCGCTGGTTCTGCGAGGTGGCCGAACGCGCACTCGCGCAGCGGGCTTCTCCGGCCTGATTCACCGCTTCACCGGGTCGGCCGCCAAGGGCGTTCAGCACCCGCGGACGCCGCCGCCGGAAATGCCAGGGCTCCCCGGGATTGACAAAGAAACTGCTTGGTTGCGCTGCGATATGGCATCTCCTGCAAAGGGGTTAACCCTAGACTTGTTTCCATCTCAACGCAGCGAGCCCACCATGATATTCAAGCCCAAATTCATCAGCTTCGATTGCTACGGCACCCTCATCAACTTCGAGATGGGTCCGACGGCAAAAGTACTGTTCAACGACCGCGTGCCGGCCGACCGGATGCCGGCGTTCCTGGACAGTTTCCGGGCCTATCGGCTCGACGAGGTGCTCGGTGACTGGAAGCCATTTTTCGACGTCGTGGAGAACGCCATCCGGCGCGCCTGCAAGGCGCATGGCGTCGAATGCCTGGCCTCGGATGCGCTGGCCCTGTATGAAGCGGTGCCGACCTGGCAGCCGCATCCGAACGTGGTCGAGGTGCTGGAGGCCATCGCGCCGCACGTGCCGCTGGTGATCCTGTCGAATTCGATGGTGGACCTCATCCCGCACAGCGTGGCGCACTTGAAGGCCCCTTTCCACGCGGTCTACACCGCCGAGGCAGCGCGCGCCTACAAGCCGCGCATGCAGGCCTTCGAATACATGTTCGACCAGCTCGGCTGCGGGCCCGGTCAGATGATGCACGTCTCGTCGAGCTTCCGCTACGACCTGATGACGGCGTCCGACCTTGGCTTCATGGCCAAGGCCTTCATCGACCGTGGCCATGAGCCCACGTCGATTGAATACGGCGTGAGCCGCCTGACCGACGTCCGCCAACTTCCCGCATTGCTCGGACTCTGATGCACGGCCCGGATCCCCACCCCTGGGCGCAGGGGGCGATGCCCGAAGGGCGTCCGACCGAGGCTGCGGCGCTGAGCACCGCGGCGCCCGAGCTGACGGCAGCCGAGGTGCGGGCGCTGGTGGCGCGCCTGTACGGCATCGACGGCAGCGTGAAGCCGCTGGCCGGCGAGCGCGACCAGAACTGCGCCGTGGAATGCGTGGACGGCACGCGCTACGTGTTCAAGATCAGCAACCCCTCCGAGCCGGTTTCGCTGGTCGATTTCCAGATTGCCGCGCTGGAGCACATCGCCCGCGCATCGCCCGGCCAGCCCGTGCCCCGCGTCGTGCGAACGCTGGACGGCCGCACGCGTGACGTCGTGGCGTTGGCCGATGGCAGCCGGACCACCGTGCGCATGCTCACCTACCTGGATGGCATCCAGATCCGGGAGACACCGCGGACCAATGCGCAGCGTCTGGCCATGGGCAAGGGGCTGGCCGGACTGAACCTTGCGCTGCAAGGCTTCACGCATCCCGCGGCCAAGCACGACCTGCTGTGGAACGTGTCGGCGGCCCACCGGCTCACTGCCCAGCTCCACAGCCTGGTCGAAGGCCCCCGCCGTGCACTGGCCGAATCGTTCATGGCGCGTTTCACCGAGCATGTGCTGCCCCGCCTCGCCTCGTTGAGGGCGCAGGTGATCCACAACGACTACCACCTCTACAACGTGTTGGTCGCGCCGGACGACCAGGCGCGCATCACCGGCATCATCGACTTCGGCGACATGCTGCATGCGCCACTGGTCGGCGAGGTGGCGACGGCGGCCGCCTTTCACATGACCGGCAATGCGGACCCGTTCGAAGCCGCGGCGCAATTCGTCGGCGCCTACCAGGCCGTCCTGCCACTGACCGAGCCGGAGAAGGAGATCGTCGCCGACCTGATGGCGACGCGCCACCTCGTCACCGTGCTGATCTCGGAGTGGCGCGCTCTGCGCTACCCCGAAAACCGCGCCTACATCATGCGCCACAACCCCGCGGGCTGGGAGGCGCTGTCGCAGATGGCGGACATCTCGCGTCACGAAGCACGCGACCGCTTACTGAACCCAACGCAAAACGGAGCCTCCTCATGAAAACCACCGCCGACTTCAACATGGTCAACGCCTACATCCCCGGCCGCGCCAATGTCGGGCCTGCCACCGAGGCGATGATCGAACGGCGCAATGCCCTGCTCGGCCCGGCGTACCGGCTGATGTACGAGCATCCGCTGCATATCGTGCGCGGCGAAGGTGCCTGGCTGATGGACCCGCAAGGCCGCCGCTACCTTGACGCCTACAACAACGTCACCTCGCTCGGCCACTGCCATCCCGCGGTCACCGAGGCGATCTGCCGCCAGGTGCAGACGCTGGCGACCAACACACGCTATCTGCACGACACCATCCTGGAGCTGGCCGAGCGGCTGCTCGCCAGCGTGCCCGACACCGAGCTGGCCCACCTGATGCTGACCTGCACCGGCAGCGAGGCCAACGATCTGGCGTACCGCATTGCCAAGGTGCGCACGGGCGGCACGGGCATCATCGTCACCGACACGGCCTACCACGGCATCACCGACGCCGTGTCGCAGTTCTCGCCGTCGCTGGGCGTGACCGTCGACCTCGGCCCGCACGTGCGCCTGGTGCCGGCACCGCGCCTGTACCATGCCGAAGGCGCCGACCTGGGCGAGCGCTTCACGCGCGACGTCGAGGCGGCCATCGCCGACCTGCAGCGGCACGGCATCAAGCCGGCAGCCCTGATCGTTGATTCGCTCTTCACCAGCGACGGCATCCTGCCCGGGCCCGTGGGCTTCCTCAAGGGCGCGGTCGAGGCCATCAAGCGTGCTGGCGGCCTGTTCATCGCCGACGAGGTGCAGCCCGGCTTCGGCCGCACCGGCGAGCATCTGTGGGGCTTCCAGCGCCACGGCCTCGTTCCCGACATCGTCACCATCGGCAAGCCGATGGGCAATGGCCAGCCCATTGCCGGCCTGCTTGCGACAGCCGATGCCCTGGCGGACTTCGGCAAATACTCCCGCTACTTCAACACCTTCGCCGGCAATACCGTTTCGTGCGCGGCGGCCCTGGCGGTGCTGGAGACCATCGAGCGGGAGGGGCTGGTGCCGCACGCCGCCAAGGTCGGCAAGCTGCTGCTCGACGGCATTGCCGGGCTCGCCGCGAAGCATGAGGGCATTGGTGACGTGCGCGGGGCGGGACTCTTCGTCGGCGTCGAACTCGTGTCGGACCGAAGGACGCGGGCGCCGGACCGCAGCCTCACCAGCCAGGTGGTCAACCGCATGCGCGACAAGGGCGTGCTGCTCAGCGCCTGCGCCCAGGGACACAACGTGCTGAAGATCCGGCCGCCGCTGGTGTTGTCCGCGGAGCAGGCCGGCATGGTCATCGAGGCCCTCGACGCATCGCTCTCCGAGGTGCAGCGCAAGTCGCCGGGAGCGACCTGAGCGCCCGGCGGTACGATCGCGCCATGAGATCAACAGTTTCGCTGGACCGGTTCGATTTCAAGATACTCGTGCATCTCCAGCGCGACGGACGATGCTCGAACGTCGACCTGGCCGAGTCGGTGGGCCTCAGCCCCAGCCCGTGCCTGCTGCGTACCAAGCGGCTGCAGGAGCTCGGGTTGATCCGGGGCTACGGCGCGGACATTGCCCTGGAAAAGCTGGGGGAGCACGTGATCGTTTTCTCGGAGGTCACCATCAGCAGCCACCGGCCACATGATTTCCGCAAGTTCGAGCAGGGCGCCAGCAAGTACAAGGAGATCGTCGAGTGCTACAACGTCAGCGGTGGCTACGACTACCTGCTGAAGATCGTGGCGCCCGGCGTCGGCTATTTTCAGGCGCTGATGGAAAAGATGCTGGAAGACGACATCGGCATCGAGCGCTTCGCCAGCCGGATCGTCCTGCGCCAGCCGCTGGACCGGCGCGAGTATCCGCTGGGCATCATCGCGACGCAGAAAAGGTGGGGGTGATCCCCGCAGGATTCAGCCTGCCATAGGGCCCATGAACGCTCTGCGGCATTGACGCTTCGCGCCATGGCGGCCGCGCGACGCCCTCATGCGGCCTTCTGCGCATCCTGCCGTGCCGCGAACCGCCCGATGCCATAGGGCGCGAGCGGGATCGATGTGCTGCCCGTGGCCATCAGCTCGGCCATCGTTTCGCCCACCCCCGGGCTGATGGCGAAGCCTTCGCCGTTGAAGCCGAAGGCATAGTGCAGGCCCGGCACCTTGGCGCTCGGGCCGATCACGGGCTGCCAGTCGGCGGTGTAACCCTCGATGCCGCTCCACACGCGGATCAACTGCACGTTCGCGAAGGCCGGCACGAAGCGGCGCAGTTCGTGCAGTTGGCGCAGCACGTTGTCGGGCTTCACGTAGGCGCGGATCACATCGGTATGCGCGGGGCCCTTGAGCCCGCCGCCGAAGACAATGTTGCCGCGTGAGATCTGGCGGAAGTAAAGGCCTTCGGTCTCGATGGGGGACGACAGGCCGATCGATGGCCCGAGCGCATAGGGCAGCGGCTCCGTCACGCCCATCTGCGGGCCGCGCGCGTCCATGGGCACGCGCTCGCCGAACTGCTCGGCCATGCGGTTCGACCAGGCGCCGCAGGCCACCAGCATCTGCGGCGCACGGAAGCG
This sequence comes from Rhodoferax koreense, assembly GCF_001955695.1. Classification (NCBI taxonomy): domain Bacteria; kingdom Pseudomonadati; phylum Pseudomonadota; class Betaproteobacteria; order Burkholderiales; family Comamonadaceae; genus Rhodoferax; species Rhodoferax koreensis. The sequence goes on along the minus strand of NZ_CP019236.1, from coordinate 5,281,356 downwards.
CCGGCCGTCGGCGGTGTGGGCGGTGAAGCCCGCACCGTCGTGCTCGACCTGCATCACCTCGGCATGTTCGACGATGTTGGCGCCGGCGCGCTGCGCCGCGCGGGCGAAGGCCGGGCCGGCCAGGCGCGGGTTGGCGTGGCCGTCCCGCGGCGAGTACGAGCCCGCCACCACGCCGGGCGCGAAGATGCCCCAGCGCTGGCGCAGCTGCTCGGCGGTGAAGAGCTGCAGGTCCAGGCCCAGCGGCTTCACGTCGTGCGCGTGTTTTTCAAGCACCGCGGCCTGCTTCTCGGTGTAGCAGACGCGCAGGTGGCCATAGGGCACGAACTCGGCGTCTTCACCGAGCAGCGACTTCACGCGGCCCCAGACGGCGCGCGCGCGGTTGGCCAGCGGCATCTGGTGCAGTTCACGGCCCTGCCGCCGCACGTTGCCGAAGTTGGTGCCGCTGGCCTGGCGGCCCACCAGCTCGCGTTCGAGCAGCGTGACCGACTTGCCATGCTGGCGCAGGAAGAAGGCCGTGGTGGTGCCCATCAGGCCACCGCCCAGCACCAGCACATCGGTGTCGTAGGTTGTGGCGCTCATTGCCCGGCCTCCATCGTATTCATGACCAGCGGCTTCACCGGTGCCTGCGAGCGCAGCCGTCCCACCTGTTCCACCGGAACGGCGCAGGCATGCGCCACGATTTCCGCTGCGGCATGGCCGCAGAAGCGGCCCTGGCAACGGCCCATGCCGACGCGGCTGAAAGCCTTGGCGCGGTTGACTTCCTGGCTGCCGAGTTCGTTCACCGAGCGGCGTAGTTCGCCGGCCGTGACGGCTTCGCAGCGGCAGACCACCGTTTCGTCGGATACGGCCGCAGCCTGCTTGTGCGGCCAGGGAAAGGCGCGGGCCAGGCCCAGCCGGAAACGGTCCATCTGCGCCAGCGTACGGTGCAGCGTGGCCGATTCCTTCTCGTAGAGGGTACGGCCCGGGGTGTGACCGAGATCCCGCAATGCGGCCAGCGCGGCCAGGCGGCCGGCGGCCTCGGCGCCGTCGGCACCGAGGATGCGCACGCCGTCGCCCGCGAGGTACACGCCCGGCGTGCTGCTGCGGCCATCGGCATCGATGCGCGGCAGCCACTGGCGGCTCACGGGCTCGAAAACGAATTCGCAACGTGCGAGGTCGGCGAGCTGGGTCTCGGCGCGCAGGTGCCAGCCGAGGCCGACCGCATCACATTCGAAGCGCTGGGTACGGCCCTGTGTGTCGCGCACCTGCACCGCTTGCACACCGAGGCGGTCGTCGCCTTCGATGAGCAGCGGCTGCACACCTTGCAGCACCGGTACGCCCGCATGGCGCAGCCCGCGGATCAGGCCGAGCCCGCGCAGCGCCAGCCTGGGCCGGGCCAGCAGGCCGGTGACGGCGCCCCAGGACTTGGCCGCGGGCGCGGTGTCGAGCACCGCTGCCACCTGGGCGCCCGCCTGCAGGTATTGCGAGGCGACCAGGTACAGCAATGGGCCGCTGCCCATGAAGACCACGCGCTGGCCAATGGCACAGGCCTGGGCCTTCAAGGCGATCTGCGAAGCGCCCAGGCTGTAGCAGCCGGCGCGGTGCCAGCCATCCACCGGCATCAGCCGGTCGGTGGCGCCCGCGCACACCAGCAGCGCGTCGAACGGCTGGGTCTGTGCCTGGCCCCCATGGACGAGGTGCAGCGTCCCTTCGCTGAGGTTCCACGCCAGGGTGTCGCCGCGGTAGTCGATGTGGGGGCGCAACGCGTCGAAGTCGCGGTGCAGGGCCTGGGCCTTGTCGGCTTCCGTGCCGTAGAGCTTGGTGTAGGAGCGCTTGAAGCCTTCGGGCTGGCGCCGGTAGATCTGGCCGCCATCGCGCCGGCCTTCGTCGACCACGATGGGCCGCAGGCCGGCCTCGACCAGGGCCTGCGCGGCACGCACGCCGGCCGGGCCGGTGCCGACGACCACGATACGAGGGGCCGGCGGATGGGAAGCGGTGGCGTTCAACGGTTTAGCTCCCCGGCGTGGCGTGCCAGCGATTGCTGCAGATCGGGTGTGGAGGGCCAGTACTGCGGTGGCGGACGGGTCAACACCGCCATGCCAGCCTCGGCAGGTGTGCTGCAGGCGCGCAGGCGTTCGCCCGCGGGCGTCCACACCCAGCAATCCTGGCAGGCGCCCATCAGGCAGAAGCCCGCGCGCGGGCCGTCGCCGAATTCGCTGTCGCGCACGCGGCGGCCGTGGCTCAGCAGGGCGACGAGCAGCGTGTCGCCGGCCAGCGCGGTCGCCGGTTCGCCATCGATCGACATCGACAGGGTGGGACGGTCGGTCTCGGCCAGCCGGACGAAACGTCCGGGCTGGCGAGGGCGGGAGGGTGTGACGGGCATGGGCAGGCGCGCGCGGTTCAGCGCTGATGGGGAAACAATTTCTCGACGGGGCAGTGCGTCTTGATGAACGGCGACTTGATGACGATGTAGCTGAAGTACTTCACGATGCCGATGTTGCGTTCGAGCAGTTCCTCGACCACTTCCTGGTAGTGGTTCACGCCGCGGGTCAGGAAGCGCAGCAGATAGTCGTAGCCGCCGCTGACCAGGTGGCATTCGAGCACTTCGTCGACTTCGCGGATGGCCGCCTCGAAGCGGGCGAAGTCTTCGCGGCGGTGATCGGAGAGCGTGACCTCGGTGAAGACGGTCAGCGTGTCGCCGAGCTTTTCCAGCCGCAGTTGCGCGCCGTAGCCGGCGATGTAGCCGGACTGCTCCAGCCGCTTCACACGGATCAGGCAGGGGCTGGGCGACAGGCCCACCGCGTCGGCCAGATCCACATTGGTCATGCGCCCGTTTTTCTGCAACTGGGCCAGGATGCGCAGGTCGAGTCGATCGATCTTGAAGGCTTCGTTCATGGCGGGCTCTGTGGCTTGTAAAACTCCGATTCTGCTACCTCGGTGGAACGGTCTCAGCCGACGAGTGCGGCGCGCACGTCGGGCGCTGCCAGCACCTCGTCCAGGGTCTTCTTCACCCGTGCGAACAGTTCCACGAATTCGCCTTCACTGAAAATCAGCGCCGGTGCAAAGCCGAGGATGTTGTCGGCGAAGGCGCGGAACACCACGCCGTTGCGGTAGGCGGCGGCGGCGATGCGGTCGGCCAGGCCCAGCGCCGGATCGAAACCGGCCTTGCTCGCCTTGTCGCTGACCAGCTCCAGCGCGCCGAGCAGGCCGCGGTGGCGCGCGTCGCCCACCAGCGGATGGCTGCGCAGGGCGTCCAGCCCGGCGGCGAAATGCAGCGCACCGCGTTGGCCCTGGGCCAGCACGCCGCCTTCCTGGTAGAGCCGCAGCACTTCGAGTGCCACGGCCGCGCCGACCGGGTGCGCCGAGTAGGTGGCGCCGTGGCCGACCGATACGCCGGGCGGGGCGCCGTCGGCGATGCCGGCGTAGACCTTCTCGCTCAGCATCGTCGCGCCCATGGGCACGTAGCCCGAGGTCAGGCCCTTGGCCATGGTCATCAGGTCGGGCTCCACGCCTTCGGCCTCGCAGGCGAACATCGGGCCGGTGCGGCCGAAACCGGTGATGACTTCGTCGACGACGAACAGGATGTCGAGTTCGCGCGCGGCCTCGCGCATGGCCTTGAGCCAGCCCTTGGGCGGCACGATGACGCCGCCCGAACCCTGGATCGGCTCGCAGAAGAAGGCCGCCACCGAGTCCGCGCCGAGCTCGGCCACCTTGGCGCGCAGTGCGGCCACCGACGCATCGATGACGGCCTGCGGATTCGTGGCGCCTTCGGCATGGCGGTAGGGGTTGGGCGAAGGGATGTAGTGCTGCGTGGGCAACGGCAGGTCGAAGCCGCGGTGGAAGGCGGGCAGGGCGGTCAGGCCCGCGCCGGTGGACGACGAGCCGTGGTAGCCGCGCTCCAGCGCGATGAAGTGCTTCTTGGCCGGCTTGCCGATGGCGTTGTAATACTGGACGATGAAGCGCACGGCCGCGTCCACGGCCTCGGAGCCGCCCAGCGTGAGGTATACGCGCGTCAGCGAGGCCGGGGTGATCTGCACCAGCTTCTCGGCCAGGCGGATCGCCGGCTCGCTGCTGTAGTGGAAGTAACCGGTGGCATAGGGTAACTGGCGCATCTGTTCGGCGGCGGCCTGCACCACGCTCTCCTGGCCGTAGCCCACGTTTACGCACCACAGGCCGGCAAAGCCGTCCAGCAGTTCGCGGCCTTCGCCATCGGTCAGCCAGGCGCCGCGGCCCGAAGACAGCACGGTCGGCCCGCGCTGCTCGTGCGTGCGCCAGGCCGAGACAGGGTGGATCAGGTGAGCCCGGTCGATCGCGCCGAGCGCGGCGATGTTGGGCAGGTCGGAGATTGGGTTCATGGCGGTGTCCGTTGGTGCTGAAACGATGGGCCGTTTCGATGCCGAAAGCTTAGGCCGTGCGGGCTCTCATCGGGTGCTGCATTGAGGGGCTTGCATGGTGCAGGCTGCGGTTGTGCGCGGCTTTGCAGCAGATCGTGCGGCGCGGGCCGTGCGTCGATTCCAGCAGCCTGTCAGTAACCGCGTTGGCGGTCCACCAGCCCGGTCATCGGCTCGCCGGCGTGGAAGCGACGCAGGTTGTCGATCACCACTTCGGCAGCGCTCTTCGGCTGCGTCATGCTGGCGATGTGCGGCGTGAGGCGGATGCGCGGATGGCGCCAGAAGGCATGCTGCGCGGGCAGTGGCTCGGGGTCGGTCACGTCGAGCGCGGCGTCGGCGAGCTGGCCCGTCGACAGGGCATCGAGCAGATCGGCCTCGACCAGATGCGGGCCGCGGCCCACGTGCACCAGGCTGGCACCGTGGGGCAGGTGGGCGAAGAGCTCGCGGTTTAGCACGCCGCGGGTTTCGTCGGTCAGCGGCAGCAGGCAGACCAGGATGTCGGTGCGTGCGAGGAAGGCGGCCAGTCCGTCGCTGCCCCCATGGCAGTGCACGCCGTCGATCCGGTGCTGCGACCGGCTCCAGCCCGCCAGGTCGAAGCCGAAGCCGGCCAGCTGCGCCAGCACGGCCTGGCCCAGCGAGCCCAGGCCGAGCACGCCGATGCGCCGTTCTCCGGCAGGGCGGACCGGCAGCGCACGCCATTCGCCGAGTTGCTGCTGGCGGCGGTACTGTGGCATGTCGCGGTGCAGGTCGAGCACGGCATGGGTCACGTATTCGACCATGCCGCGCACGATGCCCGGCTCCACCATGCGCACCACCGGCAGCCCGGGCGGCAGCGCGTCGAAGTCGAACTGGTCCACCCCGGCACCGGAGGAGAACAGCACTTCGAGATGGGGGAAACGCGTGGCCAGGTCGTCCGGCGGAACCCAGGCCGCGAGGAAGCGTACCTCGGCCGGATCGCCGATGTCGGGCCAGATGCGAAAGTCGACCTCGGGCGCGGCGCGCCTGAAGACCTCGGCCCATTGGCGCCCACGCAGCGGGTCGGATTTGTAGAGGAAGGCGGTCTTGGTCATGGCGCGCCTCAGCACAGGGCCTGGGTGGTGATGGCGAACAGCCGTGGCCCGTTCGGCGCGCCGGGTCCATCGGCCAGCGGCGCGCCGCGCAGCATGGTGGTCGGCGCATCCACCGACGGCAGGCCGATGCCTTCCAGCCAGTCGCTGAGGCCGCTGGCGAAGTCGATGTCAATGCGGGTGAAGCGGCCGGCGTTCTGGCCCGCGAGATGGGCGATCAGCACCTTGGCGCTTTCGGCGTCGGGCGCCACCACCGGCCCGATGATGTGGCCGCGGCCGAAGCGGCGCAGCATGGCGAAGCCGCGCGGCGCGGAGTCGTGGTCGACGAGCACCACGCAACTGTCGGCGATGGCCAGCAGGTCCTCGATCAGCGCGTCGCGCGGCATGCCCCGGGCGGCGGTGTCCAGCCGCTTCAGCGCGGCGGCCTCGTTGGCCCCGGCCGGGCGCAGGCGCCAGCCCGGCGGCAGGCCGATCAAGGCCGTCGGCTTGGCCATGCCCTGGTGTTGCCGCAGCTCGCCGGTCTGCACGAAACCCAGGCGCTCGTACAGGCCCCGGCCCTCGGCGGTGGCCTGCAGCAGCACGCTGCGCCCGTCCAGCCCTTCGAGCATGGTGTTCATCAGGCGGCGGCCGAGGCCGTGGCCCTGGCTCGCCGGCGAGACGATCACCAGCCCGATGGTGGCGTGGCGATCGCCCCAGCACCAACGCTGCGCGGTGGCAATGATGCGCCCGTCCTGCTCGGCGACCACGCCCTCTGCATGGGCGAAGACCTGCTCCCAATCGGCAGGACGGTGCGGCCAGCGCAGGTCTTCCGAAAGCGCCTGGCAGCCAGGCAGATCGAGGGCGGTCATGGGCCGGAAAACGATGCCGCCGTCGGCTGGCGTGGACGGGTTCGGCGGCGTGGAGGAGGGGGATTCGGACATCAGGGAAATCTCGCTTGCAAAAGGCATATGGCGTGCATCTTGGCCCACAACCGGGTGGAGCGCCATAGCGCATCGTCGTCAGTCGGCAACTCGCAAGCTTCCGCTGTATGGCCACCGAATTTTGAAATTCGCTGCGGCGACGTGCCGGCTGACGGACACAAATGCTGCGCGCTGTTGCTGGCCATCCAGTGCGATTTCCCGTCTCGGGTCCTGCTCTGAGACGGCATGCGCTTAGAACTCTGCAACCTTGCCCCAGGCCGACGACTGGAAGCGGTCGGGGTGGTAGGGTCTGGCATCGACAAGCGGTGTCGCACCGCTGACGATGTCGGCAATCAGATGACCGGCGCCGGGACCGATGCCGAACCCGTGTCCGCTGAAGCCTGCGGCCAGGACCAGGCCCGGCACGCTGGCCATCTCGCCGATGCCCGGCACCCCGTCAGGCGTGCTGTCGACATAGCCGGCCCATGCGGCCGTGACCTCGCGGTCTTTCAGTGCGGGGACCAGGTCCAATGCGCGGCGGTACGTCAAGCGAACGGCCGTCTTGTCAACCGCTGGATCGAGGATGCGCATGCGCTCCATCGGTGTCGGCTGGTCCAGCCGCCAGCGCGACATTCCTTCGTGGCCCGACCGTATGCCTTCCAGGCCGCCCGGAGCCAGGTTGCGCCAGCGGCGCTGGAACATGGGCAGAAACTGGGCGGAGAAGCGCAGCAACTGCGGCGTGGGATCGACCCGCCCGCGACCGCTGATGGCCACCGTGTAGCCGCCATTGCTGCGCCGGGTCATGGACACGGCGGCGGTATGGAGCGCGGGCGGCAGTTCACTGGCCCCCGGCGACACCGCCAGCACCGTCTGTCGTATGGCCGCCTGCGGAAACCGGATGCCGTACTGCCGGCAGAAAGAGGAAGCCCATGCGCCGCCCGCCAGCACGGCGATCTTGGTGCGCACCGTGCCTTTCTCCGTGACGACGCCGGATAGGCTGCCGCCTTCCATCTCGACGCCGCGCGCAGCGCATGCCTGGTGCACGCTGCCGCCGAGCTTCATGATGGCGCGAGCCACAGCCGGGGCCGCACGTGAAGGGTCGGCCGTGCCGTCGGTGGGCGAGAAGACGCCGCCTTTCCACGGCCTGCCGGTGATGCGTCCGCGCTGGGCAGCCTCTTCGGCCGTCAACATCTGTGTTTTCACGTTGACGGTGCGGGCGAATTCGCCCCAGCGTGCCCAGCCGGCCAGTTCCGCCTCGCTGTTGCTGAGGTAGAGCAGCCCACAGCGCTTGAAGCCCGTGTCTTCGCCGGATTCGGCGCTGAACAGCTCCCACAGGTCCAGGCTCTTGGTGGCCATGGGCAATTCACGGGCATCGCGATTCTGCTGGCGGCACCAGCCCCAGTTGCGGCTCGACTGTTCCGCGCCAATGCGGCCCTTCTCGACCAGCGCAACCTTGAGTCCGCGTCTGCTCAGGTAATAGGCGGTGAAGCACCCGATGATGCCGCCACCGATGACGACCACGTCGGCGTGGGTCGGCAGGTCTGGCGTGGTGTCTATGGCGGTCAGAGGTGCTGGCATGGTCTGGAGGTCGGGTCAGAGTGAATGAAGATCAAAAGAAGGAATTCGCGATCACCAGCCGCCGAACCTTGGCCACCCGGTTCGTCGGCGGCGCCATCAGTAACCAATGATGGCCTTGGTCTCCAGGTATTCCTCCAGACCGTGGACGCCATATTCGCGTCCGTTGCCAGAGCGCTTGTAACCCCCGAAAGGCGCGTGCCCGTTCCATGTGGGGTAGTTGATGTTCACCTGCCCGGCACGGATGCGGCCGGCCACGCGCCGTGCGCGATCGAGGTCGCTCGACTGCAGGTGGGCACCCAGGCCGTAGACCGTGTCGTTGGCCATGGCGATCGCTTCTGCCTCGTCCCTGTACGGCATGATCACCAGTACCGGGCCGAAAATTTCCTCCTGTGCGATCCGCATTCCGGGCGTCACATTCGAGAACACCGTTGGCTGAGCGAAGAAGCCGTGCGTCAGTCCGGCCGGTCGGCCCAGCCCGCCACACAGCAGCTTGGCGCCTTCTTCCATGCCGGCCGCAATCATGGCCTGCACCCGGGCGAATTGCGCGGCGTTGGCGATCGGGCCCATGGCGGTCTTTTCGTCGCTCGGGTCGCCCACTGCGATGCTGGCCGCGGCTGCCAGTGCCAAGGCTTCCACCTCGGCCAGGCGCGACGCTGGCACCAGCATCCGGGTCGGGGCGCTGCACGACTGGCCCACGTTGCGCATGCCTGCCAGCACACCCTTGGCAACGCCGTTCTCGAAGTCGGCATCGTCAAGAAACACATTGGGCGACTTGCCGCCGAGTTCCTGCACCACCCGTTTGACCGTCACGGCGGCCGCCTGGGCCACCAGCACACCCGCGCGCGTCGACCCGGTGATGGAAATCATGTCGACATCCGGGTGCGACGCCAGCGCCGCACCGACGACTTCACCGGTGCCACCGACCAGGTTGAACACGCCGGCCGGCACGCCGGCGTCGTGCATCACCTGCGCGAACAGCTGCGCGCTGTAGGGCGAAAGTTCGCTGGGCTTGAGCACCACGGTGCAGCCGGCGGCGATGGCGGGTGCCACCTTGGCGGTGATCTGGTAGAGCGGCCAATTCCAGGGCGTGATGAGTGCACAGACGCCGATCGGCTCCTTGGCCAAGGCAGTGCCGTCCTCGTTGTTGAGAAAGGTGTAGCGCTGCAGCACCTCCATCTGCACGCGCACATGGGCGATGGCATAAGGCACGTGGGACGCCCGGGCGAAGCTGACGGCCGCGCCCATTTCGGTCACGATGGCCTGTGCGAACAGTTCCGCGCGTTCCTCCAGCAGCGCCAGGATGCGGCCCAGCAGGGCCAGTCGCTCCTCGACCGTGCTGTTGGAGAAAGTCTCGAACGCGCGGCGGGCCGCGGCCACGGCGAGATCGACATCGGCCGATGAGCCGGCGGCGACATGCCCCGCGACCTGTTCCGTGGATGGGTTGACGACGGCGATCTGCGCAGCGCTGGAGCGGTCGAGCCACTGGCCATCGATGTAGAGCCGCGCGTCGTCGAGGGTGAGTTTGGAATCTGCCATGATCTGGTTTTATGTGCTGGTGGGGTGGTCCATGCTGTCCGGGCGCTGCATCCTTGTTTCAGGCCATGACCCATACCTTGCGCACGGTTTCAATCGTGCGCCAGGTGCCGACGTAGCCAGGCTTCATGATGAAACAGTCGCCGGCCTTGTAGGTCACCGGCGCCTGACCGGCTTCGGTGATCTCCACCACGCCGGAAAGGATCAGGCAAAACTCCCAGGTCTCGCCCTTCATGGAGTGATTCAAACCGACCGTCGATTCGAACACGCCGGCACGCACCTGGCCATCCTTGGCAGTGTCGATGTCCCAATTGCGGCAGACGATGTCGCCCTCGATGACGCGCTCCGCCGGTGGCCGGTATTCGCGTGGTTCGCCGAGCTGGTCGAGGTTGAAGGAGACGAGAAGTTTTGACATGAAGTTGGCCTTGTCCAAGGTGTGTTGCTGGATGCTTCTATGCTAGGGAACCCGTGTCCGCGCGGGTGCCGAAGCAGGTGCCGGCAACGGCGAAAAATGTGCGATTTGCGGCCTGTCACAGTGCAATCTGCCGGGCGTGTGAAGGACAGCGTCCAGGTGCTGCCACGCAGGGCAACAACACTGGCATGGCTGCTTCCCCGGGGCGACTGAAGCCGGTGACGACAGCCGGACAGGCGGCACTTGGAAGGCGCACGAAAGGGCGGAACCTCGAACACGGCGGTGCACGTTGCACGTATATGGTGCGAACCGCACGCCATGCCGCGCCCCCCATTTCAAACAGCAGCCAGGGGCCAAAACGCCGATCATTTCCATACAACCATTCTGAGGACGCGTGATTCAATCACCTCACATCAGAACGTCGCGAAAACCAGTTATATCGCCACCCGCTCCCGGTCGGAAACCGGTACATCAAGGATCAGAAACCATGGCCTTTCGTCCCAAGTACATCACCTTCGACTGCTACGGCACGCTCACCCGTTTCCGCATGGGCGAGATGACCAAGGTGATCTTTGCCGATCGCATTCCGGCTGACCGCATGGATGCCTTCATCACCGACTACACCGCCTACCGCTTCGACGAGGTGCTGGGTGATTGGCAGCCTTACGAAGTGGTGCTGAAGAACGCCGTGCGGCGGCTGTGCAAGAAGTGGAAGATCCAGTACCTCGACAGTGACGCCCAGCAGTATTACGACGCGGTGCCGACCTGGGGCCCGCACGAAGATGTGGCCGCCGGCCTGTCCAAGATCGCCCACGAGATTCCCCTGGTGATCCTGTCGAACGCCGCCGATGCGCAGATCCAGAAGAACGTGGCCATGCTCGGCGCGCCCTTCCACCGCGTCTACACCGCCCAGCAGGCCCAGGCCTACAAGCCACGCCTGAAGGCATTCGAATACATGATCGACTCGCTGGGCTGCAACCCCGAAGATGTGCTGCACGTCTCGTCGAGCCTGCGCTATGACCTGATGTCGGCCGACGACATGGGCATCGTCAACAAGGTCTTCGTCAACCGCGGCCACGGCCCGGGCAACCCCGCCTACCGCTACACCGAGATCCAGGACATCGGCGGCTTGCCGGCCGTGGTCGGCCTCTGATCTGTACCGGACGATCCCATCCACGCCATGAAGCTCGACTCCTACTGGACCCATTCGGCACCGGCCTTCACGCCGGCCCGGCGCGATCTGCCGGCACGGGTGGACGTGGCCATCGTCGGCGGCGGCTTCACCGGGCTGTCGGCGGCGCTGGCGTTGGCCAAGCGCGGCGCCTCGGTAGCCGTATTCGAAGCCGGTGACCGCGTGGCCGCGGAAGCCTCCGGCCGCAATGGCGGCCATGTCAACAACGGCCTGGCCGTGGACTATGCGGAGGTGGCGGCCAAGGTCGGCGTGCCCACGGCGCGCGCCTGGTACCAGGCCTACGATGCCTCTGTGGACACGGTGGCCCGCCTGGTGCGCGAGGAGGCCATCGACTGCGACTTCCTGCGCCACGGCAAGCTCAAGCTCGCCACCCGGGCGAACCAGATGGACGCACTGCAGCGCAGCGCCGATCGGCTGATCGCCGACGGTGTGGACACGGACGTCGAGATCCTCGACGCCGCGCGGGTGAATGCCGAGGTCCAAAGCGAACGTTTCCACGGCGGCTTGCTCTACAAGCGCAGCGGCCAGATGCACATGGGTCGTTTCGCGGCCGGCCTGGCCGGCGCCGCCGAACGCCAGGGCGCGCAGATCCACACCGGCGCCAGCGTTCAGCGCCTGCAACGCGTCGGCCGAGGCCAGGCCCACGTGCTGCAGACGGCGCGCGGCAGCGTGGCGGCAGACCAGGTGCTGCTGGCCACGGGCGCCTCGCGCCATGGCGGCTACGGCAGCTTCGGCTGGCTGCGCCGGCGCATCGTGCCGATCGGCAGTTTCATCGTGGTGACGCAGCCCCTGGGCGAAGAACGGGCCCGGGCGCTGCTGGCGGAGCGCCGCACCTACACCACCGTGGCCAACATCCACCACTACTTCAGGCTCACGCCCGACCACCGGCTGGTGTTCGGCGGCCGCGCGCGCTTCGCCATCTCGAGCCCGCAGTCGGATGCGGCCAGCGGCGAGATCCTGCGTGCGGGCATGGCCGAAACCTTCCCTCAGCTCGGCCAGGTGCGCATCGACTACTGCTGGGGCGGGCTGGTCGACATGACGCAGGACCGGCTGCCGCACGCGGGTGAACGCGACGGCCTGTTCTATGCCATGGGCTACAGCGGGCACGGCACGCAGATGTCGGTGCACATGGGCGAACGCATGGCGGCCGTGATGGCCGGCGACGCGAGCGCCAATCCCTGGCGCGGCCGCGACTGGCCGGCGATTCCGGGGCACTTCGGGCCGCCCTGGTTCCTGCCGGCCGTGGGACTTTATTACCGCCTCAAGGACCGGCTGGCCTGAAGGCTGCCAGCGTTTCCCTTCAATCGTTTTTCGAGTCAGTTTTTCAACTTTGGTCAACAGGAGCACCCCACCATGAGCGACAGCAAAAACAAGTTCGACAGCTTCGTCGGTCCCGCCGAGAGCACCCGTGTGATGGATTCGCTGCGACGCGGCGCCACGCGGCGGGATATCCTGTCGATGCTGCTGGCCGGCGGCATGCAGGCCACGCTCGCGGGTGGGCTGGCCACGGCGGCCATCTCGGCGCATGCCGACACACCGCGCAAAGGAGGCCGCATTCGCGTGGCCGGTGCCACGGCCGCGGCGAATGACACACTCGATCCGGCCAAGCAGTCGAACCAGACCGACTACTCGCGCGGCACCATGCTCTACAACGGCCTGACCTCGCTCGACAGCAGCCTCACGCCGCAGCCGGCGCTGGCCGAGTCCTTCAGCACCACCGACGCGAAGACCTGGGTGTTCACCCTGCGCAAGGGCGTGGTCTTCCATGACGGGAAGGCGCTGGCGCCGGCCGACGTGGTGTATTCGCTGATGCGCCACAAGGACCCGGCGACCGCCTCCAAGGCCAAGGTGCTGGCCGACCAGATCGACAGCGTGAAGGCCACCGGCCCGAACGAGGTCACCGTGGTGCTCAGCGCGCCCAACGCCGACCTGCCGGTCATCGTCGGCACCTTCCATTTCCACATCGTCAAGGACGGCACCACGGATTTCAACGCCGGCATCGGCACCGGCCCCTACAAGCTCAAGGAGTTCAAGCCCGGCGTGCGTTCTCTGGTGGTGCGCAACGAGGCCTACTGGAAGCCGGGCAAGCCCTATCTCGACGAGATCGAGTTCGTGGGCATCGGTGACGAAAGCGCACGTGTCAACGCCCTGCTGTCGGGCGGCATGGACCTGGTGGCCTCGGTCAACCCGCGCTCGGTGGCGCGTGTCAAGGGCACGCCGGGTTATGCGATCTTCACCACGCAATCGGGCCAGTATTCGGACCTGATCATGCGCCGCGACGTCGGCCCTGGCATGAACCCCGACTTTGCGATGGCGATGAAGTACCTGTTCGACCGGGAACAGATGAAGAAGACCATCGCGCTCGACTACGCCGTCATTGCCAACGATCAGCCGATCGACCCGACCAACCGCTTCTACTTTGCCGGCCTGCCCCAGCGCACCATGGACCTGGACAAGGCCAAGTTCCACCTGCAGAAATCGGGCGTGACCGGCAAGGTGCCGATGGTGACCTCGCCCGCCGCGATGTATTCCGTGGAGATCGCGCTGCTGCTGCAGCAGACCGGCCAGCGCATCGGCCTGGACATCGACTTGAAGCGCATGCCGGCCGACGGCTACTGGTCCAACCACTGGCTCAACAGCCCGGTGGGCTTCGGCAACGTGAACCCGCGCCCCAGCGCCGACACGCTGCTCACCCAGTTCTTCCAGTCCGATGCCGCCTGGAACGAGTCGCGCTGGAAGAACCCGAAGTTCGACCAGTTGCTGCTCGCCTCCCGCGCCGAGACCGACCAGGCCAAGCGCAAGCAGCAGTATGCCGACATGCAGACCATGATCCACCAGGAAGCCGGTATCGGCATCCCGATGTTCCTGGCCAGCATCGACGGACACAGCAGCAAGCTCAAGGGCCTGTCGCCGATTCCACTGGGCGGGCTGATGGGGTACTCGTTCGCCGAAAACGTCTGGCTGGACGCATGAATTCCTCCCACTCCCTGAAGTGCAGGGCCGGGCAGGGCGTGCGAGAAACCTTGCCGCGGGGCCGCTGAGATGAACCGCCTGATCCTTGGCCTGCTGGTCCGCCGCGTGGCGATTTCGCTGCTGTCGCTGCTGGCGGTGTCGGTGTTGGTGTTCGCCATCACCGCGGTGCTGCCCGGCGATGCGGCGGAGGAGCAACTCGGCCAGGATGCCACGCCGACGGCGCTGGCCGCGCTGCGCGCGCAGATGGGGCTGGACGTGCCCGCGCCGCTGCGCTACCTGAAGTGGCTCGGCGGCATCGCGCGTGGCGATCTCGGTACTTCGGCCACCACGCAGTTGCCGGTGGGCGAGCTCGTGGCCAGCCGGCTGCCGAACTCGCTGCTGCTGGCCGCGGTGACCGCGTTGTTCTCCGTGCCGATCGCGCTCACGCTGGGCATTGCTTCCGCGGTGTGGCGCGGCTCGTGGTTCGACCGCGTGGCCTCCACCGGTGCGGTGGCCGTGGTGTCCGTGCCCGAGTTCCTGGTGGCCACGCTGGCCGTGCTGGTCTTCGCCGTCAAGCTGCGCTGGCTGCCGGCGCTCTCCTATGTGAGCGACATCGAGTCCGTCGGCCAGGTGCTGCGGGCCTTCGCCATGCCGGTGCTGAGCCTGTGCTGCGTGATCATCGCCCAGATGATGCGCATGACCCGCGCCGCGGTGATTGACCAGCTCGAAGCGCCCTACATCGAGATGGTCCGGCTCAAAGGGGCTTCGCCGTTGCGCATGGTGATGTTCCATGCGCTGCCCAACGCCATCGGCCCGATCGCCAACGCCGTGGCGCTGAGCCTGTCGTACCTGCTGGGCGGCGTGATCATCGTCGAGACCATCTTCAACTACCCGGGCATCGCCAAGCTGATGGTCGACGGCGTCTCGCAGCGCGACATGCCGCTGGTGCAGACCTGCGCCATGATCTTCTGCGCCGGCTACCTGATCCTGGTGACCGTGGCCGATGTCTGCGGCATCGTGGCCAACCCGCGTCTGCGCCACCGTTGAACAAAAAGAGAGAGACTGTCCCATGAAAAACACTGTTCAGCCCCTAGACGCGGGGACTGCGCCCGCAGCGCGGGGGCGGCTCTTTCGACGTTTCTCGGGCTTCGGCCTGTCCGGCATCGTCGGCCTGCTGCTGCTGGCCTTCTGGCTGCTGGCCGCACTGCTCGGCCCGGCGATGCTGTCGCGTGAATTGGCCGGTTCGGCGGCCGGCGAGGTGTTCGGGCCAATGAGCGCCGCGCACTGGCTCGGTACCGATTACCTTGGCCGCGACATGCTGGTGCGCGTGATCGATGGCGCGCGCTACACCGTCGGCGTGGCGTTGCTGGCCACGGTGCTCGCCAGTGGCACCGGAACGACACTCGCGCTTTTCGCCGTGGCCAGCAGCCCCGCGGTGGACGCCACGCTGAGCCGCCTGCTGGACACGCTCACGGCGATTCCGAGCAAGATGTTCGCGCTGATCATGGTGGCCGGCTTCGGCTCTTCGGTGGCGATGCTGGTGGCCACCGCGGCCGTGATCTACGTGCCCGGCGCCTTCCGCATCGCGCGCTCGCTGGCGGTGAACATCAACGCGCTGGACTACGTGACCGTGGCCCGCACGCGTGGCGAGGGCACGCTCTACATCATGCTGCGCGAAATCCTGCCCAACATCCTCGGCCCGATGCTGTCCGACCTCGGGCTGCGCTTTGTCTACGTGGTGCTGCTGCTGGCCGGCCTGAGCTTCCTCGGCCTCGGCATCCAGCCGCCGGCGGCCGACTGGGGTTCGCTGGTGCGCGAGAACATCGGTGCTTTGCCCGAGGCGGGTGCCTCGGTGATCGTGCCGTCGCTGGCGATTGCCAGCCTGACCATTGCCGTCAACCTCGTCATCGACAACCTGCCCGGCCGCGCCGCGCGGGAAAAGGGAGCACGCTGATGGGCGCTTCCGTCGTGGTTCAAGGCCTGCGCATCCAGGCCGGCGGGCAGACCCTGGTCGATGACCTGAGCTTTTCCATTGCACCCGGCGAGGTGCTGGCGCTGATCGGCGAATCCGGCTCGGGAAAGACCACCACCGCGCTGGCGCTGATGGGTTATGCGCGCGACGGCTGCCGCATCACCGCGGGCAGCGTGCGCATCGGAGAGGTCGACGTGTTGAACCTCTCATCCGTGCAGCAGCGTGCGCTGCGCGGGCGCAAGGTGGCCTACATCGCGCAGAGTGCGGCGGCTTCGTTCAACCCATCGCGGACCATCATGGACCAGGTGGTCGAGCCGGCGGCCATCCACCGGTTGATGACGCGTGCCGAGGCCGAGGCCAAGGCGGTGGACCTGTTCCGCGAACTGGCGCTACCCGAACCGGAAACCATCGGCTCGCGCTATCCGCACCAGGTCTCCGGCGGCCAGTTGCAGCGGCTGATGGCGGCGATGGCCTTGATTGCCGACCCCGACCTGGTGATCCTCGACGAGCCCACCACCGCGCTCGACGTGACGACGCAGATCGAGGTGTTGCGCGCCTTCCGCCGCGTGGTGCGCGAACGCCGCGCCACGGCCGTCTACGTGAGCCACGACCTTGCCGTGGTGGCCCAGATGGCCGACCACATCCTGGTGCTGCGCGGCGGCCAGATGCGGGAGATCAATCCCACGCCGCAGATCCTGGCCGCACCAAGCGACGACTACACCAAGAGCCTGCTGGCCGCAGCACGTCCCGTGCCGCGGGTGTCGCCGCCCACCGTGCGCGACAGCCAGTTGCTGCTCGACATCCACGACCTCAGTGCCGGCTACGGCCCGGTCGATGCCAAGGGCCAACCGGCCAAGATGGTGCTGGAGAACATCGACCTCCGGTTGTACCGGGGGCAGGCCATCGGGGTGATCGGCGAATCGGGGTCGGGCAAGACCACGCTGGCCCGCGCGGTGGCCGGGTTGATCAAGCCCTGCCACGGCACGATCCTGTTCAACAACCGCGAACTGAAGCCGCAACTGGCGCAGCGCAGCAAGGAAGAGCTGCGTCAGATCCAGATCGTGTTCCAGATGGCGGACACGGCGCTGAATCCGTCGCAGACCATCGAGTCCATCCTGGCGCGGCCCCTGGTGTTCTACAAGGGCCTGCGCGGCGAGCCGCTGCAGCGCCGCATTCGGCAACTGCTGGACCTGGTGAAGCTGCCCGCCACCGTGGCCGGGCGCCTGCCCGGCGGCCTGTCGGGCGGACAGAAGCAGCGCGTGAACCTGGCGCGCGCGCTGGCTGCGGAGCCCGACCTGATCCTGTGCGACGAGGTCACCTCGGC
Organism: Rhodoferax koreense; assembly: GCF_001955695.1. Taxonomy (NCBI): domain Bacteria; kingdom Pseudomonadati; phylum Pseudomonadota; class Betaproteobacteria; order Burkholderiales; family Comamonadaceae; genus Rhodoferax; species Rhodoferax koreensis. Next base: position 5,264,057 of record NZ_CP019236.1, on the reverse strand, counting down.
ACTGGACACCGTGGTCGGCGCGGCCGTGCTCGACCTGATCGCCGAATTGCGGCGCGAGCTCGGCGTGTCCTACCTGTTCATCAGCCACGACCTGCACACCGTGCGCGCCGTGTGCGACGAGATCGTGGTGATGCAGCACGGCCGCAAGCTGGCCCAGGTGGCGCGGGCCGACTACGACCGCGGCCCGCACCATCCCTATTACGAACTGCTGGCACGTTCGGTGCCCGAACTCCGCTGCGGCTGGCTCGACGAAATGGACAGCGCCCGGCACACCACTCCACTGGAACCACAGACATGACACCTACATTCCGCATCGCATTGATCGCCGGCGACGGCATTGGCAAGGAAGTGCTGCCCGAGGGCCTGCGCGTGGTGCAGGCCGCGGCGGAGCGCTTCGGCTTCGAACTCGAATGCCGCACCATGGACTGGGCCAGCTGCGACTACTACCTGGCCCACGGCCAGATGATGCCCGACGACTGGAAGGAACAGCTCAAGGGTGTCGACGCGATCTACTTCGGCGCGGTGGGCTGGCCGGCCACCGTGCCCGACCACGTGTCGCTCTGGGGTTCGCTGCTGAAGTTTCGCCGCGAGTTCGACCAGTACATCAACCTGCGCCCCGTGCGCCTGTTCGAAGGCGTGCCTTGCCCGCTGGCCGGCCGCAAGCCCGGCGACATCGACTACTACGTGGTGCGCGAGAACACGGAGGGCGAATACACCTCGCTCGGCGGCATCATGTACGAGGGCACCGAGCGCGAGATCGTGATCCAGGAGTCGGTGTATTCGCGCCGCGGCACCGACCGCCTGCTACGTTTCGCCTTTGACCTGGCCCAGAGCCGGCCGCGCAAGCACGTCACGCTGGCCACCAAGTCCAATGGTATCGCCATCAGCATGCCCTGGTGGGACCAGCGCGCCGAAGCCGTGGCCAAGGACTACCCGGACGTGGCGCTGGACAAGCAGCACATCGACATCCTCACCGCGCGCTTCGTGTTGCAGCCCACGCGCTTCGACGTGGTGGCCGCCACGAACCTGTTCGGCGACATCCTGTCCGACCTGGGCCCGGCCACCACCGGCACGATCGGCCTGGCGCCATCGGCCAACCTCAACCCCGAGCGCTGCTTTCCCTCGCTGTTCGAGCCTGTGCACGGCTCGGCACCCGATATCTACGGCAAGAACATCGCCAATCCGATCGCCATGATCTGGTCCGGTGCGCTCATGCTCGACTTCATGACCCGCGGCGAAGGCCTGGGCCGCGCCGCGCACGACGCCATCGTGCGGGCCATCGAAGACGTGCTGCGCGAAGGCCCGCGCACGCCCGACCTCGGCGGCACGGCCTCGACCACCGAAGTCGGCGCGGCCATTGCCAAACTCGTTGCCGCAGCCTGAAACAGAACCGACCATGCCACTTTCTCTTCAACGCCAAGACCTCCTGCCCGGCCGCCATTTCATCGGTGGCGAATGGTGCGAGGCCAGCGACGCCCGCCGCCTGGACGTGAGCGACCCCGCCAACAACCTCGTCTTCGCCAGCGTGCCCAACGGCACGGCCGCCGACGCCCGCGCCGCGGTGGATGCGGCCCATGCCGCCTTCGCCGGCTGGCGCAAGGTGCCGGCCAAGCAGCGCGCCCAGATCATCAAGCGCTGGAACGACCTGATCGTCGCGCACCAGGAAGACCTGGGGCGGCTGATCTCGCGCGAGCAAGGCAAGCCGCTGGCCGAAGGCAAGGGCGAAGTGCTCTACGCCGCCAGCTACGTGGAATGGTTCGCCGAGGAGGCCACGCGCGCCGGTGGCGACATCATTCCCGCGCCGGTGCCGGGTCGGCGCATGTTCGCCCTGAAGGAACCGGTGGGCGTGATCGCCGCCATCACGCCCTGGAATTTCCCGGCCGCCATGATCGCGCGCAAGATCGCGCCGGCACTGGCCGCCGGCTGTACCGTGGTCTGCAAGCCTGCGGAAGACACGCCGCTGACCTCTCTGGCGCTGGTCAAGCTGGCACAGGAGGCCGGCGTGCCCCCGGGCGTGCTCAACATCGTCACGGCCTCACGCGAGCGCACGCCCGAAGTGGTGGATGTGTGGCTCGACGATCCACGCGTGCGCAAGATCACCTTCACGGGGTCCACGCCGGTGGGCAAACACCTGGCCCGACGTTCGGCCGACACGCTGAAGAAGCTCTCGCTCGAACTCGGCGGCAACGCGCCCTTCATCGTGTTCGACGATGCCGACGTGGACGCGGCGGTCGAAGGCCTGATGGTGTCCAAGTTCAGGAACGGGGGGCAGACCTGCGTCTGCCCGAACCGCATCTACGTGCAGGCCGGCGTGCATGGTGCTTTCGTGGAAAAGCTGGCCGCGCGCGTGGCCGCGCTGGTGGTCGGCCCGGCCACCGATCCGGCCTCGCAGATCGGCCCGATGATCAACGCCCGCGCCATCGAGAAAATCGAGCGCCACGTGCAGGACGCAGTGGCCGGCGGTGCCCGCGTGGTGGCCGGCGGTCTTCGCCTGCCCGCGCTGGGGGCGAACTACTTCGCACCGACGGTACTGGTCGATGCCACGGCCAGCATGGCCTGCTCCTGCGAGGAGACCTTCGGCCCGGTGGCACCCATCACCCGCTTCGAGACCGAGGCCGAAGTCGTCGCGGCCGCGAACGCCACGCCTTTCGGGCTGGCCGCGTATTTCTACTCGAACGACGTGCGCCGCATCTGGCGGCTGGCCGATGCGCTCGAATGCGGCATAGTCGGCATCAACGAAGGTGCCCTGGCGGCCGAAGCCGCACCATTCGGCGGCGTGAAGGATTCGGGCTACGGGCGCGAAGGCTCGGTGCACGGCATCGACGAGTACATGCACACCAAGTACCTCTGCCAAGGCACGCTGGACTGACGGCTGCCGGGCCTGGCTGGGCCGTGCCCGATCACTTCGGCAGCGCGTAGGCGATCACATAGTCCCCGGCCTTCGTGCCGAGCGAGCCATGGCCGCCGGCCACCACCAGCACATACTGGCGTCCGTCTGCTCCCAGATAGCTCATCGGTGTCGCCTGCCCGCCTGCGGGCAATCGGCTCTGCCACAGCTGCTGGCCCGTGCTCACGTCGTAGGCGCGCACGTAGTAGTCGATCGTGCCCGACAGGAACGCCACGCCGCCGGCCGTGACCACCGGCCCGCCGAGGTTGGGCACGCCCATCCTGAAAGGCAGGGGCAGCGGCGCCTGGTCGCGCACCGTGCCGTTCCTGTGCATCCACGCGACCTGGCCCGTGCGCAGGTCGGCACCGGCCACGTAGCCCCAGGGCGGCTGCTGGCAGGGCACACCGAGCGGCGACAGGAACGGCGCCAGCTTCACGGCGAAGGGTGCGCCGAAATTCTCGTTGAGCGCGGGCAGGTCGCCCTTGGGATCGCCGGGCGACTGCACCATCAGCTTCTTCGCGTCGGGCCGCGGCACGAGCCGCGAGGTGAACGCCAGGTAGGTGGGCGTGGCGAACACCATCTGGCGTTGCGGATCGATGGCCACACCGCCCCAGTTGAACACGCCGAAGTTGCCCGGGTAGATCAGCGAGCCCTGGGTCGAGGGCGGCGTGAAGCGGCCGTCGTAGCGCAGCCGGTGGAATGCGATGCGGCAGGCCAGCTGGTCGAACATCGTGGCGCCCCACATGGCGGCGCCGGTCAGCGGCGGCGGGTCGAACGACAGCGTGGAACGCGGCTGGGTCGGCGCGCTCCTGTCGCCCGCGGCCGCGCCTTGGGGTGCAGGGTGTTCGGCCACGGGCAGCACCGGCGCACCGGTGCGGCGGTCGAGCACGAACAGTTCGCCCTGCTTGGTCGGTTGCACGAGTGCGGGCACCATCGTCCCGTTGACGTTCAGGTCCACGAGGCTCGGCTGGGCCGGCACGTCGTAGTCCCACAGGTCGTGGTGCACGGTCTGGAAGTGCCAGCGCACCTTGCCGGTGGCCAGGTCGAGCGCCACGATCGCGCTGGAGAATTTCTCCACCGAGGCACTGCGGTCGCCGCCCCACTGGTCGGGCGGCTGGTTGCCCAGCGGCACGTAGACCAGGCCGAGCGCCTCGTCCACACTCGAGATCGACCAGCTGTTGGGCGAGTTCGGCGTGTAGCGCTGGCCCGGCGCGATGGGTTCGGTGGCGTCGGGGTTGCCCGAATCCCAGTTCCACACCAGTGCGCCGGTCTCGATGTCGTAGGCACGGATCACGCCCGACTGCTCGGTGGTCGACACGTTGTCGAGTACCGTGCCGCCGACGATGATGAGCTTCGCCGTCACCACCACCGGAGACGTCGAGTAGTAGGCGCCGGGCTTGAGGTTGGGCATGTGCGCCCACAGGTCGATCTGGCCGCGGCCGCCGCCGAAGTTGCTGCACACCGCGCCGGTGTCGGGGTTGAGCGCGATCACGCGGCCGTCCGCCGTCGGCATGAACAGCTTGGCCGGGCAACTCGCGGTGCTGCGTGCGGTGGAGGCGGCTTCGGGCAGCGTGGCCTGGTTGGAGACCGCCAGGCGCGCCGGTGCAGGGGCGGTCGGCTGGACGGCGATGGATGGTGCCGATGGCGCGGCCTGGTACGACAGGCCACGGCAGGTGAGATGCTGCAGCGCCAGCGGGCTCTGGATCTGAGGGTCGTAGCGCCAGAGTTCGGCGCCGGTGGTGGCGTTCAGCGCAATCACCGACTGATGCGGCGTGCAGAGGAACAGGCTGTTGCCGATCTTCAGCGGCGTGACCTGGAAGGTCGTCTCCACCGGATCGCCCGGCCGGCCGCGCATGTCGCCGGTGCGGTATTGCCACGCGGGCCGCAACTGGTCGACGTTCTGCGGTGTGATCTGCGAAATCGCCGCATAACGCTGGCCACCGGGCGCGCCGCCATAGGCGCGCCATTCCCCGGCGGGTTCCGAGGCGCCTGCGGTGGCTGCGCCGGGCGCCGAGGCGATCGGCGCCGGCAAGGTGCCGGTCACCTCGTGGGCGTCATGAAACCAGGAGGCGACCGATACCACCGCACACAGGCCCAATGCCGCGCCGAGCGCGCCCCGCCCGCCGCCCATGCCGAGTCTTTCCTGGGCCAGCGGGCGTGTCACCCAGGGCGTGAGCAGCAGCAGGCCGAGCACGAACAGCACGTCGTTGCGCGCAGCCAGCGGCCACCAGTCGAGCCCGGACTCCCACAGCGACCATGCCAGCGTGAGTGTGACCAACAGCGCGTAGATCCACAGGGCCGTACGCCGGCGCTGGGCCAGCAGCACGCCGCTGGCCACGAAGCCCAGCGCGGCGAGCACGTAGTACCAGGAGCCGCCCAACGCGAGCAACCACGCACCGGCCGCCCCAAGGCCGATGCCGATGGCGACCAGCAGCACGCCGAACCCGACCGGTGCGCGTGATTTGCGCGGCGGCTTGGCGATGCGCTGGATGGGCACGGGCCGCGAAGGACGCGACGTACCCTGGCGCAGGCTGCCTGGCGAAGAGGCGGGGCGCGACAGGCTGGGCTGGCTGGAGGCGCGAGGATCGCGGTCATGGATCGGCACAAAATCTCCCGAAGATCAAATGCTGCATCGGCGGCGGGACCGCCGCCGTGCCAAAAGTGCACGCTAACCGCCCTGGCCGGGCCTGTCTGTAGGACCAGTTCCCTGCACGCCCTCACGCCCGCGTGGCCGACCGGCGGCAACGTCCGTCACATCCGGTCACAACGGGGCACCGCAACCGACGCATCATCGGCATCCCATCCATCCAGGCCCCAAGGAGGAGCACCATGCCTGTCCAACCCTATCTGTTCTTCGAAGGTCGCACCGAAGAGGCGCTGCAGTTCTACACCCAGGCGGTCGGCGCCGAGATCACCATGCTGTTGCGCTACACCGAAAGCCCCGATCCCGCGAGCTGCCCGCCGGGCTCGGCCCACAAGGTGATGCATGCCAACCTGCGCATCGGCGAGGGCATGGTGATGGCCTCCGACGGGCGCTGCTCGGGCCAGTCCAATTTCCAGGGCTTTGCACTGTCGCTGCCGACCCGGGACCCGGCCGAGGCGGAGAAGTTCTTCAACGCGCTGTCCGAGGGCGGCCGTGTCGAGATGCCGCTGGCGAAGACCTTCTTTTCCGAAAGCTTCGGCATGCTGGTCGACCGCTTCGGCGTCATGTGGATGGTGATGGTCGAGCCAGCGCCTGCCGTGTGAAGTGGCCGCATTGGCCACGCTGGCGAGACGCACCGTCCCGCCGGCGCCGTGCCGCGGTCGCTTGATCGACGGGCTTTCACCCCGATATGCTTGGCTCATGCCGCCGGTGCCAGCTTGCCGGCCCCACGCACAGAAAGCCAAACCATGTCCAACCCAGCGAACCCAGCCATTCTTCAGATCAAAGCCCTCGGTTTCCCGTGGGCCACGATCGACCCCTTCCTGTTCTGCGCCTACCACGACGACGCCTATCCCGTGGCCAATGCCGAGCTGGGCCCGGCCGCCTCGCTCGCCGGGCGCGACATCGGCCAGGACTTCAGCCGCAAGGACGGTTGGAGCATGTACCACGGCGAACAGGTGCCGGGCTTCCCGCCGCATCCGCACCGCGGCTTCGAAACCGTGACCATCGTGCGCAAGGGGCTGATCGACCACGCCGATTCGCTGGGTGCGACGGCGCGATTCGGCCAGGGCGATGTGCAGTGGCTCACCGCCGGCCGGGGCGTGGTCCATTCCGAGATGTTCCCGTTGCTCGACCAGACGGCGCCGAACCCGCTGGAGCTGTTCCAGATCTGGCTGAACCTGCCCGCGCGCAACAAGATGGCCGACCCGCACTTCACCATGTTCTGGTCGCACGACATCCCGCGCCATGTCGCCGTGGACGCCGCCGGTCGGCGCACCGAGGTGGCGGTCATCGCCGGGCGGCTGCAGGCTTCGGTCGAGGCGGTGCAGCCGCTCGCGCCGCCGCCCGATTCCTGGGCCGCGCAGGCCGAATCCGACGTCGCCATCTGGACGCTGCGCCTCGAGCCCGGCGCACGCTGGACGCTGCCCGCCGCCGCGGGCGAGGCCACGCGCCGCAACCTGTATTTCTTCAAGGGAGATGCGGTCAGCGTTGCCGGTGAAGCCGTGGACCGGCATGCCGCCATCGAGGTTCGCGCGCAGGTGGACGTCGGCATCGTCAACACCGGTGCCGAAGTCGCCGAGTTCCTGATGCTGCAGGGGCGGCCGATCGCCGAGCCGGTGGCGCAGTACGGCCCGTTCGTCATGAACACCCAGGCCGAGATCGCGCAGACCATGGCCGATTACCGCCGCACGCAGTTCGGCGGCTGGTCCTTCGACGAGGCCGCCCCGGTGCACGGCCGCGACCCGGCGCGGTTCGCGCGGCACCCGGGCGGGCGCGAGGAGCGGCCCGAGGCCGCGCCCGCCCTCCCGGTGTGATGCGCAAGCTGGGCGACAATCGCGCCCAGCCCGGCGGTGGCGCCGGAGAAAACCGAACCTCAACATGAAAATCACCAAAGACACCGTCGTCACCTTGCGCTACAAGGTGGCCAATGCCCAGGGCCAACTCGTCGAGGAAAGCAAGGCGCCGATGGTCTACCTGCACGGTGGCTACGACAACACCTTCCCCAAGATCGAAGCGGCGCTCGACGGCCAGGAGCCGGGCTTCTCGACCACGGTGCTGCTGCAGCCCGCCGACGCCTTCGGCCAACGCGACGAAAGCCTGACCACCACCATTCCGCGCAGCCAGTTCCCCGCCGGTGTCAAGGTCGGCGGGACGCTGCGCGGCACCGGCGACGACGGCCAGGAACGCGCGTTCCGCGTGGTCAAGATCAAGGGCCCGGTGGTGCTGCTCGACGCCAACCATCCTTATGCCGGCCAGGCGTTGAAGTTCTCATTGACCGTGACGGACGTGCGCGAAGCCTCGGCGGAAGAGATCACGCACCGTCACGTGCATGGCGAGCACGGGCATCACCACTGACGAGGTCTTTCACACCGACTGCGTGGCTGGTGCGTCTGCCGCGCAGGCCTCGCGCACGCAGCCGCGCAGCCATCGATGCGCGGGATCGGCGTCCAGCCGCGGGTGCCACAGCATCGATACGGTGATTTCCGGCATGTCGAAGGGCAGGGCAAAACTGTGCAGGCCGGTGCGCAGGCTGCCGGTGTGCCTCTCTGGCACGCTGGCGACGAGATCGGAGGCGCGCACGAGTGCCAGCGCGGTGGCGAAGCCGCCGACGAGCGTGACGACGTCGCGTGCCAGGCCCAGCGGCAGCAGGGCTTGATCGACCGGCCCCTTGTCCAATCCACGCCGCGTGATCCCGATGTGCCGCCCGGCCGCATAACGCGCGGGCGTGAGCTCGCCTTCGACGAGCGGGTGGCCCGCACGAACCACGCCGATGAAGCGGTCGCGGAACAGGGCCTGCAGGCGCAGCTCGGGCGCGGCACCCTTGCCGACCACCCCGGTTTCCAGGTCGACAAGGCCATCGCGCAAAGGCGCGCTGTCCTTGTCGGATTTCTGCACGAAATGCAGGCGCACGCCGGGCGCTTCCTTGCCGATGCGCGCGAGCAGGGCCGGCCCGAAGTTCTCCACGAAGCCATCGCTGGTGCGCAGCGTGAAGGTGCGCGACAGTTGCGCGAGCTTGAGCTGGTTCGCGGGCCGTAACACCGCCTCGCCGGATTGCACCAGCAAGTGCACCTGTTCGCGCAAGGCCACGGCGCGCGGCGTGGGCACCAGGCCGCGGCCGGCGCGCACCAGCAGCGGATCGCCCGTGGTTTCGCGCAGCCGTGCGAGTGCGCGGCTCATGGCCGACGGGCTGAGCCGCAGGCGCCGCGCGGCCCCGGCCACGCTGCATTCCGCAAGCAGCACGTCCAACGTCACGAGCAGGTTGAGATCGGGGAGGCTCATGCGCGAACCATACCGCATCGGGTGGTGGCATGGCGTTGAACGCATGGACACAGTGCGTCGGTGGCGCCTTCCGCGATGCGACACAAAACCCTAGGCTTGCCGCAGGCCCGATCCGGGCGTCAACAGGAGATGGATCGATGGGAAAGTCAAGGGTTCTGAATCCAGTCCAGCACAGCGGCGCCACCGTGGAGGCGGTGTCGCCGCGGGGCGCGCTGGCCAGCCTGGCCGTGTGCATGTTGCTGGCTTCGCTGGGCACCAGCATCGCCAACGTCGGCCTGCCGGCGATGGGGCAGGCCTTCGGCGCGAGTTTCCAGCAGGTGCAGTGGATCGTGCTGGCTTATCTGCTGGCCATCACCACGCTGATCGTCAGCGTCGGCCGGCTTGGCGACATCGTCGGCAGGCGCCGGCTGCTGCTGGCCGGCGTTCTGCTGTTCACGTCGGCCTCGGCCTTTTGCGGCGCGGCGCCCACGCTATGGCTGCTGGTGGCCGCACGAGCGGTGCAGGGGCTGGGCGCCGCGGTGATGATGGCGCTGGCCACGGCCTTCGTTGCCGACACCGTGCCGAAGGAGCGCACCGGTAGCGCCATGGGCCTGCTGGGCACCATGTCGGCGGTGGGGACCGCGCTCGGCCCCTCGCTGGGCGGCGTGCTGATCGCCGGGCTGGGCTGGCGCGCCATCTTCCTGGTGAACCTGCCACTGGGCCTGCTGGCCTGGGGCCTTGCGCGGCACCACCTGCGCGCGGACGCCGCGCTGCCTGCGGCGCGCAAGCCGGGCTTCGACCACGGGGGTACGCTGCTGCTTGCGTTCACGCTGGCGGCCTATGCGCTGGCGATGACCATGGGACGCGGCCATTTCGGTCGGCTCAACATCGCCCTGCTGCTGTCGGCCGGAGCCGGCCTCGGGCTGTTCGTGCGCTTCGAGACGCGTGCGGCGTTTCCCTTGATCCGGCTGGCGGCCTTTCGCAGCCGGGTGCTGAGCGGCGGCCTGGTCATGAACGTGTTGGTCTCGACGGTGATGATGGCCACGCTGGTGGTCGGACCGTTCTACCTGTCGCGGGCCCTCGACCTCGACGCGGCCCGTCTGGGGCTGGTCATGGCGATCGGCCCGGTGGTCTCCGCGCTCAGCGGCGTCTGGGCGGGGCGTCTGGTGGACCGACGGGGCGCGCCGGCCATGGCCACCGTGGGCCTCGTTGCCATGGGCCTGGGCGCCACGGGGCTGTCGATGCTGCCGATGCATTTCGGCCTGGCGGGTTACATCGCCGGCATCGCCGTGCTCACGCCCGGCTACCAGTTGTTCCAGGCCGCCAACAATACGGCGGTGATGATGGACGTGCAGCCGCCCCAGCGCGGCGTGGTCTCGGGTCTGTTGGCCCTCTCGCGCAATCTGGGCCTGGTGACCGGAGCGTCGGTGATGGGCGCCGTGTTCGCGTTTGCCGCTACGACCGACATTGCCACGGCGGGGCCGGAGGCGGTGTCCGCGGGCATGCGAGGCACCTTCGCCGTCGCGGCGCTGCTGATGCTCGCAGCACTTGCGCCAGCCTGGGTCAACGCGTTGGCGACGCAGCGCAGGGCGCGTCCTCCGCTTTGAACGGAGCACGCGCCCGACGGGTCGCTCTGCGGTGGATGCGGCTCAGGCGCGCAGGCTGGTGTTGAGCTGGTCCACCAAGGGCGCCCATTCGGAGTCTTCGTTGATTTCCTCGCGCAGGAACTGCGCCTGGCCCTTGCTCCAGAAGGGCGCATCGGCCAGTTTCACCGACTCGGGCAACGGGCGGTGGTCGGCGATGAATTGCGTCATCTCCGCTTCGCTGCTCGGCAGGCCGAGCTGGTCGAACAGGTCAGTCATCACGTGGTTGGTCAAATCCATTGGGCAGGGTCTCCGTCCAGGGTATGTCGATCGGGCGCGCAGCGGCGCAACGGGTCAGAAACGGCGCGGCCGGTTGATATTGAGCAGCAGCGTGGCGAGCAGGGCGCCGGCGGCGACGCCGACCAGCACCGCCTTGATCGGCTCGTCGGCAATGTATTGCGCGGCGGCTGCCTGGGCGTCGGCGGCTTTGCTCTTGAGCTGGTCAAGCTTCTGGCTGGCGGTGTCGGCCACGCTTTTGGCGGTGGTTCTGGCGTAGTCCGTGGCGCTGTCAACGGCGTCGCCCGCAATTTCCTTGGCATCGCTGGCCAGGCCCTTGGCGGTGTCGGCGGCCTCGCGGACCGTGGCTTTGGCGTCCTCCACGGCCGGGCGCAGCGACTGCACCGTGTTGGCGCCGATGGCCTTGGCTTCGCTGGCGATGCCTTCGGCCGCACTGGCCGCGTCGCGTCCGACCTGGCGCGCGTCGTTCTCGATCTCTGCGGGTGTCTTGGTGTAGTCGGCCATGGTTCTCATCCTCGGTTGGTAAAACATGCAAAGGCAACAGCGCCTTCCCTCCATTGGGCCGCCGTGCGATCGGCGGGCGTGTCGGTCTTCATACCCTGTTCTTGTAGGCCGCGGGTCGTGGTGGCCATCCTGGTTGATAATCTGCCGACCATGTTCTCCACGGCCCATCCTCCATCTTCGACCGGCGCGCGCCTGCGTGTTGCCTTCGCGCGGTGGGTGATGCTGTGGTTCGTGTTGTCGCTCGGCGCCGCCATCGCCTCGCCGATCGTGCATCCGCAGTCGGTGGAGCTGGTCTGCACCAGTGCCGGCGCGGTCAAGGCCGTCGTGCATACGGACGATGGCGTGCAGGAGGTCGGCATGGGCCACATGGACTGCCCGCTGTGCGTGCTGGGCGGCCCGCTGCCGCCGGCGCCGAACGTGTCGCTGCCGGTGCTCGTGCCGCTGTCGCATGCCATGCAGTCGATTCCGGCGGCGCGCATCGCCGCGGCCACGGCTGCGCCCCTGCCGGCGCGCGGCCCACCGACGCTTTTCTGATCCGGCTATCGATTTCGTAGCGTATCGCGCCCGTGGGCCGAGCGTTTCGAACACTTTTTGCATTGATCAGCGGTGCCCCTGGCGGGCGCCGTGGGAAGCCATCCTTTGAACCACACCATCGCACCGGCGCCTCGTGGCCCGGCCCCGACAGCGGGCCATGCAGGTCGGCCCGCGCCCATCCGCCAGCCATGGGCCCGGGCGCGCCATGGCGGCCCCACCCCGACTCCACCCGACCAAGAGATCCACATGAAGAAAAAATTCCCTGCACCCCTCGCTCTGGCGGCTTTGGCCGTGTTCACCGGCGCTGCCTCGGCCCACGTCACACTGCCGCCCGGCGGTGCCGCGGCCGGCAGCGACTACGAGGCTGCGTTCCGCGTCGGCCATGCCTGCGAAGGCGCCAAGGCCACCACCGGCATCACGGTGCGCCTGCCCAAGGGCTTCACGCTGGCCGAGGCCGTGCCGCGTGCTGGCTGGAAGCTCGAAGTCCAGAAAGAGGGTGAGCCGCAGGTCCGCTGGACACCGGACAGCCCCGACAAGGCCCTGGCGGGCCACGACAAAGCCGAGTTCATCCTGCGCGGCAGGCTCACGTCCACGCCCGGCCCGCTGTACTTCAAGGTGCTGCAGAGCTGCGACGTGGGCAGTGCCGACTGGGCACAGTTGCCCACCGGTGCGGCCGGCGAGAAGCTGGTTTCGCCCGCGGCGCGGCTCGACGTGCTCGCCCCCGGCGTGGCCGCGGTGGACGTGAAGGACGCCTGGGTGCGCCCGGCCGTGCCGGGCCAGAGCGGCACCGGGGCCTTCATGAAGCTCAGCGCGCCGTCGGGCGCGCGCCTGGTCAGCCTCTCCACGCCCGCGGCCGGCGTGGCGGAGGTGCACGAGATGAAGATGGAAGGCGACGTGATGAAGATGCGCGAGCTCAAGGGCGGCCTCGACCTGCCGCCGCGCAAGACCGTGGAACTCAGCCCCGGCGGTTACCACGTGATGCTGATGGACCTGAAGCAGCCCATCACCAAGGGCACGAACCTGCCGCTGACGCTGCGCTTCGAAGATGCCAAGGGCGTGAAGAGCGCGCTGGAGGTGAGCGTGCCGGTGGGGATACCCGAAGGCGCCGCCGCGGCGGGATCGCCCCACCAGCATTGAGGCGGGCTCGGGCTCGAAATCTTGCGGCGGGCCGCCATGGCGGCCGGTTCAATAACCCACGCTGTACCGGTAGCCCTTGAAGCGCAGCACCATGTCCTTCTGCCGGATCGTCTCCAGCGTCAGGCCCGGCGCGGGCTCGTCGCCTTCGTGCAGCACCTGGCCGTTGACGATGAGCATGCGGTAGGCGGCCTGGGCCGAATAGGTGACGCCACTGATCGAAAGCTTGGGCAACTGCGCGCGGATATCGTCGGGCAGCTCCGCCACGTTGTAGATCAGGCTGGCGGCGGTTGGCGCCGCCGAGGTCCGCGGCGCCGGTGCGGGTGCTGCCGCTTGCGGGGGCGCGGCAGTGGCGGCGGCCGATGCGGCAGGGCGTGCCGCGGCGGCGCGGGGCGGCTCCGCGGCCTTGCGCGGCGGCGCCGACGGTGCGGGCCTTGGCGGTGCCACGGCGACGGGCGCCGCCGGTGCGGCTGGTAGCGCCGGCGCGGCGGCCACCACGGCCGGTGCCGGTGACGGCGTCACCACGGGGGCCAGCACCACCGGTGCGGGCTGGCGTCCCAGCGTCCACCACAGGGCGGCGACCACCAACAGGGCCAGCAGCGCGCCGGCCGCGATCCAGTTGGCGATGGGCGCGCGCGGGCGCGTCTGGGCCGCGGCCGGCATCGCGTGGCTGTGCAGCGTGGGCACGGCGCCGCGGTCGCGCTCGGCGTCGGCACGTTTCAGGGCTTCGAGGATGTAGGACATGGCGTGGGTGTTTATTTTTGCAACTGCGGTTCGGCCACGCCGGTGGCGCGGTTGAGCAGCATCAGCGTGATCGGGCCGGCCTGGCCGTCGGGCACCAGGCCTTGCGCGAGCTGGAAGCGGTAGATCCGTTCGCGCGGGCTGTCGCCGGCTGCTGCGCCGCTGGCCGGCGTGGCCACACCGGGCAGGGTTGCGAGTTGCTGGCTCACCCACTGCGCGGTCGCGGCTGCGCGGGCTTTTTCTCCCTTGAGCCGGTCGTCCAGCGGCGGCGTGCGCCACAAGGTGGCGTATTCGCCGCGCCAGTACAAGGCGAGGGTGGCCAGCGGCACGGCTCGCGGTTGGCCGTTGACGAGCAAGGTCGCGTTCCGGGCGTCGAGCCCCCGCAGCAGTGCGTAGGCCGGCCGGCCCTGGGCATCGGTGAGCGTCAGCAGGCCCGGCCGGTCGAGCTGGCGGATCAGCGCCAGGCTGGTGCGCGTGCTGCGGAAACACTGCAGGCCCTGGGCCGGCAAGGCCTCGCAGGGGTCGGCAGCGGCGTCCGGCGTGGCTTTCCAGTCCGCGGCGAGGGCCCGCCAGGCCGCGTCCTCGGCGCGCGGCAAGGTGGTGAAGAGGTCGGCGAAGTGATCGGTGGCCGCGGCAGTCGCAGTGGCCGCCAGGGCTGCGGATGCCTGGGAGGCCGCAGGCCGCGCGGCGGCGATGTGCGGGCCGGCGGCGGATGATGCGGCGGTGGGTGATGCGCCGGTCCACGGCAACTTGACGCCCATGGCCCAGCCCAGCCCGGCCAGCAGCGCAACGCCCGCCACCAGGCCCAGGCCCGCGGCCACCGCCTTGGGATGGCCCGCGCTGCGTGCCGCCGGCAGGTCGCCGAACACCTCGGTGCCGGCCTTGGCCACGATCTTGCGGTCCACCACCGACTGGCCGGTGGCATAGGCGCCGAGCAGCGCGCGGCCACACAGCAGGTTGATGCGCCGCGGCACGCCGTGCGTCATGCGGTGCACGAGTTGCAGCGCCGCGCGGTCGAAGGGCAGCGCGCCGTGCCGTCCGCCGATGGCCAGGCGGTGGGCGATGTAGTGTTCGGTCTCGGCCAGGCTCAGCGCATCCAGGTGGAAGCGCGCGATCACGCGCTGCGCCAGCTGTTCCAGTTCGGGCCGCGCCAGCAGCGTGCGCAGTTCGGGCTGGCCGATGAGGATGATCTGCAGCAGCTTGCGTTCGTTGGTCTCGAGGTTGGTCAGCAGGCGCAACTGCTCGAGCACGTCGGCCGAGAGGTTCTGCGCCTCGTCGATGATCAGCACGTTATGCTGGCCGGCCGCATGCGTGCGCAGCAGGAAGGCGTTCAGCGGGTCGATGCAGTCCTTGGCGGTTTCCTCGCCCGGTCCATTGTGGCCGTGGGGGATGCCGAACTCGTCGCAGACCGACTGCAGCAGTTCGCCCACCGTGAGCTTGGGGTTGAAGATGTAGGCGACATTGCAGTCGGCCGGGATCTGCTCCAGGAAGCAGCGGCACACCGTGGTCTTGCCGGTGCCGATCTCGCCGGTCAGCAGCACGAAGCCGCCCCCGCCGCCCAGGCCGTACAGCAGGTGTGCCAGCGCCTCGCGGTGGCGTTCGCTCATGAACAGGTAGCGCGGGTCGGGCGCGATGGAAAACGGGTCCTGGCTCAGGCCGAAGAAAGAGGCGTACATAACCCCGAGGATAACGACCCGGCGTGGCGGCGCCGTGTGCGGGCCCTATGCGGCTTTTCCGGCATCGGCCAACACCAGTTGCCGGAAGCGCTCGACCGCCGGATTCGCCGCTTCGTCCGCCGCGCGCCAGGCCAGGTGGAATTCGGACACCGCCGCCGCCGGCAGGCCGATGGGCCGCACCGCCACGCCGGGCATGCGCAGCCGCGCGGCCGAAGCCTGGATCAGCGCGATGCCGATGCCGCTGCCGACCAGGCCCATCAGGCAATACGTCTGGCGCACGTGCTGCACATAGCGCGGCGCCACCCGTGCGGCATGGAAGGCGGCGGTGAGCAGTTCGTACATGCTGCCACCCTGGCCGGGCTCGTACATGATCAGGTCCTGCCCGTGGAGGGCTTCGATGGCGAGTTTGCGCCTGGCGGCCAGCGGGTGGGCGGCGGGCAGCGCGGCCACGAAGGGTTCGCGCAGCACGCTGGCGCTGCGCAGGTCGGCGTGGTCGGCCGGCGAGCGCGTGATGCCCACGTCGAGCCGGCCCGAACGCAGGGCCTCGAACTGTTCGGTGGTGCTGAGGTCACGCAGCACGATGTCCAGACCCGGCAACTGCTTGTTGGCGGCGGCCACGATGCGCGGCATGAAGCCGAAGCTCGCGCCGGCCACGTAGCCCAGCCGCACGGTGCCGGCTTCGCCCTGGGCCGCGCGGCGCGCCACCGAGGCGGCGGACTGGCTCAACTGCATCAGGTACTCGGCTTCGGGCAGGAAAGCCTTGCCGGCCGGCGTGAGCTGCACGTTGCGTTGCGTGCGCTCCAGCAATTGCACGCCGAGCGCGGCCTCGAGCTGCTGGATCTGCCGGCTCAGTGGCGGCTGCGTCATGTGCAGCCGCACGGCGGCGCGGCCGAAGTGCAGTTCGTTGGCCAGCACGACGAAGCAGCGGATCTGGCTGAGCTGGAACATGGCGGTGCGCCGTGCGGCGCGGTGGATGGTTGGCGGAGCGGTGATCCTAGCTCAGGCGGTTTCCTCGGCGGGCAGGGCCACGCCGAGCTGGTCGGCGCAGGCCGCCAGCGCGGCCCAGGTCACTGCATCGCAGGCTACGCCTTCGGCCTCGGCCGCAGCAATATGCCGCGCCACCTGGTCGCCGGGGATGCGCACCGGCTGCTCCGGCCGGATCGGCGCGCTGTCGCGGCATTGCTGCGCGAAGAATGCGGTCTGCTGCTCGAAGGCCTCGGCGCCCGCGAAGAATTCAGGGTTCAGCACCTGCAGGAAGACGTTGCCGCCCCAGCGCCTGGGTGCGTCCGCACGGCCGTGGCCCGACAGGCCTTGCGACAGCGCCTCGATCATCAGCGCCAGGCCGAAGCCCTTGTGGCCGTATTCCTGGCCGCCGATGAGCTGCAGCGAGCCGCGCGGCTCGGTGTGCTCCAGCACGGCCGGGTCGCGCGTGGGCCGGCCCTGGCCGTCGAGCAGCCAGGGATGGTCGAAGGTTTCGCCGGCCGCGAACTTGGTGCGCGTCATCGAGGTGGTGGTGATGGACGCGCAGATGTCCACCAGCACAGGCAGTTCGCCCGCCGGATAGCCGATGGCCATCGGGTTCGGTGTGAACAGCGCCTCCCGGCCACCGTAGGGCGCCACGCGGCGCGCGGCCGGTTCGGAGTTCTGCACGATGGCGATGAAACCCTGGTCGGCCGCCTGCTTCACGAGTGCCGCGAGGCAGCCGATGTGGTGGCTGCGGCGGATGGCGAAGGTGACCACGCCGAGCTCGGCCGCGCGCTGCATGCCGAGCGTGATGGCCTGGTCCATCAGCCACAGGCCGGGCAGGTAGCCGCCGTCCCAGACCAGGGTGGCGCCGGTGTCTTTCACCACCTCGGGCGCGCCGGTCAGCGCCATGCCGCCCTTGGCGATATCGGCCAGGTACAGCGGCGCCATGGCCAGGCCGTGGGTGCGCCGACCCATGGTGTCGGTCAACACCAGGTAGCGTGCCACGGTGGCGGCCTTGTCGGCGTCCATGCCGGCGGCGCAGAACAGTTCGGTGGCGAAGCGCGTGAGTTGCGCGATGGGCAGTTTGGTTGGAAGGGGCATGGATGACTTGAAGAAAACAGACTCAGGTGGAACCTTCGATGGTGTTGCCGGCTTGTTTGACGACCTTGGCCCAGCGCACGCGGTCCCTGGCGATGAACTGCGTGGTCTCGACCGGCGACATCGCCACCATGTCCACGCCCGCATCGCGCAGTTGCGCGCGCAAGGCCGGCTCCTGCACGATCCGCACCAACTCGGCATGCAGCCGCGCCACCTGGTCTTTCGGCAGTTTCGAGGACACGGTGACGCCCTGCCAGGTGCCCGATTCGAAATCGGTCGCGCCCTGTTCGGCCAGTGTGGGCAGGTTCGGCAGCAGCGGTGAACGCGTCTTGCCGGCCACGCCGATGGCCTTGAGCTTGCCGCCCTGCACCTGCGGATAGGTGGCCGCCATGCCGTTGAGCACGGCCTGCGTCACGTTGGCCACCGTGTCGCCCACGGCCGGTGCGCCGCCCTTGTACGGCACGTGTTGCCACTGGATGCCGGTGATCTGCGCCAGCTGCACGGTGGCCAGGTGGTTCGGCGTGCCCTGGCCGGCCAGCGCCACGTTGAGCCTGGTGCGTTTGGACAGCGCGATCAGCTCCTGCAGGTTGTTGGCCTCCACCGACGGGTGCACGGCCAGCAGGTGCGGCGATTGCGCCAGCATGGCCACGCCCTGCAGGTCGCGGTCCAGGTTGTAGGGCAGCGTCTTGTAGATCGACGGGCTGATGGCCAGCCCGCCCACGTCGCACAGCAGCACGGTGTGCTGGTCGGTGGCTTGCGCCACGGCTGCGGCGCCGATGTTGCCGCCGGCCCCGGCGCGGTTCTCGATGATCACCGGCTGGCCGAGCGCATCGGACAAGGGTTTGGTGAGCAGCCTGCCGATGATGTCGGACGTGCCGCCGGGCGCGTTGGGCACGACGATGCGCAGCGGCCGGCTGGGCCAGGCTTCGGCATGGCTGACGCCGAAGGCGGCGAGCATCGGAAAGGCGCCGAGGGACTGCAGGATGTGGCGGCGGTTGGCCATGTTCTTGTCTCCGTTTGGGGTACCCGCTGGCTCTTGGGCCGGCGTGGGTGGAGTACAGCACCACGGACCGATGCGCGTCCAATCCAAATTGGGGATGGATTGATGCGCGTCTTGGATCGATGGCCGGTCAGGCGTCGCTCATCACGATCAACACCTGCGCATCCTGCGCGCCCACCGCAAGGTAGACATGGCCGATGCCGCTGTCGAAATAGACCGACTCCGAGGCGTTCAGTGTGAGTTTCTCGCCGGTCTCGAAACAGATCTGCAGGGTGCCGGCGATCACCATGAGGAACTCCTCCCCCGCATGGCGGTTGTACTGGCGGAACTCCGACAGGTCGCGCGTCTGGATGCGGCTGTAGACCGGTGTCATCTTCTTGCGCGGGAACTCGGCGGCCAGCATCACGTGGTCGTACCGATCACCGGCGTAGGTCGGCGCCTGGTCGAGCCGGGTGTGGGCGAAGGTCGGCGCGGGCTGCGTGCCGCCGGCGACGTCGGGCTCGAAGAGCTGCGCCATGTCGATGCCCAGCGCGCGGGCCACGGCGACGAACTTCTGGTAGCTGATCGAGACCTGGCCGAGCTCCATCTTCGACAGGGTGGGCAGCGACACCCCCGAGGCCTGTGCCACCTCGCGCAGCGTCAGCCCCCGGTGCTTGCGCTCGGCGCGCAGGCGCCGGCCCATCTCTTCGCGGTCGATGATCCTGCCCACGGACGGGGCGGCGGGGCGGGCGGGGGCTGGCGCGGTCAAAACGGCTTGGCTTCGCAACGGATGGGCATGGCGCATTTTGCCGCGCCGGACGCTACAGCCGGAACACGCTCACCCGCTGTGCCAGCTGCTCGGCCTGGCTGCGCATCGAGGACGCCGCAGCGGCGGCTTCCTCGACCAGCGCCGCGTTCTGTTGCGTCACGCCGTCCATGTCGGCGATGGCCTGGTTGATCTGGTCGATGCCCTGCGACTGCTCCTGGCTGGCTGCGGCGATCTCGGCAATGATGTCGGTCACGCGCTGCACGCTTTGCACCACCTCGCCCATGGTGGCGCCGGCCTGGTCGACGAGGCGGGTGCTGTGCGCCACGTTGCCGACCGAGTCGTCGATCAGCGCCTTGATTTCCTTGGCCGCTGCGGCGGAGCGCTGCGCCAGCCCGCGCACTTCCGAGGCCACCACCGCGAAGCCGCGGCCCTGTTCGCCTGCCCGCGCAGCCTCCACGGCGGCATTGAGCGCGAGGATGTTGGTCTGGAAGGCGATGCCGTCGATGACGCCGATGATGTCCACGATCTTCTTCGACGAGGCGTTCACCGTGCCCATGGTGCTTACCACCTCGGCCACCACCGCGCCGCCCCGGGCCGCCACTTGCGAGGCCGAGGCCGCGAGCTGGCTGGCCTGGCGTGCGTTGTCGGCGTTCTGTTTCACGGTGCTGGTGAGCTCCTCCATCGAGGCCGCGGTTTCTTCCAGCGCACTGGCCTGTTGTTCGGTACGCGCCGAGAGATCGTTGTTGCCCGAGGCGATCTGGCTCGACGCGGCGGCAATGGCGTCGGTGCCGGTGCGCACTTCGGCCACGATACCGGCGATGCTGTCGCGCATGCTGCGCATCGCGTGGAGCAGGCTCGCCGTGTCGCCCGGCTTGACTTCGATCTTTGTGGACAGGTCGCCCTGGGCCATGCGGCCGGCCAGTTGCGCGGCGAGCCCGGGTTCGCCGCCGAGTTCGCGCAACAGGCTGCGGGTGATCAACAGGCCCACGCCGAGCAGTACCGCGGCCAGCACCAGCGCACCCAGGCCGAACGTGATCGCGCGCTCTCGGAAACGCGCGTCCACGGTGTCCACGTAGACGCCCGAGCCGACGATCCAGCCCCAGGGCTGGAAGCCCTCGACGTACGAGGCCTTCTCCACGGGCTGGTCGCTGCCCGGCTTGGGCCAGAGGTAGACGACGTCGCCCGCGCCCGAGGCCTTGACCACGTTCACGAATTCGACGAACAGGCGCTTGCCGGTCGGGTCCTTGTTTTCCGAGACGTTCTGGCCTTCGAGGTCGGGGCGGATCGGGTGCATCACCATGGTCGGCGTGAAGTCGACGATGAAGAAGTATTCGTTGCCGCTGTAGCGCATGGCGCGCACGGCCGCCATCGCCTGCTGCTTGGCCGCGGCCTCAGTGAGCTTGCCGTCGGTGAACTGCTTGTGGAACGCGGCGATCAGGCTGTGCGCCGATTCCACGTTCTGCCGCACGCTGGCCTGGCGCTCCTGCATGATCAACCTGCGCTCGGACACCAGGAAGAGCGCCGTCAGCACGATCACGCCGAGCAGCGCACTGGCGATCAGTATCCCCAGGCGCTTGGCAATGCTGAGGCTTGTCGGTTTGGAGGGCATGGTGGTCTCCCGAAGACGGGTTGCAGGCTGGGCTGAACGATGGTAACTGGATGAAACAGCTTTGGGAAACAGCTTGGGCAGGGCGGCAAACCGCTTTGGCGCCGGCGCAACGGAATGCCCTGCGACAATCCGAGTCGTGCTCACTGTCCTGCTCGTCACGTTTCCGTTCTTTGCGCTGGTGCTGGCGGGCTATGTCGCCGCGCGGCGGCGCTGGCTGCCACTCGAGTCGATCGGCGGGCTCAACGGCTTCGTGCTGTTCTTCGCGCTGCCGTGCATGCTGTTCCGATTCGGCGCGGCCACGCCGCTGGCCCTGCTGCTCGATGTGGGCCTGTTCGTCACCTACGTGCTGTGTGCGCTGGTCATCGTCGGCTTCGTCGTCGCCACCAGCCTGAACCGCCGCATCGGCTGGAACGACGCGGCTTTCGGCGCGCTGGTGGCCGCTTTTCCCAACACCGGCTTCATGGGCGTTCCACTGCTTGTCGCGCTGATGGGCCCCAAGGCCGCCGGCCCGGCCATCGTCACCATCGTGGCCGACCTGCTGGTCACCTCGTCGCTGTGCATCGCGCTGTCCCGGCTCGACGGTGCGGACGAGCACGGTGCCGCCCGGGCCGCGCGCAACGCGCTCAAGGGCGTGGCCATCAACCCCATGCCATGGGCCATCGTGCTCGGCGTGCTGGCTTCGGCCACGCAGCTGCGCCTGCCCGGGCCGGTGATGCAGACGGTGGGCTTGCTCGCCGATGCGGCTTCGCCGGTGGCGCTGTTCACCATCGGTGCGGTGCTCGCGCGTTCGCAGATCGTCGCCGCTGCCGGCCGGCACGCGGCCATGCCGCTGGCGGACTATGTGCCGGTGGCGCTGGTGAAGCTCGTGCTGCATCCGGTGCTGGTCGGCCTGGTGGGGCTGGCGGCCATCAACCTCGGCGTGCCGCTGGACACGTTTTCGTTGACGGTGATCGTGCTCGTCGCCGCTTTGCCGAGTGCCAGCAACGTGTCGATGCTGGCCGAGCGTTTCGGTGCGGACACGGGGCGCGTGGCGCGCATCATCCTGCTCTCCACGGCTGCGGCCTTCCTCACGTTCTCGGGCGCGGTGGCGTTGTTGCGCTGACCGATCCTCCAGGCCCACGCCGGGCGTGGCTTGAGCCCGGCCGTGCGGCGGTGGAGAATGGCGCATGACCGCTCCCGCCCTCGAATCCTTCATCGACCAGGCCATGGCCCGAAGCCGCGGCCATGCCGATCCGGCCGACTGTGTGCTCGCGCTCGCCCCGCTGATGCTGGACCTGATCGACCACGCCGGCACCTTCCTGGCGCCACAGCATTACCAGAGCAGTCCGGCCGGCTACAACCGCAACCTCGTCTACGAAGCCCCGGACAGGAGCCTTTCCCTGTACGCGCTGGTCTGGCTGCCCGGGCAATGGACACCGGTGCACGACCATGGCAGCTGGGGGGTGGTCGGTGTCGTCGAGGGGGTGTTGGAAGAGCGCGGCTACGTGAGGCTGTCGCCCGAGCGCGGCGCGGACACGGAAATCGACCTGGCACGCGGCGGCACGGTGCTGCTTCCGCATGGCGCGGTGACGAGCTTCGTGCCGAATCCGGATCACATCCACGTGACCGGCGTGCCGGCTGAGCGGCCGCGCGCCGTGAGCCTGCACCTCTACGGCCGGACCATGAGCAACTTCAACATCTACGACGTGGCCGCCAGAACCCGGCGGCGCATCGAAGTCGCCCACAACGAAAGCTGACCCGATCCATGGACGCAAGCACATCCACCGCCACCGACGAGGACCAGGGCGCCACCGTGGTCATCACCCACCGGATACGCCGGGACAGCCACGCGGCCTACGAGCGATGGCTCGAGGAAATTGCGCCGGTGTGCAAGGCCTCGCCCGGCTACCTGGATTGGCATATGGTCCGACCCGTGCAGGGACTGACGGAGACCTACACCGTGGTGGTCCGATTCGACACCAAAGCGCACCTGCAGCACTGGATGGCGTCGTTCGAGCGGCAGCGCCTGATCGAGAAGGTCCAGCCGCTGTTCGTGCGCGGCGACGATTTCTTCATCAGCAGCGGCCTCGATTTCTGGTTTGCGCCGAGCGGTGCCAAGGCCAAGGTGCCGGTGCGCTGGAAGCAATACCTGGTGACCTGGTCGGCAATCTATCCGCTGGCCCTGGCGGTGCCGCTGCTGGTCGTGCCCGTGCTGGGGAAACTCGGCTTGCCATCCAGTACGCCGCTGAACACGCTGGCCATCACCGCCGTGGTGGTTTTCATGATGGTCTACGTGGTCATGCCCCGGTACACGCGGCTGCTGCAGAAATGGCTGTTCAGCTAGGTGCCGCGTCGGCCAAGCGCGCGTTGTGATCAGCCGGCCGGGAAGTCCGCGCCCACGCTCGTGGCGCGCCATTGCTCGATCTCGGCGATCCGGCTCCTGAGTTTGCCGGTGATGGCTTCGAAGCCGATCGCGCCGAGCACCAGGTGGCGCGGCGGCGCGTCGAGCTGCGTGACCTGCACCATCGCCTCGGCGGCGCGCTCGGGGTCGCCGGGCTGAGCGCCACTGACGCTCGCGGTCAGTTGCATGCGTGCGCCCGCCGTCTCGGCATATTCGGCAATGCGATTCGGCGTCTGGTACAGCGAGCGACCCGCCCAGTCGGTACGGAAAGGCCCGGGTTCGATGCAGGTCACCTGGATGCCGATCGGCGCGCCCTCGGCCGCCAGCGCGTCCGAGAACCCTTCGACGGCGTGTTTGCTCGCCGCGTAATAGCCTGAACCCTGGAAGCCGACCAGGCCGGCCACCGAGGTGATGTTGATCACATGTCCCTGGCGGCGTGCGCGCATGCCCGGCAGCACGGCACGGGTCATCGCGAACAGGCCGAACACGTTGGCATCGAACTGGCGGCGGATCTGCGCCTCCTCGCCTTCCTCGATCGAAGACTGGTAGCCGTAACCGGCGTTGTTGACCAGCACGTCGATGTGGCCGAAATGCGCGGTGGCCGCCGCCACGGCCGACTCGATCTGCGCCCCATCGGTCACGTCCAGGTCGAGCGCCAGCGCGCGCGAGCCCATGCCTTCGACGAGGCTGGCGACGCGCGCCTTGTCGCGCGCGGTGACGACGGCGCGCCAGCCGCGCGCGAGCACGTTGCGCGCCAGCGCCTGACCGAAGCCGGTCGAGCAGCCGGTGATGAACCAGACGGGGGTTCCGGTGGGGTTGGTGTCGGTCATGTGGTCTCCAGTGGGTGATTGGTTTCAGCTTACTGCAAGCGCCGCGATCCTGCTCGGGCCCGGCCGGAGCCCTTCACCACTGCCCGTAACGCGCGACGATGCCGCGCAACAGAGCGTCGCGCTCGGCGCCCAGGTGGTTGCCGCTCGCGTCGCCACTGGCGTCCTTGCCGACCGCGGTGTGCACCACGACGAGCTTGAGTTCCGGATCCACGAAGATGGCCTGTCCGTGAATGCCCAGCAGCGCGAAACGGCGATGGCTGCCAGGCAGCAGCCAGGTCTGGAAGCCGTAGCCCGAGTAGCTGCTGCCCTTGTGGTCCATGCGTCCGGGCCGGAAGGCTTCGGGCTGGCGCGCGGCTTCGGTCATGGCCAACAGGTAGTCGCGCGTCAAAACAGCCCGGCCCTGGGCCTGGCCGTCGTTGGCCAGCAACCAGCCCAGGCGTGCATAGTCGCGCACGGTGGCGTTGAAGCCGCCCTGGGCCTGCTCCATGTGGTCGGTCGGGTTCAGCAGCCACTTCGCCTCGGCCTCGGCGCCCAGCGGCTGCCAGATCTTCTCGGCCACGTAGTCGCACAGGCTTCGGCCCGTCGCGTGGCGCAGCACCAGGCCCAGCACGTCGGTCTGGGCGCCGCTGTAGTTGAAGCGACTGCCTTCGGCGTCGGTGCGTTCGGTCACGCCGCGCAGCGCCTCGACGATGCCCGCGCGGCGGCGCGCGGCATTGAAGCGGGCCCGGTCGTCGGTCGGTGTGTAGTCCTCGACGTAACGTGCGCCGGACGCCATGCGCAGCAGGTTCACGATGCGCGTTTCGCCATAGAGCGTTCCGGCGAGTTCTTTCGCGTAGGTGGCCGCGGTGTCGTCGAGGGAGCGCACCAGGCCTTCCTCCAGCGCCTTGCCCATGGCCAGCGCCACCACGGTCTTGGCCATGGAGTTGGAGAGCATGCGCATGCCCGGCTCGCGGCCGTAGTTGTAGCGCTCGGCGACGATCTCGCCGTCTTTCAGCACCAGCACGGCCATGGCGCGCTGATGTTCCATGTAGTCGTCCAGGCTCAGCGTGCGCGCGCCGAAGCGGTAGCGGAAACTCGGCTCCGAAGCGGCCTTGGGCAGTGCCAGCGGCTGGGCGGCCGGCGCCAGGCTGCAGGATCCGGCCAGGCTGTCCATGGCGCTATAGGAGCCCACCATGTAGGGCTCCTGGGCGGCCTGCGCGAGGTTGCGGCCGGCAGGGTAGCCGGCGGCCTTGCCGAGCGCCTCTTCGTCTGGCGCGGCGGTGGCGCCCGGCGCGGCCAGCGCAAGGGCCAGCGTCAGGGCAAGGGCGGGCGAAATCCTGAGGATGTGGTGCATGGCGGGCCGGTTTGGAGCTGGGCGCGATGGTAGCTGCAGCGCGTCGCGCATCCTGTCGCGCGGCAACCGCGCGTGCGGTTCAGTGGTGCGCGTAGACCGGCACCGTGGTCGCCGGCGGCGTATTGCGGCTTCGCTCGCAGCGCACGATGCCGTCGATCATCACCATGCCCACGCCGGGGATGTCGCCGAGCTGCACGCTTTCCAGAAGGCTGCGGCCGGCCGTGTGCTGGGCCTTGTCCATGAACACGAAAT
Source organism: Rhodoferax koreense (assembly GCF_001955695.1). Lineage (NCBI taxonomy): Bacteria > Pseudomonadati > Pseudomonadota > Betaproteobacteria > Burkholderiales > Comamonadaceae > Rhodoferax > Rhodoferax koreensis. The sequence goes on along the minus strand of NZ_CP019236.1, from coordinate 5,238,583 downwards.
CCGCCGCGCGGCCGACCTCGATCAGGCCGCAGTTGAGCTGGCGGATGCGCGCGGTGTTGCCGGTGGCAAAGCAGAACACCAGCTCGGCCGGAATGTTGCCCAGGCTGGAGAGCAGCGCGATCAGGCGCAGCATGCCCAGCGGCTGCACGCCCGAGCCGGCCGGCCCGTCGGTGCCGAGGATCACGCGGTGCGGGCACTTGAGCTGCAACGCGGCCTGCGCGGCGGCGATGGCCACTTTCTCGTTGCCGTTGTGCACGATCTCGATGGCGCGGCTGGACTTCTCGCACAGCTCGCACACATGCGCCTCGGGCAGCGCGGTGTGGCCGCCGTTGATGTGGCCGATCACGTCGGCGTCGGCTTCCAGCACCACGTCCTTGTCGATGAGGCCCGAGCCCGGGATCGACGGGCCGCCCGTGTGGATGGTGCTCTGGATGCCGTACTTGCGTGCCCAGGCCACCATCTGCTGCGCTTCGTAGCCGGCCTTTACCGAACCCAGCCCGACCTCGCCGAGCAGGCCCACGCCGGCCTCGGCCAGGTCCTTGAAGTCCTGCTCGACCATGCCTTTCTCGATGACCGGCGCGCCGGCGATCACCTTCACGCCACCGGGTCGGAAGTTGTCGAAGGCGCGCTGCGCGGTGATGGCCAGCGCCTTCAGGCCGACGATGTCCTTCGGCCGGCCGGGCAGGTGCACCTCGCCGGCCGAGACCATGGTGGTCACGCCACCGTTCATCGTCGACTCGATCCAGCCGAGCTGGTTCTGCCGCGGCGTCCAGTCGCCGAACACCGGGTGCACGTGGCTGTCGATCAGGCCGGGGGCGACGCAGGTCTGCTTCGCGTCGATGACGGTGCGCGCCTCGGCGGTGTCGCAGTCCTTGAACTTGCCGACCGCCGTGATCAGGCCATCAAAGACGACGATGGTGTCGGCGTCGAGGATGGGCCGGTCGATGTCGCCCGACAGCAGCAGGCCGATGTTCTGGATGACGACCTTGCCGGACTTGGCGCCGGCTGCGATTTCTGCCATGGTGGTGTTCTTTCGTGGGGTGGAGGTTTTCTACGGGAGGCGGACGGTGCGCAACACGGTTTCGGTGACGAAGCCTTCCCAATGGGCCACCGCCTCGGGCGCTTCCAGGTTCTCGCCGAGAAAGGCCGACAGCGTGTGCCGGTTGGAGATGTAGAAGTAGCCCATCGAGGCGATCATCAGGTACACGTCGCGCGTCTGGATGTCGGTACGGAACAGCTTCTGCGCCATGCCTTCTTCCAGGATGCGGCCGATGATGGCGATGGCCGGCGAGGAATATTCGCGCGCCCTGAGCGACTTGCCGATGTGGCGGCCCTTATGCAGGTTCTCGGTGTTGAGCAGCGTGATGAAGGCCGGGTTCCTGCGGTAGTAGCCGAGCACGAACGCGATCACGGCCCGCAGCGCGGCCACCGGCTGCGCCACGTCGAGCGCGAGCCGGGCCTCGGCCTCGTTCATGCGGCGGTAGGCGTCTTCCAGCACCTCGATGTACAGGCCTTCCTTGCTGCCGAAGTAGTAATAGATCATGCGGTCGTACGACTTGGCCGCGGTGGAGATCTTCTCCACGCTGCCGCCGTCGTAGCCATGCTTGGCGAACACCTTGGCGGCCGCGCGCAGGATACTGTCGCGCGTGGCCTGGGCGCTGAGCTCGCGCACCCCGGGTTTGGCGGGTCTGGCGGGCCCGCCCCTGGCGGCGCTCGCGGCCTTGCGTGCCACGGGCATGCGGCGCGTTTTCGCGGCGGACGGCAACGGTGTGCTCATGCCGTCTTTACCGATGGCGGACGCGCGCCGCATGCGGAATGTGTTGCGGCAGGCAGATGCTTATGCCAAAATAAATTCGACGGTCCATGTAGTGCTTGCAACATTTGTTTGAAGTGAATACTACATAGATTGCCGCGCCGGTACAAGCGTTTCGTCAAGGCCCTGAAAACGGCCGCCCCACGAGATCATCGATGACAGAACACACCAAAACGGACGGCCTGCCCGCCATGGAGGCCGCCACCACGTTCGGAACCGAGCCGCAGGTGCTGGAGCGTGCGCGCCCACGCAGCGAACGCATGGCCAGCGAGAAGATCGAGTGCAACGCCTGTCCGGTGCTGTGCCAGATATCCGATGGCCGCAGCGGCGCCTGCGACCGCTACGCCAACCAGGGCGGCACCCTGGTGCGGGTCGATCCGGTGGTGCTGCTGCGCCGCGCGCTGGTCGATGCGTCCGCGCCCCTGGTGCCGTTCGCCGGGCGCACCGGCGAGGAGGCTGGCGCACCGGATTGGAGCGGCGACCTGCTCCTGGCCGACGAGGTCTTCGTCACCGGCGTCGGCGCGTCCACCACCTATCCCGACTACAAGCCCGCGCCGTTCATCGTCGCCTCGAAGGCGCAGGGCGTGGACATGGTGACGGTCGTCACCGAGGGCATCTTCAGCTACTGCAGTTTCAAGGTCAAGATCGACACCGACCGCTACCTCGGGCCCGAGCAGGCCAACGTGCGCTGCAAGGGCGAGGTGGTCGGCCACGTGACCACGGCCGAATACGGCTCGCAGATGCTCTCGCTCGGCGGCGTGCACCACCTCACCGGCGGCAGCAAGAAGGAGGGCCGCGTCACCGTGCAGATGATGGAGGCGCTGGGCAACAAGCAGGCGGTGGAGCTCACCATCGACGGCGGCTCCCAGCTCGTGGTGCAGGCCGGCCGGCCGCCCATCGTCAACGGCGTGGAAGAGCAGCGCATGCGTGTGGGCTGCGGCTCGGCGGCTGTCGGCATCTTCGCCAAGCAGCTCTATGGCGAGGCCGACGAGGTGGTGGTGGTGGACGACCACATCACCGGCGTGCTGACCGAACACCAGGCCGGCCGCTGCCTCGACATGCCGCGCTCGGGCATCCAGATGCGCGGGCGCAAGTCCACACCCGGCCGGTACTTCCAGGTGGCGAATCCCGGCACCGGCTGGGGCGGCACCGACATCGCCGATCCGCTGTCCATCATCGAAGGCTGGGATGCCGGCGTGGCGCGCCCGGGCCTGCGGCTGCTGATGACCTCGACCACCGGCGAACACGCGGCCTGGTACGTGCTCGACGAGGCGCTGAAGCCGGTGGAGCAGCCCATGCCCGAGAGCGTGCGCCGCATCATCGCGCGCATCGGCGACAACTGCGAGCCCTCGCTGTGCACCGTGCTGTTCCTCGGCGGCGCCGGCGGCAGCCTGCGCGCGGGCGTGACGGAAAACCCCGTGCTGCTCACGCGCGCCATCAAGCAGGCCCTGGTCAACGTGACCTGCGGCGGCGCGCCGGCCTATGTGTGGCCCGGCGGGGGCATCACGGTGATGGTCGATGTGTTGCGCATGCCGGACCGAAGCTTCGGCACCGTGCCCACGCCGGCCATCGTGGCACCGATGGAATTCAGCATGCGGTTGGCGGACTACCAGCGCCTGGGCGGCCACATGGCCCACGTGCACAGCCTGGAGCAGATGTTGCAAGCTGGTGCATGGCACAACGAGGGTGCGCCGACGGCCCGCTTGTGGGCACAGAATCCCGCGGCCAACCCCTGGCCCCTCGGGCAGCCGCCGCTGCTCGGTTGAGATCCGGGCCATGAAAGCTCAACGCGCGCGACTGCCCGACGGGCGATGGCACTTTCAGAACGGTCCGATGGACATTGTGATCGGCGCCGAGGGCGAATCGCTGGCCGTACAGCTCGCACACGAGGCCGCCTGGCAACGGTTCTACACCCTGCTGCCGGAGTTGGTGGCCGAACTCCGGGCGCTGCGCCTGCCGTTGCCGCCCACCGGGCCCTTGCCCCCGGCCGGTGCGCGCCTGGACGGCCGAGTGGCGCGGCGCATGTGGGCCGCCTGTGCGCCTTACCGCGCCGAGTTCATCACGCCGATGGCCGCCGTGGCCGGCGCCGTGGCGCAGGAGCTCATCGCCTGCTACCACCGGCCCGGCGTAGGCCGTGCCTGGGTCAACAACGGCGGCGACATCGCCGTCTACCTCACGCCGGGCCAGTCGGTGCGCATCGGGCTGTTCGCCGACCTGGCGCGCTGGGGGCCGGCCATGGCCGAGGCGGCCGAAACGCCGCAGGGCCTGCGCACCGACGCGCAGTGCGAACTCGCCTACGAGTCGCCCGCGCGCGGCGTGGCCACCAGCGGCTGGCGTGGTCGCAGTTTCTCGCTCGGCATCGCCGACAGCGTGACCATCCTGGCCGCCACGGCGGCCGAGGCCGACGCCGCCGCCACGGTGGTGGCCAATGCGGTCGACGTGCCGCATCCCGGCATCGAAAGGCGTCCCGCCAACACGCTCAAGGACGATACCGACCTTGGCGACATCCCCGTCACCGTCCAGGTGCCGCCCTTGCCCGAGGCGCTGGTGCGCGAAGCGCTGGCCGCGGGCCTGGCCAGGGCGGAGGCGCTGCAGCAGGCCGGGCTGTTGTGGTCCGCCACCCTGGTCTGCCAGGGGCAATGGGCGCAAACCCGCAGTCCGGGGATGCCGCCATCCGCCGATACTCGGCCTGGACCCCCGCAACTTGGTTCAGTATTTGCTTAATGAAATTCAGAGAGCCTGCCACCCCATGATCACCATCCGCCGCATCTTCACCCACGTGGAAGAAATCAACCACGAATTCGGCCCGGTCGCCGCCGTGCCGCTGGTGCGCGGCGCCATCGGCGCGGTGCTGACCAATCCGTTCGCCGGTCGCTACGAGCCCGACATCCTGCCGATGATGGACGCGCTGCAACCCGTGGGCATCGACATGGCGCGCCGGCTGCTGGCCGCCATGCAGCTGCCGGTCGAGCGCATCGCCAGCTACGGCAAGGGCGCCATCGTCGGTGCCGCAGGCGAGCTGGAGCACGGCGCCTTATGGCATGTGCCGGGGGGTTATGCGATGCGTGAACTGCTGGGCTGGAAGGGTGACCGCAACGCCTACAAGGCGGGCAAGGCCGAGGACAAGACCGGCCAACCAGGCAATGGCTTGTCCATCGTGCCCTCGACCAAGAAGGTCGGCGGCCCCGGCACCGCGCTCGACGTGCCGCTGACCCACATCAACGCAAGCTACGTGCGCAGCCATTTCGACGCGATCGAGGTGCGCGTGCCGGGCGCGCCGGCCGCCGACGAGATCGTCTACATCCTGACCATGGCCTCGGGTGCACGTGTGCATTCGCGTGTCGGTGGGCTGGAGCCCGAAGGCATCACGAAGTGGGACGGCCTGCGCTGAATCCAACCATCATTTCAAGAGACAACCATGCTTGCCAACATCCGCAAAATCATCGTCCAGGTCGATGAGGTCCTGATCGAAATGGGCCAGGCCGTGAATCCGCCCACGCGCCGCGCGCTGGCCATGGCCGTGATCGACAACCCCTATGCCGGCAGTTATTCCGAAAACCTCGACCAGCTGGTGGCCATCGGCGAGGAACTCGGCGGCCTGCTGGGCGAGAAATGCGTGAAGGCGCTGGGCATCGCGCCCGGCGCCGCGCACAGCTACGGCAAGGCGGCCATCGTCGGCGAAGCGGGCGAGCTGGAACACGCCGCGGCCATCCTGCATCCCAAGCTCGGTGCGCCGCTGCGCCAGGCGGTGGAGAAGGGCGCGGCCCTCGTGCCTTCGGCCAAGAAGCTCGGCGGGCTGGGCACGGCCATCGACGTGCCGCTGGGCCACAAGGACGCGGCCTATGTCCGCAGCCATTTCGACGCCATGGAAGCCCGCGTGGCCGATGCGCCGCGCGCCCGCGAGATCGTGGTGGCCGTGGTGGTCACCGCCAGCGGCCGGCCGCTGGCGCGCATCGGCGGACTGCAGGCTTCGGAGATCGTGGGCCAGGACGGACTGCGGTAGTCTCCTGCCTTTGCCTTCACCCGTTTCCGGATCTTTTTGAACCTTCCAGGAGTTTTGCCATGAAGTTGTTGCGTCCCCTGTTCTATACCGCCGCCGCGCTGGCGTTCTGGCCCGCGGCCCATGCCCAGGGCGTGATCAAGATCGGCGAGGTCAACAGCTGGAAGGCGCAGCCGGCCTTCCTCGAGCCCTACAAGAAGGGCATGGAACTCGCCGTGGACGAAATCAACGCCAAGGGTGGCGTGCTCGGCAAGAAGCTCGAGCTCATCACCCGCGACGACAACGCCAACCCCGGCGATGCGGTGCGCGTGGCCGAGGAACTGGTCTCGCGCGAGAAGATCGACATCCTCACCGGCACCTTCCTGTCGAACACCGGCCTGGCCGTGGCCGACTTCGCCAAGCAGAAGAAATTCTTCTTCCTGGCCGGCGAGCCACTCACCGACAAGATGACCTGGCAGGGCGGCAACCAGTACACCTTCCGCCTGCGCCCGGGCACCTACATGCAGGCCGCGATGCTGGTGCCCGAAGCTGTCAAGCTCAAGAAGAAGCGCTGGGCTTTCGTCTACCCCAACTACGAATACGGCCAGTCCGCCGTGGCCGCGTTCAAGGGCTTGCTGAAGGCCGCGCAGCCCGACGTGGAATTCGTCGGCGAGCAGGCCACGCCGCTGGGCAAGATCGACGCCGGCAGCGTGGCGCAGGCCCTGGCCGACGCCAAGCCCGACGCGATCTTCAACGTCCTGTTCGGTGCCGACCTGTCGAAGTTCGTGCGCGAAGGCAATACCCGCGGCCTGTTCAAGGACCGCGAGGTGGTGAGCGTGCTGACCGGCGAGCCCGAATACCTCGATCCGCTGAAGGACGAAACGCCGAACGGCTGGATCGTCACCGGCTACCCGTGGTACGGCATCCAGACGCCGGAACACAAGGCTTTCTTCCTGGCCTACCACGACAAGTACAAGGACTATCCGCGCCTGGGCTCGGTGGTCGGCTACACCATGATCAAGGCTGCGGCCGCCGGCATCGCCAAGGCCAAGAGCCTTGAAAGCGCCAAGCTCGTCGAGGCCTTCAAGGGCCTGCCGGTCGACACGCCGTTCGGCAAGATCAGCTTCCGCCCCGAAGACCACCAGTCGACCATGGGCGCCTTCGTCGGAAAGACGAAGAACGAAGGCGGCAAGGGTGTGATGGTCGACTACACGTATTTCGATGGCGCCAAGTTCCAGCCGCCGGCGGCGGAAGTAGCCAAGGCCCGAGCGAAGGATTGACGATGCATGTCACTCCCACCTCCGTTCGCACTGAGCTTGTCGAAGTGCATGTATGAGGTGGGCAGGCTTCGACAAGCTCAGCACGAACGCCGATTCCCTCCCGTTCGCACTGAGCCTGTCGAAGTGTTTCATCGGTAGGCAGGGGCATCGACGGGCGCAGCCCGAACGGACACAGCGCGCCATCAATTTTGGAAGTCTCGCTAGATGAGTTTCTCGGGTTTCATCGTCCAACTGCTCAACGGGCTGGCGGGCGCTTCCTCGCTGTTCTTCGTGGCGGCCGGCCTGTCGCTGATCTTCGGCGTGACGCGCATCGTCAACTTCGCGCACGGCTCCTTCTTCATGGTGGGTATCTACCTCGCCTACACCCTGGTCGAGAAGCTCGGGGCTGGGCTGGGCTTCTGGCCGGCGTTGATCCTGGCGGCACTGGCCGTGGGGGTGCTTGGCGCGCTGATCGAGGTGGTGTTGCTGCGCCGCATCTACAAGGCGCCCGAGCTGTTCCAGTTGCTCGCCACCTTCGCCCTGGTGCTGGTCATCAAGGATGCCGTGCTCTGGCTCTGGGGCCCCGATGAACTGCTCGGCCCGCGTGCCCCCGGTCTGTCGGGTTCGGTGATGATCCTCGGCCGGCAGTTCCCGAGTTACGACCTGTTCCTGATCGTCGTCGGCCCCATCGTGCTCGGGCTGGTGTGGCTGCTGCTCACGCGCACGCGTTTCGGCACCCTGGTGCGCGCGGCCACGCAGGACCGCGAGATGGTGAGCGCGCTCGGCATCAACCAGGCCTGGCTGTTCACCGCCGTGTTCGCCCTCGGCGCCTTGCTCGCCGGCCTGGGCGGCGCGCTGCAGTTGCCGCGCGAGCCGGCCACGCTGGAACTGGACCTCAACACCATCGGCTCGGCCTTCGTGGTGGTGGTGGTCGGGGGCATGGGCTCGATCCCCGGGGCCTATGCGGCCGCGCTGCTGATCGCCGAGATCAAGGCCGTGTGCATCTGGCTCGGTGTGGTCGAGATCTTCGGCTACAGCATCTCGTTTTCCAAGCTCACCCTCGTGGTCGACTTCCTGGTGATGGCCGTGGTGCTGGTGTGGCGCCCCTGGGGCCTGTTCGGCCGGCCGCAGGCGCCGAGCCGTTATGTGGGCATGCAGGAAGAGCCGCTGCGCCGCGCGAGCAAAACCTATGTGGTTGCCGCCGCCATCTTCGGCCTGGTGCTGGCCGCCATGCCGCTGCTCACCGCCGACGCACCCTACACCATGGTGCTGATGATCGACCTGCTGATCGCCGCGCTGTTCGCCGCGAGCCTGCACTTCATCATGGGGCCGGCCGGCATGCATTCGTTCGGCCATGCGGCCTACTTCGGCCTCGGTGCCTACGGCGCGGCCTTGCTGGTGCGCGCCAGCGGCCTGCCGATGGAGCTCGCCCTGGTGCTGGCGCCGTTCGTGGCCGGCCTCGGCGCCTTCGTCTTCGGCTGGTTCGCGGTGCGGCTGTCGGGCGTGTACCTGGCCATGCTCACTTTGGCCTTCGCACAGATCACCTGGGCCGTCACCTACCAGTGGGATGCGTTCACCGGCGGCAGCAATGGCCTCACCGGCGTGTGGCCGGCCGAATGGCTGGCCGACAAGCGCATCTACTACTGGCTCACGCTGGCGCTGGTGGCCGCCGGTGTGTGGTGGCTGCGCCGGGTGTTGTTCTCGCCTTTCGGTTATGCCCTGCGCGCGGGCCGCGACTCGGTGCTGCGCGCCGACGCCATCGGCATCGACGTCAAGCGCATGCAGTGGGTGGCCTTCATCATCGCCGGCGCAGTGGCCGGCCTCGCGGGCTCGCTCTACGCGTTTTCCAAGGGCAGCATCTCGCCCGAGACCATGAGCGTGGGCAAGTCGGTCGACGGCCTGGTGATGGTCCTGCTCGGCGGTGTGCAGACCCTGGCCGGCCCGGTGGTCGGCGCGGTCACCTTCACCTGGCTGCACGACACCGTGGCGCGCAACACCGACTACTGGCGGGCGATGCTGGGCGGCATCATCCTGCTGCTGGTGCTGCTGTTCCCGCAAGGCATCGCGGGCTTTGCCAAACAACTCTCGGACAAGCTGCGGCGTGCGCCCGTCAAGGTTGAGGCGGTCAAAGCATGAGCCTTCTCAAAGTCAACAACCTCGGCAAGTCCTTCGGCGGCGTGAAGGCCGTGGACGGCATCAGTTTCGAACTCAAAGCCGGCGAACTGCTGGCGTTGATCGGGCCCAACGGCGCGGGCAAGTCCACCACCTTCAACATGGTCAACGGCCAGCTCCGGGCCGACCAGGGTTCCATCGTCTTCGACGGCCAGGAACTTGTGGGCAGGAAGCCGCGCGCGATCTGGCGCATGGGCGTGGGCCGCACCTTCCAGATCGCAGAAACCTTCGCCTCGCTCACCGTGGTGGAAAACGTGCAGATGGCGCTGCTCTCGCACGACGGCCGGCTGTTCTCGATGTGGCGCCGGGCTTCCGACCACAAACGTGACGAAGCATTGGCCTTGCTCGAGCAGGTCGGCATGAGGGCCCAGGCCGACCGGCCCTGCAGCGAACTCGCCTACGGCGACGTGAAACGCGTCGAACTCGCCATCGCCATGGCCAACAGCCCGAAGCTCCTGCTGATGGACGAACCCACGGCCGGCATGGCGCCCAAGGAACGCAACGCCCTCATGGCCCTGACCAAACAACTGGTGATCGACCGCGGCATGGCCGTGCTCTTCACCGAACACAGCATGGACGTGGTTTTCGCCTATGCCGACCGCATGATCGTGCTGGCGCGCGGCCGGCTCATCGCACAGGGCAAGCCGCTCGAGATCCGCGACCACCCCAAGGTGCAGGAGGTGTATTTCGGCAGCGGAAAAACCTTCGAGAAGATCGCCGAGAAGGCCGCGGCCCTTCACGTGGGGGCCGCCGCATGAGCGCGCAGATGCTGTTGGAGGCCAAGGGCCTGGAAGCCTGGTACGGCGCCGCCCAGATCCTGTACGACGTGGACCTGAGCGTGCGGCGTGGCGAAGTGGTGGCGCTGATGGGCCGCAACGGCGCGGGCAAGTCCACCACGCTCAAGGCGCTGATCGGCATGCTCGCCAAGCGCCGCGGCGCGATCCACTTCCTGGGCCAGGACATCTCGAAGAGCGAGCCGCATGTGGCGGCGCGCCTCGGCCTGGGCTTCGTGCCCGAAGACCGGCGCGTGTTCACCGACCTCACCGTGCTGGAGAACCTCGAGGTCGGCAAGCAGCCGCCGCGCCAATGGTCCGACGGCACGGCCGCGCCGGTGTGGACGCCCGAGCGGTTGTTCGCGCTGTTCCCCAACCTTGGCGAGATGCCCAACCGCCCCGGTGGCCGCATGAGCGGCGGCGAGCAGCAGATGCTGACCGTGGCGCGCACGCTGATGGGCAACCCCTACCTGGTGCTGCTCGACGAGCCGAGCGAAGGCGTGGCGCCGGTGATCGTGGAGCAGATGGCCAACATGATCCTGGAACTCAAGGCGCAGGGCGTGAGCATCCTGCTGTCCGAGCAGAACATGCACTTCGCCGAACTGGTTTCCGACCGCGCCTACGTGCTCGAAAAAGGCCAGATCCGGTACCAGGCCACGATGGCCGAACTCGCGGCGAACGACGAAGTGCGCCGCGCCTACCTGAGCGTCTGACCGCCCTCATTTCGGAGAACGACATGCAACGCAGAACCCTGTTGAAATCCACCGCCGCCCTGGGCTTCTTCGGCGGCACCGGCCTCGCCGCATCGGCCGCAGGCAAGATCAAGCCGGGCACGGCCGCGCTGATCGTCGTCGACGTGCAGAACTGTTTCCTCGAGGGCGGCACGCTCGCCGTGAAGGGCGGCGCCGAGGTGATCCCGGTCATCAACCGGCTCGCGCCGGCCTTCGAGAACATCGTCGTCACGCAGGACTGGCACACCGCCGGCCATGCCTCGTTCGCCAGCAGCTACAGCGGCAAAAAGCCTTTCGAAACCACCCAGCTCAAATACGGTACCCAGGTGCTCTGGCCCGACCACTGCGTGCAGGGCACGGCCGACGCCGAGGTCAGCCAGGCGCTGAAGCTGCCCACGGCCCAGCTGATCATCCGCAAGGGCTTCCACAAGGACATGGACAGTTATTCCGCCTTCGAGGAAGCCGACCACAAGACCGCCACCGGCCTGGCCGGCTACCTCAAGGCGCGCGGCATCAAGACCGTGTTCGTCACCGGCCTGGCCACCGATTTCTGCGTGGCCTGGACGGCGATGGACGCGCGCAAGGCCGGCTTCGAGGTCTATGTGGTCGAGGATGCCACGCGCGCCATCGACCTCAACGGCTCGCTGGCGGCGGCGTGGAAGCAGATGGCCGCGCAGAAGGTCAAGCGCATCCATTCGGCCGACATCGAGAGCTGATCCCAGGCCGTGTTCCCGCTCACCGTCAACGGACAAACCCAGACCGTCCGCGGCACCGACCAGGCCACGCTGCTGCACTTCCTGCGCAACGATCTCGCGCTGAACGGCCCGAAATACGGCTGTGGCCTGGGGGAATGCGGCGCGTGCACGGTGCTCGTTGACGGCATCGCCGCGCGGGCCTGCGTGATCCCCGCGCGCGGCATGGCCGGGCGTGACGTCACCACGCTTGAAGGCCTGAAGACGGCCGCCGGCCTGCATCCCGTGCAGCAGGCCTTCCTCGACACCCAGGCCGCGCAATGCGGCTACTGCCTGAACGGCATGGTGATGATGACGGTCTCGCTGCTGCGGCACACACCGGCGCCGACCGAGGACGAAATCCGCCGGCAACTCTCGCACAACCTGTGCCGCTGCGGCACGCACCTGGAAATCCTGCAGGCGGTGCGGCGTGCGGCCGTGCTGATGGCGACCTCGCCCGTTCGTGCTGAGCTGGTGCCCCCTTCCGTTCGTGCTGAGCCTGTCGAAGCACCTGTGGGACAGGAAGCCCGCTTCGACAGGCTCGGCACAAACGGGGTGGAAGAGCGGGGCGATGCGTTTTCTCCCGTTCGCCCGGAGCTTGTCGAAGGGCCTGAGCGCCTGAAGCGGCTTCGACAGGCTCAGCCCGAACGGGGAGCAGGGACGCCCGCCCCATGACCCGCCGCGCCGACACGGTCTTGTCGCGCGCCGAGTTGCGTGCCGCCACCGGTGTGCTGCTGGTGTTGCGCGAGCCACTGCCGGCCACTGTGCCCGTCCCGGGACAGCCCGCGGCGGTCGGTGCAAATCCAGCCGAAGGTGCCGAGGTGCTGCTCGCCGTGTGGGACGACGGCAGTGTCACCGCGCTCAACGGCCACGTCGACCTCGGCACGGGCATTCGCACCGCCCTGTCGCAGATCGTGGCCGAAGAACTCGACGTGGCCATGGACAGCATCCACATGGTGCTCGGCGACACCGCGCGCGCGCCGAACCAGGGCGCGACCATCGCCAGTGCATCGATCCAGCTGCATGCCGAGCCACTGCGCCGCGCCGCCGCGCAGGCCCGCGCCTGGCTTGGGCGACGCGGTGCCGCCGGCATCGGCGGAGCATTGGCGGGCCAGCACGTCGAGCTGATGCTCGACCTGACCACGCCGGTGAAGGACCCAAAGGACTACCGCGTCGTCGGCCAGTCCGTGCCGCGAGTGGACATGCTGGACAAACTTACCGGCGAACTGGTCTTCGTGCACGACATGCGCTTGCCGGGCATGCTGCACGGCCGCGTGGTGCGCCCGCCCTACGCGGGCGCCGACCATGGCGACTTCATCGGCAACACGCTGGAATCGGTGGACGAGGGCTCCATCGCGCACATCCCCGGCATCCGCGCGGTGGTGGTGATCCGCGATTTCGTCGGCATCGTCGCCGAACGCGAGGAACAGGCCGAGCAGGCGCTGGCCGACCTGCAGGTGCGCTGGAAGCCATGGCCGGGCATGCCGGACCAGCAGGACGTGGCGCAGGCCATCCGCGACAACCCGCGCACCACGCGCCAACTGGTGGACGAAGGCGATGTCGATGCGGCGCTGGCGGGCGCCGCCGAGTCCATGCCGCGCACCTATCTATGGCCTTATCAGATGCATGCGTCGATCGGGCCGTCGTGCGCGGTCGCCGATTGGCAGGGTGCATCACTCAAGGTCTGGGCCGGCACGCAGAACCCGCATGTGCTGCGCTTCGACCTGTCGCGTCTGATGGGCCTGCCCGATATTGCCATCGACGTGGTGCGCATGGAGGCCGCCGGCTGTTACGGCCGCAACGGAGCCGACGACGTGGCGGCCGATGCCGCGCTGCTGTCGCGGGCCGTGGGCGCGCCGGTGCGCGTGCAGCTCACGCGTGCGCAGGAACACCTGTGGGAGCCCAAGGGCACGGCGCAGCTCATGGAAGTGCGGGGCGGGCTGAACGCCGATGGCTCGGCGGCCGGCTACGACTTCCAGACCTCCTACCCCTCGAACGGCGCACCCACGCTGGCCCTGCTGCTGACGCGCAGCATCGAACCCGTGGCCCAGGCCTTCGAGATGGGCGACCGCACGGCGCGCCCGCCCTACAGCTTCGAGAACCTGCGCGTGCGCGTGCACGACATGGCGCCGATCGTGCGCTCGTCGTGGCTGCGCGGCGTGTCGGCCTTGCCGAACGCCTTCGCCCACGAGTCCTACATCGACGAACTGGCCACCGCTGCGGGCGCGGACCCGGTGGACTACCGGCTGCGCCACCTGGACGATCCGCGCGCCGCCGAGCTGGTGCGCGCCACCGCGCAGAAGGCCGGCTGGAAACCGCACACCGCGCCGCAGCGACAGGCGGCCGACGGGGACTGGCTGCAGGGCCAGGGCTTCGCCTACGCGCGCTACATCCACAGCAAATGGCCGGGTTACGGCGCGGCCTGGGCGGCCTGGGTGGCCGACGTGGATGTGAACCGCAAGACCGGCGAGGTGCACGTGCGCCGCGTGGTGGTGGGGCACGACGCGGGGTTGATGGTCAACCCGGCCGGCGTCGAGCACCAGGTGCACGGCAACGTGTTGCAGACCACCAGCCGCGCGCTGAAGGAGGAGGTGCGCTTCACGCCCGGCAGCAACGTCGTCGCCAATGCCGAATGGGGCAGTTATCCGATCCTGAGCTTCCGCGAGGTGCCGGTGGTCGAGGTGCTGCACATGCCGCGGCCCGGCGAACCGGCGCTGGGTGCTGGCGAATCGGCTTCGGTGCCGGGCACGGCGGCCATCGCCAATGCCATCTTCGACGCCACCGGCGTGCGCTTCCGGGCGCCGCCGTTCACCCCGGAAGTCGTGCGTGCAGCATTGAATGTGCCGCCAGAGCAGGCAGGAACTGCGCTGGCTGCTATCCAATCGGGAGCGTATCGAAATCAGGATGGGGATCGGAGCGCGCTTGCCGGCCTGCCGTTGCCGAAGGGCCGCACGGCGTGGGCCACGGCCGGCGCCGTGTTGGCGGGGGTGATCGGCCTGGGCACGGCGCTGTTCGGCGGGCGCACGGCCCTCGCGCCGATCACGGCGGGCACGGCTTCCGTCTACACCGACGCCACCATCGAACGCGGCCGCCAGCTCGCCGCGGTGGGCAACTGCGTGGGTTGCCACACCACGGCCGGCGGCGTGCCGAACGCGGGTGGCCGGGCCATGCACACGCCGTTCGGCACCGTCTACACGACCAATCTCACGCCGGATCCCGACACTGGCATCGGCCGCTGGTCGCTGGCCGCGTTCCAGCGCGCCATGCGCGAAGGCATCTCGCGCGACGGCCACCATCTGTATCCGGCCTTTCCGTACACCGCGTTCGCCAAGACCAGCGACGAAGACCTCACGGCCCTGTACGCCTACTTGATGGCGCAGCCGGCCGTGTCGGCTGCAACCAAGCCGGCCGAGATGTCTTTCCCCTACAGCCAGCGTGCGCTGATGGTCGGCTGGAATGCGCTGTTCCACGACGCCACGCCGTACCGGGCCGAGCCGCAACAGTCCGCGGAATGGAACCGCGGCGCCTACCTGGTCAACGGCCTCGGCCATTGCGGTGCCTGCCACACGCCGCGCAACGCGCTGGGTGCGGAGCAGGGCGGCCAGGCCTACCTGGCGGGGGCGCTGGTCGATGGTTGGGAGGCGCCTGCCTTGACGGCCCTGTCCAGGTCCCCCGTGCCCTGGAGCGCCGACGCCTTGTACCGCTATCTGCGTCACGGCCATGCCGCCGAACACGGCGCCGCGGGCGGGCCGATGGCGCGGGTGGTGCGTGAACTCGCGGCCTTGCCCGATACCGATGTGCGTGCGATGGCGTCTTACCTGGCCTCGTTCCAGTCCGCCAGCCCGGTCGATGCCAAAGCCGTGGTGCAGCAGGCCGCACAGGCCGGCCAGGCCTTGCCCAACGCCAGCCAGCGCCTGTTCGACGGTGCCTGCGGCGCCTGCCACCACGACGGCGACGGCCCGCGCCTGCTCGGCCTCAACCTGCCCCTGGCGCTGAGCAGCAAGCTGCACAGCGACCACCCGGACAACCTGCTGCGGACCATCCTCGACGGTGTGCAGGAACCGGCGGGCCGCGACGTCGGCTTCATGCCGGCCTTCCGGCACAACCTGTCGGACGCGCAGGTGGCGGAGATCGCGGGGTATATGCGGCAGCGGTTCGCGCCAGGCAAGCCGAATTGGGCGGATCTGCCCGAGGCCGTGGCGCGGGTGCGTGCGTTACCGCATTGAGGTTTGCTGGCGTAGCGCATTCGTGCTACATTTCCTCCTGACAGGAGGCTTCCAATGTCCACCACCACCATCCGCATCGACGACGAACTCAAGTCGCGCATCGCCGCCGCCGCCGAGCAGGCCGGCAAGACGGCACATGCCTTCATTCTCGAGGCGATTGCGCACACCGTGGAGCAGGTTGAGCGGGACAACGCCTTCAGTGCCGTGGCTGACGAACGCTGGGCTCGGGTGCGCGCTACCGGCGAGACCGTGCCTTGGGATGAGGCCAAGGCCTACCTCGCGGCCCGCGCGAACGGTGAACGGCCCCGCAGACCCGCCGCGCGCAAACTGGGCCGTTGATGCCAGGGCGCTGAACCGTTCATGGCGCGCATCGAACTCGCCCCCGAGGTGTTCGACGACTTCGATCGTTTCTTCGACCACATCGCGCAACACGATCCAGGCGCGGCGCCGGAGCGCATTGGCGAAATCCTGGAAGCCTTCAAGATCCTGACCCACAGTCCGCTGATCGGCCGACCCGTTCAAGGCGGCAAACGCGAACTCGTGATCGGCCGTGCGACCCGGGGTTATGTTGCGCTGTACCACTACCTCGCGGCCATCGACACGGTGTTCGTGCTGGCGGTGCGCAGCCAGCGCGAAGCGGACTTCAAACGCCTGCCCTGAATCAACGCCGGTAGTCGTCGAAGTCGAAATCTTCGTCCATGCCGAACGCATCGAAGTCGGCCGACCGCTGCACCTGCGTCCTGATCCACAGCTTGAGTGTCTTCAGGTCGTCCAGGTGGGCGAGCTGGTTTTTCATCTGGTGGATGTCGTGTGCCAGCCATTGCACCTGTTCGCGCAGGATGGACATCATGTTCGCCGGCGTGACCTTTTCCATCGGGGCGATGCCGAACTGCCTCTTGAACGAAAGTTCCGTGTCCTTGACCTCCTGCTGCAGTTCGCGCAACTGGTCGGTCAGCACCTGGTTGTAGTGGCGCAACCGCTCGGCACTGAGGTTGGCCATGCGCTCCGGGTCGATCTGTTCAGCCTCGATCTGCAACTGCAACATGTCGAGCAGGTTCTTGTTGGCATAGGCCTGGTTCACGCGCTGCATCAGCGCCGTCTTGCGCGCGCGTTCGGCCGGGTCGGTTTCGCGGTCGGGGTGCAGCGCACTCGCGAGTTTGCGGTACACCTCGCGCAGCGACTGGCTCGCGTCCTTTTCGGCGGCCTGTTGCTTGATTTCGCGCGCCGACTTCTTGCGGTGCTGGCTGCGGTGTTTTTCCTTTTCGGCGGCGATGTGGTCCATGCGCGCCTGTTCGGCTTCCATCTGCGCGTGCAGCGCGCGCATCACGGCTTCGGGCGAATCCATGTCCACCTCGTCGCCGAGTTCGATGCCGAGGTCTTCCTCGAGCAGGGTCTTCATCGCCTGCTGCGCCTCGCGTGCCTCGGTGTCGAAATCGGTGGCGCTGTACTTGTTGTAGATGGCCTTCATGGCTTCGGCACGGTCGCCCTGCATCAGCGTGTCGGCCAGGTCGCAGATGATGCCGGCCAGTTTGCTGCGGTCGGTCTTGCTCAGGCCTTTCTGCGCGTAGGCGCCGTCGAGAAACGCCACGAGCTCGGTGCTCACGCCATCGAGCTTTGCGAGCAGCGGATCGAGTTCACGCGCGCGCCGTTGCTGGAACAGCGGGATGGCCTCCTGCCAGTCGCCGAGCAGCTTGCGCTGCGCGGCGATCTTCTGCACCAGCGTGTTGAACTTCTTCTGGGGCGCGGAGAGTTCGGCCTGCCCGGTCTGTGCGGTGATGCTGATGTGGGCTCTGGATGTCATCGCTGCGAGATCACGCGGGCAGGAAGCCTTCGATCGAAAGGTAACGTTCGCCGGTGTCGTAGTTGAAGCCCAGCACCTTGGCGCCCGCGCCGAGTTCCGGCAACTTCTCGGCGATGGCGGCGAGCGTGGCGCCGCTGGAGATGCCGACCAAGAGGCCTTCTTCGCGCGCGCAGCGGCGCGCCATCTCGCGCGCAGGCTCGGCGTCGACCTGGATCACGCCGTCGAGCAGGCTGGTGTCCAGGTTCTTCGGGATGAAGCCCGCGCCGATGCCTTGGATCGGATGCGGCGACGGCGCGCCGCCCGAGATCACCGGCGAAGCCTTGGGTTCGACCGCGAACACCTTGAGTTGCGGCCACTTGGCCTTGAGCACGCGCGCGCAGCCGGTGAGGTGGCCGCCCGTGCCCACGCCGGTGATCAGCGCGTCCAGGCCGTCCGGGAAGTCGTTCAGGATCTCCTGCGCCGTGGTGCGCACGTGCACGTCGATGTTGGCCGGGTTCTCGAACTGCTGCGGCATCCACGCGCCGGGCGTGCTGGCCACGAGTTCCTCGGCGCGTGCGATCGAACCCTTCATGCCCTTCTCGCGCGGCGTGAGGTCGAAGCTCGCGCCGTAGGCCAGCATCAGCCGGCGGCGCTCGACGGACATGCTGTCGGGCATCACCAGCACCAGCTTGTAGCCCTTGACCGCGGCCACCATGGCCAGGCCGATGCCGGTGTTGCCCGAGGTCGGCTCGATGATGGTGCCGCCGGGCTTGAGTTTGCCCGACTTCTCGGCGTCTTCCACCATGGCCAGGGCGATCCGGTCCTTGATGGAGCCGCCGGGGTTGCTGCGCTCGGACTTCACCCAGACGTTCGCGCCCGCGCCGAACAGGCGGTTGATGCGGATGTGCGGCGTGTTGCCAATGGTGGCGAGGACGTTGTCGGCTTTCATGTTGACTCCTTGGATGTTGGTGGCGGTTGCAGCGGTGACGGGAAACGCCGATTTTGCAGCTTCGCGCGCCGCGTTGCCCGCCGGGCATAATCGCCCCGTGAAGCTCGCCAAGACCGCCGCTGGTGCAATCTGGGAAACCAGGCACTGGAGGAACGTCCGGACTGCACAGGGCAGCGTAGCAGCTAATGGCTGTCCACCGTGAGGTGAGGATCAGAGCAACAGAGACGAGTCAGGTCGGGCAAAAGCCCGACTTGGGTGAAACGGGCAATCTCTACGCGCAGCAATACCAAGTAGGCCAACGTTGACGGGGCCCCCGGAGTTGGCGGGTAGGTAGCATCGAGCCGGGTGGGCGACCCCCGGCCCAGATTAATGGCGGTCACGTTCCCGGCGCTGCAAGGTGCTGGGAATGCACAGAATCCGGCTTATCGGCGAGCTTCACACTATTCACCGCCAGCCTGGATCGGCGGCTTCTATCGTCGCAACGGGTCCGGGCTGTGCCTACAGCGTGTGGAAACGCGAAGGGGCCACCACGAAGAACCGCTGGCCGCCGGGCGCTTCCATCACGCACAGATCGGCCGTGCGTGCCACGGTCCGGATGCCCTGGGCTTCAAGTTCAGCGCGTTCGCTCTCGAGATCGTCGGCGTAGCGATCGGCGAAACCCGCGCTGGCCATGCGGCCGCCACAGGCCGAGACGATGCGACGCACGCCAGCCCGGAGCCACTGCGCGGCTCCGCCGCCCTGCCAGACGTTGGCCATCGGGCCATAGTCCATGCCGGCATCACGTTCGTCGGTCTGGCAGCTGACGGAGAGGGTTCCCACGCGGGTGGCGCACATTCGAAAATCCTTGGGTCGAGAAAAACTTGCGGGATTTTGCGGTGCGGTACCCAGGCTCTCCGGTCGGAGAGCCGCTTGCGATGGGTTCGGCCTTGTCCTACGCGGCCAGCCCCAGGGCCCTGAGGCGCAACACGTGCGCCAGCATCGAACGCTGCGCCACCGGCCACATCCTTGGCGGCACGTCGTCATACACCTGGGCCACCCAGTCGTCCATGCTGCCGGCAGGATGGGCCTGCATGGCCGCCAGCACCTTGGCCTCGCGTTTCAGGCGGTGCGCCCTGAGGTGGGCGATGGCGGTGCTGGCCTGGGCGAGCACGTGGCCGTGGGCAGGCAGGATGAAATCGATGGCGTGTTCATCGCAGGCGGCACTCAGGATGTCGAGTGAATCCAGATACGCCGTCATGTCGCCGTCGGGCGGGCTGACCACCGTGGTGCTGCCATTGAGGATGTGGTCGCCGGAGAACAGCAAGCCGTCTTCCACCAGCACCAAACACAGGTGGTTGGCCGCATGGCCGGGCGTGAAGATCACCTTCAAAGTGTGCTTTTGCGCAGGAGAGTCCAGCGTCAGCAGCTCCTGATTCTGTAGCGCGCGGTCGGGTCTGAACTGGCTGTCGACGCGCGCCGTGGGGGCCGAAGGCAAGCCCAGCACCGGCGGCCGGGTGTGCGCGCAAAGTGCCTGCAGCGGCGCCGCGCCCGGCGAATGGTCCGGGTGCGAATGGGTGCAGACGATGGCGCGGATGTCACCGCCCGCAGCACGCCAGAGCCTGTCCAGGTGCGCAGGGTCGTTCGGGCCCGGGTCGATGGCGATGAAGCCGGCGCCTGCATCGCCGACGAGGTAGCTGTTGGTGCCCGGGCCGGTCATCATGCCGGGGTTGGGCGCCGTCAGCCGCAGCACGTTTTGCAGCAGCGGTACGGGCTGCTGGTGTTGCCAGTCGGTGGTGAGCGCGAAGTCGGGCGCGGATTTCAGGTGTTGGCTGGGGCGGACCATGCGCGCATTCTGCCGCCAAAGCGTCGCGTTCGTTTTTTCGAACGCTGACGTGGCGTCCGCCGATAATCCGGCGATGCACATCCCATTCACCAAGATGCAGGGCGCGGGCAACGACTTCGTCGTGCTCGATGAAACCGCCGGCCTGTTCGGCCTGAGCGCCGCCCAGTACCGGTTCCTGGCCGACCGCCATTTCGGCGTGGGCGCGGACCAGATCCTCAGCGTGCGGCCGTCGCCCGCGGCAGGCATCGACTTCGAATACGTGATCCACAACGCCGACGGCGGCGAGGTCGAGCAGTGCGGCAACGGCGCGCGCTGTTTCGCGCGGTTCGTGCGCGACACGGGCCTCACCACCCAGGACCGCATCCGCGTGGCGACCAAAAGCGGCGTGATCGAACCCCTGCTCACGGCCGACGGCCGTGTCACGGTCGACATGGGCGCGCCGGTGTTCGATCTGGCCCAGGTGCCCTTCGACGCCGCCGGCCTCGTGCCGGAGCCGGTCGGCGCGTGGCAGAAATGGCCGCTGATGCTGGACCACGCGGTGCAGCTCGCACCCTATGTGGTCGCCGTGCTGTCGATGGGCAACCCGCATGCCGTGCATGTGGTGGAAGACACGGAAGCCGCGCCGGTGGCCCTGCTGGGCCCGCTGGTCGAACACCATCCGCGTTTTCCCAACCGGGTCAACGCCGGCTTCATGCAGGTGCTCGACAGCGGCCGCATCCGCCTGCGCGTCTTCGAGCGCGGCGCGGGCGAAACCCTGGCCTGCGGCACCGGCGCATGTGCGGCCGTGGTGGCCGGCATCCGGCTGGGCCTGCTCGAGCGCCAGGTGGACGTCTACACCCATGGCGGCATGCTCAGCGTCGCCTGGTCGGGCCAGCTGGGCGACCCGGTCTACATGACCGGCCCCGCCACCACCGTGTTTTCGGGCGAGATCACTATTCCGGAAAACCTGTCGGCTTAAAGTTCCTAAACCAATCCTCACTTCAACAAAACCCGCCCATCGTCAGCTTTGGACGCTCCTTCGAGAGATACCGCGGAACCGGCTTTGCCGGGCCGCTGGTATCGCCCCCTGCAAGGGGGGAGGAGCTGCACGAAGTGAGCGACTTGGGGGTGTTCCAAAAACTTATGAACCAAACCAACCCGATCACCGAAGACGACATCGCCAACTTCCTGATCAACACCCCCGAATTCTTCGAGCGCCATTCCGAAGTGCTGGCCGCCGTGCAGATGACCAGCCCGCACGGCAACCGCGCCGTGAGCCTGCAGGAACGCCAGGCCGAGATGCTGCGCGAGAAGATCAAGGGCCTGGAGCACCGCATCATGGACATGGTGCGCAACGGCAACGAAAACGTGCTGATCGCCGACAAGCTCCAGCGCTGGGCCCGCAACCTGCTCACCACGCGCGTGGCCAGCGAACTGCCCGAGCGCATCGCCAGCGAGATCCAGAGCCAGTTCGGCGTGCCGCAGGTGGCCATCAAGGTCTGGGGCGTGGCCGAGGCCTACATGGGCGCCGCCTATGCGCAGGGCGTGAGCGAAGACGCGAAGACCTTCGCCTCGTCGTTGACCGCGCCGTTCTGCGGCGTGAACTCGGGCTTCGAGGCCGTGTCCTGGCTGCCCGACCCGGCCGCGGCCATGTCGATCGCCCTGATGCCGCTGCGCCCCGGCGTGCTCAACAGCACCGGCCCGGCCTTCGGCATGCTGGTGCTGGCGTCGCCCGACGCGCACCGCTTCGAGTCGGCGATGGGGACGGACTTCCTGGAGCGCATCGCCGAACTGGCGAGCGCCGCGCTGTCGCGGCTGCGCTCGGCATAGGGCGCGATGGCCGATGCGCGCGTCACGCGGGTCCAAATGCTTCGACAAGCTCAGCACGAACGGGAAGGGGTGATCCGTGCCGCGTGCCTTTCCCACCCCCGTTCGTGCTGAGCCTGCCGAAGCGCCGGTGCGGGAGGACACATGCTTCGACAGGCTCAGCACGAACGGGGTGGGGTAATCGGAGTGGGTTCGAGTTTTCCCCCCGTTCGCCCTGAGCCTGTCGAAGGGCCTTCTCCGCCCATCCTGAGCCTGTCGAAGGACGACCAGGCCCTCATCACGCGTTACCTGGCCCACGTCGAAATCGAAAAGCGCCTCGCCGCGCGCACCGTCGCGCTGTACACGCTCGACCTGCAGAAGCTCGCCGAGTCCGCCGCGAAGGCTGGCGTGGCGCTCACGCAGATCCAGCACAGCCACATCCGGCGCTGGGTCGCGCAGATGCACAGCCAGGGCCGCAGCGGGCGCGGTATCGCGCTCATCCTCTCCGGCTGGCGCGGCCTGTTCCACTGGCTTGGCCGTGAAGGCCTGGTGGCCAGCAACCCGGTGCAGGATGTGCGAGCGCCCAAGGCCGCCAAGCCGCTGCCCAAGGCCCTGGGCGTGGACGACACGCAGCAGTTCGCCGACTTCAAGAACGAAGCCGACGACCCCTGGCTCGAAGCACGCGACGCGGCCATGGTCGAACTGCTCTACGGCGGCGGCCTGCGCGTGGGCGAACTCACGGGGCTCGACGTGCAGGCCGGCGCCCAGGCGCGCGGCTGGATCGACCTCGATGCCGGCGAAGCCCATGTGCTGGGCAAGGGCAGCAAGCGGCGCAGCGTGCCGATCGGCGCCAAGGCGGCCGAGGCGCTGCGGGCGTGGCTCGCGGTGCGCGGCGAGATCGACGGCGCGGCGCTGTCGCCCGCGTTGTTCCTTGGCCGCTACGGCACACGCCTCACGGCGCAGTCGGTATGGCAGCGGCTGCAGCGGCGCAGCCAGATGTCGGGCCTGGCCACGCCCGTGCATCCACACATGCTGCGCCATTCGTTCGCGAGCCACGTGCTGCAGTCCAGCGGCGACCTGCGGGCTGTGCAGGAATTGCTGGGCCACGCCAACATCAGCACCACGCAGGTCTATACGCGGCTGGACTTCCAGCATCTGGCGCGCGCCTACGATGCGGCGCATCCACGGGCGAAGAAGAAGTAGAGCGGCGGCCATGGCAAAAGCCGGCCAGGCCCGACAATCGCCAGATGAAAATCATCCGACTGCGCGAAGGCAAAGAGCGCTCGCTTCTGCGCCATCATCCCTGGATCTTCGACTCCGCCATCGCGAAGGGCGGCGGTGACCCGGGTGAAACCGTGCGTGTTGAATCGCATGACGGCAAATTCCTCGGCTGGGCCGGCTTCAGCCCGAGCTCCAAGATCCGCGCGCGGGTCTGGAGCTTCGACGAAGCTCAGCGCATCGATGCTGCTTTTTTCATAGCTGCCATCGCAGCATCCGTGAGCGCCAGGGTCCGATTCGATGTACAAAGCGACGGCGTGCGCCTGGTGCATGGCGAATCCGACGGCCTGCCTGGGCTGATCGTCGATCGTTACGGCGATACGCTGGTGGCGCAATTCCTTTTTGCCGGGGCCGAGCGCTGGAAGCCGGTGATCGTGCAGGCGTTGCTGGACGCGACGGGTCTCACGAAACTTTATGAACGTTCCGACACGGGACCGCGCGCGCTCGAGGGGCTGCAGCCGTCCACCGGCTGGCTGGCGGGGGAGGGCGCGACAGAACTGGTGATCCAGGAGCACGACTGGCAGCTCGGCCTGGACATCGCCGAAGGCCACAAGACAGGCTTCTACCTCGACCAGCGCGACAGCCGCCGCAAGATGGCCGAAGCGGCGCAGCGCCTGGGCCTTTTGAACGTGCTCAACTGCTTCTGCTACACCGGCGGCTTCACCGTGGCCGCGCTTTCCGGCATGCGCGCGGCGGGCAATGGCGCCACTGGCCACGTCACCTCCATCGATTCCTCCGGCCCGGCGCTCCAGCGGGCGGCGGCCAACGTGGCGCGCAACGGCTTTGCCGCGGAAAGTGCGACCTTCATGGACGCCGACGTGAACGCTTCGCTGCGCCAGTTCATCGAAGCGGGGCGCACGTTCGACGGCATCGTGCTCGATCCGCCGAAATACGCCCCCACCGTGGCCCATGCCGAACGCGCCGCACGCGCCTACAAGGACATCAACCGGCTGGCCTTCAAGCTGCTCGCGCCGGGCGGGGTGCTGTTCACCTATTCGTGCTCGGGCGGCATCAGCCCCGACCTGTTCCACAAGATCGTGGCCTCGGCCGGCAGCGATGCGGGGGTGGACGGCTTCATCACCGAGCGCCTGGGCGGTGCGCCCGACCATGCGATGACGCTGAATTTCCCCGAAGGCGAGTACTTGAAAGGCCTGGTCGTGGTGCGCAAATAGTGTGGGGAAACCCCTGATCCAATAGGTGGGTACACTCCCGGCTGTTAATTTGTCCACATTGGTCTGCAATGGGTGCCCGCCGCTGCGTCTGCGGCCCTCCCGCCGGGCAGCGCCTGCATCCATCTCCAGGCCCTGGTAGCGCACTATGCGAAGGAAACCATGAGCCTCATTCCTGTAACCATCCTCACCGGCTTTCTGGGCTCGGGCAAGACGACGCTGCTCAAACGGGTGTTGACCGAAGCCCATGGGCAGAAGATCGCCGTCGTCGAAAACGAATTCGGCGAAGAGAACATCGACAACGAGATCCTGGTCTCCGAGCCCGGCGAGCAGATCATCCAGCTCAACAACGGCTGCATCTGCTGCTCCATCCGCGAAGACCTGCGCTCCACCCTGAGCCTGCTGGCCGACAAGAAACGCAAGGGCACGCTCGATTTCGAGCGCGTGGTGATCGAAACCACCGGCCTGGCCGATCCCGGCCCCGTGGCGCAGACCTTCTTCATGGACGACGAGATCGCCGAGAGCTACCTGCTCGACTCGATCCTGACCCTGGTCGACGCCAAGCACGCGGCCACGCAGCTCAACGAGCGGCAGGAAGCGCGCCGCCAGGTCGGTTTCGCCGACCAGATCTTCATCAGCAAGTCGGACCTGGTCGCCAAGGACGAGGTCGATGCGCTGATGCACCGGCTCAAGCACATGAACCCCCGCGCGCCGCAGAAGACGGTGCATTTCGGCGAGGTGGCGTTGTCCGAGGTGTTCGACCTGCGCGGCTTCAACCTGAACGCCAAGCTCGACATCGACCCCGACTTCCTCAAGGAAGACGACCATGACCATGGCCATGAAGGGCACGACCACGAACATGGCGAACACTGTGACCATCCTTCGCATGCGCACGACCATGCCGGCCATGGGCACCACCATCACCATGACGACGACGTGAAGAGTTTCGTCTTCCGCTCGGACCGCGCCTTCGATCCGGCCAAGCTCGAAGACTTCCTCGGCGCGATCGTGAATATTTACGGCCCACGCATGTTGCGTTACAAAGGTGTGCTCAACATGCGTGGCACCGAGCGCAAGGTGATCTTCCAGGGCGTGCACCAGCTCATGGGCAGCGACCTCGGCCCGGCCTGGGCCGCGGACGAGAAGCGCACCAGCAAAATGGTGTTCATCGGCATCGACCTGCCGCAGGACATCTTTTTGCAAGGCATGGAGCAGTGCCTGATTTGAGGTTAATCTGTTGCTTTTCGGCGGGTGATTAAATGATTGCGACGTTTTTCCAATTGATGGGCCTGGGCTTCGGCAAACCGGACAGCGCTCGCGCCGATGGAAAGTCGTCTCCTTCATCCTCTTCATCGGGCGACAAGCCGCAACGGCCCGCTTCGGCGGCGGCCAAGCCCCTGGCCGCAGCCGGCGCGGCAGCCAAGCCAGCGCCCAAAGCCGCGAGCAAGGCAGCAGCCCCCAAGAAGGCCGCCGTCACCGCGTCCAAACCCTCGAATAAACCGGCTGCAGTTCCTGCGGCAAAGTCCGCGGCCAAAACCGCCAAACCAACTGCAACCCCTGCAGCCCCTGCCTCGAAGACGCCCGTGAACAAAACCAAAACATCGCCCGCCCCATCGGTGCCGGCCAAACAGGCGGAAACCACCGTGACTGCCACCAAGAAGGCGACGCCGGGCCCAGCGCCGGTGGCGGTCGCGCCCGCCGTGGTGGCGCCCCCGGCCGTGCCTCAAAAAAGCGCGCGCGCCTCTTCCCGGCTTGCGCAATTGACCGTACCATCGATGGCCCAGGTGGTGGCTTCCACCGCCGCGAAAGCCAGCTACACCCAAGACAAGCCTTCCTCCATGATCGTCCCGCCTCCACACATGGCTGCCAAAAAAGACCCCAAGTTGGCCAACAACTGGAAAACCACCCCGGTCGAAAAGATGACCGATGCCGAAGTCTTGGCCATGCCCGACTCCGAGTACATGAACGAGAAGCAGATGGCCTTCTTCCGCCACAAGCTGGTGGTGCTGAAGCAGGACATGCTGAACAACGCCGGTGAAACCACCGAGCACCTGCGCGAAGACACGGTGGTCGTGCCCGATCCGGCCGATCGCGCCACCATCGAGGAAGAGCATGCGCTCGAATTGCGCACGCGTGACCGCGAACGCAAGTTGCTGAAGAAGATCGAGCAATCCATCAACCGCATCGACGCGGGCGACTACGGCTACTGCGACGAGACCGGCGAACCCATCGGCGTCGGCCGCCTGCTGGCCCGGCCCACGGCCACGCTGTCGCTCGAGGCGCAGCAGCGCCGCGAACTCAAACAGAAGATGTTCGGCGACTGAAGAGGTGTCGATTGCACCCGTTGCGAAAGCCGATCTCCGCTCCGCTGTCCACCTGACCTGACATCACTTCGACCATGGCCCAGGACGACCAGCCGCCACAGCCTTCCGGACTGCTCTCCAAGGTCGTCAAGTTCGTGCGCAACCCGACCATGAACTGGTCCGACCTGGACCAGCCCGAGGCCGACAAGGAAAGCGTCTACAGCAAGCAGATGCTCAAGGAGATGATCGAGCGCAAGCGCCGCAACGACTTCGTGCGGCGCCGCGAGTTCGACCAGTTGCGCAAGCTGCGCCAGCGCGGCGCGCTCTCGGGTGCCGCGCCGGGCTCGGGGGGCGACGACCTCGGCCGGCCGTCGTTCTTCCAGAGCAGCATGCCGTCCAAGTCCGAAGACCGCGCCGGCACGCTCAAGAAGATCGACGAAATCGAAGCCCAGATGTCGATGCAGTGGTGGAAGTCGAAGGATGTCGGCGCTTCCGAGCCGGTGCCGCTGTCTTCCCGCGCCGGCCTGATCAAGGACACGAAACCGGATGTGCTGAAGTTCAGCGATGACGACAGCCATGACGCGGACCACGCGGCGCGCCACTATGCGGCCACCGTGCCGGCCTCCCTGCCTGCGCACCTGCGCGACGACGCTTCCTACACGCTGAGCACCAGCGGCGCTGCCTATGCGGCCACCGAAGTGTCGCCCTTGACGGACGGACACAGTCGCATGGGGCCGGCGCCCGCCGCCTCCGTTCACGAGCCGGTCGTCGACCTGCTGGCGGCGCTGAACG
Source organism: Rhodoferax koreense (assembly GCF_001955695.1). NCBI lineage: Bacteria > Pseudomonadati > Pseudomonadota > Betaproteobacteria > Burkholderiales > Comamonadaceae > Rhodoferax > Rhodoferax koreensis. The sequence continues at coordinate 5,211,021 of NZ_CP019236.1, read as the reverse complement.
ACGACCTCGAGCTCGATTACGACGCACAGCCGCCCGTGGCCGCCGAAGTTCCCGATTTCGTCCATGCACCGGAGCTCGAGGAGGCGGCGATCCGCTTTGCCAACGGCGACGACGCCGGTGCCGAAGCGGCGATCCTGGCCGTGCTCGAATCCGAGCCCGAGCAGATCGGCCCGTCGGAGACATGGATGACGCTCTTCGACCTGTACCGTGCCACCGGCCAGCAGGACCGCTTCGATACCGTCGGCATCGACTTCGCCACGCGGTTCAACCGCTCCGCGCCACCCTGGTTTTCCATGCCGACGCTGGCAGGCAGCTCCCAGCCACCGGTTGCCGATGCCGGTCAGAAGGCGGCGACTCCCGCTGGCCGCAGCCACGGCTTCAACTGGAGCAGCCCTGCCGTGATGGGCGCCAGTGCCGTGCTGGGCTTGCAGTCGATGGTGCAGTCCAGGTCGCCACAATCGCTGCGGCTGAACTGGGCCAACCTGTTGTCCATCGACGTGGCCGCGCTCGATGCATTGGCCCTGCTGTTCGCCGACTGGGCAGAGCAGGGCCTGCAACTGTTCTTTGCCGATGGCGATCGGCTGGAAGCGGTCGTCAAGGCGGCCACCCGCTCGGGTGAGCGCTCGGTGAACCAGGCCTGGTGGCGGCTGCGGCTGGAGATGCTGCGCATCATGCAGCGGCCCGATGAATTCGATCTGGTGGCGCTCGAATACTGCATCACCTACGAGGTATCGCCGCCTTCGTGGCGGCCGGTGCACTGCAGTTTCGCCGCGGTGCAGGCCGACGATTACGATGGGCTCGGATCACCCGATGCGCATGCGCCTGGTTCCGCGCCCGAGGCTGAGTCCGGGTCGTCCTCCGGCAACTCCGAATTCAAATCCACCCATTTCGGCACCGACAGCGAGCCGGTCCCGCTGCAGGCCACCGCCGCCGTGGGCATGGGCACCCTGTCCGGCCTGGTGGTGGGGGATGCCACCCAGGCCTTGGCGTCGGTCGACGGCACGGTGCGCGAGGGCGGTCTGCTGGTGATCTCCTGCGATCACCTGATCCGCATCGATTTCTCGGCCGCCGGCTCGGTGCTGAACTGGGCCGCGGCGCAGCAGGGCGCTGGCCGTCGCGTCGAGTTCCGGGGGCTGCATCGCCTGGTGGCGATCTTCTTCAACGTCATCGGCATCAACGAAAATGCCAAGGTGATTCCCCGGAAGAATTAGCACACTCCCAGGTTGCACCCTTCCCCGGGGTCGAGCCAAAGGCTCGACAACGCATGTCGCGCCCCCCGCCTTCGACAGGCTCAGGACAGGCTTGCTGGGGGCGACACCTGGCGCCCCGGCGACGGCTCTCCTGAGCTTGTCGAAGGGCCGGTTCTACGGTGTCTCTGGAATGGGTGTTAATGCGCGCCGTCACTGAGGCACATCTGGTTGCATTTCGGCAGTGCCTGCGCCAGCTTTTCCCGGCGGGCGCGCTTGCAATCCGCTTTGCTCATCCTCAAATAAATCCTTATGGAACAATTTCACGGTACTACCATCATCAGCGTTCGGCGGCAGACGCCGCAGGGCATGCAGGTCGCCATCGGCGGCGACGGGCAGGTCACGCTGGGCTCCATCGTCATCAAGGGGTCGGCGCGCAAGGTCAGGAAGCTTTATCACGACAAGGTGCTCGCCGGTTTTGCGGGCGCCACGGCCGATGCGTTCACGCTGTTCGAGCGGTTCGAGGGCAAGCTCGAGAAGCACCAGGGGCATCTGGTGCGCGCGGCCATCGAACTCACCAAGGACTGGCGCACCGACCGCGTGCTGCGCCGGCTTGAAGCCATGCTGGCCGTGGCCGACAGCCAGGCCTCGCTGATCATCACCGGCAACGGCGACGTGCTCGAGCCCGAGCGCGGCATCGTGGCCATCGGTTCCGGTGGGGCGTATGCCCAGTCGGCCGCGATTGCGATGCTGGAGAACTCGGATCTTTCGGCGCGCGACATTGTGAAGAAATCGCTGGAGATCGCGGGCGAAGTCTGCATCTACACGAACATGAACCATGTCATAGAGACTCTTTGAGTCTCTGGCTCACCCCCAGGTTGCGCACTGCGTGTCGCGCCCACCCCCTTGCAGGGGGCGACACCAGCGGCCTGGCAGAGCCAGTTCCGCGGTGTCCCTGGAAGGGACAGCCGAACAGCCCTATTGTCTATTTGCGTGTTTGAACTGAATACGATCTATGTCCTCCATGACCCCCCAGGAAATCGTCTCCGAACTCGACCGGCACATCGTCGGCCAGCGCGACGCCAAGCGCGCCGTGGCCATCGCCCTGCGCAACCGCTGGCGGCGGCAGCAGGTGGATGAGAAGCTGCGCTTCGAGATCACACCCAAGAACATCCTGATGATCGGCCCCACCGGCGTGGGCAAGACCGAGATCGCCCGGCGGCTGGCGCGGCTGGCGGACGCGCCGTTCATCAAGGTCGAAGCCACCAAGTTCACCGAGGTCGGCTACGTGGGCAAGGACGTGGATGCGATCATCCGCGACCTGGCCGACATCGCCGTGAAGCAGACGCGCGAATCCGAGATGAAGAAGGTGCGTGTGCGCGCGGAAGATGCGGCCGAGGAGCGCATCCTCGACATCCTGATTCCGACGGCGCGGTCCGTGGAAAGCACCGACGAGCATCATCCGGCCACGCCGCAGATCGAAGGTCCGGCGCGCCAGTCGTTCCGCAAGAAGCTGCGCGAGCACCAGCTCGACGACAAGGAAATCGAGATCGACGTGGCCGACGTGCGCACACAGCTCGAAATCATGGGCCCGCCGGGCATGGAGGAGATGACCGAGCAGTTGCGCGGCATGTTCAGCCAGGTCGGCGCGCCCAAGCGCAAGACGCGCAAGCTCAAGATCAGCGAAGCCATGAAGCTGCTGATCGAGGAAGAGGCCGGCAAACTCGTCAACGAGGAAGAGATCAAGACCCGCGCCATCTTTAACGCCGAGCAGAACGGCATCGTCTTCATCGACGAGATCGACAAGGTCACCTCGCGCAGCGAAGGCGGTGGTGCCGAAGTGTCGCGCCAGGGTGTACAGCGCGACCTGCTGCCGCTGGTCGAGGGCACGACGGTATCCACCAAATACGGGCCGATCAAGACCGACCACATCCTGTTCATCGCCTCCGGGGCCTTCCACCTGAGCCGCCCGAGCGACCTGATCCCCGAGTTGCAGGGGCGCTTTCCGATCCGGGTGGAACTACAGTCCCTGTCGGTGCAGGATTTCGAAGCCATCCTGACGCAGACCCATGCCTCGCTCGTGAAGCAATACCAGGCCTTGCTGGCCACGGAGAAGGTCACGCTCGAGTTTTCGCCCGACGGCCTGACGCGGCTCGCGCACATCGCCTTCGACGTGAACGAACGCACCGAGAACATCGGTGCGCGGCGCCTGTCGACGGTGATGGAGCGGCTGCTGGACGAAGTGAGTTTCGACGCCACCAAACTCGAGGGTCAGACCGTGGTGATCGATGCGGCCTATGTCGATGGCCGGCTCCAGGAGTTGAGCAAGAACGAGGATCTCTCGCGCTACATTCTTTGACGCGCGGGCAAAGAGTGCTGGCATTATTCACAGTGTCAAGCTGAATGTGCTTTTCACGTTCTGAACTGTAGCTGAGACGGCACATTCAGAACTTGGGCTAAGTGCTTAATTTAGAACGATTTTTTCTGCAAGTTCTAAATCCGGTGCCGCCGCTAAGTCGTTGATTTGATTACAAAAAATACGTGCCAACACCCCGGCAAAGTGTGCTTTTCCTGCTACAGTGGAAAAAAGTGCAATTAAGTGGTGAAAAGTGCCCTCGCATGGCCCACTTGCTTGCATCTACTTGCGAGGGTGGGCTGTTGTGTTTCAAGGGGCTTCGTCTCTAAGTCTGGATGCCAAGGGGCGGCTATCGGTGCCGACCCGGCATCGTGACGTCCTGAGCGCGACGGCCAATGGACAGCTCACGATCACCAAACACCCCCACGGCTGCCTGATGGTATTCCCCCGCCCCGAGTGGGAGAAATTCCGCGAGCGCATCGCTGCGTTGCCCATGTCGGCACAGTGGTGGAAACGCATCTTCCTGGGCAACGCGATGGATGTGGAGATGGACGGCACCGGCCGCGTGCTGGTCTCGCCCGAGCTGCGTGAAGGCGCGGGCATCTCCAAGGAAACCATGCTGCTGGGCATGGGCAACCATTTCGAACTCTGGGACAAGGCGACCTACGACGCGCAGGAAGCCAAGGCGATGCAGGGCGAAACGCCCGAAGCCTTCAAGGACTTTTCTTTCTAAGGCACCACGGTGGACGCGTCATGGACACATACCACCGTCTTGTTGCAGGAAGCAGTCGACGCCCTTCTCAGCAACAAGCCGGTCATGGCGGCATCCGCGATGCCGGGCACGGGCGCGACCTATGTGGACGCCACCTTCGGACGCGGCGGTCATTCGCGGCTGCTGCTGGCGCGCCTCGGGCCGCAGGACCGCCTGATCGCATTCGATCGCGACCCGGCCGCGATCGCCGAAGCCGCGCAGATCGCCGACCCGCGGTTTGCCATTCGTCACCAGGCGTTCAGCCACCTGGGCGAACTGCCGCCGGCCAGCGCGGCCGGCGTCCTGATGGACCTGGGCGTGAGCTCGCCGCAGATCGACAACCCCGAGCGCGGCTTCAGTTTTCGGTTCGAAGGGCCCCTCGACATGCGCATGGACACCACGCGTGGCGAGAGTGTGGCCGAGTGGCTGGCGACAGCCGAAGTTCAACAGATCGCAGAGGTGATACGTGACTACGGCGAAGAACGGTTTGCTGGCCCCATTGCAAAGGCGATTGTTGCTCGCCGACAGGAACGGGGCCCAATTTCATCCACCACCGAACTGGCCGAGCTCGTGGCTGGCACGGTCAAAACCCGCGAGCAGGGCCAGAACCCTGCAACGCGCACATTTCAGGCTTTTCGGATTTTCATCAACGCCGAGCTTGAAGAGCTCCAGCAGGCGCTAGAAGCGAGCCTGACCGTGCTGCAACCTGGAGGCCGCCTGGTGGTGATCAGTTTCCATTCGCTGGAAGACCGCATCGTCAAACAGTTCATCGCCAAGCACACGCGCGAGGTGGTGGACCGTCGCGCGCCCGACTGGATGCTCGCCGCGAAGGCGCCGGTGATGAAACTCAAGGCCCTGGACCGCATCAAACCGAGTGCGGCCGAAGTGGCCGCCAACCCGCGTTCGCGCAGCGCGGTGATGCGCGTGGCCGAAAGGACGGTGGCAACATGACCCGACTCAACCTGGTCCTGTTGATGGCCGTGCTGGCCAGCGCGTTGTACCTGGTGCGCACGCAGTACGAATCGCGCAACCTCTTCGTCCAGGTCGACAAGGCGAATGCGCTCGCGCACCAGCTGGAGATCGACAACGAGCGCCTGCAGGTCGAAAAACGCGCCCAGGCCACGCCGCTGCGCGTGGAGAAGCTGGCCAAGGAGCAGTTGCAGATGCGCACCAGCACGCCGGCCATCACGCAATACGTGACGATGCAGGCTGCACCCGCTGCCGCGGCGACGACACCGTCCGAAACCGGCACCTCGGCCGGTGGCCGTGGCCGCCAGGTGCTGGACAACAGCCGGAGGATTGAATGAGCCGTAGCGTTCGTTATACCTCCAGCCCGCTGCTGGCCAGCAAGACGCCGGTCTGGCGCAGTAAGCTGGTAGTGGCCGCCATCGCCATGGGCTTCGTCGGCCTGGCCGCGCGTGCGGCCTACATCCAGGTCATCGGCAACGACTTCTTCCAGCGCCAGGGCGAGGTGCGTTTCGCGCGCACGCTGGAACTGCCGGCCAACCGCGGCCGCATCCTCGACCGCAACGGCCTGATCCTGGCCTCGAGCGTGATCGCGCCCAGCATCTGGGCGATTCCAGAAGACGTGGACCGCGACCCGGCCAAGCTGCGCGAACTCGCCCGGCTGCTCCAGATGCCGCTGGCCGACCTGAACAAGAAGCTCGAGAACGAAGACAAGACCTTCGTCTGGCTCAAGCGCCAGGTCGATGAGCCCATCGTGCAGCAGATCAACGCCCTGAAGATCCGCGGCATCTACCAGCGCAAGGAATACAAGCGCCAATACCCCGAAGGCGAGGCCATCGCACACGTGCTTGGCTTCACCAACGTGGAAGACCAGGGCCAGGAAGGTGTGGAGCTGAGCTTCAACAAGGAGCTGCGCGGCAAACCCGGTTCGCGCCGCGTGATCAAGGACCGGCTCGGCCGCGTCGTCGAGGACATCGGCGACCAAGTGCCGCCGGTCGAAGGCAAGGAAATCCAGCTCAGCATCGACAGCAAGGTGCAGTTCTTCGCCTACCAGAAGCTGCGCGACGCGGTGATCGCCCACCGCGCCAAGGCCGGCAGCGTGGTGGTGCTCGACAGCGTCACCGGCGAGGTGCTGGCGCTGGCCAACTACCCGAGCTACGTGCCCGACAAGCGGGTGAACCTGACCGGTGAACAACTGCGCAACCGCGCGCTCACCGACACCTTCGAGCCCGGCTCGACGATGAAGCCGATCACCGTCGGCATGGCGCTCGAGGCCGGCCGCGTGAAGCCGTCCACGCTCATCGAAACTTCACCAGGCCGCTTCCAGATCGGCGGCTTCACCATCAGCGACACGCACAACTACGGCACGCTCACGGTCGAAGGGGTGATCCAGAAGTCGAGCAACGTCGGTGCGCTGAAGATCGCTCAGAAGATGACGCCCCACGAAATGTGGGACACCTACACCTCGCTGGGCTACGGCCAGAAGCCGCAGATCGAATTCCCAGGCGCCGTCACCGGGCGGCTGCGCCCGTGGAAGACCTGGAAACCGGTCGAGCAGGCGACCATGGCCTATGGCTACGGCCTGTCGGCCTCGCTGTTCCAGATGGCGCATTCCTACACCTCGTTCGCGCACGACGGCAGCATCATCCCGGTCACGATTCTGAAGAACCACGAGGCGCCGGTCGGCGTGAAGGTGTTCTCCGCGGAAAACGCGCACGCCGTGCGCAAGATGCTGCAGATGGCCGCCGCGCCCGGTGGCACCGGCCCGCTGGCGCAGACGCTCGGCTATTCGGTCGGCGGCAAGTCGGGCACGGCCCACAAGCAGGTCGGCAAGGGCTACGCCAGCAACAAATACCGTTCCTGGTTCACCGGCATGGCGCCGATCGAGAAGCCGCGCATCATCGTCGCCGTGATGGTCGACGAGCCGAGCGACGGCCAATATTTCGGCGGCATCGTCGCCGCGCCGATCTTCAGCGAGGTGGTGCAGCAGACGCTGCGCATGATGGGTGTGCCGCCCGACATCGACGTCAAGCCGCAGGTGACGGCGCAACCGGTGGAGGAATCGTTCTGATGAACGTGTTCCAACAGCCGCTCGAGGCCGCGCACTGGTTGCGCGGCCTGGTCGCATCCGGGTCCGGCAGCTTGCAGGTGGACAGCCGGCGGGTGCGGCCGGGCGACGCCTTCATCGCCTGGCCCGGTGCCGCGGTCGATGGCCGCCAGTTCATCGGCGCCGCCCTGGCGCAGGGTGCGGTGGCCTGTCTGATCGAGGCGTCCGGCCACGAGGCTTTCGGCTTCCACGACGAACGTGTGGCGGGTTACGCCGGGCTCAAGGCCAGCACCGGGCCGATTGCCGCCGCCTATTTCGGCCATCCGAGCGACAGCCTCGACGTGCTGGCCGTGACCGGCACCAACGGCAAGACCTCCACCAGCTGGTGGCTGGCCCAGGCGCTATCGAAAGTGAAGCTGCCCGCGCCCGTGCCATGCGCGGTGGTGGGTACTTTGGGCGTGGGAATCCCGCCCGAGGTCGAGGCCACCGGGCTGACCACGCCCGACCCGGTGCTGCTGCAGCGGCAGTTCCGCCGCTTCGTGGACGAGGGCATCCGGGCCTGCGCCATCGAGGCTTCGAGCATCGGCGTGGCCGAACGCCGGCTCGACGGCACGCGCATCCGCGTGGGCATCTTCACCAATTTCACGCAGGACCACCTCGACTACCACGGGGGCATGGATGCCTACTGGACGGCCAAGGCCGAACTCTTCGCCTGGCCCGGCCTGCAAGCCGCGGTGCTCAACGTCGACGACAGCAAAGGCGCCGAACTGGCGGCCACGCTGGCTGGCGGCGCGCTCGACGTGTGGTCGGTGGGCATCGAGGCCGAGGCGCGGCTCCGGGCCGTCGAGGTCGGTTATGCCGCCCAGGGTTTGTCCTTCACCGTCGTCGAAGGCGCCGAGCGCCATCGGGTACAGACACCGCTGATCGGCCTGTACAACGTGTCCAACCTGCTCGGCGTCATGGGTGCGATGCGCGCCATGGGCGTGCCGCTGGCCGAGGTCGTGCGCGCCTGTGCCGCCGTCACGCCGGTGCCGGGCCGCATGGACTGCCTCAATGCCGCCGGCCAGCCGCTGGTGGCCATCGACTATGCCCACACGCCAGACGCCCTCGACAAGGCTTTGCTCGCGCTCCGTCCGCTGGCCAGCGCGCGCGGCGGCCAGCTGTGGTGCGTGTTCGGCTGCGGCGGCGACCGCGATGCGACCAAGCGTCCGCTGATGGCCGCCGTGGCCGAGAAACAGGCCGACATGGTCGTCGTCACCAGCGACAACCCGCGCGGCGAAAAGCCGGAGCACATCATTGCCCAGATCCTGCTCGGCCTGAGCCACGACCACTGCGTGCAGGTGCAGGCCGACCGCGCGCTGGCCATCGCCGACGCGCTGGCCCAGGCGCAACCGCAAGACGTGGTGCTGCTGGCCGGCAAGGGCCACGAGGCCACGCAGGAAGTGGCCGGCGTGAAGCATCCGTTCTCCGACAAGGCCGAGGCCGAAATGGCGTTGCAGCGGCGCAGCGGGGTGGCGCCATGATGATGACCCTGGCCCAGGCGCTGGCATGGATTCCCGGCGGCCGTCTCCATGGCGACGGCGCCGTCGCCATCCAGCGCGTGCACACCGACACACGCAGCCTGCAGCCGGGCGACCTGTTCGTCGCCTTGCGCGGCGACAACTTCGACGCCAACACGATGCTGGCGCAGGCCAAGGCCAGCGGCGCCGTGGCGGCCCTGTGCCATGCGGGCGCGAGCGGCGGCATCCAGGCCACCGGCCTGCCGTGCATCGAGGTGGACGACACGCTGGCCGCGCTCGGCGCCCTGGCCACGGGCTGGCGCAGCCAGTTCAGACTGCCGCTGATCGCCGTGACCGGCAGCAACGGCAAGACCACGGTGACGCAGATGATCGCCAGCATCCTGCGCGCCGCCGAGCCGGAGGCCTCCCTCGCCACGCAGGGCAACTACAACAACGAGATCGGCGTGCCGCTGACGCTGCTGCGCCTCTCGGCCGCGCACCGGCTGGCCGTGGTCGAGCTCGGCATGAACCACCCGGGCGAGATCGCCCGGATCGCCGCCATGGCCCGGCCGACGGTGGCCCTGGTCAATAACGCGCAACGCGAGCACATGGAGTTCATGGCCACGGTGGAAGCCGTGGCGCGGGAAAACGGCGTCGTCCTCCAGGCCATGGCGGAAGATGGCGTGGCCGTGTTCCCGGCCGACGACGACTATGCCCATATCTGGCGCGAACTGGCCGGTCCACGCGTGACGAGCACCTTCGCGATGGTTGGCCCGGCCGACATCACCTGCGACGAGCCCGTCTGGGCCGAAGGCGCATGGCAGGTGCGGGCCCGCACGCCGGCGGGCGACGTGGCCTATGGCCTGCACATCGCCGGTCGGCACAACGTGAAGAATTCGCTGGCCGCGATCGGCTGCGCACTCGCCGCCGGCGTTTCGTTAGACGCCATCGGCCGCGGGCTTGCGGCCTTCGAACCCGTCAAGGGCCGTTCGCGCGCGCTCGCGCTGACCATCGAGGACCGCGCGCTGACCCTGGTAGACGACAGCTACAACGCCAACCCCGATTCCGTGATCGCCGCGATCGAGGTGCTGGCTGGCCTGCCTGGCCCGCGCCTGCTGGTGCTCGGCGACATGGGCGAGGTCGGCGACCAGGGGCCGCAGTTCCATGCCGAGGTCGGCGCGCGTGCGGCGCAGGCCGGCATCGAGCACGTGTTGACGCTCGGCGAGCTGACGGCACATACCGTGCAGGCCTTCGGTCAAGCCAGTCCAGGTTTGTGCCGTCATTTCGGCGCCGACGTGGACGCGCTCAACGCGGCCATTGCGGCCCTGCTGCCTGGCGTGGCGAGCGTGCTCGTCAAAGGCTCCAAATTCATGAAGATGCCGCGCGTGGTCGATTTCATCGTCGCCAGCGCCAAGTCGCCATCCCAACAAGTTTCCAAGGAGCCCAACCATGCTGCTTAGCCTGGCCCAGTGGCTGCAGACCCTTTCACCCGACTTCGGGTTCTTTCGCGTCTTCCAGTACCTGACCTTCCGCGCCGTGATGGCCGCCGTGACCGCCTTGATGATCGGTCTGCTGGCCGGCCCGGCGGTGATCCGCAAGCTCGCCGAACTCAAGGTCGGCCAGCCGATCCGCGGCTACGGCATGGAGAGCCACATGGCCAAGCAGGGCACGCCAACCATGGGCGGCGTGCTGATCCTGCTGTCCATCGCCATTTCCACGCTGCTGTGGTTCGACCTCTCCAACCGCTTCGTCTGGATCGTGCTGCTGGTCACGCTGGGCTTCGGGGCCATCGGCTGGGTCGACGACTGGCGCAAGGTGGTCAACAAGGACCCGGAGGGCATGCGCTCGCGCGAGAAATACCTGTGGCAATCGCTGATCGGCCTGGTGGCCGCGCTCTACCTGGTGTTCAGCATATCGGAGAGCTCGAACCTGCGCGTGCTGGAGTTGTTCTTCAGCTGGGTGCAGTCCGGCTTCGACGTGAACCTGCCGCCCAAGGCCGGCCTGCAGCTGCCGTTCTTCAAGGAAGTGAGTTATCCGCTGGGCGTGTTCGGCTTCGTGATCATGACCTACCTGGTGATCGTCGGATCGAGCAACGCGGTGAACCTGACCGACGGGCTGGACGGCCTGGCCATCATGCCGGTGGTGATGGTGGGCTCGGCGCTGGGCGTGTTCGCCTACGTGACCGGCAGCTCGGTGTATTCCAGGTACCTGTTCTTCCCGCACATCCCGGGCTCGGGCGAGCTGCTGATCTTCTGCGCGGCCACGGCCGGCGCCGGCCTGGCCTTCCTGTGGTTCAACACCCACCCGGCGCAGGTGTTCATGGGCGACGTGGGCGCGCTTGCGCTCGGCGGCGCGCTCGGCACCATCGCCGTCATCGTGCGCCAGGAGATCGTGTTGTCCATCATGGGCGGCATCTTCGTGGTGGAGGCGCTGTCGGTGATGATGCAGGTGAGCTATTTCAAGTACACCAAGAAACGCTTCGGGCAGGGCCGGCGCATCCTCAAGATGGCGCCGCTGCACCACCATTTCGAGAAAAGCGGCTGGAAGGAAACGCAGGTCGTGGTGCGCTTCTGGATCATCACCATGCTGCTGTGCCTGATCGGCTTGTCCACTTTGAAGCTGCGGTGAAGCCATGCGCCATCTTCAAGACCTCCACGTTCTGATCCTCGGCCTCGGCGCCTCCGGCCTGGCCATGGCCCGCTGGTGCGCGCGCCATGGCGCGGTCGTGACCGTGGCCGACACGCGCGAAGCGCCGCCGCAGCTGGCCGCGCTGCAAGGCGATCTGTCCGCGGTCCGCTTCATCGCCGGCCCGTTCGATGCCGCGCTGGTGCATGGCACCGAAATCCGCGCCGTCTACCGGTCCCCCGGCCTGTCGCCCGAGAGCATCGCGCCGGTGGTCGACGCCGCGCGCGCCATCGGCCTGCCGGTCGGTGGCGAGCTCGATCTGTTCGGCATGGCCCTGGCCGATCTGGCCCAGCCACCTGTATCCGAAATCCAGGCCGACGAGGCGTGGACCGAGCCGGATGAAAGCACGAAACCGGTGCCGCAACCCGATGCCGACGACCCCGAACTCGAACAGGCCGACGGCCAGCCCCTGCCCGAAGGCGAGGCCGACGGCGATGCACCGGTGGACGACGACAACGCGCCGCTGCCCGAGCCGCCCGCGCCCAAGCAGCCCACCGGCTACCACCCCGTGGTGCTCGGCATCACCGGAACCAACGGCAAGACCACGGTCACGTCACTCACCGGCCAACTCATTGCGCGGGCCGGCAAGACCGTGGCCGTGGCCGGCAACATCGGCCCGACGCTGCTCGACACGCTCGCCGCGGCCATCGATGCCGCCGGTGACGACCTCGCCGCGCTGCCGCAGGTCTGGGTGCTGGAGTTGTCCAGCTTCCAGCTCGATGCCGCCAACACCTTCGAGCCCACGGCCGGCACCGTGCTCAACATCTCGCAGGACCACCTCGACTGGCACGGCAGCATGGCCGCCTACACCGCTGCCAAGGCGCGCGTGTTCGGCGCCAGGGGCCTGATGCTGCTGAACCGCGAAGACCCGGCGGTGATGGCCATGTTGCCCGCGCCGATCAAGGTCAAGCTGCAGAAGCCGCAGGTCCGCGCCCACGTCACCTTCGGCGGCGACATGCCGACGCGGCCCGGTGACTTCGGTCTCGAAGTCGTCAACGGCATGACTTGGCTGGTGCGCGCCATGGAGGCCGACGAGACCAAGCGCAAACGCAGCGAGGCGGCTGACGACCTGCACATCCAGCGCCTGATGCCGGCCGATGCGCTGCGCATCCGCGGCCGGCACAACGCCGTCAACGCACTCGCCGGCCTGGCATTGGCCGTCGCCGCGGGCTGCGCGCTCGCGCCGGTGCTGTACGGTCTGCGCGAATACACCGGCGAGCCGCACCGCGTGGAGCCGGTCGCGACCGTGCAGGACGTGGAATATTTCGACGACAGCAAGGGCACCAACGTCGGCGCCACCGTGGCGGCACTCAACGGCCTGGGCGCCGAGCGGCGTGTGGTGCTGATCCTGGGTGGCGAAGGCAAGGGCCAGGACTTCGCACCGCTGGCCGCGCCCGTATTGCGCTACGCGCGCGCCGTGGTGCTGATCGGCCGCGACGCGCCGTTGATCCGCGCCGCACTCGAAGCTGCCGGCGTGCCGCTGCACGAAGCCGGTTCGATGGCCGAAGCCGTGACCCTGGCCAGCGAAAGTGCGCAGGCCGGCGACGCCGTGCTGATGTCGCCGGCCTGCGCCAGTTTCGACATGTTCAAGGACTACGCGCACCGTGCGCAGGTCTTCGTCGACGCCGTGCACGCGCTGGCCGATGACCTAGCCATGTTCGATGCCGCCATGGAGAAGACGCGATGAGCGCCCAGTCGATGCGCTGGGCCGGCTGGTTCAAGGGCCTGCCCAAGGCCGCGGCCGATGCGTTGCCGGTGCGGCTGGGCGCAAGCAGCTTTTCGCGCACGCCCAGCCAGCCCAAACACGTGAAGGGTTTCGACCAGCCGTTGCTGTGGGTCACGGTGGCGCTGCTGGCCTGGGGCCTGGTGATGGTGTATTCCGCGTCGATCGCCATGCCCGACAACCCGCGGTTCGCCAACTACACGCACAACTTCTTCCTGATCCGGCATGCCGCGTTTCTCGGCGTGGCCTTCGTGGCCGCGCTGATCACCTTCCAGGTGCCCATGCGCACCTGGGAGCGCTGGGCGCCGTGGCTGTTCGTGTTTTCGCTGATCCTGTTGGTACTGGTGCTGGTGCCTGGCGTGGGCCGCGTGGTCTATGGTGCGCGGCGCTGGCTGCCCCTGGGCATCATGAACTTCCAGCCCTCCGAGATGGCCAAGTTCGCCGTGGTGCTGTATGCCGCCGACTACATGGTGCGCAAGATGGACGTGAAGGAAAACTTCTGGCGTGCCGTGTTGCCGATGGGCGTGGCCGTCGGCGTGATCGGCATCCTGCTGCTGGCCGAACCCGACATGGGTGCGTTCATGGTGATCGCCGTGATCGCCATGGGCATCCTGTTCCTGGGCGGCGTGAACGCGCGCATGTTCTTCCTGATCGCCACCATCCTCACGGGCGCGTTCTGCCTGATGATCGCCTTCAACGACTACCGTCGGGCGCGCATCTTCGCCTACCTCGATCCGTGGAGCGACACCAATGCGCTGGGCAAGGGCTACCAGCTCACGCATTCGCTGATCGCCATCGGCCGCGGTGAGATTTTCGGCGTGGGGCTGGGCGGCAGCATCGAAAAGCTCAGTTGGCTGCCCGAGGCCCACACCGACTTCCTGCTGGCCGTGATCGGCGAGGAATTCGGCCTGGTCGGCATGGTGGTGGTGATCGGCCTGTTCTTCTGGCTGATCCGCCGGATCATGCACATCGGCCGCCAGGCCATCGCGCTGGACCGCCTGTTCGCGGGCCTGGTGGCGCAGGGCGTCGGCATCTGGATGGGTTTCCAGACCTTCATCAACATGGGCGTGAACCTGGGCGCGCTGCCGACCAAGGGCCTGACCCTGCCGCTGATGAGCTTCGGCGGCTCGGCGATCCTGTGGAACCTGATTGCGCTGGCCGTGGTGTTGCGGATCGACTTCGAAAATCGGCAACTGATGCATGGGATACGCGCATGAGTCACACCGATTTCACCCCAATGGGCAGCACCGCGAACGTGGTGGGCGGCGCAGTGATGCACGGAGGCAGGGCATGACCCAACACTGCGCCCTCGTCATGGCTGGCGGCACGGGAGGGCACATCTTCCCGGGCCTGGCCGTGGCCGAGGCCCTGCGCGAACGTGGCTGGCGCGTGCACTGGCTGGGCGTGCCCGGCAGCATGGAAAGCCAGCTCGTGCCGCCGCGGGGTTTCGCCTTCGAGGCCATCGACTTCTCCGGCGTGCGCGGCAAGAGCCTGGCGACCCTGGCGCTGCTGCCGCTGCGGCTGTTGCGCGCCTTCTGGCAAAGCATCAAGGTGGTGCGCCGTGTGCAGCCCGACGTGGTGCTGAGCATGGGCGGCTACATCGCGTTCCCCGGCGGCATGATGGGCGTACTGCTCGGCAAGTCGCTGGTGCTGCACGAACAGAACTCCGTGCCCGGCCTGGTCAACAAGGTGCTGTCGGGCGTGGCCGACCGGGTGTTCACTGCGTTCCCCAACGTCTGGCCCAAGGCCGCGTGGGTCGGCAATCCGCTGCGCGCGCCGTTCCTGTGCCAGCCCGGCCCGGCCGAGCGTTTTGCCGGACGCAGCGGGCCGTTGAAGCTGCTCGTGGTGGGCGGCAGCCTGGGCGCGCGTGCGCTCAACGACACCGTGCCCAAGGCCCTGGCCATGATTCCCGAAGACCGGCGTCCGATCGTGCTGCACCAGAGCGGCGCCAAGCAGATCGACGAACTGCGCGCCAGCTACGCCGACGCCGGCGTGCAGGCCGAACTCACGCCTTTCATCGACGACACCGCCCGGGCCTATGCCGAGGCCGACATGGTGATCTGTCGCGCCGGCGCCAGCACCGTGACCGAACTCGCCGCCGTGGGCGTGGCCGCGCTGTTCGTGCCGTTTCCCGCGGCGGTGGACGACCACCAGACCACCAACGCCAGGTTCCTCGTCGAGCAGGGCGGCGGCTGGTTGATCCCGCAAAAGGAGCTGACCCCGGTGGGGCTGGCGGCCATGCTCAACAAAATGGAGCGCAGCACCTTGCTGCAATGCGCCCTGAAAGCCAAGAAGATGCAAAAGATCGGCGCCACCGAAGCCGTGGTCGCAGCCTGCGAGGAGCTAGCCAAATGAAGCATGCCGTCCGTCATCTGCATTTCGTGGGCATCGGTGGTTCGGGCATGTCCGCCATCGCCGAAGTGATCCACAAGCTCGGCTACACCGTCTCCGGCTCCGACCAGAGCGACAGCGCGACGCTGCGCCGACTCGCGGGGCTGGGCATCCACACCTTCGTCGGCCACGACCCGGCGAACGTGCAAGGTGCCGATGCCATCGTCACGTCCACGGCCGTGAAGGCCGACAACCCCGAGGTGCTGGCTGCGCGCGAGAACCGTGTGCCCATCGTGCCGCGCGCGCTGATGCTGGCCGAGCTGATGCGCCTGAAGCAGGGCATCGCCATCGCCGGCACGCACGGCAAGACCACGACCACCAGCCTGGTGGCCAGCGTGCTGGTCGAGGCCGGGCTCGATCCGACCTTCGTCATCGGCGGCCGCCTCAACAGTGCCGGTGCCAATGCGCGCCTGGGCAGCGGCGACTACATCGTGGTCGAGGCCGACGAATCCGATGCCTCCTTCCTGCACCTGCTGCCGGTGATGGCGGTGGTGACCAACATCGACGCCGACCACATGGAGACCTACGGCCACGATTTCGGCAACCTGAAGAAGGCCTTCGTCGACTTCCTGCACCGCATGCCCTTCTACGGCACGGCCATCCTGTGTACCGACGACCCGGCGATCCGCGAGATCCTGCCCGACGTGACCTGCCCGGTCACGAGCTATGGCTTCGACGAGGGTGCCCAGGTGCGCGCGATCGACGTGCGCGCCGTCGGCGGCCAGATGCATTTCAACGTGCAGCGGCGCAATGGCGTGACCCTGCCGGACCTGGCCGTCGTGCTCAACCTTCCTGGCCGGCACAACGTGTTGAATGCGCTGTCGGCGATCGCCGTGGCGGTCGAACTCAACGTGCCCGATGCGGCGGTGCAGCGGGCGCTGGCCACTTTCCAGGGCGTGGGCCGGCGCTTCCAGGCCTACGGCGAATGCACGGCACGCGACGGCGGCAGCTTCACCGTGGTCGACGACTACGGCCACCATCCGGTGGAGATGGCGGCCACGCTGGCCGCCGCGCGCGGCGCGTTCCCGGGCCGGCGGCTGGTGCTGGCCTTCCAGCCGCACCGCTACAGCCGCACGCGCGACTGCTTCGAGGATTTCGTCAAGGTCATCGGCGAGGCCGACATCGTGCTGCTGTCCGAGGTCTATGCGGCCGGTGAAGCGCCGATCGTCGCGGCCGACGGCCGCGCGCTGGCACGGGCCCTGCGTGTGGCCGGCCGCGTGGAGCCGGTCTTCGTCGACGACATCGCCGCCATGCCGCAGAGCATCTTCGACGCGGCACAGGGCGGCGACGTGGTGTTGTGCATGGGCGCGGGCTCGATCGGCGCCGTGCCCGGCAAGCTGGTCGATCTGCTATCGAAAAAAGAGCTGCAGGCGGTGGAAGAATGAGCGCTACAGGCCAAAATCATTCAAATCTGGGTAAGGTTGCCGTACTCATGGGCGGCGCTTCGGCCGAGCGCGAGGTGTCGCTGATGTCGGGCACCGGCGTGCTGGCCGCACTGCGCAGCCAGGGGGTGGACGCGCATGCGTTCGACCCGGCCGAGCGGGATCTGGTCGAGCTCAAGCGCGAGGGCTTCGCGCGCTGTTTCATCGCGCTGCACGGCCGCTTCGGCGAGGACGGCACGGTGCAGGGTGCGCTTGAACTGCTGGGCATTCCCTACACCGGCTCGGGCGTGATGGCGTCGAGCATCGCCATCGACAAGATCATGACCAAGCGGGTCTGGATCGCCGAGGGCGTGCCGACGCCGAAATACCGCCTGCTCGCCCAGGGCAGCATCGACCGGCGCCAGGTGATCGAGGTGCCGGACGAGCTCGGCCTGCCGGTGATCGTCAAGCCGGCGCGCGAAGGTTCTTCCATCGGCGTGAACAAGGTCGAGGGCTACTCGGGCATGGTGGAAGCGGTGGACGCCGTGCTGCGCCTCGATTCGCAGGTGCTGTGCGAGGCGTTCATCGAAGGCGACGAGGTGACCTGCCCGGTGCTGGGCACCGGGGACGAGGCGCAGGCCCTGCCGGTGATCCGCATCGTCGCGCCCGAAGGCAACTACGACTACCAGAACAAGTACTTCACCGACACCACGCAGTACCTGGTGCCCTGCGGCCTGCCCGCCGGCGAAGAGGAGGCGATCCAGGCTCTGGTGCTCAAGGCCTACCGCGTGCTCGGCTGCCGCGGCTGGGGGCGCATCGACGTGATGATCGACAAGGCCACGCGCAAGCCCTACCTGCTGGAGATCAACACCTCGCCCGGCATGACCAGCCATTCGCTGGTGCCGATGTCGGCCCGTGCCGCCGGCCTGTCGTACGAAGCCCTGTGCCTGCGGCTCTTGCAGGCCGCGGCGCTGGACAACGCACCGGGAGCGCCTCAGCCATGAGACCCCAGCTGGCCGTGCCGACGGACGTCAAGCTCATGAACGCGACCGCTTCGGTCCTGTTCCTGGGCTTTGCCGTGCTGTTGCTGGCCAGTGGCGTGTGGTGGGCGCTGCGCCAGCCGATGTTCACCATCTCGGGCATCACCGTGCAGGGCGAAGTCAGCCACAACAACGCATTGACGCTGCGCGCCAACATCGCCAACAAGGTGCGCGGCAACTTCTTCACGATCGACCTGGCCGCCACCAAGAGCGCCTTCGAGACCGTGCCCTGGGTGCGTCAGGCCGTGGTGCGGCGCGAGTTCCCCAACCACCTGCGCGTGATCCTGCAGGAGCACCAGGCGGCGGCCTATTGGGGGCCGGAAGGCGAGTCGCGGCTGCTCAACAACTACGGCGAGATCTTCGAGGCCAACGTGGACGAGGTCGAGCGCGAAGATCTGCCGCGCCTGACCGGGCCGGCCGAGGAGTCGGGCCAGGTGCTGGGCATGTACCGCGTGCTCGCGCCGCTGTTCGAGCCGCTCGACGTGGGCCTGGAAGAGGTGGACCTGAGCAACCGCGGTGGCTGGCGCGTGGCCACCGACGGCGGCGCGGTGATCGAACTCGGGCGCGGCACGAGCGACGAGATCGTGCAGCGCGCACAACGTTTCATCGCCACCATCAGCCAGGTGGCGGGGCAATATGGGCGCACGGTCGAGGCGGTGGAACGCGCCGACCTGCGGTATGGCGAGGGTTATGCGTTGCGCATGCGCGGGGTGAGCACAGGGACGGCACCACCGCCGCCCAAGAAGAAAACAGCAACAACGACGCACTGAGCAGAACGAATACGGGAATACAGGACGCACTTATGGCAAAAGAGTACAAGGATCTGGTCGTCGGACTCGACATCGGCACCGCCAAGGTGATGGTGGTGGTGGCCGAGGTCATGTCGGGCGGTGAATTGAAGCTGGCCGGCTTCGGCGTGGCGCCGAGCAACGGCTTGAAGCGCGGCGTGGTGGTCAACATCGACGCCACGGTGCAGAGCATCCAGCTCGCGCTGAAGGAGGCCGAGCTGATGGCCGACTGCAAGATCTCGCACGTCTACACCGGCATCACCGGCAGCCACATCCGCGGCATCAATTCGAGCGGCATGGTGGCGGTGAAGGACCGCGAGGTCACGGCCGCCGACGTGGCGCGCGTGGTCGAGACGGCCAAGGCCATCAACATCAGCACCGACCAGCGCCTGCTGCTGGTCGAGCCGCAGGAATTCGTGATCGATGGCCAGGACGTGAAGGAGCCGATCGGCATGAGCGGCATCCGCCTGGAAGCCAAGGTGCACATCGTCACCGGCGCGCAAAGTGCGGCCGAGAACATCATTAAGTGCGTGCGCCGCTGCGGCCTGGACGTGGACCAACTGATGCTGAACCCGCTGGCCAGCAGTCTTTCGGTGCTGACCGAGGACGAACGCGAACTCGGCGTGGCGCTGGTGGACATCGGCGCCGGCACCACCGACGTGGCGATCTTCACCAACGGCGCGATCCGCCACACGGCCGTGATCCCGATCGCCGGCGACCTGATCACCAGCGACATCGCGATGGCGCTGCGCACGCCGACCAAGGACGCGGAAGACATCAAGGTCGAAAGCGGCTATGCCAAGCAATTGCTGGCCGATCCCGACGCGCAGGTGGAAGTGCCCGGCCTCGGCGACCGTGGCCCGCGCATGCTGAGCAAGCAGGCGCTGGCCGGCGTGATCGAGCCGCGTGTCGAGGAAATCTATTCGCTGGTGCAACAGGTGATCCGTGAGTCGGGCTTCGAAGAAGTGCTGTCCTCGGGCATCGTGCTCACCGGCGGCAGCGTGATCATGCCGGGCATGGTCGAACTCGGGGAGGACATCTTCCTCAAGCCGGTGCGCCGCGGCGTGCCCAAGTATGCGGGCGCCTTGTCCGACATGGTGTCGCAGCCACGCGCCGCCACCGTGATGGGCCTGCTCGAAGAAGCGCGCATCGGCCGCCTGCGCGGCTTCAAGGTGGCGCAGAAAAACGGCTCGATGAAGACCGCCGTCGGCCGGGTCAAGGACTGGTTCGTGGGGAACTTCTAGGCCATGAACGACAAACTCTGGCTCGCCCGCGGCAGCCCCCCTTTTCTGACTGGGCGATGGCGTCACTGCCATCCCCCGTGGAGGTGTTGATGCCTCTTTCAAAAAAATAAGACCAGACCGAACCCTTCAAAACAAGCAACTGCACTTAATGGAACATCAGGAGAAAAACATGCCTATCGAAATGATTGAAGTCGAAGAATTCAACCTCGGCACCCAGATCAAGGTGATCGGCGTCGGCGGTGGCGGCGGCAATGCCGTCGAACACATGATCGGCTGCGCCGTGCAAGGCGTGGAATTCATCAGCGCCAACACCGACGCCCAGGCCCTGGGCCGCAGCGTCGCGCACAAGACCATCCAGCTCGGCCAGAGCGGCCTGGGCGCGGGCAGCAAGCCCGACAAGGGCCGTGAGGCCGCGGAACTCGCCGTGGACGACATCCGCGCGGCGATCGCCGGCGCCCACATGCTGTTCATTACCGCCGGCATGGGCGGCGGCACCGGCACCGGCGCTGCGCCCGTGATCGCCCGCGTGGCCAAGGAAATGGGCATCCTGACCGTGGGCGTGATCACCAAGCCCTTCGAGTTCGAAGGCCCGAAGCGCATGGCCAATGCCGACACCGGCCTGACCGAGCTCGAAGCCAACGTCGACTCGCTGATCGTGGTGCTCAACGAGAAGCTGCTCGAAGTGCTGGGCGAAGACGTCACGCAGGACCAGGCCTTCGCCTATGCCAACGACGTGCTGAAGAACGCCGTGGGCGGCATTGCCGAAATCATCAACGTGCCCGGCCATGTGAACGTCGACTTCGAAGACGTGCGCACCGTGATGGGTGAACCCGGCAAGGCCATGATGGGCACGGCCGTGGCCGAAGGCCCGGACCGCGCGCGCATCGCCGCCGAACAGGCCGTGGCCTGCCCGCTGCTCGAAGGCATCGACCTGTCGGGCGCCAAGGGCGTGCTGGTGCTGATCACCGCCGCCAAGGGTTCGCTGAAGCTGAACGAATCGCGCCTGGCCATGAACACCATCCGCGCCTACGCTTCGCCCGACGCGCATGTGATCTACGGCACGGCCTACGACGACAGCCTGGGTGACCAGATCCGCGTGACCGTGGTCGCCACCGGCCTGAGCCGCCAGGGCGCGCGCCGCACGGCGCCTCCGCTGCAGGTGGTGCAACGCACCGGCACCGACAACGTCGGCTACCAGATCCCGAACCTCGGCGGTGGCATGGCCACCGGCCTGGGCGGGACGGGCGTCGCGACACCCGACTACGACTCGCTGCGCGGCCCGGCCGTGTGGCGCACGCCGAACCGCACGCAGGCCAGCGCACGCGTGGACGCGCTGTCTTCGGGCGGCATGGACGACTACGAGATTCCAGCCTTCCTGCGCAAGCAAGCCGATTGAGCTTGCCTATGCGGGTGATCGGGATATTCCGATCATCCGCATGAGGCGCGCCGGTAAAATCAAGGGATGCTGCAGCAACGTACCCTCAAGTCCCTGACCAGCGCCATCGGCGTGGGTCTGCACAGCGGCCAGCGCGTCGAGTTGACGCTGCGCCCGGCCGCACCGGACACGGGCATCGTCTTTCGCCGGGTCGACCTGCCGGAGCCGGTGGACATTCCGATCTCCGCCATGGCCGTGACGGACACGCGCATGGCCTCCACCATCTCGACCGGCAGCGCCAAGGTGCACACGGTCGAGCATCTGATGTCGGCCTGCGCGGGCCTGGGCATCGACAACCTGTACGTGGACATCAGCGCCGAGGAAGTGCCGATCCTCGACGGCTCGGCTTCCTCCTTCGTGTTCCTGCTGCAGAGCGCGGGCATCGAGTTGCAGCGCGCGCCCAAGCGTTTCATGCGCATCGTCCAACCCGTGGAGGTGCGCGAAGGCGAGGGCGCCAACGTCAAGTGGGCGCGGCTCGATCCCTACCACGGCTACAAGCTCAGCTTCGAGATCGACTTCGACCATCCCGCCGTGGACTCCACCGGCCAGCGTGTCGAGTTCGACATGGGCGAAGGTTCGTATTCGCGCGACATCGCCCGGGCGCGCACCTTCGGCTTCACCAAGGACGTGGAGATGATGCGCGCCAACGGCCTGGCGCTCGGCGGCGGCCTGGACAACGCCATCGTGATGGACGATTACAAGGTGCTGAACGCCGACGGCCTGCGCTACGACGACGAATTCGTCAAGCACAAGATCCTCGACGCCATGGGCGACCTGTACCTCGTCGGCAAGCCGCTGCTGGCCGCCTACAGCGCCTTCCGCTCGGGCCACGCGATGAACAACAAGCTGCTGCGCGCCCTGCTGGCGCAGCCCGACGCCTACGAGATCGTCACCTTCGAAGACGAGAAACGCGCGCCGCGCGGCTTCGCGCAACTCGCCCGCGCCTGGTAGGCCCGCGCAGGTCTTCCGATGCTGCTTTTCCGTTGGGCCATCCTGCTGTTGCTGCTATCTGCGGCCGTGTCTTTCGCGTTCTACATCGGCACGGGCCAGCCGCGCTTCAAGCGTTATGGCTGGGTGGTGCTGAAGTGGACGCTGCTGGCGGCGGGCGGCTTCTTCACCGTGCTGATCCTCGAGCGGATCTAGCCCATGTAACGCTTCATCCGGGCGCCGCGAGCGTGCCGCGCCGGTCGATCTTGCGGCTCAGCACGATCGAAGTCTGCGTCTGGTTCACACCGTCGATCAGGCCGATGCGGTCGAGCAGCGCATCGAGTTGCTCGTGGGTTTCGCAGCGCAGGAACACCAGGTAGTCGAAAGGTCCGCTGACCGCCGAGGCTTCCTCGACCTCCGGCATGCGCATCAGCGCACTCAGCACGGCCGCGGTGGTCTTGGGCTGAATGCTCAGGCCGCAATAGGCGCGTACCGCCGAACCTTCGAGCCGCTGTCCCAGGCGCACGCCGTAACCGGCCACCACACCTTCCCGTTCCAGCCGCGCGATGCGGGTGACCACCGTGGTGCGCGCCAGCTTGAGTTTGCGTGCAAGCTCGGCCACGGGCTCGCGCGCGTTGGCCTGCAGCAGGCTGAGCAGGCGGCGGTCGGTATCGTCCAGCGTAGCCATGGCGTGAAGTCGTTTTGATTAGTAATTAAGTCGTTCTGTCAAAAACTATACGACTTTTTGACGCTATGTGCGCTACGCATCGACGCCCCTGTTGCCTACGATGGGCCATCGCAACACGTCAAGGGCCGACCATGAACACCTCCACTACTTTCCGTCGCACGGTCACCGTCCTCGGTGCGGGCAAGATCGGTTTCGCGATTGCGCTGTTGCTGCGGCGTTCGGGCGCCTACGAGGTGTGTGTCGCCGACCAGGACGCGGGCAGCCTGCGGCGCCTGCAGGCGCTCGGCTTCGAGGTGGCGCTGATCGAGAACGGCGACGACGACGCTTCGTTGCGCCAGGCCGTGACGGGCCGTTTCGCGGTGCTCAATGCCTTGCCGTTCCACCGCGCCGTGGCCGTGGCGGCCGTCTGCGCGGCGGAAGGCGTGCACTACTTCGACCTCACCGAGGATGTGCAAAGCACGCAAGCGATCCGCGGCCTGGCCAAGGGTGCGCGCAGCGTGCTGATGCCGCAATGCGGGCTGGCGCCGGGCTTCATCGGCGTGGTCGGCAACGACCTGGCGGGACGTTTCGACCGCGTGCTCGACCTGCGCATGCGCGTCGGTGCGTTGCCGCGCTATCCGCTGAACACGCTGCGCTACAACCTCACCTGGAGCACCGAAGGCCTGATCAACGAGTACTGCAACCCCTGCGAGGCGCTGGTCGATGGCATGCCGGTGCAGGTCCCGGCGCTGGAAGGACTCGAGACCTTTGCGCTCGACGGCGTGGAATACGAAGCCTTCAACACCTCGGGTGGGCTCGGCACGCTGACCGAAACCCTGCGCGGCCGCGCCCGCAACGTGGACTACAAGTCGGTGCGTTACCCGGGCCATTGCGCCATCATGAAGCTGTTGCTCAACGACCTGCGCCTGCGTGACCGGCGCGACCTGCTGAAGGACATCTTCGAGGCCGCGATTCCGGCCACCGAGCAGGACGTGATCGTGGTCTTCGCCACCGCCTCGGGCTACCGTGGCCAGCGGTTGATCCAGGAGTCGTATTCGGCGCGCATCGTCGGCCAGCCGCTCGACGGGCAGACGCTGAGCGCGATCCAGCTCACCACCGCCGCCGGCATCTGCTGCGCGATCGATCTGGTGGCGCAGGAGGTTTTGCCGACCGCCGGTTTTGTCGGCCAGGAGCAGATGACCCTCGACGCCTTCCTGCACAACCGCTTCGGCTGCGTGTATGCCGAATCGAGAATGCCGGCCTCGGTACTGGCCTGAGTTCAGCCGGCTGTGCGATGGCTTGGCCAGGGCAGCCTGGGGCAGTTTGGAAATTTCAGTACGGAAGTGGCGATTTGTGCCGAAAAGCAAGTGCGTCGGGAATTAAAGTTGCTTTGGCTTCAAATTGTTACTTCATCTGGAAAAATCAGTGCCACTCTTCAACCGTTTATCCATCCGGGCCCGGCTGTACTTCAGCATGGTGTTTTCTCTGCTGGCGCTGGTGCTGATCGGCGCCATGGGTTATGTCGCGCTCGACAGCACGCGCGGCACCATGACGGAACTGCTGACCCAGAAAGTGCCCGCACTCACCGATGTGGGTGATCTGCGCACCACGCTGGGTCAGGTGCGGCGCCTGGAGAAGGACGTCATCATCAGCGGCAACAACGCCGTCGAGGTGGCGGCCCTGCGCGAAAGCTGGGGCAAGTCGCTGGCGGCGCTGCGCACCGGCATGGCCACCCTGCGCAAGCGGCAGGCGTCGGACGCAGGCTTCGTGAAAGGCATCGATGGCGTGACCGCGCTGCTCAAGCAGTACGAGGACGGCATCGCCCCGGTGCTCGAGCAGATCGAGCGGGCGCAGATCGACGGGGCGGTGGCCGGCGCCTACGCCGACCGGGTGAAAGCCCACATGGAAAACGCCGACAAGCTGCTCTCCGAACTGGTGGCGGCTTCGCGCAGCCAGATGCAGGCGGCGCAGCAAGGCCTGGAGGAGCGCACGGCGATGCTGGCCGGCTGGCTTGCGGCCATCCTGGCGCTTTCGCTGGCCGTGCTGATCCCGCTGACCCTGTTCAGCGTGCGCGCCATCTCGCGTTCGCTGGCGCGGGCCAGCGCGCTGGCCGACCGCATCGCCCAGGGCGACCTCTCGGTGGACGTGGACACCAGCGCCCAGGACGAAGTCGGCCAGCTCGTGCAGGCCATGGCGCGCATGCAGGAGTCGCTGCGCGGGCTGGTGCGCGAAGTGCAGAGCGCCGGGGAAAGCATCTCGCTGGCCAGCAGCGAGATCGCCAGCGGCAACCAGGACCTGAGCGAGCGCACCGAACAGACGGCCAACAACCTGCAGCAGGCCGCGTCGTCGATGGCGGAACTCATGGACGGCGCCGAGAAGAGCGGCAGCGCCTCGCGCCAGGCGAACACTTTTGCCTCGACGGCGGCCGAGGTGGCCGAGCGCGGCGGCAACGTGGTCTCGCAGGTGGTGCGCACCATGGACGAGATCAACACCAGTTCCAGGAAGATCGCCGACATCATCGGTGTGATCGACGGCATCGCCTTCCAGACCAACATCCTGGCGCTCAACGCGGCGGTGGAAGCGGCCCGTGCAGGCGAACAGGGCCGCGGCTTCGCCGTGGTGGCCAGCGAGGTGCGCGGCCTGGCCCAGCGCTCGGCCCAGGCGGCCAAGGAGATCCGCGACCTGATCGGCGCCTCGGTGGAGCGGGTGCAGGGCGGCGCGCGGCTGGTCGGCGATGCGGGCCAGACCATGGACGAAATCGTGAAAAGCGTGCGCCAGGTGACCGGCATCATGGGCGAGCTCGCCGCCTCCGCCGCCGAGCAGGGCCGGGGCATCGGCGAGATCAGCGGTTCGATCCAGCAGCTCGACCAGATGACGCAGCAGAACGCCGCGCTGGTGGAGCAGTCGGCCGCGGCATCGGCCTCATTGGCCGATCAGGCCGTGCAACTGTCGCGTGCCGTGAGGCTGTTCAAGCTGAATCCTCAAGGTACGCGCAGCGTGGCGGAGGCCCCCGGCCTCGGCCACGCTGCGCCGCTGCGGTTGTCTCCCGGCTGAGCAGTCGCGAGCGCTAGTGCGTGCGCCCGTCGCGGTACATGCCGCTGGTCTTGCGCGCCAGCGGGGTGGCTGCGGCAAGCCGGGCCATGGCATGGCCCACATGGGCGTGGGTGATGGCCATGCCCAGGGCATCCGCCGCGTCCTTGCCGGGCAGCACCGGCAGCTTCAGCAGCCGCTTCACCATCTCCTGCACCTGCGACTTGTCGGCCCGGCCGTGGCCGACGATGGCCTTCTTCATCTGCAGCGCGGTGTATTCGGAGACCGGCAGGTTGTTCGACACCAGCGCCGTGATGCACGCGCCGCGCGCCTGGCCGAGCAGCAGCGTGGACTGCGGATTGACGTTGACGAAGATGATCTCGACCGAAGCCGCGTCGGGTTCATAACGCGCCGTGACTTCGCGGATGCCGTCGAACAGCACCTTGAGCCGCGCCGGCAGTTCACCCAGATCGAGGTGCGTGGTCTTGATGGTGCCGCTGGCCACGTAGGTCAGTGCCGAGCCATCGACGTCGATCACGCCGAAGCCGGTGGTCTGCAGGCCGGGGTCGATGCCGAGGAGTCGCATGGGATGGGGATGGGGGTGGGGAGCGGCTACAGGCGGAAGAACCACCGCACCGAGTGAAAGAAGATCGGCGCGGCGAAACACAGCGCGTCGACGCGGTCGAGCAGGCCGCTGGCGCCGGTGACGGACTGGCCCTGCAAACCCCAGTTGGTGATGCCGCGGTCGCGCTTGAGCGCCTTCATCACCAGGTGGCCGAGCGAGCCCGAGATGCAGGCGATCAGCGCCATCGCCACCGCCTGGCCGGGCTTGAAAGGCGTGATCGCCGACAGCAGGCCGCCGAGCAGGCTCGCCAGCACCACGCCGATCAGCCAGCTCAGCCAGTTGAAGCTCTGGCTGATGTGCGGCGCCTGCGGCGGCCGCTTGAGCTTGCGCCAGGCCAGGTGCTGCACCAGCATGCAGGTCTGCACCACGAACACCAGGAAGAAGACGAGGAAGGCGCTCTTGTCGCGGTAGCCGGGGAAGTCGAGCAGCAACAGCGCCGGCACATGGCTGATGCCGTAGACGCACACCATGATGCCCCATTGCAGCTTGGCATTGCGTTCGAGGAAGCGGTGCGGATCGTCGGCCAGCGCGCTCACCACGGGAATCGCCAGGAACACGTAGACCGGGATGAACACCGTGAACAGATCGAAATGCTCGGTGCCGACGAGCCAGAACTGGATCGGCAGCACCACGAAGAAGGCCAGGATCAGGCTGCGGTGGTCGCCGCGGTGCGTGGGCGACAGCGTGATGAACTCGCGCAGCGCCAGGAAAGCCACCAGCCCGAACAGCACGGTGGCCGCGCGTTCGCCGAGCGCCCAGCCGATCCAGAAGATCACCGCCATGGTCCAGGTGGTGCGCAGCAGGCGCGCATCGTCGAGCAGTTCGAGCTTGCGGGCCTCGCTGCGCGCGTCGGCCGCGCGTTCGCGCAGCGAGACGATGAACAGCGCCGCCGAGGCCAGCACCAGGACACCGAAGACGATGATGAACAGGGCGGCGACCTGTTCGGTGCCGGTCAGGCTGCGGAGATATCTGTTCATCTAGACGTCCCGCAAGGCGACGACGGCGCTGCGCGCGCGATCGAGGAAGGCGCGGCGTTCCTCGCCGGGTTCGACCTGCATCGGCGCGCCGAAGGTCACGGAGCACAGCACCGGCACCGGAATCACCTCGCCCTTGGGCATCACGCGCTGCACGTTGTTGATCCACGCCGGGATCAGCACCACCTGCGGGAACCGCAGCGCCAGGCTGAACAGGCCCGACTTGAAGGGCTGCGGCTCGCCGGTGTGGCCGCGCGTGCCTTCCGGGAAGAGGATGATCGAGTCGCCGCTCTGCAAGGCGTCCGCCAGGGGTTCCAGCGGGTCCTGCTCCACCCCGGCGGCGTCCTTGCTGCGGTTGCGGTCCACGTAGACGGCATTGAACACCTTGGTGGTGAGCCACAGGCGGAACGGGCTGGTGGTCCAGTAGTCCTTGGCCGCGATCGGCCGTGTGATGCTGCGCAACTCCTGCGGCAACGCGGCCCAGATCAGCACCAGGTCGGCATGGCTCTGGTGGTTGGCGAAATAGATGCGCTGCTCCGCCTTGGGCGGGCAGCCGTGCCAGCGCGCCTGGGCGCCGGTGAGCAGGCGCACCAGGCCCAGCAGGAAAAGACTCATGAACTTGGCAAGCATGGCGGCGATCATAAGATGCCCCTCGTACCACTCCTCTTACCATCCCCTGCTTCTCTTCCCGTAGTGATGCCCCACCGCATGCCAGACATATCTTCCACTGCGCCTTGCCCCTGCGGCCGGCTCGACGCCCGGCGCCGACCGCTGGCCCATGCGGCCTGCTGCGCGCGCTACATCGACGATTTCGCGGCGCAGCCCGCGCCCGATGCCGAGTCGCTGATGCGCTCGCGCTATAGCGCCTTTGTGCGCGAGCGTGCGGATTACCTGCTGGCGACCTGGCATGCGAACCAGCGGCCGCCCAGGCTGGATTTCGATGCGGGCGCCAGGTGGCTCGGCCTCACGGTGAAATCGCACCGGCCGATCGATGCCGACCATGCCGAGGTCGAATTCGTGGCGCGCCAGCGCGGCGCGGACGGCCGTGCCACACGCCTGCATGAACGCAGCCGCTTCGTGCGCGAGCAGGGGCGGTGGTTCTATGTCGACGGCGATCAACTGGCCGGTGGATAGACGGTCCGATCAAGGCTTTATGCAGGCCGGCCGGGCGACGACAGCTCCTGATTCAATAGCGTAACAAGGGTTGCGGATTGTTTTTTTCGCGGGAAATCCCCAATAGGGGATTTAATTAATTAATGAAAAATTACAATCCTCGCCGCGACATGCCCGTCGCGCGAAATTGCAACCCCTTGCCGAGCGCCCTGACCAGTCGCGCGCCGGCAGTTCAGGAGACATGATGTTGAAGCTTTCCAAATTGGCCACCGCCGTGGTGCTGGCCGCGTCCGCCGGCACCATTCCCGCCATCGTGCATGCCGGCGAAGTCGAGGTGCTGCATTACTGGACTTCCGGCGGCGAAGCCAAATCGGCGGCCGAACTCAAGAAGATCATGCAGGGCAAGGGCCATGTCTGGAAGGACTTCGCCGTGGCCGGTGGCGGCGGTGATGCGGCGGCCACCGTGCTGAAGAGCCGGGTGGTGTCGGGTAATCCGCCGGCCGCTGCGCAGATCAAGGGCCCGGCGATCCAGGAATGGGCTGCCGAAGGCGTGCTGGCCAACCTGAACGCGGTGGCGACCGCCGAGAAATGGGACACGTTGCTGCCCAAGGTCGTGGCCGATGCCATGAAGTACAAGGGCAACTACGTCGCCGTGCCGGTCAACGTGCACCGCGTGAACTGGGTCTGGGCCAACCCCGAAGTGCTGAAGAAGGCCGGCGTCGCTGCCATGCCCAAGACCTACGACGAATTCTTCGCCGCTGCCGACAAGATCAAGGCCGCCGGCCTGATCGCCGTGGCCCATGGCGGTCAGAACTGGCAGGACTTCACCACCTTCGAGTCGGTCGTGCTCGGCGTGGGCGGCGCCAAGTTCTACAGCGACGCGCTGGTCAAGCTCGACCCCAAGGCCATCAACAGCGACACCATGAAGAAGTCGCTGGAGACCTTCCGCAAGATCAAGAGCTACACCGACCCGGCCTCCAGCGGCCGTGACTGGAACCTCACCACCGCCATGGTGATGCAGGGCAAGGCTGGCTTCCAGTTCATGGGCGACTGGGCCAAGGGTGAATTCCTGGCCGCGGGCAAGGTGCCGGGCAAGGACTTCCTGTGCGCCGCCGCTCCTGGCACGGCCAACGCCTTCACCTTCAACATCGACTCGTTCGCCATGTTCAAGCTGAAGTCGGCCGACGCGCAGAAGGCACAGAACGACCTGGCCGTGGCCATCATGAGCCCGGCCTTCCAGGAGACCTTCAACCTGAACAAGGGTTCGATCCCGGTGCGGCTGAACATGGACATGAGCAAGTTCGACGATTGCGCCAAGACCTCGGCCAAGGATTTCGTCGAAACCGCCAAGGCCGGCAGCCTGGTGCCTTCCATCGCCCACAGCATGGCCGTGAGCCCGGCCGCCGAAGGCGCGATCAAGGACGTGGTGAGCCAGTTCTGGAACGACGACAAGATCACGGTGGCGGATGCGATGAAGAAAATTTCATCGGCAGCAGCCACGAAGTAACACCGGTCCTCACCCCGACCCTCTCCCGCGCGCGGGAGAGGGGGCAAGACTGGGCCGGTGACGGCCTTGAAAGTCGCTCCGCATGAAATCAAGTTTTGAAAACACCTTGCCCAAGCTGGTGATCGCCCCGGGCTTCGTGCTCGGCTTTGCGTTCATCTACGGGCTGATGGTCTGGAACGGCGTGTTGTCGGTCACGGCTTCGCGCATGTTGCCCAACTACGACGAGTTCGTCGGCCTGGAGCAGTACGTGAAGCTCTGGGAGATGGACCGCTGGTGGCTGGCCTTGAAGAACCTCGGTATCTTCAGCGTGCTGTACGTCGGCGGCGCGATGCTGATCGGCATGGCGCTGGCCATCCTGCTCGACCAGAAGATCCGCGCCGAAGGCTGGCTGCGCACCATCTATCTCTACCCAATGGCGCTGTCCTTCATCGTCACCGGCACAGCCTGGAAGTGGATGCTGAACCCCAGCCTGGGCCTGGAGAAGCTGATGCACGACCTCGGCTGGGCCAGCTTCAGCTTCGACTGGCTGGTGCAGGGCGAAACGGCCATCTACTGCGTGGTCATCGCCGGCATCTGGCAGTCGGCCGGCTTCGCCATGGCGTTGTTTTTGGCGGGCCTGCGCGGCATCGACGACAGCATCATCAAGGCCGCGCAGATCGACGGCGCCAGCCTGCCGCGCATCTACTGGCGCATCATCCTGCCGATCCTCAGGCCGGTGGTGTTCTCCACCATCATGGTGCTGTCGCACCTGTCGATCAAGAGCTTCGACCTGATCATGGCACTCACCGGCGGCGGCCCCGGCTTCGCCACCGATGTGCCGGCCACCTTCATGTACGTGATGAGCTTCACGCGCGGCCAGATCGGCCTGGGCGCGGCCAGCGCCACGATGATGCTGGCGACCGTGGCCGCCATCGTCGTGCCCTACCTCTACAGCGAGCTGCGGAGCAAACCCCATGACCGCTAAATCCCTTCTGCGCGGCCTGCTGTATGCGGTGCTGCTGCTCGCGGCGCTGTTCTTCCTCGCGCCGCTGTACGTGATGCTGGTCACCGCGTTCAAGGATGCCGAGGAGATCCGCAGCGGCAACCTGCTGAGTCTGCCTTCCGCGCTCAATTTCGACGCCTGGCGGGCCGCCTGGGGCAGCGCCTGCACCGGCACCGACTGCCGCGGCCTGCAGCCGTTCTTCATGAACTCGGTGGTGATGGTGTTTCCGGCCGTGCTCATTTCCACGCTCTGGGGCGCGGTGAACGGTTATGTGCTGAGCCTGTGGAAGTTCAAGGGCAGCGACGTGCTGTTCGGTTTCATGCTGTTCGGCGTGTTCATGCCGTTCCAGGTGGTGCTGCTGCCGATGAGCCAGGTGCTCGGCTGGCTCGGTATCTCGAGCTCGATCGGCGGCCTGATCTTCGTGCACTGCCTGGCCGGGCTGGCGGGCACCACCCTGTTCTTCCGCAACTACTACGCCGCCGTGCCCAAGGAACTGGTGAACGCCGCGCGCATCGACGGCGCAGGCTTCTGGCGCATCTTCTTCCGCATCATCGTGCCGCTGTCCACGCCCATCGTGATGGTCACGCTGATTTGGCAGTTCACCAACATCTGGAACGACTTCCTGTTCGGCGTAGCCTTCAGCGGCGCCGACAGCAAACCCGTCACCGTGGGCTTGAACAACATGGTCAACACCAGCAGCAGCGTGAAGAGCTACAACGTCGACATGGCCGCGGCGCTGATCGCCGGCCTGCCGACGATGCTGATCTACGTGCTGGCCGGGCAATATTTCGTCAAGGGACTTACAGCTGGTGCTGTGAAAGGGTAAGAGAACATGGCATCCGCACTGCAAATTTCCGGCATCCGCAAGACCTTCGGCAACGGCGACAAGGCCGTCGAAGTGCTGAAGCGCATCGACATCGACGTCGCGCCCGGCGAATTCCTGATCCTCGTCGGCCCCTCGGGCTGCGGCAAGTCGACCTTGCTCAACATCATTGCCGGCCTGGACGAGCCCACCGAAGGCGCGATCCGCATCGGCGAGCGCGACGTGGTGGGCGTGCCGCCGGCCGCGCGCGACATCGCCATGGTGTTCCAGAGCTACGCGCTGTACCCCACGATGAGCGTGGCCGACAACATCGGCTTCGCGCTCGAGATGCGCAAGGTGCCCAAGGCCGAGCGCACCAAGCGCATCGCCGAGGTCGCAGCCATGCTGCAGATCGAACACCTGCTCGATCGCCGGCCCTCGCAGCTCTCGGGCGGGCAGCGCCAGCGCGTCGCCATGGGCCGGGCGCTGGCGCGCCAGCCGCAACTCTTCCTGTTCGACGAGCCGCTGAGTAACCTGGACGCCAAGCTGCGCGTGGAGATGCGCGCCGAGATCAAGCGCCTGCACCAGGCCAGCGGCATCACCAGCGTCTACGTCACGCACGACCAGATCGAGGCCATGACGCTCGGCAGCCGCATCGCGGTGATGAAGGGCGGCGTGCTGCAGCAGCTGGGCACGCCGGACGACATCTACCGCCGCCCGGCCAATACCTACGTGGCGACCTTCATCGGTTCACCAACCATGAACTTGATAGCGGGCCACGCAGGCAGGGAAAGCGCCAGAGGCCAATTTGATATCGAAGGCGGCAGCCTGGCTCTGGCATGCCCGTCGCCGGCGGAGGGCACGCTGATGGGCCTGCGGCCCGAACACATCACGTTCGGCGACAACACCGGCTGGCGCGGCCAGGTCAGCCTGGTGGAGCCGACCGGCGCCGACACCTTCGTAGTGGTGCAGACCGGTGCGGGCAACGTCACCGTGCGGACCTCACCCGAGACGCGCGTGCGGCCCGGCGACCACGTGGGGCTGGCGGTGCAGGCCGAGAACGTGAGCTGGTTCGACGCACAGAGCGGCGCCCGGCTCTGAGTCGAAAGCCTCAAAAGCCTTTTCAACGGCCGGTCTCGGCTTCCAGCGTGTCCCAGTAGCCGGCTTCGTGCAGCCGGTACATGGGCTGCTCGTAAGCCGGATTGGCGATGCGGATCAGTCTGCGGCCGCGCAGGTCGAGGCCGTGCAGGATGTCCTTCTTGAACGCGGTGTACATCTTCTCCATGCGGCCGTCGGCCCGCAGGCGCTCCAGACCCAGTTCCAGCCGTCGCCTGAGCCTTTGGCCCTCCGGGCTTTGGCTGACCAGGAAGTAGCGCGCCAGCGGATAGGCCAGCAGCAGGCTGCGGTCGATGGCCAGCGCGGGTTCGGCCGTGCGGTGGCGCTGGTATTCGGCCACGACCTCGTTGATGCCGCGTGGAAAGATGTCGAAGCGCTTGCCGGCCAGCATGTCGAACAGGCCTTCGTAGTTGCGGCCCGACACCACGCGGAGCTGGGCATTCGCCAGGATGTCGATGTCGGCCCAGCCCAGGCCCTGTCCCACCGTGAAGGCGCGCAGGTCGGCCAGCGTGCGCACGCCAGCGAGCCGGGCCTGCGTGTCCTTGTGGATCAGCAGCACCCGGTAGCCGGACAAGCCCTTGTCCAGCGGCACCGGCACCAGCGCGAGCCGGTCCGCATAGTCCGGCGGCAGCAGCACCCGCAGATACACCTGGATCTGGCCGCCGACCAGGGCCTCCATCGAGCGCTGGTGGTTCATGACCGCCGGCGCCTGTTCCAGGCGGAACGGGCCGTACTCGGCCTCGGTGGCCTGCAGCGCGGCTTCCAGCAGCCGCCAGTAGTAGCCGTAGCGCACATCCGAGCCGGATTCGGGCCGCGGATGGATGATCGTGGTGGTGGGCAAGGTTCCGGATCGCGCGGCCTGGGATGCGGCCGCGCCGTCACCGCCGGCCGACAGCGCCACCCCGATGAGGAGCACAAGAAACCGCCTGAATGGATTCAACGCCGTTCTCCGTTCGTCCCGCTTGCCGCCCAGCCCTGTCCCCGGTGTCAATTTACATCGAAGCCAGGTCGCCGGAAAGCCTTTGGCCGAAGTCTGCCGGCCCGGTGGCCGCCGGCAGCTGGATGCGCACCAGCAGGCCATGCGGCACCACCGGTGCCACGGCCACGGTGCCGCCGTGCCGCTGCACGATGCCTTCGACGATGGCCAGGCCCAGGCCGCAGCCGCCCGGCACCTCGCTGGCGCGCCAGAAGCGTTCGAACACATGGGCGAGTTCATCGGCGGCCAGGCCAGGGCCGTTGTCCTCCACCTCGATCACGGCCAGGCCCGGCTCGGTGCGGCTGGCATCGGCGCGCAATGTCACCGTCGCGCCGCGTCCCGCGTAGTGCAGCGCGTTGTCGATGAGGTTGATCAGGGCTTCGCGCAGCAGCAGTTTTTCACCGAGCAGCGGCAGCGTCTCGGCGCCCTCGAAACCGAGATCGATGCCTTGCGCGATGGCACGCGGCGTGCTCTCGCGCGCCACCTCGCGCACCAGCGCCGCGGCGTCGAACGGGGCGAAGCTGATGTCGGCCTCGGTGCGTGCGAGCGACAGCATCTGGTGCACCAGGTGCGCGCTGCGCAAGGCACCGGCATGCACCTTCTGCAGCCGCTCCCGCAGCGCGGCCGGGTCGGTCTCGCGCAGCGCCAGCTCGGTCTGGCCGATGAGCCCGGCCAGCGGCGTGCGCAACTGGTGCGCCGCGTCGCTGAGGAAGCGTTTTTCCTGGCGCACGCTGCGCTGTACCGCGGCCAGCAACTGGTTCACCGCGCCGGCCAGCGAATGCACCTCGAGCGGCGCCTCGGTGAGCTCGATCGGCGCGAGTGCACTCAGCGTGCGGCCGGTGCGGTCGCCCAGCGAGGCCTCGAGTTTCTTCAGTGGCCTGAGGCCCCGCGTGATGCCGGCGGTGATCAGCACGCCGAGCAAGCTGCCGGTGAGCAGCAGCGGCAGCAGCATGTCGGCCACCAGTTCCCGCGCGATGCGGTGCTGCACCGTCATGCTCTTGGCAATCTGCACGCGCAGGCGCTGCGGTGCACCGGCCTCGCCGTAGTTCACCTCGAGCAGCGCCACGCGCACCGGCTGGCCGTCGAGTTCGGCGCTGTAGACGCGCGTCTCGCCGGCGGGCGGCGGGTCGGTCCACGGCGGCGGCGGCATGCTGCGGTTGCCGAGCACGAACTGCCCCGGCGGCGACGACACCATGTAGCGCACGCGGTCGCTCGGGTCCTGCTCCAGGATGTCCTGCGCCGCGCGCGGGAAGTCCACCAGCAGGCCAGAGCCCATCGGCTTGACCTGCCGCGACAGCGAAAGCACCGTCTGCGTCAGCGACTGGTCGATGGTGTTTTCGGCATAACTCAGCGCGATGCGGTAGGCCAGCGCGCCTCCCACCAGCCACAGCAATACCTGCGGCAGCAGCAGCCACAGCAACAACAGCCGCTTCAGCGACAGGCCGGGCGCCCGGCCCGCGGCGGGCGGGGTGGTCATGGCCCCGAAGGTTCCAGCAGATAACCCAGGCCGCGCACGTTGCGGATGGACAGGCCCGACTCGCCGAGCTTGCGGCGCAGCCGGTGCACGTAGACCTCCAGCGCGTTGGAGGCCAGGCCCGCATTGACCGCGCTGGCGGTGCCCGCGGCGTTGTCGGCGGGCTCGGCCTGCCAGGCCGTGATCACATCCTCGCGGCTCACCACCTGGCCGGTATTGGCCACCAGCAGCGCCAGCAGGGTCCATTCGCGATGCGTCAGGTCCAGCGGCTCGTCGCCGAGCCAGGCCAGCGGCTGCACCGGGTCCACGCGCAGGTGCCGGCCGCCGGGTTCGGCCACCTCGAGCGAGCCACCGAAGGCCGGCAGCCGCGAACGGCGCAGCAGCGCCTGCAGGCGCGCTTCGAGCTCGGCCATGCTGAAAGGCTTGGTGAGGTAGTCGTCGGCGCCGGCGTTCAGCCCTTGCACGCGGTCTTCCACGCCGTCGCGCGCGGTGAGGATCAGCACCGGCAGGGCCAGCAGCCGCCGGCGGATCCAGCGCAGCACCGCCATGCCGTCGACCACCGGCAGGCCGAGGTCGAGGATCACGCCGTCGAAGCGCGCGGCTTCGAGCTGGGCCTGCGCGATGGCCCCGTTGGCCGCCGTGTCCACGCTGTGGCCGGCCTGCGCCAACTGCGCCGCCAGCGCGTCGCGCAGCAATTCGTCATCTTCTACGATCAGCAGGTGGGCCATGGGGGGGAGCATAACAAGGCGGCGCCGTTCGGGCGTGGAAGGCCGCCCTGCAGAAGCACGCGCGCGGATCGCTTGTTACCATCCTCCGCTTCTGAAAGGGACGGGATGAAATTCGAAGCGGTGTTGTTCGATTGTGATGGCGTGCTGGTCGATTCCGAGCCGATCACCAACGGGGTGTTGCGCGACATGCTCGAGGAACAAGGCTGGGTGCTCACGCCGGCCGAATGCATGCACATCTTCGTCGGCAAGGCGGTGAAGGACGAGGTGGCGGCCATCGAGGCCAACACCGGCAAGCCGGTCACCGAGGCCTGGATGTCCGAGTTCCGCGCCAGGCGCAACCAGGGCCTCGAGGAGCGGCTCCTGGCCGTGCCCCAGATCCACGGCGCGGTCGAGGCCATCCACGCCTACCACGCCGGGCGCATCGCGTGTGCGTCGGGCGCGGACCGCTTCAAGGTGGAGTTGCAGCTGGCCAAGGTCGGGCTGATGCGCTATTTCGAGGGGCGGGTTTTCAGCGGCCACGAGATGCCGCGCTCCAAACCCGCGCCCGATGTCTACCTCGCCGCGGCCGCCGCACTCGGCGTGGACGCTGCGCGCTGCGCGGTGGTGGAGGACACGGTCACCGGCGTGATGGCCGGCGTCGCTGCCGGGGCCACCGTGTTCGGCTATGTGCCCGGCACGCCGGAGCACGATGACCCGCATCCGCTGCTGGCCGCGGGGGCGGTGGCCATTTTCGGGCGCATGGGCGAACTCCCCGCGCTGGTGAACGGCGTCTAGACGCCGGTCAGGGCGCCGGCTTGTGGAACAGCACCAGCCGGGTGGTCACCGTGGCGCTGTCGCCGTTTTCCGATGTGCTGGTGGTGAATTCCTTGGTCGCCATGACGTCGCCGCCGACGATGGTCCAGTTGCGGATGGCCAGGCCGAAGTTCGGATCGGCCAGGCTTTCGAGCCAGGTCGGGTAGCCGTTGATCACCCAGTTGTCGTACTGGGGCGAGGTCGATGGGTCGTTTTCGCAACCGCCGCTACTTCTGGGGGTGCGCAGCGTCCGGCTGTAGCCCGAGCCGAAGCCGTGCGGCACCACGGCCGGTGAGAAGACGAAGTCCTGCACCAGCGCGCGTTGCGCCACGCCGCCGGATTGCGCGGTGAACCCGAGGTTGCCGAGGATGCCGGCATTCACACCTTGCACACCGCTGACGGAGGCGCAGGTGTTCGGGTAGTAGACGGTGTAGTTGCTCGAGACCAGCGGGACTTCGGCCACGGTGCCCGACACGAACAGACCGCCGCTGGCGAACACGCTGACGCCGAGGTTGAACGGCATCGGCAGGCGGGCGCTCACGGTTTCGTTGACGTTGCGCGCGTACTGGTCGGTACCGCCGGAGAAGCGCAGGTCCGAGTCGATCTGCAACTCGAAATTCAGGCATTTGGCCGTGGCCGCCTCGGCGTCCTGCAGCCAAGTGGGCTCGACACCCTTGCCGTCGGACAGGCCCAGCAATTGCGCCTGCCGCGACAGGCCGAGGTAGTAGGGCAGCATGCGGGTGATGATGTGCTCGTCGCGGCACAGCGCATATTCCTCGCGGGTGCAGGCGGCGGTGGCCACGCTCATCAGCGAACCGCCCAGGGCGTCCTGCGCACTGCCGTCGTCCGCATAGCCCAGCAACTGGCGCTGGCGCGCCGTGCCCAGCACGGTCTGGATCGCCAGCCGGCCCGCGGCGCAGCTGCTGCCCGCGGCGGCCACGCGTGGCTTGACGACCTGCTCGTCGTAGGCCTTGAAGATGTCGTCCAGCAGCAGTTCGGCCGGCGCCTGGCCGAGCAGCTGGCGTTGGCGCTCCTGCGCCAGCCGTTCCGCCGCCAGGCTTTGCAGCCGCGCTTCCGCATCGCCGCCGAAGCGGTGGCGCACAGGCTCCAGCGTCGCGTTGGTGCCGGTGGTGGCCAGCAGCAGCGCGTAGCCGCTGAAATGCATCAGCTTGAGTTTGACCTCGCGCGCGGCCGGGTCGAGCGCGGCCAGCGAGACGGTGTTGTCGGCGCCGCTCCAGCCGATCGGGATCTGCCGCTCGATCGGCGCGCTGGCGCCGGCCGGCGGGGTGATGGTCAAGGTCACGAAATCAAGGAAGCTCGCGCCTTCGGGCCCGAGCTGGACGCCATAACCCGCGCCGGTGGCCAGGCCGGGCACGCTCACCGAAGAAAGCGGTGTCATCGTGATGTCAATGGCCTGCACCATGGCGTCGGCGGGCACGGTCAGCGTGAAGACCGTGCCGTCGGCACCGGTGGCCGTGACGGTGCCACCCGTGGGGGACACGGTCTGGGTGACGCTGCGCGCCGTGTCGGCGGCCAGCGTGGCGCGCAGCGGGCTGGCGTCGACCGTCAGCGTGGTGCCGGCCGCGCCGCTGGCGCCAGTTCCACCGGTTCCGCCCGTGCCGCCTGGCGTGGTGTCCGCGTTGCCGCCACCCCCGCCGCCGCATCCGACCAGCACCGCGGCCAGGCCTGAGGCCAGCCAGCGCGTGGACGGCCAGCGGCGGACGGGCCGGATCTGCCGGTGAGCCATGAGGGGTTTGTCGGGAAATGTCGGGCAGGTGGGCATGGCGAAGTGCTCCTGGAAGGACGGAAAACTCGGATGGCGGCGTGGGGCGGAAACCCTTGGGAGCGGGCCGTGCCGCAACGCGCGAGCCATCCTAAAACCAACCGGCACCGGCGCAAATGGTTTTATTACCGGCTCAATGCCCGCCCGGTTCTCCGGTCGTTTCGCCGGCCGTTGACTTGCCCGCGGCCTCGGCCCTGCGGCGTTTGCGCACCACCACTTCGGCGAGGTCGATCTCGTGCACCAGTTCGCGCAACGTGTCGTCGTTGATGCGGTGGCTGCGCCGCAGCGTGTAGAGCGCCTGGCGCTCGGCCCGCAGGCACGACAGGCGCAATTCCATCTCCAGCGCGTGCAGCCGGCGGGCCGTGGCCGGATCGGCGCCGCCGGCCGCGTCGGGCCGGTCGAGCGCCTGCCCCAGGATGCGGCGCTGGTAGTCGCCGGCCACGCGCGCGGCGACTTCGGCCCGTTCCACGTCACGGTGTGCCGCGGCCAGCGGTGGCAGCGCGTCCAGGCTGTCCACCGCCGCCTGCGCGGCCAGCACGCGGGCTTCGCGTTCCTCGCGCCGGTGCGGGTTCTCGCGCTCGGCGGGCAGCTGGCGCATCAGCAGCGGCAGGCCGATGCTCGCCGCCAGCAGCGTGAACAGGATCACCCCCGTGGCCAGGAAGATCAGCAGGCCGCGCGCCGGGAACGGGCTGCCGTCGGTGAGCGTGAGCGGCACCGACAGCGCCCCCGCCAGCGTGATCGCGCCGCGGATGCCCGCGAGCGCGGCCGCGGCGACGATGCGGCGCGAGGGCACATCGACCGGACGGCCCTTGCGCACCGCCACATGGATCGCGCGGCGCACGGCCAGCGCCATCCAGAGCCAGCGCAGGCCCAGCAGCACGAGGGAGATCGCCAGCACGTAGCCCGCCAGTGTCCAGGCGAAGCCCTCGCCGTAGCTCAGGCCGCTGCCGATGATGGCCGGCAGCTGCAGGCCGAGCAGCAGGAAGATGGTGGCGTTGAAGGTGGACTCGATCATGGTCCAGGCGCTTTGCGCCTGCATGCGCTCGGCCACGTGTTCGCTGCGTTCGAGGTCGGCGAAATTCAGGGTCATGCCGGCGCTGACGGCCGCCAGGATGCCCGAGACACCCAGGTGTTCGGCCACCAGGTAGGCCGCGAACGGCAGCAGCAACAGCAGCACCACGGTGTGGATGTTGGCGTCCTCGTGCAGCTTGGAGGTGACCGCGTCGCGCAGCCGGCTGAACAGCCAGGCCGTGACCATGCCCACCCCCAGGCCACCGCCCACCAGCCACAGGAAATCGGCCCCTGCCGCGCGCCACGAGAACACGCCGGTGAGCGTGGCCGCCACGGCGAACTTCAGCGCCACCAGACCCGAGGCGTCGTTGAGCAGCGACTCGCCCTCCAGGATGTGCATCAGCGGCCCCGGCAGGCCGACGCGCCGGCCGATGGCTGCCACCGACACCGCATCGGTCGGCGACAGCACCGCGGCCAGCGCGAAGGCCACGGTCAGCGGCATCGACGGGATCATCCAGTGCACGAAGTAGCCCAGGCCGAGCACGGTGGCGAAGACCAGCCCGAAGGCCAGCGTGACGATGGGCCGGCGCAGCGCGTAGAACTCGCGCTTGGGCATGCGCCAGCCGTCGGCGAACAGCAGCGGCGGCACGAACAGCAGCAGGAACATCTCCGGGTCCAGTGCCACGTGCAGGCCGTCCTGCGGCAGCGAGATCGCCGCGCCCAGCGCGATCTGCAGCAGCGGCAGCGGCACGGCCGGGATGTAGCGCCCGGCCAGGCCGGTGAAGGCGCCGAGCAGGAGCAGCAGCAGGACCAGTTCGACGGAGGACATCAGGTGACGGGAGGCGGCGCTGGCATGGGGTTGTGCGGATGCGGGGATCCGGCGGCGAGGAGTACGCTTGCTGTTTTCTTTATATCTGCGCTTTGGTTCCGGTCGGAACCGGTGCGGTAAAGACCGTGTAATTTTTCCCCTAGAATTGACGTTTACGTAAACGTCAATTGCCGACGTCCAGAACGCAAAGTTCGAAAAGAGAACAAGGAAAGCCGCATGCCGATCCTGGAGACACAACTCAACGCCCGCTCCGCCGATTTCCAGGCCAACGCCGCGGCCATGCGCGCACTGGTGGACGACCTGCGCACGAAGCTGGCCCAGGCCGCGGCCGGTGGCGGCGAGGCGGCGCGTGCCAAGCACACGGCACGCGGCAAGCTCTTGCCGCGCGAGCGCGTGCAGATGCTGC
This sequence comes from Rhodoferax koreense, assembly GCF_001955695.1. Classification (NCBI taxonomy): domain Bacteria; kingdom Pseudomonadati; phylum Pseudomonadota; class Betaproteobacteria; order Burkholderiales; family Comamonadaceae; genus Rhodoferax; species Rhodoferax koreensis. Next base: position 5,169,806 of record NZ_CP019236.1, on the reverse strand, counting down.
TCGACCCGGGCACGCCCTTCCTGGAACTGTCGCCTTTGGCCGCGCTCGGCATGTACCCCGACCGCGACGGCTCGGACAGCGCGCCCTGCGCCGGCCTGATCACCGGCATCGGCCGCGTGAGCGGCGTGGACTGCATGATCGTCTGCAACGACGCCACGGTGAAGGGCGGTACCTACTACCCGTTGACGGTCAAGAAGCACCTGCGTGCGCAGGAGGTGGCGCAGCAGAACGGGCTGCCGTGCATCTACCTGGTGGATTCGGGCGGGGCCAACCTGCCGAACCAGGACGAGGTCTTCCCCGACCGCGACCACTTCGGCCGCATCTTCTACAACCAGGCCAACATGAGCGCGCAGGGCATCGCCCAGATCGCGGTGGTGATGGGCTCGTGCACGGCCGGCGGCGCCTACGTGCCGGCGATGAGCGACGAATCCATCATCGTGAAGAACCAGGGCACCATATTCCTGGCCGGCCCGCCGCTGGTGAAGGCCGCCACCGGTGAAGTGGTGAGCGCCGAAGACCTGGGCGGCGGCGACGTGCACACGCGGCTCTCGGGCGTGGCCGACCACCTCGCGCAAAACGACATGCATGCGCTGGCGCTGGCCCGCGCCTCGGTCCGTAATCTGAATAGAAAAAAGCCTGCGACGCAGGTGGAATCTGCGCCTGATGCTCCTCATTTCGCAGCAGAAGAGCTGTATGGCGTGATTCCGGTGGACACGCGCAAACCCTTCGACGTGCGCGAGATCATCGCCCGTATCGTCGACGGCAGCGCGTTCGACGAATTCAAGGCGCGCTACGGCACCACCGTGGTCTGCGGCTTCGCGCGCATCGAGGGCATGTCGGTGGGCATCATCGCCAACAACGGCATCCTGTTCAGCGAATCCGCGCTCAAGGCCACGCACTTCATCGAACTGTGCTGCCAGCGCAAGGTGCCGCTCGTCTTCCTGCAGAACATCACCGGCTTCATGGTCGGGCGCCGGTACGAGAACGAAGGCATCGCCAGGAATGGCGCCAAGATGGTCACCGCCGTGGCCACGGCCAACGTGCCCAAGTTCACCGTCATCATCGGCGGCAGCTTCGGTGCGGGCAACTACGGCATGTGCGGCCGCGCCTATTCGCCACGCTTCCTGTGGATGTGGCCGAACGCGCGCATCTCGGTGATGGGCGGCGAGCAGGCCGCCGGCGTGCTGGCCACGGTGCGGCGCGACGGCATCGAGGCCAAGGGGGGCACCTGGAGCGCCGAGGAGGAAGAAAGCTTCAAGGCGCCGATCCGCAACCAGTACGAGGTGCAGGGCCATCCGTACTACGCCACCGCGCGGCTATGGGACGACGGCGTGATCGACCCGGCCGACACGCGCCGCGTTCTGGCGCTCGGCCTGAGCGCGGCGCTGAACATGCCGATCCCGGATGTGAAGTTCGGTCTGTTCCGGATGTGAAGGCCATGGTTTGCGTTGCCCGATCCAGCGCCGCTGTTCTTCTTCTTGGCCTGGCGCTTTGCACGCTGGCACGCGCGGATGAAGTGCCGCCGAATCCGGCGCTCGGCGAGCGTATCGAGTTCACCAAGAACGACAAGCTCTTCCCGGTGAACCTGCAGATCACGGTGTTCCAGCCTGAAGGGGCAGGGCCGTTTCCGGTCGTGGTGTTGAACCATGGCAAGGACGGCGGCAATGCGCACCTGCAGGGACGTAACCGCGCCGTGGCCGCCACGCGCGAATTCCTCAAGCGCGGTTACGCGGTGGTTGCGCCCATGCGGCAAGGCTTCGCGGGCTCGGGCGGTGCTGCTGTGGGTGAGGGTTGCAACATCGAAGGCAACGGTGAGGCTCAGGCCGAAGACGTGAAGACGGTGGTGCGCTGGCTGGGCACGCAATCCTGGGTCGACACCAGCCGCATGATGATGATGGGCCAGTCGCATGGCGGACTCACCACCATGGCCTATTCGCAGGAGCCGCACCCCGGCTTCAAGCTGTTCGTGAACTTCGCCGGCGGGTTGCGTTACCTCGTCGGTTGCCAGTGGGAATTGGCCTTGCGCGATGCGATGGGAAGTTATGGCCAGAAGAGCCATGTACCGTCGATTTGGTTTTATGGCGCAAACGACAGCTACTTCCCACCGAACGTCATCAAACCGGCGTTCGAGGCTTTCATGGCCGCGGGCGGCAACGGAGAAATGGTCGCCTATGGGCCGTTCGGCGTCGATGCGCACGCGATGTTCGGCAGCGCCGATGGGCTGGACATCTGGCTCGACAAGGTGTTGGCCAAGATGCGCAGCGTCGGCCTGCCCACCGACGTGGTGGCGCCGCGGTACGGCCTGTCGCCGGACGCGCCGCCGCCCTCCGGCTACGCGAAGGTCGATGATCTCGATGCCTTGAAGCGCGCCAATCCGGGCTCCGAGGCGTCCTACCGGATATTCCTGGCCAAACGCCCGCCGCGCGCCTTCGTCATCGCCACCAGGATCGGCCAGCAGGCCTACACCTGGGGCGGCGACGACCCGCCGAAAAGAGCGCTCGAGCTGTGCAAGCAGCGCCACAAGGAAACTTGCACCGTCTATGCCGTGGACGATCACGTCGTCTGGCAACAACCATGAGGAGACAGCCATGAGTGAGGTGGAAACAAAGATCGCGGCACATGTGGCCGTGGTGCGGCTGAACCGCCCCGAGGTGCGCAACGCCTTCAACGACGAGGTCATCGCCGGCCTGGCCGAAGCCTTCGCCACGCTGGGCGCAAACGACGACGTGCGTGCCATCGTGCTCGCCGCCGAGGGCCCGGGCTTCTGTGCGGGTGCCGATCTCAACTGGATGCGCCGCATGGCGGAATACGGTGTCGAGGAAAACCTGGCCGACGCGGCCAAGCTGGCCGAGATGCTGCGCCGGCTCTACACCTGCCCCAAGCCGACCATCGCGCGCGTGCAGGGCGACGTGTTCGCCGGCGGCATGGGCCTGGTGGCCGCCTGCGACATGGCGGTGAGCGTGGACACCGCCAGCTACTGCCTCAGCGAGGTGCGGCTGGGCCTGATCCCGGCCACCATCGGCCCGTACGTCGTGCGTGCCATGGGGGCCCGCGCGGCGCATCGTTATGCGCTCACGGCGGAGCGTTTCGGCGCGGCCGAGGCGCTGCGCATCGGTTTCGTGCACGAGGTCGTGGCCGCCGATGCACTCGACGCCAAGGTGGCCGAACTCACCGGCGCACTCGTCAACGCCGGCCCATCGGCGGTGCGTGCCAGCAAACGCCTGGTGCAGGACGTGGCGGGGCGCGACATCGACGCGGCGCTGATCGCGCGCACGGTGCAAGGCATCGCCGACATCCGCGCCAGCGCCGAGGGCCGCGAAGGGATGACGGCCTTTCTGCAGAAACGCAAGCCGGCCTGGCTGGCGGGCTGAGGGCTGCCCATGGAAGCACTGTGGCAAAACTTCGTGCAGTGGCTGCACACGCTGGGTCTGCACTTCGGCCCCGGCGCGGCCCGTGTAGCGGGTGACATGGCGGGCGAGGTCGGCGCGGGCGTGGCGCACGTGGCGCAGCGCATGGACCTGGCCAGCCTGCTGGCCCTGGCCGCCGCGCTCGGCTGGGCCAGCGGTTTCCGGCTGTATGCGGTGGTGTTCATCACCGGCCTGGCGGGGCTGGCCGGCTGGATTCCGCTGCCGGCGGGGCTGCAGTTGCTGCAGCATCCCGCGATGCTGGCCGCCAGCGGCAGCATGTTGTTCCTCGAATTCTTCGCCGACAAGATTCCGGGCGTGGATTCCTTGTGGGACATCGTGCAGAGCGTGGTGCGCATTCCCGCCGGCGCAGCGCTGGCCGCGGCCGTTTTCGGTGCCGACAACGCCACCATGGCCGCCGTGGCCGGCCTGATGGGCGGCACCCTGGCAGCCACCAGCCAGGCCGCCAAGACCACCACGCGCGCGGCGATCAACGCGTCGCCCGAACCGTTCTCCAACGTGCTGGCCAGCCTGGTGGAAGACGCCATGCCGGTGGCCGCGGTATGGCTGGCCACCACGCATCCGCTCGTCTTCGGCGGGCTGCTGCTGGTCGTGGTGGTGCTGATGTGGATCGTCACCTGGGTGCTGATCAAGTTCTTGAAGGCCGCGTTCGCGCGGCTGTCGCGTTGGTTTTCGGGTTCTGAAAAAGGTGGGCTGAATGTTTAAGAAAATCCTGATCGCGAACAGGGGGGAGATCGCCTGCCGGGTTGCGGCGACCGCCAGGCGCATGGCCATCAAAACGGTTGCCGTGTATTCGGATGCCGACGCCAACGCCAAGCACGTCGTTGCCTGCGACGAAGCCGTCCACATCGGCGGCAGCGCACCTAAGGACAGCTACCTGCGCTGGGAACGCATCCTCGAGGCCGCGCGAGAAACCGGTGCCGAAGCCATCCACCCGGGCTACGGTTTCCTCAGCGAGAACGAAGACTTCGCACGCGCCTGCGCCGCCGCCGGGCTGGTGTTCATCGGCCCGCCCGCGTCGGCGATCCAGGCCATGGGCCTGAAGGCCGAATCCAAGCAACTCATGGAAAAGGCCGGTGTGCCGCTCGTGCCCGGTTACCACGGCGCCGACCAGGACCCGGCGCTGCTGCGCCGCGAGGCCGACCGCATCGGCTACCCGGTGTTGATCAAGGCCAGCGCGGGCGGCGGCGGCAAGGGCATGCGGGCGGTCGACAAGGCCGAGGACTTCGCCGGTGCGCTCGCCTCGTGCCAGCGCGAAGCCATCAACAGCTTCGGCGACGATGCGGTGCTGATCGAAAAATACGTGCAGCGCCCGCGCCACATCGAAATCCAGGTGTTCGGCGACATGCATGGCAACTACGTCTACCTGTTCGAGCGCGATTGTTCGGTGCAGCGCCGCCACCAGAAGGTGCTGGAGGAAGCGCCCGCGCCCGGCCTCACGCCGGCCATGCGCGAGCAGATGGGCAACGCCGCCGTGGCCGCCGCGAGGGCGGTGAACTATGTGGGGGCGGGGACGGTGGAGTTCATCGTCGAACAATCCGGCGATGGCATGAAGTTCTTCTTCATGGAGATGAACACGCGGTTGCAGGTCGAGCACCCCGTCACCGAAGCCATCACCGGCCTCGACCTCGTCGAATGGCAACTGCTGGTCGCGTCCAACCACAAGCTGCCGCTGCGCCAGGATGCGTTGCGCATCCACGGCCATGCCATCGAGGCCCGCATCTGCGCCGAGACGCCCGACAACCAATTCCTGCCCGCCACCGGCACGCTGGCCGTGTACCGCAAGCCGGCCTGCACCAGCTTCGAACGTGGCCAGGTGCGCATCGACGACGGCGTGCGTGAAGGGGATGCGATCTCGCCGTTCTACGACTCCATGGTGGCCAAGCTCATCGTGCACGGCGCCACGCGGGCCGAGGCGCTGGCCCGGCTCGACGCGGCCCTGGCGCAGGTCCAGATCGTCGGCCTGGCCACCAACGTGCAGTTCCTGCGCCATGTGGTGCAAAGCCGGTCGTTTGCCGAGGCCGATCTCGACACCGCGCTGATCCAGCGCGAGCAGGCGGTGTTGTTCCGCCAGGAAAAGATCGGCCTGGCGCTCGCCGCGGCGGCGGCCGTGGCGTCGACCCTGCTGGCCGAGCGCGCCGGCGTCGACGGCGCAACATGGGCTGACCCCTGGGCGCGCCGCGATGGCTGGCGCAATGCGGGCTTGAACGTTCGGCGCTTCGCCTTCGATTTCCACGGCGATGCGGCCGAGGCCACGCTGACCTACCTGCACGACGGCGCGCTGCACCTGGCCGTGGATGGGCAATCCGGCCCGCTGCGGTTCGAAGCCGGCGCGGGCGACATCACGCTGCAGTTCCTCGGCCAGCGCCACCCACTGCGCGTCGACCGCCGCCTCGAGGAGGTCCACATCTTCGCGCCGCAGGGTGCCACGCGCATCACCGTCGTCGACCTGCTGGCGCATGCGGGCGAGGTGCACGGCGAGGCCGGCCGGCTCACCGCGCCGATGCCGGGCAAGGTCGTGTCCTTCGCGGTGAAAGCCGGTGAAACGGTGAAGAAGGGCCAGGCCCTGGCGGTGATGGAGGCCATGAAGATGGAGCACACCATCGCCGCGCCTGCCGACGGCGTGGTGCAGGAACTGCTGTACGCGCCGGGCGACCAGGTGACCGAGGGCTCCGAACTGCTCAGGCTCGCGGTTTAATAAGGGCTGTCCAACCCCAATTGACTTCCATGCGCATCACCTTCTGTTGTACCGGCACCAAGGCCCAACCCTGGCTCGAGGGCCTGCGCGCGGCGCTGCCCGAGGCCACCATCGAGGAATGGGCGCCCGGCGCGCCGCAGGCCGACCACGCCATCGTCTGGGCGCCGCCGCAGGCCATGCTGGACGAGCAGCCCGGCCTCAAGGGCATCTTCAACATCGGCGCGGGTGTCGATGCGTTGATGCGGCTCGCGCTGCCGGCCGGCGCCACGGTGGTGCGGCTCGATGATGCCGGTATGTCGGTGCAGATGGCCGAATACGTGTGCCACGCCGTGATCCGGCATTTCCGCGAATTCGATGTTTGCGAGGCCAACCAGGCCCATGCGCGTTGGGCCTTCAACAAACAACTGCGCCGCAGTGACTTCCCGGTGGGGATCATGGGCATGGGCGTGCTGGGGGAACGCGTGGCGAAGTCGCTGCTGCAGTTCGAGTTCCCGGTCAACGGCTGGAGCCGTTCGCCGAAATCGGTCGAAGGCGTGCGTGGCTTCAGCGGCGAGGCGCAGTTCGACGACTTCCTCGCCGCCACGCGCGTGCTGGTCTGCCTGTTGCCGCTCACGCCCGACACGGTGGACATCATGCGGTTCGACACCCTGTCGAAGCTGCGCCCCGGCGGCTATGTGGTGAACGTGGCGCGCGGCGGCCACCTGGTCGATGACGACCTGATCAGCCTCATCGACCGCGGCCACCTCGCCGGCGCCACGCTCGACGTGTTCCGCACCGAGCCGCTGCCCGAAGACCACCCGTTCTGGTCGCACCCGAAGATCGCCGTCACCCCGCACACCTCGGCCCGCACCGTGCGTGACGACAGCATCGCGCAGATCGTGGGCAAGATCCTGGCGATGGAGCGGGGCGAGCCGATCGCGGGTGTGGTGCATGCGGACCGGGGTTACTGAAGGAAACTGCCATGTCTTTAAGCAGCACGCTGCCCAGCAAAGTCAAACTCGTCGATGTAGGCCCGCGCGACGGCCTGCAGAACGAAAAGCAGATGGTGCCGGCCGCCGTCAAGATCGAACTCGTGCAGCGGCTGCAGCAGGCCGGCCTGAAGGAGATTGAGGTCACGAGCTTCGTGTCGCCCAAATGGGTGCCGCAGATGGCCGATGCGGCCGAGGTCATGGCCGGCATCACGCGCCAGCCGGGCGTGCGGTATTCGGTGCTCACGCCCAACCTCAAGGGTTTCGAGGCCGCGCTGGCCACCCGGCCCGACGAGATCGTGGTCTTCGGCGCGGCCAGCGAGGCTTTCAGTCAGCGCAACATCAACTGCTCGATCGCCGAAAGCATCGAGCGCTTCCGGCCTGTGGTCGAGGCGGCGCGTGCCAACGGCATCTACGTGCGCTCGGCCATTTCCTGCGCCGTGGGTTGTCCCTATGAAGGCGAGATCGCGCCCGAACGCGTCGAGATGGTCGCGCGGCTGATGAAGGGCATTGGCGTGCAGCACTGCGGCGTGGCCGACACCATCGGCGTGGGCACGCCGATCAAGGTGCAGCGCGCACTGGACGCGGCACTGCGGCACTTCGCCATCGACGACATCTCGGGGCATTTCCACGACACCTATGGCCAGGCCCTGGCCAACACGCTGGCCAGCCTGCAGATGGGCGTGTGGCAGTTCGACACCTCGGTGGCCGGCCTGGGAGGTTGTCCCTATGCGAAGGGCGCCACCGGCAACGTGTCGACGGAAGACGTGGTGTACCTGCTGCACGGCCTGGGCATCGAGACCGGCATCGACCTGGACCGACTGGTGGACGCGGGGCAATACGTCAGCGATTTCCTCGGCCGCAAGCCGAATTCGCGCGTGGCCACGGCGTTGCTGAACAAGCGCCAGAGCGCTGGTTGAAGGCACTTCGACAAGCTCAGTGCGAACGGGCTGGGGTGAGCCGGGTTGTCGCGCCCCGTGGAAAAATTACTGACCCACCGGCCCGGCCAGGCGTGCCTTGAGGTAATCCAGGAACACCTGGGCCGTGCGTGACAGCGTGCGGCCCACCAGCGTCTGCACCTCGATGTTGCGCAGGTCGAGCCCCCGGTCCTTCAGGCGGACCGCAGCCAGTTCGCCGCGCGCCACCTGGTAACGCACCGAGATTTCGCCGCAGATGGTGATGCCCAGCGGCGCGTGCCGCAGAAAGCCCAGCAGCGCGCTGATGTAGCTGCTGGTGAGCACCGGCTCCAGGTCCAGTCGCTGGCGGCTGCAGGCGATGTCGAACAGCTGGCGCACCGTGGTGTCCGGCTCCGGCAGCGCCAGCGGATAGGGCTGCAGCTGCAGCAGGCCGAGTTGCTTCGCCTGCGCCAGCGGGTGCGCGTGGCCCATCACCGCCATCACCGGCGAAGGCTGCAGGTGTTCGATCTTGATGTCCTTCTCGGCTCCCCGGCTCATCACCACGCCGATGTCCGCGTCGCCGTGCAGGATGCGGCGCGTGGCTTCCGCCGGCGGATACACGCCAAGGTGGAACTGGATGCCGGGATGCTGGCCGGAAAAATCACTGATGAGCCGCGGCAGGAACTCCATCGCAAAACCTTCGGTGGCGGCGATGCGCACCCGCCCGCGCTTCATGCCCTGCAGGGCGAGCACGTCCTGCACCACGCGCTCGGCCTCGTGTGCCGACTTGATCGCATGCACCGCCAGCAGCTCGCCGGCCGCACTCGGCACCATGCCGCGCGCATGCCGGTCGAACAGGCTTGCGCCGAGCAGCTCTTCCAGGTGCGCGATGTGCCGGCTGATGGCCGAGCCGGCCACGTTGAGCCGCGTCGAGGCTTCGCTGATCGAGCCGCAGCGCACGACTTCGAGGAAGTAGCGCAGCGCGGTGTCCTGGAGCTGGCGTGCGACGAGTTGCGAGGTGGGCATGGTTTTTCCGATGACAGCGGTCTATCGCATTGTGATTCACGCGCGAGATGAAGCGTTGCCTTTTTGATAACGACGAGGTCGAAAATCTGTAATGGCGGAAACGCTTGCAGGGCCTCATTCTTGCAACTGGTCAAGCGAATCGGTTTCAACCAACACGCAAGGAGTTAGTAATGGGGCATCCATCCACCACCCTGGTGCAGCGCGGCATTCTGGCGCTGGCCTTGGCCGCCGCGGCGACGGCCATGACCTCGGCCCACGCCGGCAGGGCCAACGACACACTCACCTACGCCTCCGACAGCGAGGTCGAGAACGTGAGCCCGTACCACAACAACATGCGCGAAGGCGTGATCCTCGCGGCCATGGCCTGGGACACGTTGATCTACCGTGACACCAAGACCGGCGAGTTCAAGCCCCAGCTCGCCACCGCCTGGAAGTGGGAATCGCCCACCGCGTTGAACATCACCCTTCGCCAGGGCGTGCTGTTCCAGAACGGCGACAAGTTCACCGCCGACGACGTGGTCTACACATTCAACGAAGTCACCGGGCCGGATGCCAAGATCGCCACGCGGCAGAACACCGACTGGATCAAGAACGTCGAGAAACTCGGCGAGTACCAGGTGCGCATCAACCTGAAGACACCGTTCCCGGCCACGCTCGAATACCTGGCCGGCCCGACGCCCATCTACCCCGCGGCCTACTTCAAGAAGGTCGGGCTCGAAGGCTACAGCAAGGCGCCGATCGGCACCGGCCCGTACAAGATCACGGCTGTCATTCCCGGCCAGGGCGTGACCATGGTCAAGAACCCGGCTTACTTCAAGGACAGCCCGGTCGGCCAGCCGAAGATCGGCAACGTCAAGTTCGTCGTCATCCGCGACCCCGAGGCGCGCCTGGCTCAGCTCATGACCGGCGCGGTGGACTGGATCTGGCGCGTGCCGGCCGACCAGGCCGAGTCGCTCAAGGCTGCGCCCAACCTCACCGTGCTCAGCGGCGAGACCATGCGCGTGGGCTTCATGTCGATCAACAACAACGGCAGCACACCCGAGTCCGCGCCGTTCAAGGACGCGCGCGTGCGCCAGGCGCTGAACATGGCCGTCAACCGCAAGGGCCTGGCCGACAGCCTGGTGCGCGGCGGCAGCCAGCCGGTGTATGCCCCGTGCTTCCGAACGCAGTTCGGCTGCGAGACGGGCAAGGTCGTCAAGTACGAATACAACCCGGCCAAGGCCAAGGCCCTGCTGGCCGAGGCCGGCTTCCCGAACGGCTTCGATACCGACCTCTGGGCCTACCGCGAACGCGAATACGCCGAGGCCATGATCGGCGACCTGCGCAAGGTCGGCATCCGCGCGCGCCTGCACTTCGTGCAATACCCAGCGCTGCGCAACGAGATCCGCTCGGGCCGCGCGCCGCTGTCGTTCCAGGCCTGGGGTTCGTTCTCGATCAACGACGCCTCGGCCTTTGCCGGCAACTACTTCAAGGGCGGCCCGGACGACACCGCCAAGGACCCGCAGACCATCGCCCTGCTGCAGACGGCCGACGCCACCGTCGACAAGACCGAACGCAAGGCCAAGTATGCGCAGGCGCTGCAGCGCATCTCCGAGCAGGCCATGTGGGCGCCGCTGTTCTCGTATTCGACCAACTACGCGTTCACGTCCGACCTGAAGTTCGACGCCCAGCCGGATGAGTTGCCGCGCTTCTTCGCGGCGAGCTGGAAGTAAGCCGAACCTGAACCGAAGCCGAGGGCCAGAACCATGCTGATCTACATCTTCCGCCGGCTGCTGGTGGCCCTTTCGGTCATGCTGACCGTGGCCGTCATCAGCTTCATGCTGCTGCACCTGTCGGGTGACCTGGCCACCGCCATCGCCGGACCGGAATCGAGTGCCGCCGACGTGGAGAAGATCCGCGTGCAATACGGGCTCGACCGGCCGATCACCGCGCAGTTCTTCGACTGGCTCGGTGCCGCTGCGCGGCTCGACTTCGGGCGATCTTTCTACTTCCAGAACACGGTGGTCGAACTCATCGGCGAACGCCTGCCGATCACGCTCAAGCTCGGCGGCGTCGCCCTGCTGCTGGCCGTGGTGGTGGCGATCCCGCTGGGCGTGCTGGCCGCGATCTACCGCGACACCTGGATCGACCGGCTGTCGCTGATGGTGGCGGTGATCGGCCAGGCCATGCCGACCTTCTTCTTCGCGCTCACGCTGATCATCGTGTTCTCGGTCGGGCTCAAATGGTTGCCGGTGGCGGGCAACACCACCTGGCAACACTTCGTGCTGCCGGCCGTGGCGCTGGGCTACTACGCCATGCCGGCGATGATGCGGCTCACGCGCGCCGGCATGCTCGACGTGCTCGGCTCCGACTACATCCGCACCGCGCGCGCCAAGGGTCTGAGCCCGGCACGCGTCGTCTTCAAGCATGCGCTGCGCAACGCCATCATCCCGGTGGTGGCGCTGGCCGCGGTGGAGCTCGGCTTCATGCTCGGCGGCTCGGTGGTGATCGAATCCGTGTATTCGATGCAGGGCCTGGGGCAGCTCGCCTGGGACTCGATCTCGCGCAACGACTACCCCGTTGTGCAGGCCGTGGTGCTGATCATCGCCGTGTTCTACATCGGCCTGACCTTCGTGGCCGATGTGCTCAACGCCGCGCTCGATCCGCGCATGCGAACCCGATAAGGCATCGCTATGAACGCTTCCACTTTGTCTCCTTCCACAATGGCCGCCAAGCCGGTACTGGCCCTGCCGCGCACACCCGCCTGGCGCCGCCTGCTGCGCCGTGTGCTCGGACAACACGGCCTGACCATCGGCGCGGTGATGCTCGGCCTCATCGTGCTGGCCGCGCTGTTCGCACCCTGGCTCGCGCCGCACGACCCCTACGCGCAGGACGTCACGCAACGTTTGATCCCGCCCATCTGGCACGACAAGGGCAGTTGGGAGCACGTGCTCGGCACCGACAAGCTCGGCCGCGACTACCTGAGCCGGCTGCTGTACGGCGCACGCGTGTCGCTGGTCATCGGCTTGGTCACGGCGGTGATCGCCGGCACCATCGGCACCACGCTCGGGGTGCTGGCCGGCTACTACGGCGGCCGTGTGGACGCGGTCATCAGCTACCTGATCACCACGCGCCTGGCCATGCCGGTGGTGCTGGTGGCGCTGGCCATGGCCTCGCTCGTCGGTGGCTCGCTGAAGGTGGTGATCATCCTGCTCGGCCTGTTGTTGTGGGACCGCTTCGCCATCGTCACGCGTTCGGCCACGCAGCAGTTGCGCGACGCCGAATTCATCGCCGCGGCCAAGGCCCTGGGCGCCTCCACGCCTTACATCCTGCTGCGCGAGCTGCTACCAAATTTGATGAGTGCGCTCACCGTGGTGGCCACGCTGGAGATGGCGCACGCGATCCTGCTCGAATCCACGCTGTCCTTCCTCGGCCTGGGCGTGCAGCCGCCCACGCCGTCCTGGGGCCTGATGGTGGCCGAAGGCAAGGCCTACATGTTCTTCCAGCCCTGGGTAATCCTGATCCCGGGCGTGGTGCTGGCGCTTTTGGTGTTGGCCATCAACCTGGTCGGCGACGGCATCCGCGATCTCACGGCACCCGACGGCCGGAATTGAAGGAGCACAAGACATGACGAAAAAGCCTTTGCTCGAAGTGAAGAACCTGCGCGTGGACCTGCCCACCGAGCGCGGCCTGCTGCATGCCGTGCGCGGCATCGACTTCCACGTGAACCGCGGCGAGATGTTGTGCCTGGTCGGCGAGTCCGGCTGCGGCAAGTCCATGACCTCGCTGGCGTTGATGGGCCTGCTGCCACGCAAGGCGCAGCGCACGGCGGACCACATCCGCTTCGACGGCATCGACCTGCAGACCCTGCCCGAGCGCGAGATGACGGCGCTGCGCGGCGCCCGCATGGCGATGATTTTTCAGGAGCCGATGACTTCGCTCAACCCTTCGTACACGCTCGGCGACCAGCTCTGCGAGGCGCTGCGTGCGCACAGCAAGGTGACGGCCGCCCAGGCGCGCGACCGCTCCGTGCACCTGCTGGAGCGCGCGGGCGTGCCGCAGGCCGCCGAGCGCCTGCGCCAGTATCCGCACCAGCTTTCGGGCGGGCTGCGCCAGCGCGTGATGATCGCCATGGCGCTGATGTGCGGCCCCGACCTGATCATTGCCGACGAGCCGACCACGGCGCTGGACGTGACCATCCAGGCGCAGATCCTGCGGCTGATCCGCGAGCTGCAAAAGGAGTTCGGCACCGCCGTGGTCTTCATCACGCACGACCTCGGCGTGGTGGCCCGCATCGCCGACCGCGTGGCCGTGATGTACGCGGGCGAAGTGATCGAGACCGCGCCCGTGGGCGAGTTGTTCGCCCACCCCACGCACCCCTATACGCGCGGCCTGCTCAACTGCATCCCGGTGCGCGGCAAGACGCTGCCCGGCAGCCACCTGCAGGCCATCCCCGGTGTTGTGCCCAGCCTGGTGGGCGATGTGCAGGGCTGCGCCTTCGCCAACCGTTGCGCCCACGTGCAGCCGGACTGCGCGCAGACGCCCCCCTACGTGGCGCTGAACGGCGGCCATGCGGCGCGTTGTGTGCTGGCCCGCGCCGAGACACCGTTGATGGCGGAGGCCGCATGAAACCGAAGATGAACCCGGCGCCGGCGGACGGCGCCATCGCCCTCGAACTCTGCGCGCTGAACCGCGTCTACCAACTCAAGCGCGGCCTGTTCCGCTCGCCTGGCGAGATCAAGGCGGTGAACAACGTCTCGCTGCGCATCCACAAGGGCGAGACGCTCGGCCTGGTGGGCGAATCGGGCTGCGGCAAGAGCACGCTGGCCAAGATGCTGCTCGGCCTGCTGCCGGCCACGTCGGGCAGCGTGCTGATCAACGGCCAGGAGATCGACACCAGCCAGCGCAAGGCGCTCGCGCGCGCCATCCAGCCGATCTTCCAGGACCCGTATTCCTCGTTGAACCCGCGCCGGACCGTGGCCGACATCGTGGGCGTGCCGCTGGCCCTGCACCAGGTCGGCACGGCCGCCGAGCAGAGGAAACGCGTCAAGGAAATGCTCGACCTGGTCGGCATGCCCGAGCGCACCCACAGCCAGTACCCGAACCAGCTCTCCGGCGGCCAGCGCCAGCGCGTGGCCATCGCCCGGGCACTCGTGCTGCGGCCCGACATCCTGATCTGCGACGAGCCGACCTCCGCGCTGGACGTGTCGGTGCAGGCGCAGATCCTGAACCTGCTGCTCGACCTGAAGGCCGAGTTCGGCCTGACCTACCTGTTCATCAGCCATGACCTCGGCGTGGTCGAGCACCTGGTGGACCGCGTGGCTGTGATGCATCGGGGCGCCATCGTCGAACTCGGCACGCGCGAGCAGATCTTCGCGCGGCCGGCACACGCCTACACCCGCATGCTGCTGGCCTCCGCGCTCACGCCCGAGCCCGGCCTGGGCGTTCCCGACATCGAACGCGAAGCCTCGCTCGCCATCGTCTGAACCACTCCACAAAAACACACCTCGAAGGAATCTCCATGAGCCGCCACCAAGCCATCGAACAGACGCTGGCCATCTTCGACGACGGGCGCTTCCAGCAGACGCTGGCCCGCCGCGTCGCCTTCCGCACCGAAAGCCAGGACAGCGCCAGCGGCCCGATCCTGCACGCCTACCTCGATGATGAAATCACGCCCAAGCTCGAAGCGCTGGGCTTCACCTGCCGCGTCATCGACAACCCCGAGCCCGGCAAGAGCCCGTTCCTGCTGGCCGAGCGCATCGAACCCGAGGCCGCCTTCACGCTGTTGACCTACGGCCACGGCGACGTGGTGCGCGGCTACGACGCGCAGTGGCGCGCGGGCCTGAACCCCTGGGAGATCGTGGTCGAAGGCAACCGCTGGTACGGCCGCGGCACGGCCGACAACAAGGGCCAGCACACGATCAACCTCACGGCCCTGGAGCAGGTGCTCGCGGTGCGCAATGGCCGTCTCGGCTACAACGTGAAGATCATCCTGGAGATGGGCGAGGAGGCCGGCTCGCCGGGCCTGAACGAAGTCTGCGCGTTGCACAGCGAACTGCTCGCCGCCGACCTGTTCATCGCCTCCGACGGCCCGCGTGTTTCGGCATCGCGCGCCACCATGTTCCTCGGCTCGCGCGGCGTGTTCAACTTCGACCTGCACCTGAAGCTGCGCGAAGGCGGCCACCACTCGGGCAACTGGGGCGGCCTGCTGCGCAACCCCGGCATCCGCCTGGCGCATGCCATTGCCAGCCTGGTCGATGCCAAGGGCAAGATCCTCGTGCCCGGCCTGCTGCCCAAGGAACTGCCTGAGAGCGTGCGTTTCGCATTGAAAGACATCGAGGTCGGCGGCGACGTGAACGACCCGGAGATCGATCTCGACTGGGGCGAGCCCGGCCTGTCGGCGGCCGAACGTGTGATCGGCTGGAACAGCCTCGAAGTGCTGGCCTTCACCACCGGCAACCCGGCCATGCCGGTGCATGCCATCCCCGCCGAGGCGCGCGCGCACTGCCACATGCGCTACGTGGTGGGCAGCGACCCGACGCAGTTCCTGAAGCACATCCGCGCGCACCTTGACGCACACGGCTTCGACGACGTGGAACTGCGCGGCACCGACGTGCACATGGCCGCGACGAGGCTCGACCCGGACGACGCCTGGGTGCGCTGGGGCCTGGCCTCGATCGAACGCAGCACCGGCAAGCCGCCGGCCCTGCTGCCCAACCTCGGCGGCTCGCTGCCGAACGACGTGTTTTCCGAGACCCTCGGCCTGCCCACTTTGTGGGTGCCGCATTCCTACCCGGCGTGCTCGCAGCATGCGCCCAACGAACACATCCTGGCCGACGTGACGCGCGAGTCGCTGCACATCATGGCCGGCCTGTTCTGGGACCTGGCCGAGGAAGGCCCGGCCGTGTTCAAGGCGCGTACATGAGCGCCGCGCCGAGCCGCCTCAAGCAAGCTCGCACCGCAGTGCGTAGCACGGAGGTTTCACAATGAGCGCACTGCAAGTGGATGCGGCCACGGCCTGGCTTGCCGACAAGCGTGGCGCGATGCAGGCCGCATTGGCCACCCTGGTCGACATCGATTCCAACAGCCACGACAAAGTCGGCACCGACCGCGTGGCCGAGGCCATGCGCGGCTGGCTGCTCGGTGCACGCATCGAGGCCGAACACCGTCCCGATGCGGTCGACGGCGACGTCTTGCTCGCGCGCCTGCCCGGCGCAGATCCAACGCAGGCGCCGGTCGTGCTGATGGGCCACCGCGATACGGTCTTCCCCACCGGCACCGTGCTCGATAGGCCTTGGCGCGTGGAAGGCGACAAGGGCTACGGCCCCGGCGTCTCCGACATGAAATCCGGCCTGGTGCTGCAGTGCTTCGTGCTCATGGCGCTGCAACGCTTGGCGCCGCTGCCGTTTCCCGTGCTCGGCCTGTTCACCGCCGACGAGGAGATCGGTTCGCACCGCGGCCGTGTGGCCATCGAGGCCCATGCGCGCGGCGCACGCGCGGCCTTCAACGCCGAGCCGGGCCGCGTCACCGGCAACCTGGTCACGGAGCGCAAGGGCGGCGCCAACTTCCTGATCCAGGTCACGGGCCGCGCGGCGCATGCGGGCATGAACCATGCCGACGGTGCGAGCGCCATCGAAACCCTGGCGCGCAAGATCCAGGCGCTGCATGCGCTGACCGACTACGCGGCGGGCATCACGGCCAACGTCGGGCTGATCAGCGGCGGCATGTCGAGCAACACCGTGGCGCCATCGGCCGAAGCCAAGCTCGACGTGCGCTTCTGCACGCTGGCCCAGCGCAATGCCCTGTTCGCGCGCATCCGCGAGATCGTGGCCGCGCCGGGCGTGCCGGGCACGCTGGCCACCGTCGCGCAGACCTCGGAATTCCTGCCGCTCGAGCCGCGCTGGAGCCAGGATCTGCTCAAGCGCTACCAGGCCAGCGCTGCGCAGATCGGCTTCGCCGTGGAAGGCGAATTCACCGGCGGCTGCTCGGACGCGGGCTTCACGGCCTCGCTCGGCATCCCCACCTTGTGCGGCGTCGGCCCGGTCGGCGCCAAGGCGCACACCGACGGCGAATACTGCAACCTCGACACCCTGGTGCCGCGGGCGCAGGCGCTGGTGGGCACCATCCTCGGTCTGGCGGCGGAGGCTTGAGCACGACGTGTGCAGGCCAACCCCGTTCGCACCAAGATCAACCTCGTTCGCACGGATACACCCTGTTCGCGCAGATGAACCTCCGTTCGCACCGAGCCTGTCGAAGTGCCACCCGCCGCATGTCCCTGGCCCGGCGTTAAGATCGTTCGCTGCGGCCATCCGGGCCGCCATTCATTCAAGAGGCCGAAGATCCTATGTGCGGAGCCGAACTCCATTCCCTGCCCGAAGGCGTGCAGCGTGTCGTCAAGGCGCTCGAAGCCGCGGGCCATCCCCACACGCCGGTGATGCTCGAAGATGCGGCGCGCACCGCGCAGCAGGCGGCCGACGCGCTCGGCATCGAAGTCGGCCAGGTGGCCAAGAGCATCATCTTCCGCCGCGTGCTCGACAACGCCGCGGTGCTGGTCATCACCTCGGGCGACCGGCGTGTCGACGAGAAGAAGGTGGCCGCACTCGTGGGCGGGCTGGACCGTGCGAACGCCGAATTCGTGAAAGCCAAGACCGGCTTCACCATCGGCGGCGTCGCGCCGGTCGGCCATGTGGAAATGCCCGTGACGCTGATCGACCGCGAGCTGTTCCGCTTCGGCACCATCTGGGCCGCGGCCGGTCATCCGCACAGCGTGTTCGAGTTGAAGCCGCAGGATCTGGAAGCGCTGACGCTCGCGCCAATCGCCGACGTGGTGCAGGACCCTTACGCCCAGAAGGCCTGACGGACGCACGCGATGAAAGAGATCGTCTTCCATCTCGATTTCATCTCGCCCTATGCCTATCTCGCGTTCGAGCGCCTGCCGCAGGAACTCGCCGGCCTGAGCTACCGCGTGGTGCACCGGCCAGTGCTGCTGGCCGGCCTGTTGCAACACCATGGCAACAAGGGGCCGGCGGAAATCCCCGCCAAACGCGACTGGTTGTACCGCCAGGTGCTGTGGCTTGCGCAGCAGCATGGCGTGCCCATGCAATTACCCGCGCAGCATCCGTTCAATCCGCTGGCACTGCTGCGCCTGGCCCTGGCCTGCGACGCGCAGGGCGAGCCGAACCGCCATGTGTGCGCCACGGTGTTCCGCCATGTGTGGCAGGGTGGTGCCGATGCGGCAGATGCCGCACGGCTGGCCGCACTGCGTGCGGAGCTCCAGCCGAGCCGCGACCCGGACAGTGCCGAGGTCAAGCAACAACTGCGCGGCGCCACCGAGGCCGCGGCCCAGGCCGGTATCTTCGGCGTGCCGAGCTTCTTGGTGGACGGCAAGCTGTTCTGGGGGCTGGATGCGCTGCCGATGCTGCGGGCCTATCTGGCCGGGGATGCGTGGTTCGACGGGTCGCAGTGGGCTTCGGTGGCCGAGGTGCCGGTCGGCGTGGTGCGGCAGCGTTGAGTTGCCCGCCCTGGCCTGCGGCGTTGACGCGCTCCAGGTCTTCGGAAATCTGAGCGCTAGGGCTGCTTTAAGCCACGGCCAATGGCCTCTTCCCAACTTGCCCCTCCCGGGCCACCTCGGCCTTTCCAAACGCCTGCGTGAGATCCGCAATCAAGTCCTGTGGATCCTCCAAGCCCACATGCAGCCGCACCACCGGCGCCGTTCCGGCCCAATAGCTGTGTTCCCGCAGCCGCTCGGGTTGCGCCACGAGCGCCAGGCTTTCATAACCACCCCATGACGCACCGATGCCGAAGTAGGCCAGCGCATCGACGAATCGGTTCGCCGCCGCCTCGTCAGCCTCACGGAACGCGAAAGACACCAAGCCGCTAGCACCGCTGAAGTCGCGTTGCCACAGCGCATGGCCCGGGTCTTCGGGCAGGGCGGGGTAGAAGACACGCGCCACCTGTGGATGTTGCTGCAGGTACCGCGCGACCTGCGTTGCATGGCGCTGGTGCTGGGCCAGCCGCACGGGCAGCGTACGCAGGCCGCGCAACGCAAGGTAGGCGTCGTCGGCGCCGATGGCCAGGCCCAGGGCTTCGTGGGTGGTGCCGATCTTCGCGGCGAGGGCCGGGCTGTCGACCACCACCACGCCCTGCATCACGTCGGAATGGCCGGCGATGTATTTGGTCGCGGCCTGCACCGAGATGTTCGCGCCGAGTGCCAGCGGCTTGTAGAACCAGCCGCCGCTCCAGGTATTGTCGGCCACCACGGTCACACCGCGAGCCCGTGCGATGCCGGTGAGTTGGGGCAGATCGAGCACTTCGTACAGCAGCGAACTCGGCGACTCGAGGTACAGCAACCTGGTGTTCGGGCGGATCAGCGCGGCCAGGTCGTCCTGGCCCGGCGAGAAGTATTCGAGCGTGATGCCCAGGCGCTGCAGCAGGGTCTGGTCCACACGTCGCACGGGCGAATACACGCTGTCGGCCACGAGCGCGTGGTCGCCGGGCGACAGCAGGGCCAAGAGCACGAGCGAGATCGCGGCCAGGCCGGATGGCGCGAGGAAGGCGCGGTGGCCGCCTTCGAGGTCGGTCACCGCGTCTTCGAGCGCGCGGTGCGTATCCAGGCCGTGCCGTCCGTAGGAGGCGATGCGTTCGCCGGCCGCGCGGCGGTGGTGGTAGTCGGCATGGGCCGCGGTGTTTTCGAAACGCACGGTGCTGGTGCGCACCACGGGCACGTTGACCGGGCCCGAGCCATCGCGCAACGCGGGCGCGCCGGCGTGCAGCAGGCGGGTTGCGGCACCGACGGGTCTGCCTGAACTCATGCCGCCACCTCGCTCTGCTTGAATTGCGTGGCGTTGTAGTTCACCACGCGGCCGGTTTCGAGTTCGACGCCGATGCGGCCCGAGAGTCTTTCGAGCGGCTTGCCGTACAGGTGGAAATGCAGCGTGGGCTGGTCGCCGACGACGTGGATGCTGTGGATGTCTTCGGGCAGGAAGGCGATCGAGGTGCCGGGCTGCACGGTGAGTTCGCGCACCAGGGCGAGTTGGGCATGGTCCGGGTTGCTGCCGTCGTCGCTGCGGCTGTAGACGCGGTTCTCCTCCTGGCCCTCCACGGCCACGATCACGGCCCAGGTCGTGTGGTTGTGCGGAATCGTGGTCTTGCCGGGGTTGATCGAATTCAGGTACAGCGCCAGGCCTTCATCACCGTCGCCGGCGTTGAGCCGGTAACGCGTGGAGGCACCCACGCCCAGGCTGGCGGCCGGCGGCGGGAAGTCGGCGCGGCTGAACAGCGCCTTCTGCGCGGCCAGGCGTTCGAGGCGGGTGGTGACCACGGCGAGCGTGGCGCGGTCGATCGGGTGACGGTCCAGGGTCTGGCGGATGTCGGCCAAGGCTTCGGCGACGGCGGCCTGGCGCTGCTGGGCCACGGAGGTTGCGATGGTCTGGGTCATGGGGGCTCCTGGTTTCTGGGTGTGGAGAGATTCAATGCGAAAAATGTCAAAGTGCAAAGCGCGCGCGGCTGAAGGCCACCGGCGGATCGGGCAACAGCACGGGTGAAGGCCGGTTGCGGCTGCCTTCGCCGAGGGCGCGGTGCAGGAAGGCGCGGGTGCGTTCACTGGCCGGGTCGCCGAAGATGCGTGCGGCCGGGCCGTGTTCGACGATCAGGCCGGCTTCGGTGAAATACACCTCGTCGCTGATCTCCTCGGCGAAACGCATCTCGTGCGTCACGAGCACGCAGGTCAGGCCGTCGTTCACGAGGTCGCGGATGACGGTCAGCACCTCGCCCACGGTCTCAGGGTCGAGGGCAGACGTCACCTCGTCGAACAACATGAGTTCGGGCTGCATCGCCAGTGCACGGGCGATGGCTACGCGTTGTTGCTGGCCGCCGGAGAGTTCGCCCGGATAGGCCTTTTCCTTGTGGCCGAGCCGCACCTTCTCCAGCAACACCCGGGCCTCGCGTTCGGCGGCGGCGCGGTCCCGGCCGGCCACCCGTGTGGGCGCGATCACCAGGTTCTCGAGCACGGTGAGGTGCGGAAACAGGTTGTACTGCTGGAACACGAAGCCCACGCGTTTGCGCAGCGCGATGAGTTCGGCCTCGGTGCGCAGCGCATCCACCTGGGTGTCGCCCACGCGGATGCTGCCGCGCTGCGGCCGCAGCAGGCCGGTGATGCAGCGCAGCACGGTCGATTTGCCCGAACCGGAGGGCCCGATGATGGACACGGCCTGGCCGCGGCGCACTTCCACTTCGATGCCCTTGAGCACCTGATTGGCACCGAAGGACAAATGCACGTCGTGCAGCGCGACCAGTGGCGGTTCCTTCTTCAGGGCAAGTGTGGCGAGATAGGCGTCAGAAGCGGTCATGGCGGCGTTCCAGCACGCGCGTGGCGCGGGCGATCGGGTAGCAATAGGCGAAGAACAAGGTCAGCAACGTGAAGTAGACGAGGATGGTGAAGTCGGTGCGGGCCACGGTGTTGCTGGCGATCTGCGCCGTGTCCACCACGTCGTGCACGCCGACCAGCGAGGCCAGCGAGGTGCTCATGGTGATGCTGGCATACAGGTTCATCCACGGCGGCAACATGCGGCGCACACATTGCGGCAGCACGATCAGGCGGAAGATCTCGCGGCGGCGAAAAGCCAGCGACTGCGCGGCTTCCCACTGCGCGCTCGGGATCGACTGGATCGCGCCGCGGAAGATTTCCGCCACATTGGCGCTGGCCGGCAGCGCCAGGCCGAGCACGACCTTGATCCAGTCGGGGAACGGAAAGGTCCACGACACCAGCTGGATCTCGAAAGGAAACACGTAGGTTGTGAAGTAGATCAGCACCAGGATCGGCGCATTGCGAAAGGCCTGCACGTACCAGCGCGTGACCGTGCGCAAGGCCTTGGAAGGCGACAGCGACAGCGCGCCAATGAGCAAACCCACCAGCGTGCCGAGCGCCATGGCCAGCACGCTGATTTCGATGTTGACCAGCAGGCCGCGCAGCATCACCGGCAGCCATTTCCACAGGTGGGCGAAGACCACGGGCGTGCTGCCGGTGGCCGTCCAGAACGCAACCACCGCGGCCACGCACAGCGCCGTCAACACCCAGGGGCTGCGCCATGGGCTTGCAGCATCTGCGGGGTCTGCGGTGGTCGCAGGGTTCAGGGTGAGTTCACTGGCCATAACCGGGCATCCTCCAGCGTTCTTCCAGCCAGCGGCCGGCCAGGCTCACGAGCCAGGTCAACAGGCCGAAATACAGCAGGATCAACAGCAGCAGTTCGAGCACGTTGTCGCGCTGCGTCCAGATCATGATCGATTCGTAGGTCACGTCGCCCACGGCGATGGCCGAGGCCACGGCCGTCATCTTCACCAGGTCGATCAGGTTGTTGACCAGCGAGGGCAGGGCGAAGCGCACGGCCAGCGGCAGTTCGACCCGGGCCAGCAACTGCCGCTGCGAGAAGCCGAGAGAGCGCGCCGCCTCCAGCGTGATGCGCGGCACGGCCTCGATGCCCGCGCGCAGCGCCTCGGCATGGAACACACCCTTGTGCAGCGAGACCACGATCACCACCCACACGAAAGGCGTGAGCGGATTGGCGCCGCCGAGCGGGCGCAGCTGCTGCGTGATCAGCATGTTAAGCACGAGGAAGGCGCAGTACAGCTGCACCAGCGTCGGCGTGTTGCGCGTGACCTCGACGAAGGCCCGCGCCGGCTGGGCGAGCCATGGACGACCGGACGTCAGCGCCGCGGCGATGGCCACGCCGGCGAGCAGGCTGCCGGGAATGGTCAGCAAGCAAAGCTGCAGCGTGATGCCGAGGCCACGCACGAAGGCCGCGCGTTCGCTGGCATCGAGCGCGAAGGCGTAGTTGAGCCCGAGCGGCTTGAGCGCCGCCACGAGGCCAGGTAACAAGCCATCGATCATGCCGCCAGCGCCTCCGGCTCTGCCACCTTCAAGGCGCCGATGGCGCGTGCGATGCGCTGCGCCGCGTCGGCCAGCACGGTGTCGCTGGCGGCAATCGAGATGCGGAAGTACGGTGCAAGGCCATAAGCCGCACCGTCCACCGCGGCCACGCCCTCGGCATCGAGCAGCCAGTCGACCACGTCGCTGTCGGATTGGATGGCCCGGCCATCGGGCCGCACGCGGCCGATCAGGCCGCCGCAATGGACGTAGGCGAAGAAGGCGCCTTCGGGTGCGAGCAGCGAGAGGCCGGGAATCGCATTCAGCGCCCGGCTCACGAAAGCCGCGCGGCGCGCGTAGATGGCGCGCGACTCGGTCACGAAGCTCTGGTCTTCGGCCACGAGGGCCGATGCCACGGCCGCCTGGCCGATCGAGTTCGGCCCGCTCGAAGCCTGCGACTGGATCACCACCATGGCGTCGATCAAGGCGCGCGGCCCGGCGCCCCAGCCGATGCGCCAGCCCGTCATGGCATAGGTCTTGGACGCGCCGTTGACCAGCAGCGTGCGCTCGCGCAGGTCGGGCGCCACGTGCAGCAGATGCACTGGCGCTTCGGCGGTGAACCAGATGTGTTCGTAGATCTCGTCCCACAACACCAGCACGCGCGGATGGCGGCGCAGCACCTCGGCCAGCGCCGCGAGTTCGGCACCGGTGTAGACCGCGCCGCTCGGGTTGCCTGGCGAGTTCAGGATCAGCCAGCGCGTTTGCGGCGTGATGGCGCGCTCCAGGACTTCCGGTGTGAGCTTGAAGGCCGTGGCCTCGTTCACCGGCACGATCACCGGCGTGCCGTCGTTGACGGCCACGATGTCGGGAAACGAAGGCCAGTACGGCGCGGGCAGCACCACCTCGTCGCCCGCGTCGAGCGTGGCCGCCAGCGCGTTGAAGATCACCTGCTTGGCGCCATTCGAGACCACGATCTGCGCCGGCGGATAGTCGAGCGCGTTCTCGCGCCGGTACTTGGCGCTGATGGCGCGGCGCAATTCGGGCGTGCCCGCCGTGGGCGTGTATTTGGTCTCGCCGCGTGCCAGCGCCGCGATGGCGGCCTGCTTGATCGCTTGCGGCGTGTCGAAGTCGGGCTCGCCCGCGGTCAGCACCAGCACGTCGCGGTCCTGGGCGATGAGCGCTGCGGCGCGCTGGCTGGCCGCGGCATTGGCCGAGAGCTTGACGCGTTGGACGCGTTGCGAAAGTTGGAACGAAGAGGTCGTCATGTGGGATCCTTGTGGGGGATGTCAGGCGGCGAGCACCTTGCCGGGGTTGAGGAGGCCAAGCGGATCGAGCGCCTGCTTCAGGCGGCGCATCAGGTCGAGTTCGACCTCGCTTTTGTAGCGCGGCAGCACATCGCGCTTGAGCTGGCCGATGCCGTGTTCGGCGCTGATCGAGCCGCCGTGCGCAAACACGCTGTCGTGCACGACTTCGTGGATCGCGTCTTCCTGCGCGATCAGCGCCGTGACGGACTGGCCCGGCGCATGCGCGACGTTGTAATGCAGGTTGCCGTCGCCGAGATGGCCGAAGGCGACGGGACGCACGCCGGGGAAACGCGCTTCGAGCGCCGCCGCCGTGGCCCGCAGGAAATCGGGAATGCGGGAGATCGGCACCGACACATCGTGTTTGATGTTGCGGCCGTCGCGCCGTTGTGCCTCGCCCAGCGCCTCGTGCCGCAGCCGCCACAGGCCCTGGCTTTGCTGCAGGCTCTCGGCAATGGTCGCATCCACCACCAGGCCGTCTTCGAAGGCCTGGCCGACCACGGCCTCGAAGCGTTCGCGCGCATGGGCTTCGCCCTCAGAATCGGAGAGTTCGATCAAGGCGTACCACGGCCCGGCCAGCGATTCGAGCGGAATCTTCTGCTCGGGCAGGTGTTGTGCGATGAGCTTCAGCACCGTGTCGGACAACAGTTCGAACGCCGTGAGCGCCGCGCCGAAGCCGGCCCGCGCCTGCGACAAAAAAGCCACGGCGCTGACGATGCAAGGGAAGGCCAGCAGCGCCGTATGTTGCGCGGCCGGCAGTGGAAACATCTTGAGCGTGGCCGCAGTGATGATGCCCAACGTGCCCTCGCTGCCGATGTAGAGATCGCGCAGCGCGTAGCCGGTGTTGTCCTTGCGCAGTCCGCGCAGGCCGTGCCAGATCTTGCCTTCGGCAGTGACCACTTCCAGACCGAGCGTGAGCTCGCGCATGTTGCCGTAGCGCAGCACCTGCGTGCCGCCCGCATTCGTGCCGAGGTTGCCGCCGATGGTGCAACTGCCCTCCGAGCCCAGGCTCAGCGGGAACAGCCGGCCCGCGTCGAACGCGGCCTGCTGCACCGTGGCCAGCACGCAGCCGGACTCCACGGTGATGGTGTCGTTGTCGGTGTCGATGGCCAGCACCTGGTTGAGCCGGCCGAGCGAGAGCAGCACGGCCTGGCCGCCGGCGTCGGGCGTGGCGCCGCCCATGAGCCCGGTGTTGCCGCCCTGCGGCACCAGCGGAGCCCGGTGGTCGCGGCACAGGCGCACCACCTGCGCCACCTGCTCGGTGGTCGCAGGGCGCACCACGGCCAATGCGTTCCCGGTGAGGCGGCCATGCTGGTCGGTGAGGAAGGCCGCGGCGTCGCTGCCGGAGAGCACGTGGGCCGGGCCCAAGGTTTCGCGCAAGGCGTCGAGCAGCTGAGTCATGGGCTGACGCTCTGGCGTGACCGATGACGCCACCGACCGTTCGCACTGAGCTTGTCGAAGTGCCTTCTGCTCCCCGTTCGGGCTGAGCCTGTCGAAGCCGCACTTGCCCTCACCAGGCGCTTCGACAGGCTCAGCCCGAACGGGTGGGGCAGGACGCGGCAAAGCTTCACTTCGCGTCGGCCTCGAAAGGCGCCCGGTCGAACTTGCCTTGCTGCGCTTTCGCGTTGGCGGCCTTGAAGTAGGCATCCGGCACGCCATACCTGGCGGACAGCGCCACCAGGGTGCCGGCCTTGTGCCAGTCCTGGATCACCCGGTCGACATAGGCCTGGGTGTCGGCCTCGTTGCGGCGCGTCCAGACCACGGTGGGCGACGGGATCAGCTGGTCGTCGGTGGCCAGGCGGAAGTCTTTCCACTCGGCGGCGCTGGCGCCGGTCAGCGTCTGCACCATCGCCGGCTGGATGTGCACCGAGGCCGCGCAGGTGCCGCCCTTGAGCGCCAGCAGCGATTCCGGAATGCCCTTCAGGCCCTTGACCACGGCGCCGTAGGTTTCCTGCAACGGCCGCGCGAAGTTGCTGCCTTGCGAGACGCAGGCCACCTTGCCGCGCAAGTCTTCCCATTTGGTGATGCCGCTGTTCCTGGCCACGATAGCGGCGCCGCCGACCAGGTTGTAGGGCGTGGGCGCGAAGCTCAGGATCTCGCTGCGCTCCTGCGTCCACTGGATGTTGGCGATCAGCAGGTCGACCTTGCCGGCCTGCAGGAACTGCACCCGGGTCGAGGCATGCACCGGCACGGTCTCGAGTTCCACGCCGAGGCGTCTGGCGATGTCGCGCGCCAGGTCCGTCTGGAAGCCGCCTACCTTGCCGGTGGCGGTGTCGAGCAGGCCGAACGGCGGCTCGGGTGCATCGACCCCGACGGAGAGTTTGCCGCGTTGCTTGATCTTGTCCAGCGTGGCGTCGGCATGGGCGGTGCTGGCCATTGCACCGAGGAGGGCGAGCAACAAAGCGGTCTTTGAGATGAGAGTGAGTTTCATGAAGAAGAAGTCTTAGGTCCGTGCGGATAAGGACGCCCCTGCCCGTTCGCACTGAGCTTGTCGAAGTGCCTGGTTGTCGTCGCCAAGGGCTTCGACAGGCTCAGCCCGAACGGAGGTCTTGCGTGTCTCGAAGCCTGGAAGCCTGGAAGCCTCAATACGGCGCGGCCTTGTACTTGGCCTGCAGCTCAGGCAGCAGCGGCTGCGGCGGCTCGATGCCCAGGCGTTTCTCGGTGGCGATCAGCCAGCCCGTGCGATGCCAGTCCTGGATCACCTTGTCGACGGCGGCGATCGTGTCCTGCTCGCCCTTGCGTGTCCACACCACGGATGGTGCGGCCAGCAGTTCGGTGGGAATCGGCGCGGCGTAGGCCGTCCATTCGGCGTTGTTGCGCAGCGTCGGGTGGATCAGCGTCGAGTCGTGCACGGCCGCCACGCAGTTGCCGCCGCGCAGCGCGAGCAGCGAGTCGGAGGACGACTTGTAGCCATGCACTACCGCGCCGTAGTCGCTGGCCAGCGGCTTGGCGAAGCTGCTGCCCTGCGACACGCAGACCGGTTTGCCGCGCAGGTCTTCCCACTTGGTGATGCCGCTGGTCTTGAGCACGGCCGCGGTGCCGCCCACGCGGTAGAACGGTGTGGGGGCATAGCCCAGGATCTCGGCGCGGTCGGGGTTCAACTCCATCGAGGCGATCAGCAGGTCGACCTTGCCGCCCTGCAGGAACTGCACGCGGTTCGGCGTCTGCACCTGCACCAGGTCCGCCTCGACGCCCAGCCCCTTGGCCAGCGCACGTGCGAGCTCGGGGTTCCAGCCGATGAGCTGCTGGGTGGCCGGATCGATCGAGCCGAACGGCCCGCCGTTGACCAGCACGCCGATGCTGACCTTGCCGCGCTGCTTGATCTTGTCCAGGGTGGCGTCGGCATGGGCCAGACCGGCGGACCATGCGAGCACGCCGGCTGCAAGTGAAATGGCGGTGATTGTGTTGGAAGAACGTCGCGAAAGGTGGCGCATGGAATCAGACCCGTTTGGCAAAAGCAGAAGGGTCGATCTTTGGCCAGGCCGGCTACCCAGGCAACGAAGTTTTCCAGATATCGATATGCGGCCGGCCCGCTTGGCCAGCCCAGGCGGCGCGGTTGCCCGTCAGTGCGCTTCGGCAGGCTCGGCCAGGATCACTTGGTTGCGCCCGGCCTGCTTGGCCCGGTACATGGCTGTGTCGGCCTGTGCCAGCAGCCGATCGAGCGCCGGGCCGTGGGTGTCCGAGGCCGCGACGCCGAGGCTGGCCGTCACGCGCACCGGCGCTTCGGTGCCGCAGTCGAAAGGTGTGGCGCCGATCAGCTCGCGCAGGCGCTCGGCCAGGCGCATGCCCTGTGCGCTGTCGCAATGGCTCAGCAGGACGACGAACTCCTCGCCGCCGAAGCGCGCCGCGAGATCGCCCAGCCGCAGCGCGGACCGCACGGCATTCGCCACCGCGATCAGGGCCTGGTCGCCGCAGGCGTGGCCCAGGGTGTCGTTGAGCTGCTTGAAGTTGTCGACATCGAGCATGACCAGCACCACGTCGAAGCCCAGCCGCTTGGCCTGGGCGAGCACGCCCTCGGCGGCGGCCAGGAACGCGCGGCGGTTCGGCAGGTGGGTGAGGAAGTCGGTGTTCGACTGTTCGCGCAATTGGGCGATCAGGCCGTCGCGTTCGCGCTCCAGCGCCTCGCGCTGCCGGGTCTGGACCTGCAGCGCGCGGGCCGCACCGATCACCGCCGCCATTTCCTCATGGGTCGACTGCAACGGCAGCGGCGCTTCGGTTCGGCTGTCGGCCAGCGCACGCAGGGCGTTGGTGGTCTGCACCAAGGGGCGCAGGATGCGCCGGTGCACCACCAGCAGCGCGAAGCCCAGCACCGCCAGCAAGGCGCCCGATGCGGTCAGCACGAGGACCAGCACCCGCATGGCGCGCCGGTGTTCGGTCTGGGCGTCCTCCCTGGCCTGCGCGAGCAGCACGTCGCGCAAACCGAGGATGGTGTTCATCTCGGGCACATACAAAGCAGCGAAGCCGGCGGGATCGAGGCCGTAGCGCCCATCGCCTTCGCCGGCGGCGATCACGCGCTCCAGCAATTGCGTCATGTTCTGGAAATAGCGCAATTCCACCGTCTGCCAGGCGTGTTGCACCGCCTGCGGCTGGCCGGATGCGCCCAGGCGGATGCCCATCAGGAAGCGCAGTTCGTCGATGCGGCCGCGGGTCTGCTCGATCAGGCGGCGCTCCAGGGGCGAGAACGGCTGCTGCCGTGCGAGCGCGGCGGTGAAATGCGAGCCCAGCAGCCCGGTGTTTTCGCGCAGTTCGCTGCACAGCCGCGCGAGCTGCACCGTATCGCCCAGCGCGGGATAGGCCTGCTGCGCCTCGGCGGCGGCCAGGCTGGTGACGGCGGACAGCCGGGGTACCACGGCCACCATGCCATAAACGGCGTCGCGAATGGCCTGCGGCGCGCGTTCGTCCCTGGTCCGTGCGACGATGCGGTCCACCTCGGCGCGTGCGCTGGCCAGTGCCGTGCCGGCGGCAGCCACGCGCGCTGCCGCGTCGCGTCTGGCGGGCGGGCCGGCATCCACGGGCAGCGCCGCCTGCAGATTCGCCAGCGCCTGGTCGGTGCGGGCCCGCGCCGCCGAGAGCGCCTGCCGCAACGCCGGGTCGTCTGCAGGCCCCCCGAGCGCGCCATTGGCGGGCCCGCGCTCGCGCGAGATCATCTCGGCGGCCACCAAGGCCAGCCGCAATTGGTCCACGGCCTGCAGACTGGCGTTCGAGGCGCCGAGCGACGACCACTCGGTGCCGACCACCCGTCCCACCAGCGCCAGGGTGGCCACCACCAACAAGGCGGCCAGGCAACCGAGCAGGCGGCTCAGCGACATGTTTCACCAGGCTGACTGGCTGGGGGTTCTTTCGAGTGCGGTTGACGGTTTCTGGTCTGGCGGATCATGGTGACGACGGCATGCACCCATTTGGCGATGCCGTCGATTGTCGGCCCTTTCCAGGGGCGCGCCGGACGTCGTTAGAGGTCAATATTGCCCACGGCATCCCGCCAGCCATTGACATTCCCCTATTGCGCGACAACCCCGCCCGTTCGCACTGAGCTTGTTGAAGTGCCTGCTTGCCGCCGCCGATGACTCCGACTGGCTCAGCCCGAACGGAGGTTTCGCACGTCTGGGGTTGGAAGCCTCAAACGGCGCGGTCATCCGGCGCCGGCAGCCGGAAACCGGCCAGTTCGTCCGGCGCGCACTGCGCGATCAGCCCGGTCTCCCAGGCCAGGTAGCGCCGTGCCGCATCGAGGTTGCCGTCGTGACGGTCGTGCACGAAGAACAGGTAGTCGATGGCATCGGCATCGCTCGGCAGGTCCGGTGTCGCCACCACGGGCAGGCCGGCGGCCAGCCACGTCGAGGGTGACACCCAGCGCACGTCGCGCCAGCCGGCTTCATGCAGGTCGATGGCGGCCAGGCGGGCGACGGCCGCCGTGGGTGCGATCAGCAGCACCGGCTGGGCCGGCTTGCCGGCCGCCTGCGCATCGGCCACGAGGCGCGGGCGCACGGACCACACTGCGCCTTGCGCATGCTGGCGCCGGTAGGCCATGGACGGCTGCAGGTCGAGCAGCAGCGGCGCCTGTCGCGCGACCCAGGCAGCGAGGGCGTCGCGATTGACCTCGGGCACGGCCGCGGCAACCGGGTGGCTTGGTGCTTCGGACAGGCGCAGCGCTGCACCGATGCCGCCTTCGACCACCGCCGTCTCGAAGCCGAGCCGGTGCAGCCAGGCCGCGACCACGGGGGCCCGCACGGCCTCGTCGTCGAGCAGCAACACCCGGCTCTGGCGCACGCCGATGGTCTGGTCGGTGGCCTGCAGCAGCTGTCCGCCTGGCGCGTGACGTGCACCGGCCAGGCTACCGGCCGCGAACTCCTCGGCGCTGCGGATGTCGAGCACATAGGTGGTGCGATCCGGCGCGTCGACCCAGGCCTGCGCCTGGGCCGCGGACAACGTGGGCACGCCGGCCTCGGCCGCCACGCGGGCTGCGGCGGCGCGGTCCTGTGCGGCGGCGCCGACCGGGCCCGTGTCGCGCCGGGTGCTGCCATGTTCCAGCTGCAGCCCCGCGAGCGCCCAGCCCTGGGTGCCGTTCTCCAGGGCCAGCACCGGGTTGGGAACGCCGAGGCTGCGCAGGATCTGCGCGCCGATGATGCTGCGCGTGCGGCCCGCGCAGTGGATCACGATCTCGGTCGTCGCGTCGGGCACCAGGGCGCGCCAGCGCAACGCAAGTTCGCCGTTGGGCACCGAAGTGGCGCCGGGAATCGCCATCTTGTGGTGTTCCTCGAAGGTGCGGCCGTCGAGCAGCACCAGCGGGGCGCCGGCCTGCTGCCGCGCAAGGAGGTCCTGCGCCGAGATGTGCGGCGTGGCAAAGGCATGCTCGACCAGTTCGCCGAAGGTCTTGCTCGGCAGGTTCACGCCCTGGAACAGGGTGTAGCCAGCCGCCGCCCAGCCGGGCGCACCGCCGGCCAGCACGAAAACCTGGCTGTAGCCCAGGGCGGCCAGCGTTGCCGCAGCCCGTTCGGCCACGCCGTTGCCGGCGTCGAGCAGCACGGTGCGGGTGGCAGTGCGGGGCACCAGCGCGGCGATGTCGATCTCGAGCCGGCTGTAGGGCAGCGGCACGGCGAAGAAAGGATGGCCCTCGCCGAACTGGCCGGCCTCGCGCACGTCGAGCAGGGCGATTTCGGCACCGTCGCTCAGCCATTCCCGGACGGTGGTGGCTGGGATGGTGGCGGCAAGGTGGGAGGGATGGCGGTCCATGGAGGGTCGATTCTCACGCGTGTTGAAGTTGGGAGGCCCGTGCCAGAAAGCTGCCGATGCCGTCGATGTAAGCCTGCCGGTTCGCAGCACCCTTCCAGTGCGGCAATACCTCGGCATGCGGTGCCAGCGCCGCAATTTCTTCGGCGATCTCCACCGGATGGTGCACGTCGTCGCCGGGCAGGACCAGCAGCGGCGTGCCGGTGCGGCGCACGAAGTCGCGGCTCACGCAGTACACGAAGTCGCTCTGGCCGAACAGATGGTGGAACAGGGCTTGCAAGCGAGCTTCGGACAAGCCGGGCTGGCGTTGTCGCAGGCCGCGTGCCCAGACCTCGAACGACTCCAGGCGCAGCGGCGCGTTGGCCGCGGTAAGGCCGATCGGCTGCTGCAGTACGGCCGAGGCCACGCGTTCGGGTGCGAGTTCGATGAGCTTCAACGCGAACGAAGTGCCGATGCAGGCACCGAGCACGTGGAAGCGGTCGATGCCGAGGTGATCCAGCACGCCCAGGTGGTCGGCGGCATAGGTGTGCCAGCCGTCGTCCGGGCCGATGTCGGCGGTGGAGCGGCCGGCGTTGCGCTGGTCGATCGCGATCACGCGGTAGTCCTGCGCGAACACGGTGGTCGGATCGGGCCAGGGCCGTGGCAGGCCTTCATGGGTGTGGCGCCACAGGCCCACATGCGAGCGAAGACCTCCTGGCGCGAGCAACAGCAGCGGGAAGCCGTTGGCTGGTCCGTAGACCTCGTAATGGATGCGGGCGTGGCGAAGTTCGGCGATGGGCATGGTTGGTCAGATGGTCGATGCGTTGGGGGTGCCCGGG
This sequence comes from Rhodoferax koreense, assembly GCF_001955695.1. Taxonomy (NCBI): domain Bacteria; kingdom Pseudomonadati; phylum Pseudomonadota; class Betaproteobacteria; order Burkholderiales; family Comamonadaceae; genus Rhodoferax; species Rhodoferax koreensis. The sequence goes on along the minus strand of NZ_CP019236.1, from coordinate 5,137,610 downwards.
TCAATCCACCCGGGCGCCGATGCTTTTGAGCAGCGGCGGGAAGCGCGCCACGTCACTCTCCAATTGCGCGACGAAGGCCTGGGTGCTGCTGCCCACGGGGTCGAACCCTTGCTTGACCAGCATGTCGCGAAACGACGGCGTGGCCAGTGCCTCCGCCGTGGCCTTCTGCCATCGGGCGACGATGGCCGGCGGCGTGCCGGCCGGTGCCAGCAGGCCGAACCAGCCAGTGTCGATGGGAACAGGCAGGCCCGCCTCGGCGATGGTCGGCACCTGCGGCGCGGTGGCGCTGCGGCGCTCCTCAACCACGGCAAGTGCGCGCAGCTTGCCGGACAGCAGATGGGCGCTGGCCGCCGGCAGGGCCACGATGGCGGCGTCCGTCTCGCCACCGAGCAGGCCGATGACCGCCGGCCCCGCGCCCTTGTACGGGATGTGCTGCATGTCGCCACCGGCGGCAGCCTGCATCTTCACCAGCGCGATGTGGTTGCCATTCCCATGGCCCGAGGTGCCGACCGAGATGCCGCGTGTCCTCGCCTGTCGCAGCAGCGCGGCCAAGTCGGGCAGTTGCTGGTCGTTGCGCACCACGATCACGGTCGGCGAGGTGGCCACGATGGTGACCGGCGCGAAGCTGCGCAGCGCGTCGTAGCGCACCTGGCCCGCATACAGCGTGGTGTTGGCGACGAGCGAGTTGCCGGTGAGCAGCAGGGTGTTGCCGTCGGGCTTTTCGCCAGCCACGAATTCGGTGGCGATGTTGCCGCCGGCCCCGGCGCGGTTCTCGACGATGAAGCTCACGCCGAGCCGCGTCCCGAGTTGCTGCGCCAGCCCGCGGCCGAGCACGTCCATTGCGCCGCCGGGCGACAGCGGCAGGACGAGCCGTACCGGGCGGCTGTCGGCGGCAAGTGCGTTGCGGTTGACGAGGGCGGCAAATGCCACGGCAGTGCCGAGGCCCAGCACCTGGCGGCGGCTTGGCAGCAGCGTCATGCCGCCGCCACCAGCCGGATACCCACGTCGCCCTCCCGTTGCAATTGCGCCACCAGGCCGATTTCCCAATCGAGGTACTGCTTGAAGCCGGCGTCGCGCAAGGCGAGATCGCTGTGGGCATAAGGGCTGTACCAATGGTCGTCGTCGCCGGTCAACACGCCCTCGGCGCCGCTGGCCGTGGGCAGCCCGGCGGCGGCCCAGGCGTCCGTGCCTCCGACAATGGTGCGCACGTCGCGTCCGCCGCGGTGGGCGAGTTCGGCGGCCACGGTGGCGGCCAGCACACCATCCGGCGAGGTGATCAGCACGGTCTGGCCCGCGGGCAGGTCGGCGGTGAATTCACGCAGCCGGTCGGGCACGGCGAAACGTGCGCCGGCGATGTGGCGGCGCTCGAAGGCGGCGCGACGGTCCACGTCGAAGACCACGGCGCGGCCGGCGTCGATCAGGCTGGCCGCCTGGATCGGCGCGATCGCCGCGGCCGGCGTGCGCGTCTGCAGCACACGCACGGGCTCGGGGCCGGTGACGAGGGTGGGCGGCACGCTGGTGGTCGCGGGTGAAAAAACGAACACCTCGTGCTGGCCGAGCTGGGCGAGCCAGGCGCCGGTGGTCAGCGCCCGCACGCCGTCCCAGTCGGCCAGCACGATGCGCGCGCGGCGCGTGGCCGCGTATTCGTCGGTGGCCTGCACCAGCTGGCCGCCTGGCGCCCAGCGCCAGCCTTCCAGGTGGCCGGCCTCGTATTCCTCGCGCGTGCGCACGTCGAAGCGGAACAGGCTGCGCTCCCCGGCTTCGGATTCGAAGCGCGCGAGCGTGGCGGCGTCGATGCGTTGCACGCCGGCGCGCGCGGCCACGGACGCGGCACGGGCGCGTGCGGCGTCGCGGGTTGCCGCTGTCGGCTCGGGCCATGTGGCGTTGCGGCCGTAAGCCAGTTCGCGGCCGGCCAGCAGCCAGGCCATGGTGCCGTCCTTCAGCGAGGCCACTTTGTTCGGAATGCCCGCGTCGATCAGCGTCTGCGCGCCGACGATGCTGCGCGTGCGGCCGGCGCAGTTGACGACCACGAAGGTCTCGGGGTCCGGCGCGATCTCGCCGATGCGGTAGACCAGCTCGGCGCCGGGCAGGCTGTGCGCGAAGGGCAGGCTGAAGGCCTTGAACTCCTCCGGCGTGCGGCTGTCGACCACCACGATGTTGTCGCCGCGCGCGATGCGTTGCTGCAGTTCCTCGGTGTCGATCCAGGGCGTGTGTTTCTCGTGCTCGATGACTTCGCCGAAGGCCTTGCTCGGCACGTTGCTGCCGCTGAAGATTTCGTAACCCGCGGCGGCCCAGGCGTCGGTGCCGCCGGCCAGCACCGAGACGTTGTGCCAGCCGAGCTTCACCAGCTTGGCGGCGGCCTGGTGCACCAGGGCTTCATCGGCATCGACGAGGACGACGCGGGTGCTGCGGCGCGGCACCAGGCGGTCGATCAGCAACTCGAGTCGCCACAGCGGCGCCGAGGCCACGAGCAGGATGTGGCGGTGCGTGAAGACGCCGGTTTCGCGCACGTCGAGCACGGCGATCTCCTCGCCATCGGCCAGCGCGGCCTTCAGTGCCTGCGGCGTGGTCAGCGGGTGTTTGATCAGCGCCGGTGGCGAGAAGGTGCGGTAAGTGCCGCCAGCCTTGCTCTCGAACACCACGCGTTCGAGCAGGCGGTCGAGCGCCAGGCCGTAGAAATGCAGGTGCAGGCCGGCCTGGCCGTCCACGAGCTCGATGGTGTGCACGTCGTCGGGGCCGAGCGTGATCGCCGCGCCGGGCGCCACGTCCACGGTGCGCAGGTGCGCCAGGCGGTCGCGTGCCGGGTCGTCGGTCTTGTGTCGGGCATACACGTCGTTGCGTTCGTTGCCGCTGATGCCCGCGATGATGGCCCAGGTGGTGTGGTCGTGCGGCGGCTGGGCCTTGCCCGCCAGGCCGGCCGACACGTACAGCGCGTAGTGGCCGTGCACGTCTTCGGCCAGGCGGTAGACCTGGGCGGGATGGTCGGCGTCGACCGGGAAATGCGCTGGCGGGAACAGGTCGGTGCGCAGGCCCAGGTGCACGAGCGCATCGGCCACGGCGCGCAATTGTTCGGCGCTGGCATGGCGCGGATCCGGCAGCAGTCGGTGGGCGGTGTTGAGGAAAGCGCCGACGGCGCCGGCGCGGCGGCTGGCGACATCGCTGCCGCTGAAATCGAGGGGAACGACGGTCTGGGTCATGTTGGGCGGTCCGAATGGGGTGCGAAGCTGCAAAGGGCTGCCTAGCCTAGGGCGGCGCCGCGCCGATCGCAACGAAGCAAAACGAGGATGCTTATGCGCTTCGGCACAAAACGCATATCGATAGGCGCTTTCCTTCGTTCACGCGGGGTGCATGCCTGCCTAGAGTCGACCGATCCTTTGATCGCTTCTATTGCCTCCCATGCACAAACGTTTCTTCCTCCGCGCCATCGCCGCCACACTGGCGGCCATCGGCCTGCACATCCCCTTGGCCCAGGCCGGCGAGGCCGACAACTTCCCGAGCAAGACCGTGCGCATCGTCGTGCCGGTGGCCGCCGGCGGCAGTGCCGACAAACTCACCCGCACGCTGGCCGATAAGTTGAGCCAGCTCTGGGGCCAGGCCGTGGTGGTGGAGAACGTGGCCGGCGCGAGCGGCACCATCGGCGCGGCCAAGGTGGCCAAGGCGCCGGCCGACGGCTACACGCTGCTGCAGCAGGGCGAAGGCCTGACGCTCAACGCCATCCTGTTCCCCGAGCTGCCGTACGACAGCCGAGCCTTCGCGCCCGTGATCAAGGCCGTGGTGAATCCGCAGATCCTGGTCGTGAACCCAGGCACCGGCATCCGCACCTTTGCCGAATACCTCGCGCGCGCCAAGGCAAAGCCCGACAGCATCAGCCTGGGCCTGCCGGGGAACGGCGGCATCGCCCATGTGGCGCACGAGATCATCACGCAGGAGACGGGCGCCAAGGTCAACTACATCCCTTACGCCGGCGGCGGCCCGGCCACGCTCGATGTGCTCGGCGGTCATACCAATGCCACGCTGATCACGCTGGCGGCGGTGACGGAATACGTGCGCTCGGGCAAACTCGTGGCGCTGGCCGTGACCACGCCCTACCGCTCGCCCGCGCTGCCCGACGTGCCGACCATGGCCGAAGCCGGCCTGCCCGGCTTCTCGGTGGAAAGCTGGCAGGGCTACTTCACGCCGGCCGGCACGCCGCAGCCCATCGTCGACAAGATCAACCGCGACATCCAGACCGTGCTGAAGGCGCCCGACGTGCGCGCCAAGCTCGAGGACATGGGCTTCAAGGTGGCGGGTGGCCCGCCGGCCGAGCTGGCGGCGAGCCTGCAGACGGAACGGCCCAAATACGCGCTCGCGATCAAGACAGCCGGGATTTCACTGCGCTGAATCCGGCGCCGCTTCCACCGGCCGGCAGGCGCGCACGGCCGTGAGGTAGTGCTCGATGTGCGCCGTGAGCACGCCGGCCACGATCTTCACGATGGCCGGCAGCGGCTTGCTCGCGTCGATGGCGATGCTCACCGTCTGCGGCTCGGCGCCCTTGTCGCGCACGGGCAGGAAACGCAGCGAGCCATCGATGATCTCCGGCGCGGCGTCGAGTTCCGAGGTGAAGGCCAGGTAGCGCCCGCTCTTGGCCAGGCTCTTCACCAGCTGCAATGAGTTCGTCTCCACGCGGTTCTGCGTGCCGGTGAACAGCCAGCTGTAGCGCGACTCCAGGTAGCGCCGGATCGGCAGCGTCTTGCTCTGCAGCGCGATGGCGTGGTTGCTCGCTTCCTGCAGGCTGGTGGTCGTGGCCCGCGCCAGCGGATGGCTCGGCGCGACGATGCAGCCGAAGGGCAGCTCGGCGGTCCACAGCGTGTGCAACTGGCGCTGCGGCGTGAGGTTGAACACGGCGGCGAGTTGGATCGTGCCATCGAGCAACGCCGCTACGGCGTCGTCGGTGCTACCGGTGTCGATGGACAGCGAGATGCGTGGATGGTCCACCGCCACCGTTTCCACCAACCGCGGCAGGATGGTGCTCACATGGCTGTCCATGGCCATCACGCGCACATGGCCCTGGTGGATGCCCTGCATCTGGCGGATGTCGGCGGCGGCGCGGCGTTCGTCGTCGCGCCAGCGGTGGGCCAGCGTGACGATGGTGTCGCCCGACGGCGTGAGCCGCATGCCGCGCGGCATGCGCTCGAACAGCGGCACGCCGAGCTCGGCCTCCAGTTCCAGGATCTGCCGGTTGATGGCCGAGGCGGCCACGTGCAGCTCGCGCGCGGCCTTCTGGATCGAGCCGGAACGTGCGACCTGATCGACATAACGCAACACGACAGGAAGGAGAGAACCACGCATCGTTGTTCCTTGCGTACTGATTTTGCGTATGCATTGTTGCCTAAATGGTGCTAGACGGCAATGGTTGCGGCTCCTACGATTCGGCCCATGCAGCACCGTTTCATCCAGCGATGACCGGTGCCTTCCCCCGAAAAAGGACACCGGCCCATGGCAATCTCTTCCTCCGAAACGCTGGCGTTGCCGCCCTTGCAGGCGCGCCGCGGCCTGCAGGCGCCGCCCTGGCTGCCGGGCATGTGGCTGATGGCGCCCACCGTACTGTTCCTGCTGGTGTGTTTCCTCTACCCGGTGCTGCATGTCATGACGCTCAGCGTCACCGCGCAGACGGTGGACGGCGCCAACGTGGACGGCTGGACACTCGCCAACTACACGCGGCTGTTCTCGGTCGACCTGTACCTGCGCATCCTGCTGCGCACGCTACGCATCGCCGCCCTGGCCTGTGTCTGCTGTGTGGTGCTGGCCTATCCGCTGGCGCTGGGCATCGCGCGCGGCACGCCGCTGATGGCGCGGCTGGTGACGGTGGCGGTGGTGGCGCCGCTGCTGGTCAACGTGGTGGTTCGGGCCTACGGCTGGTCGGCCATCCTGAGCCGCAACGGCGCGCTCAACCAGGTCATCAAGGGTCTTGGCATCGCCGACAACCCCGGCCAGTTGCTCTACACCGAATGGGCGGTGCTGATCGCCTGCGTGCACGTCTACCTGCCGTTCATGGTGATGCCGCTGGCCCAGGCCATCAGCCGCATCGACCGCTCGGTGGAAGAGGCGGCGCGCATCGCCGGCGCCACGCGGCTGCAGACTTTCTGGCGCGTGGTGTTCCCGTTGAGCCTGCCCGGGCTGTCGGTCGGCGTGTCGCTGGTGTTCTCGCTGAGCGCCGCCGCCTATGTGATGCCGCAGATCCTCGGCGGCAATTTTTCGCCGCTGCTGGGCACGCTGATCGAGCAGCAGATCGTCTCGCTCAGCGACTGGCCCTTCGCCGCGGCCATCGCCTGCCTGCTCATCGTGGTGGTGCTGGCTTCCAACATCGTCTTTCTTCGATTCTTCAACCGGCGTTTCGCACGCTGGACGGCAGGTGCACGATGAACCACACGATCAATCCCTGGCTGCGCGGCGTGATCGTGCTGATCCTGCTGGCCAGCATGATGCCCCTGGTCGTGCCGATGATGATGGCCGTGTCGGACACGCCCAACATCGTGTTCCCGCCTCGTGGCTTCACGCTGAAGTGGTTCTCCAAGGTGCTGCACACCGAGGAGGCGCAGGCGAGTTTCCTGTTCTCGCTGAAGCTCGCGGGCGTGGTCACGCTGGTCTCGCTGGCGCTGGGCATTCCGGCCGCCGCCGGCCTGGTGCGTTTCAGGGTGCCGGGCAAGGGCGCGATCGTCGGCCTGGTGCTGTCGCCGCTGGTGGTGCCACTGATCGTCACCGGCGTGGCGTTGCTGCAGGTGTTCTCGATGCTCGGCTCGCATGCCACCTTCCTGCAACTCGTCATCGGCCATACGGTGGTCTGCCTGCCGTACGTGGTGCGGTCGGTCACGTCCAGCTTCATGCTGGTCAACGCCAGCCTGGAAGACGCGGCCTCGGTGCTCGGCGCCTCGCCGGCCGTGGTCGCACGCAAAGTGATCTGGCCGCAGGTGCGCCCCGGCGTGCTGGCCGGCGGGGTGTTCGCCTTCATCGTGTCCTTCGACGACTACCCGATCTCGATGTGGCTGGCCGATGGCAACCACTTTCCGATTCCGCTTTACCTCGACAGCCAGATCCAGTTGTCATTCGACCCTTCGATCGCGGCCATCTCGACGCTGATGATCTTTTTCGCATTGCTGCTGGTGCTGGTCATCGAGAAGGTCTTCGGCATCAGCATCGCCCGGCTTGCCACCTGACTCCCACTTTTTTCATTCTTACCCAGGAACCACCATGAACGCTCCCCAAGCCTCACGCCGCAACTTCAACAAACTCGTGCTCGGCGCCGCCGCTGGCGTGGCCGCGCCAATGGGTTTCGTGCGCAACGCATGGGCACAGAACAAGCAGATCAACGTCGGCATCTGGGGCGGCGCCCAGGGCGAGTTCGTCAAGACCAAGATCATCCCGAAGTTCGAGTCCGACTTCGGCTGCAAGGTGGTGGCCGAGGAAGGCTTCACGCTGGCCAACGTGCAGAAGATGCGCGCCACCAAGGCCAATCCGAAGTTCTCGGTGATGTTCATCGACGACGTGGCCATTCCGATCTGCCGCGCCGAAGACCTGATCGCCCAGCTGCCCAAAGCCAACATGCCCGCCATGAGCAAGCTGTATCCGCGCTTCGGCTACGACGGCTTCGGCACCGCCGTGGGCATCTCGGTGGCCAGCCTGTTCCACAACACCAGCGTGAAGCCGCCAGCCAGCTATGCCGAACTGTGGGATCCGAAGTACGCCGGCAAGATCAAGCTCGTCACGCCGAAGAACACGCCCTCGGTGTTCTTCATGATCGTGGCTGCCGCCGTGAAGACCGGCAAGCCGTTCCAGCAGGCGCAGTACGAGATCGACAACGCCTTCGACAAGATCGCCGCCCTGAAGCCCAACGTGCAGAACATCTTCGACAACGGCCCGCAGGCCGCCAATGAGATCGCCCAGGGCCAGGCCGACATCGGCTTCATGGACCTGTCCAAGTACATCTACCCGGCCACGGCCAGGGGCGTGCCGGTCACCATGTCCTTCCCCAAGGAAGGCAGCTTCGCCGGCGTGAACTGCCAGGTGCTGGTGAAGAACGGCCCGAACCAGGACGTGGCCGTGGCCTTCATGAACCGCATGCTGGAGCCGGCGGTGCAGAAGGCGCTGTCGGAATTTGCGTTCACCGCGCCGTCGGTCTCAGGCATCGAGTTCTCGGCCGAAACGCTGAAGTACCTGGCCTACCCGGTGGAAGAAATGGACAAGCGCGGCCTGTTCATTCCCGACTGGACGCACATCAATGCCAACCGTTCGCGCTGGACGGAAAAGATGAACCAGATCTTCTCGGTCTGATGCGCCGAACCCGACGAGGACCGCCCCATGACTGAAGCAAACTCAACGCTGGCCACACCTCTGGCCGTCAGCGGCGCCAGCGTGCGGCTGGACAAGGTCAGCCGCATCTACGGCGACGGCCCGCCGGCGGTCGATGCCATCGACCTGGAAGTGCATGGCGGCGAGATCCTCGCACTGCTCGGGCCTTCGGGCTGCGGCAAGACCACGACGCTGCGCATGATCGCCGGCCTGGTCACGCCGTCGATGGGCGAGATCCGCATCGACGGCCAACTGGTCAACGACGTGCCGGTGCACAAGCGCAACCTGGGCATGCTGTTCCAGAACTATGCGCTGTTCCCGCACCTGAGCGTGCGCGACAACGTGGCCTTCGGCCTGCAGATGCGCGACGTGCCCAAGACCGAAGCGCTGGCGCGCAGCATGGAGGCCCTGCGCCTGGTGCGGCTCGACGCCTATGCCGACCGGCTGCCGGCCGCGTTGTCGGGCGGCCAGCAGCAGCGCGTGGCGCTGGCGCGCGCCATCGTCTACCGGCCGCGCCTGCTGCTGCTCGACGAGCCCTTCGGCGCGCTCGACAAGAAGCTGCGCGAGGCCATGCAGATGGAGTTGCGCCAGCTGTGCAACCAGCTCGGCTTGACCACGCTGCTGGTCACGCACGACCAGGAAGAAGCCTTGATCCTGGCCGACCGCATCGCCGTGATGCGTGGCGGGCGCATCGAGCAGATCGGTGCCTCGCGCGAGATCTACGACCAGCCGCGCAGCACGTTCGTGGCCGACTTCATCGGCACCTCGAACTTCGTGCAGGCCCGGGTGCATGCGCGCGCGGGCGACGAGACCTCGCTGCAGGTGGACGGCGGCGGCGTGTGGCAATCTTCGGTGGCGCACGATTTCAAGGAGGGCCAGACCGTGACCGTGGCCGTGCGGCCGGAGAACATCCGCCTCCTGCCGACCGCCGACGCACGGCCCGCGGGCAACGGCGTGAGCGGCCTGGTGACGCAATCGGTCTTCAAGGGGCAGAACCTCGCCGTGTGGATCAAGCTGCCCGACGGCAAGGACTTCGTCTGCACCATGCCGGTCGAGGAAATCGGCGTGGCCACGCCGCGCCCCGGCGAGACCTGGCACGCCGTGTGGCCGGCCAACCGCACGCTGATCGTGCAAAGCGCATGAGTGGTCCACAGACAATGACTACGCTGGCCGAACTCAACCAGTGTGACGAGGACGCCTTCGTCGCCAGCCTGGGCAGCGTGTTCGAACATTCGCCGTGGGTGGCGCGGGCCGTGGCTGGCCAGCGGCCTTTCGCCAGTGCGCAGGCATTGCATGACGCGATGCTCGGCGTCATCCGCGCGCAACCTGCGCAGCAACTGGCGGAGTTCCTGTCGGTGCATCCGGAACTCGCCGGCAGCCAGGCCCGCGCCGGCACCATGACGGCGGACTCGATCAGCGAGCAGGGCGCCTTGGCGCTCGACAACCTCGGCAACGCCGAGAACGGCCGGTGGGATGCACTCAATACCGCGTACCGCCGCAAGTTCGGTTTCCCGTTCATCCTGTGCGTGCGGCGCCACACCCGGGCCTCGGCGCTGCGCCGCTTCGAGGCCCGGCTGCACAACGAGCCGGCGGCGGAGATGCGCGCCGCGGTCGACGAGATCGCGCTCGTCTCGCGCCTGCGGCTGGCCGCCCGCATCGCCGACCACGGGATGCCGCAGCTCCACGGGCAGTTGACGATCCAGGTGCTCGACGGCACCCGCGACCGGCCGGCGGCCGAGATGCATGTCGAACTCGCCGAGGTCGGGCCGGACGGACGCCGCAGCCTGCTGCGCTCCACCACCACCGGCCACGACGGCGGCACGCGCGAGCCCCTGCTCGGCGGCCAGCCGCTGCGGATCGGGCAGTATGAGTTGTGTTTCCACGTCGGCGACTATTTCCGCGGGCGAGGCGAAGCCGGCGCGCCGGTGCTCGACGTGGTGCCGGTCGCGTTCACGCTGCAGGAGGCGGAGCGCCATTACCACGTGCCGCTCGAGGTGAGCCCGTCGGCGTACAGGGCGAAGGTGGTGGCCGCGGATTGAAATACTTTTGGGATGTCGCGTGTCTGCGTTATCTTCGGGCCCAAGACCCATCGACCGTGACTTGCACCGTGAAAATCCTCTACGACCACCAGATCTTCGAACAACAAAAATTCGGCGGCATCTCGCGCTACTTCTGCGAGCTCTTCAACGGCCTGGAGCGCGCCGGCGACGTGGCCGTGGACCTGAGCCTGGGCTATGCCACCAACGAATACCTGAAAGCCACGCGTTTCGGCACCGGCGCCAGGCCCGACCCGGGGGCGTACGAGACCTTCATGGGGGGGCGCGAGTTCAAGGGCAAATGGCACCTGTACGCCGCGCGCAACCGCCTGTTCAAGCCGATCGATGCGCGCGAGGCGAACAAGCAGGTGTCGATCGAGGTGCTGAAGCGGCAGGACTTCGACGTCTTCCATCCCACCTACTACGACGACTACTTTCTGCCCTACCTGGGTGGCAAGAAGTTCGTGCTGACCGTGTACGACATGATCCACGAGCTGTACCCCGAGTACTTCAACCTCGCGGACCGAACGGCCGAACGCAAGCGCATCCTCGCGCAGAAGGCGCACAAGATCATCGCCATCTCCGAGTGCACCAAGCGCGACCTGATCGATTTCTACGGCATACCCGAAGAAAAGGTCGAGGTCGTGTACCTGGCCAACTCGCTGGATACCCGCGCCGCCCCGGCCTCACGTGCGCTCAAGCTGCCCGAGCGTTACGTGCTGTTCGTCGGCGCCCGTGCGGGCTACAAGAACTTCTATTTCTTCGCCAACGCGATGCGCAGCCTGCTTGATGCCGACCCCTCGCTGCACATCGTCTGCACCGGCAGCGAGTTCACCAAGAACGAGCTGGCCTTCATCCGCATCCAGGGCCTGGCCGAGCGTGTGCACCACCATTCGGTGAGCGACGTCGAGCTGCAGAAGCTGTACCAGCAGGCATTGGTCTTCGTGTTTCCTTCGTTGTACGAAGGCTTCGGCCTGCCGATCCTCGAGGCTTTCAGCAATGCCTGCCCCACCGTGCTCGGCCGCGCCGGCTCGCTGCCCGAAATCGGCGGCGACGGCGCGCTGTACTTCGAGCCCAAGGATCCGAAGTCGCTGCACGCGGCAATGGCCGAAGCGCTGTACAACCCGGCGCGGCGCGCTGAATTGGTGGAGCGGGGCAAGGCGCGCTTGGTCCAGTATGCGTGGACGCGCACCTGCGAAGAGACCGAGGCGATCTACCGCGGCCTGCTGGCCTGAAGACGATGGCTACTTGCGGTCGAACGAGCCTTTGGTGATCTCGATCGCGCGCCGCAGCTTGTGCACGAGCTTCTTCTCGCGCGTGAAGATGAAGTGGTGGTCGCGCAATCCGCGCAGCGCCTTGATCTTCGGCCACTCGGGCGGCCAGAATTCCTTGTTGTTCAAGGGCGATCCCGGCCGGAACAGGCCTTCGGCCGGCGCGATGATGGTCTTGTCGGGATAAGCGTTGAGCCATGCGCCCCACCAGCTGTAGGTGGAGGGTGAGCAGATGAAGTCGCGGCACAGCGTCTGGAGGTAAAGGTCTTCGTGCGCCGCGTTGTCCTCGATGAAGACGAGCGGGCGGCCCAGGTCCTTCAGGATCGCCCGCGCGCCGGCGATGTCGTCGGAGAACACGATGACGTTCTGTTTGTGCGGCACGCGCTCCACGGCCTTGCGGTAGTAGTCGGGCGTGGCCACATAGAAGAAATTGGCGAAGGTGGTGACGAAGTCGCCCAGGCGCAGGTGCAGGCCGACGCTGTTGGCGAAATCCAGGCTGGCGTATTTCTGCGCCACCGCGGCCACCGGCTCGGGTTTGAATCGGAACCACTGCTTCACGCTGCGTTCGTCGAAGTACTTCGGCGTCTGGAAATAGCCCTGCATCTCGGTCTCGTCGACGATCTGCAACGCATGGGGATTGAATCCGGTGTTGGCATACGGTTCGACAAACCGGTGCTTCATCGGCTCGCAGGTGGTCGCGCGTTCAGAGGCATCGTTCAGCTCGAAGATCTCATCGCCTTGCCAGGGCGGGCAATAAAACGGCACGCCCAGCCGGCGCGCCGTGGTCCGCAGGAAAGCGTACTGGAACAGTTGGTTGCCCAGGCGGCCGAGCGTTCCGAGTTTGGAGAAAGCAATCATCTGTTCGTGTCGTGCAATGCCGTAGCGGCCTGGGAGGGCGGATGCCGGGGAGAAAGCCAAAGGCAAAGTATCCGCGATGCGCAAATGCATTGTCCAGAAATTTGCCGCAGGGGCTTTCGGTGTCCATGTCCTACGGGTGCCGTCAGGCCCGGCCCACAGCCGGCCCGTGCGACAGGGCTTAGCGTGTTGTTGTCGACCACTGCATGCGAAGGAGACACCATGAACAGCCATTTTCCGCCGGCACCGCGCCTGGCGGGCTTCTTGTTGGCGTTGAGCAGCCTCACGGCTCAGGCCCAGCCGGTCCAGGATGCAGCGCCTCAGCCAGGCTTGCCCGCGCCGGTGACCGACGGCAGCTCGGGGGCGATCATCGACAAGGTCCCGCGAACGAATAGCATTGCCGACCCCATTCCGGTGCCGCCCGTGACGCGTTCACCCGTGCCGGTCGTGCCGCCGGTGGTGGTGGATCCCGCGGCCGGCGTGGTGCCAAATGCGCCAGGTGCCACCGGGCCGGTGCTGAGGCCGGAGATCGGTCGCTCAGGCATCGATGCACTGAAATCGGCGCCAGGCGCGGGAGGTGGGCGGAACCCGGCGAACCAGGCACCGGTTGCAGTTTCTCCGGCCGATGCGGCGCAACGGCAGCTGATGATCGAGCGCGAGGATCGCATGCGCGGTCTCAAGCCGCGGCAACCCTAGGCCAGGGGCCGGGTCGTGCGAGCATCGCTCGCGTCCGAATCAACGGCCGTGGAATTCCGAGCGGCCTGAGGCACGGCGGCGGTCGCCGTTGCTGAACGCTCCGCCGTGGCCGGGTAGCAGCGTATCGGGCGTGCGGCTATTGGCTTGGCGCCATGCAGCCAGCGCACGCGGTACGGCTGGCGCAGGATGGGGCAGGGAGCTCGTCGCCTGCGGATGGATGGGGCGATGGCCGGGGCGCTGCGGACTTGGATGTTCGAGCGGCGCATCGCCGTCTTTGCGGGTGTAGCCGCGCTGCTTCGGACGCTGGAACTGCTTGGTCTGGATCATGGCGTAACGCTCTGTTCGGGTTGAAAGATGGACCCGGACAACAGCGCCGGAGCCTTCTCACGAATCTAACGGCGGTACAGCGGACCGTGTGTCAGCCGAAACCGAACGCGATGTAGGAGCCGTCCGCCTTGCGCTGGCGCGCCGTCATGCCGCGCGGTTCCCTGCTCGTGCGGAGCCGAGGTTACAGCGTCATGATTCTGGTTTAAAAAGCCATGCTGCGCTGCAACATGGACCAGGCCAGCGCGAGAAGAGGGAGGGCCGGATGAGATTGGGCGTCATCGGCATCGCTGCCGGATTCTGGGTGTTGAACACCGGTGTGCCGCTGGGCGTCGTACTCGTGGTGATAGGAGCCGTCTACTGGGCCTGGCGGGTCCGGTGAGCCACATCCGCATTCGCCGTGATGTGGCGCGGCAGCGCGTGCTACCACCCGCTTTCAGGCCTCACGGTCTTCCACCCAGTAGGTATCCGGCCCGTCGGCTGTGTTGGCCGCGCTGGCCTGTGTCTCGAGGCGATGCCGCGCTTCCGGCGTGTCCGCTTCCCAATCGGTCCCCTGCACCGGCGCGCTGCCAGCCACGACGGTGATGGCCTGCGCCCAGGCCAGGCGAATTTGCTTCATGGCATTGACCTCATTCGATGACGGCTGATTCCTTCGACAGGCATCGGCACCGGCGGCCGCCCGGTTAGGCGGCCGTCTGCATCTTACTGCGGCCCGCTAGCCCTGCGGGTGAGGCCGTCCGGGCAGCTGTCGAATCTGTCCGACACTCGCCGGCGTTCGCTCGCTTTAAGCTGGTGGCCACAAACATCGGGAGGCGAGAGATGCGCAATGTCGTGATGTCCGTTCAGGTCCCTGCGAAGGTGTACGAAAGGTGGGCGCGTCGGCGCGGTTTCTCCGCGGCGGCGTTGGAGGAGGTCATTGTCAGGTTCCTGGAAAACTACCAGTTCCCGGTGCGCAGCGCGGGCGTGCTGGAGCCTACAGGGGGCAGCCGCTACGCCGCCAGGCACCGGCCACTGCACGCCGAGGTCGAGTGGAATCGCCGCTGGTACGACTGGAAGGGCGAAGTGGAGGTGCATGGCGTGGACGACGCCGCGGCGTGACGGATTCTTTGGGGCGGACGCATCCGGAGCCATGGAGGCTGCGGCGAATTCTTGCGACCGCGCATGGTGTGTAGCGTTTGTAAACCTCTGATACAGTTCCTTAGGCGCCAGCGCCCGCTGGGTAGTTGGACCATCTCCGGCAGGAACGTACAAGGAAAAAACTGATGACCAGACTGCTGCTGGCCGTGCTAGTGGTGTTCAGCTTGACTGGTTGCGAACGTGCATCCGAACTGTGGATGTCTTCCACCGAAAAAGTCACCCTTGCGTTTCCGCTGCCAGATGAATTGAAGCTAGCCGCCGATCGATTGCTGGCCGACGGAGATGCGCCTAGCGGTGGCCGTAACGCACAGTTGGTCGCGGGATGGCAGCGTCAACTGGAGCTGAGGGCGTTGAATTGCGCTCCAGTCGTTCCAGTGCGGTGGTGGCACAGTGTCGCCGCAGTGCGCCAGCAGCCCTATGACTCGGCCTGCATCCTCAAACAGGACGCTGCCCTGATTGACTGGGTCGGTGTGCGACGCGTCGGACAGGCGCTCCAACAGCCAGCTCTGGTGCCTTTGGCCTCCCTCGGTGCGCGTCGCCCGTTGACCGATGTGACGGCGCTGTCGGAACTTCATGCTGCTTCTGCTGCCAACGTGGCCGTGGTGCAGGACACTCGCAGCCGCTTCAGCTCGGTGAACCTCACCACCGGGAAGTTACTTCATGCCATCAGCATACCTGACGCCGCGTCGACTGGCGCCCAGCTTTCACCCAACGGACGTCTTTTCGCATTGCCCGTGGCCAATCGGCGTGGCATGCAGGTGTTTGACGTCGCCACCGGTAACTTGCTGTGGAAAACCGACCGTTACAACGGCGTGTTGGCGTGGCTCTCTACGGTGGACGCTGCGGTCGTTGGGCAAGGCGACGGCCGCGGTGGGTTGGCGTTGCTCGATCTGCAGAATGGGCGTGAGTATGCGTATTACGACGCCAGCCGTCGCATGACATGGGCCGTGCCGGCGGCCGACGCGGCCGATCAGCTTTGGCTGGTAGGTTCGAATAGCGTTACCCAGGTGACGCACCGTCGCACCTCCACAGGCGAGCTTGATAGCAACGGACTGGCGACCTGGCCGTTGCGGCGACAAGCGACATCTCTCCGGCCGTTATTGATGCAGTCAGGCCGCCGGATGCTTTATGTGACGAACCGAGACCTTGCCTGGATCGACCTGCAAAGCGGCGATCAAGGTGCGTATGAGTTCTCGTTGATGAACGGCCGTGGCTATAGCAAGTTGGACGAAGACCGGTTGTTGGTTGATACGGGCGGAATGAACTCGACTACCCAGGTGCTTGACGTTGTGGCACAGACCCTTGCGCCCGTGGAAAGCAATGAAGGTACAGACGGTCTGCTCCTGCCCATGTCGACGCGGACTGGCTTTATGCGGCGAGGCTTCGACTTGTCATATGTCAGTGACCAAGTAGGCCCAACCGGCCCGGCACTACCTGCCCAGCGAGCGATCGCAGACGCGCAGCTGCAGCAGCAGTTGGCTCGACTCGATGCTCGCACGGCGGCGGAAGCCGCGGCGCGCGCTGCAGTTGAGGCTGCGGACAAAGCGGCAACGGCGAGCGGCGCTCCCTTGACGATGCGAATCCCATCGGGCGCCCCTCCTTCCCCGATGCCCCTGTTGAGCCGGGTGCCAGCGCAGGCCCAGGTTGCCATCGTGGGCGTGTATGAAGGTTCCAATCATCGCGTACCGGGGGGCGCACCGGTGCGTATTTTCGTGCCACCTTCCTCCATACCGCTGGTGCTGGTCCTGAGCAGCTATGAGTCGGTTCAATGGTTGGTGCAGAACAGCGGCAGGCCAATCTCTGCGGTTCTGCTTTCAGGCTATTCGCCTTCCACGGTGCTGGGAGCTGGTGACGCGCCAGTGCTGCGCATAGGCTCCGCCTACGCCTACCAACTCAATGGCGCCAATTACGCGCAACTCAAGCAGGATGTGGCTCGGTACGTGCCCAATCGGGTGGACTCGTTCCAGGGTCTGTACCAAGGTAAAGAGTTCTCCATTCCCAACCGTTGATTGGTCCCCTCGACAGGAATCGAACCTGTATCTAGCACTTAGGAGGCACTCGTTCTATCCATTGAACTACGAAGGGGAAGCGGGATTGTAGGGCCGTCGCGGGGGCTTTTCGGCGGCTAGTCGTAGCGCAGGGTGAAGATCAGGTCGACGGCGCTTTCCTTGCCGCTCTGGCCGCGCAGCGTGAAGCGCTGCGACAGGTCGTAGAACACGAACAGCGTACCCATCGCACCTGAGAGGCTGGCCTCGTAAGCGACGTAGAAGTTGCGCGAGAGACGCTTGCCCAGCGTCAGCGCGCCGCCCTTGCTGGTGCTGGTGCCGTCGCTCGTGGCGCTGCCGCCGAGCGAGAGTTCGTCCAGGCCGAAGCGGCTGGCGATGCCGCCACCGCTCTTGCTGCCGCCGATCAGCGCCACGGCGGCCTGCTGCAGCATGGCGGCTTCGGCACCACCGGCGGCCGACGAACGGCCGAGCACCAGCCACGCGAGTTTTTCGCTGTCGGCCAGGTCCGGCGACGCGTAGAGCCGCACGTTGGGCGCGAGCGCCGTGCCGGTGATCTGCACGCCCACCCGCTGGGTCAGGTTGGGGCGGATGGCCAGCACGTCGAGCGAGGGGTTGTCGTAGGCGCCGGTGAAGCGCAGCACGCCCTGTTCGATGGTCAGCCACTGGCCGTAGGCGCGGTATTCGCCGTTGACGGTGTTGATGGTGCCGAGCAGGCGCGGCGTCTTGCCGTCGCCGG
Organism: Rhodoferax koreense; assembly: GCF_001955695.1. Lineage (NCBI taxonomy): Bacteria > Pseudomonadati > Pseudomonadota > Betaproteobacteria > Burkholderiales > Comamonadaceae > Rhodoferax > Rhodoferax koreensis. The sequence continues at coordinate 5,120,224 of NZ_CP019236.1, read as the reverse complement.
TGAGTTGCAGCTTGCCGGCGAGCCTGGTGTCGATGCCCAGACCGGTGAGGCGGAAGTCGTTGCCCAGGTCGAGCTGCACGTTGAGCTGCACGGCAATGGGCTTGGCCGCCGGTGCGGCGGGGCTGGCCGGCTGGTTGGCGGCGACCGGCCGGCGCACGAACACGTCGTCGCCGAGCTGCGGCGCGCTTTCCTCGGGCAGCATGATGCGCGCCTGGTCCACCTTGAGCTGGCCCTCGAGTTTGAGTTCGGTGTTGGCCAGGCGGGCCTTCAGGTCGCCCGAGACGGTGACGCGCCGGTCCGGCTGCGTGGTCACACGCAACTGCTGGGCCACGGCGTCGATGGTCATGCCGGGTTTGCCGTCCTGCCAGCCGACCTCGCCTTGCGCTGTGACGCTGCCGCCACCCGCCCCCTTGAGCGTGAACGACTCGATGCGCATGCGGTTGCCCTGCAGCCGCGCCAGCAGCGTGCCGTCGGACAGCGAAATGCCGTTGACCACCGAACGCAGCGCCAGGCCGCTGGCCTGCAGCGTGCCGTTGAGTTGCGGCGCGGCACGCGTGCCGGCCAGCGTGGCATCGGCCTGCAAGGTGCCGGCCACGCGCCAGCCGGGTGGTGCGAGCACCGACCAGGTGGCGATGCGCGGAAGGCTGGCCTTGAGCGTGCCGGCCAGCGGCGCATCCGCGGGCCACGACCACTGGCCAGCCTGCTGGCTCAGCCGCGTGCTGATCTGCGCGTCCGCCTGGCCGGCCTGGGCGCTGTCCCAGCGCAGCGTGGCGACCATGGCCGGGCCGTCACTGCTGAGGCTCAGCCGGGCTTCGCGCACGCCAGCGCTGATGCGGCCGGTGCTGGTGGGCTTCGCGTCTGCGCCGGGTGTGGTGACTGCGTCGTCGCCGAGCAGCGTGATGTCGCCGCTGCGGCGCTGCAGGTTGGCGCGCACGCGCAACTGATCGGCCAGGGCCACGTCCCAGTCGCCGTCGAAAATCAGGTCGCTACCCACGCCCGCATCCACCAGCCGCGTGCCGGACAGGGCTTCGGCCCAGGCCAGCGGCAGGCCTTCGAGCCGGCCTGCGCTCTGCAAACGGCCTGGGCCGCCGCGCACCGGCTGCCACACGAGCTGCACCTGTTGATGCGCCTGCGCACCCGTGCCGGCCACGCTGTCGGGCGCGGTCAAGGCGGCCTGGGCGGCGCCCACTTCCCAGCGGCTCGGCGTCCATGCCACGGCGACGGGATTTTTCGTCGCCAGTTGCCAGGCGCCGGGCCGACGCAAAGGCTCTTCCAGGTTCAGGTTCAACGCGGCCAGGTTGCCTTGCCAGCCTTGGGCGGTCTTGCCGCCGTTGGCATCCAGGCGGACGGCTAGTTTCTGCTGGCTGTTGGCGGCATGGCCATCGAGCTGCAGCCGTGCCGCGCTGAGCTTGCCGGCGAGCGTGGCCTGGGTGTTCGTGAGCTTGATGGCCTGCTCCGGCGGCTGCTGCGGCAGGCGCACTTCGAGCGCGGCGACCTGCAGCCTGGCGTCGAGTGCCGGGTCACGCCAGCCGCCGTTCCAGCGGCCTTGCAGGCCGGCCTTGCCGCTCAGGGCCACGCCCTGCAGCGCGGCCGGCATGCCGGGCAGTTGCTGCAGCCAGCGCAGCGCGGGCCCGGCGTCGGCGAGTGTCAGGTCCAGCGTGCCCGCACCGGCCTGTGCGGCCATCGCGCCGTCGGCTTGCAGTTGCAGGCCCGGCGCCATCATCGACAGTTTGCCGCTGCCCGATTCGCGTGCGATGTCGACCTGGCCGCTGGCATCGAGTTCGGCGTTCTGGGCGATGACCTGCAGCCGGTCGAGCTGCAGCACCTGCCTGGCCCAGCGGCCGCGCGCGCTGGCCTGGTCGAGCCGCAGGCCCGCCACGTCGGCCGAGCCATTCGGCGCGGCCTTGAGGTCGGCACCGAAATCGATGCCCGGCACGTCGTTCACCACCCGGCTGCGGGCCGTGACCTCGCCGTTGAGCCGGGCCGCGGCCATCTTGCCATGCAGCGCGGCGGGGTTGATCTCGCGCAGCTGCAGCGTGGTGTCCCAGGCCGAGCCGGCGCTGTCGAACCTGCCCGAGCCCGCGATCTGGCCCTGCGCCTTGCCGCGCGTGTCGGCCAGGCCGATGAACAAATCGTGCAGCCGGGCCACGCCGGCCTGCCAGTCGCCCCGGCCGCGGATGTGCGACAGCGGCAGGCGTTGCTGGTCCCAGGGGCCGGGCAACTGGTTGTTGATGTCGGCGCTGAAGGTCCAGGCGTTGGCGGTCTGGCCCGGTTCGGCCTGCAGGTCGCCGCTGAGCCGGGTGTGCGGCGCCTCGGGCCAGAACGTGGCCAGGTCGAGTTGGGTGAATTCGGCATCGGCCTGCGGCACCGGCTGGGCCGACCAGGCCTCGATGCGCGCCGACACGTTGGCCTTGGGCAACGAGGCCGCATTGCCGGCGTGACCGCCCACGGCTTCCGAGGTGAGCTGTGCGCTCAAGGCGAGTTGCGTCAGCGGCCCGTGCACCTCGGCGCGGGCCTTCAGCCCGATGCGCTGGTCGCGGCCGGGCACGTTGGTCTGCAGGGTGGCGCGCAGCTGGGCGTCCAGCGTCAGCGGCGCCTGGTCGGTGAGCACGGCCTCGCCCTGGTAGTGGCCCTCGGCCACATCGAGGTTCAACAGCTTGAGCTGGTGGCGCGCGCCGTCGTACTGGTAGCTCGCATGAAGTTGGTCGGCGGTGAAGGCGGGCGGGCCCGCCCATTCGAGGTGATCGACGCGAAGATCGTTGACTTCCACATGCACCGGCAGGCCTAGGAATTCGGGCGGTGCCGCAGGCGTGGCCTTGGGCTGCGGCGGGCGCTGGTCGCTGATGCGCAGCGTGGCGGCGTGCACTTCGTCCAGCTTGAGCCAGCGGTCGAACAGGGCCAGCGCCTGCCAGCGTAGCGTGAGATCGGTGGCTTCGACGGACAGGCCGTCCTGCTGCCATTGCAGCCGCGCGATCTTGCCGCCGCCGCGCAGCGAGCCGCTCACGCCTTCGGCCTGGATCGGCTGGCGCTGGGCCGCGAAGCGCAGCACGGTGGCCAGCGAGGTGTCGCTGCCGGTCCACCACCAGAGGCCTGCGCCGCCTGCGAGCAGCAGCACGCTGAGCAGGCCCAGCGTACCGAGCAGCCAGTGGCGCAGCTTGAGCCTCTTCAAAACGTGAACCCCACGGCCAGATGCAGGCGGAAGGCCTTGGCCTGGATGCCGTAGGCCAGGTCGGCCTGGAACGGGCCGATCGGGCTCTTCCAGCGCGCACCCACGCCCACGCCGGTCTGCGCATCGAGTTTGCCGACCTGGTCGGACACCGCGCCGGTGTCGACGAACACCGCGCTTTCCCAGTCGGTGGGCCGGCCGTCCTTGTAGATCGGGCGCTGCCATTCGACGCTGCCCACGGCCAGGTAGCGCCCGGCCTGCACGATGCCTGTGCTGGTGGCCACGCCGATGCTGCGGTAGGTGTAGCCGCGCACGGTGCTGTCGCCGCCGGTCAGGAACAACTGCGTGGCCGGGATCGGCGCGTCGGCCTTGGCCGCCACCGCGCCGGCCTGGCCGCGTATCGACAAACGGCCGCTGCGTTCGCCCAAGGCATCGAGCGGCACATAGGCCTGGCTGCGCAGCAGCGTGCGAAAGAACGGCTGGCGATCGGTGCCGAGCGTGAGGCCGGGGCCGAGTTCCACGCCCAGGCCCCAGCCGCGCGTGGGGAACAGCACGTTGTCGAAGTTGCGCTGCGTCCACGCCCAAGCCAGGCTGATGGCATTGCCCGAGCCCGAGTCCACCGTGGCGTCGCCGCCGCGCACCTCGGCCCGGTCGTATTGCAGATAGACGCTGCGGTCCAGCCGTTCGCTGGTCTGCAGCCGGCCGAAGCGAAGCTGCTGGCTGGTGGTGGTGAGCGGGTCGTCGGTCTCGCGCTGCAGCTTGCCGCCCACCACCCAGCGCCAGTAGCTGCTATCGGGCTGCGACATGAGCTCGGTGCCGAGGTACTGGTTCTTCTGGTCCACGCTGAGCTTGGACACGGCGCGCCAGCCGATCAGCGGCACCAGGTTGTGGGTGTGTTCGACCGAGAAGCGTGCGCCACTGTCGGTGGTGGCGCCGACACCGAGCACCAGCTTCTGCAGCTTGGCCTCGCGCAACTGCGTCTGCACCGGCGCGGCTTTGGGATCGGATTCGGGTGCCACGAGCAGGAAGGCCGAGTCGAAGAAGCCGCTGTCGGACAGGCGCTGCTGCGCGCGCAGCAGTTCGTCGCGGTCGTATTCGGCACCGGGCTTGAGGCGCGCGAAACGCTCCACCAGCGCAGGGCTGTAGTGCGACAGGCCGGTGATCTCGAGCGGGCCGAGCAGGTAGACCGGCCCGGAGTCCAGCGTGACGCCGAGCGCGGCCTCGCGTTTTTCGGGGTCGATGTCGGCCCGGCTGCCGCTGATGCGGCCGGCCAGGTAACGCTTGGCCGTCAGCTGGCGCACGGCACTGGTCTTGGCATCGCTCCAGTCGGCCTGGGTGAAGCGGCGGCCGGCGTTCAGGCTCCAGTCCTTGCGCAGGGCGTTGCGCTGGGCGACCACATCGGGCGCCGCGCTGTCGGCCATGGCGCCGGTCACATCCAGTTGCACACTGGCCACCTGGGTGGGCAGCCCCGGCGACACGGTCATGCGGATCTGCGGAATGCGCGCGGCCACCGGCGTGGCCGAAGACGCCGGCGCGGCGGCGGGCGTGGCCGTGGTTTCACTGTCGCGTTCGATGCGGATATCGGGCGAGAAATAGCCGAGGGTCGCAATCAATTCGCGGGCGTTGGCCTCGGCCATCACCAGCAGGCGCGCGAGCTCGGCCTCGTTGAGGTCGGGCACGGCGCGGTAGCGCTGTAACTCCAGGTGCTTTTCGAGCAGCTCGCGGATGTCGTCGGGCGCATCGACCTTCAGGTCGAAGGCGGGCGGCGCTTCGGCCTCGGCGCGCTGCCGGCGCTCGGACCGGTCCGGGTCGGTCTGGCGCGAGGCGCAGGCGGTCAGCGCCAGGCTGGCCACGAGACCACAGGCGAGGAAGAGGCGGGAGGGCCTGGGGTATGGGGCCTCGGGGCCCGGAGGGTTCAACCAGGCCGGCGCCACGGCCAGCCTGCGCATCAAGCGACGGAGCATCGGCCTATTTTGACAGCAGGCGCATGGCCTCCTCGAGACCCTTCAGTGTCAAAGGGTACATCCGGTGGTTCATCAACTGCTGGACAACGCTGATGCTCTGGCGGTACTGCCACACGCCCTGGGGTTCGGGGTTGATCCAGGCGAACTTGGGGAACGCGTTGGTCAGGCGCTGCAGCCATTCGGCGCCGGCTTCCTCGTTGTTGTATTCCACGCTGCCGCCGGGCTGCAGGATCTCGTACGGGCTCATGGTCGCATCGCCCACGAAGATGAGCTTGTAGTCCTTGTTGTACTTGCGGATGATGTCCCAGGTGGCGAATTTCTCGCTGAAGCGGCGCCGATTGTTCTTCCACATGAAGTCGTAGACGCAGTTGTGGAAGTAGTAGAACTCGAGGTGCTTGAACTCGGTCTTGGTGGCCGAGAACAGCTCCTCGACGCGGGTGATGTGCTCGTCCATGGTGCCGCCCACGTCCATCAGCAGCAGCACCTTCACGTTGTTGTGGCGCTCGGGCACCATCTTGATGTCGAGGTAGCCGGCGTTGGCCGCGGTGGCGCGGATGGTGTCGGGCAGGTCCAGTTCCTCGGCCATGCCCTCGCGTGCGAACTTGCGCAGCCGGCGCAGCGCCACCTTGATGTTGCGCGTGCCGAGTTCCTGCGTATCGTCGTAGTCCTTGTAGGCGCGCTGGTCCCACACCTTGACGGCGCTCTTGTTGCGGCCCTTGTCCTGCCCGATGCGGATGCCCTGCGGGTTGAAGCCGTTGGCGCCGAACGGCGAGGTGCCGCCGGTGCCGATCCACTTGCTGCCGCCTTCGTGCCGCTCCTTTTGCTCTTCGAAGCGCTTCTTGAGCGTCTCCATGAGTTCGTCCCAGCCCATCTTCTCGATCTTGGCCTTCTCCTCGGGGCTGAGCTCGAGCTCCAGGTTCTTGCGCAGCCATTCGAGCGGCACTTCCTTGGTGAAGTCGGCCACCATCTCCACACCCTTGAAGTAGGCCGCGAAGGCGCGGTCGAACTTGTCGTAGTGCTTCTCGTCCTTCACCAGGGCGGTGCGGCTCAGGTAGTAGAAGTCGTCGATGCCGTAGCCCCCGTCCGCGCTGGCCGGCCCGACCACGCCCTGCTTCAGCGCGTCGAGCAGCATCAGGTATTCCTTGACCGAGACCGGCAGCTTGGCGGAGCGCAGGGTGTAGAAGAAGTCGATGAGCATGGCACTATCCCAGGGCGTATCTCGGAGCCGTCAGTCGCGCGGCTTGCTCAGCAGGTATTGCAGCTGGGCCTTGATCTCCGGCCATTCGCCCGAGCGCAGGCTGTACATCACGGTGTCGCGGATGGTGCCGTCGCGGCGCAACGCATGGCCACGGATCACGCCGTCCTTCTTGGCACCAAGACGCTCGATGGCGCGTTGCGAGGCATGGTTGAAATTGTCGGTGCGCCAGCCCACGACATGGCAGCCCAGCGTCTCGAAGGCATGCGTCAGCAGCAGCAACTTGCAGGTGGTGTTGACATGGGTGCGCTGGCAGCTTTGGGCGTACCAGGTGTAGCCGATTTCCACGCGTTTCACGGCGGGCAGGACGTCGTGGTAGCTGGAGGTGCCCAGTACCTTGCCGGTGGCGGCCTCGGTCACGGCAAAAGCAAAACGGTCGGTGGTGCGCAGCGCGGTCTCGATGTAGGCACGGGTGTCCTGCGGCTCGGGCACCGAGGTCACGCGAATCTTCCATAACTCGCCATCGGCGGCGGCGGCGCGCAGGCCGGGTTCGTGTTCCAGGGAAAGCGGGACCAGGGCCAGATCGCCGGCCTTGAGCGTGACGGGGTCTACAAATGCCATCTGTGCAGTGCTCCTCAACGGTTGTGGCGTTGCATGAACACCAGCTTTTCGAACAGCGTCACGTCCTGCTCGTTCTTCAAGAGCGCACCCACCAGCGGCGGCACGGCGACCTTGTCGTCCTTGCTGTGCAGGGCTTCGGCGGAAATGTCTTCGGCCACCAGCAGCTTCAGCCAGTCGAGCAGTTCGCTGGTCGATGGCTTCTTCTTCAACCCGGGCAGGTTGCGCACGTCGTAGAAGGTCTTCATCGCCGCGGTCAGCAACTCTTTCTTGAGGCCGGGGAAATGCACGTCGACGATCTGCTGCATCGTCGTCGCATCGGGGAACTTGATGTAGTGGAAGAAGCACCGGCGCAGGAACGCGTCGGGCAGTTCCTTCTCGTTGTTGGAAGTGATGAACACCAGCGGCCGGTGCTTGGCGCGGATCAGCTCGCGGGTCTCGTAGCAATAGAACTCCATGCGGTCGATCTCGCGCAGCAGGTCGTTCGGGAATTCGATGTCGGCCTTGTCGATTTCGTCGATCAGCAGCGCCACCGGCGTCTCCGACGTGAAGGCCTGCCACAGCACGCCCTTGACGATGTAGTTGTGGATGTCCTTCACGCGCTCGCCGCCGTCCACGTCGGCCAACTGCGAATCGCGCAGGCGGCTCACCGCGTCGTATTCGTACAAACCCTGCTGTGCCTTGGTGGTCGACTTGATGTGCCATTGCAACAGCGGCAGGCCGAGGGCCTGGGCCACTTCCTCGGCCAGCATGGTCTTGCCGGTGCCGGGTTCGCCTTTCACCAGCAGCGGCCGCTGCAGGGTGGCGGCGGCGTTCACCGCGAGCATCAGATCTTGGGTTGCAACGTAATTGTCGGAGCCTTGGAACTTCATGGGTAGGGTGCGCTGATGGGTCTGGAACAGGTCTTGGCGGGACGAAAGAGCTTGTCGGCCGCTGGAGTCGGCCGCATATAATCAGGGGTTGATCAGAGGCCCGTTTTTTCTCTAGATTGTGCTCGCAAAATGAACAAGATGTTGACCACGGTGTTTGCGTTGGCTGTCGCTTCAGTGACGGCCGTTTCCACTGCCCAGGAGATCAAGGGCGACGCCAAGGCGGGCCAGGCCAAGATTGACATGTGCATCGGCTGCCATGGCATCAAGGGCTACCAAGCCAGTTTTCCCGAAGTGCACAAGGTGCCGATGATCTCCGGCCAGAGCGCCAAGTACATCGTCTCGGCATTGGGTGCCTACAAGGCCGGCGACCGCCGTCACCCGACCATGCGCGGCATCGCCGAGTCGCTGAGCGACCAGGACATGGCCGACGTCGCCGCCTACTACAGCGCCAGCGGCGTGGTCGAAGGCGCCACCGTCGCGGCCGAACCGACCGTCAAGCCGAGCGCACAGGTCCAGGCCCTGCTGACCAAGGGCAATTGCGTGTCCTGCCATGGCGCCAATTTCGACAAGCCGATCGATCCGAGCTATCCCAAGATCGCCGGCCAGCATGCCGACTATCTCTTCGTCGCGCTCAAGGCCTACAAGACGGCGCATCCGCTGGTCGGCCGTTCCAACGCCATCATGGGTGGCGTCGCCAAGCAGTTCTCGAACGCCGAACTGAAGGAACTCGCGGGCTACGTGCATTCGCTCGACACGGACCTGAAGACGGTGCCCGAGTCGCGCTTCCGGTAATTCGCTTCGCGCCGGATCAAACAAAGCCCGCCAGAGCCCGCAATCGCGGGCTTTGTCCTTTGTGTCCCTGCGGGCGGCGGGGCCGTGCAATCCCTTCAGTCGTGCGTGGCGCGGCGCTGCACCGCATCCACATAGGCATCGCCATCCGGCGGCCGGCCGGCGCGCTGGCTTTCCCAAAGGGTCTGGCCCAGGCATTCCATGGCTTCGTGGTGGGCCGCATGCAGCGAGTCGCGCCGGTGTGTGAGCAACTCCACCGCCTGGCGGATGCCGCGCGGCTGGTCGATCGAACACTGCTCGCTCAGCGACAGATGCATGGAAAGATGCAGGAACGGGTTTTCCCGCGTCGGGTCGGCATCGGCCATGCGGGCCAGCGCGGCGTCCACGTCCTGCAGTTCCGCGTGGTATTCAGGGTGTTCGGCCAGCCACTGGCTAGCTATGATTTCGATAGCTTCCATGGCTTGCCCGTTCTGCGACTTCTCGTAAACGGAGCAGAAGAAACGGCGGACATCGGCTTGGGACGGATTGAACATGGCGGGGAGGTTAGCACGCGGTGCTTTTCCCTTGCTGGCGGAGTTTTTCCCCTCCCTACCAGTGGCCCGTCCATTTGCGTTCGAAGTCCATGCGGGCAAAGTATTCCGCGATGAAGTCGATAAAGGTCCGCACCTTGGCCGACATGTGGCGGCGGCTCGGGTAGGCGAGGTTGATCGTCAGGTGCGGCAGGTCCCAGTCGTCGAGCACCGGCACCAGCCGGCCGGCCACGATGTCGTCGAACAGGATGTAGGTCGGCTGCACCAGAATGCCCAGGCCATCGAGCGCCGCGGCGCGCAGCACCTGGCCGTCGTTGGATTCCAGCAGACCTTTCACATGCACCGTCGAGACCTGGCCGTCGCGCGTGAAGCGCATGTCGTTCGGGTTGTTCGCATAGGTGTAGATCAGCATCTTGTGGCGCTGCAGGTCGGCGAGCTGCTGCGGCCGGCCGTATTGCGCGAGGTAACGCGGCGAGGCGGCGAGGATGCGGCGGGTCTCGCCCAGCCTTCGGATGGTGATGTTCGAATCGGGCTCCACCTCGCGCGTGCGGATGGCCACGTCGATGTTGTTCTCGATCAGGTCGAAGTACCGGTTCGCGGCCTCCACGTGCACCGTCACCTCGGGGTAGCGGCCGGTGTATTCGCGCAGCAGCGGCGCGATGTGGTGCATCGAGAACGACAGCGAGGCCGTGATGCGCAGCGTGCCGCTGGGGGCCGAAGCCGTGGCGTTGACGGTGGATTCGGCGTCCTTCAGGTCGGCGAGGATGCACTTGGCGCGGCCGAAGAAGGCCTGGCCGGTGTCGGTGAGGTAGAGCCGGCGCGTGTTGCGCTCGACCAGCCGCGCGCCCAGCCGCTGCTCGAGCGCGGCCAGATGCCGGCTCGCGGCCGCGTTCGACAGGTCCAGCACGGCCGCGGCGCGGCTCAGGCTGCCGGTCTCGGCCACCTGCACGAACAGTTCGATCTCGGTCCAGCGGTCCAAACTTGTCTCCTTCCGTTGACCGCATTGTGCGGCGAGACGCGGTCTATTCTTCGCCGATTCTTCCGCCTGGTGGAAAAGTCATTTGTCGCACCGGCCTTTGCAGTCGGCGCGTTGTCTTCTACATTGGCGCCGCAGTCCACGAAACAGCCAAGGCAGGAGACAAGTTGCGCAACCTCAACCAGGACAACATCACCCAGGCCGTCATCGCGCGGTTCGGCGACACGCCCGATCCTCGCCTCAAGGAGATCATGACCAGCCTGGTGCAGCACCTGCATGCGTTTGCGCGCGAGGTGCGCCTCACCGAGGCCGAATGGCTGGAGGGCATCGCGTTCCTCACCGCCACCGGTCAGAAATGCGACGACAAGCGCCAGGAGTTCATCCTGCTGAGCGACGTGCTCGGCCTGTCGATGCTGACAGTGGCCATGAACAACGACAAGCCGCGCGGCTGCACCGAGGCCACCGTGTTCGGCCCGTTCTTCGTCGAGGGCGCACCGCACTATGCGCACGGCGACGACGTGGCCAATGGCGCCGTCGGCGAGCCCTGCGAAGTCTTCGCCCATGTGCGCGGCGTCAAGGGCGAGCCGATCGCCGGCGCGCGCGTCGACGTGTGGCAGGCCGACGCCGAAGGCCATTACGACGTGCAGCACCCCGGCCTTGCGCATGCGCAGGGGCGTGGCGTGCTGACCACCGGGGCCGACGGCGGCTTCCATTTCAGGACCATCGTGGCCGAGGCCTACCCGATCCCCACCGATGGCCCGGTGGGCACGCTCCTGGCCGCGACGAAGCGGCACCCGTGGCGTCCCGCGCACCTGCACTTCAAGATCGAGGCCGAAGGCTACGAGCCGCTGATTACCCATGTGTTCCGCTCGGGCGACCAGTACCTGGATTCGGACGCCGTGTTCGGCGTGCGCCAGTCGCTCGTGGCCGACTGGGTGCCCCAGCCGGGCGGCGGCCACCGGCTCGACTACGACTTCGTGCTCAACCCGCTGGCCGGTCCCAAGGCATGATCAAGCACATCGTGATGTGGCGCCTGCGCGGCAACAGCCTGGCCGAGCGCCGCGAGAACAGCGACTTGCTGCGGCGCGAATTCGAGTCGCTGCGCGACCGCATCCCGGGCCTGCTGCAACTCGAGATCGGCATCGACCACAGCCACATCGACTACGCCTGCGACGTGGTGCTGTATTCCGAATTCGCCACCCAGGCCGCGCTCGACGCCTATGCCACGCATCCCGAACACCTGCGGGTGAAACAGGCCCTGGGCGACCTGCGCATCAGCCGCCACCAAGTGGACTACGCCGTATGAAGAACCATCTCCCCATGCCCGAGCTCTCGTTGCACCACCTGACGATGCTCCAGGCCGATCCGCTGTCGCTGATCGACGCGGCCGCCGCCGGTGGCTTCGACTACTGCGGCATACGCATCGTGCCGCCCGCGCCCACCGACGTGCTGCCGGACGTGGTCGGCAATCCGGCGCTGGTGCGAGAAATCGACCAGCGCCTGCGCAGCCGCAACGTGCGCCTGCTCGACATCGAGGCCATCTGGCTCCGGCCGGAGACCGACGTGGCCGCGCTGGTGCCGGCATTGGAAGTCGGCCATCGGCTCGGTGCACGCCAGGTGCTGGTGGTGGGCTTCGACGACGACCTCGGCCGCTTGCTCGACAACTTCTGCAAGCTGTGCCAGGCCGCGGCCCGGCTGCAGATGAGCGTGGCGCTGGAGTTCATCACCTACTGCACCATCGGCACGCTGGCACAGGCGCACTGGCTGGTGCAGCGCAGCGAACAGCCCAATGCACGGCTGCTGATCGATGCGCTGCAGTTCTTTCGCTCCGGCGCGAAGAGCGAGGACCTCGCCGCCATCGATCCGATGCTGCTGCCCTACATGCAGCTGTGCGATGGCCCGCTGGTCGGCCCGGTGAGCGTGGACGAGCGGCGCGTCGAGGCCCGCACCGCGCGGCTGCTGCCGGGCGAGGGGCAACTGCCGCTGGCCGGCCTGCTGGCCGCGTTGCCCAAGGGCATTCCCATCAGCGTCGAGGCGCCCACGCTGCGCCTGGCGCATCTTCCCTTCGACGAACAGGCGCGCATCGTCGGCGACGCCACGCGCAAGTTCTTCGCCGATCTGAATTCAACCATTTGAAACTGGAGACACCATGACCCTTGATGCCGAACTGAACCATGAACGCGACGTGCAGACCATCCGCCAACTGCTGGAGAACTGGGTGGTCTGGCGCGACGCCGGCGACTGGAAGCGCTTTCGCACCGTGTGGCACGACGATGGGGTCATGATGGCCACCTGGTTCCAGGGCGTGGCCGACGAGTTCATCCGCGTGACGCGCGAGGGCTGGGACAAGGGCGTGAGCATCCTGCACTTTCTCGGTGGCACCTCGGTCGATCTGGCGGGCGACCGCGCCATCGCCCAGACGAAGATGACGATTTCGCAGCGTGCGCTGGTGCACGACGTGTGGGTCGACGTGGTCTGCACCGGCCGCTTCTACGACTTCCTGGAGAAACGCGACGGCCGCTGGGGCATGGTGCTGCGCCAGCCGATCTACGAGAAGGACCGCATGGACCCGGTGTCGCCCAGCGCGCGCCTGGAGCTGGACGCCGCCACGCTGGCCCAGTACCCCGAGGGCTACCGCCACCTGGCCTACCTGCAGAGCCAGATTGGCTACCAGATCAAGAAGGACATGCCGGCGCTGAAGGGGCCGGAGGTCGAGGCGCTGTACGCCAGGGGCGCCCGCTGGCTCGCAGGCCAGCCGCTGTAGTTTTACCGGGTTTTTTCGCGTCAGTTCAACCACCATAAGGAGAGAGACAAATGAAGAAGAGCATTCCCCTCGTTGCCGGCCTGATCGCGCTGGCGCTGCAAGGGCCGGCCCACGCGCAGCAGACCATCAAGATCGCCAACCTGCTCGAGCTCACCGGCCCGATCGCCTCAGCGGGCACCAACTACCGCAACGGCCTGGAACTGGCGATCAAGGAGATCAACGCCAGCGGCGGCATCCTCGGGCGCAAGATCGAGACCGAGATGCTCGACACGCAGAGCAATCCAGGCGTGGCCAAGGCGATGGCCTCCAAGGCGGTGGACATGGACGTGTTCGCCGCGGTCGGCCCCACGTTCTCCGGCGCCATGGTGGTCAGTGCCAACGAAACCCGTCGCGCGGAGATTCCCAATTTCACCGGCGCCGCAGCCGCATCGATCACCAACCAGGGCAACCCCTACGTGATCCGCACCAACGCCACGCAGGCGACCGCCATGCCCAAGGTGGCGCGCTACATGGCCGAGACGCTGAAGGCCAAGACGGTGGACATCATCTACATCAACAGCGACTTCGGCAAAGGCGGGCGCGACGAGTTCATCAAGGCCGCCAAGGCGCTGGGCATGACCATCGGTGCCGACGTGTCCACCGACCAGGCGCAGGTCGACTTCTCCAGCGCCGTGGTCAAGGTCAAGCAGGCCACCGGCGACGTGCTGTTCGCCTACACCAACGAGGAGGAGTCGGCGCGGTTGCTGCGCGAACTGCGCAAGCAGGGCTACAGCAAGCCGGTGATGGGCGACACCACGCTGGTCAGCCAGAAGACCATCGAACTCGCGGGCGACGCGGCCAACGGCGCGCTCGGCGTGGTGCCGCTCACGGCCGACGCCCCGACGGATGCCATGCGCGCCTTCGACAAGAAGTACTTCGAGGCCTACAAGATCCGCTCCGACCACAACGGCATCCAGGGCTACACCGTGCCCTACATCATCAAGGCGGTGAGCGAGAAGATCGGCAAGGTCGACCGCAAGGAATTCGCCGCGAAGATCAAGAACATGCCGCTGTACGTGAAGGAGTACCCCGGCCTCCTGATGGACGTGAAGTTCAATACCGCCGGCGACCCGGACCGCGTGAGCTACCTGGTCGAAGTCAAGAACGGCAAGCAGCAGGTCCTCGAGACCTTGCCCGCCACCAACGCTTTCTGAGATCCATGCCCCACATCACCATCGACTACACCGCCAACCTGGCCGACGAAGTGGCCGCGAGCCAGCTCGTGGAGACGCTGCACCAGGCGGCCATCGGCACCGGTATCTTTCCGCTGTGGGGCATCCGCACCCTGGCCCAGCCTGTGCGCGACTACCGCGTGGCCGGCGGCCAGGCCGACAACGGCTTCATCAAGGTCGTGGTGCGCATCGCGCCTGGCCGGGATCTGGCCACGCGCAAGCGCGTCACGCAGACGCTGTTCGACGCGGCGGTGGCGCGGCTCGCGCCCCTCTACGAACGCCGGCCGCTGGGCTTCCAGCTGGAATTGACCGAGTTCGATGCCGAACTCTGCCTGCAGAAGATCCATCTCGATCCGCCGAAGGAAGTACCCGCGCCATGATCCACGGCAGCACCCGCCTCATCACCATCGTGGGCTCCCCTGTGGCCCAGGTGAAGATGCCCAGCATCATCAACTTCTACTTCGAAGAGCACGGCCTGGACGTGGCCTTGGTGCCGCTCGACGTGCCACCGGCCGGCATTCCCGACTTCATTGCGCTGCTGAAACAGGGCCGCAATCTCATCGGCAGCATCGTCACCGTGCCGCACAAGCAGGCCATGGCCGCGGGTGCGGACCATGTCACCGACCGCGCGCGCTTGATCGGCGCGGTCAACGTGGTGCGGCGCACGGCCGATGGCCAGCTGCATGGCGACCATGTGGACGGCTTCGGCTTCCTCAATGCCGCCCGGGCCCACGGTTTCCACCCGCGCGGCCGCTCCGCGCTGGTGGTCGGCGTGGGCGGTGCGGGCGGCGCGATCGCCTGTGCCTTGTGCGAAACCGGCATCGCCAACCTGGTGCTGCTCGACATGAACACGGAGCGCGTGCAAAGCCTGGGCACCAAGCTGCGCGCCCATTTTCCGCAGGTGCAGATCGGCTTCGCCTGCGACGACCTGGCCGGCGTGGACTTCATCGCGCAGGCCACGCCCATGGGCATGCAGGCCGGTGATCCGCTGCCGCTGCCGCAGGCGCTGCTGGACACGCTCACGCCCCGCACGCTGGTGGGTGACGCCGTCACGCTGCCGGTGATCACTCCGCTGCTGGCCTTCGCGCAGTCGCGCGGCTGCAGGGTGCAGACCGGCGCGGAGATGTCGCGCTCGTCGATGGAATTCCTCGGCGGCTTTCTCGGCGTGATGCCCGCGGTGGACCCGCTGGCCATGGTGTCCGCGCCATTGCCCGGTCCGCGGGCGCAGACCGGAGGCACCTCGCCATGAGCCCCGTGGAAACCGGCTTCGGCGGCAGCACCTTCTCGTTCATGTGGAGCGAGACGGCGCTGTCCGCCATGCGCAGGATGCGGACCCTCGGCCTGAATGATTTCGACGCCCTCATGGTGCCGGGCCACCTGTGGCACGACGAACTCGATGCCAGCGCGCGCCGCGCACTCGCCGCTGCGCTCAAGGCCGACGGCATCCGCATCGAATCGCTGAACCTGCCTGCGCTCGACCACAACCTCGCCAGTGTGGTGCCCGAGGCACGCGCCTATGCGGTGGCCTTGTTCACCGAGGCGCTGCGGCTCGGCGCCGACCTCGGCGGCCAGGCCGTGGTGGCGGTACCCGGCCGCGTTTCGGGCCTGTTCGCGCCGCCGCAGCCACTCAGCGAAGACTACCTGGCCCATAGCCTCGAAGCCTTGCTCAAGGTGGCCGAACCCCTGGGCCAGAAGATCTACATCGAATCGCATCCGCAGACGCCGATTCCCACCGTGGACAGGATCGAGCGCTTCCTGCAGCGCATCCCGCATCCGCTGCTGCAGGTGGCCTACGACGTGTCGAACGCCGAATACGTGGGGGAAGACCAGGCCGACGCATTGCGCCGCCTGGCCGGGCGGCTGGGCCAGGTGCATCTGTCCGACGGCACCCGCACCAGCTGGCGCCACGACCGCGTGGGCCTGGGCACGGTGGACTTCGCGGCCGTGCAGCGCACGCTCCAGGAGATCGGCTTCGCCGGGGTGCAGGTGCTGGAGATCATCGGCAGCACGCCGATGCCCGACATCGCGGCCTCGCTGGCGGCGCTCGAGAGGCCCTCGCGGCGGGCACGGCCTTGATCGCGCCGGTAGCCGTTGCACCACACACGCATACAGAAACCGGTGTTTCAACGCGAAGGAGACGACATGGCAGACGCGATCCCGTTCCCGGCGTATCCGACGCGCCGGCAGTGGCTGGCCAGCGCCGCGGCCACCACCGCCCTGATGCCGCTGGCGCTGCGGGCCCAGGCGCCGGCCTGGCCGAGCAAGCCGCTGCGCATCGTCGTCGGCTTCCCGGCCGGCACCTCGCCGGACCTGCTGGCCCGCGCCATTGCCGACCCGATGGCCAGGCTGCTCGGCCAGCCGGTCATCGTTGAAAACCGCGTCGGCGCCAGCGGCGTGCTGGGCGCCGACGTGCTGGCCAAGGCCACGGACGAGCACAGCTTCGGCGTGGTCGGCAATGCGGCGCTGACCAGTGCGCCGCTGCTCAATCCCCGCCTGCCTTACCGGGTGCAGGACCTGGCGCCGATCACCGTCATCGGCAGTTCGCCGCTGCTGATCGTCGCCTCCAGCAGGATCGCGTTCGACTCGCCGGCCGATTTCTTCAAGCAGGCGCGCGCGGCCGGCGACCGCTGGAGCTACGGCTCGCTCGGCGTCGGCTCGGGCTCGCACCTGATCACCGAACTGCTCAAGGCCAATGCCGGCCTGCAGGCGGTGCATGTGCCCTTCAACGGCGCGCCGGCGGTGATCAACGCGATGATCGGCGGCGACATCCACCTGGCCGTGCTGCCCATCGGCACGGCGCTGGCCCAGGTGCAGGCAGGCCGCATCCGTGGCGTGGCCGTGACCTCGGCCAGCCGCAGCATCCTGGCGCCCGAGATGCCGCCGCTGCCCGACGCCGGCGTGGCCGCGCTGAACGTGGAAATCTGGAACGCCGTGATGGCGCCGGCCAGCCTGCCGAAAGCGCGGCGCGACGTCCTCGCCAAGGCGGCGGTGGCGGTGATCCGTTCCGACGACCTGCGGCACAAGCTGTTCCAGCAGGGTTGGCGCGCGGAGGGCACGACGCCGGAGGCCCTGACCCAGCGCATCCGCGAGGATACGGCGCTGTACCGGGAAATCATCGCCGCCCGCCACATCACGGTCGACGGCTGAAGATGCAGTTCCGCCCGAGACGGCACGCCTGGGCCGACGACCTGGCCATCATGTCCTACAGCGGCGGCCAGGGGCCAGCGTTGGTGCTGCTGCACGGCTACCCTGAAACCCACCTGGGCTGGCTGCCGGCGGCGCAACGTCTCGCGGCGCACTTCAGCGTGGTGATGATCGACCTGCGCGGCTATGGCGACAGCATCGGCCCCGCACCCGATGCCGCACACGCCGGCTACAGCAAGCGCGCCATGGCCAGTGACGTGGCACGCGTCATGCGCGAACTCGGGCACACGCGCTACGCCGTGGCCGGCCATGACCGCGGCGGCCGCGTGGCGCACCGGCTGGCGCTGGACCATCCGGCCGAGGTGCGCGCGCTGGTGTCGCTGACCGTCATTCCCACGGCGGAGATGTGGCGGAACATGAACCGCGTGGCCGGCCTGCGGGCGTTCCACTGGTTCATGCTGGCCCAGCCCGCGCCGCTGCCCGAAACCTGGCTCGCCGCCGACCCGGACCTGTTCCTCGACGACGCGCTCACCCGCATGACGCATGGCAAGCCGGTGATCGATCCGGTCGCGCTCGCCGAATACCGGCGCTGCTTCCGCCTGCCGAGCGTGCGCTTGGCGATGATCGAGGATTACCGCGCCGCCGCAGGCTACGACCTGGCGTTGGACGAGGCCGACCAGGCCGCCGGGCGGCGCGTGACTTGTCCGCTGCTTGTGATCTGGCAGACCGGGCGCTACGCACAGGGTGAGACGCCGGTGCAGATCTGGCGGCGCTGGGCCGACGGCCCGGTGTCGGGCGAGACGCTGGAGACCGGTCACCTGATGATGGAAGAACGGCCGCAGGAAGTCGCCGAGACCATCACCCGTTTCTTGAAGGAGGCTTCGGCATGAACATTCCCACCGAGCGTTATGACGTGGTGGTGGCCGGTGGCGGCGCCGCCGGCGTGGCCGCGGCCGTGGGCGCGGCGCGGATGGGCGCGCGCACGCTGCTGGTGGAGCGCTACGGCTTCCTGGGTGGCGCGGCCACCAACGCGCAAGTGCTGTCGTACTGCGGCTTCTTTACCGGCGGACAGGCCGACGCCGCGCCCGTGCGCACCATCGGCGGCGTGGGCTGGGAGCTGATGCAGAGCCTGGCCCGCATGGGCTTCGGCATCGACCCGGTGCGCTCCAAGAGCGGCAACCAGATCATCATGATCGACGCCGAGGCGCTGAAGGTGGCGCTCGACCGGCTGGTGCTGTCGCAGCCGATCGCGCTGCAGTTCCACACCCGGCTGGTGGCCGCGCACCGCGCAGGCGACCGCGTGCAGGCCGTCACGGTGGCCGACCACCGCGGCCTGCACGACATCGAAGCCGCCGCTTTCGTCGATGCCACCGGCGAGGCCAGCCTCAGCGTGTTCGCCGGCGTGCCGATGCGCCAGCCGGGTGGCCCGGGCGCGCACCTGCAGCCGGCTTCGCTGCCGGTGCGCATTGACGGCGTGCCGGCGGACGTGGTGTTCGACCGCGCCCTGATGACACGGCTGGTGGCCGACTACAACGCCACGGCCGAACTCCCCATCCCGCGCGCCGATGGCGGCGTGGTGATGCGGCTGCCGGTGTCGAACGACATCTGGTGGATGACCGTGGACCTCGACACCGACGGCATCAGCGGTGCCGATCTGGCGCGTGCCGAGACGCGCGCGCGCGAGCAATCCTGGCGCTTCCTCGAAGTGCTGCGCAAACACCCCGGCTTCGAACGTGCGCACCTGGCCGCCACCGGCCCGCAACTCGGCATCCGCGAAAGCCGGCGGCCCTTCTCCGCGCGGGACGTGAACGGCGACGACGGCCTGCACGGCCGACGCAGCGGCGAAGGCATCGCCCGTGCGAGCTGGCCGATGGAGGTGCATCTGGCGCCTGGCCGCCAGCGCTTCGTGCCGATCGGCGGCGAGGGCTTCTTCGATGTGCCGTATGCCGCGATCCAGGCCCAGGGCGTGGCCAACCTGCGGCTGGGCGGGCGCGTCATCGGCGCCGATGCCGAGGCCTATGGCTCGGTGCGGGTGATGGGCACGGCCTTCGCCACCGGCCAGGCTGCCGGTGTGTCGGCGGCGCTCCTGGCCGACGACGGCGCACAGGGCGTTGTCAGCACCGCTCGCGTGCGGCGCAAACTGCTGGGGCAGGGGGCGATCGTCTGAACCGGTAGGCGCCCAGCGCCGTTTTCCCCAGACTTCTAGAATGCCCTGGCTCGGCGCAGGCCGATCCCGATTCATCTTTTCGAAAGCACCCATGACCATCGACCCAGCGTCCCTCGACCAACTGTTCCTGAACGCGCGCACCGCCAACGGCTTCATCGACAAACCCGTGCCGCTCGCGCTGCTGCAGCAGGCCTACGACCTGGCCAGAATGGCGCCGACCTCGATGAACACGCAGCCGACGCGCTACGTCTTCCTGCAGAGCGCCGAATCGCGCGCGCGGCTGCTGCCGGCGCTGTCGCCCGGCAATGTGGAGAAGACCCGCCTCGCGCCGGTGACCGTGATCGTCGCCACCGACACGCAGTTCTACGAACACATGCCGCAGGTCTGGCACGGCGAAGGCGCACGCGAGATGTTCGCTGGCAACACGGCCATGGCCACGGCCACCGCCACGCGCAACGGCACGCTGGGCGGTGCCTACTTCATCCTCGCCGCGCGTGCCGTGGGGCTGGACTGCGGACCGATGAGCGGCTTCGACATCGCCAAGGTGAACGCCGAGTTCTTTCCCGACGGCCGCCTGCAGGCCAACTTCCTGATCAACCTCGGCTTCGCAGACCACAGCCAGGAATTCAAGCGCAACCCACGGCTGTCGTTCGAGCAGGCCTGTACGGTCTTGTGACGCGCGGGTGAACTTCCCCCTGATCACCGACTGGCATTTCTATGTCGTCGCCGTACCCGCCGTGCTGCTGCTCGGCATGAGCAAGAGCGGCTTCGGCGCGGGCTTCGGCTCTCTGGCCGTGCCATTGATGGCGATGGCCGTCACGGTGCCGCAGGCCGCGGCGATCCTGATGCCGGTGCTGCTGGTGATGGACGTGCTGGGGCTGGCCGCGTTCCGGCGCGACTTCGACTACAAGCTGCTGAAGTTTCTCATTCCGTGGGGCCTGGCCGGCACGGTGGTGGGCACGCTGTTGTTCAAGGTGCTCGAGCCGCGCATGGTGGCCGGGATCGTCGGTGGCTTCACGCTGCTGTTCCTGGCGCAGCGCCTGGTGTTCCCCCCGCGGCCCGACAGTCCGCCGCCGCCCAAATGGGTGGGTGCGCTGTGCACGGCCATGTCGGGCTTCACCAGCTTCATCGCCCACGCGGGCGGCCCGCCGGTGAACGCCTATGTGATCCCGCTGCGCCTCTCACCGATCCACTTCGCGGCCACCATGGCGGCGTTCTTCTTCTTCGTCAACCTGTCGAAATGGATACCCTACGCCTGGCTCGGGCTGCTGGACCTGCGCAACTTCGCCACCTCGGTGGTGCTGTTGCCGCTGGCGCCGGTCGGAGTGTGGATCGGCGTGCACATCGCGCGGCGCATCGCGCAGAAGACGTTCTACCGGCTGCTGTACCTGGGCATGCTGCTCACCGGCTGCAAGCTGTTGTGGGACAGCCTGGTGTGACGCGACCGGGCTGCTAGGCCCTCAGGTGAAACGCCAGCACCAGCACGCTGGCCGCCGTGAGCCACGAGCCCGCGATGCGGATGCCGATCTGCACCCAGCGCCGTTCGGGGCAGATGGCGGTGTAGTAGGCGAGGTTGGCCACCGCCACGGTGGTGCCGATCCAGGTACCGAGCAGGATCAGCGTCAGTGCGCCGGGCGCGGGTTGGCCATCCACGCCCGAGTCCAGTCCCACGGCCAGGGCGGCCGCCGTGGCCATGAGGGTGCTCAACCAACGGTGTGGTCTGGCGGCAGTGGCGATCAGCAAGCCGAAGGCCAATGACAGCGCCACCAGCATGGCGGGTGGCGTCATGAAGGCGGGGAGCCGCGTGGTGGCGAACAGGGCTGCGGCACTGCATAGCGAGAAGGCCAGCAGCGGCGCCTTCAAACGCAACGGTGGCGTCTGTCCGAGCCAGATGCCCAGGCCGAGCAGCACCAGCAGCTGTGGCAGGTTGATGAACGGATGGAATAGCCCGGCATAGAACGAATTCATGCCTTCCACCGCGCCGTGGGCGTCCGCACGGCCGGGGCGCAGCGCGAGCACCGCCGCCGCGATGGCAAGGTGCAGCGGCGACCGTGTGCTCACAGGTAACCGAGCAGGAAGGCGAAGCCGGTGGCCGCGATCACGCCGCCGGCACCGCGTACGGCCACGCGGCCCCACTCCCAGCGGATCAACAGGCCGATGGCGATACCGCCCAGGTGCAGCAGGCCGGTGGCGATGACGAAACCCACCGCGTAGGTGACGGCATTCGCCGCATGCGGCAGTTCGGCGCCATGGGCATAACCGTGAAAGATGGCGAAGACGGCGACCAGCACCCCCGCCACCCACAGCGGCGGCCGGGCGGCGAAGACGATCATGCCGCCGAGCACGATGCCCGACAGCGCGATGCCGGTTTCCACGAAAGGCATGGGTACGCCGAGCACCCCGAGCGCACCGCCGAAGGCCATGACCATCGGGAAGATGACGGGCAACACCCACATGGCAGGCGCCCCGAGAAAAGCACCCCAGATGCCGACGGCCACCATGGCGGCGATGTGGTCCCAGCCGCTGATCGGATGGACGAAGCCGCTGATGAAGCCGCCTACCGCACCCGCTTCGGAATGGGCCTGGGCCAGGCTGGGCATCACCAGCGCGGTGGCGATCATCAGAAGCCGCTGGAGGTTTCTGCCGTGGGTCGTGTCGGAGGTTGGCATGGGCGTACTTTCTGCAGAAAGTTGAGGGGCGTGGTTGCCCTCTGTACGCAAGGCGGCAGATTCCGGATTCAAGCCGCTCCGGCATTTGCCGCGCCAATGCAAAAAGGGAAGCCGAAGCTTCCCTTTTTGACCAATCTGGAGCGGGAGAAGAGTCTCGAACTCTCGACCTCAACCTTGGCAAGGTTGCGCTCTACCAACTGAGCTACTCCCGCAGATTCCGCATCAGCCGTCGACTGCTGCGGAGGCCGAACTATACAGCAGGATCGGGCCGATCCGGCCCGTCGACGCAAATTTTTTGGCGCGGCCGGGGCCGGTCTGCCATCGCACCATGCGTGGATTGCATCAATCCTTCCGAATATTGCAATTCACTTTGCATTGCGGCGAGCCGACACTGCCTCTCCAAGCCAGATGCCCCGTCGGCACGGCACGTGATGGAGACAAGTATGACTGAAGTGACCGAAGACCTCCGATCCTGGATCGGCCGCAGCGAAACGCTGCACGACGCCGTGAACCCGACCCCGGTGATCGCCCTGACCGCCACCCTGGACCACCCAGCCATCGACGCCGCGCCCGGCACCCTGTTGCCGCCGCTCTGGCACTGGCTGTATTTCCTGCCGATGCACCGCCAGTCCGAGATCGGCGCCGACGGCCATGCGAAGCGCGGCGGATTCCTGCCGCCGGTGCCGCTGCCACGGCGCATGTGGGCCGGCAGCCAGTTCGAGTTCCGCTCGCCGATCCGCGTCGGAGACCGCGTCGCCCGTACGTCCACCATCGATGACGTCACGACCAAGGAAGGCCGTACCGGCAAGCTGGTGTTCGTCAAGGTGCGGCATGAGTTGCGCTGCAATGGCGCGGCCGAGCCGGCCCTGGTCGAGTTCCACGACATCGTCTACCGCGAGGCCCAGAATCCGTCCGACGTGCCGCCGCCGCCCGTGGCCGCGCCGGCCGAGGCTGCCTGGCGCCGGCGGATCGTGCCCGACGACGTGCTGCTGTTCCGCTACTCGGCGCTCACCTTCAACGGCCACCGCATCCACTACGACCGCCAGTACGTCACCCAGGTCGAGGGCTATCCCGGCCTGATCGTGCACGGCCCGCTGATCGCCACCTTGCTGCTCGACCTGCTGCGCCGCCAGGTGCCCGGCGCCGACGTGGCCAGCTTCCGCTTCAAGGCCGTGCGGCCGACCTTCGACCTGAATGCCTTCCATGTGCAGGGCCAGCCCGATGCCGATGGCAAGACCGTGCGCCTGTGGGCGTCCGACCATGAAGGCTGGCTGACGATGGACGCCACAGCCACGCTGCGCTGATCCGGAGAACACGAACATGCAACCCCTTAAAGGCCTCACCGTCGTCACCCTCGAACACGCCATCGCGGCGCCGTTCGCCACCCGCCAGCTCGCCGACCTCGGCGCCCGCGTCATCAAGATCGAACGCCCGGGCTCGGGCGACTTCGCCCGCGGCTACGACCAGCGCGTGCGCGGCCTGGCTTCGCATTTCGTCTGGACCAACCGTTCCAAGGAAAGCCTCACCCTCGACGTGAAGCACCCGGAGGCCGCCAAGCTGCTGCAGCGCCTGGTGCTGGAAAAGGCCGACGTGGTGGTCCAGAACCTCGCACCCGGCGCGGCCGCCCGGCTCGGCATGGGCTACGACAAGCTGTCGGCGGTCAAGCCCGGCCTGATCGTCTGCGACATCTCGGGCTACGGCGACGACCTGGCCAGGCCCGGCCCCTACCGCGACAAGAAGGCCTACGACCTGCTGATCCAGAGCGAGGCCGGCTTCGTCTCGGTGACCGGCACGGCCGAAGAGCCGTGCAAGGCCGGCCCTTCGATCGCCGACATCGCCGCCGGCATGTATGCCTACAGCAACATCCTGGCGGCCCTGATGCAGCGCAGCCAGACCGGCCGTGGCCAGCGCATCGACATCTCCATGCTGGAGTCGCTGGCCGAATGGACCAGTTATCCGCTGTACTACGCCTTCGACGGTGCACCGCCGCCGCCGCGCACCGGCGCCAGCCACGCCACCATCTACCCGTATGGGCCGTTTCCGGTGGGCCCCGCGGAGCAGGGCGCCAATGTGATGCTCGGCCTGCAGAACGAGCGCGAATGGGTGAGCTTCTGCGACAAGGTGCTGCAGCAGCCCGCGCTGGCCACCGACCCGCGCTTCACCGCCAACTTCAAGCGCGTGGCCGAACGCGTGGCGCTGCGCCAGATCATCGTCGACACCTTCAGTCCGCTGACGGTGGCCGAGGTCGAGGCGCGGCTGGAACTGGCGCAGATCGCCAACGCCCGCGTCAACACCATGGCCGACGTCTGGGCCCATCCGCAACTCAAGGCACGCGGACGCTGGACGGAGGTGGGCTCGCCCCAGGGCATGTTGCCGGCGATGCTGCCGCCCGGCACCTGGAACGAAGGCCCGCGCATGGACCCGGTGCCGGCCCTGGGCGAGCACACCGACGCTATCCTGGCCGAGCTGGGCTACGGTGCCGCCGAGATCGCCCTGCTGCGCGAAGCCAAGGCCATCTGAGGCGCCGCCATGAGTGAACTCCTCCCTGTGGCACGCACTTACCTGTTCGTGCCGGGCATGCGCCCGGAGCGCTTCGGCAAGGCCCTGGCCAGCGGCGCCGACGCCGTGGTGCTGGACCTCGAGGATGCGGTGGCACCTGAAGACAAGGCCGCTGCGCGCAGCCACATCGCCGGCTGGCTGCGGGATGCCGCGCCACAAGACCGCGCGCGCGCCGTGGTGCGCATCAACGACGCCGCGTCCGCCTGGTTCGCCGACGATCTAGCCGCGCTGAGCGGCACCGGGGTGACACAGATCCTGCTGCCCAAGGCCGAGCAGGCGGCGCAGGTCGCGGCCGTGTTACAGGCCTTGCCGGGCGTGCAGGTGCTGGCCCTGATAGAAAGCGCGCGCGGCGTGGCCGAGGTGGAGCAGGTGGCCGGCGCTGCAGGCGTGACCCGCCTGGTCTTCGGCACGCTGGACTATGCGCTGGACCTCGATCTGGACATCCGCCATGACGCGGTCGGCCTCGGTTATGCCGCCGCGCGCATCGCCATCGCCTCGCGCCTGGCCGGCCTGGCCGCGCCGGTGGCTGGCGTCACGCCGCAGTTCGACGACGAGACCCGGCTGCTGGCCGACCTGTCGCTGGCGCGTTGCAACGGTTTCGGCGCCAAGCTGTGCATCCATCCGGGCCAGGTGGCACCGATCCACCGCGCCCTGCAGCCCAGCGAGGCTGAGCTGACCTGGGCACGGCGCGTGCTGGCCGCCGATGCCGCCACGCCGGGCGCGGCCCGGCTCGACGGCCGCATGGTCGATCTGCCGGTGGTGCGCCTGGCCCGGCGAACCTTGCTGTCGGCCGGCCGCTGAACCGGGCAACCGAACGCATTCCTCCTCCAACAATTCACCACAGAGAAAGAGAGACAAACATGGCCTCTACCATCATCGATTCGCGCATCTTCGGCGACATGTTCAGCGACGCGCGCATGCGCGACGTCTGGTCCGACGAGAACCGCACCGCCAAATACCTGGACATTGAACGTGCGCTGGCCAAGGTGCAGGGCCAACTCGGCATCATTCCGCAGGAGGCGGCCGACGAGATCGTGAAGAACTGCGAGCTGTCGCAGATCGACTGGGTCAAGCTCAAGGCCAAGACCGAACAGATCGGCTACCCGATCATCGCGGTCGTCAACCAGATCAACGCCAACTGCCGCGACAAGCTCGGCGAGTATTGTCACTGGGGCGCGACCACCCAGGACATCACCGACACGGCCGCCGTGCTGCAGATGCGCGAGGGCCTGGCACTGGTCGAGCAGGATCTGAATGACATCGGCAACGCACTGGCATCGTTGGCCCAGAAGTACCGCGACACCCCGGTCATCGGCCGTTCCAACCTGCAGCAGGCCACGCCGATCACCTTCGGCTACAAGATGGCCAGCATCCTGGCCGGCATCGACCGCCACCGCGAACGTCTGCAGCAGCTGAAGCCGCGTGTGCTGATGGGCGAGTTCGGCGGTGCGTCGGGCACCCTGTCGTCGCTCGAGAAGGGCGCGATGGAGACCCAGGCCGGTCTGATGAAGGAGCTCGGCCTGGCCCAGCCGCTGATCTCTTGGCATACCGTGCGGGACACGATTGCGGAGGTTGGCGCCTTCCTCGGCCTGGTCGGCGGTTCGCTCGGCAAGATCGCGATGGACGTCAAGCTCATGATGCAGACCGAGGTGGCCGAGGTGTTCGAGCCCTACGCGCCCGGCCGGGGATCGTCGTCGACCATGCCGCAAAAGCGCAACCCGATCTCCTGTCTCTATATTCACGCCAACATCTCGGTGGCGCGCCAGCACGCTGCCGCGCTGATGGACGCGATGGTGGCAGACCACGAACGCTCGACCGGCCCGTGGGAGATCGAATGGGTGTCGCTGCCCGAGATCTTCTGCCTGATGTCCGGCGCGCTGAAACAGACCAAGTTCGTGCTCCAGGGGCTGGAGGTCGACGCGGGTCGCATGCGGTCCAACATCGACATCACGAATGGCCTGGTCATGTCCGAGGCCGTGATGATGGGCCTCGGCCCCTACATCGGGCGCGAATATGCGCACGACCTGGTGTACGACCTGTGCCGCGAGGCGATCGCGAAGAACCGGCCACTGATCGAGATCCTGGCCGCCCATCCGGAGATCACCAAGCATGTGAGCCGCGCGCAGCTCGAAGCCATGTGCGAACCGGCGAACCACCTCGGCCAGGCCGGCGTGATGGTCGACCGGGTGCTCGCCGCACGGCGCTGAGTCGTTTTCCGGGTGGCGCGCCGCCGCCTCGCTTCTGAACCTGCAAGCCTGCACCAGGCCGGCAAAGACCGGCTTCTTTTCTTCGCCCCAGGAGACACACCGTGAACGTTCCAAAGCTATTCAAGCACCTCTACGTGCAGGTCCTGATCGGCCTGATCCTCGGCATCACGGTGGGCCACTACTGGCCCGAGTTCGGTGCGGCGCTGAAGCCGCTCGGCGACGGCTTCGTCAAACTGGTCAAGATGATGATCGCGCCGGTGGTGTTCTGCACCATTGTCAGCGGCATCACCTCGCTCGGCGACTCCAAGGAAATCGGCAAGACGCTGCTCAAGGCGATGGGCCTGTTCTACGCGCTGACCATCCTGGCGCTGATCACCGGGCTGGCCGCCGTGTTCCTGCTGCAGCCCGGCGCCGGCATGCACATCGACCCGAAACACCTCGACGCCTCGGTGGCGACACGCTTCGCCAACCAGGTGCACCTCGACGGCTTCACCGACTTCGTGATGCACATCATCCCGAATGCCTTCTTCGGCGCCTTCGCCGAAGGCGAGGTGCTGCCCGTGCTGCTGCTGGCCGTGCTCTGCGGCTTCGGCCTGACGAAGATCGGCGCGGCCGCCAGGCCGGTGCTCGACGGCATCGACGGCTTCTCGCACATGCTGTTCGCGGCCTTCGGCATAATCATGCGTCTGGCGCCGATCGGTGCCTTCGGCGCCATGGCCTTCACCGTGGGGCGTTATGGCATCAAATCGATCGGCTCGCTTGGCCTGCTGATCACCACCTTCTACGTGGCCTGCATCTTCTTCGTCGCCGTGGTGCTCGGCATCCTCGCGCGCCTGCACGGCTTCAGCCTGTGGAAGCTCTTGCGCTACATCAAGGAGGAATTGCTGGTGGTGCTCGGCACCTCGTCGAGCGAACCCGTGCTGCCGCGCCTGCTGCAGAAGCTGGAACGCCTGGGCTGCAAGAAGGGCGTGGTCGGCCTGGTGCTGCCCACCGGTTATTCGTTCAACCTCGACGGCACGGCCATCTACCTGACCCTGGCCTCGATGTTCATCGCCCAGGCCTGCGACATCCACCTGAGCTGGGGCCAGATCGGCGCGATGCTCGGCGTGATGCTGCTGACCTCCAAGGGCGCGGCCGGCGTCACCGGCAGCGGCTTCGTCGCCCTGGTGGCCACGCTGACCGTGATGCCTGACCTGCCGGTGGCCGGCGTGGCGCTGATCGTCGGCATCGATCGCTTCATGTCGGAGGCCCGCGCGCTGACCAGCACCATCAGCAATGCCGTGGCCTGCGTCGTGGTGTCGATGTGGGAGAACGCCTGCGACCGCGAGGTGCTGCAGCGCGAGCTGGCCGATGGGTATGCGCAGGCCGAGCGGGAACTGGAAGAGGTCGGGCTGGCCCAACCGGTGCATCTGCCGCAGCGTGGGGTGCCTGGGCAGGTGTGAGATGCAAGGGGTCTACCGGCAGGCAACGCTTTCTGTCGGGTGGTATTCAGACAGAGCCGCCCTGACTCAAGCCTTCACTTCGACAACCTGTTCAAAGCCGCCGAAGATCATGCGCTTGCCGTCGAAGGGCATTGGCGGATTGCCCGGCGTGGACGGGTCCATCCGCGGGTCCTCCATCATCTTCTTCATCCCGGCGTCGCGCGTGGCCTTGTCCGGCCATTCGACCCACGAGAAGGCGACCGTCTCCTCGGCCGTGGCCTGGACGGCGCGGCGAAAATCGGTGACCTTGCCGTCGGGCACGTCGTCGCCCCAGGTCTCGATGACGCGGAGCGCGCCCAGTTCGATGAACATGGCGTCGAAATGGCGTGCGTGGTCGATGAACTTCTGCTTGTTGGCGGTGGGCACCGCAATCACGAAACCGTCGATGTAGGACATGTCTTCACTCCTGTTGGGTTGATCGGTCGGCGCGATGGATGAGGGCGCCGCCTATCCGTTCGACGAACGGCGGGGCTTCGATTCGACATGGTGCCCTCAAAAAAAAGGGACGTGCGGTGTGGGTGCGGGGGCTGCACCAACCGCTCCCCGTGAATCTGGACCCCCCTTTCGTGCTGAGCCTGTCGAAGCAGGCCTGGCAAGGCAACAAGTCTTCGCAGCCCAGCCCTCCCGGACGGAGCCCCGCTCACCTCGTTTCCACTCCCGCACCTCGCCCTGCGCCCTTTCCGCGCTTGCCCTTCATCTCGGCGAAGAATTCATAAAGCTGCTGCGCCGCCGGCGACAGCGACCGGCCCTTGCGACGGATCAGCCCGACCTTGCGGGTGATCACCGGGTCCACCAGCGGCACGCTCACCAGCAGCGGATGGTCGGGACCCGGCATGGCCATTGACGGCACCGCCGCCACACCGAGGCCGGCTTCCACCAGGCCGAGCATGGTCGTCACATGCTGGGCTTCGTAGATGTTCTGCGGCAGCCCGGGCAGGCCGGACAGGGCCTGGTCCAGCAGCAGCCGGTTGCCCGAGGCCTTGCTCACCGCGATGTAGTCGTAGGCGGCCAGCTCGGTCCAGGCCACGCGGCGCTTCCTGGCCAGCGGATGGTCGCGTCGGCAGGCGGCGACGAAGCGCTCTTCCAGCAACTGCTTGAACTCGATGTCGGGCTCCTGGCTGCCGATGAAGTTGAGGCCGAAATCCGCCTCGCTGCGCGACACCGCCGACAATACTTCGTTGGCGCTGGCATCGAACACCTTGACGCGCACCTTCGGATACTGCTCGTGGTAGCGCGAGATCACCTGCGAGAGAAAGTAGTAGACGGTGGACGGCACGCAGGCGATCGTCACCTCGCCCATGCGCGTGCCGGCCACGCCGCGGATGCCGAGCAGGGTGTTGTCCAGGTCGTCCAGCAACTGCTGTACCTTGCGGTCGAAGTCGCGGCCCACGGCGGTGAGGTCGACCCGGCGCGTGGTGCGGTCGAGCAGCTTCACGCCGAGCGCTTCTTCCAGCTTCTCGATGCGCCGGCTGAAGGCCGGCTGCGAGACGTGCAGGGCATCGGCAGCCTTGCGAAAGCTGCTGAGCTCGGCCACCGCTCGGAAGGCCTGCAGATCGTTGAGGTTGAAGTTGATGGCCATGCTACGGCGCGCCTCGATTTGGTTGATCCATATTGTGCATCAATGCTTCCTAAACATGCAATTTACAGGGGGTGATGCATGGGCGAACATCAGTTCCACGGTCAAGCCCATGCCAAGCCGGATACCACCGCCCCATCCAACGGAGACAACAAATGCAGATTCAGAAACGCCGCGCGCTCGGCGCGATTTCCACCACGCTCGCCATCGCCATCACCGCCGCATTCGCGGGGGGCGCCACCTTCGCCGCCTACCCCGAGAAAACCATCAACATCGTCGTGCCCACGGCCGCCGGTGGCGCCAACGACGCGATGGCCCGCACGATCGGCCAAGCCATGTCGGTCATCCTCAAGCAGCCGATCATCGTGGACAACAAGGCGGGCGGCAATGGCGCCATCGCTAGCGAATTCGTCGCGCGCGCCGCGCCGGATGGCTACACCCTGATGCTCGGCTACATCGCCACCCATGCGATGAACCCGGCGCTGCAGAAGCTGCGCTACGACCCGGTCAAGGATTTCGAGCCGGTGGGCATGGTGGGCTACTCCGCCACGCTGATGGTGGCCAACCCCAAGGTGCCCGCCAGCAATGCCAAGGAATTGGTGGCCCTGCTCAAGGCCGCGCCCGACAAGACCGGCTATGCCTCGGCCGGCAACGGCACGGCGCCGCACTTCGCCGCCGAGATGTTCAAGCTCTCCACCGGCACCAGCATGCTGCACGTGCCGTACAAGGGGTCGGCACCGGCCGTCACCGACACCATCGGCGGCCAGACACAGGTCATGTTCCCCAGCCTTTTCACGGCCATGCCCTATGTGAAGGCTGGCAAGCTCAAGGCGCTGGGCGTGGCGGGCGAAAAACGCTCGCCGTTGATGCCCGACGTGCCCACGCTCAAGGAGCAGGGCATCGACAACGTCGATGTGTCGCAGTGGTACGCCATCTTCGCGCCCGCCAAGACGCCCAAGCCGGTGCTGGAGCAGCTCAACAAAGTGCTGAACCAGGTGCTGGCCGATCCGGCCGTGGTCAAGCGCCTGGAAGACCATGGTGCCGAAGTCCAGACCATGGGGCTGGAGCAGATGCGCAGCTTCGTGCAGGCGGAACAGGTCAAGTGGAAGAAGGTGGTGCAGGCCGCCAAGCTCACCGCGGACTGATCAGGTTGATCGTGCCGGTCGGCCGATCCATCGGCCCAGGCATTCACCGGCACATCGAATAGCCGCCGGTCTCCAGGTGGAAGTGGTCGCGGTGCACGGCGTTGTAGGCCGGGCCGAGCACGCCGGTGAAGAATCTGCAGGCGCCGTCGTGCGCCTCGCCCAGCATCCGGGCTTCGGCGTCGGTGCCGGCATCCTTCCAGTCCTGCAGCACCGTGATCCGCCGGCCGTTCTGCAGCGTGAAGCCGGCGATGTCCAGGGCATCCGCCGTGGCATGCCGGCTGCGGGAACGCGGCCTGTCGCCGGCGCCGGGCGCACTGCCTTCGCCGGTGTTGATGTTGCGGCAGGCATAACTGCCGAAGTGTTGCAGGCCGGTGATGCGCTGGCCGAAATGTCGTTGCGCCGCGGGCTGCAGCGCATGCTTCTCCCACATGAAGAAAGACAGCGCCATCGGGCAGCTCAGCGTCAGCGGTGCGCCGATGCGCAGGCCCGCGTCGCGCAGCCGCACGGCATGGGTGAAGCCGCAGCCCACGCCGGTGCTGCGGTCGGGCACCGGCTCGTAGGCCATGCCGGTGCGGGCCAGGGCGGCGAGGCAGCGCTCAGGATCGGCGCGGCTGCGGCTCAGCTTGTAGCCGGTGAGGAAGTTCGGCTCGGCCATCACGTTCAGCGGCGCCCAGGGGTTGAAACGCTCCGGCACGACCAGCGCGCCGGTGTAGAGGGCATGGCCCAGCGCAGTGGCGGCGGCGAGGATGAGCAAGGCCAGCCCGCGGCGTACGGCGACGCGCACGGTTCAGCACGGCATCCAAGACGCACGCTGGAAACCACGGGGCGTGACGGCTTTGATGTCGGGCGAGTGCATGGCTTCATGCTACCCGGTATGCCGGGAACCCGCGCGGCCCCATCCTAGAGATACCGCGGAACTGGCGCCGCGGCGCGGTTCCCGTCCTAGTCCAGCACCGCCACCATGCGTGGTTCCGGCGCCGCCAGCCCGCCTTGAGCCACGACGGCGCGCCAGCGGGCCAGATCGGCCTGGACCCGGGTCGCCAGCGCATCGGCGCTGCCGGGTTCGACGCTGGCGCCATTGCTCTCGAAATGGGCGATCACCGCCGGGTCGGCCAGCACCTGGTTCAGGGCCCGGTTCAGCTTTTCGAGCACGTCCGCAGGAGTGTGGGCCGGCGCGAACAGGCCGTACCACTGCGTCACCTCCACGCCCGCGACACCGGCTTCGGCCAGCGTCCGCACGCCGGGCAGGCTCGGCAAGGGCACCGGGCCGGCGACGGCGAGCGCGCGCAGCTGGCCGCTGCGGATGAAGGGCAGGGCGGTGAACAGGCTGGGGAACATCAGCTGCGTACGGCCGCTGGCGGTGTCGGCGATGGCCGGGGCCGCGCCTTCGTGTTTCACGCCGGTCATCACCGTGTCGGTGCCGAGCTGGAACAGCGCGGCGGCGAAGTGCGGCGGCGTGCCGTCGCCGGCCGAGGCATAGGTGATGCGGCCGGGTTCGGCCCGGAGCTGCGCCACCAATCCGGCCATGGTCGCCGCGGCCACGCCGGGATGGGCCACCATCAGCGTCGGCGAGGAGCCGACGAGTCCGATGGGCGCGAAGTCGGCCACCGGGTCGTAGCCGAGCTTCTGCAGGGCCGGGTTCATGGCGTGGGTGCCGACATAGCCGAACATCAGGGTGTGGCCATCCGGTTCGGCATGGGCCACGTATTCGCTGGCGATGGCGCCGTTCGCACCGGCGCGGTTGTCGACCAGCACCTCCTGGCCGAGCAGCGGCCCCATCTTGCTGGCGACGATGCGCGCCATGGTGTCGTTGCCGCCGCCGGCGCTGGTCGGCACGATGATGGTGATGGGTTTGCGCACGGGCGTGGCCGCCGTGGCCGTTGTTGCCGTTTCGGCGGGGCGCGAAAAGACGTAGTCGGGCAGGTGCATTTCGCCCTGCATGATCTTGCGTGCGGTGCGCACCAGCGCGGCGCGCTTCACCTGAGCCTCCTGGCCCTGTCCTTCGAGTTCCACTTCCACGTCGATCTGCCCCGCGGGGTGCAGCACCACCAGTTGGTGTCCGCCAGGCGCGCGGGCGATGCCGCTGGCCACCGTGCCGGGCAGGGCGAAGGCGCTGGCCACGCCGATGGCGCCGGTGACGGCATGGGAGGCGTGGCAGCGACGCGGCGTGAAATAGCGCGAGGTGATGCTGTTCGGCGTGTCGCCCTCGCTCACCAGCACCGGCTTGGGGATCACGCTGTTGGACACGTCGCCCAGGCCCATCATGCGGCCGGCCTGCAGGCGCAGCGTTTCGATGCGTTCGAGCAGTTCGGTGTTGGCGTCGAGGGCCACCGGCTTCTCGCGGCCGGTGACGCCCAGGTCCGCGGCGCGGATGATCATCAGCGGCATGGCCGCATCGATGCAGGTGACGGCCGTGCCGTCGATGTGATCGATGCGCCGACCGGTGGGAAACACATGGCCGGTGACGGCGCCCCAGGCGTCGAGGAAATCCAACAGGATCGGCGCCGCGGTGCCGGCCACGCCGTCGATGCGGGCCTCGCCCTCGTAGGTCACGCGGCGGTTGGGTGTGCGCACGGTCACGTCGATGCGCGAGCGGGTATTGACGTTGAAGACACGCACGCGGGTGATGCCTTCCTGCGCCTGCACCAAACCCTGTTCGATGCCGAAAGGCGCCACGCCGGACAGCATGTTGCCGCAGTTGGGCCGGGTGTCGACCGAGCGGTGGCCCACGCCGACCTGGGCGAACAGGTAGTCGAGGTCGCAGTCGGGCTGGGTGGAACGCGAGACGATGGCCACCTTGCTGTTGAGGGTGCTGCCGCCGCCCACGCCGTCGAGCTGCAGGGGGTCGGAGGCACCGATGGCGCCGATCAGCGCTTCGTCGCGGGCCGCGTCGCTCTCAGGCAGCCATTCGCGCAGGAAGAACGGGCCGCGCGAGGTGCCCGCGCGCATCAGGACACAGGGGATGATTTTGTTCATCCCTCATTCTGCGAACCACGGCAACGTTTGTGAATTGCATAATTGGGATCGATTGATCCACGCTTTGCAACAAAACGGTTCAGGGCGGCGGATTGCGGTCGGGCCCCGGTCCCCATCCGCCAGGCCGGCGCTGCGCCTGCTGCTCGCGTTCCTTGGCCATCTGCTCCTCGAGTTGCTGCCGGCCGCGCTTGGCCACCGCCAGCGCCTTCACGCGGTCGCGGCGGTGCGGGTACAGCTCCTCGAACAGCGCAATGTTGTGCAGGCGAAAACGCATGGTCTTCTGTCGCGCGATGTTGGGTGTGAGGCCGAGCAGTTCCATCACCGAACGGGCGCTGCGCAGGCTCGACTCGAACAGTTCGCGCTCGACCTGGACCACGCCACGGTCGCGCAGCTCGCCCCAGTGCGGCACGTCGCGGGCACGCGCCACGATCTTCAAATGCGGGAAATGTTCACGTGCGATGTCGACGATCTTCAGGCTCTGTTCGACCTCATTGACCGCCACCACCAGCACCTTGGCCGTGGCCGCACCCGACATGCGCAGCAGGTCGAGCCGCGTCGCGTCGCCGTAGAAGCAGCGGTAGCCGAAGGCGCGGATGGCCTCCACCGTGTCGGCGTCGTGGTCGAGCACGGTGCAGCCGATGCCCTGGGCCAAGAGCGTGCGGCCGACGATCTGGCCGTAGCGGCCGAAGCCGGCGATGATGATCGGTGCCTCCTGCTGTTCCGCAATTTCCTCGAGCGTCCTGCCGGTGCCACGCATCGCGAAACGCGGCATCAGAAGCTTGTCGACCGCCACCAGCAGCAGCGGGCTGACCAGCATCGACAGGGCCACGGCCGCCACGAGCTGCGAGGCCACCTCGGCCGAGAACACATGGGCGCCGGCCGCGGCCTGGAACACCACGAAGGCGAACTCGCCACCCTGGGCCAGCAGGATGGTGAACACCGGCCGCTCCTGGAACGGCAGGCCCATGGCCTTGGCCAGGCCCCAGATCACGGCCATCTTGGCGGCGAGGAAGCCGACCACGATCAGCGCCGTGGTGCCGGGCTCGCGCAGCAGCACGCCGAAATCCACGCTCATGCCCACGGCGATGAAGAACAGCCCGAGCAGCAGGCCCTTGAAAGGCGCGATGTCGGTTTCGAGTTCGCGCCGGTATTCGCTCTCGGCCAGCAGCACGCCGGCGAGAAAGGCGCCAAGCGCCATCGACAGCCCGACGAGCTGCATCAGCGCGGCGATGCCCACCACCAGCAGCAGCGCGGCGGCGGTGAAGATCTCGGTGCTGTTGGTGCGCGCGATCCAGCGAAACAGGGGGCGCAGCAGGAGCCGGCCGCCAAGGATGATGCCCACGATGACTGCTACGATTTTGAGAGCTTCCACCGCGCGATTGGTGTGCTCTGCAGCCTGATTTGGCTCCAGACCCTGGCCGAGCAGCGGGATCAGCGCGAGGATGGGGATGGCGGCCACGTCCTGGAACAGCAGGATCGAGAAGCTGGCCTGGCCGCTGCTCGTGGGCAGCAGGTTGCGCTCGCCCATGACCTGCAGCGCGATGGCGGTGCTGGAAAGCGCCAAGCCGAGCGCCGCCGTCAGGCCGACCTGCCACGGCACGCCGAAGGCGCAGGCGCCGAGGAAGATGGCGGCGGCGCAGCCCGCGACCTGGGCCGTGCCCCAGCCGAAGATCGGCCGGCGCAGGCTCCACAGGCGTTTGGGCTCGAGTTCCAGGCCGATCAGGAACAGCATCAGCACCACGCCGAATTCGGCGAAATGCAGGATGTCCTGCACGTTGGTGACGAAGCCCAGGCCCCACGGACCGATGGCGATGCCCGCGGCCAGGTAGCCGATGATTGAGCCCAGGCCGAGGAATTGCGACAGCGGCACGATGATGACCGCGGCGCTGAGGTAGACGAGGCTGTTGACCAGCCAGGCGGGTGCGTGTTCCATGGCAGTGTTAGACGTCCGCTTCGATGCCGGGGCCGGTGCGGCGCATCGCCTCGTAGGCCAGGGTTTCCGCGCCGGCCCAGGCGGGGTAGGTCTGCAGGTGCTGACGGAAACTTTCGACATGGGCCACGACCGCGTCGCGGCCTACGCTGTGCGCGCCGTGCAGGATCAGCGGCGGCAGGAAGCGCATGCCGCACAGCGATGCGGTCTGCTCGTAGGGCGGCAGGAAGGCATCGAAGTAGTAGCGGTTGTAGCTCTCTGGGTGGTAGGACTCCTCCTGGCCGCCGGTGGTGGCCACCAGCCACAGGTCCTTGCCGCGCAGCGCCGTGCCGGGCGCGTTGGCCGGCGCGGCGGCGTTGTCGCCGGTGCCGCTGGAGACCGCGCCGTAGGCCCAGCCGTAGGTCAACACGTCGTCGAGCCAGAGTTTCTGCAGTGCCGGCATGGCGTACCACTGGATCGGATGCATCAGCACGATCAGCTGCGCCGCGGCCACGCGGGCCTGCTCGGCCGGCACGTCGATGCAGTAGTCGGCGTAGGTGGCGTAAAGGTCCTGGATGTCGACACGGGGCGCGCCGATGCCTTGGCTGTCGGCCACGCTGCGCGCGGCTTCCAGCAGGCGGCGGTTCACCCGGGATTCGTTCCAGTCGGGGTGGGCGGCGATCAGGTAGACCGATGGGGTGGCGTCGGGAGGATGGGAAGGTGCGGAGGGAGCAGGAGAGGAATCGGCCATGCCGGTAACATAACGCAAGTTGGCGTTAGCAAAGTGTGTCGATCGGCAATTCCATCCAGCAAGGAGCTTCGCATGCAGGTTGTGGTCGTGGCCAATCCCAAGGGCGGCGTGGGCAAGACCACGCTGGCCACCAATATCGCCGGGTACCTGGCGTCCAGGGGGCATGCGGTGATGCTGGGCGACGCCGATCGCCAGCAGTCGTCCCGGCTGTGGCTCGGCCTGCGCGCGCCCACCGCCGCACCGATCCAGACCTGGGCGCTCGGCGACGACGACATCGCCCGCCCGCCCAAGGGCACGACCTACGTGGTGCTCGACACCCCGGGCGGCCTGCACGGCAAGGCCTTCAACCGCGTCATGAAGTTCGCCGACCGGCTGGTGATTCCCTTGCAGCCGAGCGTGTTCGACATTTTCGCCACGCGCGCCTTCCTCGACCAACTGGCCGAACACCGGCATGGCAACAAGCTGCAGATCGCCCTGGTGGGCATGCGGGTGGACGCGCGCACGCTGGCGGCGGACAAGCTCAAGGCCTACGTCGACAGCCTGGGCCTGCCGGTGCTGGGTTTCCTGCGCGACACGCAGAACTACGTGCACCTCGCGGCCAGCGGGCTGACGCTGTTCGACGTGGCGCCCGGCCGGGTCGAGAAGGATCTTGAGCAATGGGCCCCGATCTGCCAATGGCTGGACGGCGGTCCGTGACTTCGTTTTAGGCGAAGCCGCACTGCCGCCAGGCTTCGAACACCGTCACCGCTACCGCGTTCGACAGGTTCAGGCTGCGCTGGCCCGCGCGCATCGGCAGCTTGAGCCGCTGCGACGGGTCGAAGGATTCGCGCAGTCCGGGCGCCAGGCCACGGGTTTCCGAGCCGAACACGAACCAGTCGCCGGGCTGGAACTGCAGTGTGTGGGCGATGCGGCTGCCGTGCGTCGTGAGCGCGAACATCCGGTCGGGCGCGGGGCGTTCATCGGCCAGAAAGGTGGCCCAGTTCGCGTGGCGGCGCAGTTCGGCGTACTCGTGGTAGTCGAGCCCGGCGCGGCGCATGTGTTTGTCGTCCATCGAGAAGCCCAGCGGCTCGACCAGGTGCAGCGTGCAGCCGGTGTTGGCGGCCAGCCGGATCACGTTGCCGGTGTTGGGTGGGATTTCGGGTTCGACGAGGACGATATGGAACATGCCGCCATTTTCACCGGCGACGGGCTCAGTCCGCCGGCGTTCGCGCCAGCACCAGCGCCGAAACGCTGGCGGCGCCGCCCTCGCGCACGGCCAGCGCCGCGGCGAACAGCGAAGCGCCGCTGGTCATCACGTCATCGACCAGCACCACGCGCTTGCCGCGCGCCACGGATGCCCGCAGCGGATCGAGCACGAAGGCCCCGCGCACGTTGCGCTGGCGCTCGGCCCGGCTCAGGTCGCGCTGCGGCGGGGTGTCGCGCACGCGCAGCAGCAGGTGGGCGTCGAGCTTGTGCGGCGCGAGGCAGCGCGACAGTTCCAGCGCCTGGTTGTAGCCGCGCTCGCGCAGCCGCCCGCTCGACAGCGGCATCGGCAGCACGAGGTCGGCGACCTCCAGCGTGGGTTCGGTCCAGGGGCTGTGCCGCATCAGGTCGGCCAGGGCGTGCGCCCAGCCCACCTCGTCGCGGAACTTGAAGGCCGCGATGCAGCCCGACCACGGGTAGGCGTAGTCCACCGCGGCGAAACAGGCATCGAGCGGCGGCGGATGGCGCAGGCAGCTGCCGCATTGGGCGGCGCCGGTGGAGGCCGCGGGCAGCGCCAGGGCGCAGGTCCGGCAGCGCGGGCGCGGCTGGCCGAAGCGTTGCACGCAGGCCTCGCACACGGGCCGGGCCGGCCAGGCGCGGCAGATCGCGCACTGGCTCGGCCATGCCGCGCCGGTGCGGGCCAGCCGCCGCAGCGCATGCAGGGTCTGGACGGCGAGCCTGGGCGCGAACTGCATCGCCTCAATATACTCGCAGGCTTTGTGCGCGGCCACCGGCCGCCGCCGCCCGATGCCCACCGAACTTCCCCCCACCATCGACCCCCAGGCCGCCGCGCGCTGGGCGGGCCTGCGCACGGCCGCTTCGCCCTGGCTGCACGAAGAAGTGGCGCGGCGCATGGAAGACCGCTTGCAGTGGATCAAGCTGCAGCCCAAGGCCTGGGCCCACTGGCGCCCCGTGCGCGGCGGCCTGCAGGCGCATGGCCTGCTTTCGGCGCGCTACCCAGAAGCCACATGTTATGTGGTGGAGGGGCACGCGGATCAAGCGCAGATAGCTATTCAATCTGTAGCAAAACCATGGTGGACGGCGGCCCGCTGGAAGGCCGGTGCGCAACGCGCCGAACTGCCGCCGGACAGCAGCGTGCAGATGCTCTGGGCCAACATGCTGCTGCACAGCGCGGCCGATCCGCAGGCGCTGATGGCGCAGTGGCACCGCGCGCTCGCGGTCGACGGCTTCCTGATGTTCTCCTGCCTCGGCCCCGACACGGCGCTGGAGCTGCGCGCCGTCTACGAGGCGATGGGCTGGCCCGCGCCGGGCAACGAATTCACCGACATGCACGACTGGGGCGACATGCTGGTCGCTGCGGGCTTCGCCGAGCCGGTGATGGACATGGAGCGCATCCACCTGAGCTACGCGACGGCCGCCAGGCTGCTGCTGGACCTGCGCGAGATCGGCCGCAACCTGCATCCTGGACGCTTCCCGGCGCTGCGCGGCAAAGCCTGGCGCGCGGATCTGGAGCAGGCGCTGGCCCGGCAACTCGCCGATGCCGAGGGGCAGGGTCGGCTGTCGATGACCTTCGAGCTGATCTATGGCCATGCGCTCAAGCCGAAACCGCGGCTCAGGCTCGATGCGCAAAGTGCGATATCGCTGCGTGACATGCGCGACATGCTGCAGCGCGGCCCGCCGGGCGCTTCGTAGCGGGCATTCGGCGAGGCGGTACAGGGTTTTCCCGCCGTCGGAAATCCACCACGGGCCGCCGTGCCACGGGGAGCCCATGGGGTAACCATGGCTACAATCAAGAGTTGTAAATAGATTTTGGGTATCTCCCCACGCAGTCGGCGGATGAGTTCACACATAGGACCGAATACAGGTCCGGGCGATCCACCGAGTTTTGTGAGCGTCAACCGTGTCGAACCTGGTATTTCGTTTCGCCACTGTTTCGGGCCAGAACATCCACTGGTTCCTGAAGCGCAACTGCTCGGTGACACCGGCGCAGCTGGGCTGGCTGTACGCCTCGATCTGCGTGGTGTCGCTCGGCATCGGGACGTTCTTCTGGGTGCAGGGCGCCAGGCTGATCATGCCGTTCGCCTGGCTGGAACTGGCGGTGGTGGGGCTGGCCTTCATGGTCTATGCGCGCCATGCCACGGACGGGGAAAAGATTTCGCTGCAGGACGGCCAACTGGTGGTCGAGCTGGAAAACGCCGGCCGGCTCGAGCGGGCAGAGTTCCAGCGCGAATGGGTACGCATCGAACCCAAGGCCGGCGACCACTCGTTGATCGAGGTGTCGGGGCGGGGGCGGTCGGTGGAGGTGGGGCGCTATGTCAGGCCGGAACTGCGGCCGGCACTGGCCCGGGAGATCCGCATGG
Organism: Rhodoferax koreense; assembly: GCF_001955695.1. Classification (NCBI taxonomy): domain Bacteria; kingdom Pseudomonadati; phylum Pseudomonadota; class Betaproteobacteria; order Burkholderiales; family Comamonadaceae; genus Rhodoferax; species Rhodoferax koreensis. Next base: position 5,079,992 of record NZ_CP019236.1, on the reverse strand, counting down.
CCCTGCGCGGTGCGTGATGCGCGCGGGCCGGGGGGCGAGCGGATGGGGCAGACAAATGGGTTCGATCGAGCTGTTGAATAAATGAACACGATGAAGATGATGCATAAAAAGTTCAAGTTCGCTTCACTGATCTCCGCGCTGGGCGTGGCGGGCGGTGCCTGGTTCAGCACGGCGGCCCACGCCGTGAGCGATCTGCCGGGCGGGCCCGCCGTGCGTCAGCTCAATCTTGGCCCTGCCGTGACCAAGATCGCCGAGGAGCAGCAATGGCTGCACTGGTTCATGCTCATCGTCTGCACCGTGATCTTCATCGCGGTCTTCGGCGTGATGTTCTATTCCATCTGGAAGCACCGCAAGTCCAAGGGCTACAAGGCGGCCAACTTCCACGAGTCGGTGGTGGTCGAAATCATCTGGACCATCGTCCCCTTTGTCATCGTGATCCTGATGGCCCTGCCGGCCACCAAGGTGGTGGTGGCCCTGAAGGACACCACCAACGCCGACCTGACCATCAAGGCCACCGGCATGCAATGGAAGTGGGGCTACGACTACCTCAAGGGCGAAGGCGAGGGCATCGGCTTCGTGTCCACGCTCGATGCCTCGCAACGCGCCATGTCCAACAGCGGCGACGTGAGCAAGGCCGCCGACGACTATTTGCTGAAGGTCGACAACGCTTTGGTGGTGCCCGTGAACAAGAAGGTGCGCATCATCACCACGGCCAACGACGTGATCCACGCCTTCATGGTGCCGGCCTTCGGCATCAAGCAGGACGCGATCCCCGGCTTCGTGCGCGACACCTGGTTCCGCGCCGAGAAGATCGGCAGCTACTACGGCCAGTGCGCCGAGCTGTGCGGCAAGGAGCATGCGTACATGCCGATCCACGTGAAGGTGGTGTCCGCCGAGGACTACACGAAGTGGGTCGACGTCGAGAAGAAGAAGGCGGCCGCCAAGCTCGACGACCCGAACAAGGTCTGGACGCTCGACGACATCCTCAAGCGCGGCGAGAAGGTCTATGCGGCCAACTGCGCGGCCTGCCACCAGGCCAACGGCAAGGGCGCCGGCCCGATCAAGCCGCTGGACGGTGCGGCCGTGGTGCTCGACGCCGACCACAACAAACAGATCCATGTGCTGCTGAACGGCCAGAACAATGGTGCGATGCCGTCGTGGAAACAACTGAGCGACACCGACATCGCCTCCGTCATCACCTATACCAAAAACAACTGGTCGAACAAGACAGGCCAATTGGTGCAGCCGGCTGAAGTGCTGGCCCAGCGTGGCAAGTAAGCCCGCAGCGCGACACCACGGCAAAGACTAGACAAGGAATCCAGATGAGTGCAGTTCTCCCCCACGGCCACGACGACCACGCCCATGACGACCACCACCACGCGCCCACGGGCTGGCGCCGCTGGGTGTTCGCCACCAACCACAAGGACATCGGCACGCTGTATCTGCTGTTCAGCTTCACCATGCTGATGGTGGGCGGCGTGCTGGCACTGCTGATCCGCGCAGAGTTGTTCCAGCCCGGACTGCAACTGGTCAATCCCGAGCTGTTCAACCAGCTCACCACCATGCACGGGCTGATCATGGTGTTCGGCGCGATCATGCCGGCCTTCGTGGGCTTCGCCAACTGGATGATCCCGCTGCAGATCGGCGCCTCCGACATGGCCTTCGCGCGCATGAACAACTTCAGCTTCTGGTTGATGATTCCCGCCGCCGTGACCCTGGTGAGTTCGTTCTTCATGCCCGGCGGCGCGCCCGCGGCCGGCTGGACGCTGTACGCGCCGCTCACGCTGCAGATGGGCCCGTCGATGGACGCCGGCATCTTCGCCATGCACATCCTGGGCGCCTCGTCCATCATGGGTTCGATCAACATCATCGTCACCATCCTCAACATGCGCGCCCCCGGCATGACGCTGATGAAGATGCCGATGTTCTGCTGGACCTGGCTCATCACCGCCTACCTGCTGATTGCCGTGATGCCCGTGCTGGCCGGTGCCATCACCATGACGCTGACCGACCGCCACTTCGGCACCAGCTTCTTCAACCCCGCCGGCGGCGGCGACCCGGTGATGTACCAGCACATCTTCTGGTTCTTTGGCCATCCCGAGGTCTACATCATGATCCTGCCGGCCTTCGGCATCATCAGCCAGATCGTGCCGGCCTTCGCGCGCAAGAAGCTGTTCGGCTACGCCTCCATGGTCTATGCCACCTCGTCGATCGCGATCCTTTCGTTCATCGTCTGGGCGCATCACATGTTCACCACCGGCATGCCGGTGACGGGCCAGCTGTTCTTCATGTACGCCACGATGCTGATCGCCGTGCCCACCGCCGTGAAGATATTCAACTGGATCGCCACCATGTGGCAGGGCTCGATGACCTTCGAGACGCCGATGCTGTTTGCCGTCGGCTTCATCTTCGTGTTCACCATGGGCGGCTTCACCGGCCTGATCCTGGCCGTGGCACCGATCGACATCCAGCTGCAGGACACCTACTACGTCGTGGCCCACTTCCACTATGTGCTGGTGGCCGGCTCGCTGTATGCCATGTTCGCCGGCTTCTACTACTGGAGCCCGAAGTGGACCGGCGTGATGTACAACGAAGCGCGCGGCAAGATCCACTTCTGGTGGTCGCTGATCGCGTTCAACGTGACCTTCTTCCCGATGCACTTCCTGGGCCTGGCCGGTATGCCGCGCCGTTACGCCGACTACCCGATGCAGTTCGCCGACTTCAATGCGATCGCATCCGTAGGTGCTTTTGCCTTCGGCCTGGCGCAGGTGTATTTCTTCTTCTTCATCGTCCTGCCCTGCATGCTCGGCAAGGGCGAGAAGGCGCCGCAAAAGCCATGGGAAGCCGCCGAAGGACTGGAATGGGAAGTGCCGTCCCCTGCACCGTTCCACACCTTCGAGAATCCGCCCAAGCTCGACGCCACCGCGACCCGCGTGATCGGCTGAAGGCACTTCACCCATGACGCCCGAACAGAAAAAGAACAACCGCCGCACCGGCCTGATCCTGGCGTCCGTGGCCCTGGCCTTCTTTGTCGGCTTCATGGTCAAGATGATCCTGCTGAGCCGCTAGGCCACCGTCATGAACATCCGCACCGAAAACGCCAAGATGGTCGGCAAGCTCGCCGTGGTGGCGGCCGGCATGTTCGCGTTCGGCTACGCGCTGGTGCCGATCTACAACGCCATCTGCGAGATGACCGGCATCAACATCCTGGCCTTGGCCGAGCGCGAAGTACCCGGTGTCGGCAACGCGGGCAAGAACGTGAAGTTGCCCACCAACACCCAGGTCGACATGAGCCGCACGATCACGGTGGAGTTCGATGCGAATTCACGCGGTCCGTGGGAGTTCAAGCCGGAGAAGCGCTCGGTGCAAGTGCATCCGGGCGAGCTAACGACGGTGATGTACGAATTCCAGAACACGCAGAACCGGCGCATGGCGGCCCAGGCGATTCCGAGCTACGCGCCGCGCCAGGCCCAGGCGCATTTCAACAAGCTCGAATGCTTCTGCTTCAACCAGTACACGCTTGATCCCGGCGAAAAGAAGCAGTGGCCGGTGGCCTTCGTGATCGACCCAAAGCTGTCGAAGGACGTGACCACGATCACGTTGTCCTACACCTTCTTCGAAGTCGGGGGCAAGACGCCGCCGGCGCCGGAATCCACCGCGGACGCGAGCAAGATGGTCGCGCCCGCCAAGGGTTCCTGAGGTTCATGCGATGAGCGAGCCGGCCGAAGGCAAAGGATCGTTGTGGTCGACCATCAAGGCGGTCGGCTGGGGGCTGGTGGGGATTCGCAAGCGCAGCGGTTTCGAGAGCGATCTGGTGAAGATCAATCCGCTGCACCTGATCGTGGTCGGTCTGGTGACGGTGCTGGTGATCGTGGTGGGTTTGATCGTGCTGGTCAATTGGGTGGTGGCGAAGTAGCCTGTTCCCGGGTGATGGGTCGGGTCTGCGAAAAGATGAGAAAAGACTTCAGAAGAGAATGAGGAGCTGAAATGAGTTCAACTGCACACGGCGCAACGCCCTATTATTTTGTGCCAGGTCCATCGCGCCATCCGGCGATGGCGGCGCTCGGCCTGTTCTTCGTGATCCTCGGCGCGGCCCAGTGGATCAACGGTGCCGACTGGGGCAAATGGTCTCTGGCCTTCGGCATGCTGTTCTGGTGGGGCGTTTTGTTCCAGTGGTTCCGCGACGCGATCGGCGAAAGCGAAGGCGGGCTGTACGGCCACAAGATCGACCTGTCGTTCCGCTGGAGCATGAGTTGGTTCATCTTCTCGGAAGTGATGTTCTTCGGCGCATTCTTCACCGCGCTGTGGTGGGCCCGTTCCCATTCGGTGCCGGCGCTGGGCAGCCTCGACAACGCGCTGCTCTGGCCTGACTTCAAGGCTGTCTGGCCCAGCCTGGCCGCCGGCGTGACCGCGTCGCCGGCCGGCACCATCGAGCCGTTCACCACCATGACGCCGTTCTGGCTGCCGACCATCAACACCGCGCTGCTGCTGAGTTCGGGCGTGACCTTGACGATTGCGCACCATGCGCTGATCGCCGGCCAGCGCAGCAAGACCATCCTGTTCATGTGGGCCACGGTGATCCTGGGCTTCGTGTTCCTGTGTGTGCAGGGCTACGAATACTTCCACGCGTACAGCGAGTTGAACCTGAAGCTGAGCTCTGGCGTCTACGGCTCCACGTTTTTCCTGCTGACCGGCTTCCACGGCTTTCACGTGTTCGTCGGCATGTTGATGCTGCTGTTCATCACGCTGCGGCTGATGAAGGGCCACTTCACGCCGGAAAAACACTTCGGCTTCGAAGGTGCGGCCTGGTACTGGCACTTCGTCGACGTGGTCTGGCTCGGCCTGTACGTCGTGGTCTACTGGATGTGATCCGCGGTGACTGACCCCCGAAAAAGCGCCGCTTCGGCGCTTTTTTGTTGGCCGCCTACTTGCCCGTCGGTATGCCGGTCGGATGCAGATAGCCGAGTTTCCAGCCCACCAGGATGCAAATGAACAGCAACACCGAAAAGCCGATGCGAAACGCCAGCGCCCGCGCCATGCGGCCGGCCTTCGGGCGGGACTGCGCATCGTCGTCCTGTCCACCCCTGAGCATGAAATACAGGGCCGCGGCCAGGCTGAGGAAGATGGCGGCGAATGCGGCGGCGGCGAGGTACAACATGGGCTGCATTATCCCGTGAGCGCGCGAACGCGGTTCTGGCTGATGACAGTGGCGGCCCTGCTGGGCCTGGCCGCGACCGTTTCGCTCGGCCGCTGGCAACTGTCGCGCGCCGCGCAGAAGGAAGCCCTGCAGGCCGCCATCGACGCGCAGAACCGCCTTCCCGCCATCGACCTGTCCCGCGCCCTGCCCGGTGCGCCGGAACTCGTCGCCCTGGAACACCGTCAGGCCGTGGCACGCGGCCGCTGGCTGCCGCGCTACACGGTGTTCCTGGACAACCGGCAGATGCATGGTCAACCCGGCTTCGATGTGCTGACGCCGCTGCAACTTCCCGGCGGCGGCGCAGTCCTACTCGTGCAACGCGGCTGGGTGCCACGCAATTTCGTCGACCGCACGGCGCTGCCGACGATCGACAGCCCGGCGGGAGAGGTCGAGGTGCGCGGCCGGATGGCCCCGCCGCCCGGCAAGCTTTATGAGTTCGGGGGCGGGCAGGGTGGCGCCATCCGGCAAAATCTCGACATGGCGGCATTTGCGGCGGAGACCGGCTTGCCGCTGCTGCCGGTATCGCTGCTGCAGACCGGCGCCGACGAAACGGGTGGGCCGTTGCAGCGGGACTGGCCTGCGGCCAACCTCGGGGTCGAGAAGCACTACGGCTATGCGTTCCAGTGGTTCGGGCTGGCCACCCTCATCGTTTTTCTTTATGTCTGGTTCCAAATTGTCCGACGCTACTTTCTCCCGCGCAGGCGCCAGTGATCTGCCATCCGGCGACCAGCCGCTGGGGCTGACCGTGCATACCATGCCCACTCCGCAGGAGGTGATCGACGGCCATCCGCGCCGCCGCATTTCCGGCCGCTGGAAGATGCTGGCCGTGATGCTGGTGTGCGCCGCGCCGGTCATCGCCTCCTACCTCACGTTCTACGTGATCCGCCCCGAAGGCCGCAGCGTGTTCGGCGAACTGATCCAGCCGCCACGCCCCGTGCCCGACCAGGTGGTCATGGGCATGGACGGCAAGCCGCAGAACCTGCAGGCGCTCAAGGGCCAGTGGCTGCTGATCAGCACGGCCGGCGGCGCCTGTGACGCGGCGTGCGAAAAGCACCTGTACCTGCAGCGCCAGATCCGCGAAAGCCTGGGCCGCGAGAAAGACCGGCTCGACTGGGTCTGGCTGGTGAGCGACGCCGAGCCGGTGCGCGAAGCCCTGCTGCCCGCGGTGAAGGGGGCCACGGTGCTGCGTGTCGGTGAACTGCAGATCGCCCAGTGGCTGTCGCCCGCGGTCGGCCACCTGCTGCCCGACCACCTGTACGTGGTCGACCCGATGGGCAACTGGATGCTGCGCTTCCCGGCACAACTCGACATGGCTGGCGCCGCAAAGGCCAAGCGCGACATCGACCGCCTCTTGCGCGCCTCCGCGGCCTGGGACGAGCCAGGAAGATGAGCAGCCAGGACCTTTACGACCTGTCGCCGATCGCACGCATCATGCTGATGGGCGTGGTGGTGGCGCTCGGTCCGCTGGGCTGGGTGTGGGTGCGCAACCAGCGGGCGTCCACCACGCGCCGGTTGCAGGCCCTGACCGTGCTCACGCTGTTCCTGACCTTCGACCTGGTGCTGTTCGGCGCCTTCACGCGGCTCACCGATTCCGGCCTGGGCTGCCCCGACTGGCCCGGCTGCTACGGCAACGCGAGCCCGGTCGGCGCGCATGCCGACATCGCCGCGGCGCAGTCGGCCATGCCCACCGGTCCGGTCACGCACGGCAAGGCCTGGATCGAGATGGTGCACCGCTACCTGGCCACGGGCGTCGGCGTGTTGATCCTCACGCTCGCCGTGGTGAGCTGGGTCGAATACCGGCGCAACCGTGGCTCGGCGCGCAGCGCGGTCAGCCCATGGTGGCCGACCTTCACGCTGCTGTGGGTGTGCCTGCAGGGCGCGTTCGGCGCGCTCACCGTGACCATGAAGCTGTTCCCGGTCATCGTCACCCTGCACCTGCTCGGCGGCCTGGCGCTGCTGGCCTTGTTGTGCGTGCAGTCGCTGCGCTACGCCCAGGCCGATGGCCGGCAGCGGCCCGAGGCCGTGGCGCCGGCGCTGCGCGGCCTGCTGCTGGCGACCTTCGCGCTGCTCGTGGTGCAGATCGCGCTGGGTGGCTGGGTCAGCACCAATTACGCGGTGCTGGCCTGCAGCACGTTCCCGATGTGCCAGGGCAGCTGGTGGCCCGACATGAACTTCACCCAGGGCTTCGAGTTCTGGCGCGCGCTCGGCCGGCTGCAGGATGGCAGCCACATCAGCTTCGCCGCGCTGACGGCGATCCACTACGTGCACCGGCTGATGGCCTACGTGGTGCTGGCGGCGATGCTGGTGCTGGCCTGGCGCCTGCGGGCGGGCAAGGTGCTGCCCGGCCCGGCGCGCTGGCTGCTCATCCTGGCCGCGTGGCAGTTCGCCACCGGCCTGAGCAACGTGGTGCTCGACTGGCCGCTGGTGGCTGCGGTGTCGCATACCGGCGGCGCCGCGGCGCTGGTGGTGGTGTTCACCTGGGCGGTGTGCACCAGCCGCGCTATTCCCCTGCCTGCGGCCTCGGCCGACGCCGCCGCTTCCCGAATGAATGTTCCGAGACCTCTTGCATGAGTGCCGTTGATCCCGTTTCCCCTGTCCCTCCCGCGGCCCCGGGTGCGCCCACGCTGCGCGCGCCTTCGCGCATCCGCCAGTTCTATTCGCTGACCAAGCCGCGCGTGGTGCAGCTCATCGTGTTCTGCGCGCTGATCGGCATGGTGCTGGCCGTGCCGGGCCTGCCTTCGCTGGCCGAACTGCAGCTCGGCCTGATCGCCTGCGCCGGCATCTGGCTCGTGGCGGGCGCGGCCGCGGCCTTCAACTGCATCGTCGAGCAGGGCATCGACGCCAAGATGAAACGCACGGCCTGGCGGCCCACGGCCAAGCACGAACTGCAGGACTGGCAGACGCTGCTGTTCTCGGCCGTGTTGTGCGCGGCCGGCTCGAGCATCCTGTACTTCCTGGTCAACCCGCTGACCATGTGGCTCACCTTCGCCACCTTCGTCGGTTATGCCATCGTCTACACGGTGATCCTGAAGCCGCTCACGCCGCAGAACATCGTGATCGGCGGTGCGTCCGGCGCCATGCCGCCCGTGCTGGGCTGGGCCGCGATGACCGGCGAGGTCGGCCCCGAGGCGCTGATCCTGTTCCTCATCATCTTCCTGTGGACGCCGCCGCATTTCTGGGCGCTGGCGCTGTACCGCGTGGAGGACTACCGCAAGTCCGGCCTGCCGATGCTGCCGGTGACGCACGGCAACGAGTTCACGCGGCTGCAGATCCTGCTCTACACGCTGATCCTGTTCGCCGCCTGCCTGATGCCGTTCATCTACGGCATGAGTTCCTGGCTGTACCTGGTGGTTGCGATCGCGCTCTCCATCGGCTTCTGCGGCTATGCCGTGGCGCTGTGGCGCAACTATTCGGACGCGCTGGCGCGCAAGACCTTCCGTTTTTCCCTGATCCACCTGAGTGTGCTGTTCGCGGCCCTGCTCGTCGACCACTATGTCCTCTGATCCGATGCGTGCTGCCATGAACAAACGAGATGCTATCAAAAAAATAGCTGCCTGCGCCGTTGTGGTGGGCGTGGCAGGCCTTTTGGGTGCTTGCTCCGAAACCAAGCCGAACTTCAATGCCATCGACCTGACCGGCGCCGACTATGCGCGCGATTTCCAGCTCACCGACCACACCGGCCAGCCGCGCAGCCTGAAGGACTTCAAGGGCAAGATGGTGGTGGTGTTCTTCGGCTACACCCAGTGCCCCGACGTCTGCCCGACGTCCATGGCCGAACTCGCCGAGGTCAAGGCTTCGCTCGGCGCCGATGCCGGCAAGCTGCAGGGCGTCTTCATCACCGTCGACCCGGAGCGCGATACGCCGGAGGTGCTCAAAGCCTACATGGGCAACTTCGACCCGAGCTTCATCGCCTTGCGGCCGACGCCCGAGCAGCTCGTGGCCGTGGCGAAGGACTTCAAGATCTACTACAAGAAGGTCGACGGCAAGACACCCACCAGCTACAGCATGGACCACTCGGCCGGCAGCTACGTCTACGACACGCAGGGCCGGCTGCGGCTGTACGCGCGTTACGGCAGCGGCGCGCAGGCCCTGTCGTCGGACCTGAAGCAGTTGCTCAAGCAATCCAGCTGAAGGTCCAGCCGGGGCCTTTTACTCCGCCTTGATGCCGCGCGAGCGGATCAACGCACCCATCTCGGCCGTGTCGGCCTTGATGCGGTTGGCCAGGCCCTCGGCGGAGGAGCCAACCACCACCCAGCCCTGGTTGAACAGCTTCTCGCGCATTTCCGGCGTGCGCACGATATCGCTCACCATCGCCGAGAGCCTGTGCACGATGGCCGGCGGCATCGAGGCCGGCGCCGCGACACCGTTCCAGATCTCCAGCCCGAAACCGCGGATGCCGACTTCGGCCAGGCTCGGCACCTCGGGCATGAGCGTGCTGCGGCCGTACGACGTGACGCCGATCGCCTTGAGCTTGCCGGCCTTGATCTGCTGCGCGGCCAGTGCCGGCGGCAGCAGCGCCAGTTCGATCTGGCCGCCGAGCATGCTGTTGAACACCTGGGCGTAGCCGGGGAAGGGGATGTGCACCGGCTTGATGCCGCTCTTGTCCTTGAGCAACTCCATGCCCAGATGGCCGACGGTGCCCACGCCGGGCGTGCCGTAGCTCCACCGGTCGCCGGCCGCGCGTGCCGCGTCGAAGAAGCTCCGGGCGTTGCCGGTGCCGCCCACGGCCACGGGCGCCGCCAGCACCAGCGGCGCGGTGCCGATCAGGCTCACCGGCGCCAGGTCCTTGAGCGGGTCGTAGGCGATGTTGGGATTCAGCAGCCTGGCGATCGTCATGTTGCCGTTGATCATCAGGCCGATGGTGTGCTGGTCGGTAGCCTTGGCCACGATGTCCGCACCGATGTTGCCGCCCGCGCCGACCTTGTTGTCCACGATCACCGGCTGGCCGAGCAACCTGGCCAGCGGCTCGGCGATGGCGCGCGCCGTGAGGTCGGGCGACGAGCCCGCCGGGAAGCCGACGATGATCTTCAACGGCTTGATCGGCCAGGCGGCGGGTGCGGTCTGGGCGACGGACCAGTTGGCGATGGCGGACAGGCCCAGCGCCAGGGCCGTGCGGCGGGAAAATGTTGGAGCGAACATGGGCGGCGGGCGAAACGGTTGAACAACGGTTGAAAGCAGGCGGCCATGAAAAAACGCCAGCGCTGGAGGGCGCTGGCGTTCGAGGGGCGACGAAGCCGGTGCGTCAGGCGTAGTATGCCAGCGCCTTTTTCATCTTCTTCATCGCGGCCGATTCGATCTGGCGGATACGTTCGGCGCTCACGCCGTAGTCGGCCGCCAACTCGTGCAGCGTCATGCCGCCGGAGCCGTCGTCGTTCACCTTGAGCCAGCGCTCTTCCACGATGCGGCGGCTGCGGTCGTCGAGTTCGCTCAACGCATTGGTGATGCCGTCGCTGGCCAGCGTGTCGCGTTGGCGCGCTTCGAGCAAGGCGGTCGGCTCCTGGTGCGTGTCGGCCAGGTAGGCGATCGGGCCGAAGCTGTCTTCGCCGTCGTCGCCCGGACCGGGATCGAGCATCACGTCGCCACCCGACAGGCGGGTTTCCATCTCGATCACGTCGGAACGCTTCACGTTGAGCTGGCTGGCCATCGACTCGATCTCGCCTTCGCTCAGCGTGTCGCGGTGCGTGACTTCATTCGCGGTATCGGCCTTGAAACCCTGCTTCATGGACCGCAGATTGAAGAACAGCTTGCGCTGTGCCTTGGTGGTCGCCACCTTGACCATGCGCCAGTTCTTCAGGATGTACTCGTGAATCTCGGCCTTGATCCAGTGCAGCGCGTAGCTCACCAGGCGCACGCCCTGGTCGGGGTCGAAACGCTTGACGGCCTTCATCAGGCCGACGTTGCCTTCCTGGATGAGGTCGCCATGCGGCAGGCCGTAGCCGAGGTATTGGCGGGCGACGGAGACGACCAGGCGCAGGTGGGACAGCACCAGCTTACCGGCGGCATCGACGTCGTTGTTGTCCTTGAGCTGGCGCGCGTACTGCTGTTCCTGCTCGAGCGTGAGCATGGGCATGCGGTTGACTGCCGAAATATAGGCGTCCAGGTTGCCCAGGGACGGCACCAGCGTCCATGGATTGCCGGCAGACAGTGCGGGGGCCATGGTTCCAGTTTGAATGTTCATACCAGATTCCTTTTCTCTAAGGCTAAATGTTAGCACTCGATTGGATAGAGTGCTAAGGCCGAAGTTCCCATTCTGACTATGGCCGCGATAGCTTTACCCTACGTTGACGAGACGCAAGCCCGGGCCCGCTGTCAACCCACGACCGCGGGGTAGGCGGCCAGGCCAGGCTGTTGGGCAGCGTTATGACCCGCGCCGTCGTGGCCCCACCAATCCTTGAATTCCGTGAACGTGACCTTGCAACCCGTGCAACGGTATTGCCCCGTCGGCCGCAGCGCGCCGGTCGCATCGCGGCCGATCACGGGCTGGTAACTGGTGGTCCCGCATCGACCGCACTTGTAGATGGTTTTATAGGTCGTCATCATGCCCACACTGTAAGGGCATCCATGCTTTGGCACGTAGGACAGGGGTGTAAGCGCCTGTAAGCAGAAGGGAATAGGCGATGAAAATACTACTGAATTGGCGTCAAACGCAGAATCTGTCTGCGCATTCAGCTATCAAAATAGAAGCTTAGGCTTGCAGAGGAATGCCTGGTTCGAATTTCGACCGCTTCAGGCTGAAGAAGGCCTTCACGTTGCGCACGTTGGCGTCGCTGGTGAACAGCCGCTGCGCCAGCGCCAGGTAGTCGGGCATGTCCCGTGCGAACACCACCAGGCAGAAATCCGGCCCCGGCGATACGCGGTAGCACTGCTGCACCGCCTGGTCGGCAGCCACACGCGCCTCGAAGGCTTCCAGCAGGTCCGCGCCCTGCCGGTCCAGCGTGATCTCGACGATCGCCGTGAGGCCGTAGCCCAGCGTCGGCGCCAGTTTCTCGGTGTTCAGGATGGCGACCTGCCGCTCGATGAACCCGGCCTCCATCAGCCGCTTGATGCGCCGAAGGCATGTCGGCGGCGAAATGTGCACGCGTTCGGCCAGCGCCTGGTTGCTGAGCGAGGCATCGCGCTGGAGCTGATCTAGCAAGCGGAGATCGGTGGCGTCGACGTCGATTGATTCCATTGAATGATTTTATTTGAAATTAAATTTCCCATTAATTTTTCAACGAAATCAGATTTCATAAAGCGTGAAAAATTGACGGCCGTGCAAAGGCCATCCACCTTACGATGCGGCCTCAATCTACCTGGAGCTTCTTATGTGCGGCATCGTCGGCGCGGTATCCACCCGAAACATCGTTCCCATCCTCGTGCAGGGCCTGCAGCGGCTCGAATACCGCGGCTACGACTCCTGTGGCGTGGCGGTGCATGAAGGCGGCGGCCTGCAGCGCGCCCGCAGCACTTCGCGGGTCGCCGAACTCATGAGCCAGGTGGCCGAGGACCACATCGAAGGCGGCACCGGCATCGCCCACACCCGCTGGGCCACCCACGGCGCGCCGGCCGTGCACAACGCGCATCCCCATTTCAGCCACGGCACCGGTGCCGACGCCGACACCCGGCCCGGGCGCGTGGCCCTGGTGCACAACGGCATCATCGAGAACCACGACGAACTGCGCGCTGCGCTGCAGGCCAAGGGTTATGTGTTCCACAGCCAGACCGACACCGAAGTCATCGCCCACCTGGTCGACAGCGTCTACGACGGCGACCTGTTCGAAGCCGTCAAGGCCACCGTGCGGCAACTGCGCGGCGGCTATGCCATCGCCGTGTTCTGCAAGGACGAGCCGCACCGCGTGGTCGGCGCACGCGCGGGCTCGCCGCTGATCCTGGGCGTGGGCCAGGAGGGTGCGGGCGGCGCCAGCGGCGGGGAGAACTTCCTGGCCAGCGACGCCATGGCCCTGGCCGGCGTGACCGACCAGATCGTCTACCTGGAGGAAGGCGATGTCGTCGACGTGCAGCTCGGCAAGTACTGGATCGTCGACAAGGCGCACAAGCCCGTCACCCGCGCGGTGCGCACCGTGCGCGCGCACAGCGGCGCCGCGGAGCTCGGCCCGTACCGCCACTACATGCAGAAGGAGATCTTCGAGCAGCCGCGCGCCATCGCCGACACGCTCGAAGGCGTCATCGGCATCGTGCCCGAGCTCTTCGACGGCCAGCCGCGCGAGGACGGCACGCACGTGGCCGCCTGGCGTGTGTTCAAGGAAATCGACTCGGTGTTGATCCTGGCCTGCGGCACCAGCTATTACAGCGGCTGCGCGGCCAAGTACTGGCTGGAAAGCATCGCCAAGATTCCGACCCAGGTCGAGATCGCCAGCGAATACCGCTACCGCGATTCGGTGCCGAACCCCCGGACGCTGGTGGTGACCATCACCCAGTCCGGTGAAACCGCCGACACCCTGGCCGCACTGCGCCACGCCCAGAGCCAAGGCATGACGCATACGCTCACGGTCTGCAACGTGGCCACCTCGGCCATGGTGCGCGAATGCGAACTGGCCTACATCACGCGCGCCGGCGTGGAGATCGGCGTGGCTTCCACCAAGGCCTTCACCACGCAGCTCGCCGGCCTGTTCCTGCTGACGCTGGCGCTCGCGCAAAGCAAGGGGCGCCTCTCGGAAGCGGAAGAGGCGCGCCACCTCAAGGCCATGCGCCACCTGCCCGCCGCGCTGCAGGCCGTGCTTGCGCTCGAGCCGCAGATCATCAGCTGGGCCGAAGACTTCGCCAGCAAGGAAAACGCCCTGTTCCTCGGCCGCGGCCTGCACTATCCGATCGCCCTGGAAGGCGCGCTCAAGCTCAAGGAAATCACCTACATCCATGCCGAGGCCTACGCCGCAGGCGAGCTCAAGCACGGCCCGCTGGCCCTGGTGACCAGCGACATGCCCGTGGTCACCGTGGCGCCGAACGACGCCCTGCTCGAAAAGCTCAAGAGCAACATGCAGGAAGTCCGCGCGCGCGGCGGTGTGCTCTACGTGCTGGCCGACGCCGACACCCACATCCAGAGCGAAGAAGGCCTGAACGTGATCCGCATGCCCGAACACTACGGCGAGCTTTCCCCGTTGCTGCACGTCGTGCCGCTGCAGTTGCTGGCCTACCACACGGCCTGCGCACGCGGAACGGATGTGGACAAGCCGCGCAATCTGGCGAAGAGCGTGACGGTGGAGTGAGCCTGGCCGATCGGGGCGGAATCCGCCCCGACGCCCCGCCTTCTTCATGGAGAAGGATTGGGTTACAGTGTTTTACATTGTTAACCGCGGGCTGCGATGCCGAGCGAGACGGATGAGGGAAGCTCCGGTGGACGTCGTGTGCGACGCATCAGCCAAGGAGAACCCATGAAGCACGGAATCCGCTCGCCCATCGACGGCGCCCGCAACGCCATCTCGTCGCATCGTCGGTCGTTCAGCCAGGCCTGAATTCGCGACCCGCCGCGAGCGATCACCGCCATGAGCCACAGATTCTGGCGTTGGGTTCCAGCCTTGGTGGTGCTGGGTGGTTTCCTGCTCTCGGGTTGGGTCGCGCGCCAGCTTTGGCTGGACGAACAGGCGCAATGGCAGGCGCGGGCGCGGGCGGAGACCAAGCGGCTCACCGAATCGCTGCATGAAGCCATCGACGCTTCCTACGGTACGCTGTCCGCGCTCGCGGCGCTGGCCGAATTGAACCCGGACATCGAGGAATCCAGCTTTCTCACCGCGCTCAACAGCATGGAGTCGCGCGCCGCCAATGCGTTCGGGCGCGGCGTCGGCCTGTTCCAGCTGCGCAGCAACCGTTGGGAACTGCGCGCGGGCAGCGAGCGCGTGCCGGAGGCCCACCTGCTCGACCCGTTCGACCCAGAGTCGGGCAGCGCGCTGATCGCCGTGCTCGAATCCGCCCGCACGCGACCGAACGCGTGGACCATTTCCGAGCCCGTGACGCACAACGACGCCACCTACGTGCGGGTGGCCCTCGCGTTGACCTCCGCTCCCGAGATCGTGGTGGTGGGCACCGTGGACCTGGAGCGCATGGTCGGCAGCCTCCTGTTCAGCGGCGCCACCGACGGCATCCAGGCGCGGGTGTTCATCGACCGGGTCGACGGCAGCCACACGCCCTGGCTGCGCGTCGAAGACGAGGAGCCCGGACGCTTGATCGTGCCCACGCAGATCTTCACGGCCGGCGTCACCTTGGGCATCGACTGGATCGTCAGCCCCCGCTTCGGCGGCGCGCTGCGGCAGACCGCGGCCTGGACCGCGCTGGGCGCAGGTGGCGCGCTGTCGCTGCTGATGGGCCTGCTGTTGTGGCGGCAACTGCGCGCCAACGAAGTCGTGAGCCGGCGCGTGGAAGTCGCCACCGCCGCGTTGCAGGACAAGCAGGCCGAGCTGCGCCTGCTGCTCGAATCCACCGCCGAAGGCATTTTCGGCCTGGATGCGCAGGGCCGGGTGACGTTCGCCAACGACGCGGCAGCGGCCTTGCTCGGCCATGCCGACGCGGCAGCGATGATCGGCAGCGACGGACGGGCGCTCACTGGCGCGGGGGCCGGCCCCGGTTCCGAGCTTGATGCCGACCCATCGGCCCAGGGTGCGCCCTACTGGAACGCGGTGCGGCGCCTGGAAACCGTGGACAGCGAAGACGAGCAGTTCGTGCGGCAGGACGGCAGCCGTTTCTTCGCCGCCTACGTGGTGTCGCCCCTGCGGCGCCATGGCGCGTTCCAGGGCGCGGTCGTCGCCTTCTCCGACATCAGCGAACGCAAGAAGGCACAGGCCCTGCTGCAGGAGGAGCGGGCGCAACTGCAGTCCATGCTCGACGCGGCACCCATCGGCGCGGCCATCGAGGTCGATGGCCTGTTGCGCTTCGCCAACCGCCACATGCGCGAGCTGGGTGGCTTGCGGCTGGGCGAGCCGGTGGCCGGCATGTACGTGCATCGCGCAGACCGCGAGCGCGTGCTGGGCCTGGTGCAGGCCACGCCGGTGGTGCGCGACGTGGCGGTGCAGGTGTTCGCCGCCGGTGGCGAGGTGCGCGACATCCTGCTCACGCTGATGCACCACAGCTTCGAGGGCCGGCCCGGCCTGCTGGTCTGGCTCGATGACGTGACGCAGGCGCGCGAGGCCGAACGCGTGATGGACGAGGCCCGGCAGAAAGCCGAAGAGGCCACCCAGGCCAAGAGCGATTTCCTGGCCAACATGAGCCACGAGATCCGCACCCCGATGAACGCCATCATCGGCATGTCGCAGCTGGCGCTGCAGTTCCCGCTCGACGACAAGCCGCGCAACTACATCGAGAAGGTGCACCGCGCCTCCGAACACCTGCTGGGCATCATCAACGACATCCTCGACTTCTCCAAGATCGAGGCGGGCAAGATGCGCGTGGAGGCCATCGGTTTCGAGCTGGCCGAAGTCATGGACCACCTGGCGAGCCTGGTGGGTTTGAAGGCCCGGGAAAGCGGGCTGGAGCTGCACTTCGATCTGCGTGGTGCCTTGCCGATGGCTTTGGTGGGCGACCCGCTGCGGCTGGGCCAGGTGCTGGTCAACCTGGGCAACAACGCCGTCAAGTTCACCGAGGCGGGTGACGTGGTCGTCGGCATCGAGGAAGTCTCGCGCGGCGAGGGGCGCACCGTGCTGCATTTCTGGGTGCAGGATTCCGGCATCGGCATGACCGCGGCGCAATGCGCGCAACTGTTCCAGTCGTTCAGCCAGGCGGACGCTTCCATCACCCGGCGTTATGGCGGCACCGGGCTGGGCCTGGCCATCTCCAGGCGCCTGGTCGAGCTCATGCAGGGCCGGATCTGGGTGGAAAGCGTGCCCGGCGCCGGCTCCACCTTCCACTTCCACGCCACCTTCGGCCTGCCCGGCGCGCAGCGCATGCTGCATGCCGAAGAACTGGCCGGCGTGCGCGTCCTGGTGATCGACGACAACCGGCTCGCACGCGAACTCATGGCCGGGCTGCTCACCGGCTTCGGCATGGTTGCCGAACTGGCGGCCGATGGCGCCGAGGGCTTGCGTTGCGCCGTGGCCGCCCACGCGGAGGGGCGGCCCCATGCCCTGGTGCTGGTCGACTGGCAGATGCCGGTGCTCGACGGGCTCGGTTTCATCGCACAACTGCGCAAGACCCTCGCCATCGCCACTCCGCCGGTGGTGCTGGTCACCGCCTACGACCGCGAGGAGGCCCGGGTCGCGGCACAGCGCGCCGGCCAGCCGCTCGACGGCATGCTGGTCAAACCCTACACGCCGTCCAGCCTGCTCGAACAGGTCGGCCTGGTGCTGGGGCACACCGGCCTGGTCGAGCGGCCCGAGCGCCGGCGCAACGGCATCGACCCGCGCGACCATCGCCACCTGCGCGGCGCGCGGCTGTTGCTGGTGGAGGACAACGCCATGAACCAGGAGCTCGCGCTGGCCCTGCTTCAGGGCGCGGGCATCGAGGTGGTGGTCGCCAACCATGGCGCCGAGGCGCTCGACATCCTCTCGCGCGACGCGGCGTTCGACGGCGTGCTGATGGACTGCCAGATGCCGGTGATGGACGGCTTCACCGCAACCACCCGGCTGCGCGAGAACCCGGCCTGGGCCGCGCTGCCAGTGATCGCCATGACCGCCAACGCCATGGCGGGTGACCGCGAACGGGTGCTGGCGGTCGGCATGAACGACCACATCGCCAAACCGCTGGACGTGGCCGAGATGTTCGCCACCATGGCGCGCTGGGTCACGCCGCGCCATCCAGCGCCGGCTTTCGCGTCCGCCCCCGTGCTCGAGCCAGGGTCGGGCGCCGAGCAATCGCCGGTGCCTCGGGAGGCCGCCTTGCCCTTGCTGCCTGGCATTGACAGCGCGGCCGGCCTGGCACGCACGCTGGGCAACGATGCGCTGTACCGCCGCCTGCTGCTGCGCTTCCTGCAGGGGCAGGCCGGTTTCGCTGAGCGCTTCGTGGCGAGCCGGCGGGCGGGCGATCTTGAAACGGCGCGGCGCGAAGCCCATACCCTCAAGGGCACGGCGGCCAGCATCGGGGCGATGGCCGTGGCCAGCGCGGCGGCTGCGCTGGAACGCGCATGCGATGCAGAGAGCGAGGATGTCGACGACCTGCTGGACGCGGTGCAGCAGGCGTTGGCGCCGGTGCTGGATGGGCTACGGTCGATCGAGGCGCCCGAGCGCGCCGCAGGCGCCGACCGCCCGGACGTCAGCCATGTCGCCGCCCTGCTGCATCGCATCGCTGTGATGCTCAAGGACAGTGACCCGGACGCCATCGCGCTTGGCGAAGACCTGCTGGAGGCCTGCGGGGGTGGCGCCTGGGAAACGCAGGCCCGCGTCCTGCATGGCGCGCTCGAGTGTTACGACTTCGACAAGGCGCAGCCGCTGGTCGAGGCTTTCCTGCTCGGCCTGGCGCAAGGCAGCCCGGCGGATTCCACGGCATGATGCGGTGAGGAACACCAACCCCAACGAATGCCACGACATGCCCGACACCCCATCTCCCTGCGAACCCGGCGACACCGCCGACAGCCCGCATCGTCCCGCCGGCGGCATGCGCAAGGGACTGACGAGTTACGGCGACCAGGGTTTCTCGCTGTTCCTGCGCAAGGCCTTCATCAAGGGCGCAGGGTTTACCGATGCCGCGCTCGACCGGCCGGTGATCGGCATCGCCAACACCGGCAGCAGCTACAACCCCTGCCACGGCAACGCGCCGCAACTCATCGAGGCGGTGAAGCGCGGCGTGATGCTGGCCGGCGGCCTGCCGATGGACTTTCCGACCATCTCGGTGCATGAGAGCTTTGCCGCGCCCACCAGCATGTACCTGCGCAACCTCATGGCCATGGACACCGAGGAAATGGTGCGCGCCCAGCCCATGGACGCGGTGGTGCTGATCGGCGGCTGCGACAAGACCGCGCCGGCCCAGCTCATGGGCGCGGCCTCGGCCGGCCTGCCGGCGATCCAGCTCATCACCGGCTCCATGCTCACCGGCAGCCACCGTGGCGAACGCGTCGGCGCCTGCACCGATTGCCGCCGCTACTGGGGCAAGTACCGCGCGGGCGAGATCGACGCCGAGGAAGTGGCCGACGTGAACGACCAGCTCGTCGCCAGCGTCGGCACCTGTTCGGTGATGGGCACGGCCAGCACTATGGCCTGCATCGCCGAGGCGCTGGGCATGACGGTGCCCGGCGGTGCATCGCCGCCGGCCGTCACCGCCGATCGCATCCGCATCGCGGAGCAGACCGGCGCGCAGGCCGTGCAGATGGCGCGCGACGGCCTGTCCATCGACAAGGTGCTCACGCCCGCAGCCTTCGAGAACGCCATGCGCGTGCTGCTGGCCATCGGCGGCTCGACCAACGGCATCGTGCACCTCACGGCCATTGCGGGCCGCATGGGCCTGGAAGTCGACCTGGATGCGCTGGACCGCATGGGCCGCGAGACGCCGGTGCTGCTCGACCTCAAGCCCTCGGGCCAGCATTACATGGAGGATTTCCACCACGCCGGTGGCATGGCCACGCTGCTGCGCGAATTGAAGCCCTTGCTGCGGCTTGACGCGATGACCGTCACCGGCCGCACCCTGGGCGAAGAGCTGGAACGCGCCGGCCCGGGCTTTCCGCAGGACGTGGTGCGCACCATCGCCCACCCGATCTACCCGCAGGGCGGCATGGCGGTGCTGCGCGGCAACCTCGCTCCGGCGGGCGCCATCATCAAGCAGTCCGCGGCCGACGCCCGGCTCATGGAGCACGAGGGCCGCGCGGTCGTTTTCGAGAACCTCGAAGACCTGGCCACGCGCATCGACCGCGACGACCTCGACGTCACGGCCGACGACGTGCTGGTGCTGAAGAACATCGGCCCCAAGGGCGCCCCGGGCATGCCCGAGGCCGGCTACATCCCGATCCCGCGCAAGCTGGCGCGCGCCGGGGTGAAGGACATCGTGCGCATCTCCGACGGGCGCATGAGCGGTACGGCCTTCGGCACCATCGTGCTGCACGTCACACCCGAATCCGCCATTGGCGGGCCGCTGGCCCATGTGCAGAACGGCGACCGCATCCGCCTCAGCGTGAAGAACCGCGAAATTGCCCTGCTGGTGCAGGACGAGGAATTGGCCCGTCGCATGCGTGCGAACCCCGTGGTGGCGCCGACGGCCGAGCGCGGCTACCGCAAGCTGTTCCTGCACAGCGTGACCCAGGCCGACCAGGGTGTCGACTTCGATTTTCTGCGTGCCGCCACGATGGTGGGCAAGGTGCCGCGGTAGGCGGATCGCCCCGAAGGCCCGCTCCGGCAAGGTCAAAAGTTAAATTTGTGGCAAAAAGTAAGCAATTTTGAGGTCATGATGGCCGGTTCGGTTTGACGCTGGGGAAGCGTGCATTCGATACTTGTTATCAGTGCAAACCAAATTCTCGCTCCATCTTCATGCAATTCGCCTGAAATTCGGCCGAAAAGCGCTTTACGGCGTTCTGGGCCTGGCGCTGGCTTTGCTCGCTGCGCTGGAGTTGGGCTGGTGGCACAAGCTCGATGCGCTCGACAACCGTGTCGGCGACCGCATGCTGCGCTGGCACGCCAAAGGCCGGACACCACCGGCCGACGTGGTGCTGATC
Organism: Rhodoferax koreense; assembly: GCF_001955695.1. NCBI lineage: Bacteria > Pseudomonadati > Pseudomonadota > Betaproteobacteria > Burkholderiales > Comamonadaceae > Rhodoferax > Rhodoferax koreensis. Next base: position 5,059,239 of record NZ_CP019236.1, on the reverse strand, counting down.
GACATCGACCAGCCATCGCTGCAGAACGTGCAGATGCTGGACGTGGCCGGCGCGTGGTCCTGGCCGCGCGTGATCCACGCCGAACTGATCAATGCGCTGGCGGCCCAGCACCCGCGCGCCATCGTGCTCGACCTGATCCTTTCCTCGCCCGACCGTTTCCGCCCGGAAAACGATGCGCAGCTGGCCAAGGCCCTGGCCTTCGAGCATGCTTTCGTGCCGATCATCCTCATGGAAGACGCCGCCCGCCAGGCCACCTTGTCGATGGCGCCGAAGGCCATGGGCATCCGCGCCTTGCCCGGCGCCGACCCGGCGGCCCATTACGGCATCGAAGGCCCGGCGGCCCTGCCGGCCGAGGTCTGGCGCACCGGCTACATCAACTTCGTGAAGGACCGCGACGGCATGGGCCGGCGCACCGAGACCGGCCGCCAGATCGGTGGCTGGTGGGTGCCGCACATCATCGGCCGCGTGGCCGACGCGCTGCAGCTGCCGCAGCCGGCTGAAGCCACGTTCCGGCTCAACTGGTACGGCAGCGAGTTCACGCGCATTCCCTATGCGCAGGCCTATCTCGCCAGCCAGAGCGGGGACGGCAAGCTTCCGTTTGACGCGCGCGGCAAGATCATCGTGATCGGCGCCACGGCCACCGGGCTGATGGACTTCGTGCCGACGCCGATCGACGCCACCACGCCCGGCCCGTTCCTGCTGGCCACGGGGCTGGCCAACCTGCAGGCCGGCGATTGGCTGCGCGCCGCGCCGCGCTGGGCGAATCCTGCGTTGGCCATTGCGCTCATCGCCGGCCTGTGCCTGTCCTTCATCGGCCGCGTGTCGCCGGTGTGGATCGTGGCCGCGTTCGCCGGCGTTGCCGCGGCGGCGCTCGGTGCGGCGTATGGCGCGCTGGCCGCCAACCTCTACTGGATGCCGGTCTCGGCCCTGGCCATGGGTGCTGCCGCCTTGCTGGGTTTCGGGCTGCTGTCCGCGCGGTCCGAGATGGGCCAGCGGCGCCACGTGCAGGCCATGTTTTCGCGCTTCGTCGATCCGCGCATCGTCGATCGGCTTTCGGAGGCCGACCAGGTGGCGCAGGCCGAGGTTTCCGCGAGCCGCGAGATCACCGTGCTGTTTTCCGACATCCGCGGCTTCACCAGCCTGTCGGAACACCGCCGGCCCGAAGAGATTGTGGCCATCCTCAACCGTTATTTCGAGATGCAGGTCGACGTGATCTTCCGCCACCAGGGCACGCTCGACAAGTTCATCGGCGACGCCATCATGGCCTTCTGGAGCGCGCCGGTGCAGCAGCCCGACCATGCGGCGCTCGCGGTGCAGGCCGCGCTCGACATGTGCGACGCGTTGACGCGCTTCAGCGAGGACATGGCCCGCGAAGACGCGAGCGCGCGCTTCGACATCGGCATCGGCGTGCACACCGGCCAGGCCGTGGTCGGCTTCCTCGGCACGGCCAGGCGGCTCGACTACACCGCCATCGGCGACACGGTGAACCTGTGCAGCCGCATCGAAGGCTGCACCAAAGGCGTGGCGCGCGTGCTGGTCTCCGAGGAGACGCGCCGCAGGTGCGCCGATGCCTTCGACTTCACGGACCGCGGCGCCTTCGAGGTCAAAGGCCGCGAGCAGACCGTGCAACTGTTCGAACCCCGCCCACGCGGCTCGTCTTCACCCGATTCCCTTTCCTCTCCATCTATCCCATAGCAGGACCAGCCGATGCTTATCCCATGGATCCATTTTCTGAAGGGCCTGATCGCGGCCGGGCTCATCGGCTTCGGCCTGGCCGCCGCGGCCCAATCGATCGAGGTCACCACCGCCACCGAACTGCGCGCGGCGCCCGCGCTCGATGCGAAGGTACTGGCTCGGGTGGGCCTTGGCGCCCGCGGTGAACGCACGGGCAGCCAGGGCGGCTGGGTCAAGGTGCGCATCGTCGAGCGCGAAGGCTGGCTGCGGCTCACGCACACCAAGTCGCTGGAGGCCGCGCCCGCCGTGGCGGCGCAGCCGGCGGTGGCGAACCCGATCACCGGCCTGGCGGGCATGTTCGCCGCCACCAGCAACAAGCCCACGGCCACCACCGGCACGCGCGGCCTGACGCAGGAACAACTGGCGAACGCGCAACCGGCGCCGGCCGAGGTGCAGCAACTCGAACGTTATGCCGTCACCGGCGACCAGGCTGCGCAATTCGCGCGCACCGGCAAGGTCGTCGGGCAGTCGTTCGAGCAATACACCGGAGCCGACAAATGAAGATCCAGCGCCTCGCCGCCGCGCTGTGCGCGACCTCGTTGTTGCTCGCCTCCGGCTGCCAGACCAACCCGGCCGCGCCAGGGCAGGGCGGCGTGCTGAACGGCCTGTCCTCCGCACTGTCGGGCAACGGCGGCAAAGGGAACGGCCTGGCCGATGGCATCCGGGACGTGATCGACGGCACCACGGCCGTGTTCAAGGACTACTCCGGCGCCGACCAGCAGGCCCTCGGCTTCGAGTTCTCCTCGGTGCTGCTCGGCGCGCGGCCACTGCTGCGCAACGATGCCGTGCAGCGTTACGTCAACCAGGTCGGCCGCTGGGTGGCGATGCAGGCCGAGCGCCCGCTCGACAAGGACGGCAAGGAGATCAACTTCGCGTGGCGCTTCGGCGTCATCAACTCCGATGCGGTCAACGCCTATGCCACGCCCGGCGGCTATGTTTTCGTGACCGTCGGCCTGATGCGCCAGCTCAACTCCGAAGCCGAACTCGCCGGCGTGCTGGCCCATGAGATTGCCCACGTCATGCGCGGCCATTATCTCGTGGCGATGAAGAAAAGCGGCTTCACGCAGATCGCCGGCGGCATCGTGCGCGCCAAGGCCGACAACGCCCAACTGAGTGAGGCCGTAGTCAACGCGGTGCGCAACATCTACGCCAAGGGACTGGACCAATCGGACGAGTTCGATGCCGATCGCCAGGGCCTGCTCTATGCCGCACGCGCCGGCTACGCACCGGCGGGGCTGCCAACCGTGCTGAGGATGTACGCTGCGAAAGGCTCGAAGAACGACAGCAACTACCAGATGTTGTTCGGCACCCATCCGGCTCCCGCCGAAAGGGCGGCCAAGCTCGAAACACTGCTCGGCGGCAAGTTCGGCGCGGCCACCGGCGCGACCAACGAGGCGCGCTTTGCCGCGATCAGGCGCATGCTGCGCTGAAGACGCTCAAGCGCTCGTTTGGGTGCGCGGACCGAGGCGTCGTCGTACTTCTTCGACATCGGTGCCGACCGCTCGCACCGCCTCCTTGAGCTCGATCTCGGTGCAATGCAGGGTGCGCGCCCAGTAGCGCACCTCGTAGTCACGGTCGATGCTGATGGGTTCGCTGGTGGTCGTGGGCGTGCGTTCGGTCTGAATGGGATTCATGGTGATTTGTCTCCGTCATGCTGATTTTTGCCAATGCCCCCGGTTCGTGCTGTAGGACGGCCCAGCGTGCGGTTGAAGGCTGTTGTCCGCACCGGCGGGCCCGGTGGCTGGGTGTAGGCGGTCACCCACAGCGCGGCTGGTGCTTGGCCGATGCACAGCGGTGGCCGATACGGCAGAGTGGAAGCCATCCACAGGGAGGCCCGCGATGACGCCAGTTCTTCAGCCCCACACCTCCATCGCGGCGCCGCACCGTCCAGGCCACGGGCTGCTGCTGGACTGCCGCCCGCAGATCGTCATGCCTTACACCCAGGGCCTGCGCGGGCATGCGAGCGACCATGAGAAGGCCACGCGCGACGAGATCGTGCGGCGTCTCGCGCTGCTCAAGGGCTGCGCCAGTTCCGCCGAAAAGCCGCAGGCCGAGTGGGGCGCGGCCGGCGGCGCCGTTTACCTGGTGCCGAGCGACACCCTGGTGGTAACATCCCAGGCCCACGCGCTCGGCGTGCACGGCGTGTCCGATCTCTTCGGCGGCGTGGTGCCGCATGCCTTCATGGCCACCAAGGCCATCACCCATCCGTTGTACAGCGCCGACGCCGCGGCACCCCCGCATTGGAGCGTCGATTTCCCGGCGCAGGTGGCGTCGGCCGTGCTGCCCGGTTTCACGGCCTTCTCGCGCGAGGATGCGCGGCTGGCGGCTACGGCGCTGCTGGCGCTGGGCCCGGTGCGCGTGAAGATGGTCTGCGAGACCGGCGGCCGCGGGCAGACGGTGGTGGAAGATCTGCTTGGATTCGACGCGTGCCTTGCGCCCGTCGGCGATGACGTGCTGGCGCAGGATGGCGTGGTGCTCGAACACCATCTCGACCAGGTCCAGACGCTGAGCGTGGGCCAGGTCAGCGTGGCGGGCACCGTGGCGTCCTATTTCGGCACGCAGCGCCTGACGCGCAGCAACCACGGCGCGATGGCCTATGGCGGCTCCGAGTTGACCGTGGTGCGCGGCGGCTTCGATGCGTTGCGCAGCATTGCGCCGAACGAGTGCGTGCGCACGGCGGTGCAGCAGGCCCTGGTGTACGACCGTGCCGCCAAGACCTGCTTCGACGGCTTCTTCGCGTCGCGGCTGAACTACGACGTCGCCCAGGGGCTGGATGCCGCGGGCCGCTGGTGCTCGGGTGTGCTCGAGCAATCCTGGCGCGTGGGCGGCGCCACCGGGGCGGAGATCGCCGCGCTCGAAGTTTTCGACGCCGCGCCGGACCGCTGTGCCGTGCGCACGCGCTGCATCGAGATCTTCGGCCCTTGCGAGCCACCGCCGGCGGACGCCGTCGTCTACTTCCAGGGCGAGGACAGCCAGGCCGGCCCGCTCACCAAATACACCACGGTTTCCAGGACGTTTTGAACCATGCCCACACGCCACAAGACCATCCACATCCCCGTCGGCCGGCGCAGCATCGCCGGCACCCTGGTCGCGCCCAACACCGTCGTGCCCGGCGTGATGCTGGTGCATGGCTGGGACGGCAGCCAGGAGCAGTACCTGGCGCGCGCGCACGAGATCGCGGCACTGGGCTGCATCTGCCTGACCTTCGACCTCAGCGGCCATGCCAGCGACAAGGCCCAGCGCAACTGCGTGACGCGTGAGGACAACCTCGCCGACATGCTGGCCGCCTACGACACCCTGGTCGGCCATCCGGCGGTGGATGCGTCGGCGGTGGTGGTGGCCGGCAGCAGCTACGGCGGCTATCTCGCCACGGTGCTGAGCGCGCTGCGGCCGATCCGCTGGCTCGGGCTGCGCGCGCCGGCGATCTACAAGGACGAGGACTGGCTGGTGCCGAAGAACCAGCTCAACAAGCAGGAAGTGGCGGCCTACCGCAACACGGTGATCGCGCCGCAAACCAACCGCGCGCTCGCGGCCAGCGCGGCGTTTCGCGGCGACGTGCTGATCGTCGAGTCCGAACACGACACCACCGTGCCGCACCCGGTCATCGAGAACTACCTCGCCGCCTTCAAGCAGACGCAGTCGATGACCTACCGGGTGATCAAGGACGCCGACCACAGCCTGTCGAACAAGGCCTGGAGCCAGTCGTACACGTCGATCCTGGTGAAGTGGGTGTGCGAGATGGTGGAGGGCGCGAAGGAGGACGCGATCCGGGCCAAGACTGGCGGCAAGCTGCCGACGAAGCCGGTGTTGCAGGAGGCGGAAAGCGACGACGAGATGTTATTGGGCCATTGAAATCAGGTCTCACCAGGTGCCGAGTATTGCATCGCCACGCGCGCGGTGCGGCGCAAAAGCTTCGAGCAGGAAGTCCACCAGTGCCCGGGTCTTGGCCGAGATGTTGTGTTTGGTCTGGAACACCAGGTAGATGTCGGATTCGGGCGGTGTCCATTCGGGCAGCACGGGCACCAAAGCGCCGCTGCGCAGCAGTTCGGCCGCGTCCCACTGCGACCGCATCAGGATGCCGTGGCCCTCGAGCGCCCAGCCCAGCACGGTTTCCCCATCGTTGCTGCTCAGCGGCCCGCGCACCTTGACCGTCTCCTGGCGCGCACCGCTGTGCAGGTGCCAGGTGCCGAAGGTCTCGTCGCCCTCTCGCAGGAAGATGCAGCGGTGCTGTGCGAGTTCACGCGGCGTCGCCGGTGTGCCGGCCTGTTGCAGGTAGCCAGGCGCGGCGCACAGCATGCGCCGGTTCGACGCCAGGCGGCGTGCCGTGAGCCGGGCATCGGGCAGTTCGCCGAAGCGCACCTGCAGGTCGAACCGCTGCTCGACCAGGTTCACCGGCCGGTCGTTCAGGTGCAGTTGAACTTCCACCAGCGGGAACGCGAGCGCGAAGCGCGACAGCACCGGCGCGATGCGGCGCCGCCCGAAACCCAGCGTGGCGCTCACGCGCAGCACGCCGCGCGGCAGTGCGCGGCTGCCGGCCACGCTGCGCTCCAGCGCCTCGAGGTCTTCGAGCACACGCGCGCCGTCGCCGAGGTAGATCTCGCCCTCGGGCGTGAGGTTGATGCGGCGGGTGGTGCGGTTCAACAGGCGCACGCCGAGCCTGCGTTCCAGCGCGGCCAGGCGTTTGCTGACCGCTGGCGGCGTCACGCCGAGCTCCTGCGCCGCGGCCGACAGGGAGCCCTGACGCGCCAGCAGCGAGAAAAATGCGAGATCGGAGAAGCCGTCCATCAGTGTCGATTCATAACTTGCAAGACCGGAAGCATTGCCATAATGGATATTATGAGGTGCGGATTCATGGATACGATCGAGTCATCCTTCAGGAACCACCATGTCCCTCACCACGACAGAGCCCGCGCCGCTCTTCCCGGGCTTCGAAGCCCGCGACATCCCGACCGACGATGGCGTACAGATCCACACGTTGACGAACGCGCCGAACCACGAGCGCCCGCCGTTGCTGCTGCTGCACGGCCATCCGCAGACCCACGCCTTGTGGCACAAGGTCGCGCCGAGGCTGGCCGCGCATTTCACGCTGGTGCTGGCCGATCTGCGCGGCTACGGCGATTCGTCCAAGCCATCGGGCGACGCGGACCACGCCAACTACAGCAAGCGGGTGATGGCGCGCGACATGCTGCGCGTGATGCAGTCGCTCGGCCACAGGAAGTTCTCGGTGCTGGCCCACGACCGCGGCGCCCGCGTGGCGCACCGGCTGGCGGCCGACCATGGCGACGCGGTGCAACGCATGGTGCTGCTCGACATCGCGCCGACCCTGGCCATGTACGAGCAGACCGGCGAAGCCTTCGCGCGCGCCTACTGGCACTGGTTCTTCCTGATCCAGCCCGCGCCGCTGCCCGAGCGCCTCATCGCGTCCGACCCGGTCGCCTACCTGCGCGAAGTGATGGGCGGGCGCAGCGCGGGCCTGGCCCCGTTCGACCCGCGCGCCTTCGCCGAATACAGCCGGGCGGCAGGCCTGCCCGGCACGGCGCACGGTGTGTGCGAGGACTACCGCGCCGCCGCCGGCATCGACCTGGAACACGACCGTGCCGACCGCGATGCCGGCCGCCGCCTGGCCATGCCGCTGATGGTGCTGTGGGGCGAAGAGGGCGTGGTGCACCGCTGCTTCAAGCCGCTGGACGAATGGCGCCGCGTCGCCGCCGACGTGCGCGGCGAAACCCTGCCCTGCGGCCATTACGTGGCCGAGGAGGCACCCGAGGCGCTGCTGGCCAAGGCACTGCCTTTCCTGACCGGGGCGGCCGAATGAAGACGCTGTACCGCAAGCTCGTCGATTCACACGCCGTCGCGGTGCTCGACGCGCAGAACGTGCTGCTGTTCTGCGACCTGCACCTGATGAACGAATACACCAGCCCGCAGGCCTTCGCCGGCCTGCACGAGCAGGGCCGCGGCGTGCCCCTGCCGGGGCAGAACGTGGCCGTGGTGAGCCACATCATTCCCACGCATCCGGTGATGAAGCGCGTGATCAACGATCCCGCCTCCGCCCTGCAGGCAAGCAACCTCAAACGCAACTGCGAACGCCACCGGATCCCGCTGTTCGACACCAACGATGTGCTGCAGGGCATCGAACACGTGGTGGCGCCCGAGCACGGCATGGTGCGGCCGGGCATGGTCATCCTCTGCGGCGACAGCCACACCACCACCTACGGTGCGCTCGGCGCGCTGGGCTTCGGCATCGGCACCTCGGAAGTCGAACACGTGCTGGCCACGCAGACCCTGGTGTACCGCCTGGCGCAGGACATGCACATCCGCATCGACGGCCAGCTGCCGCCCGGCACCACGGCCAAGGACCTGATCCTGATGGTGATCGGCCGCATCAGCGCGCAGGGGGCCCGCGGCTTCGTCGTCGAATTCAGCGGCAGCGCGATCGATGCCCTGTCGATCGAAGCCCGCTTCACGCTGTGCAACATGGCGGTGGAGGCCGGCGCACGCGGCGCGCTGATCGCCCCGGATGCCAGGGCCATCGACCACGTGCTGCAGCGGGCGCCCGACATCGACACCGCGGAGCGCGACATGGCGCTGGCCCACTGGGCCACGCTGCGCAGCGACGCCGGCGCGCGGTTCGACGTGACACATCGCTTCAACGCGGGCGAGGTGGTGCCCCACGTCACCTGGGGCACGAGCCCGGACCAGGTGTTGCCCATCGACGGCCTGGTGCCCGGCGTGGACCCGGCCTCGGATGCGGCCACGCAGCGCAGCACGGCCCAGGCGCTGCGCTACACGCGGCTTGCGGTCGGCGCGGCCCTGGCGGGCACGCCGGTGCAGCACGTGTTCATCGGCTCCTGCACCAACGGCCGCATCGAAGACCTGCGTGCCGCGGCCGACGTGGTGCGTGGCCGCCGTGTGGCCGCGGGCGTGCGCGCCATGGTCGTGCCGGGTTCGGGCGCGGTGAAGTCCCAGGCCGAAGCCGAGGGCCTGGCCGCGCTGTTCACCGGCGCGGGATTCGAATGGCGCCAGCCCGGCTGCTCGATGTGCCTGGCGATGAACGACGATGTGCTCGCCGACGGGGTGCGTTGCGCCTCGACCACCAACCGCAATTTCGAGGGCCGCCAGGGCCGTGGCGCCATCACCCACCTCATGAGCCCGGCCATGGCCGCGGCCGCGGCCGTCACGGGCCGGCTGATCGACGTGCGTTCACTGGAGCCTGTGCATGGATGAGATTTCAGTTCCCCATCTCGTCGCCGGCCGCGCCGCCGCGATCCGCATCGAGAACCTCGACACCGACCAGATCATGCCCAAGCAGTTCCTGCGCGGCATCGACAAGGCCGGCCTGGCCGACGGCCTGCTGTACGACCTGCGCTTCGACGCGCAGGGCCAGGTGCGGTCCGACTTCGTGCTCAACCGGCCGCAGGCCGCCGGCACGCGCATGCTCATCGCGGGTGCGAACTTCGGCTGTGGCTCGAGCCGCGAGCATGCCGTGTGGGGCTTGCAGCAATACGGCGTGCGGGCGGTGATCGCGCCCAGCTTCGGCGAGATTTTCTATTCGAACGCGATGAACAACCGCCTGCTGCTGGTGATGCTGCCGCAGGCGCAGGTCGAAGCGCTCATGGCCGAGGCCGACGCGCGGGCAAAGGGTGCGGAAATCGAAATCGACGTCGCTGCAATGCGCCTGCGCAGTGCCGACGTGGACACGGCATTCACTTTGTCTGACCGGCACCGGCGCATGTTCCTCGAAGGGCTGGACGTGATCGGCCTGTCGCTCGCGCACCAGGCGCAGATCGATGCATTCGCCGCACGCCACTGGGCGGCCCAGCCCTGGGTGCGGGACGTGGCCCGCAAGACGCGCGAACGGCTGGCGACATGGAACGCCGCGCCCGCACCGGGGGGATGACCCCGTCCGCCTGCGGCTGCCACTGCGAAAGCGGTGGTGGACTACAGCCCAGGCGCTTTCCGCGGGTTATGCTCGGCCCCCCCCATTACCACGCCCGCAAGGGTTCAGACCGACATGACCGCATTCACCACCTTGAAGAACTCCCTGCGTCCCCTGGCTGTGGCCGGCGTCACCACCGTGCTGGTGCTGAGCCTGAGCGCCTGTGCCGGCATGTCGCGGCGTGACACCAACATGGTCGTCGGCGCGGGTGTTGGCGCGGTGGCTGGCGCGGCGTTGGCCGGTGGCGCACTGGCCACGGTCGGCGGTGCGGCCGTGGGTGCGGTCGTGGGCAACCAGATCGGCCGCAAGTAACCGCAGGGCTCTGCGGCGGCCCGATGGTTCAGCCCGGGGCGCGCCGCAGCCACCACCACGCGGCGCACAGCGATGCGCCGACGAGGTACAGCAGCCAGGTCTGGTCGATCGCATACGGGTAGAGCATCAGCCCCACGCCGAGCCAGAGGCTGGTCCGGTCGTCGCATTTGCGGCCGTGGCGAAAAGCCGCGAGGCCCACCAGGCCGAAGACCACCGAGCCGAAGATGTAGGCCGGGCTCGGCAAGGTGAGGCCGAGCGATTGCAGAGTGGAAATGGTGTCCATCGTCACCCGAGCAGACCACATCGGCGCCGCGTTACCAAGCCGGCACGGCTTTCTTTACCTTCGCTTGACCATTTACCCCGGTTTTGGCCGCCGCAGCGCTTGAACAAATGCGGCCGGATGTCATCTGAGCGGTGTGGCATTCACATCAACGGAGGTCTCCCCATGAACACGTCGGAGCGTGAACAACTCGCGCAGTTTCTCCAGCAGCTGGTGCAAGCCCAGGCCGGCGCCAAGGACGCGGAGGCGCAAAGCCTGATCAGCCGCGCCATGGCCCAGCAACCCGACGCCGCCTACCTGCTGGTGCAACGCGCGCTGCTGCAGGACGGCGCGATCAAGGTCGCCAACGAGCGCATCGCCGCACTGCAGGAAGAGCTGAACCAGATGAAGCAGCCGGCGCGCAGCGGCGGCGGTTTCCTGGACGCGATCGGCTGGGGCCGGTCTCCGGCACCACCCAGCACGCCGGTTGCGCCGCCTTCACCGCAGGCGAGCGTGCAGCCGCCCCAGGCGCCGCCGTCGTATTACGCGCCACCGCCGGCTGCAGCGGCGGCACCTGCAGCCGCGCCTGGCTTCCAGGCCCCGAGTTTCCTCACCAGCATGGCCACCACCGCGGCGGGCGTGGCGGCAGGCGCATTCCTGTTCCAGGGCATCGGCCACCTGATGGGCGGCGGGCATCAGAATGCGGGCGCGTCGGCCTTTGGCCTGAGCGGACCGCAGGCCTTCGACGGGCTGGGCAACGCGCCGCAGACCGAGGTCATCAACAACTACTTCGATACCCCGCCGAGCGCCGACAGCCGACTTGGCGTGGACACGAGCGACCGCTTTCTCGACGCCTCCTCGAGCGGCGACGGATTCGATGGCGTCGACCTGGACCCGAACAACGACTGGACCTGATGGCCGACGCGGGCCAGGAGATGGGCGCCGGGGCAGGGCGGCGTCCGTCACGCCAGGGGTTTTCATCCTATAGTCGCCGCAGCATGCTCGCGCGACTGCAACAGCTCATCGTCTTCGGCCTGCTGGCGCTGGCTGCCGGCTGGCTGTGGCTTTTCCTGCCGGCCCATCCCTTCGTGGCGTGGGCGGGTGCGCTGCTGATCCTGCTGGGCTACGCCGTGGTGCTCGGCATCGAATTCATACTGCTCGCGCGCGGCCATGGCGCGGATGTAACGCCCCGCGCCAGCCGCGGTCAACTGTGGCGTGCGTGGTGGGGCGAGGTCCGTGCGATGCCGCGCGTGTTCTTCTGGCGCCAGCCTTTCTGGTCGAATGCCGTGGCGGATTTCCTGCCGGCGCAAGCCAAGGGCCGGGGCGTTGTCCTGGTCCATGGGCTGTTCTGCAACCGCGGTTTCTGGACGCCGTGGATGCATGCGCTGCGCGCACAGAACCGCGCCTTCGTGGCTGTGAACCTGGAGCCGGCCTGGGGCAGCCTCGACGCCCACGCCGGGGTGCTCGAAGACGCCGTGCGCCGCGTCACGGCTGCCACCGGCATGGCGCCGACCCTGATCGGGCACAGCATGGGCGGCTTGGTGGTACGGGCCTGGATGGCGTCCGCGCAGGCGCCAGCCAGGGTGCACCGCGTGATCAGCATCGCCTCGCCGCACGCGGGCACCTGGATGGCGCGATTCAGCCCGACGGTGCATGGCCGCCAGATGGGATTGCGCAGCGAATGGCTCGGTGCGCTGCAGGCCAGGGAAGCAGCGGCGGGTTATGCGCGGTTCGTCTGCTGGTATTCGAATGCCGACAACATGGTGTTTCCGCCCGCCACGGGCAGCCTGCCCGGCGCGGACAACCGCTTCGTCATCGGCACGGCCCATGTCGCGCTGGCCTTTCACCCGCGCGTGATGCAGGAGTCGTTGGCGCTCCTTTGAGCGTTCGGCTAGCGGTCGAGCTTGGGCTCGCTCAGCGGTGCGGGCCGGGTCGACAGGCCCGCCGGCCGCGTCACCACCGGGGGCTCCCACGGCATCTTGGCGATGCCGCGCAGGCGCAGGCCCACGCACACCAGCAGGAAGCCGAACACCAGCGCGTAGGCGGCGATGAGCCAGACCACGGCCAGCGCGCCGGCCGCGGGCGCGGCGATCATGGCGGCACCGAACAGCACCGAGATCAGGCCCGACGCCACCAGCATCCACTCGCCCTGGATCGATTTGCGCATGCGCAGCGCCGTAACGATCTGGAACAGGCCCATCAGCACGGCCCACACGGCGATGAACAGCAGCAGGCTCACGGCCGTGGCGACGGGCCAGATGAAGCTCACCAGGCCGGCCGCCACGCCGACCACGCCGACGAGGGCCATGGACCACCACGGCCGATTGCGTTCGCGAATCTGGTAGGCGGTGAGCAGCGCGATGAAGCCGTCGACGAAAGCGTACACACCCCAGCACAAGGCCAGCACCTGGAGAGTCTGGCCCGGCATCACGAACCCGAGCAGCCCAAGCGCCATCGCTACGAGTCCACGAAGCACCAGCCACTTCCACTGGCGTCCCATCTGGGTCAGAAAATAGTCTGTCTGCATGCGGTTCCTGGTGGGCTGTGATAAGGCGCGGGTTGGAGAGGGTGAGTGCGCTGACGCATCCACGATGTGCAATTTTGCCGTATTGTTTGCAATTTGTGTGCCTGCTGACTTTTGTGCAACACCTGTGCGGTTTTTGCAATCGGAGGTGGATTCGACGGGCCGACGGCGTGATTTTTGCCACGCAGATACGGGAGAACCCGTATATTTGAAGGATGCTCGCCACCAAGCCAACCACCCAGCTGCCAGCCGCTCCGGCGCGCGGTCGCTCCGGTCCGCCGGACGACGGCCCGCGGCGCGCCGCGCCGCTGATGGTGCCGATCCGTTCGCTCGGCATGGCGCACCGCGAGCGCATCGCCCAGCACCTGTTGGCGCTGGCGCCGCACGACCGCTACCTGCGCTTCGGCTATCCGGCGAACGACGAGCAGATTCGCCGCTACACCGACGGCCTGAATTTCGATGCCGACGAAATCTTCGGCATCTACAACCGCAAGCTGCAGCTGATCGCCATGGCGCATCTGGCGTTTTCGGTGAACCCCGACTGCCGCGCCTGCGCCGAATTCGGTGTGTCGGTCTCGGGCCATGCGCGCGGACGCGGCTTCGGCGCGCGCTTGTTCGAGCGGGCCGCGATGCACGCCCGCAACGAAGGTGTCGAGCTGCTGTTCATCCACGCGCTGAGCGAAAACACGGCCATGCTGCGCATCGCGCGCAATGCCGGCGCCAAGGTCGAGAAGGACGGCTCCGAGGCCGAGGCGTTTCTGCGCCTGCCCGCGGCCACGCTGGACAGCCGGATGACCGAGATCGTCGAGGAGCAGATCGCCCTCACCGACTACCGCCTCAAGGCCCAGGCCAAGCAGTTCTGGGACTTCATCGGCGGGCTGCAGGAAATCCGCAGCAACCTGCGTGCGGGGCGCCATCGTTCGGGCCCGTAGGCGTCAACGGGCCGGTCGTGCGCCCATCTAGGCTATCCTTGGGTTTCCTCAACAACCGCACGTCCTGCACCCAAGGCTGTGTCAGACCCGTACCCCGCGCGTTCCTCCTCCCTGCCCGAGAAGGAAGACAAGCGCAGTTTTCTGCAGAAACTGGCCGAATTCATCCACCCCGGGCCCGACTCCCGGGCCGAGTTGATCGAGACCCTGGCCGAAGCGGAAGACAACCAGATCATCGGGGCCGAATCCCGCGTCATGCTCGAAGGCGTGATCCGCATGGCCGACATGACCGCGGGCGACGTGATGGTCGCCGCCACCCGCATGGATTGCCTGAACATCGACGCCAGCGGCGACGAGCTGATGCACCAGGTGATCGACACCGCCCACTCGCGGTTTCCGGTGTTCGAGGGTGAGAAGGAAAACATCATCGGCATCCTTCTGGCGAAGGATCTGCTCAAGTTGCAGCGCGCGCCCGAACTCAACATCCGCGCGCTGCTGCGCCCGGCTGTGTTCGTGCCCGAATCCAAGGGGCTGAACGACCTGCTGCGCGAGTTCCGCGGCAACCGCAACCACCTGGCCATCGTCATCGACGAATTCGGCCGCGTGGCCGGCCTGATCACCATCGAAGACGTGCTCGAGCAGATCGTCGGCGAAATCGAGGACGAATTCGACATCGCCGAGGACGAGGGCGACATCTTCGGCCTGGCCGACCGCACCTACCGCGTGAGCGGCGACACCCCCATCGAACGCGTCAACGAAGCCTTCGGGGTGCACCTGGTCGGCTCCGACCCGGAGGACACGTTCGACACCATCGGCGGCCTGATCGCCCACGAGATGGGCCACGTGCCCCGGCGCGGCGAACACCTGGCCCTGGCCGGCCTGAACTTCGTCGTGCTGCACACCAAGGGTGGCGCGGTGCGCTGGTTCAAGGTCTCGCCCGTGCAGGACGACGATCCCACCGGTTGACCTCAGTCGATGCACTTTTTGTCCCGTGGGTCTGACCGCATCCGACCGGTCGCGCTGTCGTGTGCCCTCCTTGCCGGCCTGCTGCAGGCCGCGTCCATGGCCAACCCGTTCGACGGGCGGCCGCTGTGGTGGCTGCAACTGCTGTCGATGGCGGGCCTCGTCGGACTGGTCGAATCGCGCGCCACGCCGAAACACGCGGCGCTGACCGGCTGGGTCTTCGCCACGGCCTGGCTCACCGGCACCTTCTGGTGGCTGTTCATCTCGATGCACACCTACGGCGGCCTGGCGGCGCCGCTGGCCGTGGCAGCCGTGGTGGGGCTGGCCGCCGTGCTGGCGGTTTACTACGCGGTGGTTTGTGGGTTTTTCAGGGCCTTCGCGCCCGCCAATCCTGCGCTGCGTGCTATTGTTTTTGCGTCCTGCTGGCTGTTGGCGGAGCTCGCGCGCGGTGTCTGGTTCACCGGTTTTCCGTGGGGGGCGGCCGGGTATGCGCACCTCGACGGACTAGGTGTGTTCGCGCGGTACGTCGGTGTCTACGGCATCGGCTGGATCGCCGCCGTGCTGGCCTGCCTGTTCGTTGACGGGCTGCGCCGCCCCCTGGCCATGCGTTCCTGGGGGCCGTTGCTGTTGATCGGCGCCGTCGCAGTTGCCGCACATGTCTTCAAACCCGCAGAGGCGCCCTCCGGCGGCAAACTGCCGGTCACGCTGCTGCAGGGCAACATCCCGCAGGACGAGAAGTTCGAAGCCGGTACCGGCGTGGCGGTGGCGTTGCAGTGGTATGGCGAACAGCTGAACACGGCGAAGACGCCGCTGGTGGTGGCGCCCGAGACGGCGCTGCCGCTGCTGCCGCAGCAACTGCCGCCGGGCTACTGGGACGCGCTGCAGCAACGCTTCCGCAGCGGTGCGCAGACCGCGCTGATCGGCGTGCCGCTGGGCAACCGCCATGACGGCTACACCAATGCGGTGATCGGCCTGCAGCCCGGGCTGCCTTCGATGTACAGCTACGCCAAGCACCACCTCGTGCCGTTCGGCGAATTCATCCCGCCGCTGTTCAAGTGGTTCACCGAGATGATGAACATCCCGCTGGGCGACTTCAACCGCGGCGCCGTGGGCCAGGCCTCGATGGCGGTGGCCGGCCAGCGGCTCGCGCCCAACATCTGCTACGAGGATCTGTTCGGCGAGGAGCTCGGCGCACGGTTCAGGGATCCGGCCCAGGCGCCGACGATCTTCGTCAACGTGAGCAACATCGGCTGGTTCGGCGATTCGCTGGCGATCGACCAGCATCTGAGCATCTCGCGCATGCGCACGCTGGAGTTCGAGCGCCCGATGATCCGCGCCACCAACACCGGCGCCACCGCCATCATCGACCACCGGGGCGTGGTGGTGCAGGAACTGCCGCGGCTCACGCGCGGCGTCCTGGTGGCCGAGGTGGAAGGCCGCGGCCTGGGCGGCGCCCAGGGTTGGGAGATCACGCCGTTCGCCTGGTGGGTGTCGCGTTTCGGCCTTTGGCCGCTGTGGGCGCTTGGGGTGCTGGGGCTGGTGGTGGGATGGTTTACACCTCGGCGCTCAGCGGCGTTCTAACCCATCTGAATCTGCGGTTCAGTTCGTATCGTTTTTCGTATTCCCAGAAGGCCGACTAGAGCCGCAACGAACAAGGGCAGGGATCCGGGCTCTGGTACCTCAGCGGTAGCCAAGGGCGACATGCTTAGGTAAGTGAGCCGGCCGAAGATGTTCAAGCTGCCTTCGTCGAAGATTGCACCATCTGGGCAGCCATCAACGACGTAGGCGCACATGTATCCCGAATTCGAAAAAATGATTTGCGATGAAGCCGGGTCGAAGTGTTGCAAATCAGGTAGCTGTTCAAGGTTCAGGACATCGCCGATCCAACTTGTATCTCCATAACCGATGAAGCTGAGACTGCGCCCCGTGGCGGTGTAGTACGCATCGCCCGAAATGTTCACGATCTCAGTACGGGAGGCAGCAACTCCGACGCGGTAACTGGACACCGGGCCCTCAAGTGCTTTACCCACCCAGGAGCCTTCGGTCGGCACTGTCAACTTACCGTATGTATGACCATCGTAGGTGATCGAAAAACTGGACACGATGGAAGCGTCGGCGGTCCCATTGGTTGTTCGATTCGCCTCGTAGTGACCGATCTGGGCCGGGGCGTTCATTCCTGCCGAAAGAACCCCCTGGCTTCCGTCAAAAGTGATCGAGCCTGAAAAACTGTGCCCAACGGGGGTGCCTACCCACTGACCGTTTCTAGGGTCCACTACAGTGCCACTCTCGACGGTGCCCGCGAAGTACACAGTCGTGGGCGCGGCGAGGGCAAAGCTGGATGCTGCTAGTGCGATGATTGCAATGAGTGATTTCATTAAATATTTTCTGATTTGTAGACTAAGTAAAATTTTCGTATGCAAGTTTAATTTTTTTAATTTGCACCGATTAAGTGTGCCGTACCTTAGTCATCTTGTTTGGGTCATCTGAACATCAACAACATTCTGTAACCAGCCTCGCCATGAGGTTATGCGCATGAGGCATGGCTCTTGCGTACCACATTTCGGGGCACCTCGCTACCATCGGTCACCCTCCGGGCTGTGCGGTTTTTCTGCTTTGCGGGCCGGAGTGGCGTCCAGACGTCCTCGTCTTCATCCACTTCCAATGGAGCTTCCATGCAAGCGCGTTCAATATTCGGAAAACTCGTAGCGGGCGTGGCGTTTGCCACGCTGTCGGCGCTGACCAGCCTGGCCCATGCCCAAGCCGCCAAACCCAACGTGGTGATCCTCGCCACGGGTGGCACCATCGCCGGCGCGGGTGCCTCGGCCCTCAACAGCGCCACTTACGCGGCCGCCAAGGTCGGTGTCGAAAAGCTGATCGCCGGCCTGCCCGAACTGGGCACCGTGGCCAACGTGCGCGGTGAACAGGTGTTCCAGGTGGCCTCCGAGAGCCTGACCAACGACAACCTGCTGACGCTGGCCAAACGCGTGTCCGCGCTCGCCAAGCAGCCCGATGTCGATGGCATCGTCATCACCCACGGCACCGACACGGTCGAAGAGACCGCCTACTTCCTGACGCTGACGGTGCACACCAGCAAGCCCATCGTGATGGTCGCCTCGATGCGTCCGGGCACGGCCCTGTCGGCCGACGGCGCGCTGAACCTGTTCGACGCGGTCAGCGTGGCCGGCAGCAAGGACGCCATGGGCAAGGGCGTGCTGCTGACCATGAACGACAGCATCGAAAGCGGTCGTGACGTGAGCAAGAACTTCAACATCAAGCCCAGCGCTTTCGTCAGCCAGTGGGGTTCGCTCGGCATGGTGGTCGAAGGCAAGAACTACTGGTTCCGTGCGCCGGTGAAGCGTCACACCATGAATTCCGAGTTCGACATTGACACCATCACCTCGCTGCCGAACGTCGAGATCGCCATGGGTTACGAAGGCGTGTCTCCCACCGCGATCGAAGCCCTGGGCAAGAGCGGCGTCAAGGCGCTGATCCACGGCGGCCCGGGCAACGGCTCGGTGGCCGACCGCATCGTGCCCTATCTGCAGAAGGTGCGTGCCGATGGCGCCATCGTGATCCGCAGCTCGCGCGTGCCGGACGGTTTCGTGATCCGCAACGCCGAACAGCCCGATGACAAATACGACTGGGTGGTGGCCCACGACCTGCGCCCGCAAAAGGCTCGCATCCTGGCCATGGTGGCTCTGACCAAGACCAGCGACACGAAAGAACTGCAACGGATCTTCTGGGAGTATTGATCCCAGCCAGGCCGTAGCACGGCCTTGCGAATCGAAACCCACGCCGGGCGACCCGCGTGGGTTTTTTTATGGCCGGCGGAGGGTTTGGCACAATTCTCGCATGTGAGAATTATCAAATGAAAGAATTCAACACCATCATCTTCGGCGCCGGCATCGCGGGCGCATCGCTGGCGTGGCGCCTCGCGGGTCAGCGCAGCCTGGCCATCGTCGAGCGCGAGAGCCAGCCTGGTTACCACGCCACCGGCCGTTCGGCCGCGATGTTCATGGAGACTTACGGCCCGCCGCAGGTGCGGGCGTTGACGCGTGCCAGCCGCGACTTCTATGCCACGCCCCCGGCCGGTTTCAGCGATGTGGCCTTGATGCATCCGCGCGGCGTGTTGTACGTGGCCACGCAGGGCCAGGAGGCGGAACTCGCGCACCTGCATGCCGAACTCGCGCCCGCTGGTGCCGGCCTCGAAGTGCTGGACGCGGCGACCACGCTGACCCGTGCACCCTGCCTGCGACCCGAACTGGTGCATGGCGGCCTGTACGACCCCGGCGCGCAGGACTTGGACGTGCACGCGCTGCACCAGGGTTTCCTGCGCGGCTTCCGGCAGAAGGCCGGCACGGATGGGGCGCTGTATCTCGGGGCCACCCTCGTCGATGCGCGGCATGAAGACGGTCGCTGGGTCATGGCATTCGCCGATGGCCAGGTGCTGGCCGCCGAAACCGTGGTGAATGCCGCCGGTGCCTGGGCCGACGAGCTGGCCGCGTTGTTCGGCGCGCGGCCGGTCGGCATCGTGCCGCGCCGGCGCAGTGCCTTCACCTTCAAGGCGCCCGAAGGCGTGGATGCCAGCGGCTGGCCCGCCGTGGTGGGTGTGGACGAGAGTTTCTACTTCAAGCCCGATGCGGGGCAGTTGCTCGGTTCACCGGCGAACGCAGACGACACCGTGCCGCACGACGTCGTGCCCGAAGAGCTCGACATTGCCATGGGCATCCACCAGATCGAGCAGATTTCCACCCTGAGCATCCGCCGCCCGGCCAGCACCTGGGCGGGTCTGCGTTCCTTCGTCGCCGATGGCGAAATGGTGATCGGTTTCGACGCCGCCTGCCCTGGCTTCTTCTGGCTGGCCGGGCAGGGCGGCTACGGCATCCAGAGCGCGGCCGGCGCCAGTGCCCTGGCCGATGCGCTGTTGCGCGGCGGACCGTTGCCCGGTGCGTTGCAACGCGAAGGGGTGGATGCGGCGGCGCTCTCGCCCGGGCGCCTGCGCTGAGCCACACCCACGGATTCGATTTTCTTTCTGGAGCTTTCCATGCACAAACCGCCATTCTTCAAGACCTCCGCCATCACGCGCCGCCTGTTGTCCTTCGGCCTGGCGCTGTCGGCCGTCGCCGGTGTGGCCGGTACCGCCCATGCCGCCGATTTCCCCGAGCGCCCGATCACGCTGGTGGCGCCGTTCCCCGCGGGCGGGGCTGCCGACGTGCTGGCGCGCCTGCTCGGCAAGACGCTGCAGGACCAGCTCGGCCAGCCGGTGATCATCGAGAACAAACCCGGTGCCGGCACGGCCATCGGCGCGGCCTATGTGGCCAATGCCAAACCCGACGGCTACACGCTGTTGATCAGTTCCAACTCCACCTTCACGCTGAATCCGGCGCTGCAGACCAAGCTTTCCTACGACGCGGCCAAGGGCTTCGACGCGATCGGCATCGTCGGCTCGGTGGCGCTGGCCGTGCTGGTCAATCCCAAGGTCCAGGCCACCAACCTGCAGCAACTCGTCGCCGCGGCCAAGGCCAGGCCCGACGACTTCGTCTATGGCAGCTTCGGCAACGGCACCAGTTCCAATTTCGCGGGCGCGATGTTCAACAGCGCCACCGGCCTGAAGATGACGCACATCCCCTACAAGGGCAGCGCACCGCTGATGACGGACCTGATCGGCGGCCAGATCCCGATTTCCTTCGACACCGTGGTGGCGGCCTCCCAGCAGCTCAAGAGCGGCAAGGTGCGTGTGCTGGCCGTGGCCACGGCCAAGCGTTCCGCGCTGCTGCCCGACGTGCCCACCGTGGCCGAGGCGGGTTTCCCCGGCGTGGACATGAATGCCTGGCTGGCGCTGGTGGCGCCGCGCGGCCTGCCGCCGGCCGTGAAGGCGCGGCTCGAGAAGGCGCTGGCCACGCTGATGGCCAGCCCCGACACGCAGGAGAAGATGAAACTCGCCGGCTTCGAGCCCGGTTATGCTGCCGTGGCCGATTGGGCCGGAATGGTGACGGCCGACATCGCCAAGATGAAGGCCATCGCCGAACGCGACCAGATCAAAGTCGAATGAACATGACCTCCAGCCTTCTCCCCGAACTCTCCGCCGTCGAACTCCGTCGCCTCATCGGTGCGCGGCAACTCTCGCCGGTGGAGCTGATGGACGCCTGCATCGCGCGCATCGAAGCGGTGAACCCGGCGATCAATGCCATCTGCGCCACGGACTTCGACCGCGCCCGTGCCTCGGCACGCGAAGCCGAGGCCCAGGTGATGCGCGGCGCGGCGCTGGGCCCGCTGCACGGTCTGCCGCTCGGCGTGAAGGACCTGCAGGACACGGCCGGCCTGCTCACCACCTACGGCAACGTGCGGCTGCGTGGCAACGTGCCCGCGGCCGATGTGGTGCTGGTCTCGCGGCTGCGCGCGGCCGGTGCCATCGTCACCGCGAAGACCAACGTGCCCGACATGGGCGCTGGCGCGAACAGCCGCAACCCGGTGTGGGGTGCGACGGGCAATCCGTTCGATCCGTCGTTGAACGCGGGCGGGTCTTCCGGCGGTTCGGCCGCTGCATTGGCGGCCGACTTGCTGCCGATCTGCACCGGCTCCGACACGGGTGGTTCGCTGCGCATTCCCGCCGCACTGTGCGGCGTGGTCGGGCTGCGGCCTTCGCCGGGGCTGGTCGCCAACGACGCGCGGCCGCTGGGCTGGTCGGTGATCTCCGTGCTCGGGCCGATGGGTCGCACCGTCGCCGATACCGCGCTGATGCTCGCGTCGAGCGTGGGGCCTGACGCGCGCGATCCCTTGTCCTATCCCGTGGACGCGTCGCAGTTCTGGCCGCTGAAGGACGTGGACCTCTCCAGGCTGCGCATCG
The DNA here is from genome assembly GCF_001955695.1 of Rhodoferax koreense. NCBI lineage: Bacteria > Pseudomonadati > Pseudomonadota > Betaproteobacteria > Burkholderiales > Comamonadaceae > Rhodoferax > Rhodoferax koreensis. The sequence goes on along the minus strand of NZ_CP019236.1, from coordinate 5,037,735 downwards.
GCACGACGGAAGACTTTGGCGTGTGCATCGTCGACCCCGAGATTCGCCGCGTGTTCCGCCAACGCGTGGAGGCGGTCCGCCCGCTGGTGGCGCAGTGTGAACCGGTGGACCTGCAACTCGGCGAAGCCGACCGCGCCTTCGACATCCTGCGCGCCGAGAGCTTCGTCGCCGCTTTCGCCGACACCTTCCGCAACGCGCCTGAAACCCTGGGGCCGAACGTGCGCGCCAACGTGGAGATGGCAGCCGCCATCACGCTGGCCGACCGCGCCTGGGCGCACCTGGAGCAGACGCGCATCCAGCGTCGCTTCGCCAAGGCCTTCGCGCAATACGACCTGATCCTGGCACCGGTGACGCCGGTGTCGCCGTTTCCATGGACGGAACTGTTCGCCGGCCGCATCGATGGCCAGGCCATGCGCAACTACTACCACTGGCTCGGCCTGACGTATGTCGTGACGCTGGCAACGAATCCCGCGCTTTCCCTGCCTTGTGGCACGGACGAACACGGCATGCCCTTCGGCCTGCAGGTGATCGGCCGGCTGCATGCCGATGCCGAGCTGTTGGCGGCCGCGCAGGCGCTCGAGCAGGCGTTTGCGGCGGTGCCGGGCCTGCGCCGGCCGCGGCCGGACATGGCGGCGTTGCAGCAGCCGCGGCCCGAGTTGAAGTCCATCGTCACGCATCCGCCGCTGTTCGGCAACGCGGCCGCGCAGGGTGGCGGGCTGAACGCGGTTTGATGCGGTTGAAGGCGGCGATCGCGTAGGCCGCCTTCGAAGCGGCCCAGGCCTCAGATCTTGGAGTCGACCACGGTCTGGCGCCATTCGTGGAACTTGCGGCGCGCCTCGCGTGCGGCCTCGCGCCTTTCGCGGCGCCGGCGAACCTTGTGTACCTTCCAGCCGAGGGCCAATACTGCGACCACGGCAACGATGGTCCAGAAGACCACCATCACGAATGTCAACAGGGTGTCGGTTGGAGAATCCATCGCCTTAGGATCGAAAAAATGGAAGCGGCCGAGGCTTGCCGGGATGAAACTGCTACCCTGAGCGGGTAACGGGTTGAAACATTTGCAATCATAAACTCTGTCGCGCAGCCGCGCCAGCGAAAAGCGCGGGCGCGGCGGCCCTGGTGTCGGCGGCCCGTAAAATGAGAAGCCATGCCGGCCTGGGCGCCGGCATGTTATTCGCTAGCACCAGCCTGAATCCCGACGCGGCCTCTGCCGCGGCCAACGAATCCGACCTTCATGTTGACATTCCAGCAGATCATTTTGAAATTGCAGTCCTACTGGGCTGAGCAGGGCTGCGCGCTCCTGCAGCCCTACGACATGGAGGTCGGCGCCGGGACGTCGCACACGGCGACCTTCCTGAGGGCACTCGGCCCCGAGCCCTGGCGCGCGGCCTACGTGCAGCCCAGCCGCCGGCCCAAGGACGGCCGTTATGGCGAGAACCCGAACCGCCTGCAGCACTACTACCAGTACCAGGTGGTGCTCAAGCCCGCGCCGAGCAACATCCTCGAGCTCTACCTCGGCAGCCTGGAAGCGCTCGGTTTCGACCTCAAGAAGAACGACATCCGTTTCGTCGAAGACGATTGGGAGAACCCCACGCTCGGCGCCTGGGGCCTGGGCTGGGAGGTCTGGCTCAACGGCATGGAGGTCACGCAGTTCACCTATTTCCAGCAGGTGGGCGGCATCGACTGCAAGCCGATCACCGGCGAGATCACCTACGGCCTGGAGCGGCTGGCCATGTACCTGCAGGGCGTGGACAACGTCTACAACCTGACCTGGACCGATGGCCTCAGCTACGGCGACGTGTACAAGCAGAACGAAGTCGAACAATCGACCTACAACTTCGAGCACAGCGACGCCGACTTCCTGTTCACCGCCTTCACGGCGCACGAGAAACAGGCCAAGCACCTGATGGAGGCGCAGCTGGCGCTGCCGGCCTACGAGCAGGTGCTCAAGGCCGCACACAGCTTCAACCTGCTCGACGCGCGCGGCGCGATCAGCGTGACGGAGCGCGCCGCCTACATCGGCCGCATCCGCAACCTCGCCCGCAGCGTGGCGCAGAGTTATTACGAGAGCCGCGAACGCCTGGGCTTCCCGATGGCGCCGCGTGAATGGGTGGAACAGATGACGAAGAAGGCGGCGTGAACGCCATGACAACCATGACTGCGACCAAAAACCTGTTGGTGGAACTGTTCGTCGAGGAACTGCCACCCAAGGCGCTGAAGAAGCTCGGCGAGGCCTTTGCCGGCGTGCTGTTCGAGCAACTCAAGGCGCAGGGCCTGACCTCGCCCGCATCGGCCTTCACGCCGTTCGCTTCGCCGCGCCGGCTGGCGGTGCACGTCACCCAGGTGGCCGCGCAGGCGGTCGACAGGGCCGTGTCGCAAAAGCTCATGCCCGTGACGGTGGGCCTGGACGCCGGCGGCAACGCGACACCGGCGCTGCTGAAGAAGCTCGCCGCGTTCGGCGCCGACGCCTCGGCCGTGGCCGGCCTCAAGCGCCAGCCCGACGGCAAGGCCGAGGCGCTGTTCTTCGAGAGCACGGTCAAGGGCGCCACGCTCGCCGAAGGCCTGCAGAAGGCGCTGGCCGAGGCCATCGCCAAGTTGCCGATCCCGAAGGTCATGAGCTACCAGCTCGAAACCGGCTGCGAGCTGCCCGGCTGGACCAGCGTGAGCTTCGTGCGCCCGGCCCATGGTCTGGTGGCGCTGCATGGCGCCGACGTGGTGCCGGTCACGGCGCTGGGCCTGCAGGCCGGCCGCGACACGCACGGCCATCGCTTCGAAGCGCGCATCGACCCCGTGCCCTTGAAAGACGCCGACGGCTACGCCGACACCCTGAAGGCCGATGGCGCGGTGATCGCCAGCTTCGCCGAGCGCCGCGCCGACATCGCTCGGCAGCTGAATGCGGCTGCGGCGCAGATCGGTGGCGGTTTGCGGGCGATCGAAGATGAAGCGCTGCTCGACGAGGTGACGGCGCTGGTCGAGCGTCCGAACGTGCTGGTCTGCAGTTTTGAGGAGGAATTCCTCGATGTGCCGCAGGAATGCCTGATCCTCACGATGAAGGCCAACCAGAAATACTTTCCATTGCTCGACGCGGCGGGCAAGCTCACGCACCAGTTCCTGGTCGTCAGCAACATCCGCCCGGATGACGCCAGCGCGGTGATCGGTGGCAACGAACGTGTGGTGCGCCCGCGCCTGGCGGATGCGAAGTTCTTCTTCGACCAGGACCGCAAGAAGACGCTCGAATCGCGCGTCGAAGGCCTGGGCAAGGTGGTCTACCACAACAAGCTCGGCACGCAGGGCGAGCGGGTGACCCGCGTGCAAGCCATTGCGCGCGCGATCGCGGCGCAACTTGGCGACGCCAACCTCGTGGCGCGGGCCGAACAGGCCGCACGCCTGGCCAAGACCGACCTCGTGACCGACATGGTCGGCGAATTCCCCGAGTTGCAGGGCACCATGGGCCGCTACTACGCGCTCAACGACGGCCTGCCTGCCGAGGTGGCCGACGCCATCGAGGACCACTACAAGCCGCGCTTCGCGGGCGACACGCTGCCGCGCAATACCGTGGGCGTGGTGGTGGCGCTGGCCGACAAGCTGGAGACGCTGGTGGGCATGTTCGGCATCGGCAACCTGCCGACCGGCGACAAGGACCCGTTTGCGCTGCGCCGGCATGCGCTGGGTGTGATCCGGATGTTGGTGGAGAAGCGGTTACAGCTTGATTTGGATACGCTTCTTGAGAGTGTCTTCAAGGTAGTTGATGAGGCCATCGCAGAGCGAGGACTGGTCGAAGCCGTTCAGGCAACGGATCGCGCTGGCAGCACCTTAGAGTTGACAAAGACAACACGACGTTTCTTGGACGTCTTGACGCCTGATTTGCTTGCCGAGTTCATCTACGACCGCCTCGCCGGCAGCCTGCGCGAGCAGGGCTACAGCGCGCAGGAAGTCGATGCCGTTCTGGTCCAGCGGCCGCAGCGGCTGGCCGACGTCGGCAAACGCCTGACCGCCGTGCGTGCCTTCGCCGCCTTGCCCGAGGCCGCCGCCCTGGCCGCCGCCAACAAGCGCATCGGCAACATCCTGAAGAAGGCGACGGAAGTCGCCGTGGACGCCCATGTCAGCGAGATCCTCGTCGAGGACGGTGCCGAGCGTGCGTTGTACGCGGCGATGAACGAGGTCGTTCCGAAGGCGGATGCGCAGTTCGAAAGCGGCGACTACACGGCGTCCCTGCAGGCCTTGTCGGCGCTGCGCGATCCAGTGGACGCGTTTTTCGAGGGCGTCATGGTCAACACCGAGCAGATCGATGTGCGCCGCAACCGGCTGGCGCTGCTGACCATCCTGTTCAACGCCATGAACCGCGTGGCCGACCTCTCCAAGCTCGCTTGACCAGGCCCGCATCGCCATGAAACTCGTCATCCTCGACCGCGACGGCACCATCAATGCGGACAGCGACGAATTCGTGAAGTCGCCCGAGGAATGGCTGCCGCTGCCTGGCGCGCTCGAGGCGATCGCGCGGCTCAACCACGCGGGCTGGCACGTGGTGGTCGCATCGAACCAGTCGGGCCTGGGCCGCGGGCTGTTCGACGTGGCCTCGCTCAACGCCATGCACACCAAGATGCACCGGCTGCTGGCGGCGGCGGGCGGGCGCATCGACGCCGTGTTCTACTGCCCGCATGCCCCGGACGACGGCTGTGCCTGCCGCAAGCCCCGGCCGGGGCTGTTCGAGCAGATCGGCGAACGTTTCGGCGTCGAGCTCGCGGGTGTGCCCACGGCCGGCGACAGCGCACGTGATCTGCAGGCCGGTGCGGCGGCCGGCTGCGAGCCGCACCTGGTGCTGACCGGCAAGGGCGCGGCCTACCGCGGCCAGCCGTTGCCGCCATCGCTGCCGGCCAACACCATCGTGCACGAGGACCTCGCGGCTTTTGCGGGCTTCATCGTGGAGCGCGAGGCGGCGTTCAAGAAAGCGCCTTCGCCATGACGGCGAATACTATTCATTTCATAGCTACTCACGCAGATTCCGCCTGCGCTGGAAACTTAAAAGATCACTGATGCGCCTGCTACGTTCAATTTTGCATTTGTTGTGGATGGCCGTGACCATCGTGCCCTGGGCGCTGACGGTGATGGTGGTGTCGCTGTTCGCCAGCCCCACGCGCATCTACTGGCTCTGCGCCGGCTGGCTCAAGGTGGCGGTGAACGGCGGCACGGCGATCCTCGGCATCCAGAACCGCATCACCGGTTTCGAGAACCTGCCCGTCGGAACGACTGCGCCGGCGGTGCTGCTGGTCAAGCACCAGTCCACCTGGGAGACGCTGGTGATGCCGGCCATCATGCCGCACCCGCTGGCCTACGTGTTCAAGAAGGAACTGCTGTACGTGCCGTTCTTCGGCTGGTCCATGGCGCGCATGGACATGATCCACATCGACCGCAGCCAGGGCGCGCAGGCGTTCAAGAAGATGGTGGCCGAAGGCAAGCGCCTGCTGGCCCAGGGCACCTGGATCATCATGTTCCCCGAGGGCACGCGCATCCCGCGCGGCGAGGTGGGCGAATACAAGACCGGCGGCACCCGCATGGCCATCCAGTGCGGCGTGCCGGTGATCCCGATCGCCGTCACCTCCGCCAAATGCTGGCCGCGCAAGGCCTTCATCAAGTCACCGGGCATCGTCGACATCTCGATCGGCAAGCCGATCCCGAGCGAGGGGCGCCGACCGGACGAGTTGATGCAGGAGGTCAAGGAATGGATCGAGGCCGAGATGCGGCGGCTCGACCCCGAGGCCTACCAATGAGCCCCGGCCTGAGGTAGCGACATGGCACCGCGCTGGCTTCAGACCACGCTGGACCTGTTCGGTGCCGAGCCCGCGCCCGAACCCGTGCCACCGGCCGCCGGGCCGCGCCGCGGTGGCACCAAAAGACCGCAGGTGCCGCCCGCACCGTCACCATCGGCCCCCCCGAAATCGAGGCCGATCACGCCGACGCTGGCCGAACGCGACACCGGCGCCATCGTCGGCATCGCGGCTACGCCGGCGGAGCCGCTGGACCGGCAACTCGCCCCCGCGCAGTTCCGCCACCCGCGCGCCAACCGCGAGATCCGTTTGCCCGGTGCGCTGGTGGCCTACGAATTCAAACGCGGCAAGCGTCGCACCATCGGTTTCGTCGTGGGCGCCGACGGCCTGGTGGTCAGCGCGCCCAAATGGGTGGCGCTGGGCGAGGTGGACGCCGCCGTGCGCGAGAAGGGGCGCTGGATCGTCGCGAAACTCGGCGAGGCGCGCGAACGCCACAGCCGGCTGGAGAGCACGCGCATCGTCTGGCAGGATGGCGCGGAACTGCCCTTCCTCGGCGAAACCGTGGTGCTGGTGCTGGATCCGACCCATGGCTTCAAGGGCATCGGTGCCGAACTGCATGCCGAGCCCTTGGCCGGTGTGCCTGGTGTGGCGGATGGCGCGGTGCGCCGAGTGCTGCGCGTCGGCCTGTCGCAGAGCGCCGCGCCCGAGCAGATCCGCGACGCGGTGCAGGCCTGGCTGATGCGCCAGGCCAAACGCATCTTCACCGAGCGCATGAACCACTACGCGCCGCTGCTCGGCGTGCAGTGGCGATCGCTGCGCCTGTCCAGCGCCGGCACGCGCTGGGGCAGTGCGAGCGTGGACGGCTCGGTGCGGCTGAACTGGCGGCTGATCCACTTCCGGCTGCCGATCATCGACTACGTGGTGGCCCACGAGCTGAGCCACCTGCGCGTGATGGACCACAGCCCGCGTTTCTGGGACACGGTGCGCACCGTCGTGCCCGATTACGCCGAGCTGCGCGGCCAGCTCAAGGCGGTGCCGATTCCCAAGTGGGATTGAGGGCCCGCCGCGCCTTCAGTCATTTCGTACGAAACGCATCACCATGTCGATGGTGCTCGCCCGGCGTTGGGCGATGGCCCGCGGGTCGTCGAAATCGTATTTGAAGATCAGCGAAAACGTGTGCCGGTTCGCCACGTTGAACACGCACAAGGCGCTGATCGACATGTGCAGGTCGAGCGCATCGATGCCGTGGCGGAACACGCCCGCGCGCACGCCGCGATCGCAGATGGCCGACAGCGTGGTGATGGCGGTGGCGTTCATCTCGCGGATGGATGCGCTCTGGGCCAGGAACTCGCCGCGGTGCTGGTTTTCATTGGCCACGAGCCGCAGGAAGTCGGGATTGGCGAGCTGGTAGTCGTAGGTGAAGCCCACCAGCGTGGCCAGGGCCTCTTCGGGCGCAAGATCTTCCAGGTGCAGCCCGCCCTCGATGTCGCGAATGCGCTGGTAGGCGCTCTCGAGCACGGCCAGGTACAGCCCGTTCTTGCTGCCGAAGTAGTAGTAGATCATCCGCTTGCTGGTGCGCGTGGCATCGGCGATCGCGTCGATGCGCGCGCCGCTGAGCCCGCGCTCGGCGAACTCGCCGGTGGCCACGGCCAGGATGTCGGCCATGGTGCGTTGCGGGTTGTTGGTACGCGGCGTGCGGGCGGGTGCGGCGGGGTTTCCCGGCTCAATGGGTTCGGTTTTGCGCATGGTTGCGTAGCATAGCCAAGCGCCCGATCGTTCGGACGCGTCGAGCACATCCGGCACGGCGGTCAGCCATTGTCTTCGTCGGCTTCTTCCAGCAGGAGGCGTTGCGGCGCTTGAATTGTGCAGCGCTGCACGCAAACCATCGGGGCCGCGGCGTCGGCGGCGCCCGCGGCTTGGCCATGCGCTCGCGCGTAGGCCACGCCGCGCAGGGGGCCGGGCGCGGTCTCGGCGCATTCGATCCGGTCGCGGCCGCGGTCCTTGTCGTCGAAGTGGTAGACACAGCCTTCCAAGGCCTGCAGCCGACGTCCTTTGCGCAGCGCGTGCACCGTCACCCGGACCGTCTGGACCGAGCCGCTGCGACCGACGTACGCGCCACCGTGCAGGTAGATGCGGAATTCGCCGCCGTCACGGCTCGTACCCAGGTAGTGCGCGTCGAGCGCGCCGAAGGCGCTGCCGCCCGTGGCCATCATCGCCAGCAAGGCCAGCGCGGCGGTCTGCAGGCTGCTGACGATTCCCATGCCGCGCTCAGGCCAGCGCCACCGTGAGCTTGTAGCTGCTGGTGGACGTACCGTCGGGCGAGACGACATCGATGCTGATGACGTTGCCCACCGCCACGGCGACGGTGATGCTCGCGCCCTGGGCGACCGCCGTGCCGTTGACCTTCATGGAGGTGACGTTGTTCGACATGGCCGTCGGCTTGATGACGATGCTGGTCGTGCCGCTGGCCACCTTGACGGTGTAGGCGTAGGCCCAGGGATCGAACTTGTTCGACACCTTGTTGGCAACGCCGTTGGCCGGTGGCAGCCAATAGACGTCGACACCGACCAGGCTCGCGCCGGCGAACTCGATGTTGCTCAGCACCGAGTATTTCTTGTAGCCATCGGCCGTGTTGTAGTTGACCGTGGCGCCGCAGGGAAAGGCTGTGGTCGGCGCGGTGAAGTAGTCCACCGGGCTGTCCAGGCCGGTGCCGATCGAATTGCCGATGGCCATCCAGTTCTTGTCGCGCCACATGTCGCCGACCATGCTCATGCGCGAGTTGCGCGTCGTCGGCGCGGTCGGATTCCCGACGCGGCCGCCGCGGATCGAAGGCGCGCTGGCCGCATCGCCCTTGTCGATGAGTTGCTGGAAACACTTGATGAAGTTGTTCACGCCTTCCATGCCGACGGACACGTCCTGGTGCGCGTTGGTCACCTCGGTGACCAGGCCGAGCGCGCTGCTCTTCTTGTAGTTGGCCAGCAGCTGCTGCGTGAGCGACAGGAACAGGTCGACCTTGACCTGGTTGTACTGCGTGGTGTCGGCGGTGTAGGCGCGGTTGCAGGCCCACATGTCCGAGCCGAAGACCCAGCCGGTCTGGTTGACGATGGCCGTCATCAGGCCGTTGGTATGACCTGGCTGCGTGTAAGCCGTGACCTGCACGTTGCCCAGGTCGAGCACCTGGCCGTCGGCGATCGCCACGGCGGCGGCACCGGCCGCCTTGAAATCGGCGCGGCTGGCGGCCATGAAGGCCGCCTTCTCGATGGCCGAGGCATACAGCGTGACGCCCGCCGAGGTGAAGTTGTAGATCTGCTCGGCGTGGTCGGGGTGGTTATGGCCCACGATGATGTCGTAGGGCTTGGTGGCGATGCTGTCGATGAAAGTCTTGAGGTTGGCCTTCTGGTAGCCGTATTCACCCGCGTCGAAGACCAGGCCGCGTGTCGTGCCTTCGATGTAGAACACGAAGGCCTGGAAGTACTCGGCCGGGTTGTTGATCTTCCACACCGTCGGCGTGGTGGCCGTGCCGGGATGCATCAGCTTGGCCTGGAAGGCGCCGACGTTGGGTCGGACGATGTTCCAGGTGAAGGATTGCACGGCGCTGGTCGCCAGCCCGTTTTTCTTGGCCACGGCCTTGAGCCGGTACAGGCGGAAGTCGGTGGTCGAGGTGAGCGGATTGACGAACTGCAGCACGCCGTTCTGCTCGAAGTCGTAGGCGATGCCGGCCGAGCCGCTCGGGTCGGCGGGCTCGCTGCCGTCGAAGGTGTAGGTGTAGTAGATCTGCGCGCCCGGCGTCGGCGTGGAGATCCGCACATAACGCCGCGGCGCCGTCGTGCCGGACTTGCACATCACCTGCGGCGGCGCCACCAGCTGGCTGGTGATGGTGTCGAGGATGGCCTTGGCTTCGGTGCCTGTCAGTGTGGCGGCGGGGGCGAACAACGTGGCGCTGCTGCCCTTCATGTAGCCCGCGGCCACGAGCGCGTTGACGCTGGCCTTGCGGCTGGCGGTGATCGCGCCCGCATCGGTGAAAGATGCCAGCGCGTTCGTGCTGGAGGCCGGCACCTTGAAGGCCTTGGCGAAGATCTCGGCCGCTTCCTCGCGCGTGACCAGCTGGTCCGGGTAGAAATAGCCCAGCACGTTGCTGACGATGGACTCCTCCAGCGCGGTTTCGATTTCCTTGGCATTCGCCGTCACGCCCAGCTTCACGTCGACGAAGGTCGGCTGCGCCAGCTTGTACGGGTCGTTGTATTCCGAGGAGTGCACCCAGTCGAAGTACTTGGAGATCGATGCCACGAAGGCGGCGCGCGTCATGGCGGCCGCGTTGGGGTCGGGCGCGGGCGCGGGCGCGTCATCGCCGCCGCCGCAACCCGTCACCACGGAGGCCGTGGCGGCGGAGGCCATGACGGCCGGGAGTCCGAGCAATTGGCCGAAGAAGCGGCGTGAAACCTTGGCCGGCTGGGCCGCGATGGCCTCTTTGCGGGCGGGGGTCGATGTTTGTGTCATGGCGCGAGTTCCTCCTGGGTTGTGTTTGAAACGAGCGGGCTGCATTGCGCAATGCAGCCCATCGTTCCTCTGGTTTCCCAAAATGTACGAACTGGTGAGTTCGTACGGTATTGGGTGAAACCCCCGGGTGGTGGCGACAACCGGCCGTGTCCGGCCTTTCGGATCTTCAGGCGTTGACCGGGACGTCCTCGCTGTCGACGGCAGGCACGGCGATCGTGTCAAGCCGCCGCTGGCCTTGGGCCGTGACACTGAAGCGCATCACGCCGTCGGCGTCCAGCGCGCGGTGCAGATCCCCGTCGAACCAGAGCTTGTGCAGGTGGGCGATGGCCTCGCCCATGGCAAAGGTCGTCTGGTGCGCATCGAGCTTGCGGCGGAACATGACCGGCAGCACGTCGGCCGCGCTGCACGGCGCGCCGGCGACGCCCGCGAGCACGCGGTTCAGGTGCTGGCGGTGGTGCGCGTGGAGTTGCGCGATGCGCGTGTGCAGGCCCTGGAACGGTTTGCCGTGCGCGGGCAGGGTCAGCGTGTCGGTGGCCAGCGGCGCGAACTTGTCGATCGAGTCGAGGAACTGCTGCAGCGCGTTGGACTCGGGCTCGTTGTCGTACACGCTGACGTTGGTCGAGATGCGCGGCAGCATCATGTCGCCGCCGATCAGCAGCGCGGAAGAGCGACCTGAGGGGGCGTCGACTTCCTCGCCGGACGCCGCCTCGCTGTACAACGCGATGTGCTCGGGCGCGTGGCCGTAGCCGCTGATGCAGCGCCAGCGCCGCCTGGCCTGGCGTGCGCCGATGGTGATCACGTCGCCGTCCTGCATGCGGTGGAAGCTGCGCGGCAGCGCCGGCACCAGGGCGGCGAAATAATCGCTGCGCGTGCCGATGACCGCCAGCGCCTTCGGGTCCTGCAGCCCATGCATCCGAAAGAAATTCGCGGCGTCCTGCCCGCCGTTGCCGGTGGTGCCCATCGTGTTGAGCCGCGCGACGAAATAATCCGTGCCGCTGATCCACAGCGGCGCCTGCCATTTCGCGCAGAGCCAGTGCGCCAGGCCGATATGATCGGGGTGCATGTGGGTCACGATCACACGCAGGATCGGCAGGCCCTGCAGATGCTGTTCGAAGATGCCTTCCCACTGCGCCCGCGCCTCGGGCCGGTCGATGCAGCAGTCGACCACGGTCCAGCCCTGGACGCGCGTGCCGCTGCCGTCGGGCGCGTCCATCTCGTCGCGCAGCAGCCAGAGGTTGATGTGGTCCAGCACGAAAGGCAGGGCCATCCGGATCCAGTACACGCCGGGCGCCACCTCCAGGGCCGTGCCCGGCGCGGGCAGGGTCTCGCCCAAGGGGTAGCGCAGTTGGCTTTCGAGTTCGTTCATGGCGCCTTCTTTTTGATTCATAATTGACGTTTACGTAAACGTCAATCGATGTGCTGCATTGTAAAAGCCATGGCGAGTTTCGGCAGTCACCTCGGTTGAACCCTTTTCCTGGACGGCATTGGACGGCAACATGGGCACGACCTACACCATCGGCGATCTGGCCAAAGAGTTCGATCTGACCACGCGCGCCATGCGTTTCTACGAAGACATGGGCCTGTTGCAGCCCGAGCGTTCCGGCCCCGGCGGGCGCAGCCGCGTCTACAGCGCGCGTGACCGCGCCCGGCTCAAGCTCACGCTGCGCGCCAAGCGCCTCGGCCTGAGCCTGACCGAGGCCAAGGAGGTCATCGACATGTACGACAGCCCGCGCGACACCGGGCCGCAATTGAAGAAGTTCCTGGCGGTGCTCGGCGAACACCGCAAACAGCTCGAGGAGCAACTCACCGACCTGCTGGCCAACCTCGAGGAGATCAAGGTGCACGAGCGCGAGGCGCGGGCGCTGTTGGCCAAGAGCGAGCGCAAGAGCGGCGCCAAGGGCGTCGAGGAAGCACTGAAATAGGCCTCGCGTCTTTCATCCAAGAATCAACCATTTCCACCTCTGGAGACAAAACCATGAACGACCTGCCCGGACTCAACTTCCAGCTCGGCGACGACATCGACGCCTTGCGCGACGCCGTGCGCGAATTCGCCCAGGCCGAAATCGCGCCGCGCGCGGCCGAGATCGACCGCAGCGACCAGTTCCCCATGGACCTGTGGCGCAAGATGGGCGAGCTCGGCGTGCTGGGCATCACCGTGTCCGAGGAATACGGCGGCGCCGACATGGGCTACCTGGCCCACATGGTGGCGATGGAGGAGATCAGCCGCGCCTCGGCCTCGGTGGGGCTTTCGTACGGTGCCCACAGCAACCTGTGCGTGAACCAGATCAAGCGCAACGGCACGGATGCCCAGCGCCGCAAGTACCTGCCCAAGCTCATCAGCGGCGAACACGTGGGCGCCCTCGCGATGAGCGAACCCGGCGCGGGCTCCGACGTGCTGAGCATGAAGCTCAAGGCCGAGGACAAGGGGGGCTACTACCTGCTCAACGGCAGCAAGATGTGGATCACCAACGGGCCCGATGCCGACACGCTGGTGGTCTACGCGAAATCCGAGCCCGAGCTCGGCGCGCGCGGTGTCACGGCCTTCCTCATCGAGAAGGGCATGCCCGGCTTTTCCATCGCCCAAAAGCTCGACAAGCTCGGCATGCGCGGCAGCCACACGGGCGAACTCGTGTTCCACAACGTCGAGGTGCCGATGGCCAACATCCTCGGCCAGCACAACGGTGGCGCGAAGGTGCTGATGAGCGGGCTGGACTACGAGCGGGCGGTACTCACCGGCGGGCCGCTGGGCATCATGCAGTCGGTGATGGACAACGTGATCCCCTACATCCACGACCGACGCCAGTTCGGCCAGAGCATCGGCGAATTCCAGCTGATCCAGGGCAAGTTGGCCGACATGTACACCGTGCTGCAGGCCGGCCGTTCGTTCGCCTACACCGTGGCCAAGAATCTCGACCTGCTTGGTGCCGAGCATGTGCGCCAGGTGCGCAAGGACTGCGCCTCCGTTATCCTCTGGTGCGCCGAGAAGGCCACCTGGATGGCTGGCGAGGGCGTGCAGATCTTCGGCGGCAACGGCTACATCAACGAGTACCCGTTGGGCCGGCTGTGGCGCGACGCCAAGCTGTACGAGATCGGCGCGGGCACCAGCGAGATCCGCCGCATGCTGATCGGGCGCGAGCTTTTCGCCGAGACGATGTAAGCCAACTCCTTATTTCCAACCACGACAATCTCATCATGCCAATCGACGAACTTTTCTCCCACAACCGCGCATGGGCTGCGCAGATGGAGCGCGAGCGCCCGGGCTTCTTCACCGGCCTCGTGAAGCAGCAGACGCCCAAATACATGTGGATCGGCTGCTCCGACAGCCGCGTGCCGGCCAACCAGATCACCGGCCTCGAACCGGGCGAGGTTTTCGTGCACCGCAACGTGGCCAACGTCGTCGTCCATTCCGACCTGAACGCGTTGTCGGCGATCCAGTTCGCCGTGGAGCGGCTCAAGGTGGAGCACATCATGGTCGTCGGCCATTACGGCTGCTCGGGCGTGCAGGCGGCGCTGGAGCGCGCGCGCATCGGCATCGCCGACAACTGGCTGCTGCACGTGCAGTCGGTGCGGGTGCGCCACGCCGCGCTGCTCGACCAGTTGCAGGACGGCCAGCGCGCCGATGCCCTGTGCGACCTGAACGTCATCGAGCAGGTGGTCAACGTGTGCGTGAGCACGGTCATGCAGGACGCCTGGGCCCGCGGCCAGCAGGTCAGCGTGCACGGCTGGGCCTTCGGCGTGCACGACGGCCTGCTGCAGGACCTGCACATGACGGTGGCCAGCACCGACTCGATCGAGCCCGCGTATCGCGCCGCGCTGGACGGCGTGATCGCGGCGCGCGGCCCCAAGGGCGTGCCGCAGACCTGAGCCCCGGGCCGAGATCGTTCAAGCGGGGCCCACCATGTTCCCCCAGCGCCTCGATTCCCCGCTGGCCTACGACATCGCCCGCGCGATGCTGGACGGCTTCAACCGGCACTACCGGCTGTTCCGCGCGGAATCGGCGCGTGCCAAACACCGCTTCGAGACGGCGGACTGGCGCGGCCAGCAGCGCGCGCAGCGCGAACGCATCGAGTTCTACGACCTGCGTGTCAAGGAATGCGTGATGCGGCTGGCCAAGGAGTTCAAGGCGGGCGAACAGGCCATGGACGTATGGCAGCAGGTCAAGCTGCACTACATCGGGCTGCTGGTCGACCACCACCAGCCCGAGTTGGCCGAGACCTTCTTCAACTCGGTCACGACCAAGATCCTGCACCGCAGCTACTTCCACAACGACTTCATCTTCGTGCGGCCTGCGGTCAGCACCGAATACATCGAGGTCGGCATCGGCGGGGCGAACCAGCGCCCGACCTACCGCGCCTACTACCCCACACCCGGCACCTTCGACGCGGTGCTGGTGCAGATGGTCAATGACTTCGACCTGCAGCGCGTGTTCGACGACCTGCCGCGCGACGCCGCGCGTGTGCGCCAGTTGCTGCAGGCCTGGCTCGGCGACGCACCGTTGCGCGCCAATTTCCAGATCCAGATGCTCGCCACACCCTTCTTCCGCAACAAGGGTGCCTACCTGTGCGGCAAGCTGATCAACGGGTTCTCGGCGCATCCGTTCGCGCTGCCGGTGCTGCACGGTGCGAACGGCCGCCTCGCCATCGACGCCGTGCTGATCGGCGAAGACGACATGCTCATGCTGTTCAGCTTCGCGCGGGCGTATTTCATGGTCGACATGGAGATTCCGTCGGCCTACGTGCAGTTCCTGCGCAGCATGATGCCCAGGAAACCGCGCAATGAGATCTACAACGCGCTCGGCCTGGCCAAGCAGGGCAAGACGCTGTTCTACCGCGACCTGCTGCAGCACCTGAACCATTCGAGCGACCGCTTCCGCATCGCCCCGGGCATCAAGGGCATGGTGATGCTGGTGTTCGACCTGCCGTCGTTCCCCTACGTGTTCAAGCTGATCAAGGACCATTTCCCGCCGCAGAAGGAGACCACGCGCGAACAGGTGAAGGGCAAGTACCTGCTGGTCAAGCAGCACGACCGCGTGGGCCGCATGGCCGACACGCTCGAATACAGCGAGGTGGCGTTGCCACGCGAGCGATTCGACGACGAGCTCATTGCCGAGATCGAGAAGTTCGCGCCGAGCCAGATCGAGATCGGCGACGGCCGCGGCGAGGTGGTGCTCAAGCATGTCTACATCGAGCGGCGCATGATCCCGTTGAACCTGTACCTGCAGGAAGCCTTCGACGCCGGCGCCGACAGCCCGCGCGGCCGTGCACAGATCGAGAGTGCGGTGGTCGAATACGGCAACGCCATCAAGGACCTGGTGGCCGCCAACATCTTCCCCGGCGATATGTTGTGGAAGAACTTCGGCGTGGCCCGCCACGGCAAGGTCGTGTTCTACGACTACGACGAGATCGAATACCTCACCGACTGCAACTTCCGCAGCGTGCCCTTGCCGCGCAACGAGGAAGAGGAAATGAGCGGCGAAGTCTGGTACCGCGTCGGCCCGAAGGACGTGTTCCCCGAAACCTTCGCACCCTTCCTGCTCGGCCACCCCGCGGTGCGCGAAGTCTTCATGCGGCACCATGCCGACCTGCTGGCGCGCGACTTCTGGCAGGCGCAGAAGGAGCGCATCCAGGCCGGCTGCGTGCACGACGTTTTCCCCTACGCGCAGCACAAGCGCTTCAATCAGATTTTCACCTCGAAGGAGACACCATGAGCAGCAAAACAGTCAAAGACCCGGTGGTATTCGTCGGCGCCGCGCGCACGCCCATGGGCGGCTTCCAGGGCGATTTCGCTAGCCTGGCCGCGCACGACCTCGGCGGCGCCGCGATCAAGGCGGCGATGGCGCGCTCGGGCCTGGCGCCGGAACTCGTCGGCGAGGTCCTGTTCGGCAACTGCCTGATGGCCGGCCAGGGCCAGGCGCCGGCGCGGCAGGCCGCGTTCAAGGGCGGCTTGCCGCAGGGCGCGGGCGCGGTCACGCTGTCGAAGATGTGCGGCTCCGGCATGAAGGCCGCGATGCTGGCGCACGACATGCTGCTGGCCGGCAGCTTCGAGGTGATGGTGGCCGGCGGCATGGAGAGCATGACCAATGCGCCACATCTGCTGCCCAAGGGCCGCAGCGGCATCCGCATCGGCCATGGCCAGATCTTCGACCACATGATGCTCGACGGCCTGGAAGACGCCTACGAGGCCGGGCGCTCCATGGGCACCTTCGGCGAGGACTGCGCCGCCAAATACAGCTTCAGCCGCGAGGCGCAGGACAGCTTCGCCACCGCCAGCGTGCGCCGCGCGCAGGCTGCCACCGAATCGGGCGCCTTCGCCCAGGAAATCGTGCCGGTGGCGGTGAAGGGCCGTGCCGGCGAGGTGCTGGTGTCCATCGACGAAGGCCCGGGCAAGATCAAACTCGACAAGATCCCCACGCTCAAGCCCGCGTTCAAGAAGGACGGCACCATCACCGCCGCATCGAGCTCGTCGATCAACGACGGCGCCGCCGCGCTGGTGATGACATTGGCTTCCACCGCCGAACGCCTCGGCGCCAGGCCGCTGGCCCGCATCGTCGGCCACACCACCCATGCGCAGGCGCCGAACTGGTTCGCCACCGCCCCCGTCGGCGCGGTGCAGAAATTGCTCGCCAAGACCGGGTGGGCCGTGGCCGATGTCGACCTCTGGGAGATCAACGAGGCCTTCGCCGTGGTGCCGATGGCGCTGATGGCCGAGCTGTCGCTGTCGCACGAGATCGTGAACGTCAACGGCGGCGCCTGCGCGCTGGGTCACCCGATCGGCGCGAGCGGTGCGCGCATCCTGGTCACCTTGATCCACGCGCTGCAGGCCAGAGGTCTGAAGCGCGGTGTCGCCACCCTGTGCATCGGCGGCGGGGAGGCTACGGCGATGGCGGTCGAACTGGTGTGAGAACGAGAGCCCAGCGGGCTCCCCGCGTTCAGGCGGGTTCTGACTGGGCAGACGGCAGCTCGCTCCACAACCGCACGACGAGGCCCAGGATGTCGTCGAAACTCACCGGGCGCTTGCTGTAGATGGCATGGATCGCTAAACCTCGCACCATCGCCAGCAACATGCGGCGGAAGGTGAAGAGGTCTTTTTCGGGGATCTGCTGGTCGGCGAAGATCTCGGTCCAGTTCTTGTCGCGCTGCGAGTCAATGGACTGCATCAGCCGGTCGATGCGGTCGACGAGGTCGACGTCCTGCACCGAGCCGATCCAGATCAGCAGCACGGCGCGGTATTCCGGGCTCTGGTAGACATGCCAGTAGCGCAGCGCGATGGCGCGCAGGCGCTCGTCCGGCGATGCGAGCCGGATGCTTTCGAGTTCGATCTGGCCCACGAGGTCGTGCGACAGGTGCTGCACCATCTGCAGCATCAGGTTCTGCACCGTGCCGAACTGGTGCTGGAACGCGCCACGCGACACGTTCGCCCGCTTGGCAATCAGCAGCGAGGTGGTCTTGGAGAAACCGACCTCGTTGAGCACCGCCACGCCGGCTTCGATCAGCTTGGCGCGCGTCTCGCCGGTGCGCTCTTCCTGCGAGCGGCGCCGTCGCGGCGCCGCGGCGGTGGAACTGGTGGCGGTGCTGGTGGAAGTATCTTTCTGGGCCCGCGGCTTGCGCGGGGGCGTGGCGGAGTCGACCATGTGAAACGCTTTCAAACCCCCTTCGGGGTGCGGACCAATTGGATGAGTTCATCGGTGGAGCGCACATCGGCGAACCACAGCAGCATATTGCCCAAGGTCGCATTGTGTTCGGCGTCGCTGCGCGCAGCGTTGGCGTCCGAGACGAAATGCACCTTGTAGTTGAGCATCATCGCATCACGTGCGGTCGATTCGCAGCAGACGTTGGTGATCGTACCGGTGACGATCACGGTGTCGATGCCGCGGCTCTGCAGCCGTTCGTGCAGATCGGAGGAGCCCTGGATCAGCGCGCTGAAGCGTGTCTTGTCGACCACGTCGTCTTC
This sequence comes from Rhodoferax koreense, assembly GCF_001955695.1. Taxonomy (NCBI): domain Bacteria; kingdom Pseudomonadati; phylum Pseudomonadota; class Betaproteobacteria; order Burkholderiales; family Comamonadaceae; genus Rhodoferax; species Rhodoferax koreensis. Next base: position 5,019,523 of record NZ_CP019236.1, on the reverse strand, counting down.
CGGCCGGGTCTGCAGCGCAGGGTAGAGCGCGTGGCCCTCCCCGCCGGGCACCAGGGCGGCATTGAGCGCCTGGCCCCAGCCTGCCGCCGCGAACTCCAGGAAACGCGGCCACGGCTGGCCCGCCGCCGGGCCGCCATGCGTGTGGCGCACCCACACCACGTGGCCGCCGGCCTCGCGCAGCGTGCCGGCAAGGCGGTTGACGTTGTCGACAATGGCCCGCGCCTGCGCCAGTTCGCCGGGCTGGCCCGGCGCCATGAAGCCGTTTTGCAGGTCGATCACCAGCAGCGCCGTGCGCGACGGCTCCAGATGGTCGAAGACCTGCAGCGCGCCACGGCGTGCAATCGCGCGGTCGATGGCGTCCTGGGGAATTTGGATCTTGTGCATGGAGCCGTCCTGGGTCGCGTGGTTCAGCGTGTGCCGATGACGTCGCCGAACAGTTGCCAGGCCTTGCCGTCAAAGCTGGCCAGCTGCATGGAGCGCAGTGCGGTGCGTTTTTCAGGCGTGGTCTTGACGAGGATGCCGGGCAGCACCATCGGCAGAGCCAGGTTGTCGATGCTGGTGGCCTGGCGCATGAGATTCTCGCGCGACAGGTCGTCGCCGCACTGCTTGAGCACGTGGGCGAGCGTCTGCGCCGCGGAGTAGCCGAAGACGTTGAGCGTGTCGTACACGTTGTCGCCGGGCATGTACTTCTTCATGAACTCCAGGTAGTCCTTCATGCCGGCGTCGTTGGCCCAACGCTTGTCGGAGGGGTCCTTGAGGTAGGCCACCGAGATGATGCCCACCGACTTGTCCAGTCCGGCCGGCTCGAGCACCGCGCCGACCGACGAGGCCAGGCTGTTGAGGTATTGCACCGGCTTCCAGCCGATGTCGTAGGCCTTGCGGATTGCCTGCGCCGCGAACTTCTGCGTGGTGATGCTGAAGAAGACGTCGGCGCCTGCGCCCTTGAAGGAGACGATCTGCGAGTCGATGGTCGGGTCGCTGACCTCATAGGACTTTTCGGCAACGATCAGCGAGGCCTTGTCGCCCAGTTCGTCCTTGAAGCCCTTGAGCGCGTCCTTGCCGTAGTCGTCGTTCTGGTAGAGCACCGCGATCTTCGCGTCGGGGCGGCTCGCCAGGATGTGCTTGGCGTAGATGCGGGCCTCGGTCTGGTTGCTCGGCTGCCAGCTCGTGGTGAACGGATGCGCCTTGCCGTCGGCCCACTTCGAATCGCCCGAGATGGCGAACAGGTTGGGGACCTGCTTGGCGTTGACGTATTTCTCGATCGCGGTGTTCGATGCCGTGCCCAGGTTCTGGAACAGTGCCAGCACCTCGTCGCGCTCCACCAGGCGGCGCACCTGCTCGATGGTCTTGGGCGGGCTGTAGCTGTCGTCCAGGCTGATCAGCGTGACCTTGCGGCCGTTGATGCCGCCGCGCTCGTTCAGCATCTTGAAATAGGCCTGCTCGGCTCGGCCGTATTGGCCGTAGGCGGACACGGGGCCGCTGTAGGCCATGGTCTGGCCCAGGCGGATCTCGGTCTTGGTCACGCCCGGCGTGGGCTCGGCGGCCATTGCCGGCCCGGCGCTGAGCACGCCGGCCGCACACAGCAGCGCGATCTGGAATTTCCGGATGGATTTCATGATGCTCCTCTTTCTCTCTTGGTTGGGTAACGGGTTGCGGGTCAGTGGCGCGCCGGCTGTGCCGGCCGGCGCGCGCGAAGCAGGACGCCGGCGAGGCCGCGCGGCGCCAGGAAGGTGAATCCGATCAGCACCACGCCGTAGATGGCCCATGGCGCGCCCTCCGAAATGGAAGCGGCGAAGTTCGGGACGAACTGGATGAAGACCGCGCCCAGGATGGCGCCGGGGATGGTGGCCACGCCGCCCACCACGATCCCGACCAGGAACGAGATGGACAGGAAGATCGTGAAGCTCTCCGGCGACACGAACTGCACCGCGATCGCGCCCAGTGCGCCGGCGACACCGGTGAACATGGCGCTGACGCCGAACGCGAGCGACTTGTACAGCGAGGTGTTCACGCCCATCGTGGCGGCCGCGATCGGATGGTCGCGCACCGCCATCAGCGCGCGGCCGATCCGCCCGCGCAGCAGATTCCAGCCCAGCAGGAACATCAGGGCCGCGATCGCCAGCGTGAAGAAATAGAGCCACTGGTCGGCGTTGACCGGCAGGCCGAACGGCGCGTCCGGCTTGGTCAGGATGATGCCGTGCACGCCGCCGGTCCAGCCCTCGAACTTCTTGAACTTCAGCAGCTGCGGCAGCGCGACGCCCAGGGCATAGGTGGCCAGCGCCAGGTAGAGCCCGGCCAGCCGCAGCGCCGGCAGGCCGAACAGGAAGCCGACCACCAGGCACACGGCGCCTGCGGCGGGCAGCGTGAGCCAGTAGGACACGTTCCACTGGTCCATCAGGATCGCGGCCACGTAGGCGCCCATGGCGTAGAACGCACCATGGCCGATCGAGATCTGGCCGTTGTAGCCGGTCAGGATGTTCAGGCCCAGCAGCGCGATCGCATAGACCATGACCATGGTGCACTGGAACAGCAGGTAGTTGCTGGCGAAAAACGGCGCGACCAGTACGACTGCGGCGAGGCCGGCCGCGCCCGCCACGCGGCCGGCAGGCCATGCGCGGGCGGGACCGGTGGACGCAGCGGGTGCAGCGGGTGCAGCGGATGAGAGGGGGGTGGAAGTAGCTTGGTTCATCATGGCTCAGACCTTTGTCACGTGTCGCGTTCCCAGCAGGCCGGACGGCCTGATCACCAGCACGCCGACGATCAGCAGCAGCGCGACGGTGAGCTTGAGTTCGGTGCCGATCAGGTAGGTGCCGACCAGGTTCTCCAGCACGCCCACGATGAGGCCGCCGATCACCGCGCCCAGCGGGCTGTCGATGCCGCCCACCAGCGCGGCGGCCAAGGCATAGAGCAGCACGCCGGACATCATGTTGGGGTCCAGGTACAGCACGGGTGCGACCATCATCCCGGCAACCGCGCCGATGGCCGAGGCCAGGCCCCAACCGAGCGCGAGCATCCAGCCGACCCGGATGCCCACCAGGCGGCTGGACACCGGGTTCTGCGCTGCCGCGCGCATGGCCAGGCCCAGCGAAGTGAAGCGGAAGAAGCAGAACAGCAGCAACAGCACGGCCAGCGTGACGCCGACGGTGCCCAGTTCGTGCGACGAGACATAGGTCTGGCCGAACGGCGGCCGGTCCGGGAACGGGCTCGGGAAGGACTTGATGGTGTAGGTGAAGAGCCAGCCCGCGACGCTGTTGAAGATGACGAGCAGGCCGATGAACACGGTCACCATCGACAGCACCGGCACGTTGCCAAGGGGGCGCAGCAGCAGGTGCTGCACGCCCGCGCCCAGCACGAAGGCGAAGGCCACGGTCAGCACGAAGGCCGCCCAGTAGGGGATGCCGGCGTGGATCAGCGCCCAGGCGATGTAGGTGCTGAACATCGCCATCTCGCCCTGCGAGAAATTGACGTTGCCGGTGGCCTGGTAGATCATGACCAGGGCCAGCGCCATGCTGGCATAGATGCCGCCGGTGGCGAAGCCGGCGACGGTCTGGTGGATGAGAGTCTCCATCTTGTCCTCTTTGGTGAATGGGTGCTTGTGCGCTTCAGTAGCCCAGGTAGGCCTTGCGCACGTTGTCGTCCTGCTTGATGTCCTCGGCCCGGCCCGCGAGCACGATGCGGCCGGTCTCCATCAGGTAGGCGTGGGTGGCGAACTCCAGGGTCAGCGCCGCGTTCTGCTCGACCAGCAGGATGGTGGTCTTCTCCGTGCGGTTGATGCGGCGGATCAGTTCGAAGATCTCGCGAACCACCATCGGCGCCAGGCCGAACGACGGCTCGTCCATCAGCAGCAGCTTGGGCCGCAGCATCAGCGCGCGCGAGATGGCCAGCATCTGCTGTTCGCCGCCCGACAGCGTGCCGGCCTGTTGCGCCCGGCGTTCCTTCAAGCGCGGGAAATAGCCGTACATCTTCTCCATGTCCTCGGCCACCGCCGCGCGGTCGCGGCGGATGTAGGCGCCCAGGCGCAGGTTCTCGTCCACCGACAGGCCGGCAAAGGTGCCGCGGCCGTCGGGCACGTGGGCGATGCCCCGGCGTGCCACGGACTCGGGGCTGCTCCCGTCCATCGGTTCGCCCTCGAACTGGATGCTGCCCTCGGTGCGGATCATCTGCGACAGCGCGCGCAGGGTGCTGGTCTTGCCGGCGCCGTTGGCGCCGAGCAGCGTGGTGATCTCGCCCTTGCGCAGGCGGAAGTCCACGTCGTGAAGCACCTGGAAAGGTCCATAGAAGGCCGACAGGCCCTTCACGGTCAAAAGATGGTCGCTCATGGCGTGCTCCCCAAGTAGGCTGCAATCACATCCGGGTGCCGTTGCACCTCCTGCGGTGTCCCGGCGGCGAGGCGGCGCCCGAAGTCGAGCGCGACCACCGCGTCCGAAACGCCCATCACCAGTCCCATGTGGTGTTCGACCAGCAGCACCGTCACACCCAGGCCCTGGCGGATGTTCAGGATGACGCGGCCGAGTGCGTCGACCTCCTCGTGGTTCAGCCCCGCGGCCGGTTCGTCCAGCAGCAGCAGGCGCGGCTTGTTCATCAGTGCGCGCGCCAGTTCGATGCGCTTGCGGGTACCGAAGGGCAACTGACCGGCCGGTGCGTGCATCACGTCGTTCAGTTCCAGGAAGCCGATGAGCTCGGTGGCGCGCTCTGTCAGCTCGAGTTCCTCCCGGCGCACGTGCGGCAGGCGCAGCGCGTTGGCCGCGAAGCCGCTGGAGGTCGTGCAGTGGCCGCCGATCTTCACGTTCTCCAGCACCGTCATGGAATCGAACAGCGCGAGGTTCTGGAAGGTGCGTGCGATGCCCAGGCCGGCGATGCGGTGGGTGGGCACCGAGCGCAGCGACTGCCCGTTGAAGCTGATGTCGCCCGACTGCCAGGCGTACAGGCGCGACAGGCAGTTGAAGAGCGTGGTCTTGCCGGCGCCATTGGGGCCGATCAGCCCGGTCACGTGGCCGGCGTGCACGTCGAACGACACGCCGTCCAGGGCCACGATGCTGCCGAAGCGCACGCAGACGTCCCTGACCGTGAGCAGCGGAGGGCCGGCAACCGCCGGCGCGGCCGGCGGAGCGGGGTGGAGATGATGGGTCTTCATAATGACAGTTATATTAACATTCAATCATGATTGATTGTAAATTTCAGGGGGAGTAGAAACCCTTGTTTCGGGCATGGCGGGCAGCGGCGAAGCTGCCATCTCGAACACTGTCCGCAGTGCCGGCTCATCCAGCCAGACGAGCAGATCGGCGGGCGCTGCGCTGTCGAGCCGGGGCACCACGCCCAGGCATGGCGCGCCGTGGCGCTCCATCGCCTCGAACAGGAAGCCGAGGTTGTCGCCAGCGTGCGGCATGGCGGGGTCGATGGTGTTCCCGATCCAGCCGGCCAGTCGCAGGCCGCGCGCGGCCACCGCCTCGGCGCTCAGCAGCGCATGGTTGAGGCAACCCAGCCGAAGGCCGACCACCAGCACGACCGGCAGGCCCAGGTCCGCAGCGAGATCGCCACCGTCGAAATCCTCGCCCAGCGGCACGCGGAAGCCGCCAGCGCCTTCGATCACCAGCCGGTCGGCACGGGCGGCCAGCCGGTGGGCGCCGGCCAGTAGCGCGGCGCGCGCGATGCGCCGGCCTTCCAGCGCCGCCGCGATGTGCGGCGCGCAGGCCGCCGCGAACTGGCACGGGCCGACCTCGGCATCGGTCAACGGCACGCCGCTGGCGTGGCGCAGGGCGCGCACGTCTGGGTTGATCCAGGTGCCGTCCAGCCATTCCATGCCTGCGGCCACCGGCTTGTAGCCGGCGCCGCGCCAGCCCTGCGTGGCCAGCCAGTGCAGCAAAGCCGCGCTGACGCGTGTCTTGCCCACGTCGGTATCGGTGCCGGTGACGAAACACCCGCGCAGGGCGTCCGCCCGGCCGCGTTCGCGCGCGCAGCCGTTCACGACGGTCTCCCTGCGGCCAGCGCCAGACCGCTGGTCAGGGCCCGCACGTCCTCTTCAGCGTGCGCGGCGCTGAGCGTGATGCGCAAGCGGGCGGTGTTCGCGGGCACGGTGGGTGGCCGGATCGCAGGCACCCACAGGCCCTGCCGCTCCAGAGAGGCCGCCAGTGCCAGCGCCATGTTGTTGCTGCCGACCACCAATGGCTGGATCGGCGTGTCCGACGCCGCCAGGCGCCATCCCAGCCGCGGCGTCTCCCGCGTCAGCGCGCCCAACTCCGCGCGCAGGATCGCGGTCCAGCGCCGCAGCCGGGCACGCCGGGCGTCGCCTTCGGGGCCGGCGATCAGCTGCAGGCTGGTACACACCGCATGTGCGATCGCCGGCATCGCCGCCGTGGTGTAGATGTAGGGGCGAGCGGCCTGCACCAGCCAGTCGATCACCACCGGATGCGCCGCCACGAAGGCGCCAGCCAGGCCCGCGGCCTTGCCGAGCGTGCCCATGTAGACCAGGCGTTCGCTGCGCAGGCCGAAATGCGCCAGGCTGCCGCCGCCGTGTTCGCCCAGCACACCGAAACCGTGGGCATCGTCGACCACCAGCCAGGCATCGTGCGCCTCGGCCAGCGCCAGCAGTTCCGGCAGGTCGGCCAGGTCGCCATCCATGCTGAACACCGCGTCCGTCACGATCAGCTTGATCGGCGTGCGGCACTGCGCCAGCTGGCCTGCCAAAAGGTCGAGCCGGCCATGCGGGTAGCGCTGCAGCGACGCCTTGGCGAGCAGGGCTCCATCGATCAGCGAAGCGTGGTTGAGCTTGTCCGCGAAGATCGAGGCCTGGCCGTCGCCCAGCGCGGTGAGCAGCGCCAGATTGGCCAGGTAGCCGGTGGCGAAGCTCAGCGTGCGGGCCCCGGGGATGTGGGGCGACAGCCAGCCGGCCAGCGCTTCTTCCATCTGCTCATGCGCGAGCGAGTGGCCGCTGACCAGGTGCGAGGCGCCGCTGCCCGCGCCGAAGCGGCGCGCGCCTTCGGCCAGCGCGTCGACCAGCGCCGGGTGATTGGCCAAGCCGAGATAGTCGTTGCTGCAGAAGGACAGCATGGGACGGGCCGGCGCATGCGCGGCGCCCGTCTGCCGGTGGGGCGCGCAGGGTGATTGCGCGATGCGCCGCTGCCGGCGCAGGCTCTGGGTGTCCAGCTCACGCAGTCGCCGGCTCAGGTGTTGGATCAGCATGGGTGTTCTCCTTGTGGGCCACGGCATCGAGGGTCTGCATCACCCGCCCCGCCAGCCACTGCGCCAGCGTGTCGTCGAGCAGATAGGGCGGCATCAGGTAGACGGTGTGCCCGATCGGGCGGATCAGCAGTTCGCGTTCGCGCCCGGCGTGGTGGAAGCGTTCGGCGAAGCGTTCGCCTGCCCAGTCCGCGCGCACGTCGAAAGCCCAGATCATTCCGTGCTGGCGGAAATGGCGGACCCGCGGGTCCGCGCGCAACGGTGCCAGCGCTGCGCTCAGGGCCGCGGCGCGGTGCGCATTGCGCCGCAGCACGTCGTCCTCCACGAAGCGGTCGAGCACCGCCAGCGCCGCGCGGCAGGCCATGGCGTTGCCGGTGTACGAGTGGGAATGCAGGAAGCCGTGTGCCACGTCCTCGGCCAGGAAGGCCGCGTACACCGTGTCGCGCGTCATCACCAGCGACAGCGGCAACACGCCGCCACTGATGCCCTTGGACAGACACAGGAAGTCGGGCCAGATACCGGCCTGCTCGCAGGCGAAGAAGCTGCCGGTGCGGCCACAGCCGACGGCGATCTCGTCGGCGATGAGGCTCACGCCGTAGCGGTCGCACAAGGTGCGTACCCGCCGCAGGTAGGCCGTGTCGTGCATGGCCATGCCCGAGGCGCATTGCACCAGCGGTTCGACGATCAGCGCCGCGATGTGCGCGTGGCGCGACGCGAAGAGGGCCTCCAGTTCGGCGGCGGCGCGGTTGGCCACGCCGGCGGCCGACTCGCCCGGCTGCGCCTGCCGCGCATCGGGCGACATGACCTGGTGCACCCGCATCAGCAGCGGATCGTAGGCGTCGCGGAACACCGGCACATCGGTGACGGCCAGCGCGCCCAGCGTCTCCCCGTGGTAGCCGCGGCGCAGGCAGACGAATTCGCGCTTTTCGGGATGCCCGCGCTTGCGCCAGTGGTGAAAGCTCATCTTCAGCGCGATCTCCACCGCCGAGGCTCCATCGCTGGCGAAGAAGCAGTGGCCGAGCACGCCGCCGGTCAGTGCCGAGAGGCGCTCGGCGAGCTCCACGGCCGGCGCATGCGTGCACCCGGCCAGCATCACATGCGGCAGGCGGTCGAGCTGATCCTTCAGCGCCGCGTTGATGCGCGCGTCGGCGTGGCCGAACAGGTTGACCCACCAGGAACTGGTGGCATCGAAGTAGCGCCGGCGTTCGTGGTCGAACAGCCACGGGCCCTCACCACGCGCGATCGGCAGCGGGGGCAGGGCCGCTGCGCGTTGCATCTGGGTGCAGGGGTGCCAGACGCTGCGCAGGCTGCGCCGCTGCCACCCCGCGTTGGCGCCCTCTGGATCGGCGCCGGGCACCGACCGGCGTGCGGGCGCCTGGGCCGCGGGCGTGGCGGGGTGAGGACCGGTGGTCACCGGGGGCGCGCTGCAGCGCACCGGCAACGCGTCCAGGCCGCGGTACACCGCGTTGCCGTTCCAGCGCGCAGCACCTTCGGCAAGTTCCAGGTCGGGATACCGCCGCAACAGCCGGTCGAACACGATCTCGGCCTCCATGAGCGCCAGGCCGGCACCGATGCACACGTGGGGGCCGGCGCCGAACGACAGCAGGCCGCCGCCTCGGCGCGCCAGGTCCAGCCGATCGGGGCTCGCGTACCGCGCCGGATCGCGGTTGGCCGAGCCGATGAGCGCGATGACCAGTTCGCCCCGGCGCAAGGGCTGGCCGTGCAGCATCAGGTCGGCGGCCACACGGCGGCCGGTGTATTGCACCGGGCTGTCGAAGCGCAGCAGTTCGCGCACGGCGCCCGGGAGCAGGCCGGGCTCCTCGCGCAGCCGCCGCCAGGCGGCGCCGTCGGCGAGCAGCGCGCGCAGGCCGTTGCCCAGCAGATTGCGCGTGGTCTCATGCCCGGCGAACAGCAGCATCGCGCACTGCGACAGCAGTTCCGCGCCGCCGTGGATGGCGCCGCTGGCTTGCGCACGCAGCAGCTGGCTGGGCAGGTCGTCGCCCTCCGCGTGACGGCGCTCGGCCACGACGCGACGGAAGTAGGCGCTCATCTCCAGCAAGCTGGTGCGTGCGCTGCGCGCCTGTGCCAGCGATGGCGCCGGGGCACCGATGAACGTGGCGAGATCCTCCGACCAGTCCGTGAAGTCGAGCAGGTCGGTGGACGGGATGCCCATCAGCATCGCCATCACTTCGACCGGCAGTGGGCGGGCCACGGCGTCGATGAAATCGAAACCCGCGCCGGCATCCACGGCATCGAGCAGGGCGTCCACGCGTTGGGCGATGGCCGGTGCGCGCGCGAGCAGCTGGTCGGCGCGAAAGCCTGCGTTGAGCACGCCGCGGATACGGCCGTGGTCCGGTGCATCGAGGAACAGCAGCGCCCGCGCGAAGAGGGCCTGGAAGTCCCGCAGTTCCGTGCGCGCCGCCGGGCTTTGCATCACCCATCCGCCGGTGCGCTGTGCGGAGAACCGCACCGTGTCGCGCAGTACCATGTCCACGTCGGCGTGCCGCGTGAGCAGCCATGCGCCGCCGAAGAACTCTTCGCTCCAGTGCAGCGGACCGGCCTCGCGCAGCTCGGTGTAGGTGGCGTAGGGGTCGGCGCGGAACGCATCGTCGACCAGGAGGCGGCCCAGCGTGCGGGACGCCGGCCTCGGCGGGGCTTTCATTGCGCCGCCCGTGCCTTCAGCCCCAGCCGGGCGAACAAGGCCCGGTCGCGTTCGGCCTGGGGGTTGTCCGTGGTCAGCAGCTTGTCGCCGTAGAAGATCGAATTGGCGCCGGCGGCGAAGCACAGGGCCTGCAGCGCGTCGTCCATCTGCTCGCGCCCCGCCGACAGGCGCACCATGGCCGTCGGCATGGTGATGCGCGCGACGGCGATGGTGCGCACGAACTCGAAGGGATCGATCGGCGCGGCGTCGGCCAGCGGCGTGCCGGGCACGGGCACCAGGTTGTTGATCGGCACCGACTCGGGCCAGGGCGTGAGGTTGGCCAGCTGGGCGACCAGGGCCGCGCGCTGCGCGCGGCTTTCGCCCATGCCGACGATGCCGCCGCAGCACACGTTCAGGCCGGCATCGCGCACGTGCTCCAGCGTGTCCAGCCGCTCCAGGTAGGTGCGCGTGCCGATGATGTTGCCGTAGAAATCGGGCGCGCTGTCCAGGTTGTGGTTGTAGTAGTCGAGACCCGCCTCCTTCAGGCTGCGGGCCTGTTGCGCGTCAAGCATGCCCAGCGTCACGCAGGTCTCCAGGCCCAGGCCCCGCACCTCGCGCACCATCTCGGCCACCTTCTCCATGTCGCGCGCCTTCGGACTGCGCCAGGCCGCGCCCATGCAGAACCGCGTGGCGCCGCTGTCCTTGGCCGCCTGCGCGGCCGCCACCACCTCGGGCAGCGCCATCAGCTTGCCGGCCTTCAACCCCGTGGGATGGTGCGCGGACTGCGGGCAATAGCCGCAATCCTCCTCGCAGCCGCCGGTCTTGATCGACAGCAGCGTCGACAGCTGCACTTCGTTGGCATCGAAATGCTCGTGGTGGACCTGCTGGGCGCGCCGCAGCAGTTCCATGAACGGCAGCGCGAACAGTGCCTCGACATCGGCGACGTTCCAGCGGGCCGCCGCGCGGGGCGCCTTGCGGCCGAGGGTGGACAGGAGAACGGCGGTGGTGGTGCCCATGGCGTCTTTCTGAAGAGATGGAAGAAGGGGCTCAGCGCACCGTCTCGGGCGCGCTGGCGTGTCCGATGAGTGGGCTCAGGCCGGTGCGCGTGACATGGCCGAGCAAGGGGCGGTTCAGCGCCTTCTCGCAGAGCTCGGCGGTCTCCAGCAGGCTGTCCAGGTCGATGCCGGTGCGCACACCCTGGGCCTCGAACAGGTTGACCAGGTCTTCGGTGCAGACGTTGCCGGTGTAGCCTCCGCCGTAGGTGATGGTGGCCGGGTGGCCGCCCACGCCGCCGAAGGCCGCATCGAAGTGGCGCACGCCGGCCTCGTAGGCCGCCAGGCAATTGACCAGGCCGGTGCCGCGCGAGTCGTGGAAGTGCGCCACCAGCGTCACCCCCGGCACCTCGGCGGCGATCTGGCCGACCAGCGCATGGATGGCGCGCGGTGTCGCCATGCCGGTGGTGTCGCCGAGTGCCACCATGGTCACGCCCAGGCGGGCAAAGGCCTCCACGTCCCGCACGACCTGCTGCGGATCGACACGGCCCTCGAAGGGGCAGCCGAAGGCCACCGAGACGGTGCCGACGATGCGAAAGCCGTCGCCGGCGAGTTCGCGCATCTGGCGTACGTTGTCCCACTGCGCCGCACGGCTGCGCTTGAGGTTGCGTTGCGAATGCGATTCCGAGGCCGAGACGAGGAAGCTGATCTCGTTGGCGCCGAAGCCGAGCTGGCGGTCGGCCGTGGCGCGCTCCACGGCGCGCGGGTTGGCGCAGGTGGCCTTGTAATAGGCGCCGGCGCGCCGAGGCAGTTGCTGCAGCAGCGCGCTGGCGTCCTGGAACTGCGGCACCAGGCTCGGGTTCGAATAGGAGGTGGCCTCCACCCGCTCGAAACCGATGGCGGCGAAGCGGTCGATCAGCGCGGCCTTTTGCGGTGTCGGGATGAAGGCCGGTTCGTGCTGCAGGCCGTCCCGCGCGAAGCATTCACAGAGTACGACGTCGCGCGGGCGCGGGGCGGCGCCCGTGGCGGCGTCCGCATGGATGGGGTTCGACATGGCGGTCCTTTCAGTGCGTGGCGGGCTGCGCCTTGCGAAAGCTGCGCATGAGCATGTTGGTGTCGCGGCCGGCCTGCAGCGCCTCGGCCAGCGGCAGGTCGCAGACGCGGTAGAAGAGCCGTTTGGTGGTGGCCATCGCCAGCGGCGACCAGGCGGCCATGCCGGACGCCACAACGACGGCGGCCTCCACGACCTGCTCCGCGGGCACGGCTTCCAACGCCAGCCCGAGGCGCGCGGCCTCCGTTCCCTGCAGCGTGCGCTCGGTGGCGAGCAGCGCGAACGCCTGCTTGCGCCCGAGCTGGCGCACCAGGTTGGCCATCACCACCGCAGCCACGATGCCGTGGCGCAGTTCCGGATAACCCAGGCGCATGTTCTCGGCCGCCACCATCAGGTCGCAGGCCAGCGCCAGGCCGGCGCCGCCGCCGAGGGCATTGCCCTGCACCGCGGCCACCACCGGCTTGTCGATGGCCGTGAACGCTGCATGCAGCCGGGTCGTCAGGTCGGCGCGGTCCAGTGCGAGCTGGGGGTCGTCGGCCGCGAGCGCGCTGAATTCGCTGGTGTCGGCACCGGCGCAGAAGCTGCGGCCCGCGCCCGCCAGCACGATGGCGCGGCATTCGCCGTCGTGGTTCGCGCTATGCAAGGCCTCCAGCAATGCGCGGGTCAGCGCCGTGTTCAGCGCGTTGTGCTTGGCAGGCCGGTTGAGTGTGAGGATGCGCACGCCGTCGGCGCGGTCCTCGGTCAGTAGTTCGTTCATCTTGGGTCCTTCGGAAAAATCGGCCGATGCCGGGCCGCTCAGGGCGCCGGCTCCATTTCGACCAGCACGCGCCCCGTCGCCACGGAGTCGCCCACGGCCACCAGCACCGCGCGCACCACGCCATTGGCGGCGGCCACGTGCATGTGTTCCATCTTCATGGCCTCCACGGTGAGCAGGGGTGCGCCGGCCTCGACCACCGCACCCGGTGCCACCAGGACCGAGGCGACGCGCCCGTTGGACAGCGCACGCACGCGGCCGTCCGCGGCCGCATCGCCGGCGGGTGCGGCGGGGGCGTGGGTGACGTCGGTGAAGGACGCGGCCAGTCCGGCCCACTGCACGTGCACGCGGCCCTCCACCACCTGCCACAGCAGTGGACGGTCCACGCCCGCATAGGTGAAGACGGCCTGCGGCGCTTCGCGCAAGCGCAGCGCCAGCGTGTGCTCGTGCTCGCCGCTCACCACCTGGAAGCTGCCGTGTTCGCCGCCCGATACGCGCACCTCGTGGGTGGCGCCGGCGTCGTCACGCAGCAGCAGGGTCGACGGCGCGGCGCGGCTTGGGTTAGCGGCACCGGCCTGGCACAGCACCAGCGCGGCCAGCGCCAGCGCCAGCGGTGGGGCGGCTGGCACCGCGAGCGCCGCCTGGTGGCGCTGCAGGAAACCGGTGTCGACGCCACCGGCGGCGAAGTCGGGATGCTCCAGGAAGCGGACCAGCGATTGCCGGTTGGTCTTCACGCCGAACACGACGGTCTCGGCCAGGGCCTTGACCAGCTTGCGCCGGGCTTCCTCGCGGTCGCGGCCGTGCGCGATCAGCTTGGCGAACATCGAGTCGTAGTAGGGCGGGATCTCCATGCCCGAGGCCACGGCATGCTCCACGCGGATGCCGGCCGGCGCGCGGAACAGGTCGATGCGGCCGCTCTGCGGCATGAAGCCGCGTGTCTCGTCTTCCGCGCACAGGCGCACCTCGATGGCGTGGCCCGTGAAGCCGATGTCGGCCTGGGTGATGCCCAGGGGCTCGCCCATGGCCACCCGCAGCTGCCAGGCCACCAGGTCGACCCCGGCGATGGCCTCGGTCACCGGATGCTCCACCTGCAGCCGGGTGTTCATCTCCATGAAGTAGAACCGTTCGCCACCCTCGACCAGGAACTCGAAGGTGCCCACGCCTTCGTAGCCCAGCTTGACCGCCGCGGACACGGCGGCCTCGCCGAGCCGATCGCGCAGCCCGGCGGGCAGGCCCGGTGCCGGCGCTTCCTCGATGACCTTCTGGTGGCGGCGCTGGACCGAGCAGTCGCGTTCGCCGAAATGCACGCCCTGGCCGTAACGGTCGACCAGCACCTGGATCTCAATGTGGCGCGGCTCGCGCACCACGCGTTCGATCAGCATGCGTTCGTCGCCGAAGGCATTGCGGGCCTCCGAGCGCGCCGACTCCAGTGCCGGCCCGAAGTCGCGCGCCGACTCGACCACCCGCATGCCGCGCCCGCCGCCGCCGGCGGTGGCCTTCACCAGCGCGGGGTAGCCGATGCGCTCGGCCTCCGCGGCCAGCGTGGCGGCACTCTGGTCGTCGCCGTCGTAGCCCGGGATGCAGGGCAGTCCGGCCTCGCGCATGAAGCGCTTGGCCCGCGCCTTGTCGCCCATGGCGTCGATGGCGCGCGGCGATGGACCGACGAAGACCAGCCCGGCCTGCGTGCAGGCCTCGGCGAAGGCCGCGTTTTCCGAAAGGAAGCCGTAGCCCGGATGCACGGCATCGGCACCGGTGGCCGCGGCAGCGCGCAGCAGGGCGCTGATGTCGAGGTACGACGCCGAGGGGGCCGCGCCGCCGATGCACACGGCCTGGTCGGCATAGGCCACGTGCGCCGCGTCGCGGTCCGCCGTCGAGTAGACGGCGACCGTCTGGATGCCCATGGCGCGCGCCGTGCGCATGATGCGCAGCGCGATCTCGCCACGGTTGGCCACCAGCAGGTTGCGGATGGAGCGCACGGCCGGTGCGCCCGAGGGGGTTGTCGATGAAGTGTTCACGGTCTTGCCACGCCGAATTGGATGGGATGGGGCTGGCGCTGCGCCGCGTCGGCACAGACATCCAGGGCGAGCGCGAGCACCGCGCGGGTGTCGCGGGGATCGATGACGCCGTCGTCCAGCAGCAGCGCGCTGGTGGCGAACACGTCCATCTGCCGCTCGAAGTTGGCCCGCACCTGCGCGTCCAGGGCTTCGAGCCGGGCTTCGTCGACGGTGCCGTGCTTGCGCTGCAGCGTCGTGCGCTGGACGTTGACCATGGTCTGCGCCGCCTGCTCGGCGCCCATCACCGCGGTCTTGGCGTTGGGCCAGGAGAAGCAGAACCGCGGCAGGAAACCGCGCCCGCACATCGCATAGTTGCCCGCGCCGAAGGAGGCGCCGCAGTACAGCGTGATCTGCGGCACGGTGGCGTTGGTGATGGCCTGGATCATCTTGGCGCCGTGTTTGATGCTGCCGCCCTCCTCGAAAGCGCGGCCCACCATGAAGCCGGTGATGTTGTTCAGGTACAGCAGCGGCGTGCCCGACTGGCAGCAGGCCTGGATGAAGTGCGTGGCCTTGGCGGCGCCGGCGGGCTCGATCGGGCCGTTGTTGGTGATCACGCCGACGGCGAAGCCTTCGATGCGTGCGTGCCCGCAGACCGTGGCCGCGCCGTAGAGTGCGCCGAATTCGCGGAAGTCCGAGCCGTCGACGATGCGGGCGATGACCTCGCGCATGTCCACCGGCCGGCGGTGATCCTCGGGCATCACGCCCAGCAGCTCCTCGGCGTCGTAGCGCGGCGGCACGATCTCACCGCGGCTGATGGTGCGCTGATGCCGGTTCCAGTCGAGCGAGCCCACGATCTCGCGGGCGATGCGCAACGCATCGCGGTCGTCTTCGGCCAGGTAGTCGGCCAGTCCGGATACGCGTGCGTGCATTTCCGCGCCGCCGAGTTCCTCCTCGGTCGCGACCTCGCCGGTGGCGGCCTTGAGCAGCGACGGGCCGGCCAGGAAGGCGCGGGAGCGTCCGCGCACCATCACGATGTAGTCGGACAGGCCGGTCTGGTAGGCGCCGCCGGCCGTCGAGGGGCCGTGCGTCACGGTCACCACCGGCAGCCCCGCCGCGGACAGCCGGGCCAGGTTGCGGAACTTCTGGCCGCCGAGCACGAAGTTCTCCACGCGGTAGTTCAGCAGGTTGGCGCCAGCGCTTTCCACCAGTTGGACGAAGGGCAGCTTGTTTTCGAGCGCGATTTCCTGGATGCGCAGCAGCTTTTCGAGCCCACGCGGCTGGAACGCGCCCGCGTCGATGCCCGAGTCCGACACGCACACCATGCAGCGTGCGCCCGAGACCCAGCCGATGCCGGCGATGAGGCCGCCGCCGGCGATGGCGCGGCCGTCCGGACGCGGGCTGCCCAGGCCGTAGCCGGCCAGCGTGCTCAGGGGCAGGAAGGGCCGGCCGCGGTCCAGCAGCAGCGCCAGGCGCTCGGAGGGCAGCAGTTGGCCGCGTTTGCGAAAGCGCGGGCCGGCCGCATCGGAGGCCTCGCGGGTGGTGCGTTCGATTTCGCGCAGCCGGGCCAATTGCGCCAGCATCGCGGCGCGGCTGCGGGCGAAGGCCGGTGCGTTCGTGGCCAATGTGGTTTCGATCAGAGCCATTGCGGGTCTCCGGTAGGGCGGGTGCGCTGGGCCGCGGGGCGGTGGGCGCAAACCTGGTGGGACAACATGGGGAACACTCCTGTGGTGAAGATGGACGTACGGCAGCCGGCTCAGGGCGTGGCCGCGCCGGGGGCCGGCGCCGCGGGTGGCGTGGCGGCGGCCATGGCCGTGGCCAGCACCGGGCCGAGCACGCAGTCGGGCAGGCCCAGGCCGGCCAGTACTTCGGCGGTGTGCTCGCCGAGCCGTGGCGGCGCGGCGGGCGCCACTTGGCTGGCACTCAGTCGCAGCGGGAAACGGGGGAAGCGCAACTGCGTATCGGCGCCCAGCGGCAAGGACTGGAAGAAGTCGACGGCGCGCAGATGCGGGTCCTCCTCCAGCTCGTCCAGCCGGTTGAGCCGCGCGCACGGGATGTCCATGGCCTTGCACAGCGCCAGCCAGTCCGCCGTGGTGCGCCCGGTGACGATGTCGCCGACGCAAGCGAGCAGTTCGGCCACGTGGCGCGAACGGCTGGCGTGGCTGAGGAAGCGCGGGTCGGCCAGCAGGTCCGGCCGCTCGACCGCGGTGAAGAAGCGATGCCAGTTCTCGTCGGTGTAGGGCATGATGCAGACATAACCGTCGGCCGCGCGGTACGGGCGGCGCCAGGCCGCGAGCGAGCGCGGATAGCCCAGTTCCTGCTCGGTGGCGCGGTCCGGTGCGGGTCCTTCCTGCAACTGCCGCGCGAAGAAATGCTCGACCAGCAGAAAGGCGGTGACGGACTCGAACATCGGCACCTCCACCTCCTGGCCCAGGCCGGTGCGCTCGCGCTGGAACAACGCGGCCATGATGGCGTGCACAGCCATCTGGGCCGCAACCTTGTCGGCCATCACGGTGGGCAGGTAGCCGGGCGTGCCCGACTGCCGGCGGACCAGGTCGGCCGCACCGCTGAGCGCCTGGATGGTGTCGTCGTAGGCCGGCTTGCCCGCATAGGGGCCGCCTTCGCCGAAGCCATGCAGCGCGGCGAATACCAGGCGAGGATTGCGCGCCCGCAGCGCCGCCGCCGACAGGCCGAGACGAGCCAGCTTCTGCGGCCGGATATTGTGCACGAACACGTCCGCCGTGTCGCACAGCGCGTGCAGCGCCTGGCGGCCTTCGGGCTGTTTCAGGTCGAGCACCACGCTGCGCTTGTTGCGGTTGGAGCCGAGGAACATCGACGACATGCCATGCTGTGCCGCCGGTCCGTTGAAGCGGGTGCCGTCGCCGGCCGGCGTCTCGATCTTGATCACATCGGCGCCGTAGTCGGCGAGCGTCTGGGTGGCATATGGGCCGAAGACGACCGTGGTCAGATCGACGATGCGTACGCCACGAAGTGCTGCGTCGGGGGATTGATTGCTTTCCATGTGGGGAAGATTACAAAGCGATGGCGTATCAATCAAATATATGAATTTGATGGATATGTATAATTTTTAAATATGTATCTGCGCGCCGCCCGCGCGCCCCTTTGCTTCTGGAGGTCACGCATGGCACTGCATTTCGGTTTGCGCCAACTCGAGCATTTCGTCGCGGTGGTGGAGGCCGGCAGCTTCTCCGAAGCGGCCGAGCGCTCCTTCATCGCCCAGCCCGCGCTGTCCATCTCGATCCGCAAGCTCGAGGAGTCGGTGGGCGTGCCTTTGCTGCTGCGCGGCACCCGCGGCGTGAGCCTGACCGCCGCCGGCACCGAGTTGCTGGACGAGGCGCGCCGCTGCCTGTTGCACGCGGAGCGCGCCCGGCAGAACGCGCGGCTGGCGGCGTTGGGCGAACTCGGCGTGGTGCGGCTGGGCTTCGTCGGTTCGGCGATCTACCAGCTGCTGCCGCGGCGGCTGCCCGGCTTCATGGCCCGGCATCCGGGCGTGCGGCTGGAGGTGTCCGAGGGCGTGACCATCACGCTGCTGCAGGCCATGCGCGAGGGGCGCATGGATGTGGGCGTGATCCGCCTGCCGGCCGACGACGTGGACGGCTTTCGCATCATCGAGGTGGAGAAGGACGACATCATCGCCGTGCTGCCGCGCGGCCACCGCCTGGCCGAGCGGCAGAACATCGAGTTGGCCGAACTGGCGGACGAGTCCTTCGTGATGTTCTCCCGCACGCAGGTGCCGCGGCTGCGCGGCACGTTGTTCGACGCCTGCCGCGCCGCGGGCTTCGTGCCGCGCGTGGTACAGGAAGCCACCCAGGCGTTCACCATGGTCGGTCTGGTCGGCAGCGGCGTGGGCGTGGCGTTGATGCCGGGCGTGATCCGGCATTTCCAATCCGAACAGGTGCGCTTCGTGCCGCTGTCGGGCACGGGCGTGCACGGCTGCCTGACGCTGGCACTGGCCACGCTGGAAGGCGGCACCTCGGCGGCCACGGAACGGCTGTGCGAGGCCATCATGACGCCGGAGGCCGCGGCCGCGGCCTAGCTGGCGCTAGCATGCGGTTTTTCTTCCGGACATCGCCATGGCCAACATCCTCATCCTGGGCGCTTCGCGCGGCATCGGCCTCGAATTCGTGCGCCAGTATCTCGACGCCGGCGACCGCGTGATCGCCACCGCGCGCGGCGCCGACGGCCTCGCGCGGCTCAAGGCGCTCGGTGCCGAGGCCTTGCGGCTCGACGTGGCCGAGCCGACCAGTGTCAGCGGCCTGGCCTGGCAACTCGACGGCGAAAAAATCCACACGGCGGTCTACGTGGCCGGCCTGTTTTCCGAAGGCGACGCCACCGCGCCTCCCACGCGCGAGGACTTCGACCGCGTGATGCACACCAACGTGCTGGGCGCGATGCAGGCGTTGCCGCAGGTGGCGCCGCTGGTGGAAGAAGCGGCGGGCGTCTTCGCGTTCATCACCAGCGGCATGGGGCAGATCGCCGGCGTGGCCGCCAGCAACGCCTGGACCTACCGCGTGAGCAAGGCGGCGCTGAACATGGCGGTCGCCTCGGCCCAGCAGGACTATCCGCGCGCCACACTGATCGCCCTGTGCCCGGGCTGGGTGCAGACCGACATGGGCGGCCCGGGCGCGCCGCTGACGGTGGCCGCCAGCGTATCGGCCATGCGCCGCACGCTGGCCGCGGCCACGCCCGGGGAGCGCGGCCGGTTCCTGCACCACGACGGCCGACGCTACGAGGGTTGGTAAGTCCCGGTACAGACTGTCTTGGGTGGCGGTCATAATTGACGTTTACGTCAACGTCAATCGAGAAGCCCACCATGCTGCTGACCCCCGACCAGGAAATGATCCGCGATGCCGTGCGCGTGTTCGCGCAGGAGCAGCTCTGGCCCAACGCCGGCCGCTGGGACAAGCAACATCATTTCCCCAAGGCCGAGCATGAGGGACTGGCCGAACTCGGCGCCTATGGCATCTGCGTGCCGGAGGAGTTCGGCGGCGCCGGCCTGGACTACTTGAGTCTGGCGCTGGTGCTCGAGGAAATCGCCGCTGGCGATGGCGGCACCAGCACCGCCATCAGCGTGACCAACTGCCCGGTCAACGCCATCCTGCTGCTCTACGGCAACACCGCGCAGAAGCAGAAGTGGCTGGTGCCGCTGGCCCAGGGCCGCATGCTCGGCGCGTTCTGCCTCACCGAGCCGCAGGTCGGCAGCGATGCCTCGGCGCTGCGCACCACCGCCGTGCGCGACGGCGACGCCTATGTGCTCAACGGCGTGAAGCAGTTCATCACCAGTGGCAAGAATGGCCAGGTGGCCATCGTCATTGCCGTGACCGACAGGGCCGCGGGCAAGAAGGGCATGAGCGCCTTCATCGTGCCGACCAGCACGCCCGGCTACCACGTGGCGCGGCTCGAAGACAAGCTCGGACAGCACAGCAGCGACACGGCGCAGATCAATTTCGACGACTGCCGCATCCCGGTGGAGAATCTGATCGGCCAGGAGGGCGAGGGCTACCGCATCGCGCTCGGCGCCTTGGAGGGCGGGCGCATCGGCATCGCCGCGCAAAGCATCGGCATGGCCCGCAGCGCCTTCGAGGTGGCGCTGGCCTATGCGAAGGACCGGCAAAGCTTCGGCCAGCCGATCTTCAACCACCAGGCCGTGGGGTTCCGCCTGGCCGAATGCGTCACGCAAATCGAGGCCGCACGCCAGCTCGTCTGGCACGCCGCCGCCCTGCGTGATGCCGGCCGGCCCTGCCTGCAGGAGGCGGCCATGGCCAAGCTGTTCGCCAGCGAGATGGCCGAGCGCGTGTGCAGCGCGGCGATCCAGACGCTCGGCGGCTACGGCATCGTGAGCGACTTTCCTGTCGAGCGGATCTACCGCGACGTGCGGGTCTGCCAGATCTACGAGGGGACTTCGGACATCCAGAGGATCATCATCCAGCGGGGGTTGTGACGCGCCGACCTTCGGGTGGTTTGTATAATCACCCGATTCCGAGGAGCGCTGCAGCCCCTGGCCCGTTGAGACATCGGGTCACGGTGTGAGGCTCGGAAAACCGTCCATCAAGTGATAACGGCGCTCACCCACTGCCCGCGCGTGAGGTGAGCCAACCACATTACGCTCGTCCCATGCGCTGGCAGTGGCTGTACCAACCTGTTTTGGAGCCACCATGAACGCAGTCCTCAAACCCATTTCCACGGCCGACCAGGCCATCGCCGACCTGTCCCTGGCCGCCTGGGGCCAGCGCGAAATCCGCATCGCCGAAACCGAGATGCCCGGCCTGATGGCCATCCGCGAGGAATTCGCCGCGGCCCAGCCCTTGAAAGGCGCACGCATCACCGGCTCGCTGCACATGACGATCCAGACCGCCGTGCTGATCGAAACCCTGCAAGCCCTCGGCGCCCAGGTGCGCTGGGCTTCGTGCAACATCTTCTCGACGCAGGACCATGCCGCCGCGGCCATCGCCGCCGCAGGCACACCGGTGTTCGCCATCAAGGGCGAGTCGCTGAAGGACTACTGGGACTACACGCATTCGATCTTCGACTTCGGCGCCAAGGGAACCCCTGGCGAAGGCCCGAACATGATCCTCGACGACGGCGGCGACGCCACGTTGCTGATGCACCTGGGCCAGCGCGCCGAAAAGGACATCTCGGTCGTCGCCAACCCGACCAGCGAAGAGGAAACCCTGCTGTTCGCCGCGATCAAGGCCAAACTGGCCGTGGACCCGACCTGGTACACCCGCAAGTCGGCCGAGATCATCGGCGTGACCGAGGAAACCACCACCGGCGTGCACCGCCTCAACGAGATGAGCGCCAAGGGCACGCTGCTGTTCCGCGCCATCAACGTGAACGATTCGGTGACCAAGAGCAAGTTCGACAACCTGTACGGCTGCCGCGAGTCGCTGGTGGACGGCATCAAGCGCGCCACCGACGTGATGATCGCCGGCAAGGTTGCCTGCGTGGCCGGCTATGGCGACGTGGGCAAGGGTTCGGCCCAGGCGCTGCGCGCATTGAGCGCCCAGGTGTGGGTGACCGAGATCGACCCGATCAACGCCCTGCAGGCCGCGATGGAAGGCTACCGCGTGGTGACCATGGACTACGCCTGCGAACACGCCGACATCTTCGTCACCACCACCGGCAACAAGAGTGTCATCACGCACGACCACATGTCGCGCATGAAGGACCAGGCCATCGTCTGCAACATCGGCCACTTCGACAACGAGATCGAGGTCGCTTCGCTCGAGAAGTACGAGTGGGAAGAGATCAAGCCGCAGGTCGACCATGTCAAGTTCCCCGATGGCAAGAAGATCATCCTGCTGGCCAAGGGCCGTCTGGTGAACCTCGGCTGCGGCACCGGCCATCCGAGCTTCGTGATGTCGGCCAGCTTCGCCAACCAGACGATCGCGCAGATCGAACTGTTCACCAAGAAGGAAGCCTACGAACCCGGCAAGGTCTACGTACTGCCCAAGCACCTGGACGAAAAGGTCGCGCGGCTGCACCTGAAGAAGGTCGGCGCGATGCTGACCGAACTCACGGACGAGCAGGCGGCCTACATCGGCGTGAACAAGAACGGCCCGTACAAAGCTGAGACGTATCGCTACTGATGCGTGCGGATCAATTGCTGGTTGAGCGCGGCCTGGCCGCCTCGCGCTCGCAGGCCGTGCGCCTGATCGCAGGCGGCATGCGCTGGTTCGACGGCGCCAACTGGCGCACCGTGGGCAAGAACAAGGACGACATCCCGGTCGAGGCGAAGATCGAGCTGCTCGACGATGCCGAGGCGCGCTACGTCTCGCGCGGCGGCCTCAAACTGGAGGCGGCGCTGAAACACACGGCCCTGGCCGTGGCCGGCCTGCGCGTGCTCGACGTCGGCCAGTCCACCGGCGGCTTCACCGACTGCCTGCTGCAGGCCGGTGCGGCCCAGGTCATCGGCGTGGACGTGGGCCACGGCCAGCTGCACCAGAAGCTGCGCGAGGACCCGCGCGTGCTCTGCGTGGAAGGGCTCAACGCGCGGTCGCTCACACCCGAGTCGCTGGAAGAAGCGTGCGAACACGTGTTGTCCGAACACTGGGAGCCGCCCGCCGTGGACGACCCCGAGCCCGAGGCCCCGTACAGCTGGATGCGCGGCGGCGGCGAGGTGACCGACTACGACGACAGCGAAGATGCGGATGATGCCGAAGTCGACGCCCATCTGGCCCAGGCGTCCGGCAAGGTGAATGCGCGCGCCACCGAGGCCGCGTCCGCCGAGGAACTGGCCGACGCGGAGCTACGCCGCAAGGCGGGCTTCGACGACGTCGACACCACGCCCGAGTTCGACGTGGTCACGGGTGACGTGTCCTTCATCTCGCTCACGCTGATCCTGCCGGCCCTGGTGCCCCTGCTCAAGCCCGCCGGTCATTTACTCATGTTGGTCAAACCGCAGTTCGAGTTGCAGCCCGGCCAGGTCGGCAAGGGCGGCATCGTGCGCGACGAGGCCATGTACGCGATCGTCGAAGAACGGCTGCGCACCTGCTGCGCCGAACTCGAACTCGAAGTGCTCGACTGGTTCGACAGCCCCGTGGCCGGCGGCGACGGCAACCGTGAGTTCTTCATTTTTGCAAGGAGTGCCTGATGCCTGTTCAGGACCCATCTTTCCCCCTGAGCCTGGAGTTCTTCCCGCCGAAGACGGCCGAAGGCATGGTCAAGCTGCGCGGCCAGCGCCAGGCCCTGTATGCGCTGAAGCCCGAGTTCTGCTCGGTGACCTTCGGCGCCGGCGGCTCCACGCAGGAGGGTACCTTCGCCACGGTGGCCGAAATCCTGGCCGAAGGGGTGCCCGCCGCCAGCCATTTCTCGTGCATCGGTGCGACGCGTGCCACGGTGCGGGCGCAACTCGAAACCCTGCGCGCCATGGGCGTGAAGCAGCTCGTGGCCCTGCGCGGCGACCTGCCGAGCGGTTATGGCGCCGGCGGTGAATTCCAGTATGCGAGCGACCTCGTCGCCTTCATCCGTGCAGAGACCGGCGACGCCTTCCGGCTCGAGGTCGCGTGTTACCCCGAGGTGCATCCGCAGGCGCGCTCGCCCGAGGCCGATCTCCAGGCCTATGTGGCCAAGGTCCAGGCCGGCGCGGATTCGGCGATCACCCAGTATTTCTACAGCGCCGACGCCTACTTCCGTTTCGTCGAGGAGGCGCGTGCGGCCGGCGCCGACATTCCCGTCGTGCCGGGCATCATGCCGATTGGCAGCTCGACGCAGCTCATGCGTTTCAGCGATGCCTGCGGCGCCGAGATTCCGCGCTGGATCCGGCTGCGGCTGCAGGGCTTCGGCGACGACGTGGCTTCGATCAAGTCCTTCGGCCTCGACGTGGTGACCGCGCTGTGCGAACAGCTGCGCCGCGGCGGCGCGCCGGGCCTGCACTTCTACACCATGAACCAGAGCGCGGCAACGCTGGAGATCGCCAAGCGGCTGGGGCTGGGCGGCTAGGCTTCGTCTTCCAACCTGTGCTTCGACAGGCTCAGCACGAACGGAAATGACTTCTCCGTTTGCCCTGAGCCAGTCGAAGGGCCTGGTTCCGTCAGAACGGACGCTCGTCGTTTCACAACGCGTGCGTCACCAGCCGGAAATCGGCATCCTCCGCATACGGCTTGACCACGAAGCCCAGGCTGCGCATCAGCTTGAGCATGTTCGGGTTGTGCGTGAGCACCAGGCCCTGCATTTCCTGCAGGCCCTTCTCGCGCGCGAAGTCCATGATGGACAACATCAGCCGCGAGCCCAGGCCCTTGCCGCTGAAGCTGTCGGCCACGGCCAGTGAGAACTCGCAGGTGGTGCGGTCGGGGTTGGTGACGTAGCGCGACACGCCGACGATGCGCGACGTCTCCACCGTATCGCCGTCCGCGCCGACATGCCGTTCGCGCACCACCGCCACCAGCGCCATCTCGCGGTCGTAGTCGATCAACGTGAAACGCGACAGCATGCCCGGCGGGAGCTCGTGCATGGACGACACGAAGCGGAAGTAGCGGCTCTCGGGCGAGAGTTCTCGCACGAACTGCTGCAGCATGGTGGCGTCGTTCGGGTGCACCGGCCGCACCGTGTATTCGCCGCCGCCGCGCAGCGGCCACACCTGTTCGTGCTGCGCGGGGTAAGGCAGGATGGCCAGGTGGTTGTAGGGCCGCGCGGTGGGTGGCGCGTTGTCGACCACGATGCGCGCATCCACCGCGAGCGCGCCCGAGGCGTCGACGATGATGGGGTTGATGTCCATCTCGCGCAGCTGCGGCAGCTCGCACACCATCTCCGATACACGCAGCAGCACCTGCTCCAGCGCTTCCATGTCGATGGCCGGCGCGCCGCGCCATTCGCCGAGGGTCTCGGCAACGCGCGCCCGCGCGATCAGGTGTTGCGCGAGGAAGCGGTTCAGTGGCGGCAACTCCATCGTGCGGTCGTTCAGCAGCTCGATCATGGTGCCGCCGGCGCCGAAGGCGATCACCGGGCCGAAGGGGTCGTCGGTGACCAGGCCGATGTAGACCTCGCGCCCGCGTTTCTGGCCGGACATGTTCTGGATGGTCACGCCGTTGATGCGCGCCTGCGGCTGCAGCCGGGACACGGTCTGCACCATGTCGTTGTAGGTGTCGCGCACACCCGCGGCGTTGAGCACGTTCAGCGCCACGCCCGACACATCGGACTTGTGGTGGATGTCCGGCGAGTCGATCTTCAGCGCCACGGGGTAGCCGAGCTGGCTCGCGATCAGCATGGCCTCGTTGGCGCTGCGGGCCAGGATGGTGCGGGTCACGGGAATATGGAATGCCGCCAGCAGGGCCTTGGATTCCATCTCGGTGAGGACCTTGCGGCGTTCGGCCAGCACGGCCTCGATCAGCAGCCGCGCGCCTTCCACGTCGGGCTTGGCCAGGCTGGCCTCCAGCGGCGAAGGAGTCTGCTGCAGCAACTGCTGGTTCTGGTAGAACGAGGCGATGTTGCCGAACGCGCCCACGGCCGCTTCGGGCGTGCGGAAGGTCGGGATCGTGGCGGCATTCAGGATGCTGCGCGCCGCGCCCACGCTGGCCTCGCCCATCCAGCAGCTCAGCAGCGGCTTGCCCAGTTCGGCCTGCACCTCGGCCAGCACCTGGGCGATGGCCGCGCCGTCGTGGTTGACCTTGGGGGAATAGATGACCAGCACGCCGTCGATCTGCGGCGCCTGGCCGGCGGCCAGCACGGCAAGCCGGAAATGCTCGGCGCTCGCGTCTTCCGACAGATCGATGAGGTCGTGCAGCGAGGCGAGTTTGCCGAGTTGCGGCTGCAGCAGCCGGACCTGCTCGGCGCTGAGGATGCCGAGCTGCAGCTCGATCTCGCTGATCCAGTCTGCCGCCAGCACGCCCGGGCCGCCACCGTTGGTGACGATGGCCAGGCGCCGTCCCACCGGCCGGTAGCGCGAGGCCAGGCATTTGGCCGCCGAGAACAGCTGCACGAAAGAGCGCACCCGCACGGCGCCCGCGCGGCGCAGCGCCGCGTCGAACACGTCGTCGCTGCCGACGATCGAGCCCGAATGGGTGAGCGCCGCCTGGTTGCCCGCGGCCTTGCGTCCGGCCTTGAGCACGACCACCGGCTTGGCGCTCGCGGCCGCGCGCAACGCGCTCATGAAGCGGCGCGCATGGGTGATGCCTTCGAGGTAGACCACGATGCTGCGCGTCTGCGGGTCGGCGGCCAGGAAGTCGAGCACCTGGGCCATGTCCACGGCGGTCTGCGGCCCGAGCGAGACCACGGCCGAAAAGCCCACGCTGTTCTGCCGCGCCCAGTCGAGGATCGAGGCGGTGAGCGCGCCCGACTGCGACACCAGGCCCAGCGTGCCCGGCGCGCCCAGCGGCCCGGCCACGCTGGCGTTGAGTTGCAGGTGCGGACGCTGGAAGCCCAGGCAGTTCGGCCCGAGCAGGTGGAGGTTCTCGCGCCGCGCGATCTGCTGCAGTTCGTTGGACAGCGCGGCGTCGATGCCGGAGGAGATCACGAGCGCCGCGCGGCACTTGATGCGGCCGGCGATCTCCAAGGCCCCGGCCACCTCGCCCGGCGGCAGCGCGATCACGGCCAGGTCGGCGCGCACCTGCGCCAGGTCGGCCAGCGTGCCGCTGGTGTGGATGTCGAGGAAGGTCAAGGTGCCGGAGTAGCGCTGCGCGCGCAGCGCGGCATGCAGCACCCGCGCCTGGGGCGTCTGATCGCCGGCGTCGTCCGGCTTGCCGCCGAGCACCACGATGGCGTCCGGGCTGAACAGCGGGGCGAGGAAGTGTTTGTCCATGGGAAATCCGATCGGTTGGTCAGTCGGCGCGCGCGGCACGGGCCGGCAGCGCATCAGCAGGGCCGTCGCGGCGGCGGGAAGCCTGCGTCACGAGGTAGACGCCGCCGAGTACCAGCACCAGCCCGACCGCATGGTGCAGGTGGACGGCTTCTCCAAGCACCAGCCAGCCGAGGCCCGCGGCATACAGCGGGCCGAGGTACTGGATCACGCTGGCGCGCGCCGCCCCGAGTTCCTGCTGGATCACCGCGTAGCCCCAGTAGGCGGCGTAGCCGGGGAACAGCGCCGAGGCCGCCACCAGGCCCAGGCCTTCGAGGGTGAGCGGCGCGTGCGTGCTGTTGGCGACTTCCCACGCGGCGAACGGCAGCAGCACCAGCACGCCGCAGGCGCTGATCACGGCCAGCCGCGCGCTGGTCGACAGCGGGCTGGGCCAGCGTTTGAGCAGCAGGGCATAGGCCGTCCACGACAGCGCCGCCGCCAGGATCCAGCCGTCGCCGGGCACGAACTGCACTTCGGACAGGGCGGCCCATCGTCCCTGGAGGATGACGTGCAGCACGCCGGCGAAGGCCAGCGCGATGCCCACCGCCTGCAGGCGCACGAAACGTTCGCGCAGCCACCAGGCCGATGCCAGCACGATGAAGATCGGCGACAGGGCATAGATCAGCGCGATGTTCACCGCCGTCGTGGTACGCCCGCCGATGTAGACCCAGGCCCCGCAGATCCACATCCCGAGCGCACCGAGCACCAGGTAGCGCCGCCAGTCGGCCACGATGTGGGCACGGTGGCCGCGCAGCTCGCGCCAGCTCAAGCCGGCGTAGATCGCGCCCGCACCCATCCAGCGCAGCATGGCCAGCAGGTTCGGCTCGATCACCCCGGGTGCACGCCGCGCCACGAGGTAGTTGATGGCCCACAGCGCAGGGGTGATGAAGATCAGCGCAATGGCCAGTCGCTGGCGGGAGGTGAGGGGCATGCGCCGATGTTAAGCCTTGTCAACAGGCGTTGCACCGCCGGGGTGCGCGCCGGGCGGGCGTGGCTGGCCGTCTTGTTCGTCACTTGCGACAGTGGTGCGTAGCCGCTGCGGCACCGCCGGTTTCGCCGGCCCGGCCCTCTGCGCCAGCCGGCGTTTTTCTGGCATGCGGATTGCGTTGCCGGTTTCTTGATGTAACCAAAGGGAGAATGCGATGAAACCACAAACGATGGGCGCCCTGGCGCTTGCGGCCGCAGCCGGATTCGGCTTCAACACCGCGCAGGCGGCGGAATGGAGCGACACCTCCATCGGCTACCGCTACGGGACCCGCTTTGCCGAACCGTACAACCCGAGCAAGATCGAGAAGAGCATCGTCAACTTCACCCACCTCAGCGGCTACAAGTACGGCACCAACTTCATCAATGCCGACTTCCTGATGTCCGACGGCAAGGAAAACGACGCGCACGAGATCTACATCGTCTACCGCCACACGCTGGATCTGGGCAAGGTCACCGGCAAGAGCTTCGCGTTCGGCCCGGTGAAGGGATTGGGCCTCACCGGGGGCTTCGACGTGAACTCCAAGAGCGGCGACAGCTACGAGTCGAAGAAGCGCATGCTGGTGCTCGGCCCGACGGCCTTCATCGACGTGCCCGGCTTCCTGAGCGTGAGCGTGCTGTGGCTCAATGAGAGCAACAAGCCGCGCACCGCACCGGCGGGCCGTCACACCTACGACCTGCATCCGATGCTGAACCTGGTCTGGGGCCTGCCGATCGCCAAGACCGGCCTGTCGTTCGAAGGCTACATGAACTACATCGCCTCCAAGGGCGACAACGAATTCGGTGGCGGCACGGCGCCCGAGACCAACATCGACGCCACGCTGTGGTACGACGTCGGCACGGCGGCCGGCATCGGCAAGAACACCATCCGGGTCGGCCTGGGTTACCAATACTGGCGCAACAAGTTCGGCAATCCGCACTCGGTGACGAACTCGACGGCCAGGACACCGATGATCCGCGCCGAATACCATTTCTGAAGTGGCGCGGGTTCCGGTCGGTTCCGGTCGGTTGTGGCCGGTGCTTCTACAACCGCCTGGTCAGCCGCCGGACTCGAGCGTCGAGGTGGCGTGCTTGTCCTGCGCGAGCCGCTCCACGAGCTGGGTCAGCGCCGCCTGCAGCACCGGCTTCATCGTGTAGGGCGGGTTGATCAGGAACATGCCGCTGGCCGGCAGGCCCGGCCGCTTGGTGTCGCCGGCTTCGTCGGTGAGGATCTTGCTCGACTTGACGGTCAGCGTGGCGTGCAGCCAGCTCTTGCCCGCGCGGTTGGCCAGGGTCTTGAGCTTCCTCGGCAGGTCGTGCGCCTCGGGCCGCGGAATGATCGGATACCACACGGCATAGGTGCCGGTGGCGAACCGCTTGAGGTTTTCGTTGACCATCTCGGCCACGCGGGCGTAGTCGCTCTTGATTTCGTAGCTGGGGTCGCACAGCAGGAAGGCGCGGCGGCTCGGCGGCGGCAGGAACTTGCGCACGCCTTCGAAGCCGTCTTCGCGGAACACGGCGACCTGCCGGCCGGCTTCGAGCTGCGCCACGTTCGCCGACAGCGTCTTGGCGTCGGTGGGGTGCAATTCGAACAGCTTGAGCCGGTCGTGGTCGCGCAGCAGGCGCTGCATGATGAACGGCGAGCCGGGGTAGACCTTGCGGCCGCCCGGCGCATTGAAGCTGGCCACCATGTCGAGGTAGTCCTGCAGCGCCGGGGCCAGCGCTGGCGCATCCTTGGGTGCATCGAGCAGTCGCAACACGCCATTGGCCGCCTCGCCGCTGGTTTCGGCATAGTCGCCGTCCAGCCGGTACAGGCCGGCCCCGGCATGGGTGTCCAGCACGGCGAGCGCGGCTTCTTTTTCGGTGAGGTGCTTGAGCGCGGCGATCACGACCATGTGCTTGAGCACATCGGCGTGGTTGCCCGCATGGAAGGCGTGGCGGTAACTGAACATGGTCCGATGGTAACGGGTCCGCGTCCCGCGGTCAGGGCAGCTCCACGTCGCCGCTGCGCGCCACGATCACCGACGCTCGGTGAGACAGGTAGCCGGAGTTCGGAACCTTCTCGAAATACTTGGGCCGCGGCAGCATGACAGCCAGGCGCGCGCCCTCGTAGGCGCTGAGCCGGCTCGCCGGCTTGCGGAAGTAGTGCTGCGCCGCCGCCTCCGCGCCGAACACGCCTTCTCCCCATTCCACGCTGTTGAGGTAGATCTCCAGGATGCGCTGCTTGCTCAGCACCAGCTCGAGCATCATCGTCAGCACGAATTCCTGCCCCTTGCGCAGCAGCGTGCGTTCGCCCGACAGCAGCAGGTTCTTGGCCAGTTGCTGGGTGATGGTGGAGCCGCCGACGATCTTGGGCGCGCGCGCCCCGGGTTTGGCCGCAGCGCTGAACTTGGCAGCCTGCTCCTGCGCCTTCTCGTTCTTCTGCCAGGCCTTGTCGAGGGCTTCCCAATCCACGCCCTCGTGGTTCACGAAGCCGCCGTCCTCGGAGGCGATCACGGCGCGCTTGAGGTTGTCGGAGATCTCGGCATACGGCAACCAGCGCTGGGCCCAGCGGAAACCGGTGTCCGCCTTGGCGGGCGCCTTGCCGGCTGGCTTGGCGACGGTAGGCCCTTCGGTGGCGAGGCGCCAGGCCTCCGAGCGCTGGAACGCGGTGGACTGCGGGTCGATCACCGCCATCGCCGCGATGCGGCCGAGGAAAAACAGCTCCAGCGCCAGGCCGGACATCAGCAGCAGCGCGATCCAGCGCCAGAAGGTTCTCATGCCGGTCGTTCCTCGGACATGCAGCCGCGGCTGCGCCTCACGGATTGCCCGACAGTTTGGTCTCCAGCGTCTGGTCGCGCGTGAAGCGGAAACGGGACACCACGAGGATCTGGTCGGCCTTGGCCCGCATGGCCTGGCTGAAACGGCCGTACGGCCCGGCACTGCGGGCGATGGCTTCGGCCCGGCGGTCCAGCGTGCGGTTGCCCGAGCTCTCCACGACCTGCGTGTCGAGCACCTGGCCGTCGAAGTTCACGGTGACGATCATGGTGAGTTCGCCATACAGCTTCCTGCCGTTGGCCTCGGGGAAGTTTTCCGTGCCCTTGTCCTCGACGCGGCGGCGCAGGCTGTCGTAGTAGATGGCATACACCTCCTCGCGCGTGGCCGGGCTCACGTAGCGGCGTTTCGGCCGGGAGTTTTCCTGGTTGATGCGGCGCTCGATCTCGGCCAGCAGCTTCACCAGCTGACGGCGTTTTTCTTCCTGGGCCTGGTTTTCGGGGGTGTTGCTGGGCTGTTTCGGGTCGGGCAGGGGCATCGATGCCAGCTGCTTGGTGACCTGGGCCAGCAGCATGGCCTGCTGCTCCTGCATGGTCTCCATGCGGCGCTGGGTTTCCTCCATGGTCTCGCCGAGGTCGGTCAGGGCCGAAGGCGGCAGCGGCGAGGTGGCGCGGCCCTTGTCGGCCTCGCCGCCGCCGGCCAGCGTGGCCTGGGCGATGGCCATGGCTTTTTCGGGCCGCTCGTCGGAGCGCGCATTCACCAGGACCACTTCCAGCGGCGTGTCCTGGAACACGCGGTTGAAGCCCTCCGGGTTCACGAAGCGCACCGTCAACACCACCGCATGCACGGCGAAGGACACCAGCAGCGCAAGCTGCAGGGTGCTGAGCGCACGCAGATGACGGAGGACGCTGGGAAAACGTTGGTTCACGGCTGGGGATTATCGGCGGCGGCCGCGGTTTCCGTCTGTTCGGCTTCCTCCATGTCGACCGCGATCGCAATCGGGCCGGCTGCCGCGTCTTCTTCGTCGTCCAATTCCTCTTCGGCGGTTGGTGGCGCGGCATCGGCCACGGCGTCCAGACGTTCGAGCACCGTGCCGGCCACGTCGAGCGTGATCTCGTCGATCGCGCCGAGCTTGACCCGCACCCGGGCGCCGCGTGGCAGGTCCTGCGTGCCCATCACCGGCAGCACCAGCGGCAGCTCGTCGGCGCGCACCAGGCCTTCCTTGAACACGGTGCCGACGACTTCGGTGATGCCGTTCTGCTGCAAATACTTCAGCGTCCAGAAGCGCTCCATACCGCCTTGGTAGCCGTTGTAGGCCGCATAGGCGGCGTCGAACATCGAGATGATGGAGAACAGTTCGGCGTCCTTGGGCTTGAATGGCGCGGCCAGCGCGGCCGTCTTGCCGTGGCGCGCGCAGGCGATGATCTGCCACTGGTTCACCAGGTCGGTGTAGCGGCGCAGCGGCGAGGTGCTCCAGGCGTAGCTCTTCACGCCGATGCCCGCATGCGGCAGCGCCTTGGTGCCCATGCGCACCTTCACGCCGGGCGCGAGGCTGGCCTGGCTGCGGTAGATGCCGGGCACGCCGTTGTCGGCCATCCAGCCGCCCCAGGTGCTGTTGGCCAGGATCATGGCCTCGGCGACGATCAGGTCCAACGGCGAGCCGCGCTGGCGCGTGCTGATGAGGACCTGCTCGTTGCCCGTGGGCTCGGCGCCGTCGTTGCCGACCAGCCGGAAGTTGTAGTCGGGCCGGTTGAAATTCTCCGGCTTGCCGCGCACCACTTCGCGCAGGGCTTTCAGGTGTTTGGCCAATCGGTATAAAAACGATAGCTGCTCGCGCTCTATTCCCGGGCGGAGGTCCGTGTTTTCATGCTCGAAACCGGGGTTTTCCAGCCATTCGGCCGTGACCACCTGGTCGAGCTGGTCGTGGCGCAGGTTGGCCGCGATGTGTACGCGTTCGAGCCGCGTCTCGGAGGCTTTGATCTCCAGCGTGGCTTCGTCGAGCGTGACGTACAGCGACACGGCGGGACAGTCGCGACCCTCCTGCAGCGTGTAGGTCTGCACCACCGCGTCGGGCAGCATCGTCACCTTGTAGCCGGGCATGTAGACCGTGGACAGGCGCGCGCGGCCCACCTGGTCGATGGCGCTGCCCGGCGCGAGTGCCAGGCCCGGGGCGGCGATGTGCACGCCGACCGTCACCGTGCCGCTGCCCAGGCCCTGCACCGACAGTGCGTCGTCGATCTCGGTGGTGGCCGAGTCGTCGATGGAATAGGCCTGCACCGGCGACAGCGGCAGATCGTCCTTGATGAGCGGCGCCTCGAGCGCGGGAAAGCCCACGCCCTTGGGAAAGTTCTCGAACAGGAAGCGGCGCCAGTGGAACTGGTAGGGCGAATCGATGGCGCCGGCCTTTTGCAGCAGCAGCAGCGGCGGGGTGTGGGTGGCGCGCGAGGCCTCGACCACGGCCTTGTACTCCGGCGCGTTCTTGTCCGGCTTGAAGAGGATCTTGTAGAGCTGCTCGCGGATGGCGGGCGGGCATTCGCCGCGGCCGAGTTCCTCGGCCCAGTTGGCGATCTGCTGCAACTGCTGCTGCTTCTTCTCGATCGCGGCCAGTGCCAGCTGCAGGATCTCGGCCGGCGCCTTGCGAAAGCGCCCCTTGCCCGCGCGGCGGAAATAGTGCGGTGCCTCGTACAGCCGGAACAGGGCGGCGACCTGCTGCTCCTGCGTGGCATGGGCGCTGAAATACTCGCGCGCCAGGTCGGCGAAGCCGAAGTCTTCCTCGGGGGCGAATTCCCAGGCCAGGTCGAGTTCGATGGTCTGGGCGAGGGTCTGCGCGTCGCGCATCAGCACCGCGGGCGCGGGTTTCTCGAACTTCAGCAACAGGTTGGCGGCCTTGACCTTGACACGCTTGCCGCTGTCGAGCTCCACCTGGGCCGACGACTCGGCCTCGGAGAGCACGCGCCCGGCCATGAATTTTCCAGCTTCTTCAAATAATGCAAACATGGGCCGGATTGTCCCATGCGGGCCGGCCGGCTTTGCGGCCATTGCCGCGTTTCAGGCCAGCGCCAGGAAGGCCATGATCTCGCCGATGTGGTCGTCGAAGTCGCCGAGCGCATGGTCGCCGCCGTCGAGCAGCTTGATGCGCGTACCGGCATGGCGCGTGTAGCGCGTGTGCATCTCGCGCCAGTCCAGCACCTCGTCGCCCTTGGCGATCACGGCCATCAGCCGGTCCGCCTCGGCCGGGCCGGGGGTGGCGGGGCATTCGAGCGCCTTCAACTCGTCCACGAATTCGGGCTGGAAGAAGAAGCGCTCCCGCGGGTCGTGCCAGGACGTCTGCTCGCCGATGTAGCGGCGCAGGTCGCGCGCCGGGTCCACCGCGGGATTGAGCAGCACGGCCTTGCAGCCGGTCTGCGCCATGACCCAGGTGGCGTAGAAGCCGCCGAGGGAAGAGCCGACCACCGCCATGCACTCGCCGGGCCAGCCGGCGATGCCGTCGGCCACCATGCGCATCGCCTCGCGCGGCGAAGGCGGCAACTGCGGGCACCACCATGTCACGGCGGGATGGGCGTTTTGCACCAGGGCCGCCATCTGCCTGGCCTTGGCCGAGCCCGGTGACGAACGAAAGCCGTGCAGGTACAGCAAATGGGTCGTGCGCATGGCTTGCATGCTAGCAAAGGCAGAGCAACCAGTGTCAAGCATTGCTTGGACTTCGCCTACATTCTCGTTACGATCCCCCGATTGCCCCGCCCGTGCCAAAAACCGCCAAGAGTGCCGCTTTCCTATGTCAGACCGTTCCCCCAGTGAAATAGCCCGCGAGACGTTCAAGCTCCTGGCGGTGAAGAGGCTGGCGCCCACGCCGGACAACTACCAGGTGCTCTACCACGAGGTCGCCGGCACCCTGGCGCCGGCGCACTTCCCTTCCGAGCACCTGCGCAAGATCGCGGGCGTGCTGCCGGCCAAGAACCCGGGGCAGCAAAAACACCTGGGCCTGCTCAATTCGGCGATCAACCAGCGCAGCTGGGAAGGCGTGCAGAACGCGCTCATCGGTTTTGCCGGCTTCGGCATGGTGTCGTCCGGAAATACCGAGCCCTCGCCGCTGACGCCGCTTTCGCCGGCGGCCGGCCCGCTGGCCACGCCCGAATTCCTGGAGCAGATCGCAAGGCTCATCGAAAACGCCTTGCCCGCGCTGGGCAACGACGACCTGCGTTTCATCGAGCAGGCACGGGAGCTGGTCAACCTGCTGCGCCAGCCCGCGGTCGACCTGATCCGCATGAAGACCATGCTCGGCAACTTCAGCCATCGCCTGTCGTTCACGGCAGAAGACCAATCCGAGATCCGCGCCACCTTGCTGCACCTGCTGCACATGGTGTTCGAGAACATCGCCGAGTTGTGCCTCGACGACCGCTGGCTCAAGGGCCAGATCGACGCGCTGATCGACGCCTCCACCCCGCCGCTCACCCTGCGCCGGCTGGACGACGTGCAGCGGCGGCTGAAAGACGTGATCTTCAAACAGGCCGAGGCCAAGGGCCGCGCCTACGAGGCGCAGGCCCAGATGCAGCAGTTGCTGGCCACCTTCGTCGACCGGCTTTCGCTGATGACCGAATCCAGCAGCGCCTACCACGGCACCATCGAGGAATGCGCGCGCCAGATCGAGCAGGCCAAGACCCTCGAGGAACTCGGTCCGGTGCTGCAGAACGCCATCGCCGCCACGCGCCACATGGCCTCGGAGACGATGCGCTCGCGCGACGACCTGCAGGCCATGCGCGCGAAGACCGAGTCGGCGGAGGCCGAGATCAGCAAGCTCCATCACGAACTCGACCGGGTCAGCGCACAGGCGCGCCACGATCCGCTCACCGGCGCGCTGAACCGGCGCGGCCTCGACGAAGCCATCCAGCGCGAGATCTCCACCGCCCGGCGCAAGGGCACCCACCTGTGCCTGGCGCTGCTGGACATCGACAATTTCAAGAAACTCAACGACGACCTCGGCCACGAAGCCGGCGATGCCGCGCTGACGCACCTGGCCAACGTCACGCGCGAATGCATGCGGCCCCAGGACACGCTGGCGCGTTACGGCGGCGAGGAATTCGTGATCCTGCTGCCCGACACGGAGCTGGAGCACGGTATCGCCACGCTGACGCGGCTGCAGCGTGAACTCACCAAGCAATTCTTTCTGCGCGAAAACATGAAGGTGTTGATCACCTTCAGCGCGGGTGTGGCCCAGCTCACGCCGGACGAGACCGCGATCGACGGCATCAAGCGCGCCGACCAGGCCATGTACATCGCCAAGCGCACCGGGAAAAACCGCGTGCTCGGCGGCTGAGCCGGGTCGCGAGAATATGCTGCCTTTGCCATCCACCGTGCCTGGCGAGTTGCCGACGCCGCTGGACCTGCTGATCGAGCGCATGCAGCGCCGCGGCGAGTTTCCCGCTTTGTCCGCGGCGGTGGCCGGCATCCAGAACGCCACCAATTCCGAGCGCCAGAGCGTGAGCGAACTCACCCACGAGGTCTTGAAGGACGTGGCCTTGACGCAGAAGCTGTTGCGCCTGGTCAACAGCGTGCACTACGCCCACGCGGGCCGCGGCACGGTGAGCACAGTGTCACGGGCGGTGGCGCTGGTGGGCTTCGACGCGGTGCGCAACCTCGCGCTGAGCCTGGTGCTGCTGGAGCACATGCGCGACGTGAAGCACGCCGAACGCATGCGCGAGGAATTCCTGCGCGCGCTGATGGCCGGCTCGGTGGCGAGTGCGCTGTGCGCGTTGTCTTCGGAGAGCGAAGAGGCCTTCATCGGCGCCATGTTCCAGAACCTGGGCCGCATGCTCACCGCCTTCTATTTCCCGTTGGAGGCCGCCGAAATCCGCGAGCTCGTGCACACCGGCAAGTACCAGACCGGCGAGGAGGGCGCGGCGATGAAGGTGCTGGGGCTGGGCTACGAGGCGTTCGGCACCGGCGTGGCCCGGCTGTGGGGGCTGCCCGAAAGCCTGCAGCGCTGCATGCGCAAACCCATCGGGCAGCCGCCGGTGCGTCCGCCCGAGTTGCCCGCGGAGCGGCAGCGCTGGGTGGCCCAGGCCGGCAATGCGGTGGTCGATGCACTTTTGCAGGGGGGCGGCGGCCCTTTGCGCCAGGTGGCCGACCGCTACGCGCGCTGTCTGGCGCTTGCGCCGCAGGAAATCCTCGAGGCCACGGCGCGGGCGCGCGAAAAACTCGCGGTGCTGGTCGAGGTGCTGAACCTGCAGCCGGCCGCGGGTTCGGCGGTAAGCCAGCTGCTCCTGTGCGCACCGGCCGAAGCTCCGCCACCGCCCGTGCCGCAGGAAGACGTGCTGGCCCCGCATGCCTTGAAGGCATCGCCCCCGGCGCAATCGGGCTTCGCGCCGCTGGCACGGCGCAACAGCCCGCAGGTCGCCGATCTGCTGGCCGCCGGCGTGCACGACATCGCCACCGCGATGAGCGAGCCGTTCCAGGTCAACGACGTGGTGCGCATGGTGATCGAGACCATGTTCCGTGCCTTGTCCTTCCAGCGCATCGTGTTCTGCCTGCGCGATGCCAAGACCGATACGCTGGTCGGCCGGCTCGGCCTGGGCGAAGGCTGGCTGGCCACCGCCCATGCAATGAAAGTACCGCTGAAGACGCCCGGCGACCTGTTTGCCGCGGTCTGCCTGAAGGGCGCGGACACCTTGATCGCCGACACCACCGAGCCGCGCATCGCCCAGCGCCTGCCGGCCTGGTACCGCCAGCACGTGCAGGCGCAGGCCTTCCTGCTGCTGCCGCTGACGTCCAGGCAGATGCCGTTCGCGCTCATCTACGCCGACCACGCGGCGCCGGGCGGCATCGTGCTTGACGAGAAGGAACTGGCGCTGCTGCGCACCCTGCGCAACCAGGCCGTGACCGCGTTCCGCCAGCACGGTTGAGGCCAGCGCTGCCAGGCCTGGGGTCCGTGCCCCGCCCGGCCGCGTGGTGATCGGCGCGCCGGGCGGCGCCGAGCACCGATAATTCGGCATGTCCGTTGTATTTGAAAAGCCGCCCCTGTGGCGGCGCGCCATTCCCTTGTTCCGGGGCTTCGACGGCCCGCTCGCCTTCGCCGTGCTGTTGCTGGTCTGCGCGGGCCTGCTGACCATGTATTCGTCGGGCTACGACCACGGCACGCG
Organism: Rhodoferax koreense; assembly: GCF_001955695.1. Lineage (NCBI taxonomy): Bacteria > Pseudomonadati > Pseudomonadota > Betaproteobacteria > Burkholderiales > Comamonadaceae > Rhodoferax > Rhodoferax koreensis. Next base: position 4,981,773 of record NZ_CP019236.1, on the reverse strand, counting down.
TTTCATCGACCACGGCCGCAACATGCTGCTGGCCGGCGGCATCATGTTCGTCGTTGCCCAGGTCCCGCCGCAGCGGCTGATGCTGGCGGCCGTGCCGCTCTACACGATCGGGGTGACCCTGCTGGTGGCCGTGGCCCTGTTCGGCATCACCAAGAAGGGCGCGCAGCGCTGGATCAACCTGGGCGTGGTCATCCAGCCCAGCGAGATCCTGAAGATCGCCATGCCGCTGATGCTGGCCTGGTGGTTCCAGAAGCGCGAGGGCCAGCTGCGTTCGCTCGACTTCATCGTCGCCGGCCTGCTGCTGATCGTGCCGGTCGGCCTGATCATGAAGCAGCCCGACCTGGGCACCTCGCTGCTGGTGCTGGCCGCGGGCCTGGCTGTCATCTTCTTCGCCGGTCTGAGTTGGAAGCTGATCGCGCCGCCGGTGTTGCTGGCGCTGGTCGGCATTGCGCTGGTGGTGGGCTTCGAGTCGCAGATCTGCGCCGACGGCGTGCGCTGGCCGGTCCTGCACGACTACCAGCAGCAGCGCATCTGCACGCTGCTCGACCCGCGCAAGGACCCGTTGGGCAAGGGCTTCCACATCATCCAGGGCATGATCGCCATCGGCTCGGGTGGCGTCACCGGCAAGGGCTTCATGCAGGGCACGCAGACGCACCTGGAGTTCATTCCCGAGCGCACCACCGACTTCATCTTCGCCGCCTATTCCGAGGAGTTCGGCCTGCTCGGCAACCTGTTCCTGATCGTGTCCTTCGTGTTCCTGATCCTGCGCGGGCTGATGATCGCGCTCGAGGCGCCCACGCTGTTCTCGCGCCTGCTGGCCGGCAGTGTGACGACCATCTTCTTCACCTACGCCTTCGTCAACATCGGCATGGTCAGCGGCATCCTGCCGGTGGTGGGCGTGCCGCTGCCCTTCATCAGCTATGGCGGCACGGCCATGGTGACGCTGGGCATGGCGCTGGGGATTCTGATGTCGGTGGCGAAGGGCCGCAGAGTGGTTTAAGAACACCCCCAGGTCGCGCACTCCGTGTCGCTCTCACCCCCTTGCAGGGGGCGGCACCGGTGGCCTGGCAAAGCCAGTTCCACGGTGCCCCTGGAATGAGGCAGGCCACCCTCGATTCGCCGATGCTGAACGCGGCGAGGTGTGCAAAAATGCCTCGATGATCTCTCGCGAACCCACCATTGCACGCCTCGCCACCGCCCAAGCCCTGCTGCTGGAGCCGTTCGGCCTGACCCCCGCCCACCTGAGCAGAGCGCTGGCCGAAATCACCGCGCACAAGGTCGACGATGCCGACCTGTACTTCCAGTACACGCGCAGCGAGGGCTGGAGCCTGGAGGAGGGCATCGTGAAGACGGGTTCGTTCAGCATCGACCAGGGTGTCGGCGTGCGTGCGGTCAGCGGCGAGAAGACGGCGTTCGCCTATTCCGACGACATCTCCGAGGCGGCCTTGCTGGATGCGGCGCGCACCGTTCGGTCGATTTCATCCGCAGCGCAGAGCCGGCGCGCGAAGGTTGCTACACAGAAGATAGCAAAGAGCCGTTCCCTGTATGGTGGCGAAGATCCGATCGCCAGCCTGGACAGCACCGCCAAGGTCAAGCTGCTGGAAAAGGTGGAGCAACTCGCGCGCGCCAAGGATCCGCGCGTGGCGCAGGTCATGGCCGGCCTGGCCAGCGAATACGACGTGGTGATGGTGGCGCGCGCCGACGGCACACTGGCCGCCGACGTGCGGCCGCTGGTGCGCCTGAGCGTGACCGTGATCGCCGAGGCCTCGGTCAAAGGCACGGTGCGCCGCGAAATGGGCTCGGGCGGCGGCGGCGGCCGGTTCGGCCTGGCCTACTTCGACGACGCCATCATCAACGAATACGTGGACCAGGCCGTGCACGCCGCGCTGACCAACCTCGATTCCCGCCCGGCCCCGGCCGGCGAGATGACGGTGGTGCTCGGCGCGGGCTGGCCCGGCATCCTGCTGCACGAGGCCATTGGCCACGGCCTGGAAGGCGACTTCAACCGCAAGGGTTCGAGCGCCTTCAGCGGCCGCATCGGCCAGCGCGTGGCCGCCAAGGGCGTGACCGTGCTCGACGACGGCACCATTGCCGACCGCCGCGGCTCGCTCAACGTGGACGACGAAGGCCATGCGAGCCAGCGCAACGTGCTGATCGAGGACGGCATCCTCAAGGGCTACATCCAGGACGCGATGAACGCGCGGCTGATGGGCGTGCCCGCCACCGGCAACGGCCGCCGCGAAAGCTACGCCCATGTGCCGATGCCGCGCATGACCAACACCTACATGCTCGGCGGCGACAAGGAGCCGGCCGAAATCATCGCCAGCATCAAGAAAGGCCTGTACGCCAGCAACTTCGGCGGCGGCCAGGTCGACATCACCTCGGGCAAGTTCGTGTTCTCGGCCAGCGAAGCCTACTGGGTGGAAAACGGCAAGATCCAGTACCCTGTTAAGGGCGCGACCATCGTCGGCAGCGGCCCGGAATGCCTGAAGAAGGTGAGCCTGATCGGCAACGACATGAAGCTCGACAGCGGCGTGGGCACCTGCGGCAAGGAAGGCCAGAGCGTGCCGGTGGGCGTCGGCCAGCCCACCCTGCGCATCGACGGCCTCACCGTTGGCGGCACGGCCTAACCCGCCCGGGCAGACCCTGAGCCGACCCCTCAAGAAGCTGTGCTACATTCGCCACTCATGCATCACGTCAGCTTTTTCTTTAGCTACTTTTGGTTCTCAAGCGCTTCCGGCGGTAGAGAGAATTGAACGTACCTGAAAAAAGCGTACGGATTCTTCCAAAAAACCGCCGGACCACCGGCGGTTTTTTTTTTGCGCGTTTTCTTTTTCACCCCAACGAACCAGCAGGAGCCATCACGATGAACAACAAAACCGCCCCCGCCAGCGATACCTGGTATGCGAACGTCGAAAAAACCAGCCGAACCGACGACGAACGCATCAAGGACATCAACGTGTTGCCGCCTCCTGAACATCTGATCCGCTTCTTCCCGATCCGCGGTACGCCGGTCGAGACCCTCATCTCCGACACCCGCCAGAACATCCACAACATCATGGCCGGCAACGATGACCGGCTGCTGGTGGTGATCGGCCCGTGCTCCATCCACGACCCGGTGGCCGCGCTCGAATACGCGCGCCGCCTGAAGGAGCAGCGCCTCAAATACGCCGACACGCTGGAGATCGTGATGCGCGTCTATTTCGAGAAGCCGCGCACCACGGTCGGCTGGAAGGGCCTGATCAACGACCCCTACCTCGACGAGAGCTTCCGCATCGACGAAGGCCTGCGCATCGCGCGCCAGCTGCTGATCGAGATCAACCGCCTCGGCCTGCCCGCAGGCAGCGAGTTCCTCGACGTGATCTCGCCGCAATACATCGGCGACCTGATCGCCTGGGGCGCGATCGGCGCGCGCACCACCGAAAGCCAGGTGCACCGCGAGCTGGCGTCTGGCCTGTCGGCGCCGATCGGCTTCAAGAACGGCACCGACGGCAACATCCGCATCGCCACCGACGCCATCCAGGCCGCGGCGCGCGGCCACCATTTCCTGTCGGTGCACAAGAACGGCCAGGTCGCCATCGTGCAGACCAACGGCAACAAGGACTGCCACGTGATCCTGCGCGGCGGCAAGGCGCCGAACTACGACGCCGCCAGCGTCAGCGCGGCCTGTGCCGAACTCGCCGCGGCGCAGATGCCGGCCACGCTGATGGTCGACTGCAGCCATGCCAACAGCAGCAAGCAGCACGAGCGCCAGATCGAGGTCGCGCGCGACATCGCCGGCCAGGTGGCGGGCGGTTCGCGCCATGTCTTCGGCCTGATGATCGAAAGCCACCTGCAGGGCGGCGCACAGAAGTTCACGCCCGGCAAGAACGACGTGCAGGCGCTCGAGTACGGCATGAGCATCACCGACGCCTGCCTCGGCTGGGACCAGTCGCTGCAGGCGCTGGACATCCTGTCGGAGGCCGTCAAGGCCCGCCGTCTGCGCAGATAAGGAACAATTCACCTGTTTTATAGGCGAATTTTCGTGCGAAAAAGGATAGGCTGATGGCTTTCATCGACAGCGTTCGCCGATGGCCGGCGGCCTGTCCCATTTAGAACGAGGGTGCCACGACATGCTTCTCGAGCGTCCGATCTTCTGGCTTGGCCTGGCCGGGCTTTCGCCGCCGCAACGCGCCTTGCTGACCGCCTGCCTGCCGGCCGAACCGGGCAGCCTGCCGGCCTGGCGCGTCGCCAAGTTCAGCGAAGCCGACGCCTGGTGCGTGAGCGGTGCCGCGGCGCAGTTGACCGACGAAGGCCATCTGCTCGTGCCCGACAGCCGCCGCGGCCAGCCCGACATCACCATCGATTTCAGCAAGCTCGACCGGCCACTGGCCTTCACCAAGCCGCTGGCGTGGGACGAATTGGCGCCGCTGGACCAGTTCGATCCCGCGTCCGAACGCGCGGTGCAGATGACGCTGAAGAAGTTCGAAACCGCGCTTCAGGGCCTGCGGGCGCAGTTCTCGCTCGGCGCCTTCATCCGGCGTTCTCTGCCGGACCTGCAGCCGCTGGCCTACCACGTGGTGCATCGCACGACCTTGCTGGCGGTGGTGGACCTGTCGCTGCGCCATGTGCATTACCTGGCCGATGTGAGCCCGCTGCAGCTGGAGCAGGCGGTCTGGCTCGCGCGGCAGCCTTCCGGTGATCTGGCCAGCGGTACGGCGGCCGCCACGGCCAAGTTCGCGCAGGCCAGTCTCAGCGAGATCATGTGGCAGTTCGCGCAGCGGTCCGCGGCAGATGTGCTGCCGGAACAATTCGAAACCGGGGCGATCCGGCTGCGGCACGCGCCACGGGTTCCGAAGGCTTGGCTGAAGGAGTCGCAGCTCACGCTGCTGCGCATGCTCGCGGCCAGGCCGACCAGCCTGGGTGAGCTGCTGCAGCAGAACGCGAGTTTCAACCGCGCCCAGCTCGGGCGCGACCTGGCGGGGTTGTATTTCGACGGTGCAATTGCGTCGTCGCACGTCGACGTGGCCTGGCTGCCGGCGTCGGGGCATTCGAGCCGGTCTGCGTTGCTCGGTTGATTCAGGGCTGCAGCGCCGCCAGCAGTTTGGTGTGCACGTCCCCGAAGCCGCCGTTGCTCATGCAAAGGATGTGATCGCCGGGCCGGGCCACGGTGGCCACCTGCGCCACCAGGCTGCCGATGTCGCCGGCCACCTGGGCCTTGTCGCCCATTTCGGCCAGCGCCTCGGTGGCGTCCCAGCCCAGGCCTGCCGTGTGGCAGAAGGCCAGGTCCGCCGATGCCAGGCTCCACGGCAGTTGCGCCTTCATCGCGCCCAGTTTCATGGTGTTGCTGCGCGGCTCGAACACCGCCAGGATGCGGGCCTCGGCGCCGAGCTTGCGGCGCAGGCCGTCCACCGTGGTGCGGATGGCGGTCGGGTGATGGGCGAAGTCGTCGTACACCGTGACGCCACCCACGGTGCCACGCACTTCCATGCGGCGCTTGACGTTCTGGAACCTGGCCAGCGCGGCGGCTGCCTGCACTGGCGACACGCCCACATGGCTGGCCGCGGCGATCGCAGCCAACGCATTCATTTGGTTGTGAATGCCCGTCAGCGCCCATTCCACCTGCGCAATCTGCTCTCCTTTTAGGAGCACTGCGAAATTCGACGCGTCGCCCTCGGCCGACCAGTCGCCGCCATGGCCGAAACTCGCCGTGCCGCTCCAGCAGCCCTGGGCCAGCACGCGACGCAGGCTGGCTTCCTCGGCGTTGTAGACCACCTGGCCCGTGCCGGGCACGGTGCGCACCAGGTGATGGAACTGGCGTTCGATCGCGGCCAGGTCGTCGAAGATGTCGGCGTGGTCGAACTCGAGGTTGTTCAGCACGGCGGTGCGTGGCCGGTAGTGCACGAACTTGCTGCGCTTGTCGAAAAATGCCGTGTCGTATTCGTCGGCCTCGATGATGAATGGCGCCCCCACGCTGGCCACGCGGTGTGTTGCGCTGCCCAGTCGCGCCGAGACCCCGAAGTTGAGCGGTACGCCACCGACCAGGAATCCGGGGCTGAGGCCCGCGTGTTCGAGAATCCAGGTCAGCATCGCCGTGGTCGTGGTCTTGCCGTGCGTGCCGGCGACGGCCATCACGTGCCGGCCCTGCAGCACGTGTTCGGCCAGCCACTGCGGTCCGCTGGTGTAGGGCAGGCCGGCATCGAGGATGGCTTCCATCAACGGGAATTTGGGTTCGCCAGCGGCTGTACGTGCGCGGGAGACGACGTTGCCGATGACGAACATGTCCGGCTTGAGCTCGAGCTGTTCGGCCGAGAAGCCTTCGATGAGTTCGATGCCGAGGCCGCGCAACTGGTCGCTCATCGGCGGGTAGACGCCAGCATCGCAACCGGTGACGCGATGGCCGGCTTCCCGCGCCAGCGCCGCCAGGCCACCCATGAAGGTGCCGCAGATACCCAGGATATGAATGTGCATGCCGCGATTTTAGGGGCCGTGCCGATGGCAACCGGCGAGCCGCAAAGCGTGCAAAAATCCGGAAATGAATCCGTCTCCACGCTCATCGCTTCGCGTATCGCTGCCCCCCGAGGGGGCGCGGCAGTGGCTTCGGGCGGCCGGGCGCCACTGACATGGACACGCTCACATCAGAGATCGCCGCGACCGCGGCCCGCATGGTGGTCGAGGAGGGGCTGGAGTACGGCCCGGCCAAGCGGCGCGCCGTCAAGCAGATGGGCCTGCCCGCGCGCACCAAGCTGCCGGGCAACGACGTGGTCGAGGATGCCGTGCGCGAATATGTCGAATTGTTCTGCGCCGATACGCAGCCGGGCGAATTGCAGGCGTTGCGTGCGTTGGCGCTGACCTGGATGGAGCGCATGGCGGTGTTCCGCCCACACTTGGGCGGCTCGGTCTGGCACGGCACGGCCACGCGGCTTTCCGATATTTACATCCAGATGTTTTGCGATGATCCGAAATCCGCGGAGATCGCGCTGATCGACCGGCGAGTCGACTACCAGCCGACCACGGTGCAAGGCCTGCACGGCGAACCGGTGGAGGCGCTTAGCTTCAGCAGCCTGTGTCCGGCCCTGCGTGAACACGTGGGCGTGCACCTGATGGTGTACGATCTGGACGACCTGCGGGGCGCCTTGCGCGTCGACGCCAAAGGCCGCACGCCGCGCGGTGACATCGCCGCCGTGCGTCGCTTGCTGCATGATGCGCCCCCATGAATTCAACTTCAGCCATTTCAAGCGCCTCGCCTTTGCGCCGCCGTCTTCTGATCGGCGGGGTGGCCGTGGCCGCCGCCGCCGCCGGTGTGGCCTGGTACCGCCCGCGGCCTGCGTCGACGCAACTTGCCGAGCCCACCGGGCCGGAAGCGGCGCTGTGGGCGCTGAACCTGGAGTCACCGACCGGCGCGCCGGTGGCCATGACCGGGTTCCGGGGCAAGCCGCTGGCGGTGAATTTCTGGGCGACGTGGTGCCCGCCGTGCGTCGAGGAATTGCCGTTATTGGATCGCTTCTATCGTGAAAATGCTGCCAAAGGCTGGCAAGTCGTCGGCATGGCGATCGATCAGCCCAGCGCTGTACGCACCTTCCTGCAGAAGACGCCGGTGACTTTTCCGATCGCTATGGCCGGCCTGGGCGGCACCGACCTCGTCAAATCGCTCGGCAATCTGAGCGGCGGGCTGCCGTTCACGGTCGTGCTTGGATCGGACGGCACGGTGCGGCATCGTAAAATGGGGCAGATCAGCCCCACCGATCTGCAGATGTGGACCTCGCTGACTTGACAGCCACCGCACCTTGTTGCGCGTCGGATTTGTTACATTTGGACGCGCCGTTGAATTTAATTAGTCAAAATAAGCGGCCGTTTTGTGAAATTAGAGTAGATTTCACGTCTTTTCGTAAGACGTGGCGGGAGATTTTATGGATTTGCGCAAACTCAAGACCCTGATCGACCTGGTGTCCGATTCCAACGTGTCCGAGCTGGAAATCACCGAGGCCGAAGGCAAGGTTCGCATCGTCAAGGGCGGCACGGCCGTGTACCAGCAAGCCGTGCCGATGACCGTGGCCCAGCCGGCTGCGGCCGACGCGGCGCCACGTGCCGCTGTCGCCGCGCCGGCGGCCCCCGCCGTGGTGGAGGCCACGGGCCACACGGTGAAGTCGCCGATGGTCGGCACCTTCTACCGTTCTTCCAGCCCTGGCGCCAAGGCCTTCGTCGAGGTGGGCAGCCAGGTCAAGGAGGGAGAGACCATCTGCATCATCGAAGCCATGAAGATCCTCAATGAGATCGAAGCCGACAAGGCGGGCACGGTGACCCAGATCCTGACCGAGAACGGCCAGGCCGTTGAGTACGGGCAGCCGCTGTTCATCATCGAGTGACCGGAAAGGTCCCGGTTTGTCTATGTTTAAAAAGATATTGATCGCCAATCGCGGCGAGATCGCTCTCCGCATCCAGCGCGCCTGCCGCGAGATGGGCATCAAGGCGGTGATGGTCTATTCCGAAGCCGACCGCGAGGCCAAGTACGTGAAGCTGGCCGAGGAGGCGGTGTGCATCGGCCCCGCACCCTCGGGCCTGAGCTACCTCAACATGCCGGCCATCATCTCGGCCGCGGAGGTGACCGATGCCGAAGCCATCCATCCGGGCTACGGCTTCCTGAGCGAAAACGCCGACTTCGCCGAACGCGTGGAAAAGAGCGGCTTCCAGTTCATCGGCCCGACGCCGGAGAACATCCGCACCATGGGCGACAAGGTGTCCGCCAAGCAGGCGATGATCAAGGCCGGCGTGCCCTGCGTGCCGGGGTCCGAGGGCGAATTGCCCGATGACCCGGTGCAGATCCGGCGCATCGCCAAGGCGGTGGGCTATCCGGTCATCATCAAGGCCGCCGGCGGCGGCGGCGGGCGCGGCATGCGCGTGGTGCACACCGAGGCGGCGCTGGTCAATGCCGTGCAGATGACCAAGGCCGAGGCCGGGGCCGCGTTCAACAACGCCGCGGTCTACATGGAAAAATACCTGCAGAACCCGCGCCACATCGAAATCCAGGTGCTGGCCGACAAGTACAAGAACGCGGTCTACCTCGGCGAACGCGACTGCTCCATGCAGCGCCGCCACCAGAAGGTCATCGAGGAAGCGCCGGCGCCGGGCATTCCGCGCAAGCTGATCGAACGCATCGGCGAACGCTGCGTGGCCGCCTGCAAGAAGATCGGCTACCGCGGCGCGGGCACGTTTGAGTTCCTCTACGAGAACGGCGAGTTCTACTTCATCGAGATGAACACGCGGGTGCAGGTGGAGCATCCGGTGACCGAGATGATCACCGGCGTCGACGTGGTGCGCACGCAGATTATGGTCGCCGCCGGCGAGAAGCTGCCGTTTACGCAGCGCCAGATCGAGATCCGCGGCCACGCCATCGAGTGCCGCGTCAACGCGGAAGACCCGTACAAGTTCATTCCTTCGCCGGGCCGGGTCACCCTGTGGCACCCGCCGGGCGGGCCGGGCGTGCGGGTCGATTCGCACATCTACTCCAACTACTTCGTGCCGCCGAACTACGACTCCATGGTCGGCAAGATCATCGTGCACGGCGACACGCGCGAGCAGGCCCTGGCGCGCATGCGCACGGCCCTGCTGGAGACGGTGATCGAAGGCATCAACACCAACATCCCGCTGCACCGCGAGCTGATGGTGGACGCGAAATTCATGGCCGGCGGCACCAACATCCATTACCTGGAAGAGTGGCTGTCGCAGCACAAGCGCTGAGCGCCGGGCAACGCATGTTCGAGATCACCCTGCTGTGCCCGCAAGACCGGGTCGAGACCCTGAGTGACGCATTGGATGCGCTGGATGCGCTGAGCGTCAGCGTGGAAGACGCGGACGCGCAGACCGATGCCGAACGAGCCCTGTTCGGTGAGCCCGGCATGCCGCCGCCGCAGGACGGCTGGCAGCGTTCGCGCATCCAGGCCTTGTTTGCCGAGGAGGCGCAGGCGCGCGAGGCCGCGGCACTGCTGCAGGCGCAGGACTTCTTCAACGGCTGCAGGATTCTGGGCGTGGCCGCGGTGCCCGACCAGGACTGGGTGCGGCTCACGCAGGCGCAATTCGCGCCGGTGGAGATCACGCCGAGCTTCTGGATCGTGCCGACCTGGCACGAGCCGCCGGCCCAGGCGGAACGCTTGATCCGGCTCGATCCCGGATTGGCCTTCGGCACCGGCACGCATCCGACCACGCGCATGTGCCTGCGCTGGATCGCCCGCCAGGGCGAGAACGCATCGGCGGCCGATCCGCTGGGCCGCACACTCGACTACGGCTGCGGCTCGGGCATCCTGGCCATCGGCGCGGCCAAGCACGGCGCGGTGGACATCGACGCGGTGGACATCGACGACGCGGCGGTGCAATCCACCGTCCTGAACGCCGAAGCCAACCATGTGCAGCTCAACGCCGGCCTGCCCGAGCGGGCGCAGGGCCGTTACCAGACCGTGCTGGCCAACATCCTGGCCACGCCGCTGAAGGTGCTCGCGCCGCTGCTGTGTGCCTATGTTGCGCCGGGCGGCTCGCTCGTGCTGGCCGGCATCCTGGAGCGCCAGGAAGACGAGCTCAAGGCCGCCTATGCGCCCTATGCGGCGCTGCAGGTGGCCGACCGCGAGGACGGCTGGATCCTCATGACGGCACAGCGCTAGCCTGGACGAGGACCGGGTGTTTCGCTCCATGATCGGCTCCGCATGGCTTTGATCACGCGCTGCCCGGTCTGCGGCACCCGCTTCAAGGTGGTGCCGGATCAGCTTCGGATCTCGGACGGCTGGGTGCGTTGCGGCGAATGTGCCGAAGTCTTTGACGCTTCGATGGATCTCACGCAGAGCGAAGCCGAGCCGGTGCTGGCCAGGACATCCGGCGACGTCGGGCCATCGGGTGGGCTGCAGTCGGTGGACGCGCCCGCGCCGCCGGAAGAGCCGCCCATCGGCGGCACCGGATTCGGCACCGGCTATGTGTGGTCCGTGCCGCCCCCGCCGGAGCCCGTGGTGCAGCCACGCTTCGATGCCCCGTTCCAGCCGCCGCTGGCGAAACCCTCTCTCCCGTCCGTCGCCCCGCAGGTCTCGGTCGATGATCGCCCGGTGCCGGGTATCGAAGGTGCGACGCCGGTGGACGACCCGGGCCCCGCCCTGGCGCCGTGGGACCCCACGCTGGACGATCCTGTCGATGAAGTACCGGAGAAACCCGAGCCGACGGCGCTTGGTGACGGCGACGAAGAGGTTTCCCAGTCGCTGACCGAATTCCCCGCCGACATGTCAACCCTGCCCGAGGAGTCGGCCTACATCGCGCCACCCGCCGCGGCCGAGGTCGATGCGGCGCTGGAGGAGCCGCGCCCGGTGTCCTTCCTCAAGGTGCAGTCCGCACCCGAGAGGGACGTCTGGCAGCGGCCGTGGGTGCGGCGCAGCCTGGCCGCCATGGCCGGGTTGCTGGTGTTGACGCTTGGCGTCCAGGCCGCGGTGCAGCAGCGCGACCAGATCGCCGCCCGGCTGCCCGGCGCGACGCCGCTGCTGCGCGGGCTGTGCGTGCCGCTTGGCTGCACGGTGCAGGCGCTGCGCCAGATCGATGCCATCGTCATCGACAGCTCGACCTTCACCACGGTGCGCCACGGCGTGTACCGGCTGAACCTGGTGCTGAAAAACCGCGCCGCCACCGAGATCGCGCTGCCTGCGATCGAACTGGCGCTGACCGACACGCAGGAGCAACCCGTGCTGCGACGCGTGTTGCAGGCCGCGGACATGGTCCCCGTGTCGGGCAGCCTGGCAGCCGACACCATACCGCCCAACGCCGAATGGACCGCGTCGATGGAGCTTGCGGTGGTCGACGAGCCCAGCGTCGCGCGCATCGTCGGCTACCGGCTGCTGGCTTTTTATCCCTGACATCACCCACCCTAGAGAACATCACATGGCAAGCATCATTTGCGGCTCCCTGGCCTTCGACACCATCATGAACTTCGAGGGGCAGTTTTCCGACCAGATCCTGCCCACCCAGTTGCACAACCTCAACGTGTCGTTTCTCGTGCCGACGCTGCGCCGCGACTTCGGCGGTTGTGCCGGCAACATCGCCTACAGCCTGAACCTGCTCGGCGGCGTGGCGTTGCCGATGGCCACGGTGGGCAGCGATGGTGACGACTACCTGCAGCGGCTGCGCACGCTGGGCATCAGCACCGAATACGTGAAGAAGGTCGACGACACCTACACCGCCCAGGCGATGATCATGACCGACAAGGCCAACAATCAGATCACCGCCTTCCACCCCGGTGCGATGATGCAGGCGCACCTCACGCGGATCGAGGCGCGCACCGACGTCGGGCTCGGCATCATCTCGCCCGACGGCCGCGATGCCATGCTGCAGCACGCCGAGCAGTTCAACGCGGCGGGCATTCCCTTCGTCTTCGATCCCGGCCAGGGACTGCCGATGTTCGACGGCCAGGAACTTGCACGCTTCGTCGACCAGTCCACCTGGGTCACGGTGAACGATTACGAGGGCAAGATGCTCAGCGACCGGACCGGGCTGAGTTCGGAAGAGATCTCGCGCCGCGTCGAGGGGCTGGTGGTCACGCTCGGCAGCGAAGGCTGCGAGGTCTGGGTGGATGGCATCAAGACACTGGTCGCGCCCGAGCGAGCGGTGGAGGTGGTGGACCCGACCGGCTGCGGCGATGCCTTTCGCGGAGCCTTGTTGTTCGGCCTGGAGCAGGGCTGGCCGCTGGCACGCTGTGCGGCGCTAGGGAACCGCCTGGGCGCGCTCAAGATCGCGCAGCGCGGCCCGCAGAACTACCAGTTCGAGCGCGCCGAACTCGGGCTTTGAGCGGTCGGCTGCGGCCATGAAAAAACCCGGCATCTTGCGATGCCGGGTTGGTAGCGGCTGGTTTGAACCGTACCGAACTCAGGGCTTGGTGGCCGTCGGGAACGGCCAGGCTGCCTGCGGGTTCAGCGTGGTCTGAGCCGCTGCCGCAGCGGGTGCCGGGGCGGGAGCAGGCTTGGCAGCGGGTGTCTTCGCGGCTTTCTTCGCAGCTGTCTTAGCGGCTTTCTTGGCGGCGGGCTTCTTGGCAGCGGCAGCTTTCTTCGCTGGCGCAGCCTTCTTGGCGACGGCTGCCTTCTTGGCGGGTGCCGCCTTCTTCGCAGCGGCCTTCTTCGCCGGTGCAGCCTTCTTGGCCGGTGCCGCCTTCTTCGCCGGAGCCTTCACCGCGACCTTTTTCGCCGGTGCGGCCTTCTTGGCCGGAGCTGCCTTCTTCGCAGCAACCTTCTTCGCAGGCGCCTTCACGGCCGCCTTCTTAGCGGGTGCGGCCTTCTTGGCCGGCGCCTTCACGGCAGCCTTCTTGGCTGGTGCCGCCTTCTTCGCTGGAGCTGCCTTCACGGGTGCAGCTTTTTTCGCAGGGGCCTTTTTTGCGGCCGTTTTTTTTGCAGTTGCCATTATTTTCTCCTTGATCGATTTACAAAGAGCACTTCAAGCCGGTTGGGTGGCCGGAAGCGATGCATGGCGTTGGGCCACAAGGGCCCAGCGCCATGTACTCGGGAACACAAACCCGGCCGCGCTCTGCGGCGCCGTCCATGGTTTGTGGGAATCTGGTTTTCATTTTTCTAGTTTTTTACGACACGCAGTGCGCAACCTGGGGATGTTCCACATTCAATCCCAGGAAAGAGCGCCACCCGATTGGTACTCGATCACACGGGTCTCGAAGAAGTTGCGCTCCTTTTTCAGGTCGATCATCTCGCTCATCCACGGGAACGGGTTTTCCTCGTTCGGGAACAGCGTCTCCAGGCCGATCTGCGTGGCGCGGCGGTTGGCGATGTAGCGCAGGTAGCCCTTGAACATCGAGGCGTTCATGCCGAGCACGCCGCGCGGCATGGTGTCTTCGGCGTACTGGTATTCGAGTTCCACCGCATGCATGAACAGGTCCTTGATCTCGGCCTTGAACTCGGCATTCCACAGGTGTGGATTCTCGAGCTTCAACTGGTTGATCAGGTCGATGCCGAAATTGCAGTGCATCGATTCGTCGCGCAGGATGTACTGGTACTGCTCGGCCGCGCCGGTCATCTTGTTCTGCCGACCCAGCGCCAGGATCTGCGTGAAGCCGACGTAGAAGAACAGGCCTTCCATGAGGCAGGCGAACACGATGAGCGACTTGAGCAGCGTGCGGTCGTTCTCGGGCGTGCCGGTGTGGAAGTTCGGGTCCATGATCGCCTCGATGAAGGGGATCAGGAACTCGTCCTTGTTGCGGATCGACGGCACCTCGTTGTAGGCGTTGAAGATCTCGCTCTCGTCCAGGCCCAGCGACTCGACAATGTACTGGTAGGCGTGCGTGTGGATGGCTTCCTCGAAGGCCTGGCGCAGCAGGAACTGGCGGCATTCGGGAGCGGTGATGTGGCGGTACGTGCCGAGCACGATGTTGTTGGCGGCCAGCGAATCGGCGGTGACGAAGAAGCCGAGGTTGCGCTTGACGATGCGGCGTTCGTCTTCGGTCAGCCCGTTCGGGTCTTTCCAGAGCGCGATGTCGCGCGTCATGTTCACTTCCTGCGGCATCCAGTGGTTGGAGCAGGAGGCCAGGTACTTTTCCCAGGCCCACTTGTACTTGAACGGCACAAGCTGGTTGACGTCGGTCTGGCCGTTGATGATGCGCTTGTCGGCGGCGTTCACGCGGCGCGCAACCGGTGCCACAGGTGCAGAAGAGGACACTGCATTCGGCGTGGATGCGGCTGCAGATGGAGAGTGCTGCACCCCACGGTTGATGGCTAAACCGTTTTGCGCTGCAGGTGGCAGTGAGGGCTTGACTTCTTCGTCCCAGGTCAACATAGATTTTCCAATGTGCGGATTATGAAAGCGGCCGTGCGAAATGAAAAGGGTTCATTTTTTTCACGGCCGTTTTGTGTGGCTTGTGTTGCTCGATTGCATCGTGAAAGCCGAAGCCTTCGCGATGCCATGAAGCCCGGATGGAGCGTGTTGCCAATCCTTATTGGCAAGCCTCGCAACCCGGGTCGTCGATCGCGCAGAACTTGATGTCGGTGGCCGGCGTGGCCATCGTGGTCTGAGCTTCGATCTGCTGGCGTGCGGCGGCCGCGGCGGCTTCCACCGAGCGGCTCGCGGCGGCCGGTGCCATCGATGCCGAAGGCGCTGCGTTGCCCGAGGACACGGCATTCATGCGGCCTGCGGTCACGGTCGATTTCTCGGCGTGCGTGGCGCCGCGGGTGCGCAGGTAGTAGGTGGTCTTCAAGCCACGCGTCCAGGCCAGCTTGTAGGTGTCGTCGAGCTTTTTGCCCGAGGCGCCGGCCATGTAGATGTTCAGCGACTGTGCCTGGTCGATCCACTTCTGGCGACGGGCCGCGGCCTCGACAAGCCAGGTGGTTTCGATCTCGAATGCCGTGGCGTACAGCGCCTTGATCTCCTGCGGCACGCGGTCGATCGGTTGCAGCGAACCGTCGAAGTGCTTGAGGTCCATGACCATCACGTCGTCCCACAGGCCCAGGCGCTTCAGGTCGTTCACCAGGTAGCTGTTGATGACGGTGAATTCACCCGACAGGTTCGACTTGACCGAGAGGTTGCCGAAGCTCGGCTCGATGGATGCGTCCACGCCGATGATGTTGGAGATGGTGGCGGTCGGCGCGATGGCCACGCAATTCGAATTGCGCATGCCGTCGACGGCGATCTTCTTGCGCAGCGCGTCCCAGTCGAGCGTGGCCGAGCGGTCCACTTCCACGTAGCCACCGCGTGCTTCGGCCAGCAGGTTCAATGTGTCGAGCGGCAGCACGCCCTGGTCCCACAGCGAGCCCTTGTAGCTCGAATAGCGGCCGCGTTCCTTGGCCAGCTCGGTGGAGGCCCAGTAGGCGTGGTAGCAGATGGCTTCCATCGAGGTGTCGGCGAAGGCCACGGCGGCGTCGCTGCCGTAGGGAATGCGCAATTCGTACAGGCTGTCCTGGAAGCCCATCAAGCCCAGGCCCACCGGACGGTGGCGCAGGTTGGAGTCGCGCGCCTTCTTGACGGCGTAGTAGTTGATGTCGATCACGTTGTCGAGCATGCGCATCGCGGTCGAGATCGTCTTCTTGAGCTTGACCTGGTCGAGCTGGCCGTCCTTCAAGTGTTGCAGCAGGTTCACCGAGCCGAGGTTGCAGACGGCGGTTTCGGTGTCGCTGGTGTTCAGCGTGATCTCGGTGCACAGGTTGGACGAGTGCACCACGCCGCAATGCTGCTGCGGGGAGCGCACGTTGCAGGCATCCTTGAACGTGATCCAGGGGTGGCCGGTCTCGAACAGCATGGTCAGCATCTTGCGCCACAGGTCGGCCGCGGGCACGGTCTTGCTTGGCTTGATCTCGCCGCGGCTGGCCTTCTCTTCGTAGGCCACGTAGGCCTTCTCGAAGGCGGCGCCGAACAGGTCGTGCAGGTCAGGTGTGTTGGAGGGCGAGAACAGCGTCCACGAACCCTTCTCCATCACGCGGCGCATGAAAAGGTCGGGGATCCAGTTGGCGGTGTTCATGTCGTGCGTGCGGCGGCGGTCATCACCCGTGTTTTTACGGAGTTCCAGGAACTCTTCAATGTCCAGATGCCACGTTTCCAGGTAGGTGCAGACCGCGCCCTTGCGCTTGCCGCCCTGGTTCACGGCCACGGCCGTGTCGTTGACGACTTTCAGGAAGGGCACCACGCCCTGCGATTCGCCATTCGTGCCCTTGATGTGCGAGCCGAGCGCGCGCACGCGGGTCCAGTCGTTGCCCAGGCCGCCGGCGAACTTGGACAGCAGCGCGTTTTCCTTAATGGATTCGTAGATGCCGTCGAGGTCGTCGGGCACGGTGGTCAGGTAGCAGCTCGAGAGTTGCGGGCGCAGCGTGCCGGCGTTGAACAGCGTCGGCGTGCTCGACATGAAGTCGAACGAGGACAGCACTTCGTAGAACTCGATGGCCCGACTTTCGCGGTCGATTTCGTTCACGGCCAGGCCCATGGCCACCCGCATGAAGAAGGCCTGCGGCAGTTCGATGCGGGTCTTGCGCACGTGCAGGAAGTAGCGGTCGTACAGGGTCTGCAGGCCCAGGTAGTCGAACTGCAGGTCGCGCGATGCCTTGAGCGCGGCGCCGAGCTTCTTCAGGTCGTACTGCAGCAGCTTCTCGTCGAGCAACTCGTTCTCGACGCCCTTCTTCACGTACTGCGGGAAGTAATCGGCATACGCGTCGGCGAGTTCGGCCTGGGTGACTTCGGTGCCCAGCACTTCCTTGGCGATGGTCAGCAGCAGCAGGCGGGCGGTGGCATAGGTGTAGTCGGGGTCTTTTTCGATCAGCGTGCGGGCGGCCAGGATCGCGGCCTTGTACACCTCTTCGATCGGCACGCCGTCGTACAGGTTGCGCATGGTTTCGGCCACGATGGGATCGGGCAGCACGGTGGCGGAAAGGCCGGCGCAGGCTTCGGTGATGAGTTGCTTCAGACGTGCCACGTCGAGCGCGACGCGTTTGCCGCCGTCGATCACGTGCAGCGTCGGCATGGCGGGCGCGGCCTGCTCGACCTGCTTGGCACGCTCCTGCGTACGGCGCTCACGGTACAGCACATAGGCGCGCGCGATTTCATGGTGGCCGCCGCGCATGAGGCCGAGTTCGACCTGATCCTGCACGTCCTCGATGTGGAACGTGCCGCCGCCCGGACGCGAGCGCACCATGGCCCGGATCACGCCCTGGGTCAGCGCATCGACCACTTCGCGCACGCTGGCCGAAGCCGCGCCCTGGGTGCCGTGCACGGCCAGGAAGGCCTTCATCATCGCCACGGCGATCTTGTTCGGCTCGAAAGGCACGACGGCGCCGTTGCGACGGATGATCTGGTAGTGCGACAGCATGTCGGAGGCCGGGGAATGCGCCGGGGCCTGCGCCAGGCCGGTGGCGGCAGGCGCCAGGCCCGATGCAGCGGAAGAGGGGGCGTTCAAGACGGTTTGCATGATTTCCTTTTCTTTGACGTGATCGACTGAATCTGAACGGATCCGGTGGCTTCGAGGACGTGATCGGGTCTGTCGGGCCACCTGGAAAGAGCGAGGGAACGGTGTGTCGTACGGTGGGCCAAGGCGCTTCGCAAACCGGTGGCGCCAAGGCTGGAATCCAGCCACGAAACCATGGAGAAAAAGCGCCGAATCGACGATGGACCTTGTCGCGCCGACACACTATATATGGGGTCTGAATTGAATTCAACCCACTACCCGTAGTGTACCTTCCATCGAGGCCAGTTGCTTCAAGCGCGCCTTTTCGACACCACCGGCGGTGCGGTATTCGAGGCAGCCGAAAATCCCCGCCGAATCAAGCTGCAAAGATGCGCAGCCAGCAAACATGCGGCCTGCGGGCGCATTTGCGCCGCATGACGGCTTGGCGTCTGGCGCGTGCCGCCGTGGTCCGCTTCGATGCCGGCGCGAGACGCGCTGCAAATTTTTTTCAGGCGCCGTCGGGCGTGTGCGTCGCAGGCGGGAAAAAGGCCGCGCTCCAGCCCGTGCCGCGCTGCAGCACGGTCCAGTCGAAACCCGCGCCGGGATCATGCTTGCGTCCCGGTGCAATGTGTTCATGGCCCGCGACGAAGCGGATCGGACAGTCCTGCGCCAGCGCCGCGCACAGGCTGATCAGCGTCTCGTACTGCGCCGGCTCGAACGCGCCGCCTTCCAGGCCTTCGAGCTCGATGCCGACCGAGTCGTCATTGCAGTTGTCCAGGCCGCGCCAGCGGGACGCACCGGCATGCCAGGCGCGGTCGCGCGTGCTCACGAACTGCCACAGGGCGCCATCGCGTCGGACGTAGAAGTGCGACGACACCTTGAGTCCGCGGATGCCTTCGTAATATGGGTGGGCGTCCCAGTCGAGCCGGTTGCCGAACAGCGCCATCACCGCGTCGCCGCCGTAGACGCCCGGCGGCAGGCTGATCGAATGCACCACGATCAGGTCGGTGCGCGCATGCGCCGGCCGCGGGCCGAAGTTGGGCGAAGGCTCGTGCCGCGCGAAGCGGTACCAGCCGTCTTGCCACAGCGCCTGGGGTGGCGCTTCATTCGTCCTGGGCTTCATCGTCCTGCGGTGCGTTGATGTTGAGCCGCTCGATGCGGTAGCGGATCTGGCGCAGGCTCAGGCCCAACCGGGCCGCGGTGGCGGTTCGGTTGAAGTTGGTCTCGCGCAGCACCTTGATCAGGATTTCGCGCTCCTGCTGGTCGAGGTAAGCCTGCAGGTCGGTCGGGATCGGCGCGCGCGCCCGGGCCGGCGGCTGGGCCGATCCGGCGTCGCCGGCCGCGGTCGGCTGCCCCGGTTCCTCGGCCAGTGGGGCCAGCGCGGTCAGTGCTTGCGTCACCTCGAAGTCCACATGCAGGGCTTCGCCGTCGCTCATGGCCACGGCGCGGTGCAGCAGATTCTCGAGTTCGCGCACATTGCCGACCAGCGGATGGCCGGCGAGTTGCTCGAGCAGCGCCGGCGACAGCACGGGCACCGGCATGTGCGACTCCTGGGCGATGCGCTCAAGCAAGGCTTCGCACAGGGCCGGCAGGTCGCCGCGGCGCTCGCGCAGCGGCGGAATCGCGATCTCGATCACGTTGAGCCGGTAGTACAGGTCCTGCCGGAAGCGCCCGGCCTTGACCTCCGCGGCCAGGTCCTTGTGCGTGGCGCTGATGATGCGTACGTCCACCGATTCCTCGCTGGTCGAACCCAGCGAACGCACGCTGCGCTCCTGGATCGCGCGCAGCAGCTTGGACTGCATCGCCAGCGGCAGGTCGCCGATCTCGTCGAGGAACAGGCTGCCGCCGCGCGCCGCCTGGAAGTAGCCGAGCCGGTCCTGCAGCGCGCCGGTGTAGGAGCCCTTCTTCGCGCCGAAGAACTCGGCCTCCAGCAGCGCTTCGGGGATGGCGCTGCAGTTGACCGCCACCAGCGGGCCCATGGCGCGGTGGCTGTTGGCGTGCAGGGCCTGGGCCACCAGTTCCTTGCCGGTGCCGGACTCGCCGCGCACCAGCACCGGCGCCATGCTGCGTGCGACCTTGGTGATGCGTTGCTTCACCGCCAGCATCGCGTCGGAGTCGCCCACGAGCTTCTGCAATGCGTGGTGGCCGGCGGCAGAGCGGGGCGTGGCGGCTTCAGGCCTGGGCGCCGGGGCGGCTGGCGCGAGCGGGGCCTGCGTGGATGCGCCGGACAAGGCCGCGGGCGCGGTGGCGGCGCCCACCAGCGCAGAAGCCACCACGGCGCGGAACTGCTTCAGGTCCACGGGTTTCGTCAGGTAATCGAAGGCACCGGCCTTCAAGGCTTCCACGGCGTTCTCGGCCGAGCCATAGGCCGTCATCACGATGCAGCGCTCGGACCGCTGCTGCGCCTTCAGGTTCAGCAGCAGTTCCAGGCCCAGGCCGTCGGGCAGCCGCATGTCGGTGATCACCGCGTCGAAGCGCTTTTCCTGCAGCAACTGGCGCGCCTCGTGCAGGTCGGCCGCGGTATCGATGCGGTAGCCTTCGCGCAGTAGCGTGAGTTCGTAGAGCGTGCGCAGGTCCGGCTCGTCGTCGACGACCAGGATGGCTGCAGCGGTGGAAGTGGAGGCCATGCCCTTTTCTCTGTCTCTGTGTGTGTATCGGTGTCTGTCGGCGATCAGGTCTGCGCGGCGCCGAACAGGTCGCCGGTCACGGCGCTCGGTTTGGGCGGCCTGAAATTCACGTAGAACTCGTTGCCTTGTACCACGCGGCCGTCACGCTCACGCGTGGCGCGCTGGTAGCCGATCACCGCACGATGCCGCTCGCACAATTCGCGGCAGATGTACAGGCCCAGCCCGCTGGAGCGGCTTTCCGACGAGAAGAACGGTTCGAACAGGTGCTGCTCCACGGCCTGCTCCATCGGCGGCCCATCGCTCCAGACCTGCAGGCTCGACTGCCGCGAGGGTGCGAGCCGCGTCGACACCTGGATCGCGCCGGCCTCGTTGTTGACATACCGCAGGGCATTGTCGAGCAGGTTGATCAGTACGCGCTGCAGGTGGTCCGGGTCGAAATCCACCGGCAGGCCCAGCGTGCCCAGCGTCAGCACCAGTTGCCCATGGCGCGAGGCCGCATCCTGTGCCGACCAGTCCCGGCACACCGCGTCCACCGTTTCGTCGAGCACCAGTTGCACCGGCGATGAACGCTTCACACCGGGATGCTGCACACGCGCGATGCCGAGCACCTCGTCGACGATCTTCGACAGCCGCTGCGCGTTTTGCCGCACCATGCCGGTCAGGCGCTTGTGGCCTGCGTCGGTGAGGTCTTCCTCGAGCAGCGCATTGGCCTGCGAGATGGCCGCCAGCGGATTGCGTATTTCGTGCGCCACCGCGGCCGACATGCGGCCCATGGCGGCCATCTTCTCGGTGCGCAGCCGCGCCTCCATTTCGCGCAGGTCGTGCAGGAACATCACGCACAGGCTCTCGGCGCGGACTTCATGGGCGATGGTCAGCCGGGTGCGCGCCCGCACGCGGCGCGGGCTCTTGCCGGGGTGCACGATGGTGATGTCGGCCGCTTGCGCGCTCTCCTGCTCGAAGGTCTGCTGGGCGAGCTTGAGTAGCGGCTGCCAGGCCGGCCGGCTGGCCAGCACCAATGGCGTGCGGCTGTCGGACTCGCCCGAGCCCAGCAGCAGCCGCGCTGCGGGGTTGAGCGTGCGGGTGATGCCGCCGGCGTCGATCACCACCACGCCATCGGCCAGGGTCTCGATGACCAGCTCGTTCACGTGCGTCTGCAGCCGCGCCGTCATCTGGCTGCGTAGCGCGATCTGCTGCTCCCTCACCAGGCGCGCGGCGAGCTGGTTGACGAGGAAGGCGGCGACGAAGTAGCCCAGCCCGGTCAGGCCGCTCTGCAGCAGGCGCGAGGCGCCGTCGGGTGCGCCCTGCGTGTTCATCCACCAGGCTTCGAGCAGCAACAGCAACGTCATGCCGGCGGCCGTGCCCAGCGCCATCGCGCGCGAGCCCAGCACCGCTGCCAGCAGCACCGGCACGCCGAGCAGCGGTGCGTAGTTGATGTTGCCCGACTGCAGGATCTGCAGCGTGCAGAACACCACGGCATCGACGCCGATGGTCCAGCCCCAGAATGGCGCCAGCCTTTCGCTGGCCTGCTCGGGCCGTGCCAGGAAACGTACGCCGAGCGTGCTTGCGAAATAGGCGCCGCAGCCCAGCACCAGCCAGACCGGCACCGCCTGGCCCAGCGCGAACAGCGAGCCCTGCAGCGCCAGGATGGCCAGCGCGATGGTGACCCGCGCCGTCATGAAGCCGTACCAGACCCGCACCAGTGGCAGATGGTCGGGGTCGGCGCCGGTCATGGAGACCGGGGTGGTGCCTGATGCCGGGTCCGGTGCCATCGCAAAAGGCGAGCGAGCGTTCATTCCGCCTGGCGCTGGTGCTCGACGCTGCAGAAGCTGACGCGGCCATTGCTGACGGCTTCGGTGGCGGGCAGGTGCAAGCCACACACGGCGCAGCGCACCATTTCGTTGGGCAGCGCGGGTGGCTTGCGCGGCGTTGGTGGTTTTGTGTCGGCGCGGTCGGCCAAACGCCCCTGGCGCCACAGCCAGACGCCGAACAGCACCACCAGGAACACCACGAGCAGCTTCAACCCAGCCCCCGGCCAAGCACCACTTCGAGCACGAAGCGCGATCCGACATAGGCCAGCAGCAGCAGCCCCGCGCCCATGTAGAGCACCCGCACCGCCTTGCGGCCGCGCCAGCCGAAGCGCGCGCGGCCGAGCAGCAGCACCGCGAACGTGAGCCAGGCCAGCACCGAGAAGATCGTCTTGTGGCTCCAAGTCCAGCTCGAGCCGTACAGCTGTTCGCCGAACAGCCAGCCCGCGAGCAACGTGGCCGACAGCAGGACGAAACCCGCACTGACGAGCCGGAAGGTGATGCGTTCCAGCGTCAGCAGCGGCATGCCGCTGAACGAGCCCGCGGCCTGGCGCATCTGCTGCTCGGCGCGCGTCATGAGCCAGGCATGGACTACCGCCGCCGCGAAAAGCCCGTAGGAAGCGATGCCCAGCGCAGAATGCAGCGGCAGCCACGGCGAGGCACTCACATGCAGCGGGCTGCCCGGGAAGAAGAGCGCCAACAACACGGCCACCGCACCCAGGCCGGCCAAAGTCCAGCGCGCCTTGAGTTGCGGAAACAGGTGGCTCTCGACCGCGTAGACGGTGAGTACCAGCCAGGCCGTGACCGACAGCGCCGGCGCGAAGCCGAAGCGCGGCGTGCCGTCGAACAGGCTGCTGCACAGCACCACGCCGTGCAGCAGCCAGGCCACCAGCAGCGCGGCACGGGCCGCAGGCATGCTGAGCCGGGCCGCGCCGGCTGCGGGCACCGCGTAGGCCACGGCGGCGGCGGCGGACAGCAGCACACTCGCGACAGGCACACTCGTTAAAATCATGGGCACAGTTTAGCGGTTCGTACGCTCTACAAATCGCTCCCGATTCCCCTTTCACCAACCCTGGCACCGCACCCGCGGAATATCCCCATGGCCTCCGCCCTCACCGAAAAACTCTCCCGCCTCGTCAAAGAAATGCGCGGCCAGGCCCGCATCACCGAGGGCAACGTCGCCGACATGCTGCGTGAAGTGCGCATGGCCCTGCTCGAGGCCGACGTGGCGCTGCCGGTGGTGCGCGACTTCGTGGCCCGCGTCAAGGAAAAGGCGCTCGGCCAGGAAGTGATGGGCTCGCTGTCGCCGGGCCAGGCGCTGGTGGGCATCGTGAACCGTGAACTGGCCGCCACCATGGGCCAGGGTGTGAGCGACATCAACCTCGCCGCGCAGCCGCCGGCGGTGATCCTGATGGCCGGCCTGCAGGGCGCGGGCAAGACCACCACCACCGCCAAGCTGGCCAAGCTGCTCATCGAGAAGCGCAAGAAGAAGGTTCTCACCGTGTCGGGCGACGTGTACCGCCCGGCGGCTATCGAACAGCTCAAGACCGTGACCAAACAGGCTGGTGCCGAATGGTTCCCGAGCACGCCCGAGCAGAAGCCGGCCGACATCGCCCGCGCCGCCCTCGACTACGCGCGCAAACATTATTTCGACGTGTTGCTGGTCGACACCGCCGGCCGCCTGGCCATCGATGAAGCGCTGATGCGCGAAATCAAGGACCTGCACGCCATCCTGAACCCCGTGGAAACGCTGTTCGTGGTCGATGCGATGCAGGGCCAGGATGCGGTGAACACCGCCAAGGCGTTCTCCGATGCCCTGCCGCTGACGGGCATCGTACTGACCAAGACCGATGGCGACTCGCGCGGCGGCGCGGCGCTGTCGGTGCGGCACATCACGGGCGCACCGATCAAGTTCGCCGGCACCAGCGAAAAAATTGATGGCCTGGAGGTCTTCGACGCCGAACGGCATGCAGGGCGCGTGCTCGGCATGGGCGACATCGTGGCCCTGGTGGAGCAGGTCACGGCCGGTGTCGACATGGCCGCAGCGCAGAAGCTCGCCGCCAAGGTGAAGAGCGGCGAAACCTTCGACCTGAACGACTTCCTGGCCCAGATCCAGCAGATGAAGCAGATGGGCGGCCTCTCCAGCCTGATGGACAAGCTGCCCACGCAGATGGCCGCCAAGGCCGGCCAGATGGACATGGACAAGGCCGAACGTGACATCCGCAGGAAGGAAGGCATCATCCACAGCATGACCCCGCTGGAGCGCCGCAAGCCCGACCTGATCAAGGCCACGCGCAAGCGCCGCATCGCTGCCGGTGCCGGCGTTCAGGTGCAGGAGGTCAACCGCATGCTCAACGAGTTCGGGCAGATGCAGGACATGATGAAAAAGATGAAGGGCGGCGGCATGATGAAGATGCTCAAGCGCATGGGCGGCATGAAAGGCATGGGCGGTATGCCAAAAATGCCTTTCTGAGAAAAATTTCTCACGTGTACACAAAAATATTAGAATTGTTTACAATGTAACTTAGAATCCCGCTCGCGTCGTGAGGCGACGCGGCGTGATCGGGCCAACGGCCCGGCAGGGAGACTGCCTTCTCAGGCATGCGATGCATGCTGGCTCGCCGCGTCGAGCGGTGCGTGATGTCACACGCATCCAGACGGAGGAAGCCAGATCCATGTCATCGAGTTCATTCAGCCCCCTGCAGGCGCTGTCCTGCAGTTTCATTTTGCTCGGGCTGGTCTCCTGCGGCGGAGGCACGACCGAGGGGAACGCCTCGTCCGAGTTCGACCAGGCGCGCGCGGCCATCGTGCAACAAAAAGCCCAACAGGTTTCGCTGGCACGCTGGTCGCCCGTGGTGAAGTTGCCGCTGGTACCCGCCGCCGGGATGCAGCAGGCCGACGGCAAGCTGCTGCTCTGGGCCGCCAACGCCAATTACAGCTTCAACGTCAGCGGCTCCACCATGACGGCGGAGTTCGATCCGCTGACCCAGGGGGTCACCAGCCGCAGGGTGAGCGAGACTTCGCATGACATGTTCTGCCCTGGCACGGCGCGGTTGCCCGATGGCCGCCTGCTCGTGGTCGGCGGCTACGACAACACGCGAACCAGCGTTTTCGACCCGTCCAAGGGCACCTGGAGCGCGGCACCCTCCACACAGATCGCGCGCGGTTACACCGCCAGTACGCCGCTTGCCGATGGCTCGGTGCTGACGCTGGGCGGCTCCTGGGGTTTGGGCAGCGGCGGGCGCGACGCCGAAATCTTCACCGCGGCCAGCGGCTGGCGTCGCCTCACAGGAATCCCGGCGGCCCCGTTTCTGCTCGACGGCACCTATGGGGGCTGGCAGAGCGACGCGCATTTCAACATGCTGTCCACCGGCAATGGCAAGGTCCTGGTGGCCGGGCCCACGGTCGAGATGGGCTGGCTCGACACCGGTGGTGCGGGCAGCTACGTTTCTGCCGGTCCACGTGGGGACGACACGCCGAGCTTCGCTGGCAACACGGTGATGTACGACGCTGGCCTGATCCTGAAAGTGGGGGGCGCTACCTGGAACAACAACGCACCGGCAAACGCCAAGGCCTACCGCATCGACACGACGAGCGGGACGGCGCAGGTCACGAAGCTGCCGTCGATGGCTTATCCCCGGGTCTTTTCCAACAGCGTGGTGATGCCCGACGGGCAGGTGATGGTCCTTGGCGGCCAGACCACGTCCAAGGAGTTCTCCGATGACTTCGCCGTGCTGCCGCCCGAGTTGTACGACCCCAAGACAGAGACCTTCAGCGTGCTGCCGGCGATGGCGGTGCCGCGCAATTACCACAGCATCGCGTTGCTGCTGCCGGACGCCCGCATCGTATCCGCCGGCGGCGGCCTGTGTGCCTGCGCGGCCGACCATGCCGACTTGCAGATTCTTTCGCCGCCGTACCTGTTCAACGCGGACGGCAGCGCCGCCACCCGGCCGGTGATTTCCAGCGCGCCGACCAAGCTCGGCTATGGCGGCACCGCCGAGGTCCAGACCGACTCGGCCGTCACCGGCTTCGCGCTGGTACGCCTGGGCGCCGTGACGCACACCGTCAACAACGACCAGCGCCGCGTGGCGCTCGCCTTCGAGTCAATGGGCGCCAACCGCTACCGCCTCGCCATTCCTGCAAACCCAGGCATCCTGTTGCCGGGCCAATGGATGTTGTTCGCGTTGAATGCCCAGGGCACACCCTCGGTGGCGACCATGCTGACGGTGAATGCCGAAGAGGCACCGGCGATCGTGAACCCCGGCAGCCTGAGCGTGGTGGCTGGCCAAAACCTGGCGCAGCAGATCACGGGCACCTCGCCCACCGGTACGCTGGCTTACAGCGCGTCGGGCCTGCCGCCGGGCGTGAGCATCGACCGGGCCAGTGGCTTGATCAGCGGGGTGCCCAGTGCAGCGGGCAGCTACCTGGTCACCGTCAGCGTGTCCAACGGCACGCAGACCGTCGCCACCGACATGCTGATCGACGTGACCACGCTCGGCTCGGGCACGGGCTTGCTGGCGCAATACTTCGGCACCGTCCTGGGTGAAGGCAAGCCGGTGGTGCAGCGGACGGAAGTTCCCGACTTTGACTGGGGCGCCGCATCTCCAGCGGCCGGGGTGCCGGTCGACAATTTCTCGGTGCGTTGGAGCGGTGCCATCGAAGCCCCGGTGAGCGGCGGCGTGCAGTTGCGTACCTACAGCGATGACGGAGTGCGCCTGTGGATCGCAGGCCGGCTTGCCATCGACAACTGGCGGGCCCATGGGGCGACGTACGACACCGCCTCGGTGTCCATGGTGGCGGGCCAGCGCTATCCCGTCATGCTGGACTTCTATGAGGTCGGTGGCAGCGCCCGGATGAGGCTGGAGTGGAAGTTGCCCGGCGCGACCAACTGGACGACGGTGCCCGCCGCGCGTCTTTATCCTGCGTTGGTACCTTCGACCGTCAACCTGGCGCTGGGCCAACCCGCAACGCAGTCGTCTCAAGACGGGGCAAGACCCGCCTCCCGGGCCGTCGACGGCAATACGGTCGGCGCCGGCGAGCAGTTCGTGACCCATACGCTGCAGGAGGCCATGCCCTGGTGGCAGGTCGACCTCGGCCAGTCGAGTCGCATCGACTTCATCCAGTTGTGGAACCGCACCGATTGCTGCGGGGACCGCCTGCGCAATTTCACCGTCTTCATCTCGCCGACCGACATGACCGGCCGCACCATGGCCAATCTGGAAGCGGACCCGGCCGTGCTCAAGCGCAGCGTGGGCGCCACAGCGGCCGACCGCGTCATCGCCGTGCCGGTCGGCGGCGTGGGCCGCCATGTGCGGGTCCAACTGGCGGGTACGGGCATTCTTTCTCTTGCGGAGGTCTCGGTCTTCGGCGGGCCGGCGACGTATCCGACCCCCACATTGCAGGCCATCGCCGCGCAAAAGACCAACGTGGGCATGCCCACGAGCGTGACGCCTGTGGCCAGCGATCCGGGTGGCAACGCCTTGACATTCGGCGCCACCGGCCTGCCGCCGGGTTTGGCGGTGAACACCGACACCGGCGTCATCGCGGGCACCCCGACCACGGCAGGCAGCTACAGCGTGACGCTGACCGTGCGCAACGCGGGCGACAAGATGGCCAGCATCCAGTTCGCGTGGGACGTGTTGGCGACAGTGCCCAGCGTGACCTCATTGCCCGCGCCGGTGGCGAGCAGTGGCGCCATGGTGCAGTACGCGCCGAGCATCTCGGCCGGGGCTGCGGCGCAGTACAGCTGGAACTTCGGTGACGGCACGGGCGACAGCGCGCCGTCTTCCAGTGCCAACGTTCAACATCGCTATGCCGCTGCGGGCGTCTACGAGGTCACGCTCACCATCCAGGCGCTCGATGGCCGGACCGCGACCTACCGCTTCGTCCAGGCCGTGACCGGACCCGGTTCGGGCGGCCCCGGCACGAGCGCGCGCGCATCGTCCGCTTTGCTGGTGGAGCCTCGCGCGGGGGTGTCGTCCAGGCTGTGGATCGTCAACCCGGACGGCAACACGGTCAGCGTGTTCGACACGGCCACCAACGCGCGGGTGGCCGAGATCCCCGTCGGTGCGGCGCCGCGCAGCCTGACACGGGCGGCAGACGGCCGCATCTGGGTGGCCAACCGCGATAGCGCAACGCTCAGCGTCCTGAACCCCACCACGTTGAGCGTGGTCCAGACGGTGAACATGCCAAGGGCTTCGCAACCCTATGGCGTGGTTGCATCGCCGGTGGACGGCTCGCTTTTCGTCACGCTGGAAGCCAGCGGCGCGCTGCTCAAGCTCAATGGCAGCACCGGCGCGCAGATCTCCGCCCTGCAGCTCGGCGCCAACCCGCGCCATCTGGCCATCTCGGCGGATGGCACCCGGCTGCTGGTGTCGCGCTTCATCACGCCGCCGTTGCCCGGCGAGGGGACGGCCCAGGTCAGGACCACCAACGCGGCTGGCGCGCCGGTCGGGGGCGAGGTGCTGATGATCGATCCGGCGTCGCTCGCGCTGCAGCGCACCATCGTGCTGGCGCACAGTGACCGAACGGACAGCGAGAACCAGGGCCGTGGCATTCCGAACTACCTCGGCGCCGCGGCGATCGCACCGGATGGCCGCTCCGCCTGGGTGCCGTCCAAGCAGGACAACGTGCGCCGCGGCAAGTTGCGCGACGGCCTCGACTTGACGTTCGACAATACGGTGAGGGCCATCAGTTCCCGCATCGACCTGACCTCCGGCACGGAAGACCCGCGCTATCGGGTGGACCATGACAACGCCAGCCTCGCCAGTGCCGCCCTGTTCCATCCGGCCGGTGCGTACCTGTTCGTAGCGCTCGAGACCAGTCGCCAGGTGGCGGTGGTCGACGTCGCCGGGCGGCGGGAACTGATGCGCTATGAAGTGGGCATCGCGCCGCAGAGCCTGGCCCTGTCGGCCGACGGCCTGAAACTCTATGTGCACAACGCGATCGGGCGCACGCTCAGTGTGATCGATCTCGCGCCGCTGGTGAACCTCGGGCAGGCGTCGCCCACCGTCGCCTTGACCCTGGGCGGCATCGGGACGGAAAAACTGTCCGCCATCGTGCTCAAGGGCAAGCAGTTGTTCTACGACGCACGGGATCCTCGGCTGGCCCGCGACAACTACATGAGCTGCGCGAGTTGCCACAACGATGGCGGTGCGGATGGCCGCGTCTGGGATTTGACCGGCCTCGGCGAGGGCCTGCGCCGCACGATCATCCTGCGCGGGCCGCGCCGGCATGGGCCATGGTCCGCTGCACTGGAGCGGCAACTTCGACGAGGTTCAGGATTTCGAGGGCCAGATCCGGCGCCTGTCGGGCGGACTCGGGCTGATGGACGATGCCAGCTTCAACACCGGCACCCGCGCGCAGCCGTTGGGCCTGCCCAAGGCTGGCATCAGCGCCGACCTGGACGCGCTGGCCGCCTATGTGAGCTCGCTCAACACGTTCGATGCCAGCCCGTACCGGAACGCCGCCGGTGAGTTGACGGCGGCCGCGGCCAATGGCAAGACGCTGTTCATCGATCGCAATTGCGTGAGCTGCCACGCGGGCACGACGTTCGCGGGCACCATGCTGCAGAACATCGGCACCATCAAGCCGAGCAGCGGTTCACGGCTCGGGGGGGCGTTGACGGGCATCGACATTCCAACGCTGCGCGACGTCTGGCGCGCATCGAGCTACCTGCACGACGGCTCCGCCGCCACGCTGGATGTGGCCGTGCAGGCCCACGGCGCCAGCATCCCCGGTGCGGCGCTGACGGCCGGAGAGCTCGCCGATCTGAGCGCCTACCTGCAGCAGATCGGCAGCGAGGAACCGATGGCGCTCGGCAAGCTGATGGCATCGCCGCTCTTCGGCTCGGCCAATGGAACGGTCTTCGCCGACATGCTGCCGGCCGGATTCGTCCTGACGGGTGTGAACCTGCGCTCGGGCTGGTGGCTGGACGCGATCCAGGGCGTGGGCAGTCCGTCGAACCTCGCCTTCCATGGTGGCAACGGTGGCACCTTGCGTGCGATCACATGGCCGGCCGACGAGTACCTGGTTCGCGTCTACGGCAAGTCCGGCACCCGGGGCGCGGTGGCCCAACTCGGCTTCGTGACGAATACCGGGCGCAACTTCGGCCCCTACGGCACGGGCCAAGGCCAGGGCACGCTGACCAGCTTCGACTACACCGTGCCCGCAGGGCGCAAGGTCTACGGCTTCGTGGGGCGCAGCAGCGACGGGTTGAATGCCGTCGGCGTGCTGCACGGCCCGCTGTGATGCGGCGAGGGCGGTATCTGGTGGTGCTGGCCGTCGTCGCGGCGCTGGCGGCGGCGTGGCTGGCGATGCGCCAGGCAGGCAACGAGGCCGCGGTGAAGCGCGGGCAGGCGCTGTTCCTGGGCGAAGCGGGCCTGCCCGGGCGGCTGGCCGGACACGTCCGGACCCTGCCGGCCAGCACCACGCGGTGCGTCAATTGCCATGGCGCATCCATCGACGAGGCGGCTACGGCCCGCGCCGCCGGCAACACCGGTTGGTCTGGCGCCTTGACACGTTCGGCCCCGATCCTCGGACACGCCAATCTGGCGCTGCCGCGAGGCCGGCGCGGCGGCCCGGCCACCGCCTACGACGCCCGGGCCCTGTGCACCTTGCTGCGTACCGGCGTCGATCCCGCACGGATCGTCATCTCGGGCGCGATGCCGCGTTATGAACCCAGCGACGCGCAATGCGCAGAGCTCTGGGCTTACCTCTCGATCCAGAATTGAGGCTGCCTCGATGCAACAACTTCCTGAAACCTCTGCGCGTTCAATCCAGGCGCCCTTCATGCCGCGGCGTCGTCTGATGGGCGTCGCACTCGGCTGGACGGCGATGGTCGCTACCTCGGCGATCGCCAAGTCCTCCGCCGCCCTCGGCCCCTCGACGCCAGCGCCGGCTTCGGCCGCGGGCGGAGCGGCGCATTTTCCTTTCGGGGCGGTGCAGCCGCCGCGGCCGATACCGGCGGCCAAGGTCAGCACGCACCTGGGGCAGGCCACCGATCTGCGCACGTTGCTGGCCGGCAAGATCACCGCGGTCCAGTTGATGTTCACCGGCTGCAGCGCCATCTGCCCGATCCAGGGCGCCCTGTTCGGCCAGTTGCAACAAGCCCTGAACCAGCGCAAGCTGCCGGTGCAGTTGTTGTCCCTCAGCATCGACCCGCTGGGTGACAGCCCGGCCGCCCTGGCCGGCTGGCTCCGCAAGTTCGAGGCCGGCCCAGGCTGGCT
The DNA here is from genome assembly GCF_001955695.1 of Rhodoferax koreense. Classification (NCBI taxonomy): domain Bacteria; kingdom Pseudomonadati; phylum Pseudomonadota; class Betaproteobacteria; order Burkholderiales; family Comamonadaceae; genus Rhodoferax; species Rhodoferax koreensis. The sequence goes on along the minus strand of NZ_CP019236.1, from coordinate 4,950,254 downwards.
GGCCGTGGCGCCGCAAGTGGCGGATGTGGCGCGGCTGTCGCAGTTGCTCGCCGGTGACGGCGAAGATCCACGGCAGAGCGCGGACGTCCATACCGCCCAGGTATTCGTGATCAATCGCAGCGCTGCCATGTCCTACCGCACGGCGACGATGCCGGCGGTCGAACCGCTGGTGGACACGCTGACCCGGATCGTCCAGGAAGCCTGAACCGGCGTACTTGCTTCAGCCATGAAAAAAGCCGGCGACGGCCGGCTTTTCGGAGGACGGCGGCTCGCCTTATGCGGCAGCCAGCGCGGGGCGCGACAGGCGCCGTGCATGCAGCCAGGCGCGGCGCAGTACGGCGGGCGACCAGCTCTCTTCGGGGATCAGCAGGAAGCGGCGGTTGCGGAAGGCGGTGCCGAGTTCGATCTGGCTGGTCAGCACGGCCATCGGGATGGCCAGCAGCAACGGCAAACCGACGGGGATCAGCCAGATCAGCGCACGGGCGTCGATGGCCGCGATACCGAGGGCCAGTGCGGCGATGACGGCGGTCATTGGGGCCAGGCTGCGTGCCGTGTCCTTCCAGCCCAGGGCAATGGCCTCACGCGGAGGCGACTTCCAGTCGAGCTTGATGCCGGTGATGGCGACCAGCACGAACAGCGAGTGGGCCAGCATGCGCACAGGGGACTGCAGCAGGGCCAGCGCGCTTTCCAGCAGCGAGCTCTTCAAGAGGCTGAGCGTGCCGCCGTATTGGCGTTGTTCGCCCTTCATCAGCACTGCGGTGATGCCGAGGATGCGCGGCAGGAACAGCATGCTGAGGGTCCAGGCCCACAGGCCCAGCAATTCGGCAGGCAGCACATTCCACTCGCCAGCAGCGAGCAACTGGGTCGTGGCGGCGCTTTGCGCACCGGACAGCCACAGGGCCGTGCCCAGCGTCAGGAAGGCCAGCCACAGCGGGGCCGACAGGTAGGACAGAGTGCCGGTCACGAACATGGCGCGGTGCACGGGGTGGATGCCAGGCTCGGCCATCAGGCGGGCGTTCTGCAGGTTGCCCTGGCACCAGCGGCGGTCACGCGTGAGTTCGGACAGGAGGTCCGGCGGTTGTTGTTCGTAGCTGCCGACCAGGTCGGACACCAGCCATACGTGGTAGCCGGCACGGCGCATCAGCGCGGCCTCGACGAAGTCGTGCGACATGATGCCGCCGGACATGCCGCCGGTGCCCTTGATCGGTGCCAGCGCGCAATGGTCCATGAAAGGCTTGACGCGGATGATGGCGTTGTGGCCCCAGTAGTGCGATTCGCCGAGCTGCCAGAACTGCATGCCCAGGGTGAACAGACGGCCGGTCATGCGCGAGGCGAATTGCTGGGCGCGGGCGTGCAGGGTCACGTGGCCGATGGCTTGCGTGGCGGTCTGGATCACACCGGCTTGAGGATGCTTTTCCATCAGCTTGACCATGGAGGTCAGGCAGTCGCCGCTCATCACGGAATCGGCGTCGAGCACGACCATGTAACGGTAGTCCTTGCCCCAGCGGCGGCAAAAGTCGGCCACGTTGCCGGCCTTGCGGTGGCTGCGGCGGGTGCGCAAGCGGTAGTAGACCTCGACCTGTACCTGGTCGGTGTGCGATGCCAGCGCGGCGCGCAGTTCTTCCCAGGCGGCGCGTTCGGCGCGGATGGTGGCCGGGTCGTAGCTGTCGGACAGCACGAACACGTCGAAGGCCTTGCTGTGGCCGGTGGAAGCGACCGATTCGCAGGTGGCGCGCAGGCCGGCGAACACGGTGGAGACGTCTTCGTTGCAGATCGGCATGATGATCGCGGTGCGCGCATCGGCCGATGTCGGCATCGCCTCGTTCACGACTTCCTTGACGGACAAGGCGTGCTTGTCGCCCTTGAGCGTGACGTAGAAGCCCATGAGCGCGGTGACGAAACCGGTGACGACCCAGGCCGACAGCAGCGCAAACAGGCCCATCTGGCCGTATTCGAGCCAGGCGTTGTCGTAGTCGGGCTGTACGCCCGCGAACAAGGCGGTGGCCATGGCCGTGCTCAGCACGGTGATCAAAAGGAAGACCTGCCGGCGACGGCTGGCGGCGAGCTGCCAGGCTTCGGGCGCGTCCGGGCCTTCGGCGGCACGGATCGCCTTGCGGCCCGATGCCTTCATCAGCACGCTGGTGAACAGGCTGTTCCAGAAACCGCGCCATGGCAGCGGCGTCATGCTGCCGCGGTGTACTGGAGGCGCCGTGACGGCGTTGGGATGGCGTTCTTCGCGCACGGTGCTGCGCAGGCTGACCACCTTGCCGCGGTTGGCGCGGGGTGGGTTGGCCGGGATCTGGCGGCCGATGCGGGCGAAATGCTGTTGTGGCATGGTGGACTCGCTGTTGGGTTGCCGGGATTCGGTGATGCTGGAAATGGAGGCGGGCGAAGCCGTTGTCGCCGTTTTCGCGCCGCGGCCCCAGGGGCCGGCGTTGGCGCTATCGGCCAGCGTGCGCCGGTCGGTGGCGCGCGCCTGCCGCCGCCGTGCAGGCACGGTGGAAACAGGGGCCGAGGCGCCCGTGGGAGGCAGGAAGGAGGAGTGCGACGAGGGCTTCATATGCACTGACTAGTGCAAACCCTGTGCCACATGGGAAATGTCTTTTTAAATCAAAGACTTAGAGTGAAATTTTGGGTGTTTTCCAGCCGGTTTGGCCCGAAGGCGGAGGAAACCCGCCGTTTTTGTCGCTATCCGGCGACAACACCTCGGTGCGAGAGGTGCCATTCCATATGAATCAAGGACTTAGGCCTGTCGCTAGTCGGCGACAGGCTCCGCGGCGGTCGTTCCGCCGTCGGCCTTGAAGTGGCCGGGCGTGAGTTCGTGCTTCTGCAGCAGCCGGTAGAACTCGGTGCGGTTGCGGTCGGCGAGGCGGGCCGCGTCGGCCACGTTGCCGTCGGTCAACTTGAGCAGGCCGACCAGGTATTCGCGTTCGAAACGCTGCTTGGCATCGGCGTAGTTCAGCACCTCGACCGAGGGCGAGCGCAATGCGCGCTGCACCAGTGCCAGCGGGATCAGCGGCGTGGAAGACAGGGCGCACACCTGTTCCACCACGTTGTAGAGCTGTCGCACATTGCCCGGCCAGGCGGCGATGGTCAGCGCCTTCAGCGCCTCGGGCGCGAAACCGCTCAAGCGCTTGCCGTATTTGCCGGCCAGCTTGGTGAGGAAATGGTTGGCCAGCAGCGGGATGTCTTCGCGGCGTTCGCCCAGCGTGGGCAGCGTGAGCGTGACGACGTTGAGCCGGTAATAGAGGTCTTCCCGGAACTGGCCGGTGGCCATGGCCGCGTCCAGGTCGCGGTGCGTGGCGGAGATGATGCGCACGTCCACCGGGATCGACTGGCTCGAGCCCAGCGGCCGCACCGCGCGCTCCTGCAGCACGCGCAGCAGCTTGACCTGCAGCGCCGGCGGCATGTCGCCGATTTCGTCGAGCAGCAGGCTGCCGCCGTCGGCCGCCTGGAACAGGCCCTTGTGGTTGGCCACGGCGTCGGTGAACGCGCCCTTCATGTGGCCGAACAGTTCGGACTCGAGCAAGGCTTCGGGAATCGCGCCGCAGTTCACCGCCACGAAAGGCTTCTTGGCGCGCGGGCTGGCGCGGTGGATGGCGCGGGCCAGCAGTTCCTTGCCGGCGCCGCTGTCGCCGCGCAGCAGCACGCTCGCGTCCGACTGCGCCACCATGCGTGCCTCGGCCAGGATCTCGGCCATGCGGCTGGAGCGGCTCACGATCTCGTCGCGCCAGGCCTCGTCGCCGCGCGCGGCCGGTAGCGCCGGGGCGCTCAGCGACAGCGCCTGGGCGATCTTGTCGAGCAACTCCTTGCCTTCGAACGGCTTCGTCAGGTAGGTGAACACGCCGCGCGCGGTGGCTTCCACCGCATCGGGAATCGTGCCGTGGGCGGTCAGCAGGATGACCGGCAGGGAAGGGTGGCGCAGCCGCACTTCGTCGAACAGCGCCAGGCCGTCGCGGCCGGGCAATTGCACGTCGCTCAGGACGAGTTGCGGACGTTCGATGTCGAGTTGGTTCAGCGCGGCTTCGGCGGAAGTGACGGCGCTCACGCGGTAGCCGGCGCCGGTCAGCCGCATCGACAGCAGGCGCAGCATGTCGGCATCGTCGTCGACGACCAGGATATGGGTCTTGCCAGCGGTGCTCATCGTGTGATCATGGCGCCGGCACGCGCAGGCCATTGGCGGCACCGCCGGTGCCGCCACCGTTGTGCGCCGCGCCGGGTGTGCGCGAGGTCAGGCTGCGTTCGATGGCGCGCATGGCTTCCAGCCGGTCGTTGAGCTGGTCGATGCGGCGCTGGCTGTCACGCAGTTGCTGGTTCTGCTTTTCCAGCAGGTCCTCGACCCGCTTCTGCTCGGCATAACGCGCCGACAGCAGGCGCGCCAGCGGCTGCAACTGGCGCATTTCTTCCTGTGGATTGCTGAGCACGCGCTGCAGCAGGGTCTGGGCCCTGGCCAGGTCCGCCGGCACGCGGGTCTGGCCGAGGGCCATGGCCAGTTGCAGGTCCGCCGCCGGCGGCCGCGAGGCGTCCGCCGGGTCGCCCAGGCGCGCGATTTCCTGCATCAGATCAGGTGTGGACAGGCTGCGCAGCCTGTCGGCATAGGCCAGCAGGGTGATATTGGTTTGGCGCTGGGGAATGTCGGTGGCCGGCGCCGTGCCGACGTTGACCGGGCTCACCACCACGGCGTGCGTGTCGAGCGGCGGCGGCAGTTCCGTGGCCTCCGAAGCGGCTGGCTTCGGCAAAGGCGCGGCCGGCGGATTGCCCAGCGGCGTGGTCTGGCGCTGCGGCTGGTCTTGCGTCGCCGCGCAGGCGCACAGCAACAACGCGGCGAGCGTTGGCAGACCGGCCCGCCAAGTGGGGCGCGCGCAAGCGAGGAAATCGGTGAGGAGATTCGGTCGGATGGACATGGACGAGAAGGTCAACCCGGTATTTCAACCTGGAAGTGGGCGCCGGGGTTGTCGGACAGCAGCCTGATCTGGCCGCCATGCGCAGAGATGTATTCTTGCACGATGGACAGGCCGATGCCGGTGCCGCGCACCGCGTCGCTCGGCTGGCGCTGGCCGCGGTAGAACGGTTCGAACACGCGCGCGCGGTCGGCGCCGGCGATGCCCGGGCCGTGGTCACGGATGTCGATGCGCACCAGACCGTCTTCGGCCGAGAGCTTCAGCACGATGCTGCCGCCCTCCGGCGAAAACCGTATTGCGTTGGACAACAGGTTGGCCACCACCGTGCCGATCTTGGCCGCATCCACGCGCGCCGTGACCGGCTCGCCCTCGATGCGCACCTTGAGGTTGTGCGCGCGCCATTGCAGTTGCTGGGCGTCCACCTGTTCCTCGAGCAACTGCAGCAGGTCGGTCTTTTCGCGGCGCAACTGGCGCGCCTCGAAGGCTGCGGCATTGAAGCGCAGCAGCGCCTCGATCTGGTTCTGCAGCGAGATCGTGTTCTGGTGCAGGATGCGCGCGACCTCCATCTGATTGCTGTTGAGCTCGCCCGTCACGCCGTCTTCCAGCAGCGACACGCCCTCGCGCAGCGCGGCCAGCGGTGTCTTGAGTTCGTGCGAGATGTGGCGCAGGAAGCGTGCCTTGTCCGCGTCGAGCTCGGTGAGCCGCAGGCGCAGCCATTCGAGTTGCTGGCCCACACGGTGCACGTCGCTCGGACCCTGGATGTCGATCACGTCCTCGAGCCGGTTTTCGCCCAGGCCCACGATCGCCTTTTCCAGGCGCTTGAACGGCCGGGCCAGCCAGATGCCGAAGGCGATGGCCAGTGCCACGGCCAGCGCGATGGTGCCGATCACTTGGCGCGTGAGGTTGTTGCGGCTGGTCTCGAGCTGGGCGGTGAGTTCCAGGTTGCGTTTGGCGATGGCCTGCTGAACCTGCTGAGCCACGGTGGAGTTGATGGCTTCCAGTTCGCGGAATTCGGCGGCCAGCGTGCGTTCACGCTCGAGCACGGTCTCCGGCGGGCCGTCCATCAGGCCGCGCAGCACCTTGTATTGCGCGCGCCAGCGGTCGGCCACGGGTGTGGGCAGGTCGGCCGGCAGCAGGCCGTCGAGGATGGCGCGTGCCTCGCGGCTCGATTCCTCGAAGCGCTGGCGCAGCGGCGCGTCGTTCAGGATCAGCGACTGGCGCGAGGCGCGTTCCATGTTGGCGCTGCGTTCGGCCAGCGACTGCACGGCGGCGGTGAGCTGTAACGCGCGCGCCTGGAAACCCGCGCTCTGCGCCATCAGGTGGTCGAAGGTGAACACCGCCCGCAGCGCGATGCCGCCGAGCAGCGCGGCGATCAGCAGGAAGCCGACCAGCAGCAACTGCTGGAAGGAGCCGCGGCGCCGCTTCATGGTGTCTCCCGGTAGTGGACAGGCCTGGAGGCGGCGAAAACTGCTTCGACAGGCTCAGCCCGAACGGAGAGGGGTGAAATTCCGTTCGCCCTGAGCTTGTCGAAGGGCTTGGTGATGGAGCCCGGGGCTTCGACAGGCTCAGCCCGAACGGTATTCGACTCAGCCCGAATGGTATTCGGCTCGGTCCGAGCGGTATTCGGCTCGGCCCGATCGGAGGTGGGCAGGCCGCCGTTCACGCCGAGACCGCAGCGCCGGCCGTCACCACTTCGCCGCGCAGCGAATACGACTTGGCTTCGGTGATCGTCACGTCGATCATCTGGCCGATGAGCCGCGGCTGACCGGGGAAGTTGACCACGCGGTTGCATTCCGTGCGGCCCATCAGTTCCAGGCCACCGTCCGCGTGGTCCTGGCCGGCGCGTTTGCTCGGGCCTTCGACCAGGATGCGCTGCACCGTGCCCAGCCGCTGCGAGGCGATCGCGCGCACGTTGGCGTCGATCACGCCCTGCAGGTGCTGCAGCCGTGCGAGCTTGACTTCGTGCGGCGTGTCGTCATGCAGGTTCGCCGCCGGCGTGCCGGGGCGCGGGCTGAAGATGAAGCTGAAGCTGTTGTCGAAGCCCACGTCATGGATCAGCTTCATCATCTTGTCGAAGTCATCCTGTGTTTCGCCGGGGAAGCCGACAATGAAGTCGCTGCTCATCGCCATGTCGGGCCGGATGGCGCGCAGCTTCCTCACCGTGCTCTTGTATTCCATGGCCGTGTAGCCGCGCTTCATGGCCATCAGGATCCGGTCGGAACCGTGCTGCACCGGCAGGTGCAGGTGGCTCACGAGCTTGGGCTGCGTCGCATACACGTCGATCAGCCGCTGCGTGAATTCGTTGGGATGGCTGGTGGTGTAGCGGATGCGCTCGATGCCCGGGATCTCGGCCACGTATTCGATGAGCATCGCGAAGTCGGCGATCTCGGCCGTATCTCCCATGGCGCCACGGTACGCGTTCACGTTCTGGCCGAGCAGCGTGACTTCCTTGACGCCCTGGTCGGCCAGGCCCGCCACCTCGACCAGCACGTCGTCGAACGGCCGCGACACTTCTTCGCCGCGCGTGTACGGTACGACGCAATAACTGCAGTATTTGGAGCAGCCTTCCATGATGCTCACGAAGGCCGAAGCGCCTTCGACCCGCGCCGGCGGCAGGTGGTCGAACTTCTCGATCTCGGGGAAACTGATGTCGACCTGCGGCCGGTCGAGCCGCGCGCGGGTCTTCAGCATGTCGGGCAGGCGGTGCAGCGTCTGCGGGCCGAACACCACGTCCACGTAGGGCGCACGCTGGATGATGGCCGCGCCCTCCTGGCTTGCCACGCAGCCGCCCACGCCGATCTGCACGCCCTTTTTCTTCAGGTGCTTGATGCGGCCCAGGTCGGAGAACACCTTCTCCTGCGCCTTCTCGCGCACCGAGCAGGTGTTGAACAGGATGAGGTCGGCCTCGTCCACGTTCTGCGTGGCCTCGTAGCCTTCGGCGGCATGCAGGACATCGACCATCTTGTCCGAGTCGTACTCGTTCATCTGGCAGCCGAAGGTTTTGATGAAGACTTTTTTGCTCATGGGGATGCTTGGTTGGGCGGTAGGGGGGCTCGCCGCCGGCGCCTGGCGCCATGCTGGGGAGTCGGTCCATGCGTTTCGAGCCCGCACAGGCTGGGGCCGGGCGGCCTACTTCGGCGTGACTTCTTCCGTGTCGCCGAAGAAGAAGTTGTACCAGGGCCGTTCGCTGCCGGGTCGGCGCAGCGCGGCTTCGGCATCGGTCAGGACCCACACTTCCTGCAGCATGCCGGTGGTGGTCTCGCGGGTGTAGTTCACGCGCACCTCCTGCCCCACCAGTGCCGCAGAGGTCACCAACATGTTCTGCGTGTTGCGGATGCGGGCGCCGGGCGCGAGCACGTCGGCCTTGCCGTCGAGCTGCACCTGCGGTGGTGTGGTCACGAGCAGGCGGCCGCGCATCGCCGCCGGCGGGAAGTTGCGGATTTCCTGGGCCTGGACCGGCCCGCCCGCCAGGGCCAGCCACGCCCATGCGCAGAGCCAAGCCGCGGCCAGGGCAGGGCGCCATCGGGAGGAGGAAGGGGAATGGGTGGCGGTGTTCATGCAGCGGTTCGTGGTATCGATCCAGAGGCTGGTCGGCATCGATTTTATAGGACGGCGGCCCTATGCCGCAGCCAGGGCTGCCAGCCGTGCTACAGGTTGCAGAATCTGCGCAGATAACCCGAGGGATGCCGCATCATGAAATATCTCGACAGTAAGAGTCGACCTACGTCAGCTTAGGTGCGAATACTCTGCTTGACCTGTACATAAAACGTTCACAATGACACTCAACTACAGGCGAGCACCATCTTGGCGATTTCACCCGACGATCGTCTTCTACGTCGCGGTCCCATCGGACTGCCGCCGGTGGCGTCGCGCACGGTGCCGGAGGCCGACGGCCATTTCGGCCTCCTGTGGGGCCGCTCGGCGCCGATGCGCCGGGTGTACGAGCAGATCACGCGGGTGTCCGACACGGCGGTCACGGTGTTCGTCACCGGCGAAAGCGGCACGGGCAAGGAACTCGTGGCGCGCACCGTGCATGACCTGAGCCGGCGCCGTGGCCAACCCTTCCTGGCCGTCAACTGCGGTGCGATCTCGCCGCACCTCATGGAAAGCGAAATCTTCGGGCATGAGAAAGGCAGCTTCACCGGTGCCGAGCGCCAGCACCAGGGCTTTTTCGAGCGGGCCAGCGGCGGCACGCTGTTCCTCGATGAGGTCACCGAGATGCCGCTGGACCTGCAGGTCAAGCTGCTGCGCGTGCTCGAGACCGGCAGCTTCATGCGCGTCGGGGCAACCCAGCAGCAGCAGGCCGATGTGCGTCTGATTGCCGCTTCCAACCGTGATCCGTTGCAGGCCGTGGCCACCGGCGGCCTGCGTGAAGACCTGCTGTACCGACTCAACGTGTTTCCGATCCACATGCCGCCGCTGCGCGAGCGCGCCGAGGACATTGCGCTGCTGGCGACCCACTTCCTGGCCGAAATCGCGCGCCGCGAAGGGCTGACAAAACGTTTCGCGCCTGTGGCGCTGGAGCGGCTGGCCGACTACCGCTGGCCAGGAAACGTGCGCGAACTGCGCAACATCGTGCAGCGGGCCTACGTGATGGCCCAGGATGAAATCGTGTTCGACGAATGCCTGCCGGTCGGCCAGGCTTGGCGGGAAGCGCCCCGGGCCGGGCGGGGCGTCGCAACGGCGCTCACCTTCCGCATCGGCACGCCGCTGGCCGAGGTCGAACGCCAGCTGATCCTGGCCACGCTCGAACACTACGGCCGGCACAAGGAGCGCACCGCCGCCGCGCTCGGCCTGAGCCTGAAGACGCTGTACAACCGGCTCAAGGAATATTCGTCCACGCCTGCGCGCGACGAATTCGGGCTGGACATCTCAGGCTTCGACCAGCTTCCCTGAGATCGTCGTTTCAGCGACCGCTGAACGCGGCGCGCAGCCGCTCGCCTGCATACGCCTGGGCTTCGCGTGCCTTCTCCAGCACGGCCGCCGCACCGAAGAACTCATGCGCCACGCCTTCGTAGCTCCGGCGTTCCACCGGCACGCCGGCGTCGCGCAGCGCGTCTTCGAGCTTGGCGCCGTCGCTGCGCAGCGGGTCGAGCCTGGCGTTGATGATGGTGACCGGCGGCAGGCCGGCAAGATCGGCGTCGACCAGGCTCAGGCGGGGATCCTTCAGGTCTTCCTCGCTGCGGATCAGCTTGTCGACGAACCAGGCCACCATGGCGCGGTTCAGCGGCTTGGCGATGGCATTTTCCAGATACGACTCGGTGTTCAGGCTGGTCTGGGCCACCGGATAGACGCTGAGCACGTGCCGTGGCGCGGGCAGGCCCGCGTCACGTGCGGCGATGGCGGTGGCGACGGCCAGGTTGCCGCCGGCACTCTCGCCCGCCAGCGCGATGCGGTTTGGATCGCCGTTCACCGTGGCGACCTGAGTCGTAACCCAACGGTAGGCGGCGAGTGCGTCATCCCATGCGGCGGGAAACTTGAACTCCGGTGCCTGGCGGTAATCGACCGACACCACCACCGCATGCGCCTGCTTGGACAGGCCACGGGCGCCGCCGTCGTAGACGTCCTTGTCGGCGATGACCCATCCGCCGCCGTGGAAGTAGAGGATCACGGGGAACGGCCCTGCGCCTTCCGGCGTGTAGATGCGGGCCGGCAGCGGCCCCGTGGCGCCGTCCACCAGGGTGTCCCTGCTCGTCACGCCGGGCACCAGGGCCTCGGGCGAGCCATTGCGGCCCTGCTCGCGCAGTAAGGCCTGCACGGCATCGGCCGCCGTCGGCTGCGCGCGGGCCGTGGCCACATCGAGTTTTTCGATGGCCTTCGGCCCGAGGCTTTCATGGGCCTTGGCCAGTGCGATCTGGTCGTCGTCGGCGCGGATGGCGGCCACTGCATTCGACATGGCATTGATCACCGGGTTCGGCTTGCCGTCTTCATCGTCGCGTTTTTCAAAAGAGTCACTCATCACGTTTCCTTTTCAAATGGGCATCAAGTCGTGCCTGGGGAAAGTACGCGAGCGAACTTCATGCGGATTGTCGGACGCCGCCTTGTTCCTCCGTGGGCGACAGCGGGATGGCGACGCTTTTCCGGTCGTCCCCCACAGCCGGTGCGCTGCGCTATTTTTTCGGGCGGGCGCGGCGCGCTGCCGGGGGCTTGGCCTTGGCCTCGACCGGCATCGGCTTCTGGCCCTGCTGGTCGAGCCACAGCAGCGTGTCCACATGCGACAGAAAGCGCCGCAGGTAACTCGGCGAGAGGGTTCGCATCAGCGCCAGCGAATTCAGCACCAGCATGTGCGAGTTCAGCGGCCCCGCCTTTTCGGGGCCGCGGCCCACGGCCTGTTCCACCTGGTCGACGGCCGCCATTCTGGACCACACCTCGAAGAAGCGGCGCACGCTTTTCATCTCGGCATCCGCGTCCTGGCCGGTGACGCCGCGGATGTGGCGGTTGAGTTCGGCCATCGGCCGCGGTGCGCTCGGGCGCAGCTTGCCCAGCGCCTTGAAGTCGCCTGCCTTGAACAGCCGGCGCAGTTCCCGCGCGAGCTCGGGGCGGGCGGCGAACAGTTCGGCCACCTGGCCGCGTGCGGCATCGGCCGCCTGGGCGAAGCGCGCTTCGTATTCGGCCACGGCCTCCTGGAGTTTGTCTTCGAGCGTCGGCCTCACGCGCTCGGGTGCCTCAGGCAGCCGGCTGGCCAGCACCTCCAGGTAATGGAAGCGCGTGGGATCGAGACGCTGCGCGCCTTGCTCCCGCAGCGCCTGAAGCCGGTCGCTCATGGCTTCGCAGGCTTGGCGTCCGACGACCTCGGCACCGGCGCCATCTCCACGCGCCGGTTCAGCGCGCGGCCGTTCTCGCTGGTGTTGGCCGCCACCGGCTGCTCGGCACCGAAGGCCGCCGCGAACACGCGGTAGGAGGGCATGCCTTCCTCGATGAGGGCGCGCGTCACGGTGAGGGCGCGCTGGGCCGACAGGTCGAGGTTGTCGGCGAAACGCTGGTTGCCCGGCTGGATCGCGCGGTCGTCGGTGAAGCCGCTGACCATCAGCATGTCGTCGCGTTCGCCCAGATACACCTGCAGGGGCGGCACCAGGCTTTTCAGCAACTGCCGGCCGTCGGGCCGCAACTGGTCGGAATTCAGCGGGAACAGCACGTTGCCGCTGATGCCGATGCGGCCGTTGTTGAGCGTGACGCGGCCCGCTGCCAGCGGACCGGCCAGCGCCTTCTCCAGGGCCACGCGGCGCTGTTCCTCCACCTGGCGCTTGCCCACCTCGGCCTGCAGATTCGCCACCAGGTCCATCTGCACCACCATCACGCCGACCAGGATCAGCACGAAGGCGCCGAGCAGGCCCGACATCAGGTCGCCGAACACGGCCCATACCGGTGCGGTCTGCTCCAGGCCATCGTCCAGGCCGTCCACCTGGCTGTCCAGGCCCGTCATTCCGCGCTGTCCTCGGCCACCGCGCGCTGGGCGCCACGCAGCCGGCGCAGGTCTTCCACGATCTGCTGCTGCGAGCTCATGCTCAGGTCGATGACCTCGCGCGCCTGCGCCACGTAGTAGGCCAGCTGTTCGTCGCTGCGCGCGGCGGATTGCCCGAGTGCGGCTTCCATGCGCTGCAGGCCGTCCATGAGCTTCTCGTTGCTGCTGCTGAACAGGGTCACGCCATGGTTGAAGGCCTCGCCCAGTGCCGCGAGTTCGATCGCGCTGCCGCCGACCTGTGCCGCCACGTCGGAGGCCGCGCCGGCCTGCGCTTGCAGCGTGGCCGAGAAGCGGCTCGCCGCCTGGTCGAGCACCGTGGTGGCGGAGGCCACCAGCGACTCGATGGCGGCGCGTTGCTCGCCCGAGGCCTGGTTCAGCGTCTGCAGCAAGCCGCCGATCTTCTCGACCAGCACCGCATGTTCTTCGACCGCCCGGTTGTCGCGTTCGCCGAGCCGCGCCATCTCCTCGCGCAGCTGGGTGATGACGCCGGCTGCGGCCTGTGGCACCTCGGCGGCGGTCTGCATGAGCCGCGTCATCGGCGCCTCGAGCGCATTGCCGAGTGTGGCCAGGTGATCGGCGAGGGCGGCCTGCAGTTCGGCGAGGCGGTCCAGGGCAGCCTGGCCGCGTGCGGCTTCGTCGCTGCGCAGGGTGCCGATTTCGCTGCCCCACAGGCCGGCGAGCTGCTCCATGCGTTCGCCGTGCTGTTGCACCCAGCCGGCTTCGGCGGCGATGCGCGCGCTGATCAGTTCCTCGGACTGCGCGAGCAGCCGGGCCGTGTCGTGGAGCGTGCGTTCGGCCTGCTGGCTGGCGCGTTCGGTAATGTCGCCGATGGTCTTCTCCAGCTTGGCCCACACGGCATGCTGTTGCGCCAGGTTCTGGGCGCCGGCCTCGCGCCAGTCGTCGCGCAGCGTGGCCGCCATGGCTTCGAGGCTGCGCGTCCAGCCCTGCAGCCGCTGCTGGTCGGCGGCGGCCTGGTCGGATTGCGACCGTGCCGCTGTCTCTTCGACCCGGGCCAGCAGTGCGGCCGAGCGTTGTTCGAAGGCGTGGTTGAACGCGAGCAGGGCGCGGTCCAGTTGCGCCACCTGCGCCGCGCTGGTGTCGGCATGGGTCTGCAGCGCCGTGGCCCAGCCATCGGAGACGCCGCGCGCGGTGCTGCCGAATGCGTCTGACAGGCCGGTCAACTGCGCCTGGGTGGCATCGAACAGCCGCTGGTGCAGGCGCTGCGATTCGGCGGCGACGCCGGCCATCGCGGCCTCGACCACCGGCTTGATGCTCTCGCCCGCGGCGCGTGCACCGGCCGCGAGGCTGTCCTTCAGCGAAGCGCCCACGCTGTCGGCCAGGCCGGTGTAGGCGATGCCCACGTCACGGTGGAACTGGTCCTGCCGCGCGAGCAGCTGCGCATCGAGTTGCTGGCTGCGGCGCTCAAGGCCTTCGATCATGGCCTGCAGCCGGTCGACGACTTGCGGCAGCGCCTGCGCCTGCACCTCGAGCGCCTTGAAGGCCCGCTGGCGCTGATGGCCGAGCGAGAAGGGCCGGAACACCGTGGCCACCAGGCTGTCGAGCTGGCGCGCGACGGCCAGCCGTTCGCGCCGGCACAGCGCCGAGAGCAGGCCGAGCATCGCCGAGGCCGCCACACCGGCCACCGAGGTGCCGAACGACAGGCCCAGGCCCTTGATCGGTGCGGCCAGCGCCGCGCGCATGGCTTGCAGGTCGGTCGAGCCTTCGAGCGCGAACACCGCACCCTTGAAGGTGACGATCATGCCGAGGAAGGTGCCCAGCATGCCCAGCATCACCAGCAGGCCGACCAGGTAGGGCGTGAGCGCCGGGCCGGGCAGGGCGACACGTTCACCCTCGATTCGCAGGCGCACCGGGTTCTGCAGCGAGGCCGGCACACGGGCCAGCCAGGCGCCGGTGTCGCCAAGCGGCTGCGGCACCTCGGCCAGCGCGGTGGCCAGCGCCGTGGTGGCCGCGCGGAACTGCCTGAGCTCGAACGCGCCGAGCAGGTACACCGCGGCGATCACCGCCGTCATCAGCAGGGCCAGTGCATTCACGCCCGCGAAACCCACGCCGACCCAGGCCACGGTCAACAGACCGATGGCGAAGGCGGCGGCAAAGACAATCCTGTTCATGGGTGCTTCTCAACCTCTTTATTGCTGTGGCGGCTTGCGCCGCTGTTCCATGCTTCCATCAGGCCCATCACCGGTTGCAGCCGGGCGTCGAGCTCGGCCAGCAGCACTTCCTGCAGCGTCCGGTCGAACACGTCGAGCCAGCCGCCGGGCCGTCGCCACGCGGCTGGGTCGTCCTGCGCGTGGTCGTTGCGCAGTTGCTGGAAGCGCCGCTCCAGGAACCCCGGCATGGTGGGCAGCAACCTTCTTTCGTGCGGCTCGAGCATCTGCTCCCACACCGCGTCGAGCGCGGCAAGTTGCCGCAGCCGCGGCGAGGCCGCCGCTAGTGCTTCGCGCAAATTGGCCCGGAGCGGGCCGATCATCAGGTCCATGTTGCGCTGCTGGTCGAGGTAGCGCTGGCGCTGCGGCGCGAAGTCGGCCTGTTCTTCCGGCGTCGGTTCGACCGGCCCGGCCGCATGCCGGCTGCGTCGGTCGCCGCCGGCTTCCACCTCGTTGGTGGTGATCGCCTTCTCCAGTACCGAGCGCACGCGGTGCACCTGCTCTTGCAACGCCAGCGCGCGGGCGGAGGGCGGCTCGGCGCGGTCGGCGGATACGACCGCGCGGATCGACTGGTGCGCCGCGTGCAGCGTCACGGAGTCGAACACGCCGACCCAGGCGCTCAGCCGTTCGGCGATGTCCTGCCGGCTCGTGTCGGCGTCGACCGCAGAGGCATCGCCGAGCAAACGAACCAGCTTCGAACTGTTGAAATTCCTGCGCAAATACATTCCTTTGCGCCCAAGGGCGCAAACACAATCGGTCACTCATGGTGGGGCGCGGCGACGAACCATTCGCGTCATCCGCAGGGCGGGCACCGGGGTGCACACGGCCTCTGCCTCGGGCGCCTGCAGCGGGTGCGGGCGGCGCCAAAACCGGCGGTTTCGAGGGGCCGGATGGCAGGGTGAGATTAGAACCGATCTCGGAAGGCGCCAAAAACCAGGTTTGTAACAGCGTCAACGGTTGTTTTTTGCCGCCAGCAGGGCCTGGGCGTGCCTGGCCAACATCAATTCCTCGTTGGTGGGTATCACCCAGGCCGAGACCCGGCTGCCCGGCGTGCTGATGCGCGCCGCATGGGCCTGGTTGGCCGCTTCGTCCAGTTCGAGGCCGAGCCAGGCCGCGCCCTCACACACGCGCTGGCGCACGGTGCGGCTGTGTTCGCCGATGCCCGCGGTGAACACCAGCGCGTCGATGCCGCCGAGCGCCGCCGCCAGGCTGCCGAGCTCGCGGCCGATGCGGTGCACGAACAGGTCGATGGCCGCCGCGGCGCGGGGGTCGGCGCTGTCCTCCAGCGTGCGCATGTCCGAGGAAATTTCGGAGACGCCGAGCAGCCCCGACTCCTGGTACAGCAGCTTCTCGATCCCGGCCGGGCTCAGGTGCATCTCGCGGGCCAGGTAGAGCACGACGCCCGGATCGAGGCTGCCGCAGCGCGTGCCCATGACGAGGCCGTCCAGCGCGGTGAAGCCCATCGTCGTGGCCACGCTGCGGCGCGCGCGTAGCGCGCACAGGCTGGCGCCGTTGCCCAGGTGCGCGACCACGATCCGCCCTTCGGCCTGGGGGCCGAGCCGGGCCGGCAATGCGCCTGCGATGTACTCGTACGACAGGCCGTGGAAGCCGTAGCGCCGCACCCCCGCATCGCGAATATGCCGCGGCAGTGCATACGCCTGGGCCACCCAGTCTTGCCCGGCATGGAAGGCCGTGTCGAAACACGCGATCTGGGGCAAGGCCGGGGCCATCTGGGCGATGGCCCGGATCGCGGCCAGGTTGTGCGGCTGGTGCAACGGCGCCAAGGGAACGAGCGCCTCGAGCTGCGCGAGCACCTCCGGCGTCACGCGCACGGGGCGCGTGAAGCGCTCGCCGCCGTGCACGACGCGGTGCGCCACGCCGCGCACGCGATGGTCCGGCAGTTGCCGCTTCAGCCAGCCGAACAGCAGGCCGAGCGCGTGCGCGTCGTGCCCGGCCTTCGCCTCCGCCGCCATCAGATCCTCGCCCGACAGCGGCGTTCCATCGTCCTTCCAGGCGACCAGCTTCGCCGATGCGCCGGTACCGTCGATCTCGCCATGCAGCAGCCTTTCGGCGACCTCCGCCGCGTCCGGCTCGCAGGCGAATGCGGCGAACTTGACGCTGGACGAGCCGGCATTGAGAACGACGATCGCGCCATGCTTGGCGCGGGCGGGCATTGTCATGGGCGGCCCCTCAACGGCCGGCAGGCCAGGTCCAGCCCGAGATGTCGGGCATGTCCACGCCGTGGCGATTGACGTAGGCGCGGTGCGCCAGCAACCGGTCGCGCAGATGCTGTTGCAGGTGGCCAGCCACGTTGCGCACACGGTCGACGCGGTCGATGGCGGCCGCCGCCAGGTGGAAGCGGTCGAGTTCGTTGAGTACCGTCATGTCGAACGGCGTGGTCGTCGTGCCTTCCTCGCGGTAGCCGTGCACGTGGAAATTGCGGTGGTTGGCCCGCTTGTAGGTGAGCCTGTGCACCAGCGACGGGTAGCCGTGGAAGGCGAAGATCACCGGTGTGTCGGTCGTGAAGATGGAATCGAACGCCGCGTCGGACAGGCCGTGCGGATGCGATGCCGGCGACTCCAGCGCCATCAGGTCGACGACGTTCACCACCCGTACCCGGAGCTCGGGCAGCCGGTGGCGGAGCAGGTCGACGGCAGCCAGGGTCTCGAGCGTCGGCACGTCGCCGGCGCAGGCCATCACCACGTCCGGCGTGGTGCCCGCGTCGTTGCTGGCCCAGTCCCAGATGCCCAGTCCGGCGCTGCAATGGCGGGCTGCGCTTTCGACGTCGAGCCACTGCAGCGCCGGCGCCTTGCCGGCCACGATCACGTTGACGTAGTTGCGGCTGCGCAGGCAGTGGTCGGTGACGCAGAGCAGGGTGTTGGCGTCCGGCGGCAGGTACACACGCACCACCTCGGCCTTCTTGTTGACGACGTGGTCCAGGAAGCCCGGATCCTGGTGGCTGAAGCCGTTGTGGTCCTGCTGCCAGACGTGGCTGGTGAGCAGGTAGTTCAGCGAGGCGATGGGCCGCCGCCAGGGAATGTGGCGCGTCACTTTCAGCCACTTGGCATGCTGGTTGAACATCGAGTCGATGATGTGGATGAAGGCCTCGTAGCAGGAGAAGAATCCGTGCCGCCCGGTCAGCAGGTACCCCTCGAGCCAACCCTGGCAGAGGTGCTCGCTCAGCACCTCCATGACGCGGCCCGTGGGCGCGACGTGATCGTCGCCGGGCAGGATCTCGGCCGTGGACATGCGGTCGGTGACATCGAACAGCGCACCGAGCCGGTTCGATGCGGTTTCGTCCGGGCCCATCACGCGGAAGTTGGCATGCGCGGCGTTCAGCCGCATCACCTCGCGCAGGAAGGTGCCGCAGGTGCGTGTGGCCTCGCCGCGCACCTGCCCGGGCAGCGGCACCGCGAGCGCGTGGTCGCGGAAGTCGGGCAGCGCCAGGTCCTTGAGCAGGAGACCGCCGTTCGCATGGGGATTGGCGCTCATGCGCCGCGTCGGGAGCGGTGCCTGGGCGGCGATGTCCGCGCGCAGCGCGCCCTGGGCATCGAACAGCTCTTCGGGCCGGTAGCTGCGCATCCACGCCTCGAGCAGCGCGACGTGCGCGGGATGTTCGTCGAAACCGGTCAGCGGCACCTGGTGCGCGCGGAAGCTGCCTTCGATCGGGACGCCGTCGACCGCCTTCGGGCCCGTCCATCCCTTGGGCGAGCGCAACACGATCATGGGCCAGAGTGGCCGCTGTCGAAAGCCGCTGGCCCGCGCCTCACGCTGCTGCGCACGGATCTCGTCGAGCGCGGCGTCGAGTGCCTCGGACATTGCGACGTGCATGGCGAAAGGCTCGTCGCCGGTCACGTAGCGCGGCTCGTAGCCATAACCACGCATGAGCTGCGTCAACTGTTCTTCGCCGATGCGGGCGAGCACGGTCGGACCGGCGATCTTGTAGCCGTTGAGGTGCAGGATGGGCAGCACCGCACCGTCGCGCGCCGGGTTCAGGAACTTGTTGGAATGCCAGCTTGCCGCCAGCGCGCCGGTCTCGGCCTCGCCGTCGCCGATCACGCAGCACGCCAGCAGGTCGGGGTTGTCGAACACCGCGCCGAAGGCGTGCAGCAGCGCATAGCCGAGTTCGCCGCCTTCGTGGATCGAGCCCGGCGTCTCGGGCGCCACGTGGCTCGGGATGCCGCCGGGAAACGAGAACTGCGTGAACAGCCGCCGCAGGCCTTCCGCATCCGGCGTGACATGGGGGTAGACCTCGCTGTAGGTACCTTCCAGGTAGGTATTGGCCACGATGCCGGGCCCGCCGTGCCCTGGTCCCGCGATGAAGATCGTGTCCAGGTCGCGCGCCCGGATGGCGCGGTTCATGTGCGCGTAGATGAAGTTGAGTCCGGGCGTCGTGCCCCAGTGGCCGAGCAGGCGCGGCTTGATGTGCGCGCGGGTCAGCGGCTCGCGCAGCAGCGGGTTGTCCATCAGGTAGATCTGGCCGACGGACAGGTAGTTGGCGGCGCGCCACCAGGCGTCGAGCAGCGCGAAGTCTTCATGGCGCGAGGTGGTTTCCGACAGGGCTGGCGAAGCGGTCATCAAAGGCATCCTCGGAGGTACAAAGACGCAGTCTAGTCCCGTGCGCGCGCGTGGACTTGCGTTGGATCATGCCTTGTCCCGACCGGACTCCGCAAACGAAGCGGCGACGGGCTGCCGCTATCATGCAGCTGCCGCATGGCACCCGAAGGAGCATCGATGACAGCCGAGCGCAAGCAGGAGAGTGCGACGACGCGTGTTTTCAAGGGGCTGCGCCAGATCGGGCCCGGCCTCATCACCGGCGCGGCCGACGATGACCCCAGCGGCATCGCCACCTATTCCCAGGCGGGCGCCCAGTTTGGCTTCTCGATGCTGTGGACAGTGGTCTTCACCTTGCCGCTGATGGTGGCCATTCAGATCGTCAGCGCCCGCATCGGCTACGTCACCCGGCAGGGGCTGGCGGCCAACATCAAGTCGAGCTTTCCGCGCTGGGTACTGCTGGTCGTGGTCGGCATGCTGCTGGTGGCCAACACGCTCAACGTCGCGGCCGACATCGCCGCCATGGCCGAAGCGCTGCGCCTGCTGGCGGGCGGATCAAGGCATGTGTATGCCGTCACCTTCGGCCTCCTGTCGCTGGTGCTACAGGTCTTCCTGCCCTACCACACCTATGTGCGCTGGCTGAAATGGCTGACGCTGGCGCTGTTGTCGTATGTGGCGGTGGTCTTCACCGTGCATCTGCACTGGGGGGCGGTCGCCGGTGCCGTGTTCCGGCCGCAACTCGCGTTCAACCACGACATGCTGCTGATGGTGGTGGCGGTCTTCGGCACCACCATCAGCCCCTACCTGTTCTTCTGGCAGGCCGCGCAGGAGATGGAGGACACCGGCGGCCGCGGTCCGCCCACCCCCGGCGACGTGCGACGTCACCTGCGAAGCATCAAGATCGACACGCTGATCGGCATGACGTTCTCGAACCTGATCGCCTTCTTCATCATCCTCAGCACGGGCGCGACGCTGCACGCGGCCGGCGTCACCGACATCCAGACCTCCGCGCAGGCCGCGGAAGCCTTGCGCCCGGTGGCCGGAGAGTTCACCTTCCTGATCTTCAGCCTGGGCATCATCGGGACCGGCCTGCTCGCCGTGCCCGTGCTCGCCGGATCCGCGGGCTACGCGGTGGCCGAGGCCGCGGGCTGGCCTGGCAGCCTCGACGCGCGGCTGGACCGGGGTGAGGGTCGCGGCTTCTACGGCGTGATCGCCGCCGCCACGGTGGGCGGGGTGATCCTGTGCTTCACCCCCGTGGACCCCGTGAAGGAATTGTTCTGGTCGGCGGTGCTCAACGGCGTGATCGCCGTGCCGATCATGGTGGTGATGATGTTGCTGGCATCGCGCAGCAGCACCATGGGTGCCAACGTGATCGGCCCGGGGCTGCGTTGGCTGGGTTGGCTGGCCACCGGCGCGATGGCCGCGACCGTGGCGGCCATGCTGGTTTCGCTCTGACCGGGGCGTCCCGGCCTGGTCGCCCAGCACGAGGCGTAAAATATCAGGGCATATCCATCGCCCGAGACAAGCCTTGCCCCGCACTGCCAAGACCCGCCCCAAACTCGTGGCCGTCGCCGCTTCCAAAGTCTCCCAAGCCGAAGCCCAGGACGAGGGGCTCGGGCGGGGGCGCCATCCGCAGAATTTGTACGAGCAGGCTTACGAGGCGATCGAGGAGCGACTGGTGACTTGCCAGCTGCCCCCCGGGCGCCACCTGGCGCTGCTGGAGTTGCAGGACATCGTGCAACTGGGGCGCACGCCTGTGCACCAGGCCGTGACGCGGCTCGCCGAAGACACCTTGCTGCGCGTGCACGCGCGGCGCGGCTTGCAGGTGGCTCCGATCGATCTGGCGCGGGAGCGGATGCTGCTGCGCTTGAGGCGTGACCTGGAGCGTTTCGTCATCCGCCTGGCCGCCGAGAAGTCGAGTTCCTCGCACCGCAACCAGATGCTCCACCTCAAGCGGCAGCTGCGCGAGAACCAGTCCGGCATGACGATCGACGCGTTCAACGTGATCGACCGCCGGCTCGACAGGCTGTTCCTGGCCGCGGCGGGCGAGCCCTTTGTCGAAAACACGCTGCGCCCTTTGCACACCGTGTTCCGCCGCATCGGCTGGCTGTACCACACCAAGGTGTCGCCCGACGACGGCCTGGCCAGGACGATCGAGGTGCACCTGGTCCTGCTCGATGCCGTGGCCAATTGCCATGTGGAGCAGGCGATCAAGGCTTCGGACGAATTGATCGACTTTGTCGACCGCATGTTCGATGTGCTGGAGCGGGAAATCGATCCCGTGTTGCTCGACTGCACCCTGCAGGATTTCGACCGGCTGTAGTTTGTTCGGTGCTCGGCGATCCCCTGATATGTCAGGGCGGATGGGCCACTTGCCCCGCGTCTTCACTCTCTCGTAGCGGCGCCTTGCATAGACGAATTGGCTACTGGAAAACCCTGTTATTTCAGCTGAAATATCACCATATACTAGTTTTGACGAGTGCCAGATCGCGTGGCGGTGCCCAGCATGGGTGCGGCCCTGTGCGCATCCATTCGCAGTTCATCCACAAGCCAGGAGACAACCATGCAAGCCTTTCGCAACCTGCCCCGTCGCCACGCCCTGAGTTGGTGTGTTGCCGCCACCGTGACCGCGATGGGCCTGTGCCAGTCGATGCCGGCCCGGGCACAGTCGAAGGAGGTCATCACGTTCGCGGGCGTGACGTTCAGCGAGGCCGGGCGTGGCGACCGGCTGAAGGCCTGGGTGGAAAAATTCAACAAGAGCCAGGCCGCGATCGAGGTGCAGCCGATCGCCATTCCGTTCGCGAGCTTCGCCAAGACCGTGTTCACCCAGATGGGTGGCGGGGCGGGGCCGGACCTGGTGCGCATGGACTTGATCGACTACTACGCCGCCGTGCAAAGCAAGCGCATCCTGCCGCTGGACGATCTGCTCAAGGGTGGCACCTACCGCTTCTCGGCCCCGGACAAGTACATGCATGTCGAAGGCGTGCGCTACGGGGTGCCGTTCGAGATCAGCAACTACGTGATGCTCTACAACCCCGCGTTGCTCAAGGGGGGCAAGCCGCCCGCGACCTTCGACGAGCTGGTCGAAGCCACCAAGGCTGCAACGGGCAACGGCGTCTTTGGCTACGCCTACCGCGCGACCATGGCCGAAGGCAATGGGTTCTGGCAGGACCTGTGCAACTTCGTCTACGGCTTCGGCGGGCGCTGGAGCGATGCCAGCGGCAATCTGACGCTGAACGATCCCAAGGTGGTCGACGGTGTGACCGCCTACAAGCGCATCTACGACGCCGGCGTGACGCCGAAAGGCGCCGATGCCGCCACCTACCGGCGCATGTTCTGGGAGCGCAAGGTGGCGATCGAGGTGGACAACGGCGGCGTGGCCGGCATCTTCACCCAGCAGGCGCCGGATCTGCCTTTCGCGGCGGCCCCGTCGCCGTTTCCGACGCGGGCGCAGGGCATGGTCCTCGCGCCATTGACGATCAATGCCAACACCAAGCACAAGGCGGCGGCCGAGACTTTCTTCAAGTGGACGTTGCAGCCCGAGAACCAGGCGGAGCTGCAGGAGTTGCTCGGTGCGAGCAACGTGGCCACTGTGATCGAGCGCAGTCCCGAGCTGGTGGCCAAGCGCCCCTGGCTGAAGGTCTACGACGACCAGGCAGCGAACAGCGTGCCGCAACTGGTGCAGGGGCTGGAGGTCAAGACGCCGGAGATCCAGCAGATCGTGCTGGAGCAGGTCCTCAAGGTGCTGCAGGGCGGCATGGAGCCGAAGAAGGCGATGGATGACGCACAGCGCCTGGCTTCCTCCCGCGTGCTGCGCAAGTAAACCAGCCCTTCGGAGCCCGCATGCAAGCCACCTCCAAAGCGGCGCGCCCCCTGGCGCCGCGCCAGCCTGGGCGCGACTGGACACCGTACTGGTTCGCCGCGCCAGTGGCGATCTACCTGCTGCTGTTCCAGGGCTATCCCCTGGCGCAGGAGCTCTACCTGAGCTTCACGTCGACCTCCCTGCTGTCGCCCGATCAGCACACCTACGTTGGCCTGCAGAACTACGTCGATCTGGTGACACAGGATGAGTTTCGCCATGTGCTGCTGATCACCGCCGTCTACACCGTCGTCTGCGTGGTGCTGGCGATCGGCCTGGGCCTGGGCGCCGCCCTGCTGCTCGATGCGCCTTTCCGGGGGCGCGGGCTGGCACGGGCGCTGGTGACCATTCCATGGGCGGCACCGCCGGTGGCGGTGGCGCTGATCTTCATCTGGATCTACAACGGACAGTACGGCGTGTTCAACCACCTGCTGGCGGTGTTCGGCTGGAAGGGTGGCATGGAGAGCTGGCTCGACAGCCCCGCGCTGGCCCTGCCCGCGGTGCTGCTCACCACCGTGTGGCAGATCTTTCCCTTCGCCTCGGTGGTGATCCTGGCGGCCCTCCAGGGTGTCTCGTCGGAGTTGCGCGAGGTCGCCATCATCGATGGTGCCGACCGTCTCAGCGTGTTCCGCGCGGTCGTCTGGCCGACCATCCAGCCCTCGGTCGCCTTGTTGTCGCTGTTCCTGACGATCTGGTCGCTGCGGCGCTTCGACCTGATCTGGTTGATGACCCAGGGCGGGCCCATCGGCTCCACGAACACCCTGGTGATCGAGCTTTACCGCCGGGCTTTCGTCTACCGGGACCTGGGGCAGGGCGCCGCCGTGGGCATGGTGGGCCTGTCGATCGCCTTGGTCATCACCGTCTTCTATTTCCGCTACAACCAGCGCGCCGAACGCGCCAAAGGGCAGCGATGAACCAGACCTTGTCCTGGTCCCACGGCCTGCGCATTGCACTGGTGCTGGCGCTGCTGGGCGTGGCGGCCTTCCCGATCTACTGGATGCTGGTGACTTCGCTCACATCGTCGCCCGACCTGTTCGCCGCGAAGCCGCATCTGCTGCCGGATTTCGCGCAGTGGTCGGTCTACGGGCATGCCTTCAGCACCACGGCCGTGGGCACCTGGCTGAAGAACAGCGCCATCGTCGCCTTCGGCACGGCGGCGCTCAGCATCGTCCTGGCGATATTTCCGGCGTACGTGCTGTCGCGCTACCGCCTGCCCGCCGTCGCCATCCTGGGTGTGGCGTTGTTCGTGACGCAGATGCTGCCCGAGGCCATGCTGGTCGTTCCGCTCTACGCGATCTTCGGCGAGCTGGGCCTGCTCAACAGCCTGACGGGCCTGATCCTGGCGAACACCGCGTTCACCGTGCCTGTCATCACCCTGATCCTCAAGGGCGCGGTGGACGGGGTGCCGATCGACATCGAAGAGGCCGCCTGCATCGATGGCTGCACCCGACTGGGCATCGTGCTGACGGTGGTGCTGCCCCTGGTGGCGCCGAGCCTGGCGGCGGCCGCGGTGATCGCGTTCTTCCACGGCTGGAACGAATACGTGTTCGCGCAGACGCTGATCAGCGACCAGGGCCTGCAGACCGCCTCCGTGGGCCTGGCCGGCTTCGTGGGTGAGCTCAGCACGCCCATGCATACGGTGATGGCCATTGGCCTCATGTACACCTTGCCGGCCGTCGTTTTCTATCTTTTTGTTCAGCGCTACGTGGTGTCCGGCATGACCGCCGGCAGCGTCAAAGGCTGATCCGTTCGCGAGCATTGCACCATGGCATCCATCTCTCTTCAGGGCGTGACCAAGATCTTCGGCGGCAAGAAGGCCGCCAACGAGATTTCCTTCGACGTCGCCGACCGCGAATTCCTCGTGCTGCTCGGCCCCTCGGGTTGCGGCAAATCCACGCTGCTGCGCATGCTGGCGGGCCTGGAGCAAGTCACCAGCGGCGAGATCCATGTCGGCCCGCGGCGCGTGGACACCCTGCCGCCCAGCGACCGCGACATGGCCTTCGTGTTCCAGTCGTACGCGCTCTACCCGCACATGACGGTGCGCCGCAACATCACGTTTCCGCTGATCATGCGCGAGCATCGTTGGTGGTTCCACCTGCCGCTGGTGGGCGGCCTGGCCAAGCGGCGCATTGAAAGATCGGCCGCCGTGCAGGACCTGGTGGCGCGCACCGCCAAGACCCTGGCGCTGACCGAGATGCTGGACCAGTATCCGCGCACGCTCTCGGGCGGCCAGCGGCAGCGGGTGGCGCTTGGGCGGGCGATGGTGCGCCAGCCCGACGTGTTCCTGATGGACGAGCCGCTGTCCAACCTGGACGCCAAGCTGCGCACCTCGATGCGCGCCGAGATCATCAAGCTGCACCGCGAGGTGGGCGGCACTTTCGTCTACGTGACCCACGACCAGATCGAGGCCATGACCATGGGCACCCGGATCGCGTTGATGCGCGACGGCGTGGTGCAGCAGTTCGGCACGCCGCGCGAGATCTACGCGGACCCGGCCAACACCTTCGTCGCGCGCTTCATCGGCACGCCGCCGATGAACCTGATCGAGGCGCGCATCGAGCCGCAACGCGGCCTGGTGCTCGGGAACACCGTGCTGCCGCTGCCGGCGCACCTGGCCGCTTTGGGCGGGCAGGCGCGCGATGTGCTGCTGGGCGTGCGGCCCCACACCATGCAGCTCGGCGCGGGCGGGCTGGCCGGCAAGGTGGCGCTGGTGGAACACGTCGGCGCGGAGTCGATCGTCAGCGTGCAGCTCGAGCATGCCAGGACGGCCCACAACGAGGACGGCGGCAGCGGCTCCGACGTGATGATCGTGGTGCCCGGCTACAGCGACCTGCGCACCGGCCAGCCGGTGCAGGTCGTCTTGGACCTGGCCGAGGCGGTGCTATTCGAGCGCGGCGGACAGCGCCTGCGCGCGCCCGCATTGCCGCTGGCCGCCTGAACGAAGGGCCACCCCGGTCTTCGCCATCCTTCAACCCGCCAAGAACATGAAAACCATCAAGATCGCATTCCACGGCGAAAACGCCGCCAACTTCCGCCAGGGCTTCGAGCACCTGGTCGATGCCCGCCACCAGATCGTCGACCTGAGCGACGCGTTGACGGCGCCGGGCGAGAGCGACCACTACGCCACGGCCGACGTGATCGTGGGCATCCAGCTCAATCGCAGCCTGCCGGAGCCTGCCGAAGTCAAGCTCTTCCACGCGCCGTCGGCCGGCACGGACGCCATCGACACCAGCCTGTTGCCGTCCGGCGCGGTGCTGTGCAATTGCTTCGGGCATGAAGACGCCATCGCCGAATACGTGATGACCGCACTGCTGCAGCGCCACGTGCCGCTCGCCCAGGCGGATGCGGACCTGCGCCAGCAGCGCTGGACTTTCTGGGCCGGCCGCCCGAGCGCATTGCGCAGCGAACTCGGTGCGCAGACGCTGGGCCTGCTCGGCTTCGGCCACATCTCGCAGGCCATCCTGGCCCGCGCCAAGGCGTTCGGCATGCGCGTGACGGTGGCCAACCGCAGCCCGGTGCACGATGCCCGTGTCGCCCGGCAGTACGGCCTGGACCAGTTGCCGGAATTCATGGCCTCGGCGGACGCGATCGTGGTGTCGCTGCCGCTGACGTCGCAGACCAAGGGCATCGTCGGTGCCGAAGCGCTGGCCGCGATGCGTTCGGACGCCGTGCTCCTGAATGTTGGCCGCGGCCCGGTGATCGACGAGCAGGCGCTGTTCGACGTGCTGGCCCAGCGCCGCATTGGCGGCGCCATCATCGACACCTGGTACCAATACCCGACCCCGACACAGCCGGAATGCCCGCCTTCGCGCCTGGATTTCGCCTCCTTGCCCAACCTGTTGATGACGCCGCACATGTCGGGCTGGACGTCGGGCACCGTCCGACGCCGCCAGGAAACGATGGCGGACAACATCCGCCGCTGGCTGGACGGACAGGCCCTGGTCAATGTGCTGCACGGGGCATCGAAGTGAGGCGCGCGGCGCGCCATCAACCGAACACAGGAAAAGGAACGTCATGAGCGAGCGTTATCTGGCCTTGGTGCTCCACGCACCCACCGACCTGCGCCTGGACGAGCGCGAAGTCGGCCCCATCGGCCCCGGGCAGGTGATGGTGCGCGTGGGCATGGGCGGCATCTGCGGCTCCGACCTGCACTACTTCCACCACGGCGGCTTCGGCGCCATCCGCGTGAAGGAGCCGATGGCGCTCGGGCACGAGGTGGCCGGCACGGTGAGTGCCGTGGCCGCGGATGTCACCACGCTGAAGGTGGGCGACCGGGTGGCCGTGAACCCGAGCCTGCCCTGCGGGCGTTGCCAGTATTGCCTGGAAGGCCTGCCCAACCAGTGCACGGACATGCGCTACTTCGGCAGCGCCATGCGCACGCCGCACGTCCAGGGCGCATTTCGCAACCTGCTGGTCTGCGAGGCCATCCAGTGCGAGCCCATCGGTGCGGACACGCCGATGGCGCTGGCTTCGCTGGCCGAACCGTTTGCCGTCGGACTGCACGCGGTGTCGCGTGCGGGCTCGCTGCTGGGCAAACGCGTGCTGGTCTCCGGCTGCGGTCCCATCGGCGCGATGGTGGTGGCCGCGGCGCGGCTGCATGGTGCGGCCGAGATCATCGCCACGGACGTGGTCGACGCGCCGCTGAAAGTGGTGCGGGCCATGGGGGCCGACAAGACGCACAACGTCGCCAGCGAACCGGACTGGACGCAGCCCTATGCGCGCAACAAGGGCCAGATCGACGTGATGTTCGAATGCTCGGGCAACGAGCGGGCGCTGCGCAGCGGCCTGGACGCCATGCGCCCGCGCGGCGTCGTGGTGCAGCTCGGCCTGGGCGGCGATGTCAGCGTTCCGCAGAACGTGATCGTGGCCAAGGAGCTGCTGATGATGGGCTCCTTCCGCTTCCATGCCGAATTCGCACTGGCGGTGCGTTTGATCAACGACAAGCGCGTGGACCTGGCGCCGGTCATCACGCGCGCCTTCGGCATGAAGCACGCGGTCGAGGCCTTCGAGCTGGCCAGCGACCGCCAGCGGGCCATGAAGGTACTGATCGACTTTGGCAGCGATGTCTGAGAAACACATGCACACCCTGATCTCGGAATGCCAGGACGATGCGGCCGTCCAACGTGTGGCGCAGGTCCTGGTCGGCGCACGCCGCAGTGGCCAGCCTGTTACCTCGTCCGGTCTGGAACAAGCCTTGCACAAGGAGGAGCAAGCCTATGCCGTGCAGGCGCTCGTGGCGCAAGCGCTGGGATGGTTCGACGAAGGTGCGGCGTACTGGAAGTCCGGCGGGGCGTCGCGGGCGTCGCCTCTGGCGCACGCCGCCTTGCCTGCGGCCGGGGTGCGCCATGCAGGAGCGTCGCTCGACGAGCTGCGCTGGCACACGCCGGCGCTGGAGGCCGAGATCGTCTTGCGTCTCGGCCAGCCGGTGACGCCCGCCCGGGCGCAGCAACTGACGCACGAGGACGCGGCCGGACTGGTGGCGTCCATGGCGGTGGCCATCGAAATCGCGGATTCGCGGTGGGTGGAGGGATTGTCGGCGCCGGCCTGGTTGCGCCTCGCCGACCAGGGCTCCCACGGCGCGTTGCTGATCGGGGAATGGCTGCCGTGGTCGGACCACGATTGGGCGAACCAGGTCTGCGAAGTCGACCTGGATGCGCAGCCGGTGGTGGCCGGCGCGGGACCGCATTCCCTGGGCGACCCGTCGTGGTTGCTGCCCATCTGGCTGCGCCACGCCACGCGCGACGGCCGGACCGTCGCTGCCGGCACGGTGGTCACCACCGGCTCCTGGGTCGGTGCCATTCCCATGCGGCGCTTGCCTTCCGTGGTCGATGTCCAGGTCCGCTTCCCCGGGCTGGGCGAGATCGGCCTTCGCGACGGTGTGGTGCAGGCGCGCCGGTGATGAAGCGCACCCGCGCCAGGCTGGCGCTCCCGATTCGATTTGATCCTTGGAAGAGAACGACATGAACACACTATTTGATTTGACGGGACGCACGGCGCTGATCACCGGCTCCGCCCGAGGCCTCGGTTCTGCATTCGCGCTCGGCCTGGCCGAAGCCGGCGCCAGGGTGATCCTCAACGCCCGCAACGGCGAACAGGTGGCGAAGGCGGTCGAGCAGTTGCGGGCCGCCGGGCACGACGCACAGGGCATGGCATTCGACGTCACGGACGAAGCGGCGGTCGACGCCGGGTTCGACGCCCTGGACGCGCAAGGCGTCGGCGTCGACATCCTGATCAACAATGCCGGTATCCAGCACCGCATGCCCATGGTCGATCTGGCGCTGGCGGACTGGCAGCGTGTCATCGACACCAACCTGACGAGTGCCTTCATCGTCGGCAAGCAGGCGGCCAAGCGCATGATCGCGCGCGGCGGCGGGGGCAAGATCATCAACATCGGCTCGCTCACCAGCGAGGCCGCGCGCGCCACCGTCGCGCCCTACACGGCGGCCAAGGGCGGCATCAAGATGCTGTCGCGCGCCATGGCGGCGGAGTGGGCGGCCCACGGCATCCAGGTGAACACCATCGGCCCGGGTTACATCGAAACCGACATGAACACCGCGCTGATCAACAACCCGGAGTTCGACGCCTGGGTCCGGGCCAGCAACCCCGCCAAGCGCTGGGGCAAGCCCGAGGAACTGATCGGCACGGCCGTCTTCCTTTCATCGCGTGCTTCGGACTACGTCAACGGCCAGATCATCTACGTGGACGGTGGCTGGCTGTCGGTGCTGTAGGCCGGCCCAGCGCGCCGCTACCTCCGGTGCCGGCATTCCTCGATCGATCCATTCCACCCGATTCCACCCCAATTCACAGGCAGCGTTCCCATGGCCACCCTCATCACCGACGTCAAAGTCATCCTCACCGCCCCGGAAGGCATCAACCTGCTCGTGGTCAAGGTGGTCACCAACCAGCCTGGCCTGGTCGGCCTTGGCTGCGCGACCTTCGCCTACCGGCATCTCGCCGTCAAATGCCTGATCGAGGAGTACCTTCGGCCCCTGCTGATCGGCCGTGACGCCGACGCCATCGAGGAACTGTGGCAACTCATGCACCAGAACGCCTACTGGCGCAACGGCCCGATCGAGAACAACGCCATTTCCGGGATCGACATGGCCCTGTGGGACATCAAGGGCAAGCAGGCCAACATGCCGCTGTACCAACTCTTCGGCGGTGCCTGCCGCCAGGGCGTGCCCATCTACCGCCACGCGGATGGCCGGGACATGGAAGAGCTGTGCGACAACATCGCCAAGTACCGCGCGCAAGGCATCACGCACATTCGCTGCCAGAGCGGCGGCTATGGGGGTGGCAAGTTCGGTGCGGCGCCCGCGCTGGCACCCCAGGGCTCGTCCGACGGGATCTACCTGGACAGCCGCAAGTACATGCGGGAGACGCTGAAGATGTTCGATGCGCTGCGCAGCCGCCTGGGCTTCGACGTCGAGCTGTGCCACGACGTGCACGAGCGGCTCAAACCCATCGACGCCATCCGCTTCGCCTGCGAGCTCGAGCCTTACGAACTGTTCTTCCTGGAGGATGCGATTCCCCTGGAAGAGGGCGACTGGCTGCGGCAGATGCGCGCCAAGACCACCACGCCGCTGGCGCAGGGCGAACTCTTCAACCATCCGTTCGAATGGCGGGCGCTGATCGCCGAGCGCCTGATCGACTACATCCGGGTCCACCTCAGCCAGATCGGCGGCATCACGCCCGGGCGCAAGCTGCAGCTCTTCGCCGAGCAATACGGCGTGCGCACGGCATGGCACGGCCCGGGGGACATGTCGCCGCTGGCCCATGCGGCTAACATCCACATCGACCTGGCCGCACGCAATTTCGGCGTCCAGGAATGGTCGGGCACCGAGCCGCCGAACTTTGTGATCCAGGACCTCAAGGGCCCGAAGGAGGCCTTGCTCGACGTGTTCCCCGGCCTGCCCGAATTCCGCAACGGCTTCGTCTACGCCAACGGGAAGCCCGGCCTTGGCGTGGACCTCGACGAAGCCGAGGCCGCCAAATACCCCTGCGAGAACACCGTCACGACCTGGACCCAGACCCGGCTGATGGACGGAACGCTGCAGACGCCGTGAGCGCGTGTGGGCGTTGCTGTGCCCAGGGGCGCGATCAGGCCTGGCCGTGGAACAGCTGCTGGACCAGGCCGCGCAGCCAGACATTGGCCGCGTCCTTCTGAAACCGGCGGTGCCAGAACTGGTGCACCTCGACCACGGGTGACTTGAACGGCGGCTCCACGATGCGGATCTCGCCATGCCGCGCGCAGATGTTGGCCAGGTCCCTCGGCACGGTGGCGATCAGGTCGGAGCTCTCGATGATGGGCAGCAGGCTCATGAAGTGCGACAGCCCCACCGTCACCCGCCTTTCCACACCGCGCTTCTGAAGCGCCTGTTCCAGCAGGTGTTCGCGGCCGTCGGGGCTGACCACCGCATGCGAAGCCGCCAGGTAGGACTTGAGCGTGAGGCGCTCGCCCACCTGCGGATGGTGGGTGCGCACGATGCACACGTAGTCGTTGCGAAACAGCTTCTGCAGGAAGAACCCCGCCTTCTGCAGGTCCGGCAGATAACCGATGGCGAGCTCGGCGGCGCCCGAGGACAGGGCGTCCGCCGCGGCGTGGCGCGACATGGACAGCGTCTGCAGCGTGCAGGACGGCGCCGCCTCGGCGAAGTGGGCCAGGATCCGCGGCAGGAAATGGACTTCCGCAATGTCCGGGGTCACGATGGCGAAACGCTTCTTCGCGGTCGCCGGGTCGAACGCCGAGGCCGGCAGGATGTCCGCCTTGATGGCCTCCACGACGCGCCGCACCGGCTCGGACAGCGCCACGGCGCGCGGCGTGGGCTGCATTCCCGCGGCGGTCTTCACGAAGAGGGGATCGTCGAACAGCAACCGCAACCGTCCCACCGCGGCACTCATCGCCGGCTGGCTCAGGCCGACGGACTCCGCGGCCCGCGTGACGCTGCGTTGCTCGGCCATGGCCGCGAACGCCACCAGCAGGTTCAGATCCACGTCTTTGATATCCATGCCGTGGATTCTATGTATATCGAAAATCCACTTCATAAATCGATCAGGCCTGCCTAAACTGCGCCAACAAGAGCCGGGGCACCGACCCGGATCGACGAGGAGACAAGATGGCTGGTCAGGCGGACGACGGCGCGATGCGCCAGGGCGAAGCACGGTTGCGTGCCCGTTGCGCATGCGGCATCGACGTGCATGCGCATGTCGTGCCCGAGCATTTCCCGCCCTACCTCGGCCGCAAGATGCCGGCGGACTGGCCCGCCACTGCAGCGGCGCCGGCCGTCAACGGACTCTGCCACCGCCATGTGATGATTTCGGGCAGGAATTACCGCACGGTGTCGGAGAAATGCTGGAGCGCCACGCGCCGCCTCGATGACTTCGCCGGCATGGGCCTGTCGCAGCAGGCGATCTCGCCGATGCCCGAGTTGCTGTCCTACTGGATGAGCGCCGAGGACGCCGGCCCGCTGCTGCGGTACCTGAACGAACAGATTGCCGCGATGGTGGCCGAATCGGGCGGGCGGCTCATCGGCATGGGCGCCGTACCGCTGCAGGACATCGACAAGGCCATTGCCGAGCTGAGGTACGTGACACAGACCCTGGGCTTCGCGGGCGTGGAGATCGGCAGCAACGTCAACGGCACGCCGATCGGCGACCCGAGATTCCTTCCTTTCTTCGAGGCGTGCGAAGCGCTGGACGCGGCGGTCTTCGTGCATGCGTTGAAGCCCGCCGGCATGGACCGACTGGTGGGGCCGGCACCCCTGCAGCAGGTGCTGGCCTACCCGACCGAGGTGGGCCTGGCCGCCGCCTCGGTGATCACCGGCAATCTCCTGGTCCATCGGCCGCGGCTGCGCATCGCGTTCAGCCACGGCGGCGGCACGCTGGCCTCGCTGCTGCCGCGGCTGCACAAGGGATGGGGCGTATTCCCCGCGGTGCGCGACCAGTTGCAGCGCGACCCCATCGAGCAGGCCCGCCAGCTGTTCTACGACACGCTGGTCTTCGATCCGCTGACGCTGCGGCATCTCGCCGCGCAGTTCGGTTCTTCGCAGCTGATGGCGGGCACCGACTACCCCTTCAATTTCCACGATGCGGCGCCGCTGGCCCACATCGAGGCGGCTTTCGACGACGTGGCCACGGTGGCCGCGCTGGCCCACGGCAATGCGCGGCGCTTCCTGGCCCGCGCCTTCACCTCTCTTGAAAAGGAAACGACATGACATCGCCCTGGATCGGCGGACTGCGCAGCGTGGCCCTGAATGTGCCCGACCTGGCGCGCGCCGAGGATTTCTACACCCGCGTCTGGCATCTCGACGTCGCGGCACGCGAGGCCGGCGCGCTCTACCTGCGGGGCACCGGCGCCGACCACCATCTGCTCGCGCTGCACCAGGGCGGCCCGTCCGTCGAGATCCGGCAGGTCACCCTGAGGGCGCGCAACCCGGCGGCGCTCGACGCCATCGCGCTGGCCGCCGTTGCAGCCGGTGGCCGTGTGGCAAAGCCGCTGGCTGCGCTGGCAGAGCCTGCCGGCGGCATCGGCCTGACCATCCGCGACGCGGCGGGGCGGCTGATCCAGGTCGTGCATGGCGACGCGCAGCATGCCGATGCACACGAGGCCAAGGACCGGCCGATCCGCCTGGCGCATGCGGTGCTCAACAGCCACGACGTCGAAGCCACGCGGCGCTTCTTCGAGCAGGCGCTCGGGTTCACGCTGGCGGATCGCACCCGGATCATGGCCTTCCTCAATTGCGCCAGCGACCACCACAGCATCGCCCTGGGCGACACCGACAACGACGCGTTGAACCACATCGCCTTCGTGATGCCCGATCTCGAATCCGTCATGCGCGGAGGAGGGCGCATGCGCGACGCCGGCCACGAGATCGAATGGGGACCGGGCCGGCACGGGCCCGGCGACAACGCCTTCAACTACTTCATCGGGCCGTTTGGCGAAGTCATCGAATACACCGCGGAAGTGGAGCAGATCGACGACAGCTACAAGGCGGGAGGGCCCGATGACTGGCAGTGGCCGCCCGGCCGCGTCGACCAGTGGGGCATTTCCCAGCCGCCTTCGCCCCGGCTCAAGGCAGCGCAAAGGCAGGTCTTTTTCGTGCAGACACCCGCCGCGGCCGGCTGACCGCCGTCGCGATTTTTTCCGACCTTCACCCTCGACAACCATGAAATTCACGACTTTCCTCCAAGATGGCCAGGCCCGGTTGGGCGTGGTCGACGGCGATGCCGTCATCGATTTGAACCGGGCGCAACCGGATGTGCCTGCGGGCCTGCGCGAGGCCTTGCGTGCGGGTGTTGACCTGCAGGCCGCCGGCGCCCGCGCGATCGCGTCCGGCGCCCCACGCGCGGCCATGGCCGGCCTCACGTTGGCGCCGCTGGTGCCTGAGCCCGGCAAGGTCATCTGCCTCGGGCTCAACTACTTCGACCATGCCAAGGAAGGCGGCCGCGAGAAGCCGGAATACCCGTGGTTCTTCTACCGCGGCGCCACGTCGTTGATCGCGCATGGGCAAGCCGGCATCCTGCCCAAGGTGTCCGCCAAGTTCGACTACGAGGCGGAACTCGCCCTGGTGATCGGCCGGCGCGTGCCACGCCACGTGGCCCAGGCCGATGCGCCGGCCTATGTCTTCGGCTACACCTGCTTCAACGACATGTCGGTGCGCGACTACCAGAAGCGCACGCCGCAATGGACCATCGGCAAGAACTTCGACGGCACGGGCGGCTTCGGCCCGGTGCTGGTCACGGCCGACGCTATGCCGCCGGCGGCGGTGGGGCTGAAGATCGAAGGACGCCTGAACGGCGAGGTCATGCAGAGCGCCAACACGGCCGACATGATCTGGGGCGTGGCCGAGACCATCTCGCTGCTGAGCGACGTGCTCACGCTGGAGCCCGGCGACGTGATCGTCATGGGCACGCCGGCCGGCGTCGGCCAGGCCCGCACCCCGCCGGTCTGGATGAAGGCGGGCGACAGTTTCGAGGTCGAGATCGAAGGCATCGGCCGGCTGGTCAACCCGATCCGCGCCGAGGACTGAAACCATGGTTTCCAGCACAGAACGCGGCCTCTACGACGTCGCGGTGGTCGGCTTCGGCCCGTCGGGCGCGGTGGCGGCCGGCCTGCTCTCCGGCATGGGCCTGACGGTGTATGTCTGCGACCGGCTCAAGGACGTCTACGACAAGCCGCGCGCGATCGCCATCGACCACGAAGTCCTGCGCGTCTTCCAGCAGTTGGGCGTGGTGGATGCGGTGGCCGGGTACGTGGAGCCTTTCACGCCGTCCGAGTACTACGGCGTGGACGGCCAGTTGATCAAGCGGCTGACCATGGTCGAGCCGCCTTACCCGCTCGGCTACACGCCGTCGAACGTTTTCACCCAGCCACCGGTCGAGGCCATCCTGCGCGAGCACGTGCGCAAGGCGGAAACGGCGCGGGTCGAACTCGGCGTCCATGTGATCGACCTGTTCCAGGACGCGGACGCGGTGACCCTGAAGGTGCGCGGGGAAGACGGGGAGGAAGGCCAGGTCCGCGCGCGCTACGTGGTGGCCTGCGACGGTGCCTCCAGCACTGTTCGGGACCTGGTCGGCCTGAAGCTGGAAGACCTCGAATTCGACGAGCCGTGGCTGGTGGTCGACGTGCTGGCGAATGCGCAAGGCCTGGCCAAGCTGCCGAAGACCAGCGTCCAGTACTGCGAGCCCGGGCGGCCCTGTACGCTGGTCATCGGCCCCGGCAACCACCGCCGTTGGGAGATCTCGCTCAAGGCCGGGGAAGACCCGAAGAAGTTCGCCGAGCCCGCGGAAATCTGGAAGCTGCTGGCGCGCTGGCTCACGCCGGAAGACGGCGTGTTGTGGCGGCAGGCCAGCTACCGCTTCCATGCGCTGGTCGCCGAGCGGTGGCGGCACGGCCGGGTCTTCATCGCCGGCGACGCCGCGCACCAGCAGCCGCCCTTTCTGGGGCAGGGCATGTGCCAGGGCGTGCGGGACGTGGCCAATCTGAGCTGGAAGCTCGCTTCGGTCATCCATGGAGAAGTGCATGGCGCAGCGGCCGAAATGCTGCTCGATTCGTATGCGGAGGAACGTAGGGCCCACGTGTGCCAGCTCACCAGCCGCATCAAGGGCATCGGCGCGGTGATCGGTGAGCGCGACGAACACAGGGCCCGGGAGCGCGATGCGCGCATGCTGGCCGAATGCGGCGGTGTCGTGCGCGACATGCCGCGCCAGGACGTCATCCCGGGCCTGGAGGCCGGGCTGCTTTCGCCTTCCGCCCACGCGGCCAATGGCCGCATCTTTCCGCAGCCGTGGATCGCCATCGGTGGAGACCGCGTGCGCTTCGATGCCCTGGCCGGCAACGGCTGGTGGCTGGTCCTGGCCGAGGAGGCGCCCGGCGCCGATGCTGTGGCACGGGCCGCATCGCCCGCCTGGCTGAAGACGCTGCAGATGGGGCCCGATCTGCGCGAGGCGGACGGGGTCGTCGCTGCGTGGTTCCAGCAGCATGGCTGCGTGGCCGCAGTGGTCCGGCCCGACCGCTACGTCTACGGCGTGGCCGCCAATGCCGCCGAGCTGCAGGCCCTGCTGACCGCGCTCGGTGCGCTGCTGAACTAGAAAAACAACCAACGGAGACAGACATGCAAAGAAGAACCTTCCAACTCGGCCTGGCCGGCGCGGCGTTGCTGCAAGCCAGACTCGCCGCCGCGCAGGACGCCTGGCCGAGCAAGCCGATCAAGATGATCCTGTCCCAGCCCGCGGGCTCGGGGCCGGACAACGTGGCCCGCCTGCTGGGCGATG
Source organism: Rhodoferax koreense (assembly GCF_001955695.1). Taxonomy (NCBI): domain Bacteria; kingdom Pseudomonadati; phylum Pseudomonadota; class Betaproteobacteria; order Burkholderiales; family Comamonadaceae; genus Rhodoferax; species Rhodoferax koreensis. Next base: position 4,913,540 of record NZ_CP019236.1, on the reverse strand, counting down.
GCCTGGGCCATGCGCTCGGGCAGCCGCTGGTCATCGACAACAAGCCCGGTGGCCAGAACCTGATCGGCGCGCAGTCGGCCGCGCGTGCACCGGCGGATGGCTACACCCTGTATTTCGCAACCACCGCCGCCCTGGTGACGAACAGCTATCTGTTCAAGACGCTGCCGTACGACCCTCTCAAGGATTTCGTGCCCGTCGCCTTCGTCGCCAACAGTCCGTTCGCCGTCCTGGTGCGGGCCGATTCCAACATCGCCTCGCTGCCCGATCTGGTGGCGCAGAGTCAGCGCGATCCGGGCAAGCTCTCCATCGCCAACGAAGGCCCGCGCACCTTCGGCGGCATGATCGCGCGCCTCATCAATGCCCGCGCCAAGGCCCAGGCGAACCTGGTGTCCTACAGCTCGGTGGGGGTGGCGCTGCAGGACATCATCGGTGGCCACGCGCAGGCGGTGGTGGCCGATCTGGCCTCGAGTTCCCAGTTGGCCAAACAGGGACGGCTCCGCGTGCTGGCCGTCACCTCGTCCAAACGCGTGCCGGGCTGGGAGCAGGTGCCCACGGCGGCCGAATACCTGCCGGGCGTGGAGATGACGGGCTGGATGGCCGTGGTCGCACCGACCGGCACCGCGGCCACCACCGTGACGCGGTTGAACGCGGAGATCAACAGGCTGCTGGCGCTGCCGGCCAACGCCGAAAAGATCCTGGCCGTCGGCCCCATTCCGTCGCCCGGTGGCTCGCCGAAGGATTTCGAGGCCTTCCTGCTGGAAGAGCACAAGCGGCTGGCGCAGATCGTCGGCGAAATCGGCCTGCTGCCGGAATGAGGAGCGATCTCTCATGAGGACACGCACGATCCACAGCGCGCAGCCTTCGCCGGGCCGCCGGCAGTGGCTGCGCATCGCCGCCTCGATGGCCGCATTGGTGACGCTGGGCCAGCGCGCCGGCATGGCCCTGGCCCAGACGCCTTACCCTGCGCGGCCGGTCAGGCTGATCGTGCCCAACGCCGCGGGCAGCTCCGTGGACACCATCGGCCGCATCACCGCCAACCAGCTCGCGGTGGCTCTGCAACAGCCCGTGGTGGTCGACAACCGCGCGGGCGCCGCCGGCGCCATCGGTGTCGATGTGACGCGCGCGGCGCCGGCGGACGGCTACACCCTGATGATCGCCTCCAGCAGCGCCATCAGCGTGGCGCCACTGCTGCAGAAGGCGGTGAGCTACGACCCGTTGAGGGATTTCGAGTTCATTTCGCTGATGGCGGTGCTGCCGAACGTCCTCGTCTGCCATCCGGCTTTGCCGGTGCACACGCCGGCCGAGCTGATCAGCTTTGCCAAGGCCCGCGGCGGCCGGACGCACATGGCCTCGGCCGGGATCGGTTCGGTCAGCCATCTGGCCGGCGTCGCGCTGCAGAACGCGGGGGGATTCGAATCGCTGCACGTGCCCTACAAGGGCGGCAGCCAGGGCGTGGCCTCGGTGGTCTCCGGCGAGACGGATTGGGTGCTGACGCCGGCGCCCGCGGCGCTCGGGCTGGTCGGGGCCGGCAGGCTCAGGCTCCTGGGGCACAGCATGGGACGCGATGCGCATCCACTGCCGAACGTGCCTTCCATCGCAGAAACGCTGCCGGGTTTCGAATTCGCCAGCTGGATCGGGCTGATGGGGCCGAAGGGACTGCCGGCCTCCATCGTGGAAAGCCTTCGTACCGCGCTCGCCACGGCCCTGCAGCAGCCCGCAGTGCGAGAAGCCTTCGAAGCCAACGGCGCCGTGCCCGCACCCAGCACGCCACAGGAATTCCGCAGCCACCTGGTGCGCGACATCGAGATCAACCGCAAGGCGATCCAGTCCGCAGGCATCAAGCCCGAATAGCCGCGCGGCGCGGCAAGACGCTTTCCAACCACTTCACCCGAGGACCACCCCGTGCCCCATCTGACGCTCGATCAGGCGAATCAAATCATCCAGGCCGCACTGGCCCGCGCCAGGGAGGCCGGCTACAAGCCCATGGCGGTCGCCGTGCTCGACGACGCCGGCCAGTTGAAGGCTTTCCAGCGAGAGGACGGCGCCAGCATGTTCCGCTTCGACGTGGCCCGGGCCAAGGCCTGGGGCGCGGTCGGCATGGGCGCCTCCAGTCGTGTGCTCGCGGAGCGCGCCAAGGGCAACCCCAACTTCTTCGTGTCGCTGGCGGCGACGGCCGAAGGCAAGTTCCTGGCACAGCCGGGCGCCGTTCTCATCGTCGACGCGGCGGGCGCCCTGCTCGGAGCCGTCGGTGCCAGTGGCGGCAGCGGTGACGAGGACGAGGAAATCTGCACCGCAGGCGTTCGGGCCGCGGGGCTGTCGACGGGTTGATCCACCACAGCCCTCCGCGTCCACCAGACCTTCAACCCAGAGAGACAAAAGCATGGAAAAACTACCCCCGAAGATCCGGATGGTGCTGCCCTACGTGGCCGGCGGCGGCAGCGACCAGCGCGCGCGCCTGACCGCCAGGTATCTGGCGCGCCACCTCGAGCGCGAAGTCACCGTGGAAAACCTCACCGGCGCGGTGAAGGGCCACACCGCCATCGCGTCAGCTGTGCCGGACGGCGCGACGATCGGCATGATCACCGGCGAGATCGGCATGATGCACTGGCACGAGGGCGTCACGGAACTGACGCCGGCGGACTACACACCGCTGGCTGTGCCCTTCGTGGAGTCGGCCGCGGTCATCGTCAAGGCCGATGCGCCTTTTCGCAACCTGGCGGAGTTCCTGGCGCATGGCCGGCAGGGGCCCATCGTCGGCTCCGGCGGGCCGGACTTCAGCGTCTGGAAGTTCGCGCTGGTCGGCCTGCTGCACGCGGCCGGCATCCCCACCAGCCATGTGCGCTACATCGAAACCTACAGCGGCGAACAGGGCCTGCAAAAGGTGCTGGAAGGCCAGGCGCTGGTGGCACCGATCACCATGACCGATGCACGCGGCCCCCTGCGCGCCGGCCAGGCCCGTGCGCTGGCCACGATGGAAGACACACGGCATGCGGCCTTCCCCGAGGTGCCCACTGTGCACGAAGCCTCGGGCCTTTCCTGGTCGGTCGCCCACTGGCGCGGGGTGGTTGCGCCGCGTGGCCTGTCGCCGGACTTCACGGGCCAGTTCATCGACGCATTGCGCAAGGTGGCGGCCGACCCCGACTTTGTTCGCGAGGCCGCCGCCAGTTCGTTCACGGTGCGCTGGCGCGACGGCGACGCGTTCGCGGCCTACATGGCCGAGGACGATGCCCGCTTCGGCGAAATCATCCGGCTGCTGGGCACGACGGCCGGCAGTGCCACCGGGCTGTACTGAATCGTCATCGATCAAACAACGAAGGAGACAAACATGCGATCCATCAGGCTTTCTCTTCGGGCGCTCGCCCTCGTCGGCGCCGCATGGCTGGCGTCCGCAGGCCACGCGCAGACCTATCCGTCCAAACCCATCAAGCTGGTCGTGCCGATCGCGGCGGGCAGCGTGACCGATGTGGTGCTGCGCGCGGCCGTGCCCGCCCTGCAGCAGCGGCTGGGGCAGCCGCTCATCATCGACAACCGCCCCGGCGCGAGCGGTATCGTCGGCGCGGAAGCCTGTACGAAGGCGCCCGCGGATGGCTACACCATCTGCGCGGTCTACCACTCGACCATGTCGTTCAACCCCTTCATGTTCGACAAGCTCCCCTACGACCCCGCGACCGATTTCGCGCCCGTGGGGCGGCTGTTCTTCGTGACCGAGGCCATCGTCGTGCCCACCGCGCTGCCGGTGCAGAGCGTCGCCGACCTCAAGGCTTATGCGCTCAAGCATCCGAACGGCGTGAACCTGGGCACGCTCGGCGAGGGGTCGCTGCAGGAACTGTTCGTTGCCTGGCTCAACAGCGAGTGGAAGACGCAGATCATCGGCGTCCCGTACAAGGGCGGCGCGCCGATCGCCAATGCCGTCACGGCCGGTGAGATCCAGGTCGGGCAAATGGGCCTGGGCAACTTCATCGGCCTGGTCCAGGCCGGGCAATTGCGGGCCCTGACGGTTTCGACGGCCCAGCGGTCCAGGCAGCTGCCGAACGTGCAGACGATCGGCGAGGCCGGCCTGGGCGGCTTCCCCTCGCGGCCTTGGTGGGGCATCGCTGCGCCGGCGGCCACACCGGCCGCCATCGTGGCCAGGCTCAATGCCGAGTTCAACGCGGTGTTTTCCGACCCCAAGATGATCGAGTTCATGGATGCACGCTATGTCGAGCCCGCCGTCGACTCGCCCGGCGAATTCGCCGATTTCCTCAAGCAGGACCGGGAGGCCGCAGGCGCCCTGGTGCGCATGGCCAAGGGCGTGAAGCGCTGATGCCGTCGCGCATGCGGGGCGGCCTGGACCGCGCGTTTTCGATCGACGATCTCGCCGCCTTGGCCAGGCGCCGTCTGCCACGCGCCGTCTACGACTTCTATGAGGGCGGTGCGGAAGACGAGACGAGCCTGCGCGCGAACAGGGAAGCGTTCGGCGGCGTGCGGCTGCTGCCCAGGGCGCTGGTGGACGTCGGCACGGTGGACACGGCGGCGAGCCTCCTCGGCGCAACAGTGGCCCTGCCGCTGGGCATTGCGCCCATGGGAGCTGTCGGATTCGGCCGACGCGGGGGTGACGTCGATCTCGCCAGGGCGGCGGCGAAAGCCGGCATTCCCTACGTGCTTTCGACCACGGGCACGGCATCCATCGAGCGCATCGGCGACGTGGGCGGCCGCCTCTGGTTCCAGCTCTACCCCTTGAAGCGGCGGGACGCGGCCGTGCGTCTCGTCGAACGGGCGCGCGCCGCGGGATTCGAGGCACTGGTCCTCACGGTGGATGTGCCGGTCGGCGGCAAGCGCGAACGGGACCTGCGCAACGACTTCGCCATGCCTTTCCGGTACACGCCGCGCAACGTGCTCGACTTCGCGTCGAGGCCCGCCTGGGCCCTCGACATGCTTTGGCACGGCGTGCCGGTCCTGGAGAACATGGCCGGGCTGGCCGATACCGCGGCCGATGCATCGCAGATGGCTTCTTCGGTCGGCCGTGAATTCGACCCCGCGTTCGGCTGGCACGATCTCGACGCCTTGCGCGACGCGTGGCGGGGCAAGCTCATCGTCAAGGGCATCCTGCGTGCCGCCGATGCACGCCGCGCGGTTGATATCGGCTGTGACGGCGTGATCGTCTCGAACCATGGCGGGCGCCAGCTGGATGCGGCGGTGGACAGCCTCACCGCGCTGCCCGCCATCGTGGCAGAGGTGGGCCACCGCGCCGACGTGATGGTGGACGGCGGCATCCGTCGCGGCAGCGACATCGTCAAGGCCCTGGCCCTGGGCGCCAAGGCGGTACTGATCGGCAGGCCCGCCCTCTACGGCGTGTGTGCGCAGGGCGAAGCCGGCGCCACGCGCTCGATCGACATCCTGCGCGACGAGCTGGTGCGCACGCTGCGACTGTGCGGGCTGCCGGCCGTGGCGCGCGTCACGGCGGATGCGTTGTACGAGCCGGAGGCCATCTTCGGTGCGCGCCACACAGGGGAGGCCGCGCATGGAACGGCTTCAGCGGGGGCCGTCCACCGGGAGTGAGGGCGCTGCGGCGTCAGGATGCGGGCGCGCCCGGGTGGGCGATGGCCCGACGGCCATGCGCCAGGGATCGGCGAGCCGGTCGTAGTCTTCGCCGCTCAGGTGGCCCAGCTGAATGCAGGCCGCGCGGGTGCCAATGCCCTGCGCCAACGCGGTCCGGGTGATCTGCGCCACCTTCTCGTAGCCGATCTCGGTGTTGAGCGCGGTGGCCAGCATGAGGCTGTTGTCCACATTGGCGGCAAGCTGGCGCTCGTGGATGCCGATGCCCCGTACCATGCGCTCGGCGAAGACGCTGCAGCCGTCGCTCAGGAGTTCGATCGACTGCAGCAGGTTGTGGATCAGCAGCGGCTTGGCCACGTTGAGCTCGAAGTTGCTCGAAGCGTTGGCCATGGTCACGGTGAAATGGTTGCCCATCACCTGCAGGCTTGCCTGGACCAGGACCTCGGCAATGGTCGGGTTGCGCTTGCCGGGCATGATCGAACTCGTCAGGCCGTCATCGGGCAGTGCCAGTTCGCCGAGGCCGCACCGCGGGCCCGAGCCCAGGAGCCGCAGGTCGTTGGCCATTTTCACCAGCGACGTGGCAATGACATTGAGGGCCCCCGATACTTCGACCAGCGCATCGTGGGCGCCCATGCCTTCGAACTTGCTGGGGTTCGGCGTGAAGGCGAGGCCAGTCAGTGCGCTGATCTCTTCGCAGAAGAAAGTGTCGAATCCCGGCGGCGCGTTCAGGCCCGTGCCAGCCGCGGTGCCGCCCTGCGGCAGCGACAGCAACCGGGGCATCGTGGCGTCGATGCGGTCGACGCCGTGCCCGACCTGCCGCGCGAACGCGTCGAAGGCCTGGCCCAACGTCATCGGCACCGCGTCCATCAGGTGTGTGCGGGCGATCTTCAGCACGTCGGCGAAGGCTACCGCGCGTTCCGCCCAGGCGTCGCGCAGGAACGCGAGCGCCGGTTTCAAGCGGCGTTCCAGTTCCAGCGCTGTCACCACATGCATGACCGTCGGGAAGCTGTCGTTCGACGACTGCGAGGCGTTCACATGGTCGTTGGGATGCACCGGCGACTTGGTGCCCAGGGGTTGCCCGAGAAGGCCGTTGGCCCGGTTGGCGATGACCTCGTTGGCGTTCATGTTGGTCTGAGTACCCGAGCCCGTCTGCCAGACCGTCAACGGAAAGTGCTGGTCGAACAGCCCGCGGCTCAACTCCGAGGCCGCCGAGACGATGGACGTGGCCAGTTCCGCCGGCAAGACCCCGCAGCGAAGGTTGGCCCGCGCGGCGGCCATCTTCTGCAGGCCGAGGGTGCGCACCAGGCCGACCGGGAAACGCTCGTGGCCGATGTCGAAGACGCCGAGTGCGCGCTGGGTCTGCGCCCCCCAGTAGCGGTCGGCCGGAATCTCGACCGGGCCGAAGGCGTCATGCTCGATGCGCGTGGCCATCTTCAGTCCAGCGAGATGTTCGCCTTGGCCGCGACGGCTCGCCAGCGCGCCACCTCGGCCTCCGTGTGTTTGCCAAGCGCCGAACCCGTGTACTCTTGCGCCGGTAGCATCTGAATGGCCTGGGCCGCCATCTTGTCGGTGAAGGACTTGTCGGTCATCACTTTCAGATAGGCCTGCTGCACCTTGTCGAGCACGGGTTTGGGCGTGCCCTTGGGCGCGTAGATGCCGTACCAGGTCGAGGCCTCGAACCCCGGCAGCACGGTTTCGTTGAGCGTCGGCACGTTCTTGAGCTGTGGCAGGCGCACCTTGGACGTCACGGCCAGTGCGCGCACTTTCTCCTCCGTGATCTGTGGCAGCGCGGTGTTGGTCTGGTCGAAGATGCCATCGACTTGGCCACCGATCACGTCCACCAAAGCCGGGCCTGCGCCCTTGTAGGGCACCAGCGTGACCTTCATGCCGGCGGAATTCGCCACCAGCGCGGCGATGAGGTGCGAGCTGGACCCCACGCCGGCGTTGCTGATGAACAGCTTGTCGGGGTTCTTCCTGCCGAAGTCGATCAGGCCTTGGATGTCCTTGGCCGGATGTTCGCGGCGGACCATGAGCACCAGCGGCGTGTCCGGGAAGCGGAACACGGGCTCGAAATCCTTCACCGGGTCATAAGCCAGTTTCTTGTACAGCGCGGGGGCCGCGCCCATGTAGCCCATGTGGCCGACGAGCATGGTGTAGCCATCGGCCGTGGCGCGTGCCGCCTTCGCCGCGCCCACCGTGCCACCGGCACCTGGGGCGTTGTCGATGATGATGGGCTGGCCCAGTTCGCGGGACACGCGCTCGGCGATGCCGCGTGCGAGCGCATCCGTCGGGCCGCCGGCGGCAAACGGCACGATCCAGCTGATCGGCTTGTTCGGATAGGTCTGCGCGAAGGCGAGCGAGGTGCTCGCCAGGCCGGCGAAGATGGCAGTGCGGATCAGGTTCTTCATGTCTCTCTCCAGGGATTTGTAAATGGATCGGGTTCAGGTCGGTGCGGGTCTCGTTCGCGTGACGCGTGCTCAGGCCGCGATTTCGGCCGACAGGGTCAGCGCGCGGTCCACCATCTGCGGTGCCAGGCCAAGGTAGTTCGCGGGGTCGGTGAGGCGGTCGATGTCGGCGCGGTCGAACACCTCGGTGACGGCGGGCAGCGCGGCCAGTGCGTCGGCGAGGGTGCCGCCGTGTTCGTTGACGGTGCGGCACGCGTCGTAGACCACGTCGTGCGCCCGCTGCCGTCCGATGTGCGGCGCCATGCCCATCATCACGGCCTCGGCCACGATCAGGCCCTTGGTGATACCCAGGTTGTGCGCCATGCGGGCTTCGTCCACGATCAGGCCGCCGAGCGCGAACTTGGCCTGGTGCAGCGCGCCCGCACTGAGGATGAAGCTTTCGGGAATGGCGATCCACTCCGCGTGCCAGGGGCCGGTGGCGCGTTCGAAATCCTGCACCATCGCATCCACCATCAGGCCGGCGTGCTGGCGCACGGCCTTGCTCGCGGCCAGCATCAGCTCGCTGGAGATCGGGTTGCGCTTTTGCGGCATGGTGCTGCTCGCACCGCGGCCCTTGACGAAAGGCTCGTAGACCTCGGCGAACTCGGTCGAGGCCATGATCATGATGTCGAGCGCGATCTTGCCGAGCGAACCGGTGACCAGCGCCAGCAGGTTCACGGCTTCGGCAAAGCCGTCGCGCGCCACGTGCCAGGTGGTGGCCGGCACACCCAGGCCGAGTTCTTCTGCCATGGCGCGCTGCACGGCGAAGCCCTTGTCGCCGAGCGAGGCCAGCGTGCCGGCGGCACCGGCGAATTCGACCAGCGCCACGCGCGGACGGAGTTGCGCCAGGCGTTCCTGGTGCCGGTCGAACATCGCCAGCCAGATTGCCACCTTGTAGCCGAAGGTCACCGGCAGCGCCTGCTGCAGGTGCGTGCGGCCGGCCATCGGCGTGTTGCGGTGTTTCTTCGCCAGCGCGGCCAGGATGCCGCGCAGTTCGCGAATGTCGGCGTCGATGCTGTCCAGCGCATCGCGCACCTGCAGTGCCACCGCCGTGTCCATGATGTCCTGCGTGGTGGCACCCCAGTGCACGTAGCGGCCGGCTTCGCCACACATGGCGACGAGCTGGTGCACCAGTGGCAGGATCGGGTAGCCGACGATGTCGGTTTCTTCGCGCATGTGGTCGAAGTCGATGCGCTCGATCCTCGATTCTCGCGCGATCACCTCGGCGGCTTCGGCCGGGATCACGCCGCAGCGCGCTTCGGCCTTGGCCAGGGCGACCTCGGCATCGATGTAGCGTTGGATCAATGCGCGGTCGGAAAAGATGGCGCGCATCCCCGCCGTGCCGAAGGCGTCGCGAAACAGGATGGAGTCGACGACCGTGCTGGCCATCGGAAGCGGGGGAGTCGACATAATTGACCTCGGAAAAGTTGAATGACCAGGACATGTCCAATATGTCCGAACATATGAAGCTTAATATGTTCGGACATAATTAAATATCGGGTTTACCCTTAACCATGAACACACAGCTTGAGCCGGTCGCGTCGAAGGCCAATTCCGTCAACATCGCCCGTCATCTCACCGAGGCCATCACGTCCGCGCATTTCGAGGTGGGTACCCTGCTGCCCACCGAACTCGAGTTGTGCAAGCATTACGGGACGAGCCGGCACACCATCCGGGCCGCGCTGGCGGAACTGCAGGCGCTGGGGTTGGTGTCGCGGCGCAAGAACGTCGGAACCCGGGTGGTCTCGGCGAAGCCGAAGCTGTCATTCAGGCCGTCGCTGGCCTCGGTCGACGATCTGGTCCACTTCGGCACCGAGCACGTGCGCGTGGTGCAATCGATCGAACGGGTCGAGGCCGGCGGCGCGCTGGCCGGCGAACTCGGCTGCGCCGAGGGCGCTGTCTGGCTGCGCTTCTCGAGCTTGCGCATGGAGACGGAAAAGGGCAGCCTGCCGATCGGCTGGACCGATGTCTACGTCGATCCGGCCTACCACGAGATTGCCGATGTGGTGCGGGCCTCGCCGGACACGCTGATCAGTGCATTGATCGAGGAGCGATTCGGCCGGCGGATCGAGGAGATCCAGCAGGACGTCCGCGCGTCCGCGCTGGATGACGCCGACATCGCCAAGGCCCTGGGGCTGGAGGTCGGGGCTTCCGTCTTGAAGATCGTCCGGCGCTACCTGGATGCCGACAGTGTTGCCTTCGAGGTGTCGGTGTCGGTGCATCCCGCGGAGCGGTTCTCCATCTCGATGCGCCTGCGCCGATGACCTGCGGCGGGTGTCGGTCGCCGTGATGCGCCGGCAGGTTCAGCCGGCCAGCATGCCGGAAAGCGTTCTCAGCGCGCCGATCACTTCTTGCTCGGTGTTGTAAAAATGGGGCGCGATGCGGATGACGTCGTTGCGGGCGGAGACGATGAAGCCCTTCTCCGCCATGAGACGCTCGATCCGCGCGGCGTCCTTCACCTTGACCGCGGTGGTGGCGCCTTTGCGGTGTGGATCGGCCGGACTCGCGAGTTCGAGGCCGAGACGCCTGGCCTCCTCGAGCGCCACACCCGAAAGATGCCGGAGGTAGGTCTCAACCGTCGGTATGTCCAGGGAGTTCAACAGCTTCAGTGCGGCCCGGGCTGCGAACGCATTCACCATGGGCGGGGTGCCGGTATTGAAACGCGCGGCGCCCTTTGCGAAATCCAGACCATGGATGTCGAATGCGAAAGGGTTGACCCGGCCGAACCAGCCGGTGTTGCTGGGGAAGAGGCGTTGCGCCACGGCGCGGCGCACGTAGGCGAAGGCGATGCCTGGGCAGCCCAGCATGAACTTCTGCGCACCGCTGGCCAGTACATCGATCTGGTCGCGTTCCACGTCGATGTCGATGGCGCCGGCCGACTGGTAGGCATCCACGAACACCAGCGCGCCATGCGCATGCGCCAGGCGTGCCACACCGGCGATGTCCTGCAGAAAACCGTTGTAGTAGGAAACGTGGGAGACACTGACCAGGGCGGTATGGCGGTCGATGGTTTCGGCGTACGCCGCCAGGCTGATGCAGTGTTCGGCGTCTGGCTGGACGAAGCGGACCTTGGCCCCCTTGCGCTCGTGCGCGAGCCACACATGGCCGATCGAAGGGAAATCGATGTCGCCCACCACGATGCCGTTTTGCGCGGGTTCGAATGTCAGTGCGCTGCCCAGGGACGAAGCGATGTCGGAAACCGAGGACATGACGGCAATTTCGTCAGGATGGGCATGGATGAGTTTGGCAAACTCGGATTTGGCATCGTTGACGGCCTCCATCCAGCCCATCCAGTCCATGCCGTCTTCCTGCCAGCTCGCCAGGTAATCCTGAATTGCTGCCCTGACGGGCAGCGCGAGCGCGCTTTGGGAGCAACTGGAGAGTTGGGCCTTGCGGGTGAGAATGGGGAATAGAGTACGGGTTTCGCTGAAGGGATGTTGCATGATGGATCGTGATGGCCGCAAAGCCGCAAGCCTAGGATGCATCGACGCGGGCGTCTGCCAAATGCTTTACACCACAACGGGGTGGCCTGCCGGTTGCCGGATGCAAGAGAGGCCCGATGCGCACGGGTGATGCCCGATCGACGCTGGAGGGCGCGAACCGTCCCCGTCGTACCTTCTGGATCGAGGCGCCGGCGTTCGACTGGACGGCGCTCACGAACGGTCGCCAGGCGCGAACCCTGAGTCAGGGTTCGACACTCTTCGAGCAGGGCGATCCCGTCCGGTCGATCTTCGTCATCTCGCGCGGCCGCGTCCGGCTGGCGACCTATTCGGACGAAGGCAAGGAAAGGCACCTGATGGTGATCGGCCCCGGGGGGCTGGTGGGCGACTGGGGCGTCGCCGATCGGGGAAGTCATCTGACCGCCGCGGTCGCGTCGGTCGATACGACCGTGTACGAAGTACCTGCTGCCGGGTTTCTCCGTGCGCTCCAGGCCGAGCCGGAGCTGTTGGCGCAGGCCATGGCGTTTGCCGAGCAGCGGATCCAGGCGCTGCTCCAGCACCATGATTTGCTGAGTGCCGGACCCGCCGTCAAGCGTGTCGCGCTGGCGCTGACCGGGCTGGCGCATGCCCATGGTGTGCCCCACCCACGCGGCGTGCGCCTTCAGGTCCGATTCACGCAAGCGGAGATGGCCAGCATCTGCAGCCTGTCGCGCATGAGTGTGTCGACCGTGCTGAAGGACCTGTTTTCCCGCGGACTGCTGCTGCGTGACGGGCGCTGGCTGGTAATCGCAGAACCCGGAAAGATCGATGCGCTGATCGGCTCTCCCGATCGATGAACACGTCCACCGCGGCTAGATTTCGGCTTCGCCGAGGCGGCCTTTCACATAGCTCAGAAACGTCTTGACGACGCCTGGCAGCGTGCGGCCCACCAGGGTCTGGAGCTCGATGTTGCGACCCTCCAGCATCTTGTCTTGCAGAGGAACGGCGACCATCGTCCCCTCGGCCACGTAGTTTCTGACCGACACCTCGCCGGCCAGTGACAGGATGCCGCCGGAGAGAACGAATCGGTGCAGTGCCGTGGCGCAGTTGCTGGTGACCCTTGGCTCGATGAGCAGGCCGGAGCGGCTGCAGGCAACGTCGAACAATTGGCGCAGGCTGCTCTCTGGTGTCGGCAGCGCGAGCGCGTGGGCCGCGAGCTGGCTGAGCCGGATGCTCTTCGATTTCGCCAGGGCATGGTCCGGCCGCATGATGACCATGACCGGTGCCGGCTGTCGGTGCTCGACTTTGATGTCCTTCTGGGCCAGCCGATTGAAGGTCATGCCGATGTCGGCGTCTCCGGTGCGCACCATCTCCGACACGTGGGCCGGCCCCGAGACCTGCAGGGTGAAGTGGATGCCCGGGTATTTTTCCTGGAAATCGATGACCAGGCCCGGCAGGAAGTTGATCGCGAAGCCTTCGGTGCAGGCCAGGCTCACATGACCCTTGTGAAAGCCCTGCAGGGCAAGGATGTCCAGCACCACCCGGTCCGCCTCCAGCGCCGCGCGCCGCGCATGGGTGGCCAGCATTTCACCCGCGGCACTCAGCACCATGCCGCGCGGCCTGCGTTCGAACAGTTGTACGTCCAGCGCATTCTCCAGGCCGCTGATCTGCCGGCTGATCGCCGAGGTCGCCACGCAGAGGCGTTCCGAAGCCCCGTTGATGGAGCCGCAGCGGGCCACCTCGAGGAAGTAGCGCAGTGAGGTTTCTTTGAGATGGTCTGACTTCATGGCAACAGGAGGGGGATTTTCGAGTTGCCGTTTCGGCAATCATTGAATGCCAATTATCTAACGACGGCAACTTGCAAGCGGCCTATTATTTCCCCAACGGCGATCACCGCCAACGGCCCCACGCACCGCAAACCCATGAAAAACATTCTGCAAGAAACCCCAGGCGAAACGTCCCCCGCGCAGGGCGAAGACCCGCGCCATCCGCAGCAGGCCAGCCGCGCGCAAGGCCGCCGCGATGCGATCCGCCGGGTGGAGGCCCATTTCGATTCGATGGCGTTCCAGCGGGTCCTGGCGGCGCGTGTGGCCATGCGGACCGAGAGCCAGCGTCCCGAAAGCCTGCCGTTGCTGCATCGCTACCTGACCGAACTGATCGTGCCCGAGCTTGAGGCCATGGGTTTCTCGTACCGGATCATCGACAACCCCGAGCCCGGACGCAGCCCCTTCCTGTTGGCCGAACGCATCGAGGGCGACGATGTGCCGACAGTGCTGAGCTACGGCCACGGCGATGTCGTCAACGGTTACGACGCACAGTGGCGCGAAGGGCTCAGTCCCTGGACGCTGACCGTCGAAGGCGACCGCTGGTACGGCCGCGGCACGGCCGACAACAAGGTTCAGCACTCCATCAACCTGGCGGCGCTGGCGCAGGTGCGACAGGCCCGCGGCGGCAAGCTCGGCTTCAACATGAAGATCCTGCTCGAGATGGGCGAGGAAGCAGGCTCGCACGGCCTGCATGAGGTGTGCAGGCAGTACCGGGATTTCCTGAAGGCCGACGTGTTCATCTCATCGGACGGCCCCCGCCTGGCCGCCGACGAGCCAACGGTCTTCCTCGGCGCGCGCGGTGGGTTGAATTTCGATCTGCGCATCCAGTTGCGGGAGGGCGCACACCACTCCGGCAATTGGGGTGGCCTGCTCAGCAACCCGGGCGTGCGGCTGGCCCATGCGATTGCGAGCATGGTGGACGAGCGTGGCCGCATCCTCGTGCCCGCGTTGTTGCCTAACTGCCTGCCGGACAACGTTCGCCAGGCGTTGCGGACCATCGAAGTCGGCACCGATGCCGACGCGCCGGCCATCGCGCCGAACTGGGGCGAACCCGGGTTGACGCCTTCCGAGCGTGTGTTCGGCTGGAACTCCTTCGAAGTCATCACCTTCAAGACCGGCAACCCGGAAGCGCCTGTCAATGCCATCCCGGCAAGTGCCTACGCGATGTGCCAGATCCGGTACGTGGTGGGCAGCGACAACACGAACTTCATTGCCCACATCCGGCGCCATCTCGACGACCACGGCTTCGATGACGTGGCGGTGAGCCAGAACGGAACCGAGGCCATGGCCACGCGGCTGGACCCGGACTCGCCCTGGGTGCACTGGTGCATGGCGTCGATCGACCGCACGGTAGGGCGGCCACCCCGGCTGCTCCCCAACCTTGGCGGATCGCTGCCGAACGACGCGTTTGCCGACATCCTTGGCCTGCCGACATTGTGGATTCCTCACTCTTATCCGGGCTGTGCGCAGCACGCACCCAACGAGCACGTGCTCGCCAGCGTGACGCGGCAGGCCTTGCAGATCATGGCTGGCGTGTTCTGGGACCTGGGCGAGGCCGACACGCCTTCCAGGCGCAGCACGGTTCCGGCGAGCCCATAGATCGGCACAACCCACCTGAACGAGCCCGCGGATCGGGTTCGGTTGGATCGCTGTGTCCGATTTTTGTCGACAGACCTCGGCCTTTGAAGCCGCCAAAGATTCTTTAACTTCCAAATCGGAGAATTCACATGGGAAAGCAATGGAGCGCCATCGCGTTGGTGGGCGGTTGTGCGTTGGTGTCGGGGACCGCCTACGGCCAATCGTCGGTGTCGCTGTACGGGCTGCTGGACACGGGCATCACCTACACCAACCGCAACGTCGATGCGTCCGGACAATCGGTGGGGCACCGGCTGTCGGTTCACCCCGGGGCGATGCAAGCCTCGCGGCTGGGCTTTCGCGGAACGGAGGATCTCGGCTGCGGGCTGAAGACGCTGTTCGTCATCGAGTCCGGCATCAACCTGGACACCGGCACCGCAGCGCAGGGCGGCCTGCTGTTCGGTCGGCGCTCGGTGGTGGGCATGCAGGGCGGCTCCGGAACGGTGCTGGCCGGCCGGCAGCCGGACTTCCTGGACGACATGGGCGCTTTGTCATCGACCTTGGATTTTGGGTCGCAGGTCTCGACCATCCACGGACTCGATCGCACCTATACCGATCGCACCAACAATTCGGTGCGGTACACGTCGCCCCGGATCGCTGGGGTGATGGGCACCGCCATGATCGGGTTCGGTGAAAACGCCACGGTCACCTCGGGCCGGGCGCTCGGCGCGGGACTCGACTACACCGACGACAAACTCCGCCTTGCGGCGGGCTACTACCAGTCGCAACTGGGCGTCGCCGGTTCGGCCAGCAGCTTTGCCGATACGGGCGCGGCCAACATCGGCGCGCAGCCACCGGCCGCCGGCGTGGTCGGGGTGCCCGGCGACGTCGCGCTGCGCACCTTCACCCTGGGCGCAGCCTACCAATGGGGTAACACGCGGCTGCACGGCACATGGTCCAACACCGTGCAGCCGCTGGCGGTGGCCAGTGCTTCCCGCGCATTGCGGGGCCCAGGGAGCGAACGCGTGAATGTACTGGACCTGGGCGTCAGCTACGCCGTCACTGCGGCGCTGAACCTCAACGCCAGCGTCATTCATGACAAGGTGAAGTTCGTCGCCGCGCCGTCGGGCAGCCTGACGCAATACAACCTGGGCCTGGACTATTTCCTGTCGAAGCGGACCGACTTGTACGCCAATGCCGGCTACCAGACCGCCTCGCGCATGCTCACCCCCGGCATGGGGGAGGGCGCGCCTGGTGGCAGCAGCTCCCAGGTGCTGACCCGCGTGGGCATACGGCACAAGTTTTGATTCACCCACACCCTGAAACTGCAACACTCGGAGAAGCCCATGACAACCACGCCCGTGAATGCCAACCGGCGGCGCATCGCCCTCGCTGCCGCCGGTCTGCTGCTGAATTGCGCCGGATCGCGCATCGCGGCCGCCGCCTCCCCCTCCTCCTGGCCGAACAAGGCCATCCGGATCGTGGTGCCGTTCGCGCCCGGTGGCGCCTCGGACACCATCGCCAGGATACTGTCCGAGCAGTTGGCCAAGCGTCTCGAGCAGCCGGTCATCATCGATAACAAACCGGGCGGTGCCACCATCATCGGCGTCGACAGCGTGGCCAAGTCGGCGGCGGACGGCAACACGATCCTGCTTGCCGGCGTCGGCAGCTTCAGCGTGCTGCCGGCACTGCGAAAGACGCTGCCTTTCGACGTCGAGCGCGACTTCGCACCGATTGCCCTGGTCAACTACACGCCGAACATCCTGGTCACCGCATCGGAGAAGCCCTACCGGACCTTGGCCGAGTTGCTGCAGGCGGCGAAGAACCATCCGAACACCATCCGCTATGCGACCTATGGCGACGGCAGCGCCAACCACCTGTGCGGTGCGCTGCTCGCGCATGCGGCCGGGGTCGAGCTCGAAGCCATCCCCTACAAAGGTGCGGCCGATGCGAAGCTGGCGCTGCTGCGCGGCGAGGTCGACCTGAGTTTCGAGACGCTCGCCAGCGTCGGTGGGGAGCTCAAGAGCGGGCGCCTGAGGGCATTGGCGCACGGAGGGGCGGGCCGCACGGGCCTGTTGCCGGATTTGCCGGGCCTGTCCGAGCTCGGTTATGGGCAGGCCGCAGTTCAGCCTTTCTTCGGAATGATGGTGCCGGCTGCCACGCCTGAGGCGATCAAGTCGAGGTTGACCAAGGAGGTTCTCGAGATCATGGCGCAACCGGACGTGAAGGCGCGCGCGGTGGCGGCCTACCTGGAGCCGGTCGCCATCGGCCCGGCGGAGATGAAGACGACCATCCAGGCCAGTACCGCCACCTTCCGGCGCGTCGCGCAGCAACTGAAGCTCTCGCTCGACTGAACCAGCCATCCGCAGCTTTCCAAGAGACAAAACAATGACCGAACCCACAGCCAACATCGAAAAGACAGCGGGCCTTTCCGCTACACCGGCCAGGCCTCTCACGCTGCAGGGCGTCCGCGGCGCCATGGTCCAGCTGGGCTGCGACGCGTTGCTGCCGACGCTGACGTTCTTCACGGAGGAACTGAGCTTTCGCATCGATGCGATCTTTCCCGCGGACAACCCGAAGACAGCGCTGATCTCGGGCTACGGCCTGCGGCTCCAGTTGTCCGCCGGTGTAGCCAATGCCACGCCGCGCATCAGCCTGCTCTGCGATGACCCCGCCACCGTCGACGGCGGCCGGCGGGAATTGACCGCACCCAACGGAACGGTCGTGCGTTTCGTCGAGGCGGATCCCGCCTACCGACTGCCCGCGACCGTGCAGGCCCTGGTCGTGAGCCGCTCCGGCGATGCGACGCACTGGACCGTCGGGCGGGCTGGACTGCGCTACCGCGATCTGCTGCCGGAGCGCCA
This sequence comes from Rhodoferax koreense, assembly GCF_001955695.1. Lineage (NCBI taxonomy): Bacteria > Pseudomonadati > Pseudomonadota > Betaproteobacteria > Burkholderiales > Comamonadaceae > Rhodoferax > Rhodoferax koreensis. The sequence continues at coordinate 4,895,877 of NZ_CP019236.1, read as the reverse complement.
TGGCGGGGCATTCATCGCATCGCACATCCGCATCCTGGAGGGCGGCGAGGTGCCGGACTACGTGCACTACCACAAGGTGCGGTTCCAGATGATCTTCTGCCGAACCGGATGGGTGCGCGTGTTGTACGAAGGGCAGGGCGGCCCCATCCTTCTCAAGGCAGGCGACTGTGTCCTGCAGCCCCCGATGATTCGCCACCGCGTGCTGGAGAGTTCGGCCGGGGCCGAGGTCATCGAGGTGGGGACGCCGGCGGAACACATCACCATTGCGGAACACCAATTGACCCTGCCCTCGGAGGACCTGCCGGCGACGCATGACTTCGGCGGCCAGCGTTTCGTCTGCCATTTGGCCGAGGCGGCACCCTGGAAGCCCTGGCGGCTCGATGGATTCGAGCACCAGGACACCGGTATCGGCGCTGCAACCGATGGGCTGGCCGGCGTCCGCATCGTCAGGCCGGCCGGCACCGGCGCATCGACAACACGCCAGCAGCATGAGTCCGAGTTCTGTTTCTATTTCGTGCTGGCCGGTGAAACCGACATCTGCTACGACGATCAGCGCCTGCATCTGGGCGTCGATGACAGCATCACCCTGCCCACCGGGCAGCGCTATGCATTCGAAAATGCTTCGGCGGATTTCAAGCTGCTGGAGGTGACCCTGCCCGATGCCGTTGCGCTGACGGCGACGGTGGATTGAAGGGCGTCACATGGATCAACCGGCCAGCGTACCCTGGAACTCTTCGCGCAGAAAAGAGGCGAGCTGCCTGGTCGGCAGGCGAGACTGCTGCGGAAGCACCATGGCCAGGCGCAACTGGGGAAGTTCGGGCAGTCCGTGCTCCGGCCCGAGCTTGCGCCAGCCGGCGGGTACGGCGGTCTCGGGCAGGACCGTCAACAAATCGCCCGAATGAACGGCAAGCTGGATGCCCGCCAGGTCGGAAGAGGAATAGACGATGCGCCAGCGGCGGTCGGCCTGGTCCAGGGCTGAAAGCACCTGCGGCCGCGCCCGGCAGCCCTCCGGGAACAGGGCGAGGTGCAGGCAGTTCGCGCGTTCGGGAAAGCGTCCTGCGGCCGAGCACCACACCTGTCTTTCGCGTCGAACGAGTTCGCCCTTGGGCTCGGCCAGGCTCTGGGTGATGATGGCGATATCCAGTTCCCGGTTCTCGACCATGTATTCGAGGCGGTGGGAAAAATCGTATTGCAGGTCGAGGTTGATCTTCGGATGCATCGGTACGAAACGCTGCATCAAGGCCGTGCCGAACAAGGTCAGGTAATCGTCTGGCATGCCGAGGCGCACGCGGCTTTCGTTGCTGCCGTCGGGCAGGGTCGCCAGCGCCTCGTCCTCGATCGCCCGTATGCGGCGTGCGTAACCCAGCAGTCTCTCGCCGACCGGTGTCAGGGTCACGCGGCGATGGCCGCGGTCGAACAGACGCAGGTCCAGCCGTTCCTCCCACTTGCTCACCGCCATGCTGACCGCGGCCTGCGTACGGCCGAGCCGCTCCGCGGCCGCTGTGAAGCTTCCCGTTTCCGCAACGGCCACGAAGGCCGCCATTGCATCGCTGTCCAGATTGCGCATTGTTCAGTCTCGCCGCCACCGCATGAAATTTGAAAGCAGGACCGATGCCGCCTTCCCCCAAGCGCTGTCGCCAGCGCAACCATCAGCAACGCTGATGGAGGCATCAAAACTTTGCGTCATCGGTTTCGATTCACAAAATTATCATGAGCCTGGGTGAATCAAACAAGGTCGCAAACTAGGTTGCAAAGGGGAAATCCATGTTTCATACGGTCCATTTTCGATATCGCAATTTCCGGGCCACGCTGGTCGCAGGCATGCTGGGTCTGTCGAGTGTCCTGGGCGGTGCCGCGCATGCGGAAACCGTGCTCAGGCTGGCGCACGCGTCGGCCCCGAAAAGCCTCATCAACCAGGCGGTCCAGCGGTTCGCGGCCGAGGTCTCGGAAATGACCAAAGGCTCGGTCAAGGTCCAGATCTTCCCGAACGCGCAACTGGGCGACGAAGGGCCGATTGCCGACGGCGTCGGCGCCGGCTCGATCGACATTGGCCTTGGTGGCGCGGTCGACGCGATCGATCCTCGCCTGAATGTGCTCTCCCTGCCGTTCCTGTTCCGCGACGCGGACAACGTGCACAAGTTTCTCGACAGTGCCGAGGGCCAGAAGGTGCAACAGTTCGGCCAGGATCGGGGTTACCTGATGCTCGGCGCGCTGGATTCCGGCTTCCGCCAGTTCGCGACGAACAAGCCGATCGCCGTGCCCGGCGACCTGGCCGGCGTCAAGATCCGCACGCCGCCGAATCCCGTCATTCTGGCGACGATGAAGCAGCTCGGCGCCTTGGCGGAATCGATTCCGTTCGGCCAGGTCTACACCGCGCTGCAGTCGCGCGTGGTGGCTGCGGTCGAGCCGGAGATGCGCGACTACTATGACTCGCGCTGGTTCGAGGTGGCCAAGAACCTTTCGGTGTCGAACTATATCTGGACCGCCAACTGGTGGTACATGAACAAGGGCAAGTTTGCCAAGCTCCGCCCTGAAGAGCAGGCGGCCGTCAAGAAGTCCGCGGCCGACACGGTGGCGTGGTACCGCGGCGAGTTGTCGAAGACCTACGCGGAGACCCAGAAGAAGCTGGAGGAGAAGGGCGTCAAGGTGAGCACCGTGAACACCACGCCCTTCGTGGCCCTGGTGGCGCCGGTGTACACCACCTTCTCGCGTGAATGGGGCGCCGACCTGGTGACCAGCGTCAAGCAAGCGGCTTCGGCCAACTGAAGCGCAACGCCATGAACCAGGCTTCCCTGCAAACCTCGCCCGGCGGGCGAGGCTGGATCAAGCTCGTCTTCGAGTTCGTCGGCGTGATGGCCTTCGTCATCATGTTCGCCTCCACCTTGCTCGGTGTGATTGCGCGCTACTTCGAGTTCGGTGGCGTGGAATGGTCCTTCGAGGTCGCGAGCATCGCCTTCATCTGGATCACCTTCGTCGGCGTCGTCAATGCCGAGATGCGCAGGGAAAACGTGGCGTTCGAGGCCATCAACCATGCGTCGCCTCCGCGCATCAAGGCGTTCTTCGATGCGGTGGCCGCCGCCGCGTTGCTGACGATGGGGATGGCTTTCCTGTTCAGCGGCTGGGCGGTATGGCAGCGCTCGTGGATGGTCCCGACCTCGGTACTGAGGCTGCCGACGGGCATCATCACGGCAACGGTGCTGGTGCTCGGCGTTTCTGCGGTCTGCATGGCCCTCTCGCGGTTGGCCGGCATCCTGGCCACGCTGCGCACGCACGGCGGAAAGGCAGGTGCGGCATGACCGTCGCCATCCTCATCGGAAGCTTCTCGCTGATGCTCCTGATCGGCGTGCCGATCGCCTGGTGCATGGGCGTGGCGAGCATCCTGGCCATCTATTTCGGCCACCTCGGCCTGCCGCTGGAATGGTTCGCGCAGGAGACACTGCGCGGTGCCGACGCGATCTCGCTGGCCGCCATTCCACTGTTCCTGTTCGCCGGGGAGCTGATGAACCGCGGCGGGCTGACCGTGCGCATCATGCGCCTGGCCGAACACGTCTTCGGCCGCATCACGGGCGGGCTCGCCCTGGTCAACGTCGCCACGGCGCTCGTCTACGGCGGCATCAGCGGCTCGGCCACGGCCGACACCGGCGCGGTCGGGTCGATCATGATTCCGGAAATGGCCAAGCGCGGCTATCCCAAGGCCTTCGCCGCGGCGGTGACGGCGGCTTCCGGCACGCTGGGCATCATCGGGCCGCAGAGTGTCGTGCTGATCCTGTATGGCGTGCTGACGAACACCTCGATCGGCGGCCTGCTGGTCGCCGCGATCCTGCCGGGCACGTTCATCGCCGCGACCTTCATGATCACGTCCTACATCGTCGCGCGCCGGCATGGCTTTCCGCGCAACGATGCGCCGGTCAACTGGCGCGAGATCGGACGGGATGCGCTGGGCGCATTGCCAGCGTTGCTGATGCCGGCGCTGGTGCTGGGCTCCATCATCGGCGGCATCGCCACCGCCACGGAAGCCTCGGCCCTGGCCGTGGTCTATTCGTTCCTCGTCGGCATCTTCGTCTACCGCGAGCTGCCCCTGCGCTCGCTCTATTCGGCAGCCGCCGCGGCTGCGGCCACCACCGGGGTGATCATGATGATCATGGCGCTGGCGACGCCCTTCGCCTGGATATTGACGGTGCAGCAGGTGCCCACGGACGCCGCCGCCTGGATCACCGGGCTGCACACCTCGCCGCTGATGACCATCGTCATGGTCCTGCTGCTGCTCAAGGTGGTGGGCTTCTGGCTGGACCTGGGCCCGGCGCTGATCATCCTCGCGCCGATCCTCGTGCCGATCGCCCTCGACGCCGGCATGACGCCCTACCAGACCGGCATCGCCTTCACGATGACGCTGGGCATCGGCCTGTTCACCCCGCCCATCGGCACCAACATCTTCGTGGTCTGCAACGTCGCCAAGATCGACATGTGGTCCGTTTCCGTCTGGCTCGTGCCCTACTGGATCGCCAGCGTGGTCTGTGTCGCGGCCCTGGTGGCATTTCCGTGGCTGAACGATGGGCTGCCACGTCTGTTTGGAGTTTGAAAGATGCAACATCTGGTAGGTGGTATTTCCAGCGGCGGCAGGACCGTCCCCGATCTCGAGGGGCGACCTTTCCTGGTCGACAGGGCGCAAGGGGCTTACGTCTGGGACGACCAGGGCCGGCGCTACGTGGACACCGCGCTCGGGTTCGGGGCGACATTCCTGGGCCACAATGAGCCGGTGGTGACCGAAGCGATCCGCGAGGCGCTGGACCGGGGCTCCATGCCCGCCTACGCGCATGCGCTGGAGGAAGAAGCCGCGGCCAGCCTGGCGGCCCACACCCAGGACCTGACGAAGGTGGTTTTCGTGAACTCGGGCAGCGAGGCCGTGCACCTGGCCTGTCGCGTGGCGCGCGCCGTCACCGGCCGGCGCAAGATCGTGAAGATGGCCGCGGGCTACGACGGCTGGTTCGACGACATGGCCTTCGGCAACGCGGGCTCGGCCGAGGCCAAGATGGCGGCCACCGAGCGGCCCGCGCAGGGCGACACCCTGCTGCTGCGCTTCAACGACAGCCAGGACGTCGAACGCTTGTTCGAGGATTGCGACGACATCGCCGCCGTCGTGCTCGAGCCCATGATGGCGAATGCGGGCTGCATCCTTGCGGCGCCGGGTTATCTTCACCACGTGGCCCTGGTCGCCCGCAGCAAAGGCGCACTGGTCATCATGGACGAGGTGCTGATGGGCTTTCGGCTGCACGCCGGGCTCGCCAGTCACCTGCTGGGCATCCAACCCGACCTGGCCACCGTGGGCAAGGCCATCGGCAACGGTGTCGCCGTGGCGGCGCTCGTCGGCACGCAGGAGGTGATGGCGGCCTTCGAAAACCGTGGCGTCACCAGGGCCGGCACCTACAACGGCAACCCTGTGGCCTGCGCCGCGGTGAAGGCCGCCATGCATGCGCTCGACCGAGTCGATTACGCGGCGCTCCAACAGTCCGGGAATGATCTGCGGCAGCACACGGTGGATGCGTTCGCGCGGGAAGGCGTCCAGGTCTGCACCAGTGGCTACGGCACGGTCTTCACCATCTGGCGCGGCCCAAACCCGCCGTCGAACTACCGCGAGGCGGCCAGGATGTCCGATGCCGACTTCACCGCCAGGCTGCACGTCGCGCTGCGCCGCAATGGGGTCATGTCCATGTTCAGTACCTATGGCCGCCACTACCTTTCGGCCAGGCATGACGACGACGTCCTTCAGCGATGGGCCGGCGCCACCGCAAGCGCCGCACGGGAGATGGCGGCCGGGCCTGCGCAACGGTAGCCTCGGCACGGCTTCGGCCGGGCTTGTCTACTTCTGCAGATTGAGGGCGGCCGTCAGCTTCTTGAAATAGGCGGACTGGCTGGCCATGAAAGCCTGGAACTGCTCGCCGTCCATGTAGGCGGGAAGCAGGTTGCCACGCGTCAGGCCCTCCTTGAACGCCGGGTCTTCGGCCACCTTGCGCGTGACGTCGCGCAACACCTGCACGGTTTCGGCGGGGGTGTTCAACGGCACGCCGAGGCCACGCCAGGTCCCCACCACCAGGTCGATGCCCTTTTCCTTGAAGGTTTCGATCTTGTCGTAGGGCGCCGCGAGCCGCCGGTCGGCCATCGACACCAGCACGCGCACCTTGCCGGCGACAACGAACTGGCCAATCTCGGCCGGGCTCACGGTGATCGCGTCCACGTGCCCGCCCACGAGTGCGGCCACGCTCGGTGCGGCGCCCTGGTAGGGGACATGGTTGAATTTCACGCCGGTCTTGTCTTCCACGGCGGCCGCGGCAAGGTGCCAGATCGAGCCCGTGCCGGCGTTGCCCATCGACACGCTGCCGGGCTGCTTCTTCGACTGTTCGAGCAGATCCTCGATGGTCTTGTACGGCGACTCGGCGCGCACCGCGATCAGGCCCGGATCACCGTTGAGGCGGCCCAGGGGAATGAAGTCGGCCACCGTCAACTTGGTCATGCCCAGGTGCGGAATGATGGCCAGCTCGGAGATCAGCACCGCGATCTTGTAGCCGTCGGCCGGGGCGCGCTGCACCTCGCCCATGCCGATGGCACCACTGGCGCCGGGCTTGTTGCTGACCACGATGGGCTGGTTCAGGTATTTCTTGGCCGTCTCGCCAAACAGGCGCGCCATCACGTCGGTGCCACCGCCGGCGGAAGAGGGCACGACCATCTCGATCGGGTGGTTGGGGAAATCCGCCGCGAGGGCCGGTAGCGTGGAGAAAGTTGTCGCCAGGCTCAGAAAGGCTGCCGGCAGGAAAGTGCGCAGTGGTTTCATGGTTGTCTCTCAGGGTCGGTTGTTCGAGGGAAGGGGCGACGCCGTGCACACGAGCGCTCCTGCAGGCCAGATTGGAGAAGCGGGTGTGGCAGAGTGCCGCCGGGCTGTGCCGAGCGTCAAGAATATCGTGATATTTCAGTAAATATGACAGGGTTTGCACCAACACCGCATGACGTAAAGGCGCCTTTCAGGGGTGCCAGGTTGCTGTCGGGCCAACTCTCACCGGTCGCTGCCCGCCAGCCAGCGCGTAGGACAACTGGTTCGCCGCTTCGATGATGGTGGTGGCGTGCTCTTCCAGTTTGGCTTGGGGCAAACGCGCGGTCGGCCCCGAGATGCAGACCGACCCCAGCAGGCGCCATTGCACGCCGAAGATCGGTGCGGACACGCTGGAGACCTCGGGTTCCCGCTCGCCAAGGGAGAGGTGATAACCGCGCCGTCGGATGGACTCGTACGTCTCACCCGGTTCTCCTGAAAAGGCGAGGATCACGCGGCCTGGCGCGCCCAGGTTCAACGGCAGCGCTGCACCGACCCGTACATGGTGCCGGATGGCCTGCGGCCCTTCGACACGGAAGAGGCAGGTGCGGGCGTCGCCTTCGCGCACGTAGAAGGAAGCGCTTTCCCCGGTCCTGCTCGCCAGTTCACGCAGCACCGGCTCCACCACCTCTTGAACGTTGAACGTCGCTTGATAACAGGCCCCCAGCCATCCGGCGGCCCGCCCGAGCCGCCACGTTCCATCTTCCTTCTGGACCAGGTATTGGTCCAGCGCCAGCGTGCGCGCAATGCGCAGGGCGGTGGTCTTGTGCATCCCGGTGCGGCGGCTGAGTTCGGCCAAGCTCAGCTGCGCATCCGCCACGCCAAAGGCTTCCAGAAGCCGCAGCGCGCGCGTCACGGCAATGACGCCACCTTCTTCACCGGAGTTTGCGGCGCGCTCGTTTTCGTCCGTCATTCGTGGACCTCGTTTCAAACAGTGCAACGCCATTGTACTGAATGGAACGAGGCTGGAAAATAGTCTCATCGAACAAACAACGGAGACATCCATGACCTTTCGCCTCATCGGCCTCAGATCGGCGGCGGTGACAGCCGCTTTCGCCACGGCATTCATGGCCTTGCCGCAGGGCGAGGCTTTCGCGCAGAGCTACCCCCAGCGGCCCATCCGCGTCGTCGTGCCGTTTCCAGCCGGTGGGGGTACGGACATCATCGCCCGCGAGATCGCCAACCAGGTGGCCGTGACGGAGCGGTGGACTCTGATCATCGACAACCGCCCTGGCTCCGGCGGCAATCTGGGTGTGGATACCGCAGCGAAGGCGGCGCCCGACGGCTACACCATCGTGCTCGGCCAGACCAGCAATCTGGCGATCAATCCGACGCTGTACCCCAAGCTGCCCTATGACCCCGAGAAAGACCTGACCGCCATTGGCCTGGTCGCCAGCGCACCGCTGGTGCTGGTCGTGGCGGCCGACTCGCCGTTCAAGACGCTCGCGGATGTCGTGGCCGCGGCCAAGGCCAAGCCCGGCGCGCTCAACTACGCCAGCTCGGGCAATGGCACGGTCGCGCACCTGGCCACGGAGCAGTTCCAGAAGATTGCGGGCGTGACCTTCACGCATGTGCCGTACAAAGGCGCGGCGCAAGGCTCGACGGACCTGATCGGTGGTTCGGTCCAGATGTACATGTCGTCGGTGCCCACCTTGATCGGTCATATCCGCAGCGGCAAGATGCGCGCCCTGGCCGTCACCTCGGCGCAACGCAGTGCCGACTTGCCCAACGTCCCCACCGTGGCCGAGTCAGGCTACAAGGGGTTCGAGGCGGTCACGTGGTTCGGGATCGCGGGGCCATCGAACCTGCCCAAGGAGGTGGTGACGCGCCTCAACCTGGCGTTCAACAAGGCCATCCAGTCCGGCGACGTGCAGCGCAAGCTCAGCGCACAGGGCGCAACGGTGACCGGTGGCACGCCGGAGGCCTTCGCCACACTCATCCACAACGAGATCGTGCGGTGGGGTGCGATCGTCAAAAGCTCGGGCGCCAGGATCGATTGACACCGATGTCGCTCGTCCCCGAGATGGATCACCGGATACCGACACCGGGGCGCCCCGAGCCCCTGCCTTCAGCGGACGCTCTCGTCGCACCGTTCTCGGCCGGCCGGGGACGCTGCGAGGTCGAGGTCCCCGCCGGCGCCTGCGACTGCCACGTGCATGTCTACGACGCCAGCTATCCCGCCGTGCCCGGCGCGCGCTTGACGCCCCCGGACGCGAGCGTGGCGGACTACCGCCGCCTGCAGCGGCGCACGGGCACGCAGCGGGTCGTCTTCGTGACGCCGTCGACCTACGGAAGCGACAACCGCCCGATGCTCGAAGCCCTGGCGACGTTCGGTGATGCAGCACGCGGTGTCGCGGTGGTCGATGCATCCATCGACGCCGCCACCTTGCGCCGGCTGCACGACGCGGGGGTGCGGGGTGTGCGGCTCAATCTGTCGCTGGGTCTGACGAATTCCGCCGAACAGATGGCTCCGCTGGCGGCCCGCATCGCAGACCTCGGCTGGCACCTGCAGTTGTTGATGCCCCCGGCGCAGTTGGCCACGCTCGGGCCGGCGCTCAGGGCGCTGCCGGTACCGGTAGTGTTCGACCATTTCGGACGGATCAGCCCCTCCATGGCCGGCCACGCGGCGCACCGCCTGGTGCTGGAACTGCTGGCAGAAGGGCGCGCCTGGATGAAGTTGTCGGGCGGCTACATCGTCACGGAGCAGGGCCCGCCCGGCTACGGCGATATCGCGCCCCTGGCGCGCAGCTACCTGGCGGTAGCACCCCACCGCATGTTGTGGGGTAGCGACTGGCCACACGCCTCCGCCTCTGCCGGGCATCAGCCCCTGCCGGACGACGCCCGGCAGATGGCGCTGCTCGCCGACTGGGCCGAAACACCGGCCTCGCTGCAACGGGTGCTGGTCGACAACCCGGCCGAGCTCTACGGCTTCTGACTTTTCAACGAAGGAATCACCATGGTTTCCCTGCATCGCCGCGCCTGGTGCGCCGCTGCCCTGTCTGCCATCGCGCTGGTCGCCGCGCCAGTGTCGGCGCAGGGCAACTGGCCGACCGGCAAACCCATCACCTGGGTCGTTCCCTATCCACCCGGCGGTACCACCGACATTCTGGGGCGGGCCATTGCGCTGCGCCTGGGGTCGGCGCTCGGGACCACCGTCATCGTCGACAACAAGGCCGGTGCGACCGGCACCATCGGTTCGGCCTTCGTCGCCCGCGCCGCGCCGGACGGCTACGCCTTGCTCGGTACCTCCATCGGACCGCAAGCCATCGTGCCCAGTCTCGTGCCGCAGATGCAGTACGACGCCGTCAAGGCCTTCGAGCCGATCACGCTGATCGGCAACATCCGGCATGTGCTGGTGACGGGGTCTGCCGTGCCTTTCAAGACCGTCGCCGATCTGGTCGCCCAGGCCAAGGCCGCGCCGGACAGCCTGTCGTTCGCCTCCGGCGGCGGCGGGACCATCCTGCAGATGCAGGGAGAACTGCTTGGCCTTCAGACCGGCGCGAGGATGACCCATGTGCCCTACAAGGGCGACACGCCGGCCATCCAGGACGTGCTGGCCGGCCACGTGAGCTTCATGTTCGCGCCCGTCGCCGCCGCGCTGCCCCATATCCAGAGCGGCCGTCTCAAGGCCCTGGCCGTGACCTCGGCCGAACCGCTCAAGGCGTTGCCCGCGGTGCCCACCATGGCGCAGGCCGGTTTCAAGGATTTCACCGTCGAACAATGGCAGGCGGTCTACGCACCAGCAGGCACGCCCACGGCCGTGGTGCAGCGGCTGCACACCGAGATCGTGCGCATTCTCAAGGACCCGGAGATCGTCGCCATGGCCGACAAGCTCGGGGTCACCCTGGTCGGCAGCACGCCGCAGCAGCTCGCCGACACCCAGAAGGCCGACCTCGCCAAGTGGGCCAAGGTCATCAAGGCGGCCGGCATCAAGGCGGACTGATCGCCTCGATGAGCTTCTCTTTCTTCCCTTCACCTACCTGAAAGCGCTTCATGAGCAACAACCTTCCCGACATCATTCGCGACTTTGCCCGCGTCCCCGCCGACATCGTCAAGCAAGCCGCCGAATTCCAGCCCGCGATCCTGGCCGACGTGGCCGGCCGCCGTGGCGCCATGCATGGCCGCATCAAGCCGCTGCACCCGCGCATGAAACTGGCCGGTACGGCGATCACCGTGGAGGTTCGTCCAGGCGACAACCTCATGATCCATGCCGCCATCGCCCTGGCCAAGCCCGGCGACGTGCTGGTGGTTGATGGCAAGGGCGACCAGACTTCGGCGCTGATGGGCACGATCATGATGACCGCCTGCCGGCAACTCGGTATCGCCGGCGTGGTACTCGATGGCGCCGCGCGCGACAGTCTCGAGATCGACGAGATGGACTATCCGGTGTTCTCCGTGGGCACCAACCCCAACGGCCCGACGAAGAACGTTGGCGGCCGCATCGGCCACCCGGTGTGCGTCGGCGGTGTCACGGTGTACCCGGGCGACTTCGTGATCGGCGACGCGGACGGTGTCGTGGTGGTGGAGCGCGAAAAGATCGAAGCCCTGCTGCCGCTCGCCAGCAAGAAGGTCAAGGACGAGGCCGCGCGCATCGCCGCGATCAAGACCGGAGACACCGCCGCCAAGTGGCTGACGGCGGCCTTGCGCAGCGCCGGCGTGCTGCAGGAAGGAGAGTCCCTGTGAGTACCTTCCTCGTGACCGGCGCCGACCTGGCGCCGCAGGCCATGGCGCTGCTCGAAGGCCATGACGTGATCTTCGCCGGCAAGACGCCCTCCGAGGACGACATCGTTGAACTGTGCCGTGTCCACAACCCCGAGGCCGTCATCATGCGCTACAGCCGTATCGGCGCCACGGCAATGGATGCAGCCCCCGCGCTCAAGGTCATCTCCAAGCATGGCAGCGGCACCGACACCATCGACAAGGTCGCGGCCAAGGCACGTGGCATCGCCGTGGTCGCGGCCGCCGGCGCCAACGCGGCCGCCGTGGCGGAGCAGGCCCTGGCGCTGCTGCTCGCTTGTACCAAGTCCGTTGTCACGCTCGACGCCCGCATGCATGCGGGCCATTGGGACAAGGCGACGCACAAGAGCGTCGAGCTCGGCGGTCGCACGGTCGGCCTGATCGGACTGGGCGCCATCGGGCTGCGCTTCGCACGCATGGCCGACGCGCTGGGTATGAGGGTGATCGGTTTCGATCCGTTCGCCAAGGAACTGCCGGACTACATCGAACGGGTCGAGTTGCCGGCGATCTGGGAGCGCGCCGATGCGATCTCGCTGCATTGCCCGCTCACGGAAGAGAACCGGGGATTGCTCAACGCCAAGACCCTGGCGCAATGCAAGGGGGGCGTGATCGTGGTCAACACGGCCAGGGGCGGACTGATCGACGAATCCGCCCTGTTGTCGGCGGTGCAGTCCGGACAGGTGATGTGCGCAGGCCTCGACAGCTTTGCCGTCGAGCCGATGACGGCCGGGCACCCTTTCCAGGGACAAAAGGGATTCGTGCTGAGCCCGCACATCGGTGGCGTGACCAGCGATGCCTACGTGAATATGGGCGTCGCAGCGGTGAAGAATGCGCTCGAAGTCCTGAGCCGCCAGCCGGCCCACGCCTGAGGGGCTGCCGTGACACGCCGATGGAAACATGCACCCGCAGGCGCGAACTGGGGCGAGTTCGGCGTCGACGATCAACGTGGGCGCATGAACCTGGTCGATCGCGCCAAGGTGTTGCAGGGCATTGCCGAGGTAAGGGAGGGGCTGACGTTCTGCCTGTCCCTGCCCCTCGACGTGCCCGGCGGCATGGCACTCAATCCGCGTCGCCTGCCCGTGCAGAAGTTCTCCACGTTGCGAGACGGTAAAAGCCGGGGGCAGCAGGGCTTCTGCTGGTCCTACGCGGACGAGGATACGGACCTCACCGACGTGGTGTGCGACGAGGTGCTGCTCATGAACACGCAGTATTCGACGCAGTGGGACAGCCTGGCGCACATGGGCAGCCGTTTCGACGCGGACGGTGACGGACATGCCGAAGCGGTGTTCTACAACGGTTTCCGGGCCGGCGTTGAAATCCACGGCGCTACCGAAGATCCCGATGCCGTTGCCGACTGGGCGCGCTTCCCGGGCCCCAACGCCGGCGCGCTCGGCATCGAGCACCTGGCCGAGCACGGCGCGCAGGGCCGGGGCGTGATGATCGATCTGGAACACCACCTGGGCCGCCGGCGACAGGCCGTGGGTTACGACCAGGTCATGCGCATCCTGGAGGCCGATGGCATCGCCATCGAACCCGGCGACATGGTGTGCCTGCACACCGGTTTCGCCGACACCTTGCTGGCCATGAACCGGCAACCGGACATCGAGCGCCTGCATGAGACCGGAACGGGGCTGGACGGCCGCGACGCCAAGTTGTTGAACTGGATCGTGGACAGCCGGCTGGCCTGCCTGCTGGCGGACAACCCTGCCGTCGAACTGGTCGAGCCCCGACTCACCACGCCGACACCGCTGCGCGGGCCACGCCTTCCGCTGCACGAGCACTGCCTTTTCAAGAATGGCATCCACCTCGGCGAACTGTGGCTGCTGACGCCGCTGGCGAGGTGGCTGCGCACGCATGGCCGCCATCGCTTCCTGCTGACCGCGCCACCGTTGCGGCTGCCAGGCGCCGCAGGCTCCCCGGCAACCCCCGTTGCCACCGTTTGAAACCCTTCGCATCCCAAAGCCGGTGAACACGGCAACCTTCATCCAGGACGAGACATGAAATACACGCCCAGCCCATCCCTTGTTTCCTCGCTCTGCCTCGTGGCCGGCAGCCTGTTGTGGGCAAGCCCCGGCCATGCCCAGACCGCCTCCTATCCCGACAAGCCCGTCAAGCTGGTGGTCGGCTTCGCCGCAGGCGGCCCGACGGACGTGGTGGCCCGCGCATTTGCCGATTACGCCAGCCGCACGCTCGGTCAGCCGTTCATCATCGACAACAAGCCCGGTGCCAACACCATCATTGCCGCGCAAGCCGTGGCCAGTGCGCCCGCCGATGGCTACACCCTCCTCTTCGGCGCGACGAACCACACGATGATTCCGGCGCTGTACAGCAAGGTGAAATTCGATGCTGTGCATTCGTTCGCGCCGATCTGCACCGTCGCGACGAGTCCCACGGTACTGGTCGTGGGGCCGGGTATGCCGGTCAAGACCCTGAGCGAATTCATGGATCGCGCACGCAAGAGCCCCGGCAGTGTGAGCGCCGGCACGGCGGGCGTCGGCAGCTCCGGGCATTTCGCCACCGAAATGTTCGCACGCAGCGCCGGCCTGAAGCTGAACCACGTGCCCTACAAAGGCGCCGCGCCCGTCGTCACGGACCTGATGGGTGGGCAACTGGACAGTTCCTTTGCCACGCTGGGATCGGTGTTGCAGCAGATCAGGACGGGCAAGGTGAATGCGCTGGCCGTGGCTTCCGCCAGGCGTTCGCCGCTTCTGCCGCAGGTGCCGACTTTCGTCGAAGCCGGTGGCGGCAGTTATTCCGCCGACGCCTGGTACGGCCTGCTGGCCCCTGCGGGGACACCGGCCCCGGTGGCCAAGGCCCTGGAACGTGTGGCCACGGAGTTTGCCAGGAGCGAGGCCGCCGCCGAGAAGCTGCGTGGCCTCGGTCTGGACGCCGACACCACTTGCGGCAGCGCCTTCTCGGCCCAGGTCGAGCGTGAGGTAGCCACCTACACCAAGCTTGCCCGCGACCTGGACCTCAAGGCGGAATGAGCGAAGAAGACACCACCTCCATCCGGCCGACGGCCGGGCTATCGGCGGCTCGAAAGGCTGCCAAACTCGACAGAGAGACAAACATGAACCATCCCCTGAAAATTTCCCGTCGCACCACTGTCGTGTGGTGCGCTCTCGCGGTCGCATGCGCGCTTCCGGCCGGCGCCATGGCCCAAGGCGCCTACCCGGACAAGGTCGTCAAGATCGTCGTGCCCTATCCGCCGGGCGGCGCCGTCGACCAGGTCACGCGCAGGATTGCGCAGAAGCTGACCGAGCAGACGGGCCAGAGCTTCATCGTCGAGAACAAGGCGGGGGGCACCGGCACGATCGGGGCGCTGCAGGTGGCCCGCTCGGCCCCGGATGGGTACACCCTGATGGCCAACGACACGACCTATTCGATTCTTCCCAACGTCTTCAAGAAGCTGCCATGGGACTACGACCAGGACCTCGTGCCGGTGTCCGCGTTCAACTTTGCGCCGATGGCGCTGGTGGTTGCGGGCGATTCGAATTTCAAGACCGTGGCCGACCTGGTGGCGTATTCCAGGGCCAATCCAGGCAAACTCAACTACGGCACGGGCGGCGCGGGCACCACACCGCACTTTTCGACGGAGGCCCTCAAGAGCGTGGCCCGGCTTGACGCCACCCATGTGCCGTTCAAGGGCGCCGGCGAAGCCACCCTGGCCTTGATGGGCCACAGCATCGACTTCCAGATCGCATCGACGCCTGGCGTCATGGGGCAGGTCAAGGGGGGCAAGCTGCGGCTGCTCGCCATCAGCGGCGACAAGCGGCTGAAGGCCGCACCGGACACGCCGACCTTCGAGGAGGCCGGCATCCATGGCTACGGCGTCATCAACTTCACGGGCCTGTGGGCGCCGAAAGGCACGCCGGCGGCGACACTGCAGCGCCTGCAGAAGGAAATCGCCGTGGCCATGGCCAGCGCGGACATCCAGAAATTCGCCGATGATCTGGGCGCCGTGCCCAAAGTGGTGGACGGAACGGCGTTTGCCAGGATGCTGGCGGACAACACCCAGCTGTGGAGCAAGGTGGCGGCTTCGGCCCAGATCGAAAAGCAGTAGAGGACCGCCATGTTTTTTCTGCAAGCACCTGTGGTACGTGAACTCGAAACCTTCACCAGCATGCCCGAGCGCTGGCGCAGGACCGGCGTGCGCAGCGCCTGGGCCGATGCCAACCGGGGTGGCCAGCCCGTCGATTCGTTTCTCGAGGGGCCGGTGTTCGACGATGCCGGGAACCTCTATGTCACGGACATCCCCTGGGGCCGCATCTTCCGGATCGATGCGGCGGGCGAATGGAGTCTTGTCGCCGAATACGACGGCGAGCCGAACGGGATGAAGTTCCTCAATGCGCGGGAGCTCCTGGTGACCGACTACAAGCAGGGGCTTGTTCGCGTCGATGTGGCGACAGGCAACGTGACGCCGTATCTCGAACGGCGCAACAGCGAACGGTTCAAGGGCGTGAACGACCTGGTGTTCGACGCGAAGGGCAATCTGTTCTTCACCGACCAGGGGCAGAGCGGTCTGCACGATCCCACCGGCCGCGTCTACCGCCTCTCACCGACAGGAAAGCTGGATGTCCTTCTCGCCAATGTGCCGAGTCCCAACGGCGTGGCGCTTTCGGCGGACGAACGGGTCTTGTTCCTGGCCGTCACGCGTGGCAACTGCATCTGGCGCGTGCCGCTGATGGAGGATGGCAGCGTGACCAAGGTGAGTCAGTTCTTCACCTCGTATGGACCCAGCGGACCCGACGGCCTGGCCGTGGACGAGTCGGACCGGCTGATCATCGCCAATCCGGGCCTGGGTTACGTGTGGGTCCTCAACCGGCGGGCGGAACCGGTGCAGATTCTGCGGGGCCCGTCTGGCGCGTCGACGACCAATGTCGCGTTCGGCGGGGAGCGGCGGAGCACCTTGTTCGTGACGGACTCGACCCACGGCACCGTGCTTTTTTCGAAGATGGACAGCGCCGGCCTTCCCCTGCGCCGGCTCGGCTGAGCCAATCACGGCCGCCCGTGCGAGCTCAGGGGCCGGGCGAATCTGCAAGCATCTCCTTGGCACGCCGCACCAGCACGCTCAACTCGAAGGGTTTCGTCAACACGTGCATGCCGATGTCCAGATGCCCGTGACTCAGCACGGCGTTCTCCGCATAGCCCGTGATGAAGAGCACCTGCAGTCCCGGGCGTGCCAGACGTGCGGCCTCGGCGACCTGACGCCCATTCATGCCACCGGGCAGGCCCACGTCGGTGACCAGCATGTCGACGCGTCCTGCGGTCTGCAGCAACTGGAGCGCCTCGGCGCCGTCGCCGGCCTCGAGCACCCGGTAGCCGGCTTCCCGAAGCTCTTCGACGAGCAACATGCGCAATGAGGCCTCGTCATCGACCACCAGGACCGTACGCCCGTGCTGTGCAGGCATGGCTTCCTGGACCGCATCGGGTTTGGCCGCCGCCTCTTCCTCGCCGGCATGGCGAGGCAGGTAGATGCAGACCATCGTGCCCTTGCCGACTTCGGAATAGATGCGCACCTGCCCGCCCGATTGCTTGGAGAACCCATAGACCATCGACAGCCCCAGGCCCGTGCCCTGCCCGAGCGGCTTGGTCGTGTAGAACGGATCGAAGGCGCGCGCCACGACCTCCGGCGGCATGCCGACACCGTTGTCGCTCACGCACAGCGACACGTACTGGCCTGGCGATACGTCGCGCTCGCGTGCGGTACGTTCGTCGAGCCAGCGGTTGCCGGTCTCGATGCTGAGTTTGCCGCCATCCGGCATGGCATCGCGCGCGTTGATGCACAGGTTCAGCAAGGCATTCTCGAGCTGGTTCGGATCGGCCTCCACCGTCCACAGGCCGGCGGCGCCGACCACCTCCATCGTGATGCCCGGGCCCATGGTGCGCGCGATCAGTTCCTGCATGCCGGCCACCAGGCGGTTCATGTCCAGGGGCTTGGGATCGAGCGTCTGCTGGCGCGAGAAGGCCAGCAGGCGGTGCGTCAGCGCGGCGCCACGCGCGGTTGCACCCTGGGCGAGTTCGACGTAGCGGTCGATGTCCTGCGCCCGGCCTTCCTTGTTGCGGCGGCGGATCAGTTCGAGGCAGCCCTTGATCGCCCCCAGCAGGTTGTTGAAGTCATGGGCCAGGCCACCGGTCAACTGGCCCACGGCTTCGAGCTTCTGGCTCTGGCGCAGCTGTTCCTTGGCGGCATCGAGTTCCGCTGCGTGCACCTTCTCGGAAGTGATGTCGCGCGCCACGGTGTAGACATGGCCGTCGTCGCGCACCGCGGTCCAGGAAAGCCAGCGGTAGTCGCCGAGGGTGGTGCGGCAGCGGTTCTCGAAATGGGTCGTCTTTGCGCCGTTCTTCAGCGCCGCCATGGCCGCATCCGTGGCGTCGAGATCCTCGGGATGCACCAGGGTGCGCAAAGGTGCCGCGCGCACTTCGGCTTCCTGCCAGCCCAGCACCGCCTGCCATGCGGGATTGATGCTCTCGAAATGGCCGTCGACGCTGGCCACGCCCAGCAGGTCCTGGTTCAGCGCCCAGGTGCGGTCGCGTTCATAGGTCCGTTGCTGCACCTGGCTCTCGAGCGATCGCGCCAGCAGCTGGAGTTCGGCCTGCGCCTCGCGCCGGGCGATCGAGGAGCGGACCCGGTCGCCGACTTCCCGCACGAATCCGATCTCGGTGTCCGTCCATGCGCGTACGCTGCCGTGGTTCAGGTAGAGCAGGCCGACGAGGTTGCCTTTCTCGGTGAGCGGCATGTTGACCACGGCGCGGGCGTTGATCCGCTCCAGCGCGGCGGCGGTGTCCTTCGTTCGCGGATCGGTGCGCGCATCCTCGAACGCCACCGTGCGGCCCTGGGCCAGGTCCTCGATGTAGGAGCCGTAGTCGCGGAACCGCAGGCGACCCGCGAGCGAGTTCACGCCGGGCGCGTTCCAGTCCTTGGCGATGTCGATGGTCTCCGCGAGCTTGTTCACGATGCCGTAACCCGCGCGGTCCACCTTGAGCTCATGCGCCAGGGTTTCGGCCGCCGCATACGCAATCTCGACCGGATCGTCCAGGTCGCGGATCCGGTCGCTCAGGTTGATGAGCGCGAGCCGCTGGTTGTCGACGACCGAGAAGTCGCGGTGCACCTTGTCCAGCTGCACTTCGACGGTCTGCCTCGCATTGCGCTCGGCCGCCTCGCGCAGCGCGCGCTCGAGCACCTGCGGCAAGCGGCCGAGTCGCCCCTTGGCCACATAGTCGGTGGCCCCGCGCTTGAGAAGCTCGACCGCGTTGTCCTCGCCGATGATGCCCGAGACGAAGATGAAGGGCACCCGCGGCACGAGCTGGCTGGCCAGCGACAGGGCCTGGGTCCCCGAAAAGCCGGGCAATTCGTAGTCCGACAGGATGACGTCCGGTGCGGTCTGCACCAGGGCCCGGTGGTAGTGCGCCTCATTGGCCACCACGTCGATCGACGCCTTGGGGTAGATCTCGCGCAGCGCTTCCGTGAGCAGTTCGGCGTCGAAGGCGGAGTCTTCCAACAGCAAGACGCGCAGCGGGGCGTGTGGGTCGGCGGTGCTTTTCATGGTTCGCCGCGCCGGCTGACCTTGAGCGAGCCGGGCGGTGGTTCGTTCAGCACGGCCCAGAATATGCCCAGGTCGGCGATGGCGCTCACGAATTGATCGAAGGCGACTGGCTTGACCACATAGGCGTTCACGCCGAGCTCGTAGCTCCTGAGCACATCCGCCTCTTCCTGCGACGAGGTCAGCATGACGATGGGAATGGCACGCAGCGCCGCGTCGCCGCGCACGGCCTGCAGCACCTCGATGCCGTTGACCTTGGGCAGTTTGAGGTCGAGCAGTACCACCGCGGGGTTGCCTTCGGCCCGGTCCGCGTGCGGGCCCTCGCGGCGCAGGTAGTCCAATGCCTGTTCTCCATCGCGCATCACGACCACGTCGTTGGCCAACTGGCTGCGCTCCAGAGCAATCAGGGTCAGTTCGAGGTCGCGTTTGTCGTCTTCGACGAGCAGGATCGGTTTAAGCAAGGAGATCTCCAGTTCTGGAATCGAGGTGCGGGTCTGCCGCGGGTCGGGGCAGGACGAAGCCGAAACGGGCGCCATGGCCGACTTCGCCGTGCGCGTACACCGTTCCGCCATGGCGTTCGACGATGCGCTTCACATTGGCCAGCCCGATGCCCGTGCCTTCGAATTCCTCGGCGGCATGCAGGCGTTGGAACACGCCGAATAGCTTGTCCACGTACTTCATCTGGAAGCCGACACCGTTGTCTTCGACTTCGATGCCGTCGCCGTCCGCCCGTCTCACGGGCCGGATGGTGATGCGCGGCGGGGTGCGGGTGCGGGAGTACTTCACCGCATTCGCCATCAGGTTGCGCACCGCGACCTGCAGCAGCAACGGGTCCGCCTGCAGCGCGGGCAGGTCTGGCGCGATTTGCCATTCGACCTGCGAGGCCCGCTCGTGCCGGCTCAGTTCGCGGACCAGGCCTTCGACCATCACGCCGACGTTCACGGATCTCACCTTCAGCGCCGAGCGGCTCATGCGCGAGAACTCCAGCAGCGCGTCGACCAGCTTGCCGGAGAACACCGACGCCTCCTTGACGTTGGCCAGGTATTTCCTGGCGCGCTCGGAAAGCTGCCCGCCTTCCGCATCGACCACCAGGTCCACATAGCCCGCGATGTGCCGCATCGGCGCGCGAAGATCGTGCGACACCGTGTACGAAAAGGCTTCCAGCTCCTTGTTGACCCTGCCGAGCTCGGTCGCCATCTCGGCCACTTCCTCGGCTCGGCGCAGCACGATGCCGATCAGCGCCTGGCGCAACTCGTTGACCGCACCGACCTCCTCGGCCGACCATGGCAGCGACCGGCCGCGCACGGTCTCCACCCAACTGGCAAAGCTGGCCCGCGGATGGATGTGGCCATCGCCACCCGGCTCGGCCTTGCGCGGGTCGCCGGCCCATGTCACCGTCGTCACGATTTCCGGCCTGAACCAGAGGATCAGGTGGCGGTGCACCTGCGAAATGGAGATCGCCAGGACGCCGGCCGCGTGCGGAATCGGCGCCTGTCCGAAGTGCTGGGCCAGCGCGCTGCTCTCGTACACCGTCACACCCAGCCCGGCGACCCAGTTGGCGAGTGCCTGGATCTGGTCGTCACCAGGCACTTCGCCCGTGGTCCACAGCTGGTCGTCCCGCACCACGGCCGCGCCCCGCGACTGCGTCAGGCGCAGCAGCTGGGAGGGGTGCGCCACCAGTTGCTGCAGCGAGGCGTCGCTGTCGGACAACTGCGCGACCAGTTCCAGGGTGAGTTGGCGCAGCGCCAGGCTGCTCCTGGCCGAACTGGTCACCTCGTTGGACTGGATGCTCAACGCCAGCAGTTCGCCCAGGTGTTCGCAGGCGCGCCGCAAGGGCAGCGACAGCCGCCGCGGCGTGTGGTGATGGCAGGAAATCAGGCCCCACAGCCGGCCGTCGATCACGATCGACACGGACATCGAGGCCAGCGTGCCCATGTTGCGCATGTAGGCCAGGTGCACCGGCGATACGCTTCGCAACTGGGCCTGCGACAGGTCGACCGCCTCGGTGGCCAGTTCGGGCGCCAGCGCCGCCAGCGGCACCGGGGTGTAGTCGGCGTCGGCGATGAGCCGCACGCGATTGAGCAGGTACAGCTCGCGCGCCTGGGGGGGAATGTCGGCGGCGGGAAAATGGTGGCCGAGGTAGCTGTCGTAGCCCGGATCGAGTTCCTCGGCCAGTACCTCCCCGTGGCCGGCGGCGTCGAACCGGTAGACCAGGCATCGGCCAAAGCCGGTGAGGCATTTCATCTCGGCCGCGGCGAGGCGGGCGAGTTCGTTCAGTTCGCCCGCCCGCTGCAGCCTGGGGAGGAAGGACCGGGTCAGGCGGTAGAGCGGGGCGTCGTCGCCTGGACCGTCGGTCGCATATTCGAACTCCACGACGCAATGCTGGCGTGTGCGGTGCGCGGACACGTCGAAGCGCTCGCCGTCAAGCACAAGCGCGCCGAGCCCGACAGGGAGTGCGTCGGGGACGAGCGAGCGCAGCCGTTGTGGATCGAGCAGGCCAATGGCGCTTCGTGCACGCGGCTGGTCCTGGTTGTCGCTGAAGGCCAGCAGTCCGCAGTCCATCGGATCGAGCACCAGCAGCCAGCCGTGGGGCTGGATGGCGCCCGGAGTGCGGATCGGCTCCGCTGCACAGTCTGCCAGGCCGGTCGGGGTGGTTTCAGCCAGGCGTGGGGGCCGGAGGCGAGGGTCAACGTGCACGTTTCAACAGTTTCAAAAAATGGAAATACAAGTCCGTGGATTATTGCAAAACGCGCAATTTCCACGGTTTTCAGCCATGCCCCAGCGGCAGAACCTCGCCCGGCCGTTCAACCCCGCCCTTCGGCCCCGCGGGATTCTGCCCCTTGTGCCAGCAGCCAAGTGCGAAAGGCCGCGAAGCCGGGCAGCATGAGCCGGTCGGGCCGGTAACAGAGGTAGTGGCCCTGGTCGACGATGACTGGCACTCCGCACGGCGACACCAGCACACCTTCGGCCAGTTCGCCCTGGACCAGGATGCGCGGGACGAGTCCGATGCCCAGGCCGTTGACGGCCGCCTGGATCAACGAGGCATATTGCGCGAAACGCGGCCCGGAGACGGTCTGGTTTTCGGCCATGCCGTGGTCGGCCGCCCATTGGCGCCATGCCGTCGGCGCACCCTCGTGATGCAGCAGCGTGTGGCCCAGCAGATCCGCCGGTTGCGCGATGCGGTGCCGCTCTTCGACCAGCGAGCGGGCGGCGATCAACACGAATTCGCGCCCGGCGATGTATTCGGACACGACGCCCGGCCAGCCGTCGGTGCCATATCGGATCGCGGCGTCCACGCCGACAGGAATGCCTTCCGTGGGTTCGAGGTGCCGGCTGAAGCTGAGGGTGACCTGCCGGCTTTGCCGGCCGAACGCGGGCAGGCGGGGAATCAGCCACTTGGTGAGGAAGGTGGGCACGCTGGCGAGCGTCAGCAGCCCGGCGCCGGCGTCGCCCGAACGCGCCTCGAAGGTGGCGGTCTCGATGGCGCGCAGGCCGCCGGCGATCTTCTGCCAGTACACCCGGCCCTGGGGCGTGAGCTGCACGCCGCGGCCATTGCGCTGCAACAGTTCGCGTCCGCCGAGGAAGGCCTCCAGCCCCGCGATCTGCTTGCTGACCGCACTCACGGTGATGCACAGCGCGCCGGCCGCCAGCGTGATGCTTTCGTGCCGCGCGACCGCGTCGAAAGCCAGCAGCTCCTGGATGGTGGGGCAGTCGCGCTTCATGCCGGAGCCTGCCGCAGCTTCATGAAGGCTCGATGACAAACACTTTCCGATTGCTCAACAGACGTCATCCACTTTTCACCCATCTTCATTGGGCCTCCTCCTAGAATTTGCAACGACGGTGACGCCACCCTGGCAACACTGGCGCAGCCGGAAAGTATGCCCGGTGTTCACAACAATGGAGACATTCATTTGATTCGCGGCCTTGCCCTGATTTACGGCCTCTACCTGGTGCTGCCGATCGCCCTGCTCATGGTGGGCAGCACAGGCGAGAATTGGACCAACACCCTGTTGCCGACCGGCCTGACCGCCCGCTGGTACCTCGATCTGTGGCAGGACCCGTCGTTTCGCAAGGCCTTCGTCAACAGCCTGCTGGTGGCGCTGGCGGCCTGCGCGATCAACACCGTGCTGGCCATGCCGCTGGCCTATGCGCTCTACCACGGCGCGCGACGAGGCGGCGGCCTGGCGTCGCGCCTGGTCAGCGCCATGCCGATCGCGGTGCCGACGATCACCCTGGGCTTCGGCTACATCATCGTCTTCAACAGCGACTGGCTGCCCTGGCTCGGCTCGATGCCGCTGCTGATTGCCGCCCATGCCATCCACACGCTGCCCTACCTGACCAACACCTTGCTCGCCGACCTGCGTCACCTCGGGCTCGAGCGCCTGGAGCAGGCCGCTGCGACGCTCGGCGCATCGAACTGGCGCCAGTTCACCACCGTCGTGCTGCCCAGCCTGCGCCAGAGTCTCATCAGTGGCCTGGTGATGGTCGCGGCCATTTCCGTGGGCGAGTTCGGCCTGTCGAACCTGCTGACCAGCTTCCAGAACCGCACCTATCCCGTGGTGCTGCTGCAGGCCTTCTACGGTGCCACGGGCTTCGCCTGCGCGGCCACGGTGATCCTGCTGCTGCTCGCCGGGGCTTCGGCCCTGTTTTCTTCTTCCCTCATCAGGTCACGTTCATGAGCCTTGTCCTCGATCAAGTCAGCTACCGCTACCCCGGCACCACGCAGGGCCTGCACGACATCTCGCTGGACGTGCGCACCGGCGAACTGGTCGCGGTGATCGGGCCGAGCGGCTCGGGGAAGTCGACCCTGCTCAAGCTCGTCTCCGGCCTGGAGACCGGCCACAGCGGTCGCATCGCGCTTGACGGCGAAGACTTGTCGAACAAGCCGGTGCACCAGCGCCACATCGGCATGGTGTTCCAGAGTTATGCGCTGTTTCCGCACCTCGACGTGCTGGACAACGTGGCCTACGGCCTGAAGCTGCGCAAGATGCCCGCGGCCGAGCGCACGCGGCGCGCGCAGGAACTGCTCGACGTCGTCGGACTGGGCGATTACGCGCAACGCGCCGTGGCGCAACTCTCGGGCGGCCAGCAGCAGCGCGTGGCGCTGGCCCGTGCGTTGGCCATCGACCCGCGCGCGCTGCTGCTCGACGAGCCGCTGTCCGCACTCGACGCCAGCGTGCGTGGCCATCTGCGCGACCAGATCCGAGCGATCCAGCAGCGCTTCAATGCCACCACGCTGCTGGTGACGCACGACCAGGAAGAAGCGCTCACCATGGCCGATCGCGTGGCCGTGATGAAGGACGGCCGGCTGCTGCAGATCGCGGCGCCGCGCGAGTTGTACGAGCGTCCGGCCAGCCGGGCCGTGGCCCAGTTCGTCGGCCTGTCGACCCTGCTGCCGGCCACGGTCTGCGCCAGCGATCGCGTGGACCTCGGATTCGCGGAGCTCGCCGCGCCGACCGGCTCGCGCAGGCCCGGCGCGGCCGTGCACGTGCTGATCCGGCCCGAACACATCCAGGGCGATCCGCCTGCGGGGAGCCTGAACCGGCTCACAGGCCGCGCCGGCGCGCAGCGCTTCCTGGGGGCCCTGACCCGCTACGACTTCGAGGTGCCCGGCGCCAGCCGCCCCTTTCTGGCGGATTCGGCCTGGCCGGCGCGCGAGGCCATCGGCATCGCACCGGAACACGTGCGGCTGCTGGACGACTGACCCGCCACCAAGCCCGATCTTGCCAACTCACTTTCACCCCCAACACCAAGGAGCTTTCCATGCAACGCAGACATTTGATCCAGGCCGCCGGCGCACTTCCGCTGGCCGCGCTCGTCGCGCGCACCGCTTTCGCCTTCGATGGGCCCGAACTCTATGCCGGCGAGAAGGCCCTGTACGCCGAAGCCCAGAAGGAAGGCCTTTGCGTTTCCTTCGACACCGGCCCTGAATGGGCCAACTGGAAGTCGTTGTTCCGCGACTTCAAGAAGCGCTATCCCGAGATCGAGCTGACCTACAACGACATCGGCTCGGCCGCCACCGTGGTTGCGCTGGACAAGACGCGCCGGCGCCCGCAGGCCGATACGGCGTACTACTTCGCGGCGTCCGCGGTCGACGCGGTGAAGAAAGACGTGGTCGCGCCCTTCAAACCGGTGAACTTCGACAAGCTGCCGGGCGTGTTCCGCGAGGCCGAGGGCCGCTGGTTCACGATCCACACGCTCAACATTGCGTTCCTGGTCAACAAGAAGCTGGTGAAGAACACGCCTACCGGCTGGGCCGACCTGCTCAAGCCCGAGTTCAAGAGCTCGGTGGTCTACCTCGATCCGCGCTCCACCGGCATCGGCCAGGTGTTGACCTTCGCCGCGGCCTACGCCAACGGCGGCGACGTCGACAACATCAAGCCCGGCACCGACTACCTTGGCAGGCTGCACACCGCCGGCAATGTATTGCGGGTGGAGGGCACCACGCCCTATGCCAAGTTCCTCAAGGGCGAGATCCCGGTGTGGATCAGCTACGAGAACGACGGGCTCAAGGCCAAGCATGTCGACGGCATGGGGGATGCGGTCGAGGTGGTGATCCCCAAAGAGGCCAGCGTTGCGGCCCCGTACGCCATCAGCCTGGTGAAGAACGGCCCGAACCCGAACGCCGGCAAGCTGTGGCTCAACTTCATCATGAGCGAGTCCGGGCAGTCGCTGTTCGCGCAAGGCTTCGTGCGGCCGGCCGTGCCCGGCATCACCCTGTCGGCCGACGTCGCGGCCAAAATGCCACCGGCGCCGCAGGTCCGGCCGCTGGATGTGGTGAAGGCGTCCGAGCGCAAGGCCGAGCTCGACCAGCTCTGGGCACAAGCGACGGTGGGCAAGTAGGCCATGCGGCGTTTCGGGGCCTGGCCGGCCTGGCTCTTCATGGCGCTGTTCTTCGCGGCACCGCTGGCGGCGTTGCTGCCCGAAGCCTTTGCGGATGGCGGCAGCGCGTTCGCGCGGCTGTTCGGCCAGCCGCTGTTTCTTGGTGCGCTGCGCAACACCTTGCTGCTCGGTGTGGCCGCTGGCACCGTGTCGGCCGCCGTGGGCACCTGCATTGCGATCGAGCTTGCGCGGCAGCCGGCCCACCGCCGCCAGTGGATGATGACGCTGCTCGGGCTACCGCTGGCCTTCTCGGGACTGGTGATCGCCTACGGGTTCATCCTTGCGTTCGGACGCGCCGGCTTCGTGACGCAACTGCTCGCGGGTCTCGGCGCCGACCCGGCCGTGGTCGGCAGCTGGATCTACAGCGTGACAGGCCTGGGTCTTGCCTATGCCTACTACCTGATCCCGCGCGTGGCGCTGTCGCTGTACCCGGTGTTCGCCAACCTGGACCTGCGCCCGGCACTGGCGGCGCGCACGCTGGGGGCGTCGCGCGCCCGCGCCTTCTGGGACACCGTCGTGCCCGAGGTGGCGCCGTCCGTTCTGGCCAGCGCCTGCGTCGTGGCCGCCCTGGCCATGGGCACCTACGGCACGGCGCTGGCCCTGGTCGGCACGCAGCTGAACATCCTCCCGCTGATGCTGCTCTCGCAGGTCAGCGACGGGGGATCGGATTTTCCGCTGGCAGCGGCGCTCTCGCTGGTGCTGATGGTGGTATGTGTGATCGTGATGGGAGTGGGAGATGTCGTCACACGAAAGCGTGAACGCCGTGCCGTCGGCGCCGGTCATTGAGGCGCTCGCGCGGCTGGCGCAGCGGCAGGAGGGAAGCCATCGGCACCGCCAGCCGGTCGCCGTGATCGGGCCCGGGGATGGCGGACCGCGCGAGTGCGAGGCGGCCGAGTTCGTTGCCCGCCACCTCGCCGGGGCCGGCATGGCCATCGTCTGCGGGGGGCGGGGCGGTGTGATGGCGGCGGCGGCCCGCGGCGCAACCGGGGCCGGCGGCATCGCCATCGGCATCCTGCCGGAGGAGGACGACCGCAACGCCAACGAATGGCTCAGCGTGGCCGTGCCGACCGGCATGGGCGAACTGCGCAACGCGATCGTCGCGCGCAGCGGTGTCTGCCTGGTGGCCATCGGCGGCAACATGGGCACGCTGTCCGAGATGGCGATGGGCCTGAAATGGGGCAAGCCTGTTTTCGTGCTGCACGGCGACGTGGCGCTGCCCGGCGCGGTGGCAGCCGCGGACGCGGAAGATCTGCTGGCGAAGGTGGTCGACTGCCTGCTGACCTAGCCGGTGGCAGGCTCAATGGCGCGCATCTGCGCGGGTGCTCCAGCCGAACAGGCGGTATGCGGGACAACTGCCGGCAATCGCAGTCAACAGCGGCAGCACGCCGACATAGCCCCAGGCGCCGATGCTGCCGAATGCGGCCAGGCCGATGAGCACGACACCGAGGCCGATGCGTGCGAGCCTGTCGAGCAGGCCGAGGTTCTGGGCGAGCAAGTGCGTCATGGTTTTCCTTCGTAGAAGCAGGGACGCTTCAACTTTCAGACGCGGCGGGCCAGTACAGGACGAGTTCGCGGGCGCCGTGTCGGACGTCCACCACGCGGCTTTGGCTCAGCCCACCGTAGGTCGCGGTGACGTGGTACACGCCAGGCTCCATGGCCACATAGAAGAGCGGGCCGCAGTCCTCGAAACGTAGCTGGCCGCCGTTCTGTCCGCGCTCGATGACGACGCTCACACCCGTGATGTAGGCACCGCTGCGCGTCTCTGCGAAGCTCATGCGCAGCCGATACTGGTGGCGCGCCGCGGCCATTTCCTGCCGGCTCTCGTCGCCGATGCCACCGTTCTGGAACGGGACCGCCTGGCCCGCGTGCGCCGCAAGTGGCGGCGCGATACAGAACGCAACACACAAGGCCGCCGTCGCTGCGGCGCGTGAACAGGTCTTCATGGCCATCTCCTTCGAACAAGCCCACTCTAGGCGCCACGGCGCAAGCCGCCTTGTCCTGGATCAACCCGCTTCCTGATCGGTCGTGCCGATTGCTGCACGAGGCCTTCGCTCATTGACGTGGCGCAAGCCGTGCGCAGGGCCGTCGGCTAACTTGGTGTCCCGCGTCCGCCATCCATCGGAGGTTCCCATGAAAACCCTTGCCTCGATCCTTGTTCACCTGGACTCGTCCTCGCACGCCGCCAAGCGGATGCAGGTCGCGCGCCAATTGGCCGATGCCTTCGATGCCGAAACCACCGTGCAATACGCGGTGGTTTCGGCTCTGCAGCAATACGCTGCTTCGCTTCGGGGCGGAGGACAGGCCGTGCCGATCATGGAGGAGCTCGACCGCGCGCGTCGCGCCAAGGCCCACCGCATCTTCGAGGCACATGCCGCCGGTGCGCCACGGCTGAGCTGGGGCGAGCAGCTGCCTTCGGCGCCGGATGGTTTCATGCAGCGGGCGTTCTACGCGGACTTGCTTGTGCTGGGGCAGCGGGATCCGGACGACACGCAAGGCGAAGACGTGCCCACCGACTTCGTGCCGGACGTCATGGCGGCCACCGGCAAGCCGACGCTGCTCGTGCCCCACGCCGGCCCGGCCACCGAGGTCGGTGGTACGGTGCTGATCGCGTGGAAGGAAAACCGCGAGGCGGCCCGCGCTGTCAGCGCGGCGCTGCCCTGGCTCATGCGGGCGAAGCGGGTGCATGCGCTGGCCTACGGCGACGATGCGGAATTCGCGCTCGTCCGGCTCGCGGGCTACCTGAAGCATCATGGCATCGACCCGGTCCTGCATGCCGACCGGGACACCGGCGATGTCGGTGAACGCCTGCTGTCGCGTGCCGCCGACCTGAACGGCCAGCTTCTCGTCATGGGTTGCTACCACCACAGCCGGTTGCGTGAACTGCTGCTCGGTGGATCCACCCGCACGCTGCTGGAACGCATGACCCTGCCGGTGCTGATGGCGCACTGAGCGTGTGGTCGGGCCGCCTGCCCTGGGCGTCTTGCGCCAGGTACCGCCTGGCTTGGGAGCGCTCATCCGATCCGTTCGAGCAGCACCGCCTGGATCAGCCAGATCCATTTCTCCTCGTCGCTGCCTTCGCCACCCATGGCTGTGACGGCCTCCGCCAGCGGGTGCGCTGGCGTGGCCAGGCCCGCGAACACCGGCACACCCGACTTCGCCGCGATGCGGCCGACAAGCGACGGCGCGATGCCCTGGCACTCGATTCCGCTATAGAGGCGAGCCAAGACCCCGGCGAGCCGGTCGATGTCGGCCGGAAGGCTGCTGTCTGTGAGCGCCGGGGTGACCTGCGACACATGGGCGCCGAGGGCTTCTGCAGCGCGGCAGAACCGCTCGGCGCTGGCCTTGTCGACTTCCCGGGTCAGCAAGCCCAGGTGGCTCCCGCGCAGCGCGAGCCTGCGCACCGAGCGAGCCGGTGCATTGCGCAGACCACGCGCGCTGGCCAGCAGCCTCGAGAGGCTGGGCAGGCCATGGAGATCGATATGGGGACGGGCACACATCATGAAGCGGAGGTGTCGGTGGGCATGCAGCGTTCGGTTCGAATCTTGGAAGCGGCTGCGGGCTGAGGTTTGATGTGCATCAAGCGCCGGTCAACTGTGGCTGACGGCTGCCGTGGTGTGCTGTTACCGACGGTTCACACAACGGCACGCGGCGTTTCAGACGGTTTTCATGCATGCCGCAGGCTGACCCTAACCTCAATCCAAACCATCACCATTCACTTCGGAGCCTTCCATGTTCATCCAAACCCAACTGCACCCCGCCACAGTCCAGAACTTCCAGGTCCAGCCGCTGCGCGGCGACCCGTCGACCCGGGTCGAGCGGCCCGTGCGCCGTCGAGGGCTGGTCGAGCAGGCGCACATCGCGGATACGGCCGCGCTGCTGAATTCGGCCTTGGCACCGAGCCGACGCATCGTGCATGCGGGCGAGGCCGTCTACCAGGCGGGGATCGGCTTCACGCACCTGCATTTCGCCCACTCGGGCGCCTTCAAGGTGGTCAATCTGGCCCAGGATGGCCGGGAGCAGATCGTCGGGCTGAAGTTCCGCGGCGATTGGCTGGGCCTGGACGGCATTGCCAACGGCGTCTACGCCTGTGATGCGGTGGCGATGGACACCGGGGAGCTCTGGTCGTTCCGCTACGATGCGCTGCTGGCCGCCTGCGCGCAGCAACCGGCCCTGCTCACCGCCTTGCACCAGGCGATGGGACTGCAGATGGCCCAGAGCCGCAACTCCCTGATGTCGGTGTGCACGCTGCCGGCCGACGCGCGCGTCGCCAATTTTCTGCACGAGTGGGCGTTGGCGCTGCAGGCGCGGGGCCTGCGGACCGACCAGATCGCATTGCGACTCACGCGCGCCGAGATCGGCAACCACCTGGGCATGACGCTGGAGACCGTGAGCCGCGCACTGACGCTGCTGTCGAGGATGCAATTGATCGCGTTTCCGGTGAAGGGCCGGCGCGACATTGCCATTCCGGACATCGATGGCCTGGACGACTTCGTGCAGGACAGCCTGGCCGGGCTGGGTCCGGTGCTGCACTGAGCGTGCTGCGCCACGCGGGCAGGCAACTGGCCGACCTGACGCGGCATTTGCGCATCCGATCGAACCTGCAGCCCCGAGGGCGCCTGGGGGGATGTTCAGCGCTGGTGCAGGGCCAGTGCCAGCGCGCCTGACAACTCCTCGCGCGAGAAGGGCTTGGCCAGCAGTTCCCAGTCCGGCGGCGCTTCCTGGTTCACCTGTAGCAAATCGGTGGAAAAGGCCGACATCAGCACCACTGCCATGGAGGGGCGCAAGCCTTGCGCCTTGGCCGCCAGCGCGGTGCCGCGCATGCCCCTGCCCAATGCCACGTCGGTCAGCAGCAGGTCGACGGTACCCAGGCGGGGCAGGGCATCGAGTGCGGCCTCGCCGCTATTGAAAGCATGCACTTTGCAGCCGATGTCATGAAGGAGGCGGACCGTCGTGGCCTGCACGTCGTGATCGTCCTCCACCAGCAGGACGTGCAAGCCGACGGGCAATGCCTCGGATGGCGGTGCAGGTTCCGCGCAGGCCTGCCGTGCCGCGGCGCAAGGCATGTACAGCCGGACCGTGGTGCCCCGCCCGGATTCGCTGTCGATGCGTACCGTGCCGTGGGACTGCTTGACGAAGCCGAACACCGTGCTCAGGCCCAGGCCGGTGCCACGGCCCTGCGGTTTGGTGGTGAAGAACGGCTCGAAAGCGCGTTCCTTCACCTGGGGCGGCATGCCGCAGCCGTCGTCCGTAACGGCGATGGTCACGAAACCTTCGGTCCCTCTTGCGGCGTCTTCCGTCAACTCCGTGCGCACGTCGTCTGGCAGGGCCTGGCTGCGCGTTGCCTCGAAGCGCAGCCTGCCGCCTTCGGGCATCGCGTCGCGCGCATTCACGGCGATGTTCAGCAACGCAGCTTCGAGCTCGACTTCGTCCACCTGGATCGCCGGGCATTGGGGGTCGACCCGCACGGAGATTTCGATGCGCCGGTCCAGCGTACGGCGCAGCATGTCGGCCAGCGACGAGATGAGAGCCGCCACGTTCACTGCCGTAGGCTGCAACACCTGGCGCCGCGAGAACGCCAGCAGCTTGGCGGTGAGCTCGGCGGCTCGCCGCGCGGCACGGGCTGCCGTGCCCACCAGTTCCCTGGCTTCGTCGTCGATCGAGGAAGGGGGGCGTTCTCCGAGCACTTCCAGATTGCCCTGGATCACGGTCAGGAGGTTATTGAAGTCATGGGCGATGCCGCCGGACAACTGGCCAACGCTCTCCAGGGTCTGGGCATGGCGCAGGGCGGCGTCCGCCCGAACGCGTTGCAGGTAGGTGCCGAGCAGGCTCGCCAGGGATTCGAGGTAGTGCATCTCCTCGCTGCCGAAACGCGACGGCGTGCGGGAACGCGCCGCCAGCGCGCCGATCATCCGGCCATGATCGTGCACTGGCGTGACTCCTGCGCTGGCCAGTCCCGCCCGGAGGTAGGCCTCGGGCACGTCAAAACGGGTTTCGCGGCAGTAGTCCTCGACGATCAGGTTGTGGCCACCCGCCAGAACCAGGCCTAGCGAACTCTTTTTCTCATAGGGAATGCGCATGCCGGTCTGCTGGCCCTGGATGTCGCCGACCGAACTGGCCACGCGCAGGTGCTGGTGGTCGTCCTCCAGCAGGAAGACGGCGACGTTTTCGACTTCCAGTGCCTCGGCAGCGACACCGGGCAACAGGTCGAGCACCGTCTGTGGGTCCCGCGCGTTGACCACCACATGCCCGAGTCGCGCCAGGCTTTCGCTGTACCGTGCCCGGCGCAAGGCCTGACGTACGCGTGGGTACGCGCCGATCGAACGGATCGATGCCAGCACCATGGGGCGACCGGACCGCGCCATGGGGCTGAGTGCGATCTCCACCATCACCTCCTGGCCATCTTTGCATCGCACGCAGAGTTCGCTGCGCTCCCCCATGGGTCGTGCCTGTGGCGCGCGCGCGTAGTCCTGGCGGTGCGTGGCATGCGCAGCGCGCGCATTGGCGGGCACCAGCATGTCCACGTTCATCTGCCGAAGCTCCTGTTCGGAGTAGCCGAGGAGATTGGTGGCGGCGTGGTTGGCCAGCACGATGGCGCCGTCGCCGTCCACGGCGAGCAGGGCATCCGGATTGGCCAGGAAGATGGCAGCCAGCATGGCGCTGTCGGCCTGCATGTCGCCGCCCGTGCCGGCCACCCATGGATGCGACTGATGCCGGGCCATGCTCATCCCTCGCGCGTGACGGGCGGCACGAACAGGTAGCCCGCGCCCCGGACCGATTTGATGCGTCGCGGGTGATCCGGGTCCTCCTCGATCTTCCTGCGCAACCGGCTGACCTGTACGTCGATCGTGCGGTCGAACGGCCCGCCATCGCGGCCGCGGGTATGGTCTAGCAGGAAGTCGCGGCTCAGTACACGGCCGGCGTGGCGCGCGAAGACCTGCAGCAGGTCGAATTCGCCAGAAGTCAGAGGCACTTCGCCGCCGGCCTCGTCGATCAGCCTGCGCGCGCCCGGGTCGAGCCGCCAGCCATCGAAGCACAGGGATGGTTCGGACAGCGGAGCCGGGCCGCTCGCGCCGTCGAAATCGGCCGGATGGAGCCGACGCAGCACGGCTTTGATCCGGGCGGCCATCTCGCGAAGATCGAACGGCTTGGTGATGTAGTCGTCCGCGCCAAGCTCCAGCCCGACCACGCGGTCCACGGCTTCGCCCCGGCCGGTGACGATCACCAGCCCGCAGCGCCATTGCTGGCGCAATTGCCTGGCGATGGATAGGCCGTCCTCACCCGGCAACCCCAGATCGAGCAGGACCAGGGCGGCCGGATCGCGGGACATGAGGGCGTACATTTCGGCGCCATTCTTCAGGCAACTCACACGGTACCCGTGCCCGCTGAGATAGTTCGAAACCAGCATCCGGATGTCGAGTTCATCGTCCAGGATGGCGAGGTGGATGGATTGTTTCACGGGCGTCGGGCGGGTGGGCCAGTTGTGAGGTAGCGAAAACCTTGTTTCAATTATTGCGCGGGCTTTTCACTGCGTATGCTGGACAGTCTGTAACAGATCGAATCATCGGGGCTCGGCCGAGTTTGAGGTGGCTCAAAGCTTTCGCGCGCCGCGGTCGACAAGATGCCTGCATGGACCACGCAGGCTTGCATCCGGAAGAAGGCTCAACCGCCATCGAGGCCCGAGACTGCGACTTCGTCCTGATCGGCGGCGGACTGGCCAGCGCCACGGCGGCGGAAACGCTGCGGGCCGAAGGTGCCACGGGCACCATCGCCATGGTGTGCGCCGAGCCGATCGCGCCCTACCACCGCCCCGCGCTGTCGAAGCGGTTGCTGCTGTCGGCCGAGGCGAGGCCACCGCAGCCGGTGCTGCGTCCGGAGGTCTACGAGCGGCTCGAGGTCGAGTTGCTGCTCGGCACGCGCGCGGTCCATGTCGATGCTGCGGCCAGGCAGGTTCGGCTCGACCGGGGGCCGCCGCTGCGTTACGGTCGTTTGCTCGTGGCCACGGGCGCTCATGCCGTGCGGCTGGCGGTGCCGGGCGCGGACCTGCCAGGCGTGTATTGCCTGCGTCATGCCGGAGATGCCGCCGCCATCCACGCCGCGGCCGCGCGAGCGCGGCGCGTGGTCGTCATCGGCGCCAGCTTCATCGGCATGGAGGTGTCCGCGACGCTGTGCCAGAAGGGGCTGGACGTGACCATGCTGGCGCCGCGACGAGGCCGCTTCGATGTTCTGCGGGCGCCGGGACTAGTGCGTTACTTTGCATCGCTCTATGAGCGGCACGGCGTGCGGCTGGCGATCGGCGAGGCCACCGCCCTGAGCGGGCGCACGCGCGTGGAAGGGGTGGTGCTGGGTGACGGACGGGTGCTGGGCTGCGACCTCGTGATCGTCGGCATCGGCGTGCGGCCCGATGTCGCTTTCCTGGCGGGCAGCGGCATTCCCTGCGAGGATGGCGTGCTGGTGGACGATCGCCTGCAAAGCGGG
Source organism: Rhodoferax koreense (assembly GCF_001955695.1). NCBI lineage: Bacteria > Pseudomonadati > Pseudomonadota > Betaproteobacteria > Burkholderiales > Comamonadaceae > Rhodoferax > Rhodoferax koreensis. The sequence continues at coordinate 4,861,380 of NZ_CP019236.1, read as the reverse complement.
ACGCAGGGCGTCTTCGCCGCGGGCGACGTGGCCAACTTCTTCGACCCGGTGTTCCAAAAGCGGCGCCGCATCGAGCATTGGGACAACGCCGTCAGGCAGGGCCGGCTGGCCGCCAAGAACATGCTGGGCCGCAACCTGCCCTATGACGAGGTCTCCACCTTCTATTGTGAAGTCTTCGACCGTGGATTTCAGTTCCTGGGCGCGGCCGAAGGCGCGACCGAACGCATCGAGATGGGCGCACTGGACAGTGGCGCATGGGCCACGCTGTTCCTGCGGGACCATATTCCGCGGGCGCTGGTCACTACTGGCCGGCCTGCGGCCGAGACCCGTGCCGCACGCGGGCTGATCCGCTATCGGACGCACATCGGCCGGTCCCGTGAAGGTGCGCATTCGGGGTCGTTCTCATTGCTGCGTGTGCCCAGCCAGACGGTGCTGATCCTGCAGGGTGGCGGCGCGCTGGGGGCCTTCGAATGCGGTGTCGTGAAGGCGCTGGAGGAAGCGCAGCTACGGGCCAACGTCGTGGCCGGGGTCTCCATCGGTGCCTTCAACGGCGCCATCATGGCTTCCCACCCGAAGGGTGCGGCCCGTGCGCTGGAGGCCTTCTGGTCGGAGGTGGCGATGAGCACCCCGAGCGTTTCCCACGAGCCGATGCGCCGTTGGCTGGCCAGCCTGCAGGCCATGTGGTGGGGTGTTCCCGCGCTGTTCCGGCCGCGTTGGCTGTCGGCGGCATGGGACGGGCAGCCGGCCATGGCGTGGACGTCGTTCTATGACTTCTCGCCCGCACGCAGCCTGCTCGAGAAATACGTGGACTTCGGGGGTCTGCGTACCAGTCCGGTGCGGCTGCTGGTGAACGCGGTCGAGGTCGAAACGGCCGAGCTGCGGCTGTTCGACAGCTATGTGGACGATATCGGCGTGGACCACATCCTCGCCAGCGGCAGCCTGCCGCCGGGCCTGCCCTGGACCCGCATCGGCGAGCGCCACTACTGGGACGGCGGCATCGTCAGCAACTCGCCGCTGGAACAGGTTGTCGAGCGCTGTGGCGTGGCCGGCAAGCGGGTGGTGGTGGTCGATCTCTTCAGCAGTCAGCGCGAGCTGCCCAAGACGATGGCCGACGTGTGGAGCCGGCGCGACGAAATCATCTATGCGGAGCGTATCCGCCGCACTGGTTCCGAGGATGCCGTGCTCGGTGAATTCCGCAAGCTGGTAGAGGAGTGCCTGTCGCAGATGGAGCCGATGGCCGCCGATCAATTGCGCCAGCGGCCGCGGTACGTCGACTTGATGGGTGACGACCCGCATGTGGACATCACCCGCATCGTGCGCGAGGCATCGCCCGACGAGACGGCATCGCGTGATTTCGATTTTTCGAGCACGACGTTGCGCCTGCACCGATTGGAGGGCTACCGGGCCGGGCTGCTCGCCCTGCAACGTGCCGACCTGGCCAGGAATTTGGCATCGCCACTTTCCTGGAGGCCGGGCTTGACTTAGCGCAACGCAGTCGCCGGTTCACTGCCTAGACTTTGTGAAGGCTGACCCGACACGAGCGATCCAGTGAAGCGTGACGCACGACCGCTGCCACCAGAACCCAAGGAGTTCCCATGGAAAACAACGCACATGCTCAGCGAACCGCACGGCGAATGGCGCGATCCGACGAGGCCGAGATCGAGGACGTCGAGGATGTGACGGCCGCCGAATCCGCGGATCTCCAGACGCATCACCTGATGCTTTACTTCCTGGAGCAGATGCGGCGCGTGCAGTCCGACCTCTGCCGGCAATGGGTTGAGGAGGTGGCCGAGGCGGAACGCGGGCTGGTCCTCAGCCGCCATCCGAAGGATTGGCTGGACATCCAGCGCGAGCTGGTGACGAAGGGCATCGTGCAGACCTTGAGTGGGCAGGCAGAGATGGCGAATGCCTGGGCGGAAATGCAGTCCGCCATTGCGAAGGCCATTCGTGCGAACGGCAAAAGTGCGTCGAAATTGTGTGCGATGCCCTTTTTCGACGGCGGTGCCAGGCGCGTTACCACGCCTGCCATGGCCCCCTGGCTGGACCGCTCGCTGACCACGTGGCAGGCGGTGGCCAAGGCCTGGGTGGCCGCGGTCATGCCGGCAACGGAGCCTCGCGGGCGCAAGTAGGGAGGGGCTGCACGTCACTGGCTTGTTGCTTCGATGGATGCGATGGGCCGATCCTGCGGCGGCGCGAATGACGGAACAAAAGAAAGAACAGGTGAGTTCGAATGGAAGACAGCATCCAGATCCACATGTCGAGTACGCGAGCACCGGTTGGCATCGAAACGGTGGCAAGGGAAGAGGCGGCCAAGCTGCTGAGTGCGGTCCGGTGCGCCATGACCTGCCGGGTTTTCATCGGGCCGGAGAAAGGACAACCCTCCACGCCGCAGCACGACCGGCAGGTTCGTCTGGTCGTGCGGCTGCCTGGTCGTGAACTGCAGGTGCGCGCCGCCGAGTCACCCGATGCACGCACCTCGGTGCGGCAGGTCTTCAGCCGGGCCCGGCGGCAACTGGAAGACAGCATGCGGCCCGTGCGGAGCCTGAACGAAGGCCCAGACGCGGGCGTGCGCGAACATCCGATGTCCTGGCCGGGCCAGGCGCCGGCCCGAGCCGCCCTGCGTTCGGCTGTTGTGCCAATCCATGAAAACAACGTTTGAGAGATGGCAGCCATGGCATTCGACGAGGATTCAGTGGCCATGTTCCAGCGGTGGGCTGGCCGCATGAGGCGAAGCGCCCGGGATGCTGAAACATCGCGGTGTTGTTGCATGGATGCTGCGCAAACTTCCGGCACGTCTGATTTCCTGGCTTTCCCGCCTCAGGTGCGTGCACGCCTCATCCGAGTCGGTGCCCTGTCGCGCAATGCCGCCGACCAGGAGGTTTTGCGAGGGTTGACCGTCGAGGAGTCCGAATTCCTGGCAGGCTGGCACGACACGGGCCTGCGAGGACGCCGAGACGATGAATTCCGTCGCTTCTATGCGCTTTGGCGCAAGCACGAGGAAGCGCGGCTTCAGGAGGCATCGCCGACCTAGGCCACGGGAAGGTGCGGCCGTCGCTGCGGTTGCCGATCGGTCGGCGCGAAAATCGTCCATCAGGCGCCACGCGCATCCTTGCGCGCGGCAGCGGCCGTATTCCTCGCGTTGAGCAAAGCCGCCACCTGGGCATCTTCCACCTGCGGGAATGCGCGGTAGAACTGACCCACAGCACGGAGATTAGCCGACGCCTGGAGGCAGACCGTTTCGTCCGCGAGGACCCGAACCTGCGCAAGAGCGTGTGGGGAGACCACGGGGACCGCGCATACCAGCCGGGCGGGCTTGCGTTCTCGCACGGTATGCAGGGCCGCGATCATCGTGGCGCCCGTGGCCAGGCCGTCGTCCACCACGATCACGGTTCGGCCGGTGGCTTCCACGGGCGGGCGCCCCGGCGTGTAAAGCGCGCGGCGACGGCGTATTTCGCGCAACTGCCCCCGCGTCTCTGCCTCGAGGTAGCCAGGCTGGGCGCCAGCGGCTTGCGCATGCGGCGCAATGTACGTCCAACCGGCCTCATCGACCGCGCCCACGGCGAATTCGGGTGCATCTGGCGCTCGAAGCTTGCGAACCATGATGACGTCCAGTTCGCCGTGCAGGCGGCGCGCCAGCACCGCGCCCATGAACACCGCTCCCCGGGGAATGGCGAGGATCAAAGGTTGTCGATCTCCGTAGTGTTGAAGCGCCTCGGCCAAGCGCTCGGCGGCGTCAAGTCGGTCGGCAAACATGGCATGGGGTCCTTCCGAGTGAGTCCTGGGTGCGGGCAGGCGATGCTGCGAAAACTGGCCTTCCATTGTTCGTCGCACGGCGTGTGCCTGGATTGAGATGGCGCAAGGCGGTGGCCTGCGTCAGCGTAAGGCGGTGAACGCATCGCGCAAGATGGGATATGAAAGCCGGGCGGCTTCCGCCGAAGGATGAGACCAACCGTCCCGGTACAGGACTTCGCCCGATTTCCCTTCGTAGTTGCAAGTCGCGGAAGGGCAGAACACGTCCAGAAGATCCACGATGACAATTTGAGATCCCAGCGATTTCAATGCAATATCCAGTGGCCTTCTTCGTTGAAGGGTGTCTTCCTTCCCATAGAAGTTGCACGGTCTCCCAAAAGGAGAGAACCACTGAGCCAGGGCGATCGCCGGCTCGCACTGCGCCTCTCTGGCGAATGGGTTGCCGTGCAACACAGCGAGCTTCACTCTGCGCCTGCCCAGTTGCTGAGCCATTCCAGACAGTTCACTGCGGTACCTGCCAATCAGATCGCGGGATTCCAGGCTGGCCTTGCTTGGGGAAAAATCATGCAGGTCGCTCATCAGAAATACCCAGTCGCCGCTCTTGAGGGATGAGGCAAGCTCGGGGTAGATCTTGTCCCAGTAGTAGGTGTTGACCGCGCTCCATTCGCTCTTGTTGGGCATGTTGGGCGTGGCTGAGGCACCCCATGAGGAGGTCAGGGTGATGGTGAATCTGTCATTGCGTGCCAGTTCCTCGAGCCCATGGAGAAAGGCGGCAGAGAACGAATTACCAAAAACAATGATGCGTCTGGGGTTCGGAGAAGCGCCGAACGAACACGCCTGCGGATCGATCGTCTTGCCGACGTCCCGGTTGCTCTGCAGGACACATTTTTCTCCCGCCCAGGCAAGGCCGTCGATGGCGGTGTACGGTCTAGCCAGGCTTTCTGCGCCGCGCTCGGCAAGGGCGGGGCGAATGCCGAGATAGAGGCCGTCTGCGATCGGTTTGAGTCCTGCATGCAGAAGGACGGCCGTGATGGAAAGCGCTCCGAGCCCGTAGGACAAGGTTCGAAATTCGGTGGGTCCCCAGCGCGAAAGGCGAAACGGCTGCTCCACATGGCGAAAGCTCATCTCTGCGAACAGTATCACCGTGAGCAACACCGCCAGGGAAGCCAATGGTCCCGCGCCGATGGTCCATTTGCCGACGACCAGCAACGGCCAATGCCAAAGATAAAGGGAGTATGAGACCCTTCCCAGATGCACGGCGACCTTTCCCGAAAGAGCGTCGTACACGTAATGGTCCCGTCGCTCTTGATGAATCATCGCCGCTGTGAAAAGTACCGCCATCGGTATGGACACGGAAAACCATGTGGCGGGTAGCAAACATGTCGAGAACAGACCGGCCATCGCCACAGCGGGCGCGTTGCGGAACCGCCTGCCAGGCCTGGATCGGCTGCGCCGCGTGCCGAGTGCGAGCATTGCGCCGCTGGCCAACTCCCAGAATCTGGTCGGCATGAGGTAGTAGGCGGCCATGGGTTTTAGCTGCGAGTAGACCAGGAATGAGACCACGGAGAGCGTGCATGTGGCAGCCAGGAAGTACGTCAGCAGCCTCGGGCGATGGCCCAGTTTGACAAGGCCAATCCATAGGATCACCGGGAAAACGAAATAGAACTGTTCCTCAACACCCAGCGACCAGGTGTGCGTGAAGGGATTGAGTTGGGTGGCGCCCGAAAAGTAATCGTTGGCCTGGGCCCACAGAAAGATGTTAGATGCGCCGAACAGCGCGGTCCAGCCCGTATTGATGGATCTGTGTGCGTCTGGATTGAAGAGGCTGATCGCCACGCTCGACAGCACCACCATCAGGCACAGTGCGGGAAACAGCCGCTTGATGCGATGCGCGTAGAAGCCGAGACAAAACTCGGCAAAGCGGAGGTGTTGTTTGGACGCCAGATTCAGCGTGATCACGTAGCCGGAGATCACGAAGAAAACATCTACCCCGATGAATCCACTCGGCATCCAATCGGCGTGGAAGTGATTCAGGATCACCATGGACACCGCCAAGGCCCTCAGCCCATCGATGTATGCCTTGTGAATGGGCTCGCGCGGTGCTGCGGATTCCTGAGTTGGAGAACATGCACCACCGACCTGCGGGGGGGGATGGGGCACTTGACGACGCGCCGACGCCGGCTGATCAGGCCGACGAAGGCCAACGCCGAGAGGGTCAACAAGGCGCTGCTTGGCTCAGGGACTGAAGCGCGTGCGGTGATGCCGAGCACGGCGGGCGGAAGTCCGAGAGCGTTGCCCTTGTCAACGATGGCGAAGAGTTCGCCCGGCAGGATATCCCCGCCGGAAAAGTCGAAATTCCATGTGTAGATCCCGGCATTCTGCGAGGGGACCACGTTGTCGGAGACTTGACTGAAGATGTCGCTCGATGGCTGGGAGGGGCCGAATACCTGCCCACCGTTGCATGCGTTGAGATCGGTCTGTACGCAGGTGATGGTCACATGGAAGTCGTCCAGCGTGAAGCCGGTGGCGTTCCTGAAACTGAAGAGCGGAGTTCCTGGCGACACCGATGGCACACCGAGTTCGATCGTCGTTCCCAAGGCGAAGGGATCGAGAGTGGCGATGTCGATGTGGCGTGGGGCGCTGAGCGGCGCGTCGATCTGATCGAGCGAAAAGCTCGTCCAAGACGCATGGGCTAAATGGCTCGACGTCAAAAGGAGCGCGAACAGCAGTTGCGCAAATCTGGTCATCATTTCTTTTCTCCTGGTAGATGTGGGCTTGGAAGCTGCGTGGCGCAGGACCGACTGAATTAGCAACCACGTCGGAGATACGGCACTTGCGAAATCGCAAGGATTCGAACGATGTGGGCCACAGGCTGTTGGGGCGGCACTCACCTACAATGGCCCATCTTGGACGAGGGTTGCCAGGCGCACAGGGATAGGCAATCGCATGGATCACCAATTTTTCGAACTCGAGCGGTTCAAGGACACGCTCAAGACCGGCGGCTTGAAGGCAGGCCTGGCGGCGCTGAACGACCGCGTGGCGCACCGTTACACCGCCGCGTTCCGCTTTACCGGGCAATCCATGCGGGCGGTGGAGTTCCACGACAAGGCGGCCGAACCCAAACCGGACGTGTTCGATGAAGTGCCCATCGGCGACAGCTTCTGCCAGTTTGTCATGCGCAACGGGCAGTTTCGAACCGGAAACAGCGCGTTGGACCACCGGCTGAACGGCCACGCCTACCAGGGCGTACTGCTGTCCTACCACGGCGTCCCGTTGCTGGACAATGCCGGCGAGCTCTTCGGCACTTTGTGCCATTTCGACTTCTCGGCGGAGGGGATGACCGACGACGAATTCCTTTTCTTCCAGAAGGCGGCCCGGCTGCTGCCCCCGCACCTGGTCAGGGATTGAGCCACCGCCCTCCGCACTGCGCGCAGCCTGCGGTGCCGAAGCGTGGAAGGGACGTCGCTCGACGTCTACCGGCGGTTAACAGGGCTTGAAAATTGTTCGCTATCCACCGCGGAAGCTGCGTCCTAGACTGACCGGGCTTGATGTTTCTCAGGAGTCCGGATTGAAAATTGCCCATGCATTGCTGCTCATGGCGAGCGTCGCCTGCGGTGTCGTCGCGTCCCCTGTGGTGGCGCAGCCTTCTCCCTACCCGAGCAGGCCGATCAAATTGATGGTCGCCTGGGCACCCGGTGGCGCCACGGACATCCTCGCCCGCCAGATCGGCGCGGAGATGGCGAAGCATCTGGGGCAGTCTGTCGTGGTGGACAACCGCCCCGGCGCGGTAGGCACCATCGGACAGGCCGAGGTCGCCAAGGCGGCGCCGGATGGCTACACCCTGATCCTGGCCACCAACAGCACCTACGCCATCGCGCCCCATCTGATCAAGAAGCTGCCGTATAGCCAGGATGCGCTGGCGCCCGTCTCGTTGCTGGCCGCGAGCCCGCTGATCCTGACCGTCAAGCCCGCCTCCACGGCCCGCGGGCTCGCGGACCTGCTCGACATGTCCCGTGCGAATCCGGGAAAACTCAACTTCTCCACCGGTGGAAGCGGGTCGACGAGCCACCTGGCGAGCGAGCTTTTCATGGACCTCACCAAGACCTCCATGACCCATATTCCCTACAAAGGCGGTGGCCCCGCCACGATGGCGATTGCCATGGGCGAAGTCGACGTTGGCTTCGTGGATATCGGCGTCGCCCTGCCCCTGATCGCGGGCGGCCGCCTGAAACCCCTGGCCGTGACCGGCTCGGCCCGTTCGCCCATGTTGCCGGACGTGCCCACCGTCGGGGAATCCGGCATTCCGCAGTTCGATGCGACCACCAAATTCGGCCTGTTCGCCCCGGCGGGAACGGCCAAGGAGGTGGTGGACAGGCTGTACGAGTCCGTGCGCGTGGTGCTGGCCGGGCAGGAGTTGCGTGACAAGTTGCGGCGCCAGGGCGTGGAAGTGGTCGCCAGCACGCCGGAAGAGCTCCGCAAGGACATGCTCGAAACCAGCGCGCGGTGGGGCCGCGTGATCACCGAACGCCGCATCGTCCTCGACTGACATGAAACAACCCCCACGCTCATCGCTTCGCGTATCGCTGGCCCCCGAGGGGGCGCGTCAGCGCCTTCGGGCGGCCGGGCGCCATTGACATGACCAATCCAACCACTGTGCCCGCCCGCGCTGCTGCGCCGGTCGACGTGGCCGTCATCGGGGCCGGCGCCATCGGCTGCGCAACGGCGGCGTATCTCATGGCCCGCGGACACCGCGTCCGTCTCTGGGCGCCTCGCGCATCGCACCTGGAGCCCCGCGAGGGCAAAGCCCAACTCTCCTGCGTCGGGGCCATGACCGGCAAATTCGAACTGAGCTTTCTCGCCGAACCCTCGGCGCTCGCCGACTTCGGTGTGGTCATCGTCTGTCTTCCCGGCAATGCCTACGCCGATGTCCTGGCCCCCTTGAACCGGCTCTGGCGCAATGGACAGACCCTGATCGTCAGCGGCTCGCTTTCCTTGTGTCCGTTGTGGATCCAGGAGTCTGCGCAGTCGCACGGGCAGTCCGTCCAGGTCGCGGGCTGGGGAACCACGGTGACCACGGCGCATTTCCTTTCTGCCGGGACGCTGCATGTCAACCCGCTGCGCGAGCGCATCGACCTCGCGGCCAAGGGAGCGGGCCATGCCGCCAGCGCGCTCGCGCTCTGCCAGAGGCTGCTGGGCGACCGGTTCGCACTGGCGGACAACCTGCTCGTGCCCACCCTGGCCAACATCAATCCCATCGCCCACGCCGCCGAAGTCATTCCGAACCTCACGCGCATGGACCTGGGCGAGGCCTGGCCGCTGTTCGGATGCTTCTCGCCGGTGGTGGGGCGTATCGCGGAGGCGCTGGACCGCGAGAGGCTGGCCGTGGCGCAGGCTTTTGCGTTCGAGCTGCCTTCGCTCAAGGAACACTACAGCCGTTCGTACCAGGTCCCGGTCGCTTCGCTGCACACGATGGCGGCGCTGATCCACGCCCGCGGCATGGGACCCCATGGGCCCACCCATCTGGACCACCGCTACGTGCTCGAAGATGGTCCGTTCGGCCTGGCTTTTCTGGAGGCACTCGCCGCTTTGGCGCAGGTCGAGACGCCGATGCTGTCGTCTTGCATCACGTTGCTGGCATTCGCCTACGGGCGGGATTTCCGGGACGAGAATTTCCTGATGTCCGCGCTCTCCTTGCGCACCACCGATGTTGCTTCGTTGCGCAGGCGCTGCGCCGACGCACAGAGCGCCGCCAGGTTCCCTTTGTAAGCCGCCTTGAGCCGGTAGACCAGGACGATGGGCACCGGCGGCGGTGGATCTTCCACTGCAATCTCGACGAGGCTTCCGCTTTGAAGCCGTTCCGCCACGACGCTGCTGGCGGCCAGCGTGATGCCCAGGCCCTGTTGCGCCAACTGCAGATGGGTGATGGCGTTCATCGCTTCCAGGTGCGGGATCACCTGCCGCAAGCCGTGCTGCGCGAAGACGTGGTCGAGCATCATGCGGGAGTTGGTCGGCCGCGGCGGCAGCACCCATTTCTCGCTGGCGAGATCGGCCCAGGTCCTCGTCGGGCCTTGGGGGGCCAATGCCAGGGGATGCGTGGGTGCACAGACCACGGTCCAGCTTTCGAGGCCGATCTGTTCGATCACGAAGCCGTCGGGCTTGAGTCCGCCCAGTTCGGAGGGTGAGTTCATGGTCACGAGCACATCGATCTCGCCGGCTTCGAGCTGGCGACCGATGTCCGCGAGCCGGCCTTCCACGATGCTCACGCGCGGGTTCCGGCCTTCGGCGGCCATGTCGCTGAGCAGCCTCGGGATCAGCGTCCATGCGATGAACGGGGGCGCCCCGATCTTGAGGACGTCGTTCGCACCCGGATCACTGGCTGCGATCTCGTCCGACAGCGCGGCGACTTCGTTCAGCATCACGCGTGCGCGCTGGACAATCAACGCACCGGTGGCGGTGGGCACCACCCCGCGCGGCAGGCGATGGAACATCTCCACGCCGAACAGGGACTCGATTTCATGCAGGCCCTTGCTGACGGCCGCCGTCGTGATGTGCAGCCGCTGTGCCGCCGCACGCATGTTGCCGGTGTCGGACAGCGTGCAGATCAGCTCGAACTGGCGCAGCCTGAGCGCAGCCGTCAGTCTCTGGGAGGCGTTTTTCATCCCATTCTTTCAGCAAAAATCATGCGCGAGCGATGTGCATCGCGCCATGGTGGTCCCGCTGGATGGCGGAAAGGGCGTGGGTCACGCGCCAGGCGGCTGCGCGTAGGCAATCGGCTCGCTCAGCGCGCGCTTCACCCCAGCCGGCATCGTGGCCGGCGCGGTGGTCTGGCCTTCCAACGGGGGCGGCCGTACCTCCTGCGCAAAGGTGAATGCGTGGCTCGGGTCGTACTTGGTCTTGACCGCATACAGGCCGGCCTGCGCGTCGGCCCAATAGCGTGCACCGTAGGCGGGCTCGTCCAGGCGCGGGTAGTTCTGGTAGATCTCGCCGTTCCACATCGGTGCCATGTAGTCCATCCACCCCAGCAGGAAGTTCTCTGCCGCGGGACGGTCGACCTCGTCGAGCCAGAACACGTCCAGCACCGCATTGAATGCCGCATGGCGGTGCACGAAGGCGTTGCCGTCGCGCCGATAGGCGTTGATGGCGCCACCGTAGAACTCCATGTAGAAGTAGGACCAGGTGTTCGGAGACGACACGAAGTAGTCCAGCAGGCCGCGCCACTCGGACGGGGTGAGTGGCCGGCTGACGTAGCGGGACGCCTTGTCCTCGCACGGGGGCGACGTCACCTCCGGCGGGAACCAGGGCATGCTGTACGGGACGTTCAGGAGCTCATCGTTGAGGGTGAAGAAACTGTCCATCTTGGACCACTGCAGGATCACACCCGGCAGATCACACAAGGGCTGGATCGCGGCCTGGCCGTCCGACGCGGAGCCCACATACAGCCCGCGCACCATCAGGTAGGGCTGCAGCGGCGTGTCGGACGGCAGGTTGGCCGTGGTGCCGGGCTGGAAGCACAGGGAGACCTGGATGTTCAACGCGGGGTCGAGGTTCTCGAGCATGTAGCGGGATTGGAGCGTCATCAGTGCGTCGGTCGCATTCTCGAAGTCCGGTTCGGTCTGCAGGGGCCAGATCAGCGCCCATCCGAACACGGCGCCGAGGGGAACCAGGCGATAGCGCACCGTCAGCAGCACGCCGAAGTTACCGCCGGTGCCGCCGCGCACCGCCCACCAGAGGTCGGCGTTCTCCGTTTCGCTGGCGGTGACGATCTGGCCATCGGCCAGCATCATGCGGAAGTCGATCACGTTGTCGCAGTTCATGCCATAGGTCACCGAGGTGAATCCGTATCCGCCGCCCTGCATGAAGCCGCCGATGCACACGTCCTCGCACTCGCCGCCCGGCACGTGCAGCCCGCAGGCCGCCAGGACGCTGTCGAACTTCTTGAACGGGCAGCCGGTGCCCACCGTGGCGATCGCCTGCGCCACGTCGACGGTGGCGTCATCGAGGTGGCTCACGTCGATCAAGGCACCGGCACCGGCAGAGAACCCGGCCGTGCAGTGCCCGCCCGAGCGCACCGTGAACGGTAGCTTCTGCCCGCGCGCGAGCTCCAGCGCGATGGCGACATCGCTTTCCACCTCGCAATAGATGATCACGGTGGGATAGGCATCGAACACCGGGTTGGCCAGCTTGCGGTCGCTGTCGTAGGCGGGGTCGCCGGGGAGCACGATGTAGCCCTGCAGGCGGGCCTGTGCGGCCTTCAGCCGTTCCCTGGGAACGCGGTCGAAGAGGGCGTCGTCGAGCTGGTCCCAATGCGCGAAGAAGGCGAGGTCGCGTCTGTATTTCCGGTTGAATTGAATTGGCATGTGTTTGGATCGATGAAGACGTGAGTGGTAATTCGAAGGCACCGACTGTGAAGCCTTCGGCCCCATTCAATGGCGCAAAAACTTGCCCTTTCCCGGACCTTTTCGGTGTGCGTCCGGTTTGTGCTGCCCTGGCGCGAAAGAACGCACGGACGAATACATCATCCCTCTACAATGCATCTGTAACATAACGTTCTTGGAATTCTTTTGAGGACAAGCTGTGAGAATCAATCCGGCGTTCAAGCCTGACCCTTTGTCTGACGGCGGCCTCCGATGGGGCGCTTTTTGGTGACCGGCCTGGCGCGGGTGAACGCTGGAGAGCCGAGTCTGGACAAGGAAAATGCGCTGTCCGATGCCTACGCCGCGATGGAAGAGGGGCAGCTCGAACGAACCCGGGAGCTTGCGCACTGGGTACTGGCCACGGTGGACGAGGGCGATATCCGCTATGAGGCCCGTGCCTTGGCGTGCCTGGCGCATTGCGACCGCGTCGGCTCGAAACTCAGGCGCGCCAGCGATGCGGCACGCCGCGCGGCCCAACTGTTCGAGCAGCTGGGCGATGAGCACGGCGAGGCCCATGCACTCACGATCTATGCGCACGTAACCATGCTGCTGGGCCGCAACGAGGAAGCGGTCGAGGCTGCCATCCTTGCCACGCGGTTGTGCGATGTGGGGCCACCGCGGCCGCAGACCGTGGCGGCCTACAACTGCCTCGGACTCGCCTATTGCTGGAGCGGGGACCATGCGCGCGCGGATGCCGCCCTCGAGAAGGCGGTGCAGATCGCCCAAAGCTGCCAGCCCGCCCTGAGCATCTACCAACCACGGCTCAACCAGGTCTGGGTCGAGGCTGCCAGGTTGGTGGACGAGAGGTACCAGACCGGGCGGATGCAGGGTCTGGGGAAGCTCGATCGCCTCATGAAGGAATGCCTGGCACTGGAGCGCGCGGGACAGGGGATGCCCATGCAGCCCGGGCTGCGATCGATGGCGCGCACCATTTCGCTCGCGTCGACGAGTTTGGTGGCGATCTGGCAACGTGATTTCTCTGCGGCGCGAGATGTACTCGCCGCGGCCAGCGACTCACTGTCGGACAGCATGACCTGGCTCGACTCCTTCGTGCGCTGGTGCCATGCCGAACTGGCCTGGGTGCAGGAAGACTGGCCCCGCGCCGAGAACGAGCTGAAGGCGATGCGCGAGATGGCATTGACCGTCGAGCACGAACAGCTCGCGTGCATGGCCGACCTGCTGCTCGCGCAAGTCTATGAATGGCAGAACCAGGAAGCCGCCGTCCGCCTGGCCTACCGGAGGCTGCGCCAGCGCGAGCGACGCGTGGTGGCCGAAGGCCTGGGCAGTCGCGAGTCCCTGGTTTCCTGGCGGCTCGGAGCCCGTCAAAGCGAGCGGCACCTGCAACAGGCGCTCATGGTGTCCAAGAAGTTCGAACGGTGGTCCCTCGAGGACGCGTTGACCGGCATTGCCAACCGCAGGTATTTCGAACAATCGCTCGCAGAGCGCATCGCCGCCTCTGTCCAGTCGGGCCGACCGCTTTCGGTGGCGATGGTCGACGTCGACCGGTTCAAGACCGTGAACGATCGGTTTACCCACAGCGTGGGCGACCGTGTCCTCAAGACGGTGGCGGCCATCATCTCGGCCGAAATGCGGCAGGACGACCTTCCGGCGCGCTGGGCCGGTGACGAGTTTGTGGTGCTGTTCAACAACACCACGGAACAGCAGGCCGAGCACATCTGCCTGCGGATCCGGCGGGCCGTCGCCGGCTTTGAATGGGGCTCGGTCGCGCCTGGCCTCAGCATGTCCGTCAGCATCGGGATCAGCCAGGTGCAGCCCGATGACACGGTGGAGTCGGCCTTGCATCGCAGCGACGAGGCGATGTATTCGCGCAAGTCGCCCGATCTCTCGTCGGCGAATTAATGAGGCGAGGTCATGGATAGATCTTGGGCAAAACACGCGTCGGCGCGGGGTGCCGACGTCGGCAAGAAGCTTCGCGAACTATCGCTTCCATAGCAAAAAGTCACAGCGTTCAAAGCAGTGTTGATGGAAAATATACCAACCAGTCACCTTGTGACGAATTGGTATATTTTCCCGCCCAGCGCCGTGTTCGTGTGTGACCTTGATGTCCAGCGAGCTGTCTTGGGCGCGTTGTGTCACCCGATTTGATTTCGCCATGGAAGCCATTTTTTTGCTGCCCCTGCTATTTTCCCGCGTCACCGCTAGCCGCGCGGGCGAGCGAGGATGGAGGGCATCTTGAACGACCAAACCGAACGCGGCGAGGCCGATTGGCTGTTCGCCCTGCAGTCCGAGCGCTTGGCGAATTCGCCCGAAAACGAAGGTTTCGAGCGCATCACCCGGCTTGCCGAGCAGCTCTTCGATGTACCGACGGCATTGGTTTCCCTGGTCACGGCCGACCGGCAGCGGTTCAGGTCGCGCGTCGGCCCGGATTTCATCGAAGCCGACTGGAACACGGCTTTCTGCGCCTTCACCGTGCAGGAGCCATCGGTCCTGGTGGTGGAGGATGCGGCGCTGGACGACAGGTTTCATCGCAATCGCTTCGTCACGGGTTGCCCCGGCATTCGTTTCTACGCTGGCGCTCCCTTGGTCTCGGCGGCAGGGCATGCGCTGGGCAGCCTGTGCGTGATCGACTATCGGCCCCGAAGCTTCACACCGGCGCAGTGCAGGCAACTGGAAGACCTGGCCAGGCTGGTCATGGCACAGATCGACCTCTACCAATCGGCCGGGCGTCTTCACGATGTGACTCGGCTCCCGAACCGCGCGCAATGGGCGGTCGACCTCGAAGAATTGGCGCTGGCAGGCGACACCGGGCAGCACACGCTGGTGCTGGTGGACATCATGAACCATGCGCGGTTGCAGAGCGCGCTGCTCGCGGTCGGTATCACCGCGGTGGAGATCGCGCTCCGGCATATCGCAGCCCGCCTGCAGGAGATTTTGGATGGCCGGTCGCCCCTGTACCACGTGAGCGACACCCGGTTCGCATTCGTGCTGCGAGGGCGCGGGACGGCCGGGCATGCGGCCGCGATCAGCCAGATCCTGATGGCGCTGGCTCGGCCGATTCGGGTTGGCGACCTGGCCATCGAGCTCGAAGTGCAATGCGGCGCGGTGACCTACGAGTCGGGCGAGGCCGACGCCAGCGACGTGTTGCGCAAGGCAACTTCAGCCATGCACCTGGCCGAACGCAGGCAGTTGCCGTTCCTCATGCACCAGCCGGTCTTCGATGAGGTTCACCGCCGCAGCTACGCGATGCTGCGGGCGCTGCCGATCGCTATGAACGGCGGAGAGCTGCGCCTGGTCTACCAGCCCAAGCTCGATTTCAGGTCCAGGCGCTTCAATGCGGTCGAGGCGCTGGTTCGCTGGCGCCATCCAAAATGGGGCGACGTGTCGCCGGCCGAATTCATTCCCGCCATCGAGAACACGTCGACGATCCATCTGCTGACGGAATGGGTGCTGCACGCGGCGCTGGCGCAGACGGCCGCGTGGCAAGCGCAAGGACTGTTCATCTCGATGGCGGTGAACGTTTCGGCACGCAACCTCGAACATCCGAATTTCGTGAAGATCGTGGGCAACGCCTGCGCGTTGCATGGTATCGACCCGCGGCACCTGCACGTCGAGTGCACCGAAAACGCCGTCTTGACCGGAGAGCGCAGTTTCGCGGCACTGGCCGAACTGCGTGAGATGGGCGCGCAGATTTCGCTCGACGACTTCGGGATCGGTTATTCCAACCTGGCTTGTCTTCAGAAGTTGCCGGTCGATCTGATCAAGATCGACCAATCGCTGGTCAAGCCGATCGTCGCAGACGCACGGGCCTGGACGCTGCTGCAGTCGCTGATTGCGTTGGGCCACACCTTGGGTTATCGGGTGCTGGCCGAGGGTGTGGAAACCAAGGGCATTTACGATTTACTATCGCAGACCCCTTGCGATGCCATGCAGGGATACTTCCTGTCCAGGCCAGTGGAGGCCGCAGAGGTATTGACGTTCATGCGTGAGCCGAAGTTGCCGTTCCAGCGGCATGCCCGGCAGGCTGCGGACGCGAGGCTACCGGAGTTTTCAGACAGGCGCCAGAACACCGACCATGCTTAAACGAATCAGCACCCAGCAACTTCGGCTGGGCATGTACATCGAAGAATTCTGCGGAACCTGGATGGAGCACCCGTTCTGGCGTTCGGGCTTCGTTCTGCGCAACGCCAAGGACCTGGAGCGCATTCTGGCGACGAGCGTGCGGGACGTGTGGATCGACGTGTCCAAGGGCACCGATGTGCCGCGCGGTGAGCCTGCCGTGACCCGCGCGGAGGTGCAGTTCCAGGTCGACAGCGAACTCGGCCAGCTTGCCGATCTGGACAAACGCAAGAATGAACCGGTGGCCCTGGCGCGCGAAATCGGCAAGGCGGCGAAGATCTGCGCGCAATCGAAGCAGGCGGTGACCGCCATGTTCCAGGAGGCCCGCATGGGCCATGCCATCGACACGGCCCAGGTTCAGAAGCTGGTCGCCGAGATCTCGGATTCGGTGACGCGCAATGCGTCCGCGATGATCAGCCTGGCGCGTCTCAAGACGGCCGACGACTACACCTACATGCACTCCGTCGCGGTCTGTGCGCTGATGGTGGTGCTGGCGCGCCAACTGGGCCTGAGCGAAGCGCAGGTCCATTCGGCGGGCATGGCAGGCCTTCTGCATGATCTGGGCAAGGTGAAGATGCCGATGAGCGTATTGAACAAGCCCGGCAAGCTGACCGAGGCCGAGTATGTGATCGTCAAGAACCACCCCGCACTTGGCTACGAGATGCTCCAGGGCGTCGCCGGCATGGACCCGGTGGTGCTGGATGTGTGCCTGCACCACCATGAGAAGACCGATGGATCGGGCTACCCCGAGGGCCTTCATACCGGCGAGATCAGCCTGTTCGCCAAGATGGGGGCGGTGTGCGACGTGTACGACGCCATCACTTCCAATCGGCCCTACAAGAGCGGATGGGATCCGGCGGAGTCACTGCGCAAGATGGCCGAGTGGTCGAAGGGCCACTTCGATCTGCCGGTGTTCCATGCCTTCGTGAAGAGTGTCGGCATCTATCCAACCGGCTCTCTGGTCATGCTCGCCTCCGGCTTGCTGGCCATCGTGGTCGAGCAGAGCAAGAAGTCGCTCATGCTGCCCCGCGTGCGGGTGTTTTATTCGACCAAGTCGAACCAGCGCATCGCCCCTGAGTTGATCGACCTTTCCAGCGCAGGCTGCAGCGACAAGATCCTGCACAGGGAAGATCCGGCGAAATGGCAGTTTCCCGACCTGAACGACTTGTGGATGGGCTCGGCGAGCAGTGCCCTCTAGCACCCGAACCGGTTGCTCCTGATCGGTGCGCGGCGACCGGCAGCGCCGTGAAGCCCGGGTCAGTTCACAGCTTCCGGTCTCCGATGTAGGTGCGGTTCCACACCGGGGAGATCACCATTTCATTGATGCAGACATGCGGCGGCATCTCCGCGATGAAGCGGATCGTCCGGCCGAGGTCCGCTTCCTGGAGCATTCTGGCCTTGTCTTCCTCAGATGGTTCGATGGGCCGTTTCTTCAGGATGGGCGTGGCCACCTCGCCGGGGCACAGGGCGGTGGCCCGCAGCCCGTGCAGGCCTTCCTCGATGTTGAACGAATGCGTAAGCGCCATCAAGGCGGCCTTGCTGGCGGTATAGGCGGGACCGGTGAGGTATTCGAAGTGCCAGCCGGCGAACGACGCGACATTGATCACCGTGCCTTCGCGCCGTGCCTGCATGCCCCGCAGTACGGCGAGTGTGCAGTACGCCGCGCCGTTGAGGTTGATGGACATCACGTTGTCGAAGGTGGCGCCATCGGTTTCGCCCCAGTAACGCTTGCGGTGGTTCAGTCCGGCGCTGTTGACCAGGATATCGACACGCCCCAGGCTCGCCTGGATGGATGCTGCGACACGGTCGACCGCGGTGCCGTCGGAGACATCCAGCGGCTCGGCCGTGATCGAGCCCACCGGGGCGCCCCGGCCCTCGGCCTGTGCCACCGCGGCCGCGAGCTTGTCGGCGTCGCGTCCCGAGATCACCACTCGGCAACCGGCCTTGGCCAGTTCCATCGCACCGGCCAGGCCGATGCCGCTGCCGCCGCCCGTGACCCAGGCGACTTTTCCTTCGAGTTGCATGGTTCGTCCGTTCAGTCGCGTTGCGGGTCGATACCGAAGGCCGCCAGTTCGCGGCGCAGGCGCTCCTGTTCCGCGCCATCCAACGGCACCAGGGGCGGGCGCACGCGCACCCAGCCCGGCTCATCGTACAGCTCGGCCAACATGCCCTTGAAGGCGGCCGTCATGCCGTAGCCGCCGAGAATCCTCAGGAAGAGCTGCACGCGCGCCAAGTCATCGGCCGCGCCCGGCAGGGCATGGTCGCGCACGAGGCGCTGCACGAGGCGTGGCAGGATGTTGGCCACGCCGCTCACCGCACCGGTGCTGCCACGCTGGCCCATGACGGGAAGATCGGTTTCGTTGCCCACGTAGACCATCACCTCGCTCATGAACGCATCGGCAAGCGCCAGCGAAGCTTCGCGCTGGCAGCCGCTGTCCTTGATGCCGACGATCGTCTGCGGATACAGATCCTTGAGCGTGCGGATCACATGATGGCTCAGCGGCACCCCCGAGACCTGGGGGATGTGGTACAGGTAGATGCGCAGGCGCTCGTCGGCGACCGTGTCGATGACCCAGCGGTAGGCATCGATCACACCCTGGTCGGGCACGCCTTTCAGGAAGAATGGCGGCAGCATCAGGCAGGCGTGGGCGCCGATCTCCAGCGCATGCTTCGTCAGCGTCACCACGTCGGGCAGCGCCGCGCAGCTGGTGGAGACCAGGATGCGTTCGGCAGGTACGCCACCGGCGACGAGGCCGTTGATGGCGTCGATGCGCTCCTGCACCGTGAAGGATGGCCCCTCGCCGGTGGTGCCGAAAGGCGTCACGCCGACGGCGCCGGCGTCGAGCAGGCGGCGGGCATGGCGGGCGAAGGTGGCGGTGTCGATGTTGAGGTCGGCGTCGAGCGGTGTCAGCAGCGCGGGCCAGATGCCCGTGAAAGGCGTTGTCGAGCGAGGGGCGGAGGTGGTCGTGTTCAAGCGGATGGTCCAGGCAGGTTGTTGAAAATGAAGGGTCAGTTGCCGCGGATGCGTTTGAGTTCGCCGGTGACCATCGTGACGGCCTCTTCGCCAATGGCCTTGGCGTGGCGCTCGTAGATCACCTTGGCGCGGTCGCGCACGCGCTGCATCTCGGCCGGGCTGATCTCGTTGACGATCATGCCTTTGGCGCGCAGGTTGTCGACGCTCATGGCTTCCTGGGCACGGTTGGCACGGCGCTGCTCGGTGCGCCCCACGGCCGCACATTCCTTCAGCACGGTCTGTTCCTGTGGCGACAGCGTGTCCCAGACCTTCTTGGAGAACAGCACCAGCGTCGGGCTGTAGGCATGCTTGGTCAGGGTGAGGTACTTCTGCACCTCATAGAACTTCATGTTCTCGATGTTGGTGAACGGGTTTTCCTGGCCGTCCACGGTGTGCGTTTCCAGGGCGGAGTAGACCTCGGTGAATGCCATGGGCACCGCGTTGCTGCCGAGCGTCTTGAACGTGTCCAGGAAGATGGTGTTCTGCATCACGCGCATCTTCACGCCGTCGAAGTCTTCCACCTTGGTGATCGGCCGCTTGGAATTGGTCGTGTGGCGAAAGCCGTTTTCCCACCAGGCAAGGTTGATGGCGCCCACGGCGGGCATCTTGGCCGAGAACCAGTCGCCCACCTTGCCGTCGAGCAGCTGGTCGGCCTCGGCGGCGTTGTTGAACAGGAAGGGCAGGTCGAACACGCCGAGCACCGGCACGATCGAGACGACCGGGGCGGTGGAAGTGAGCACCATGTCCAGCGAACCCGAGCGCACGCTCTGCGTGGAGGTGAGGTCGCTGCCCAGCGCACCGTCCCAGAACGGCTGGATCTTCATCTTGCCGCCCGTTTTCTCCAGCGTGCACGCGCCCATCTTGGCCAGGCCGTTGCCCATCGGGTGTTCCTTGCTGACGCCGTTGGACACGCGGAAGTTGCGGTCCTGGAACTGCGCCTGGGCGGCGGCTGCGGCAAGGCCGAGCGTGGCGGCTAGGGCGACGGCGCGGGTGAGGGAAGTGGCTTTGGCGGGCCCGGTTGGCTTGGACATGGAAAAGTCTCCGTAGTGGTTTTGTTGGAATGGGCGAAACGATGGATGGCGTGTGGTCAGCTAAGCCACTTCAGCGGCACCGTCACCAACGCCGGGAACAGCACGAGCAGGAGCAGCACGAACAGTTCAGCCCAGAGGAAAGGCCACAGGCCCTTCATGAGCTCGCCCATCGAAATTTTCGAGACACCGCACATCACGTTGAGCACGATGCCCACCGGCGGGGTGATGAGGCCGATGGCGTTGTTCATGATGAACATCACGCCGAAGTACACCGGATCGATGCCGGCCTCGCGCACCACCGGCATCAGCACCGGCGTGAGGATCATCAGCGTCGGCGCGAAGTCGAGCGCGGTGCCGACGATCACCACCAGCAGCATGATCACGAACATCAGCACGATGCGGTTGAACATGAACGGCTTGAGCATCGCCGCCACCTGCTGCGGCACTTCCGAGGTGGTGATGAGCCATGCCGACACCAGCGCGGCGGCGATCAGGAACACCACCACCGCCGTGCTCTTCGCCGCGGACACCAGCAGGCCATAACATTGGCGCAGCGGCAGTTCGCGGTAGATGAAGACGCCGACGGCGAAGGCGTAGAC
Organism: Rhodoferax koreense; assembly: GCF_001955695.1. NCBI lineage: Bacteria > Pseudomonadati > Pseudomonadota > Betaproteobacteria > Burkholderiales > Comamonadaceae > Rhodoferax > Rhodoferax koreensis. The sequence continues at coordinate 4,840,496 of NZ_CP019236.1, read as the reverse complement.
GCAGGCGGCCACACCCGCCTCGGTGGGCGTGAAGATGCCGAACTTCATGCCGCCGATGATCCCCAGCGGCATCAGGAGGGCCCAGATGCCGTCGATGCCGGCCCGCGTGCGTGCCGCCATGGTCTGGCGCGGCAGCACGGACACATTGTCTCGCCGGGCCACCCACTGCCAGGTGAGCAGCAGCGACAGGCCCATCAACAGGCCGGGGAAGATGCCGGCCAGGAACAGTTTGCCGATGGAGACGTTGGCGATCACGCCGAAGACGATGAGCCCGATGGAGGGCGGGATCACGGGGGCGATGACACCGCCGGCGGCGATCAGCCCCGCCGAGCGCGGCACGTTGTAGCCTGCGCGGCGCATCATCGGAATCAGCATGGCGCCGATGGCCGCCGCGTCGGCAGCGGCGCTGCCGGAAATGGCCGCCATCAGCACCGAGGCGAAGATGGCCACCAGGCCCAGCCCGCCACGCAGGTGACCCACCCAGGCCAACGCGAAGTTGACGATGCGCTTGGAGATGCCCCCGGCGTTCATCAGCTCGCCGGCGAGCATGAAGAACGGAATGGCCAACAGCGGAAAGCTGTCCGCGCCCTCGAGCAGCTTCTGCGACAGGATGGTGGTGTCGACCTGGCCCTGGAACACCATCAGCGCCGCGCCGCACACCAGCAGGGCGAAGGCGATCGGCATGCCCAGCGCCATGGCGCCCAGCAGCGAGAAAGTGAAGACGGCGACCGTCATTTGGCGGCTCCGGCGGTGACCATGGGCGCGGGTGGCGTGTTGGGCCCGCCATGGGGCGCGTCGGGCAGTACTTCTTCGCTTTCCTTCACCTCGACGAGCTCCGCGTCGGTCATGCGGCCACTGAGCAGACGCCACAGACGGTGCAGCGCGTGCACGCCCACGCCGATGCTGGTCACGTAGCCCATGCCGAACACCCAGCTCATCGGCATGCCGGTGACCGGCGCCAGCGTGGTGGCGTTGATCTCGTGCTGGCGCAGCGTGCCCCAGAACAACATGCCGCAGCAGAGCAGGATCAACGCCTGGCTCAGCACCCCGCAGACGATCTTGCCCTTGCGCGAGAGCTTGCTCACCACGTTGTCCATGCCCAGGTGCGCCCCTTCGTGCGTGGCCAGCACCGCACCGATGAAGGTCAGCCAGACGAAGAAGATGCGCGACAGCTCTTCTGAGACACCGATGCCGGAGTTGAAGGCATAACGCAGCACCACGTTGCCGAACACCATGACCACCATGCCGAGCAGCAGCACGGCCAGCACGGCCTCCACGCCGAGGAACAGGTAGTCCACCCATGAGCGGGTGGCACGGGATGAAGCGGCTCGCATGTTCACACCACCTTGCCGGGGTTGAGCAGGCCGAGCGGATCGAGCGCCCCCTTGAGCAGGCGCATCAGCGCAATCTCCTCCTCGCTGCGTGCGTGGCCGAGCCATTTCTTCTTGGCGGTGCCGATGCCGTGCTCGGCGGACACGGTGCCGCCGAACTCGCGCACCAGGCCGTAGATGACTTCGTCCATCTGCTCCTTGGGTTGCAGGCCCGGGCCCATGCCGGGCACCCAGGCGACCAGGTGCATGTTGCCGTCACCGATGTGGCCGTAGTAGACGCTGTCGCAGCCGGGGATGCGCTCGGCCAGCGCAGCCTTGCATCGCGCCGCGTAGTCGGCCATGGATTTCACCGGCAGCCCGATGTCGTAGGAGATGTTCTGGCCGAGCACGGAAACGAATTCCGCGCACGCATCGCGCAGCGCCCAAAAGGCCTGCGTATCGGCCACCGACTGCGCCACCGCCGCGTCGGTGAGCGCGCCATCTTCCATGAGTTTTTCGAGCCAGCGCTCGAAGCGCGGGCCGTCGATGGCCTCGTCCGTGCCCTGGGCTTCGACCAGCACATAGACCTCTTTCCCATTGCCGCCGGTTTGCTGCTGCAGCGGGCTGCGCACGCCGACGCGCTTGGTCACCACATCCCAATAGTCGGGCCACATCACCTCGAAGGCCGAGAGCAGCGGACCGAGGCCGCGCCGCGCTTCGCCGAGCAGCCTGACCACGGCCTCGTAATCGGGCAGCGCGCAGAGTGCCGACATCGTGCACTGCGGCTGCGCATGCAGGCGCAGGACGACGCGGGTGATCACGCCGAGCGTGCCTTCGCTGCCGATGAACAGGTGTTTCAGGTCGTAGCCGGCGTTGTTCTTCAGCATCTTGTTGAGGCTGGTCATGACAGTGCCGTCGGGCAGTACGACTTCGATACCGAGCACCAGTTCGCGCGCCATGCCGTAGCGAATCACCCGGTTGCCGCCCGCATTGGTCGAAAGGTTGCCGCCGATGGCGCAGGAGCCGCGCGCGCCCAGGTCCAGCGCGAAATAGAAGCCTGCCTCCGCGGCGGCGCGCTGCACCAGCTCCAGTGGCGTGCCGGCCCAGACCGTCATGGTCGAACTGGCCGGATCGATCTCCTCGATCCCCACCATGCGCTCCATCGACAAGGCCACCCAGCCGTCCTCGGGGCGCGAGCCGCCGCACAAACCGGTGAGACCGCCCTGCGGGACCACCGGGACACCGGCGGCGCGGCAGGCCTTCATGGCCATGGACACGCCGGCCGTATCGACGGGGCGGACGACCGCGATGGGGCGGGCGGGCTGCTGCATGCTCCAGTCGTTGCGGTTGCGTTCGGGCACGTCAGGCCCGATCAACACGGCGGCGGCGCCGAGTGCTTCACGCAAAGCGACCAGAAAGGCAGGCGCGGCGTTGGTGGACGGTGCATCGGCCAGCGTACCGACGCCAGCGGGCGCCGTATCGGGTGCAAAGGGAGATGGAGTCATGGCGCAACAGAACGGGCAGAGGAGCAGAAGGGGAAGTGGCGAAAAACGGCCAGCGAGGGAGGGATCGTCGGGGATTCGAGGGAATTGTCTTGCATGCAAGGTACTAGGGCACTAGTATTTTCCCCAATCGGGTTTCCCAAGGCGGATTGCGCATCCGCCCATGCGTTCTGAGACACTTCAGCCCGAAGTCCCACGGGCATGCTGCCCGGGCTAGACATGAGGTAGACCTGCCGTGCTTTCTGGTTCCAGTTTCCGACTCGACACGCCCAAGTCGCTCGCCATCCGCATTGCCCAACGTCTGCGCGAGGCGATCACGGACGGCCAGTTCCCCCTGGGAAGCATGATTCCCGAAGAGTCGCTGGCCACGTCGTTCGGCGTCAGTCGCACGCCGGTGCGTGAGGCGCTGGGGCAGCTCCAGCTGCAAGGTCTGGTGGTGATCCGCCCGCAGCGCGGCAGCTATGTCTTCGAGCCCAGCGAGGACGACATCGCTGCGTTGTGCGAGTTCAGGTGTGTGCTGGAGCCGCGCGCGGCCGAGCTTTCGCACCGCAACGACAGTGAAGGCACGGTGAAGGCGCTGCGCGCCGCTATCGACGAGATGGCGCAGGCGCGTGCCGCGCGCGATGCCGTGCGTTATGGCCGTGCCGATACCGCGCTGCATGAAGCGTTCTTTACCCATTGCGGCAACCCCTACATGCAGGGCGCGTACGCCACGGCGGCGGCCAAGATCGCGGCCTTGCGCATCTACCTGTCCGCTCCGACGGACGTGTTGAATACGGCAGGCTTCGAGCAGCACTCCGAACTGCTCGCACTGTTCGAGGCGGGTGATTTCACCCGGTTCGAGGCCACGATGCGCATGCATGTGATCGGCACGCGCGACAACTACACCCGCGTGCTCAAGCAGCGCATCGCGGATGCCGCCGAGGCTGGCAAAAGCAGCATCGGCGGCCTTTAGAGGCTGGACAGGTCCGTGTGCGAGGTGGCGCGGGATCCACCGGCTACAGCAGGCGGCGCAACTTCTGCAGCAGATCGTCCACGTAGGTGAACACCACCGGCACGACCAGCAGGCTCAGCACGGTCGAGGTGAGCAGGCCGCCGATCACCACGATCGCCATGGGCTGCCGGAAGCTCGGCTCCGCACCCAGGCCCAGTGCGTTGGGCATCATCCCGGCGGCCATGGCGATGGTCGTCATGACGATAGGACGCGCCCGCTTGTGGCAGGCATCGATCACCGCGTCGAGCCGTGTGATTTCGCGGTCGCGCCGCGCGACGATGGCGTATTCGACCAGCAGGATCGAGTTCTTGGTCACGATGCCCATGAGCATCAGCACGCCGATGACCACCGGCATCGAGAACGCTTGGTTGGTGAGCCAGAGCGCACCGAACGCGCCACCGAAGGCGAGCGGCAGCGCGCACAGGATGGTGGCGGGTTGCAGGAAGTCGTGGAACAGCAGCACCAGCACCGCATAGATGCAGAACACCCCGATCGCCATCGCCGTGCCGAAACTCGTGAACAGCTCCGACATGCGCTGCAGCTCGCCCTGCTCCACGATGCGCACGCCGGCGGGCAGCGACTTGAACGCCGGCAAGGCCATGGCTTCCTTCTGCACTTCGCCGAGCGCACGGCCATTGAGTTCCACGCGCAGTGTCACGTTGCGCGAACGGTCCAGTCGGTCGATCTGCGACGGGCCGCTGCCCATGGCCACGTCGGCCACCGAGCCGAGGCTGACGGCGCCGTTGGTGCCCTTGACGCGCAACCCGGCGATCGCATCCATGTCCTGGCGCACGGAGGCATCCATGCGCACACGAATCGCGATCTGGCGTTCGGGCAGATTGAGCTTGGGCAGCGCGGTCGAGTAGTCGCCGTAGGTCGCGAGCCGGACGGCGTCCGCGAGCGCCTCGGACGTGACGCCCAGGGCCGCGGCACGCGCATAATCCGGGCGCACCTGGACCTCGGGGCGCTGCAGGGCTGCGCTCGAGGTCACCGTGCCGACATTGTTCAGCGAACGCAGCTGTTGCTCGGCCTGGTTCGCCGCCTTGTTCAGTGTGTCGGCGTCGTCGCCGGCCAGCGTGATCTCCAGCGTCGAACCGGTGCTGCCGCCAACAACGGTCACACGGATGCCGGGAAGGGTCTTCAATCGATCCCGGATTTCAGACTCGACCTGCGCCTGCTTGGGCTTGCGGTCGCTGCGGTCCACCAGGTCCACCGTGAGCGTGGCGCTGGTGACATCCGTCGTCGCGCTCGAACTCATGCCGCTGCCGGTGCTGGCCGTGCCGGCGGCAATGAAGACGGACCTCACCTCGGGTATCTGGCTCAGCAACTGCTGCGCCTGCTGGCTGACGGCGGTGGTCTGCGCCAGCGTGGCGTCGGGCCCGAGCTTGAGCGTCACCGTGGCCTGGGCCTTGTCCTGTGCCGGCATGAAGGCGGTTGGAATCGTCAGCGCCAGCGCAACCGACAGCACCAGGAACACCAGCGCGGCCAAGACGGTGGATTTGCGGTGCTGGAGCACACCACGCGCCCAGCCCAGGTAGCGCGTCATCACCGGCCCATCCGTCGATGCGTTGTGCAGGTGCGCCGCCTTGGGCTTGAGCAGGTAGGCCGCCATCATCGGCGTGAGCAGTCGCGCGACCAGCAAGGATGCGAGCACGGCGATCGAGGCGGTCACGCCGAACTGGCGGAAAAACTTGCCGGGAATGCCGCCCATGAACGCCGTCGGCAGGAAGACCGCCACCAACGTGAAGGTCGTAGCGATCACTGCCAGCCCGATCTCGTCGGCGGCCTCCATCGCCGCCTGGTACGGTGTCTTGCCCATCAGCAGGTGGCGCTCGATGTTCTCGATCTCGACGATCGCGTCGTCCACCAGCACGCCGATGACCAATGAAAGCGAGAGCAGCGTGATGGTGTTGAGCGAATAGCCCGCCAGCGCCATGAAGGCGAAGGCCGGCGCGATGGACAGCGGCAGCGCGGCCGCGGCGATGAAGGTGGCGCGCAGGTCGCGCAGGAACCATCCGACCACGAGCACCGCGAGCACGGCGCCTTCGAGCAGGAGTTCCATGGAGCCTTCGTAGTTCTCCTGGATCGGCGTGACGGTGTTGCTGGCCTCGACGATGTTGACCTCGGGATGCGCCGCGGAAAACTTCTCCAGCGACGCGCGGATGTCGTTCGCGACGCCGACGTCCGAGAACCCCTGGGAGCGCTTGATCTCGAAACCGATCACCTTCTTGCCGTCCCGGAATGCCATGGTCGTGCGCGCGGCGTTCGTATCGGTGATGCGCGCGATCTGGTCCAGCCGCACGTAGCGGCCATCGCCCAGCGACAGCGTGATGGCCGCGACCTCGGCGGCCGATCCGACGGTGGCCAGCGTACGGCTCGACTGCTTCTGGCCACCCACGTCGGTTTCGCCGCCCGATGCTTCCTTCTGCGTGGCCTTGAGTTGCGTCGATACGTCCGAAGGCGTGACGCCGAGGCCGGCCATCAGCACCGAATCCAGGTCGATGTGGACTTCGCGGTCGATGCCGCCCACGCGCGACACCGAGCCGACGCCCTTGACGGTCAGCAGGTTCTTCGTGACCTGGTTGTCGACGAACCAGGACAGGTCCTTCTCGTCCATCGCCGTCGAGTCGATGGTGTAGGTCAGCAGCGCGCTGCTGGCCGTGGTCAGCTTGGACACCGTCGGCGATGTGACGCTGGCCGGTAGGTCGGACTTGGCGCTGTCGACCGCATTGCGGACTTCGTTGAGCGCCACTTCCGAGTTCTTGTCGATCTCGAAGCTGACACTGATGCTCACCAGGCCGTCGGTGATGGTGGTGGTGATGTGGTCCAGCCGGCTCAAAGAGGCGAGCTTGTCCTCGATCTTGCGCGCCACCTCCGTCTCCAACTGGGCCGGCGCGGCACCTTCGAGCGTGGCCGAAACCTGGATGGTCGGGAGGTCGGTGTCGGGGAAGTCCTGGATCTGCAGCGTGCGGAAGCCGAGGATCCCGAGGACCGTCAGCAGGATGAAGGTGAGGACCGCCGGAACCGGATTGCGGATCGACCAGGAGGAAACATTCATCGCGCGGTCTCCGCTGGCTTCACCGTCACCAGCACGCCTTCGGACAGGAATGCACCGCCGCTCGCCACGACCCGCGCATCGCTGGCCAGCTTCGACAGCAACTCGACGCGATCGTCCTGGCGACGACCCGTCGTCACGACCTGCGAAGAGACCTTGTTGTTGGCATCCACGAGGTAGACATAGGCGCGCCCATCGCGCATCACGATCGCCGTCTGCGGCAGCGTGAGCGCCGACGTGGTGCCCAGGCGGATCAGGCCGCTGGCGAACATGCCGGCGCGCGCGGTGCTGTTGCCGCTCAGGCTGACATACACCGTGGCGCGCCCGGTGCTCGTCGACAAGGTCGGCGCCGGGATGCGCACGGTGCCGTTGACGCGCTCGCCGCTCGGCAGCGTCAGTTCCGCCTTCTGGCCGGTTTTCACCGAAGCGAGCTCGCGTGCATCGAACTCGGGGCGCCATTCGAGCTTGCCCTGGCGCACCAGGCGGAAGAGTTCGGTGCCCGCGCTCACCACGTTGCCGGCGATACCGGTTTTAGAGGACACCACGCCATCGTCGGGCGCCAGAACGCGCGTCTGCGCCAGCTTGAGCTTCACGCTGTCGAGGTCGGCCTGAGACGATTGAAGGGTCGCACGCGCCGTTGCCTCCGAAATGCGGTATTCCTCGATCTGCTGGTCGGACAGCGAGCCGCTCGTGCCGACCGCGTTGGCCCGTCGTACGTAAGCGCTGGCCTGATCGAGGCTGCTGCGGGACTGGGCGACCGTCGCTTCCTGCTTGCGCATGTCCACCCGCAGGCTGTCGTCGGCCAGGCGCGCGAGCACCTGCCCGCGCTTGACCACGTCACCGACGTCCACCAGCAACTCCGCGACGCGCAGACCGCCGGTCTCGGGGCTGACGATGAGTTCCTGCCATGCCGTGACCGGCCCGCTGCCTTGCAGGGTTTGCGACCAGTCGCGGCGCTCGGGTGCGATGACCTCGACGGTCATCGCGCTCGCCGGTGTGCTGGCCGCCTGCTCCTTGGCGGGCGGTCGCAGCAAGAAGGCTGCGGCGGCGGCCACCAGCAGCAGGATCACGGCGATGACGAGGCCGCGGCGGGACTTGGGTTTCGATGGGATGTTCATGGCTTCTTCGTCTGTTCATCGGCCGCGTTTTCGGGTGCCACGGCCGGCGTGCCGGCCTGCCATCCGCCGCCGACGGCCTTGTAGAGCGCGATCCAGTACTGGACGCGGTTCTGCTGCAGGGTGATTTCGGTGATTTCGGCCGACAGCGCCGAGCGACGGGCTTCCTCCAGGGCGAGCAGGCTGGTGCGGCCCGCGCGCCAGCTGTTCTCGCTCGACAGGAAATAGTTTCGGTACTCGCGCGCAGCCGTTTCCGCCTGCTCCGCGCGGTGCCGGGCGCCATCGAGGTTCAGCAAGGCTTCCTCGACGTCACGTACGACCGTGCGCACACCCTGGCGGTAGCTGGCCATTGCCGACTGGTAGCTGGCCCGGGCGGAGTCGACCGCCGCACGGCGCTGCCCGCCGTCGAACAGCGGGATCGACAGCGAAGGCCCGAACGACCAGAGCGTGGCCGGCGAGGACAGGCTGCTCGCCGACATGCTGACCGATCCGCTGAGCGACAGGCTCGGATAGAGGTCCGCCTGGGCCGCGCCGATCTCGGCCCCGGTGGCCGCCGCTTCGCGCTCGAGCGAGGCCAGATCGGGGCGCTGGCGCAGCACCTGGGCCGGCACCGCCTGCACCTCCAGTGCGGCCGGCCGAGGCACGCGGTTCTCGCCGTCGTCGATCAACCGGCGCAGCGCGGGTTCGTCGGCACCGGTGAGGTAGACCAGCGACTTGACGAGCAGGCCGCACTGCGTGGTCTGCTGCAGCAGGCTCGACTGCGCGCTGGCCAGGCTCGCGCGGGCCAGCGCGCCGTCCGATGGGGCGGTGTAGCCTGCCTGCACGGCGTTCGTCGTGGCCTTCTCGGTCGCGGCCGTCGAGGCGGCCTCGCGCCGGTAGGCGTCTGCCAGCAGGATGCAGGCGCGGTACTGCACATAGGTGTCGGCGACTTCCGCCGCGAGCGACACGCGTGCATCGTGCCAGTCGGCGGTGCGTGCCTCGATGCGCGCCTCGGAGGCCTCGGCGTTGCGGCGCACCTTGCCGAACAGGTCGACTTCCCACGACGCGTCGAAGCCGGCGCTGCGCGACGTGCCCGTCGTCGTGGAGAACCCCGACTGCAACTGATTGCTGCGCGATGCTGACGCACTGCCGCTCAGGCTGGGCAGCGCCTGCGCCCGCGTGCTGCGCAGGGTTGCACGCGCCTTCTCGATGTTGGCCCAGGCCTGCGCCAGCGAAGGGCTGTCGCGTTCGGCCATCTCGACCAGGCGGGCGACCCGCGCATCGTCGAACTGCCGCCACCATTGCTGCAGGTCGCCGACCTGTCCGCCGTGCGGCAGCTCGGCCTGCCAGGACGGCGGGGCCTGCGGTTGCGGCGTCTCTTCGAGGCGGCCGGTGGCGCAGGCCGTCAGGCCCCAGGCCAGGCAGACGGCGAGAGGGGGGACAAACAGGGAGCGTAGCGTTGAGGTCATCAGATCTTTTTTCCTCCAGCGAGGGTAGAAGCGTCCGGTGTTGGCTGCGGTCAGCCAGCGTTAAGCTGGGTAAAAGTCGGCGGTCCGCCGGCAACAAGCGGCCGGATCGGCGCCATACTTGCGCCGATGCACAAGGTCCTGCTTGTCGACGATGACGTCGACCTCACATCGATGCTGTCGCTCTACATCTCCCGCGAAGGCTTCGAGGTGGCCGTGGCGAACGACGGCGAGGCGGGCGTGCACGAGGCGCTGCGCGGCGGCTACGCGCTGGTCGTGCTGGACATCATGATGCCGCGCCTGTCCGGCATGGAGGCGCTTCGCCGCATCCGCACCACGAGCAACGTGCCGGTGCTCATGCTCACGGCGCGCGGCGACAACGTCGACAAGATCGTCGGCCTGAACATGGGGGCCGACGACTACGTTCCCAAACCATGCACGCCCGGCGAACTGGTGGCGCGCATCCACGCCATCCTGCGGCGCACCGAGAGCCGCAGCCAGCCCGAGGGCGCGAAAGCGGCGCAGGCATTGAACGTTGGCGCACTCACGCTCTATCCGGGCACGCGCCAGGCACTCTGGCACGGCACACCGCTGGAGTTGACGGGCACCGAATTCAGCCTGCTTGAGGTGCTGGTCCGCCATGCGGGACAGCTGACCAGCAAACAGGACATCTCCCAGGCGGCCTTCGGCCGGCCGCTCACGCGCTTCGACCGCCGCATCGATGTGCACATCAGCAGCATCCGCCAGAAACTCGGCATGCGCGACGACGGCCGCTCCTGGATCCAGAGCGTGCGCGGCCTGGGCTATCAATTGCTCAAGGACTGAGGCCCCCGTGGCCCGCCCCACGCGCCTGTTCCGCAAGCTGCTGCTCGTGCTGTCGAGCTGCATGGTCTCGAGCATCGGGTTCACGGCCCTGTACCTGTGGCTCATGGGAATCACGCCCCCGCCCGGCGACGCTGTGTTCCGGTTGGGCGGGCTGCCCGTCGTGCCGATCGTGATCGCCGTGATCGCCAGCCTGTTCTTCGGCGGCTTCCTGGCGTGGTATCTCTCCCGGCCGCTCGAGCACCTGCGCTGGGGGCTGCAGCGCATGGCCGAAGGCCAGCTGGACACGCGGGTCGAGCCGCTGATGAACGGGCGCCGCGACGAGATCGCCGACCTCGCCCACGACATCGACGGCATGGCGGCGCAATTGCAGGCCATGGTGGCCGCGCGCGACCGGTTGCTGCACGACATCTCCCACGAGCTGCGCTCGCCGCTGTCGCGCATCCAGGCGGCGATCGGGCTGTTCAAGCAGGGCTCGTCGTCGGCGGACGTGATGGTCGACCGTGCCGAGCGGGAAACCGGCCGGCTGGATGCGCTGATCGACGAAATGCTCACGTTGCACCGGCTCACGGCCCCGGCGCCGATGGCGCGCAGCGCGGTCGACATGGTCGAGATCCTGCACGACATCGCCGCCGACGCGGACTTCGAGGCGCGCGCGAAGAACCGTTCCGTGCGCATCGAGACGCCGGAGCGCTTCGTGGCCCATGTCGATGGCGATCTGGTCTATCGCGCTTTCGAAAACGTGATCCGCAACGCCGTGAAACACACGGCCGAGGCGAGCACCGTGGAGGTGCATGCGCGCCTGGTCGGCCATGGCGAACAGCTCGAAGTCGTCGTCAGCGACCACGGGCCGGGCGTGCCGCCGCACATGCTCGAAGCCATCTTCGAGCCGTTCGTGCGGATCGACCCGCGGGACACGGGCCGCGGTTCCGGCCTCGGCCTGACGATCGCCAGAAGTGCACTGCAGGCCCACGGCGGCACGATCGAGGCCTCGCTCGCCGACAGCGGCGGCCTTCGGGTCAGGATGACCCTGCCCGAAAGAACACCCGGACACGAGGACGGCATACGCCCGGAGCGTCGGGCGTAGCGCGCCGGCATTCGCGGTGCTTCCTGCGGCCCTCGGGGCTATTCAAGCTCACCCAGCACTTCGTGCATCAGCTCCACCTTCTCGAGATGGCTGCTGCGGCTGTCGGCGATTTCCTTGGCCACCATGGAATACAGCAGGTTGGTGATCGCCGAGACGGCCGCATTGCTGTCGAACATCATGAGCCCCTGCGTGTGGCAGCGGATGATCCACTTGGCGAACTTGCCAGGCTTGCCGACCATGACGTCGGAGATGTAGAGCATCGGCACGCCCATGCCCGCCAGCGCTTCCATGGCGGAAGCCAGCTGAGGCACCCGCCGACGCAGGCCGATGCAGACGACCATGTCCTGCGGGCCGTAGTGGCCCAGCCATTCGGCGAGCGTGTCGCCGGGGGCGGGCAGCAGGTGCAGGTCGCCCCGCACCTCGATGAGGTTGCGGTACATGGACGCGGCGATCGGCTGGCTGTGCCGGTAGCCCAGGAAGGCCAGGCGCCGTGCGCCAGCCATCTTCCTGGCGATCACCGGCAAGGCCTTGAGGTCCAGCGCACGGTAGCTGTTGGCGAGGTTGGCGGCCTCGTTTTCCAGGTGCGCCTGCACCAGCTTGTCCATCTCGGTGGCCTTTGGCTGCAGCCGGTGCAGATACAGCGGCGAGCCGGCGCGCTGCGCGTCGCGTGCCTGCCGGCGCGCCATCTCGTGCGAGGTGTAGCCCAGCCGGCGAAAGAAGCGCGTGGTGGTGGCTGGCGAGATGCCGGCCAGCGCCGACAGCTCGGCGGCCGTGTGCGTGGCGACCTCGCCGGGCGCGGCCAGGATCACGTCGGCGAGCCTCGTCTCGTTGTCTGTCAGCGCATCGTAGATTTCACGGATGCGGACTTCCAGGGACGGTGGGTGGGGCGTGGTCGGACTCATGGCTGCCGAGCATACGCGAGGCATTCCAGCCGATGACGCCTAGCCAATGGCGCCCTGCGCGGTGTCCGGCACCCAGGGGCCGCGCACCGGCGCGCGACTCACGCCCGCGCGCACGATCTGCAGCGCCACGTCGCGGGGCGTGTTGTCGTGCTTGCCCTGGATCTTGACGATGTCCTGCGGGCAGGCCGAGAGTGCGACGAAACAGTCCATGTCCGCGCGCAGGGTGATGGCGTCGCCCGGCTTCGATTCGGTGGGCAGCGTGGCCAGCGTGTTGCCGTCGGCCTGCACGCGGATGTTCATGAAGATGTTGAACGACGCCAGGTTGCGCCGCGGCGGCGTGAGGCCGATGTCGAACATGCCCTCCATCATGTTGTCGCAGCAGTTGCGGTGGTAGCCACGCACGCCGAGCAGTTCGTAGCGCCGCAGGTCGCAGGCCGCCATGAAGGTGTCGTGCACGCCGGGAGAGGTGTCATCGACGATGGTCAGGATGGGGTTGCGCCGGTTGGTGACGAAGCTGTCGCCCAGTGCCGGATTGAGGCGCTGGGTCCAGACGCGTGTGGCCTCCATGCACATGTATTCGTCGAGGTCGTAGGCATTCCAGGCCCAGCAGTCGACCACCTGCGTGCCGTGGGTGTTGACGATGCGCAAGGCCTCGGATGCGCGCAGGCGCACGGCCTTGCCGTGCCCGGCCGGCACGACGACGGGGGAGGCGTCGGATGTTGGATGCATGCTGTTTCCTGATGAAGTGGGTGAAGAGTGGGCGGCGTCAACGGGCCGATGTCGTGTCCGCAAAACGGCCCAGGAAACGCTGCGTGCGCTCCTGTTGCGGCGCGCGCAGGACCTGCGCGGGCGGGCCTTGTTCGACGATGCGGCCCTGGTCCATGAACACCACGCGGTCGCACACGCCATCGGCAAAGGCGATTTCGTGGGTGACCACGATCATCGTGGTGTGCCGCAGGGCCAGTTCGCGCATCACGCCGAGCACCTCGCCGACCAGTTCAGGGTCCAGCGCGCTGGTGGGTTCGTCGAACAGGATCACCTCGGGCTGCATGGCGATGGTGCGGGCGATGGCCACGCGTTGCTGCTGCCCGCCGGAGAGCCTTGCGGGATGGCTGTCCAGCTTGTGGCCCAGGCCGACCTCGCGCAGCGCCGCGGCCGCGCGTTCGTGTGCCTCGGCGCGCGCCAGCCGTTTGACCGACAGCAGTCCCTCCATCACATTCTCCAACGCCGTCATGTGCGGCCACAGGTTGAACGACTGGAAGACCATGCCGATGCGGCTGCGTTGCGCGCGCACCGCGGCGTCGGCCAGGGGGCGCTGGCGGCCGTGCCGGTCTGGCTTCACGCCGACTTCCTCGTTGCCGAGCCAGACGCGGCCCGCCGTCGGTGGCGCCAGCCAGTTCAGGCAGCGCAGCAGCGTCGATTTGCCCGAGCCGGAGGGGCCGAGCACACTGACCACCTCGCCTTTGGCCACCGCGAGGTCGATACCCTGCAGCACGCGTTGGCCGCCAAGGTCTTGGCACAGGCCTTCGCAGCGGATCGCCGCGACGGCAGGTTCGAGGGCATGGTTCATCGCAACGTTCTCAGGAGGTGGGTGCCGCATGGGCGGTCAGTCTTCGTTCGAGGCGTTCGGCCAGGGTGGCGCACACCGTGGCGAGGGCCCAGTAGGTGAGCGCGACCGCGACGTAGATCTCGACCGATGCGTAGGTGTCGGACACCGCCTGGCGCGCGTGGAACATGAATTCCGGCACGGACACCACGGCCAGCAATGCACTGTCCTTGAACAGGCCGATCATCAGCCCGGCTCCAGGCGGCAGCATCAGCGGTAAGGCTTGCGGCAGCAGCACACGCCGCAGCGTGCGCCAGCGCGAAAGGCCGATGGCGCTGGCCGCCTCGGACTGGCCCGGCGCGATGGCCTGCATCCCCGCGCGCATCACGCCGGCGAAGTAGGGGCCGTAGTAGATGGACAGCGCCGAAACACCGACGACACGCGGCGAAAGCGTCACGCCATACAGCGGCAGCGCGTAGAACAGGATGTAGATCAGGATCAGCAACGGCAGGCCCAGGCACGCCGCCGTGTAGGCCCCGGCCAGCCAGCGCAGCAGCGGCCCGCCCCTGAGCTGCACGGCCGCGACGCCCGCGCCGATGGCCAGCGCGATGAGCGCGGAGACCGCGCAGAGCCACAGGGTCTGCAGCAGGCCGCTGGCCAGTTCGGGCAGGCGTTCGATGACGACGGACCAGTCCATCAGCGTGCACCCGTGGCCGCTGCGGCATCGATGGCGCCCACGGGACGCCTGCCTGCGTCGCCTCCTGTGGGATCGGCATGCAGACGCCGCTCGAGCCGCCGCGCCAGGGCGATGGTGGGCAGGGTGATGGCGAGGTAACACACGGCCACCACGACCAGCACTTCGTCCTGGCGGAAGGTGCGTGCGCTGACCATCTGGCCCGCATAGGCCAGCTCGGTGACACCGACCACCGACGCCAGTGGCGTGGTCTTGAGCAGGATGGTGAACTCGTTGACCAGCGCGGGCAGGCTGGCGCGCCACACCTGCGGGCCGATGATGCGTTGCCAGGTGTGTCGCGGCGCCATGCCCAGCGCCGCCGCCGCCTCGCGTTGCCCCTGGCTCACCACCGGCAGGTTGGCGCGCAGGATTTCCCCGACGTAGGCGGCGCTGTTGCAGCCGATGGCCAGCACGGCGGCCAGCAGTGGGTGGCCGCCGGCGCCGATCAGCGGCAAGGCGAAGAACAACACGAACAGCTGAACCAGGGCCGGCGTGCCGCGCATCAGGCTCACGTAAGCCCGCGCCAGCCCCCGCGCCACGGCCCAGCGGCTCAACCGCAGAAAGAGCACCGCATGGCCGGCCACGGCACTCACCGCCATGGCCAGCACGCACAGGAGCAGTGTGTTGCCCAGGCCGGCAATCAGCAGAGGCAGGCTTTGCATCACCACGGCGTCACCATGCGTCAGAGTTCGGACAAGTCTTCGGCCGCACTGAGCATCAGCGGTGCGGGCCGGTCGTTGCCGGCGATGCCGGTGCAGCAGGCGGCCACGACGAAGGTGGTGTCCCGCAAGACGCGGCAAACGACGTGATCCCCCGCCACCACCCGGTTGGGCAACGGTTCGAGGCGGCCGTCCTGGTGCAGCCGGACGTGCATGAACAGGTTCACCGGATCGGGCAGGCGAGGCGGCATGATGCCCAGCCGCTGCAGTTCGGCCTGCACCGCCTCGACGCAGCCGGTCTCGGGGCCGAGGCCGATCTCCTGCAGATACCCGCTGGTGGAAGCGGGCATCAGCAGGTCGTGCGTGCCGACGGTGTCCTTGCCCAGCACCATCAGCGCGCGGCGCCGGTTGGTCACCAGGCGCATGCCCGCGCCGAGCACATAGGCGTTGCTGAACACCCGCGTGTGGTGCACCGACAGGAAGGTCGACGGCTCACCATGCACGAAGCCGAACACAGATGCAACGGCGCCCGCGCCGAGCGCGGTGATTTTCAGCAACTGGCCTTGCAGCACCACGATGCTGCCGGCCTGCCCGGGCATCACCTGGATGTCGCGCCGGGCCGTCGGGGCGCGCGAAGGCGGATCGATCGTCAATAACATGGGACTTTCTTTCAGAGTGCCTGTCGCGACGCGGATGGGGCGTCGGCCGGGCCGGCAGGACCGGCAACCTCGATGTCGATCGGGGTCACGCGCAGGCCGTTGCCGGGGATGATGTCCTGCGGACAGGCCGACACGGCGCACACCAGGTCGCAAAGCGCCAGCAGCGTGATGTGGTCGCCCGCCACGCTGGTCGGATCGGTCACACGCATGCGGCCGTCGGGCGTGACGGGGCCGTTCTGGAACAGGTTGAACGGGTCGGGCACGGTGTCGGGCGCGATGCCGTAGAAGGCCATGCCTTCATGCAGGTTGGCGACGCAGTTGCGGTGGCCCTCGACGTTGAAGTCGACGGTGAAGCGGGTGTCGTCGCACGCGGGCACGTTGGCGTCGTGCACGCCGACGGTGTCGGCCAGTACGCGCAGCATGGGCCGGCCATGGTTAGACACCAAGGTGTCGCCCACCTGGAAGAACAGCGACTTCAGCGCCCGGCGGGTGTGCACGGGCGACAGCTTTTCGTGGACGTCGTCTTCGCGCACCGCGACGAAGTCGGCGGCCTGC
This sequence comes from Rhodoferax koreense, assembly GCF_001955695.1. Taxonomy (NCBI): domain Bacteria; kingdom Pseudomonadati; phylum Pseudomonadota; class Betaproteobacteria; order Burkholderiales; family Comamonadaceae; genus Rhodoferax; species Rhodoferax koreensis. The sequence continues at coordinate 4,824,112 of NZ_CP019236.1, read as the reverse complement.
TGGCCCTCGGCATCGACCACCTTCACGGTCTGGCCGGCTTTGACCACGAAGGTCCGGCCGTGGCCGGCCGGTACGCGCAGGCGGCGTGGCAAGGCATCGCTCATGGCGGCGGCGACACTCATGGCTTGGGCACAAAATCGGTTTCCGGCACGACCATCACCACGCCGAGGTGGGTCTTCTGCAGTGCCGCGAGTTCGCCCGATTTCTGCAGGCCCAGGATCACGTTGCTGATGGCGGCGTTGAGCCGGATGTCGTCGGGGCGGGTGGCCCAGGCCATCCACTGGCTGGCGCCAAGTTCGCCCGCCGCACGCAGCTTGCCGGCGTTTTGCTGCATGGCGCCGCCGAGCACCGTGATGTCGTCGAACACGAAATCGCCGCGCTTGGCCAGCAGTGCGGAAATCGTCTGCTCCACGGTGTCTAGGCTCAGGATGGTGATCGGCTGCAGGCCCTTGCCGACGAGCACGGTGTTGAACTCCTTGAGTTGCTTTTCCGGTGCGGTGGCGGCCTTCACCACGGCGGTGAGGCCGGCGAGCGATTCGATGGTCGCCGGCGTGGGAACGCGGCTGTCGTCGGCGCGGGTCATGACGCCATTGGCGCTCTTGGCGAAGGGCACGGTGAACCTGACGCGTTTGGCGCGCTCGGCCGTCACGTTCAACGACGAGCTTTCCACGTCGAACGATTTGGCCAGCAGGCCGGGGATGATGCCGTTGAAGGCGATCTTCTGGTACTCGATCGCCACGCCCAGCTTCTTGCCCACCGCGTCCATGATGGCAGGGGTGTAGCCGACGATCTTGCCCGTGCTGTCGGTGAACTCGAAAGGCGGAAAGGTGGGGTCGACCGCCACGACCATCTTGCCCCGTGCCTTGACCTCGTCGAGGGTGTCGGCGCTTGCCGAGGAGGGTGCCAGGACCAGGCACAACAGGTAGCCGGCAAGCAGGGCTGCCGCGCGGTTGAATTCAAATTTCATGACGTGCTCCAAGTGGTGATTGCGGACAGCCCGCGACCCGACCGGCCGACCTGCACCAATGCAATGCGGATACGCTGGCCCGGTACTGATGCAATGCAGGTTTCATGCCATGTGTTGATGAAATAGATATTTCATTTGAGGATGCCGCGCAGAATCCGCGATCAGTCTCACGGGGTGAGACTTCGCGTTGACAGGGGTTGGGGGCGAGGCGACAGTCGCGGCACTGTTTCACCACCTCCATTGCCGTCATGCAACACCGTGCCGAACTGCAGGCCGCCCTGCACACCATCCGCCTTCGATCGCCCGATCCGCTGGCCATGGCCCGCTTCTACAGCCGCGCCTATGGCATGTCGCTCGAACCCTTGGAAGGCGGCTACGCCTGCCGGGGGCCGCAGCGCCAGGTGCAGATCGTCGGCGGGCCGGCCCATCAGCTGGGCTTCGCCGAATTCGCGCTGCACGACGATGCCGCGTGGCAAGCCTTTCGCGAGCGTGCCCGCGGTTTGAAGACCGAGGCGGTGCCGGACGTGGACGGCGAGGCCATTGGTTGGCGGGATCCGGACGGCAACCTGGTGGTCTTCAGCCCTCCGCGCCAACCCGGCGACGCCGGCCTGGCCTCTTCCCTGCCGCCGGCAACCTTGCAGCACTTTGCGCTGCGCACACCCAACCTGCCCGACATGCTGGACTTCTACACACGGCAGGTCGGCCTGGTGCTGTCGGACGCGGTGCGCGATCCCGAGGGCCAACTGCGTGCCTGCTTCCTGCGCAGCGATCATTTGCACCATGCGCTGGCACTCTTCTTTGCGCCCGTGGCCTGCTTCGACCACCAGTCCTTCGAGGCGCCCGACTGGGCCGCCATGAAGACCTGGGGCGATCACATGGCCGGCCTGCGCGAGCCCATCGTCTGGGGCCTGGGCCGGCATGGGCCGGGCAACGACGTGTTCTTCATGGTGCGCGATCCGGATGGCAACCTGGCGGAAATCTCGGCCGAGATCGAACACTGTGAAAGCGACCGCCCCGCAGGCGAATGGCCCCACGAGGAGCGCACGCTCAATCTCTGGGGCAAGGCCATCCTGAGAAGCTGAGCGCACGATGGCCAGTACCCATCGCATGCTGCGCATCCTCGGCCTGTTCAGCCTGGAGCGTCCTGTGATCAAGCCCGAATGGCTGATGCAGGAACTCGGCGTCTCGCGCGCCAGCATCTACCGCGACCTCGGCCAGCTGACCCGTGCCGGCCTGCTCGAAAGCGTGGCCGAAAGAGGCTATGTGCTCGGACCGATGGTGATCGAACTCGACCGGCAGATCCGCCTGTCCGACCCGTTGCTCGAGGCTGCGCAGGAGCTGCCGGCCAAGCTGGCCGAAGACACTGGCGGCACCATCCTGCTGTGCCGGCAGCATGGCACCAAGGTGCTGTGCATCCACCAGGTCAATGGCCGCAATCCCGCTCTGTCGGTGAGCTACGAACGCGGCCGCGCGATGCCCCTGTACCGCGGCGCCACCTCCAAGATCATCCTGGCCTGCCTGCCGCCGGCCGAATTGCGGCAACTGTGGACCGCCGAGCGCCAGACCCTGGTGGCCGCCGGGCTGCCCGACGACTATGCGCAGCTCACCCATGCGCTGGCCCAGCTGCGCCAGACCGGCCATTGCGTCACGCAGGGCGAGGTCGATCCCGACGCGGTGGGCTTCGCCGTGCCCTTGCGTGACGGCGAGCACCTGCTCGGCAGCCTGAGCGTGGTCATGCCGGCCGCCATGCTCACCGCGGCGCAACGCCGGTCCACGCTGAGCCGCCTGCAAAGTGCGGCCGGCCGTATCGAAGGCCGGTTGCAGGACCAACGCGACAAGGCCCGCGCCACACGCAAAACGGAGGCCCCATGAACGCCGCACTACCCCTGTCTTCCCTGCCCGCGGCGATGCGCGACGAGCAGCACTTCCCCGTGGTCATCGTTGGCGCCGGCCCCACCGGCCTGATGCTGGCCAACCTGCTCGGCCTGCAAGGCATCAAGACATTGGTCGTCGAGCGCAACACCGACACCGTGGGTGAACCGCGCGCCGTCACCATCGACGACGAAAGCCTGCGCACGGTGCAGGCCGCCGGGCTGCTCGACGAAGTCCTGCCACAGGTGGTGCAGGGCTACGGCGTTCACTACCATTCGTGGCGCGGCAAGGAATTCGCCCGCATCGAGCCAAAGAGCCAGGAATACGGCTTTCCCAAGCGCAACGCCTTTCGCCAGCAGTTGCTGGTCGGCGAGTTGCGCGACGGCCTGCAGCGTTTCGACCACACGGCGATCTGGTTCGGCCATGAGCTGACGGGTTTTCGCGACGAGGGGGAGGCCGGAGGCGGCGAAACCGTCCACCTGGCGCTCAGCCACGATGGCCAGACCAGGCACATCACCTGCCAGTGGCTGGTGGCCAGCGATGGCGGCCGCAGCAAGGTGCGCGAGCAACTCGGCATCGCGCTCAAGGGCAGCACCTATGACGAGAAATGGCTGATCGTCGATCTGCTGGACCGCGTCTCGGCGTTTCGCCACACCAGCACCTATTGCGATCCGGTGCGCCCGGCGATTCGCCTGCCCGGGCCACAAGGCACCTTGCGCTACGAGTTCATGCTGCACGAGGGGGAAGACGCGGAGCAGGTGCTGGACGAGGGCAACGTGCGCGGCTGGATCCGCGCCCGCAATCCTGCCGACGCGCAATTGGCCATCACGCGCAAGGTCGTCTACGCCTTTCACGCGCGGGTGGCCGAACGCTGGCAATCCGGCCGGGTGTTCCTGGCCGGCGACGCGGCCCATCTCACGCCACCGTTCGCAGGGCAGGGCATGAACAGCGGTGTGCGCGATGCCGCCAACCTGGCCTGGAAACTCGCCGCCGTGGTGCGTGGCGAGATGGCGCCCAGCCTACTCGCCACCTACGCGCAGGAGCGCAAGCCCCATGCCTGGTCGCTGATCGAGATGGCCGTGCGCATCGGCCGCTTCATGCAACCCAAGTCGGTGCTGGCGGCGATGCTGGCGCAAGGGGCGCTCAGGCTGTGCAGCCTGTATCCCCCGGCGCGCGACTACGTGCTGCAGCTCAAGTTCAAGCCCCGGCCGCGTTTCGGCGAAGGCTTCTTCCTGCGCGGCGAGCGCCCCGAGGCGCTGGTGCCGGCCGGCCAGTTGCTGCCCCAGCCGCGGGTGGAACTGCCCGGCGGTAGCCAGGTGCCGCTGGACGACGTGCTGGGGCATGGCTTCGCCTGGCTTGGCCTGGCGGACGCCACGCCGCCGACGGACTTGCGCCTGCCCTGCCGGATGGTGCGTGTGGTGGCGCAGCGGGACGATTTCCTGCGGCCGGAGCCGGGCATCGATGCGGCGTTGCGCGACATCGACGGTTCGCTGGAAAGCATTCTCCGCAGCGCCGGTGCCCGCGCCGTGCTGCTGCGCCCCGACCGCTATGTGCTGGCCTACCTCGGGTACGGCGGCGCACGCGACGAACCGGACCTGCATCAGTGGCACGCCGGCTTTGCAGCCCAGCCATCCACGGCCTGTTAGCCAACAGGCTTCTTCCCGCTCGCGGCGACAAGACCGCTTCTTTCATCCATCAGGAGACAACCATGACCCCTCGTTCCTTCCGAATTCTCTGCGCCGCGCTGATCGCCGGTCTGGGCTGTGCCATGCAGCCCGCGCAAGCCCAGTCCCAGCCCTTTCCCAGCAAGCCCGTGCGCGTGGTCACGCCCTTTCCCGCCGGCAGCGGCCCGGAGGTGGCGCTGCGCCTGGTGGCCGACCGCCTGAGCAAACGCTGGGGGCAGCCGGTGATCGTCGACAACCGACCCGGCGCGAGTGGCTTCATCGCCATCGAGGCCGTGAAGCGGGCCGCACCCGACGGCCATGAACTGCTGCAGATGGACAACGCGCAGATGGCGGCCCAGCCCTTTCTCTTCAAGAAGCTGCCCTACGACCTGCTGCGCGACTTCGAGCCGGTGACACCGATCCTGCGCAACTACTTCTTCGTGAACGTGCCCGCGGGCAGCCGCTACAAGACCATGGGCGATCTGCTGGCTGCGGCCAAGGCGGCGCCCAGCCAGATCAACTATGGTTCCTGGTTCGTGGGCAGCCCTGGGCACATCGGCGCGGCCATGCTGGAGACCGCCACCGCCACCCGCATGACGCACGTGCCGTACAAGGAGATGTCGCAGCTCTATGTGGCCGTGGGCAACCGGGAGGTGGACTGGGCCTTCGGCAGCGCGGCCAGTGCGGGCGGCATGCAGCGCGCGGGCAAGACGCGTTATCTCGCCGTGGCCGCGCCGCAGCGTGTGGAAGGCTTTCCCGATGTGCCCACGGTGGCCGAGTCGGGCGGGCCTGCCGGCTTCGAGCTCAGCGCCTGGACCGCGCTGCTGGCGCCCAAGGGCACGCCCAGGGCCGTGGTCGAGAAGATCCAGAAAGACGTGGCCGCCGTGCTGGCCGAGCCCGACGTGAAGGACAAATACGCCACCATGTTCTACGAGCCCTACGCGCTGGACACGGCGCAGTTCCTGCAGCAGCTGCGCAGCGACACGCAGCGTTATGGCGACACCATCAGGCAGCTCAACATCTCCCTCGACTGAAAAGATCCGATCCACCTCTTTAGAAAGCACTTCATGCGATTCATCAGCTACCTTTACCAAGACCAGCCCGGCTGGGGCCTGGCCAACGCCGACAGCGTGGTGCCGTTGCACAGCCCCACTTATCCCACGCTGCTGAGCGCGCTGCGGGCCGGCCAGCTCGCTGCACTCGGCGCGCAGGCTGCCGCACCCGCGCTGGCGCAAGCCGACATCCGCTTCCTTCCCGTGATCCCGGCACCGGGCAAGATTTTCTGCGTGGGCCACAACTACGAGGAACACCGCATCGAGACCGCGCGCGACAAGACCCAGCACCCCCTGCTGTTCATGCGCGTGCCCGATTCGCAGACGGCCCACCTGCAGCCGATCCTGCTGCCCGCCGAATCCAGCCAGCTCGACTACGAAGGTGAGATCGCCGTGGTCATCGGCAAGGCCGGGCGGCGCATCCGCGAGCAGGACGCGTGGGAGCACGTGGCCGGCTACAGCGCCTACAACGATGGCTCGATCCGCGACTGGCAGCGCCACACCCTGCAGTTCACCGCTGGCAAGAACTTCAGCGGCACCGGTGCCTTCGGCCCCTGGCTGGTGACCCGCGACGAGATCGCCGACGGTGCGGAGCTCACGCTGGAAACCCGGTTGAACGGCGAAGTCATGCAACACACCACCACCGCGTCGATGATCTTTCCCATCCCGGTGCTGATCAACTACATCTCCACCTTCACCACGCTGGAGCCCGGCGACGTGATCGTGACCGGCACGCCTGGAGGCGTCGGTGCCAAGCGTAATCCTCCCGTCTGGATGAAGCCGGGCGACCGCGTCGAAGTCGAAGTGAGCCAGGTCGGCATCCTGGCCAACACCATCGCGCCGGACTGAAGAAGCCATGCCGGAAACACCCCAAGCCACGGAAGCGGGCCTGAGGTCCGCTGAAGAAGAGCGCCGCCTGGCCATGCTGGCGGCCGACGTGCAGCGGTTGGAAGACCTGCTGGATGCGTCGCTGCTGTACGTGCACTCCAGCGGCGTCGGTGACACCCGGGAAAGTTACCTGCACAAGCTCTCCAGCGCAGCCCTGCGTTACCAGAGCCTGGTGTTCGCCGATCCCCGCTTCACGCTGGTTGGCAACACCGGGCTGGTGCATGCCCAGATGCGGGCCACGGTGCTGCGCGGCGGCGGCCTGCATCCGGTGGCCAGCAGCTATCTCGCGGTGTGGCACCGCGGCGCGAGCGGCTGGCGTCTGCACGCGGTCCAGGCAACACCCTTGCAGGTCGCATGACCAGGCTGCGTCCGCCCGGTGCAGCCTGGTTCAACCGCCTGTGCGTTCACGCATCGGGGATCCAATTGCCATGGAAACCCAGCGGCACGTGGTGGTCCAGCCTGATGCGTGCCGCCGGCGCCCCGTCGAAGTCCTGCGCTTCGTGGATCACCATCTCGCTAGCGTTGCGCAGCGGATCCCACCACACGGCCATGATCCATCCCTCATCTTCCGCGGTGGCGCCGGCCTTCGGCACGAAGATGGGTTCACCCGGAATCATGTCGTAGCCCACCGACAGGTGCTGGAAGCTGCTGCGTCCGGTCTCGTAGTCATGCTTGACGAGGCAGTTGAAGCCGCGCGTCTGCGGGCCCGGCGAGTGGATGCCGGCCATGTAGCCGTAGCGCTGGGGTGTGCCCATGATGGTTTCGTTGGGGCGGACGAATTCGGCCGCGAAGTCGCCGATACGGCTGGTGCCGACCCGGCCGGTGGACAGGTCGATGGTGATGCGGTGCAATTCGGGCCCCGACACCGGTGACGGTTCGTCGACCAGGGGAAACGGATAGAAGTTCTCGATCTGCCCCTTGAAGCCCGGCAGCACGGTGCGGGTCACCGAGGCATCGACGATGATCTTGTCCGCCGCCTCGTGCGCGTTGAGGAAATGGCCGAGCGTGAACGACGCATCCGTCTCGAGCCAGCGGTCCTGTCCGGTTCGGCGGTTCACCAGCAGCACCCGTGTGGGGGCTTGGTTGTCAAAACTCAGCGAGCTGCGCCCCATGGGAATCAAGTCGGGCGCGTAGGGGCGTGTGCGTATCGGCCCGAAGACGAACACGTAGTACTGCGCGGTGAAGATGAAGTCATGGATCCACGGGGCGAAGGGCAGCCGCACGCGGTGGCGCGACAGCACCTGGCCTTGGGCATCTGTCGCGAAACAGTCGAGCGTGCCGCCTTCGTTGTCCTGCGCATAGAACAGCATCTCGCCGGTGCGCGGGTCGGCGTGCGGATGCGCCGTCAGCATGGCGGGGAACTGCCCGCCGAAATCGAACTTGCCGCGCGTTTGCAGGTTGAGCGGGTCCAGCTCCCAGTAGAAGGGGTCGATCTCGTGCATGGTCAGCACCCGGCCCGCGAGCGAGATGACGTTGATGCCGGCCACCGACTTGATCAGGGGCGCGCCTTCGGGCAGCGGTGGCTGCGGCACGCCGGTGTGGCCGGTGATGCCGTTGTAGAGCGCGCGACCCGCCGCGCGCTCGGCCTTCAGGCCGTCGGTTTCCACCAGGCGGTTGCAGTAGCTGGCACGGCCGTCCTGGAGCCGGAACGCATGCACCATGCCGTCGCCGTCGAACCAGTGAAAGTGGTCCGGATCGTTCGGGCGGAAATGCTGGTTGGAGCCGGTGCGGTACAAGGCGCCGTTCAGTTCGCGGGGGATTTCGCCGTCCACCTGCAGGTCGGAGACGACGTATTCGTTGAGCAGCGGCTCGAAAGGCCCCTGGAGGAAGGGGTTCTTGGTGGACCACATGATGGCTTCTTTCGTTGGAGGGTTGTCAGAACGGATAGTGGCGGGGCGAGGTCTGCAGCGAGACCCAGCGCAGGTCGGTGAAGGCGTCGATGCCCGACTGGCCACCGAAGTGGCCGATGCCGCTGTGCTTGACGCCGCCGAAGTGCATCTGGGGCTCGTCATGTACGGTGGGACCATTGACGTGGCAGATGCCCGATTCGATGCGCTGGGCCACGCGCAGTGCGCGGGCGGTGTCGCGGCTGAACACCGCGGCCGACAGGCCGTAGTCGTTGTCGTTGGCACAGCGCACCGCCTCTTCCTCGCCCTTGACGCGCACGATGCCCTTGACGGGCCCGAAGGACTCGTCGCTGTAGATGGCCATGTCGGGCGTCACATGGTCGAGCAGGGTCGGAACCATCATGGTGTTCGAAGCCTTGCCCCCGCACAGCAGGGTGGCGCCCTTGGCCAGGGCGTCGTCGATCAACGCATTGCAGCGGTGCACGGTGGCCATGTCGATGACCGAAGCGATGGGCGAATCGCCGGTGCCGGGACGAAGCTGTTTCGCCTTGACGACGAGTCGTGCAACAAAGTCGTCGGCCACCGCTTCGTCGACGATGATGCGCTCGGTGGACATGCAGATCTGCCCGGAATGCATGAAGGCGCCGAACACTGCCGCGCCGACGGCCTGGTCGATGTCCGCATCGTCCAGCACCAGAAACGGTGCCTTGCCGCCAAGCTCCAGCAGCGCCGGCTTGAGGTGCTCGGCGCACAGCCGGGCGATGATCTTTCCGACCTTGGTGGAGCCCGTGAAATTGACACGCCGCACCGCCTTGTGGGCCACCATGGCAGCCACCACCGCGCCGGCGTCTTCGGGGGCATGCGCAATGAAGTTCACCACGCCGGGCGGGAAGCCGGCGCGCTCGAACGCATCGACGATCATCCGGTGCGTGGCCGGACAGCATTCGGAGCCTTTCAGGATGACGGTGTTGCCGCAGGCCAGCGGCACGGCGATGGCGCGCATGCCCAGGATGCCCGGGGCGTTCCAGGGGGCGATGCCCAGCACCACGCCGGCGGGCTGGCGCAGCGCCATGGAAATGTTGCCCGGCACATCCGACGGGATGACCTGGCCTGCAATCTGCGTCGTGATGGCGGCGGCCTCGCGCAGGATGCCGACGGCCGTCATCAGGTTGAAGCCCGCCCACAGGCCACTGGCGCCGGTTTCCTCGATCACCGATTGGATGAAGCCGGGCGCTGCGGCCTGCAGTTCGTCCGCGGCTTTGTTCAGCAGCGTGCGGCGCTCGCCGGGCCCGGTCGTGGACCACGCCGCAAAGGCCCGGCTGGCGGCCTCGACGGCCTGAAGGGCATCCCGCGACGAGGCCGCGGCGGCGGTGGACGCGACCTCGTTGCTCACGGGGTTGCGTCGTTGGAAAGTCCGGCGATCCTGGGCAACCAGGTTTTCGCCGTTGATGTGCAATTGAATGGTCATCAGGGGTGGCGCGGGTGGTGATGGAGAGAGAGAGGGAAAGAGATTCGGGTGGTCGTTCAACCCTGCACGGCGGTGCGCTGCACATTGGTGGCGTGCCGCGGACTGCGCAGCAGCAGGGCCAGCAACAGCCCCATCGCCATGCAGCCCAGGGTGAAGGGCAGGATCGCCGTGATGCCGACGGCTTTGGCCAATCCACCGGCCACCGCGGGCGCGAGGGCACCGCCGAAGATTTCACCCGCACCGACGATGAACCCGGTGGCGGTCGAGACATGTTGCGCCGGCACGTTGTCGGCCGTCACCGAATGCACCATGGCGATGACGCCGGAAATGAAGAAGGCCGCCAGGAACATCAGCAGTGCAAGGCGCAAGGGTTCGGCACCGGTGTGCATCAGCAGCCAGGTCGGTGCCATGGCCAGGCCCAGGCAGGCGACCATCATCTTCTTCCGGCCCCAATGGTCCGACAGCGCTGGAAACACCAGCATGCCCGCCGCGCCGCCGATGCCGAGCATGGACATCACCAGCCCCATCTCGCGGAAGGCCAGGTGCAGATGGTCGGACAGATAGCTCGGCATCAGGGAGCCGAACACCACGACGGGCGCCAGCCAGAAGCAGAACCCGGCGCTGCACAGGGCCACGTTGGGATGGGCGAGCACCTGGCGCAGCGGGGTGTGGACAACGGGCGCGGGGGCAGACACCGGCTCGCGCCGCCGGGGTTCGACCAGCCGGCGGTAGATGAGCCATGCGCACAAGAGCCCCGGCAATGCGGTGACGAGGAACACCCAGCGCCAGGACGGAAGGACCTGCAAAAGCGCGATGGCCAGCACCGGCGCCGCGGCACTGCCGACCAGCGGCGCCATCAGCTGTTGCAGACCCGTGTTGCGGCCCACGTGCCGCGCAGGACTCGCATCCACGACGGTCGCGATGCTGACCGGCACGAACGCACCTTCGAACACGCCCATCACCAGCCGGATCAGCAGCAGGCTGCCCAGGCTGGTGGCCAGGCCGGTGGCGCCACACAGCACCGAGAACACCAGCACCGAAGTGATCAGGATGCCGCGCCTGCCGAAGCGGTCCGACAGGCGGCCGAACACCATGGACGAGATGCCCCAGGTCAGGGCGACGGCGGCGGAAATGAGGCCGATGTCCTGGTAATCGAGGCCGAGTTCCGCGGCCATGACCGGAAACAGCGGGTACATGATGAAGCGGTCGAGGTTGACCAGCGCGAAGCCGAAGGCCATGAGGGCCAGTGCGCGCCATTCGTGCGGAAACGAGGCGGCTGGTCCGGTGGATGGCTTTTCCAGGGAAGATCTGATTTTCATGGGGGTCTCTTGGGCACGGCGGGGAGCTAGAAAGCGAAGACGGTGCGCACCTGCAGGTTCAGCGCGGAGGAAGCGCGGTTGCGCACCATGCTCTCGGAGTAGGCGTTGACCCACAGGGCCTTTTCCGGACTGATGCGCCACATCAGGCCCGGCCCGATCCCCAATACCCGCTCCCTCGAGTCGGCGATGCGCGTGCCGTTGGCCCGGCTGTCGGACAGCTGCTGGAAGTAGTAGCCATTGATGCCGAGGCTGACATCGGGTGTCACCGCATACGACGCCGCGAAGTTGACCCAGGCCGCGTCCCCGGCCTGCGTGGTGGTGACCGGCTGGCCATTGAACGGCCGGGGTGCGCTGGAGGCGGGCTTGTCGTTCTTGAAGTTGTAGAGGTAGTGCAGGCGCCAGCTCATTTCCCATCGCGGCGCAGGAAAGAAAGTGGCCGCCCAATAGGGGTTGAACGACGCGTAGCCGGAACCCTGGTTGATGTCCAGGTTCTGCTTGTAGCGGCCGGTGGGGAGGATGGCGGCGGCCGTGAGCCGCTGCACGAACACGGGCGCCCCGCCGGCATTGACGACAGGTTCGGACTGCAGGGACGCTTCCAGCGTCATGTCCGCGAGCCCCGTGCCCCCGTCCTTCAGCGACGGTCCCGGGCCGAAGCTGCTGTCGAGCGAGACGACCGGCAGGATCGCCATGAAGCCCGGGCGCCAGCCCTGGATCGAGGTCGGCATGGCGTGGGACAGCTGATTGACGACCACCGTGCTGTTGATCTTCGGATCCGCGAACACGGGGTTCGCATGGCCGTTGGCGTCCACGATCTTGTTGGCGCTCGAATGCCGCACCGTGGTCTGCCAGGCCCAGCCCGGGGGGCCTGAAAAACCGTCGTAGAAGCTGGTGACGCCCAGGTTCAGGCCGCCAGGCTGGCTGATCGATGGCGATTGCGCGAGCGCATGGCCGCCCAGCAGGGGCAGCAGTGCCATGCAGGCAAGGCGTGGCACGCCACGCAGCGAGGGATATGCAGTCATTCTGTGTTGTCTCCATCGGCTGACTTCACCCGCGAAAGTGCGGTGAAGTCGCTGGCATGGAGCGTAGGGGCTGGGCCGTCCGGAGACTTGCCCGCAAATGCCACGGTTGACTGGATGCGCCGTGGCGTCGTCAACGTTAACCCTAGGCGGCGGGCGCGGCGGCGACGGCCGCTTCGCCCGCGCGCCGGAGCGTTACCGGTCGTGCCGGTAGGTCTTGGGCGAAACCCCGAGGCTGCGCCTGAACAGCCGGCTGAAGTGCGACGAGCTGGTAAAGCCCCAGCCCATGGCGATGTCGGTCACCGACCGGGCGGCATGGGCTGGGTTCCGGAGTTCCCCGGCACACTGCGCTACGCGTCGGTGCCAGATGTAGGCGGAAACCGAACCGAGCGCGTCCTCGGCGAAGGCCCGGTGCACACTGCGCACCGAGCAGCCGCAACCCTGCGCGACGGCCTCCACCGACAGGTCCGTCTCGGCCAGGTGCGTGTCGATGAAGGCCTTGAGGCGGTTGCGCAGCGTGTCGCGCACCGTCTCGCCGGCGGGCGTTTCACAGGCTTCCTGCAAGGCGTACCAGGCCAGCGAGGCGATGGTATCGGCCAGTTGCCCCGCGGTGGACGGCGGCAGGCGGTCGAACTGCCCGTAGGCTTCGCTGAGCAGGGTGTTGACCAGCCGCGAGGCGCCCTGGTGCCCGTTGCAGCGCCGTGCGCGGGCCCGCGCGATCAGGTCGGCCACGCCCGGGTCGGCGGGCCTGGGCGGGGTCAGGATGATCTGGTCGCAGCCCGAAGGATGGTCGATGACGAATGGTCGCGCGGCGTCGACGATGCACCAGTCGCCCGGGGCCAGCGTACCCGCACGCCCGTCCTGCTCGAAAAAGGAACTTGCCTTCTGCTGCACCACCAGCATCAGCGGGCCCGAGGCCACTGGCGAAGGGGCGTCGGCGGAGCGCGTGAAACGGTGCGGCGTGGCGACCAGCCGGCACAGGCCGGTGGCGCCCAGCATGCCGTACTCCAGGCTCGCCAAGAAGGGCTGGCCCGCAAGTGGCTCCCACCGCGCCGGATCTCCCTGCCGAAGGGTTTCAGGTGTGCGGCCGACATGGGCGCTTACCAGATCGTGCCAGGCATGCAGGCGTTGAGCAGGGCTGATGGCATCGACGGAAACGTGGGTGCGGCTCGACATGGAGGCCCTTTCTTCTTCGCCGCCATGGTTCGCGCTCCCGGGACGATTGTCAACCTCTCGTCTCAATAGGTGAGACGAAGGCTCATGTCATGCAAAGTGCGCGGGAAACCAACGGAGGCTCAAGGGGAATCCGCATGCTCGCCGCATCAAGCTCCGCCGCGCCGTTCGCCACTGCCGGAATGTCGCGACCCGGGCGGACGATCACGCACGGTCAGCTCAACTGCGGCAGATGGAACGGGCCCTGGTCGAGCAGGACCAAGGCGCCTGCATGTCCCCAGATCTCGTGAGTCACTTGCGATACGCCATCGAGGACTGCATGCAAGCCGAGGACCACAAAGCGCAGGCCTGCCGCGTCTTCCATGCGGCGACCATCGGCGGGAACCGGCGATTGTCTTGCCGCAGCCTGCGGACCGGCGCACCCGCGAGTTCGCACCGTCGCACTCCAGGGCGGGATTCATCAGGATCATCGCCCGTGGCGGTCGATACCGGGTCAGAAGCTGGTCCAGTCGTCAGTACCGGTGCGCAGTTTGGCGCCCTGGCTAGGGAGCGAAGTGAGAGCCTTGGCTGTCGTGCCGGACTTGGCCGTCGGCTGAAGGCGTGTCACGTTCTTGGCGCGTTGTGGGCTGCGGCGCTCGATGGCTCCGAACGTGGAGTTGTTGCTGGAGAGGCGCGCGTCCCCCTGAGCGGCGACAGGTCGCGACGTGTAACGCGGCGCTGAGTTGACTTCGGCAGAGAGCTGAAAGACGGCCACGGCCTGCACCAGTTGCTCGGCCTGCGTCTTCAGGCTGGACGCCGCAGCGGCGCTTTGCTCCACCAGCGCGGCGTTCTGCTGCGTGGCCTGGTCCATCTGGCTCACGGCCTCGCCGACCTGGCTCACGGCCGTGCTTTGTTCGGCGCTGGCCGCGCTGATTTCAGCCATGATGTCGGAGACCCGCTTCACCGAAACGACGATCTCCTGCATGGTGAGTCCGGCGCGGTCCACGAGGCTAGTGCCCTGGTCCACTTGCTGCACGCTCGTGGTGATCAGCGTCTTGATTTCCTTGGCCGCCTGGGCGCTGCGTTGCGCCAGGCTGCGCACTTCGCTGGCCACCACGGCGAAGCCGCGACCCTGTTCACCGGCACGGGCGGCTTCCACGGCGGCGTTCAGGGCCAGGATGTTGGTCTGGAACGCGATGCCGTCGATCACGCCGATGATGTCTGCGATCTGCCGTGAGCTGTCGTTGATGTCTTTCATGGTCTCCACCACCTGGCCGACCACGTCGCCGCCCTTGACTGCGACGTCGGAAGCCGCAACCGCCAGCCGGCCGGCCTGGCGTGCGTTGTCGGCGTTGGTTGCCACGGTGCTGCCGAGCTCTTCCATCGAAGCCGCGGTCTGCTGCAGGGCCGAGGCCTGTTGTTCGGTGCGCATGCTGAGGTCGCTGTTGCCCTGGGCGATTTCGGAGCTCGCGACGGACACGCTGTCGGCATTGCCCCGCACCGCTCTCACCGTGTCCACCAAGCTTTGCTGCATGCGTTGCAGGCCAGCCAGCAGGCGGCCGGTCTCGTCGCTCGTTGTCGCTTCGATGTTGGCGCTCAGATCGCCGGCGGCGATGCGATCGGTGGCTTCCACGGCAAAGTTCAGCGGACCGGTGATGCTCAGCGTGATGCGCCAGCCGCCCACGATGGCGACGGCCACGGCCAACAGGCACAGGGCCGCGAGCAGGTTGCGTTGCTGCTCAAAGTCGGCCACGGCCTTTTGCCGCAGTTCCTGGGTGCGGCCTTCGGTGAAACGCGCATAGGCGTTGGTGGCCTGTACCAACGCTGCCAGAAGCGGGCGGCAGTCGTCGTTCATGCGGGTCACGGCTTGCTCGCGTTGGCCATTCAGCACCAGGTCGACGATGGCCAGCGCCACCGGACCGTAGGCTTGTTCGACCCTGTCGATGTCGGCCACCAGTTTGCGCGCCTGGTCGGACACGCGGGGGTCGGCGGCGATCATCTCGTTGAGCTTGGCGAGGCTCGTCTGCACGTCCTTGTGGGCGGCGCTCACAGCGGTCTTTTCAAGAGTGAGGTCGGTATCCTTGGTGACCAGCACGAGGTTGCGCGCGGCGATGGCACGATCGTCCACTGCAGCGCGCACATGGGCAGCCACGGTGGCCCGGGCGTTCATGCCGTCGGTGAAGCCGGTGAAGCGGGCGTTGGCCTCGGCCAGCGCGTAAAGCGACAACGCGGCCACCGTCAGCACCAACAGGGCCAGACCACCGAAAGCGAGACTGAGCCTGGTGCGAATGCGTAGATTGCGGAACTTCATTTCGGAACAGCCTTTGTGATGTGCTTTTGGAGCATGGCTGCAGCGGCTTCGGTATCCGGATGGGTCAGAAGGTTTTGCTGCGGTGAAGCAAATGTAGGCAAAGTCGACTGAAAAATTGTGATTGAAGTGTGAACTGGCTGGGGGCGGCTAAAACTTGGATCTGATGCCGGCATCGTGTTTGCTCATCACCTTCGCCGTTCTTCACATCGGGCCCTTGTGCTTTGGCGATTGCTCGCCGTTGTCATGGCTCAAATCAGCTCGCGGCTGCATCGAGTTGCGCCATCGCATGGTTGACTGCACCGAGCCGGATTTCCTGCGTATGCGACGCGTCGACGATGGCGGCCATGATCACCGACGCCTGCTGGGCCGACTGCTGGATCTGCTGCATGACGCGGCCGGACTCCTGCACCTTGGCGTTGCCGATGGCCACGCGCTGCGACGAAGCCGAGATCAGGTCCTTGATTTCCCGGGCGGCGTCGGCGCTGCGCCGGGCCAGGCCGCGCACTTCACCTGCGACCACCGCAAAGCCCCGGCCTTGCTCGCCCGCACGGGCGGCTTCCACGGCTGCGTTCAGCGCCAGAAGATTGGTCTGAAAGGCGATGCCATCGATGAGGCCGACAATTTCCGAGATGCGCTTGGAGTCTTGATGGATGTGCTGCATGGTCGCCACCGCGGCGACCGAAGCATCGGCTCCCTTGCTCGCCACACTGGCAACCTGTTGGGTGTGGGAATGCGCATCGCTGGCCTGGATCGCACTCTGCTTGACCAGTCTCTGCAATTCCTCAAAGGCGCCCTGGACCATGCGCGTGGCCTCGAAGCGCTGCGTGATGTCGGTAGCGTACTTCACCACCTTGAACGGCCGCCCTGCGTGGTCGAGCACGGGGCTGTAGTTCGCCTCGATCCACACGACATTGCCGGCGCGCCCGATGCGGGCGAACTGGCCCTGGTGGAACTGTCCTCGTCCTAGATGCTGCCAGAAGGCACGGTATTCCGCACTCTGGCGTTCCTCGGCGGAAACAAACATGCTGTGGTGCTGACCGACGATGTCGCTTTCCTCGCGATAGCCGAGGGCGTCCAGGAAGTTGCGGTTGGCCCGGAGGATGCGGCCTTGGAGATCGAATTCGATCACGGCCTGGGCTCGGCCCACGGCATCCAGCTGGCTGTCGATCTCCGAATCGCGCAGCACCTGCGCCGAGATATCCATGGCGTACTTGACGATGCGCACGACGCGGCCGGCTCCGTCGAGGATGGGACTGTAATTGGCCTGCAGCCAGACCTCGCGTCCGTCGCCGGTCAGGCGTCGACAGCGGCCCAAGAAGGCCTCGCCACTGCGCAGCCGATTCCAAAAGGCAGCGTAGTCCGGCGAATGATGTTCCTGCCGATCGACAAAGATTCGGTGATGTTGGCCCTTGATCTCATCCAACGAATAACCCATCAGCGCCAGGAACTTCGGATTGGCGTGGACCACCGCCCCGTTGGGCAGGAATTCGATCACAGCCTGATTGCGATACAGGGCTTCGAGTTGCCGGCGAGGCGACGCGCGTTTGAATGTGAACAAAGCTGTCAGGAATTGGCGCAGGTTCATGGCTGAGTCGATGAGAAGTGTTGGCAATTCAGAGATGGGCGTCACACGCATTCATTTGGTTGGCGTTGAGTTGCCAGCAATTCTATTGCGAATGGCTTTATTTGAAAATTTTCGGTCGCAAAGTGACCGATAGGTATTTTCTACTGCGTCACGGCGGCGTGTCTGTGAACTTTGTGTCATAAACACCTCTCAATGCCAGTCCAACCGCCTGATCTGCGGAGATGCCATGGCGCGCTCCTACCGGATGACGCGGTACCCAATGCTTCAACGGCTGTGCAGCATGGCTTCCCTCTACCGGTACGGAGAGGTGACGCCGAAACAGGGTGCAGCGTCCAAAATAAAACCCGCCGAAGCGGGTTGTGGTGCAGCCGTTGTGGCAAGGACCCAGATCAAATCATCAAGTCCTGACTTGGATCAATACGCCTGACCAACTCTTCGATATCCAGGGGTTTTGCGAATACATGGTCGAAAACGCCCGAGAGTGTGGCCAACGGCGCGATGCCGGACATTCCAACCAACAAGGGCGTGTCGCCGGGGAACATGCGGCGAAGCTCCCGGGCAGCCTGGATGCCACCGATCCGTGGCATGTCGATGTCCAGGATGCAGATATCCGGACGGCGGCGGCGGGCCTCTTCCAACACCTCGGCACCATCCTTCATTGCCGCGGCATCCCAATCGGTGCGGCGCTTCAGGAACTCCGCCATCAGGGCCGCGAGGCCGTCGTAGTCGTCGCTGACAAACACAAGTTTTCGCATGCCATTGCCCCTGAGTGTGACCCATCATAGGGCGAATACTTTGAATCGCTGCGCGGGTAAATCCTTTGTCATCGGGTCCAGCAAGCCTGGCCGGGGAATCCTTCGATCGAAGGGTGCATTCTTCACACGTCGGCCGACGGCCGTTGATACACGACCCCGTTGCACCATGTTCAGGCCCGGGACTGCCAGTGAGCCTCCCCGGCTCGCAAACAGCCCTCGAACAAAGGTTTGCTGAACAGATAGCCCTGGAGCAGGTGAATGCCAAGATCCTGCAGGCAAGCGCTTTCTTCGATGGTCTCGACGCCTTCGCCGATGACCTTGATGCCGAGTTCCTCGCAGATGCGCGCCACGCCTCGCACGATGGCCCGCCGGGCCGGACTCTGATCGATATGTCGTACCAAGTCCATGTCCAGCTTCACGATGTCAGGCTGGAAATCCGCGAGCAGGTTCAGGCCTGCAAAGCCGGCACCAAAATCGTCGATGGCCGTCTGGAAGCCAATGCGTTGGTACTCGTGCAAAACCTCGGCGAGCCATTTCGCATCGCTGACGCGCTCGCCTTCGACCGTCTCGAAGATGAGTCGATCGACTGCAAAGCCATGGGTGCGCGCCGCCTCGAGCGTGGCGCGGATGCACACCTCGGGCTTGTAGATCGCATTCGGCATGAAGTTGATGGACAGCATTGTCGGCATCGCCAGCGCGGCGGCCGTTTTGATGGCCTTGACCCGGCACGCTTGGTCGAACCGGTACCGGTTTTCCTTGTTGACACGCGACAGGATGGTCGGCGCGGGCTCACCGGCTGGCCCGCGCACCAAAGCCTCGTGGGCGTAGATGCCGCCGGTGGTGGCGTCGATGATGGGCTGGTAGGCAAAGCTGAAAGAAAAGCCGAGACGCTCACCATGAGCGCAGCCATCGCAGGCCGGCGCAGGTGACGAGGCTTGCAGTTCGATGAAATTTGAGGGTGTGATACCGGGCATGAGATCCCTGGAAAAGGATTGACGCTAAGTTGAAGGCGTAGACGGGAGCCAGCTGGAGCTGCTCGTCGCGGTTGCGCAGAGAAGTGGCACCTCTGGCGTCCCAGGTGGGTTCGAGGAGTTCATGTCGAAGCCATTCAATTGCACAACGGCGCAGTGTCGTCTAAACGGCTGCGAATTCGTGGCAGAAGTGTGTCGGGCTTGTGTCCTGAAGGCCGACACTCCCGGCGTTGCCTGTCGGCCCAAATTGAGCGCACGCATCGGCACAGAGGGGCGGAGTGTAGCCAACTCTGTGCGATGAGGGGGACGCGAAGTCCGCCATGTGCGGGGCTTTTCAATTTCTATCCGCCTGGTCTAGCCGATCTGCATCGCGCCAAAAAACGCGGACGCGTCGGTCAAGCAGTATGTATATTCCCAACTGCTATATCAAGTACCTTATATTGGCGCACTTCACACCCCATCCAAGAGGCATGCATGTCGATCCAAACCATCCTGAAATCCACCGTGGCTGCACTGGCGATCGTGAGTGGTGCACCGCTTTTCGCACAGGGCACACCGATCAACACGGGGGCGTTTGACGCACTGGTCGCGCAGGGCCCCGTCGCCGACGCGGCGACCATCGCGTCGAGCACTTGGGCCACTAGGATCAAGCAGGCCGGCACCCTGCGCCTCGGTAGTACCCAAACCTCTAATCTTTTCTCGTTGCTCAACGAGAAGGATGGCAAGATCCGCGGTTTCGACGCAGGTCTGGCCCAGCTCATCACCCGCTACATCCTGGGCGATGGAGCCAAGTACCAGTTCACACAGGTCACCTCGTCGACACGCGAACAGGTACTCATCAACGACCAGGTGGACGTTGTGATTGCCACCTACTCCATCACCCCTGCCCGTGCCGAGAAGATCTCCTTCGCGGGTCCTTACTATACCTCCCAGGCTGGGGTGCTGGTCAAGTCGAACAACAAGACGATCCAGTCGTACAACGACCTGGCGGGCAAGAAGACCGCCACCCAGGCCGGATCCACCGGGCCAGCGATCCTGGCGCAATTCGCGCCCAAGGCTTCCGTGCAGGAGTTCCAGACGCACCAGGAAGCCCTCGACGCACTGCGCCAGGGGCGCGTGGAAGCCTACGTGACGGATTACACGTTGCTGCTGAACGCGCTGAGCCTGGGGGCGGGTGACGCGCAACTGGCCGGCGCACCCTTTGGTGCGCAGGATCCCTATGGCGTCGGCCTTCCCAAGGGTTCAGACGGCGTGGCCTTCATCAATGCCTTCCTGAAGAAGATTGAAGCCGACGGCACCTGGGCGAAGCTTTGGACCGTGTCCATTGGGCAGCGCACCGGCAGCACGGCCGTTCCAACGCCGCCATCGCTCCCCTGACCAATGGGCAGTGTTTCGCGGCTCCTGGCCGACTACGGGCCTGCCTTTGGGCAGGCCCTTTTGCTCACATGGAAGCTTACGGCGGTGTCATTCGTGGCGGGCTTCGCGCTGGGCCTGGCCGTGACGGTGCTTCGGCTGTTCCCGCTGCGGCCACTGCGCTTCGTCCTGACCGGCTACGTCGAGATCTTCCGCAACATTCCCAGCGCAGCACTCCTGATCTTCATCGTGTTCGCATTGCCCGATCTCCAGGTCCTGATCGACTACGAGCCCAGCGTGATCCTGACATTGACCCTGGTCTGTTCCGCGTTCACAGCGGACTACCTGCGTGCAGGCATCAACACCGTCGATGGGGGCCAAGTGGAAGCGGCACTCAGTCTGGGCATGCGTCCGATGCGCATCATCTCCGCGGTGATATTGCCGCAGGCTCTGCGCGCGGTGGTGCAGCCGATGACTTCGCTGCTCATTGCGCTGATGTTATCGACCTCGCTGGCATCGCAGGTGCCGTTCCCGGGCCGGGAACTTACGGCGCTCGTTGCCAAGATCGCCAACGACTCCGCCGCAGGCATGCCGGCCTTTGCGGTAGCCGCCGCGCTGTACGTGGCCACGGGGCTGCTCATCGCCTGGGCTGGTGCGACGCTGGAAAAGAAGGTGCGGATACTGCGATGAGCCGCCCTCTGGAAGACATCCTGTTTGGTGATCCGGGCCCCGAGGCCCAGACCACCACCAGGGCCGTGAGCATGACTGCCGCGGCCGTGCTGCTCCTGCTGGCCATGGGCGTGGTGATGCGGTTCCATGGCGCAGGGCAGTTCGAGGCGCGCCTCTGGAAATTTTTCGCCTGGCCGACCACCTGGGCCTTCCTGGCCTCGGGCTTGCTCGGCACATTGGCATCGGCGGCGATGGCCGCCGTGATCGCCCTGGCTCTCGGGCTGGTCCTGCTGCTCGGACGCCTGTCTCCGTTGCGGCTCGCGCGTTATCCGAGCATCGCAGTCATCGAGTTCCTGCGTGGCGTGCCCACGCTGCTGCTGATCTACGTGTGTTTTCTGGTGCTTCCGTCGGCGGGGATCAAGCTCAGCACGTACTGGATGTTGACCTTGCCCATCGCCCTGAGCACCGCTGCAGTGGTGGCCGAGGTGTACCGCGCGGGTGTGCTCGCCGTTCCACGCGGGCAGACCGATGCCGCGCGAAGCTTGGGGCTGACCGAAGCCCAGGTCTTCTTCCTGATCGTCTTCCCTCAGGCCTTGCGTTACATTGTGCCGGCCCTGGTCGCGCAACTGGTGATCGTCGTCAAGGACACCACTTTCGGCTACGTCGTGACCTACGGCGAGCTGATGCAGAACGCCAAGGTGCTCATCGCCAACTACCACGCCCTGGTGCCGGTGTACCTCGTTGTAGCCGTGCTGTATTGTCTGGTGAACTACGCCATCTCAAAGGCAAGCCGACGGCTCGGGCGGCCCATGCATTGACCGACAGCCTCGCGTGCCGGTGCGCTCTTGCACGGACCAAGCGGGAATTCAGTTGATCATGAATCACCCAGCCGAGGTGCCGTTGATCCCAACCACGTTGTCGGCATCAACGGTCGTGGGCGCGATTCACTGCCAGCATTCGGCGGATACCTTCAGCGTAGGATCTCGGCGCTGCCGATGCACCCTCTGCGCGCAGCCTCGGTCACTTGGATACCTTCGTGCTGCGCGCTTCCTGGGGGCCGTGCGGCGCTCATACGAACCGCCGGCTGACGAACCGCGAGCCGGACAGCCCGAAGCGCCAGGGCATGTCCCGGGCTTTCGAGATGCCGACGCGAACGCCCACCGACACCTCGGCCGCGCCGGACGCGGGATGCAGCTCGAAGGGCGGCCGGTCCAGCGGCAGGCCGTCGTGCGAACGGTCGATGCCCAAGGCCTGCCCGAGTCGTCCCGGGCCGGAGCACAGCAGCCGCTCGTCGACCAGCCCGCGGCGCGTGCGCATGGCCTCGATGCCCCGCGTGGGCTCCAGCGCACGGATCAACACCCCGGCGCCATGGCCGGTTTCGCCGCAGACGAAGTTGAGGCACCAGTGGATGCCGTAGGAGCGGTACACATAGGCATGGCCGGGTGGGCCGAACAGGCTCGCGTTGCGCAGCGACGGGCCGCGGAAGCTGTGCGAGGCCGGCTCGCTGGCGTCGTAGGCTTCGGTCTCGACGATGCGCCCGCCCACGTCATCGACCAGCAGCACCATGCCGATCAGTGCGCGGGCCACGTCGATCGAGGGCGCGGTGAAGTCGATGGGGAGGATGCACGGCATGGCTGGCATTTTGCGGGCGAAATCCAGAGCAGGGTGTAGTTGTGCAACCCGTGCGCGCGCGAGCCGGGGCCACCCTAAAAAGCCCCACCGGATGTTTCCGGTGGGGTGAACCTGCCCTAGAGGGCCAGGAGACAAGCGGCAGCAGGAAGGCCGCGCGGTGGTGGGAGCAGCGGCGTTGCTTTCACACAGCTTAAGCCACGTGGCGGTGGTCGCCAACGAAGAAAGACGCGCTAGCTCATCCGCTGCCGTCATTTGCGTTGGTCGCAAAGCGGCGTGCGGCCGTCCCCGCCTGCTGCCGCCTACTTCCCCGCCGAGGCCAGCGGCGCCTCGGTATGCAGGGCGCAACGCCACGACGAGCCAACCTGCACCCAGGTCGAGCTGTCGACCATCTCCTGGAAGGTGACCTCGCTCTTGTCTCGCTCTGCGATGCCCTGCCTGACCTTGTAGCTCACGATGGCCGTGGTCTCATTGGGAAACTGTACCTGCATGTCGCTGAACGCGTACGACTTGACCACCATCTTGCCCTGCTCGGCCATCTTGCGGTAGGCCGCGTGGTCGAACTGCATGGCGCCATGCGCACTCACCATCATCGAAGGCTCGGTCAGCAAACCGAGGGCGACGGCGGTTTCGTTGTCGACCATGGACTGCCAGAAACGGGTCTCGAGATCGATCAAACTCTTGCTTGGATCGGGCATGTTCTCTCCTTCATCGCCAGACAGTAATTCTTCGCGACTGGCACGCCTGTGGTGTCGGTGGGATTCAGGGTGTCGTGTAGGGAATTTCCGACGTTGTCCGCGTCCACCCCAGCTTCGGTCGTCTGGCGCTGACGTACCCATCGCCGAAGCGCTGTTCAGCACCTCCATCCCTGTGTAAGCGGCGCGCCATCCTACGCCGCCGGCAGAGTGCCACGATGCATCCTCGAACATGCGCAAAACCATACTCCCATCTGCGCTCCCATCCTGGGCCGGTGCCGACCCCTGCCGTGAGCGTGCACTGGGCGCGGCGCCCCGGGTTCTGGTGGTGGACGACGACGCCGTCATGCGGCTCGTCCTGCACCGGGTGTTGAGCAACGCCGGCTTTCATGTCGAGATGTTCGATTCGGCCAGTGCGCTTTTCGGCGATGCCGACCTGAGTCGGCCGGCTGTGCTGTTGCTCGACGTGCGGATGCCGGCGGTCTCCGGCCTGGAACTGCAGTCGATGCTCAATCTGCGGGGCATCGAACTGCCTGTGGTGTTCCTGTCCGGCACGTCCGACATTCCCGTCGCCGTGGCAGCCCTGCGCGCCGGCGCGGTGGACTTTCTGGAAAAGCCTTTCGTCGCCGCCGAGCTGGTGCAGCGCGTGGAAATGGCTTTCGGTACCGGCGCGGCCGGCTTGCCATCGCCGCCGGACGCGGGCGGCCCGCCGGACGACCATCCTCAACGGCTCGAGACCCTGACCCCGCGTGAGCGGGAAGTGCATGACCTGATGGTCACCGGCATGACCAGCAAGCTGATGGCGATCGAGCTGGGCTGCAGCTTTCGCACCATCGAGATCCACCGCACACGGGTAATGACCAAGATGGCGGCAGCGCACCTGGCCGACCTGGTCCGCATGAACTACGGCGCCTGAAGGCCGGGCAGGCCGCCTGCGTGGCGTGTACGTGCCCGCACGTATTGCCGCGTTGGCGCCCATCATTGAAGCTCGCACCCTCATGTCGGCCGCCCCGGCCGGCCGTCGCGCACCGTTTCACCTGGAAGCAAGTTATGCAAAAACTAAAATGGGCACCGCCGAAGCTGGCGCTGTACGTCACCCTGTCCCTCGCGGTCTCGTTGTCGGGCTGCGGAGGCGGCGGTGGTCAGGCTCCCATTCTGGGTGCCGACGTGAAGCCGGTGCTGGTGGCGCCACCCGGTGCCGTCGCGCCTCCCGTGGTGCCGCCCGTCGTCTTGCCCGGCGGCCCCGCGGTGGTTCCACCCGTGGTGCCCCCGGTCGTTCAGCCCACCGCCTGCCCCGTGACGGTGACCTTCACCGACCCGACCGACGGCAATCAGAATGCGCCCACCAGCACGACGGCCGTCGCCAATGGGGGCAAGCGCGTCACCGCGACGTTAGCCGGCACCGTGGACCCGGCGACGATCAACGCCAGCACCTTCCGGATGGCGCAGACCGGGCAGCCGCCGCTGACACCGGCTTCCGTCAGCTACGACGCCGTTGCCGGCACGGCGGTGCTGGTCACCGCCGCTCCGCTGGCGGCCAACACCAACTACCTCGTGGTGCTCGACACGCCGAGCCCCGCGCCGGCCCTGGTGTGCGCCGTGGCCTGGAACTTCAAGACGGCAGCGCTGCCCATCGTGGTGCCGCCGCCGGTGAATTTCGGCGCGGCCGCCTCGTTCGCCCTTTCCGCGACGGCGGGGGTGGCCAACACCGGCGCCACCTTGATCAACGGCGATGCGGTGCTCAACCCGAACGACACCTGCAACTCGGTTCCCGTGGGCGGCAGCGGCGTCTTCGGCCTCTGCGGCGGCGCGACGCCTGGCATCAACGGCACGGTCGTGACCCCGACCTTTCCGAATACGACACGCGCCCAGCAGGTGACGGACGCGCTGCGCGCCGCTTACCTGGCCATCACCCCGCCGGCGGGTCCGCCGGCGGCGGGCTCCCTTGGCGGCGGCACGCCGCTGGCCACCACCAGCATCGGCGCCCCGTCGGGCAACGTGATGGTCGCCGGGCTGAACTACTTCGTCGCGGGCACCTACACCTCGGGCTCCACCCTCACCGTGGCCGGCGATGTCACGCTGGACGCCCAGGGCAATCCGAATGCCGTGTTCGTGTTCCAGGCCGGCAGCGCCATCACTGCATTGCCGGGTGCGCCATCGCCCGCTCCGCACACCCGCATCGTCCTGGTGAACGGCGCGAAGGCATCGAACGTGTTCTGGCAGGCCGGCTCCTCGGCCACCATAGGCAACTACGCCGAGTGGTACGGCAACGTCCTGGCCGGCGCGGATATCACCCTGCAGACCAGCGCCGTGTCGTGCGGCCGCATGTTCGCCGGTGCCTTCACCTCGGGCGCTCTGGTGTTCGACACCAACACCGTCTCGCTGCCCGGTCATCTCCAGGCCCCCGCAGGCTGCAACTAAGCCCACCCGGGGCTGGCCCGATGGGGCCGGCCCCGATGATCCAAAAGGTCCGAAATGAAATACCACCTTACCGCCAGGGCGCTCGTCGTCCTGGCCCTCGCTGCCAGCGCAGCCCCCTTGTTCGCCCAGGTCGTCGACGGCGCCAGCCCCTGGTACGGCGGTGTCGGCATGGGCCAGGCCCGTGCCACGATTGACGACGAGCGCATCGGCCGCAACCTGTCCGCCAATGGCTTCGCCTCGTCGATCAGCGACCGCGAACATGCCTTCGGCTACAAGATGTTCGGGGGCTACCGGCTCAATGAGAATTTCGCCCTGGAAGGCGGCTACTTCAGCCTGGGCAAGTTCGGCTACACCGCGGCGACCACGCCCACCGGCACCCTGACCGGCGATGCCAGGCTGCGCGGGCTGAATCTGGACCTGGTCGGCACGCTGCCCGTCACCGCCAGGCTGTCGGTGCTCGCACGCAGCGGCCTCACCTATGTCGACACCCGCGACAAGTTCAGCTCGACCGGGCTGGTGGTGGTGAACAACCCCAGCCCGAGCGAGCACTCGGCGAACTGGAAGCTCGGCCTCGGCGTCCAGTACGCCATGACGTCGGCACTTTCGCTGCGCACGGAAATCGAGCGCTACCGCATCCGGGATGCCGTGGGCAACCGTGGCGACGTGGACATGGTGACGGTCGGCCTGGTCTACCGCTTCGGCGCCGGCGGCCGGTAAGCCACTTCGCGATGGGAGGCGCTCCGGGATACGCGTTCCGTCCTACCGTGGATGGCCGCGCCGAGGACTAAGGTTGGGCCTAGTCCCATGCGCCAGGGCTTTGCCTCCGCCGCCGGCCTGCCCCGGCTCCGACACCGCGAAACCCCGCAGGAGCCCATCAGAAAGTCGGCCAAGCCATGAATTCCTCGCTCCCACCAGAAGATCCGGGCCGCTACGCACGCATGCAGGCGCTGATCGAGACGCTGCACCAAGCCGAGCGGCAGATCGCGGCGCTGACCGAGGGTGAGGTCGACACCGTGGCGGACAAATCCGGCCGCGTCTTCGTGCTGCGCGAGGCGCAGGACCAGATGCGGCTGCAGGAGGCCGGCAAACAGAACGCGCTGTTGAACGCGCTGCCCGCCCACATCGCGGTGCTCGACCCGGACGGCACGATCGTCGCCGTGAACGAAGCCTGGCGCAGCTATGGCAGGGAGAACGGCCTGCGTGCCGCGCACGACGGCGTGGGCTGGAACTATCTCGATGTCTGCGGCCTGCCACCCGGGCCGGGCGCCGCCGAGGCCTGGACGGTGGCGGCAGGCCTGCGGGCGGTGCTGGCTGGCGAGAGCCGGTCCTTCTCGCTCGAATACCCCTGCGTCTCGCCGTTCGAGCGACGGCGCTTCGTGATGACGGCGACGCCGCTGGAGCCCGGGCGGCATGCCGGCGCGGTGGTCATGCACGTCGACGTCAGCGCGCGCGCGCAGGCCGAGGAGTCGACACAGCGCAGTACCGAGCTGCTCCAGGCCGTCGCCGACGGCACCCCGGACATCGTCTACGTCAAGGACGGGCTGGGCCGCTATCTGCTGTGCAACAAGGCCCTGGCGGCCTTCACCGGCAGGCCGATCGACGCGATCCTGGGCCACACCGACCACAGCCTGTACGCTGAAAGCGAGGCCGCCGGTCTCATGGATGACCACCGCGTGTTTTCCGCAACCGGCTCGGTGCAGACGACCGAGCGCTGGCTCACCGGGGTGAACGGCCGGCGCCTGTTTTCGGCCTCGCTCGCGCCCTATCGCGATCCGCGGGGCGCGGTGATCGGCGTGATCGGCATCGCCCGCGACATCACCGAAGAGACGCGCTTCCACCAGGCACTGCGCGACAGCGAGGCCATGCTCGACATGGCCGGACGCAGTGCCAAGGTCGGCGGCTGGGTGCTGGACCTGGGCCTGCGGCGCCTGCAGTGGTCGGACTTCGTCGCCAGCCTGCATGACGAGCCGGCCGGCTACTGGCCTTCGCTGGAGGAGGGCCTGGCCTCGTTTGTGTCGGAGCACCGCAACGGCGTGCGCGACGCCGTCGAGCGCTGCATCGCATCGGGGCAGCGCTACGACCTCGAAGCCGAGAAGATCTCCGCCACCGGGCGGCGTTTCTGGGTCCGGGTCATCGGCGAGGCCGTGCGCGACGGGCGGGGGCGGGTGGTGCGGCTGCAGGGCGCACTGCAGGACATCACCGAGCGCAAGCTGGCCACACTGCAGACGCAGAAGCTGGCCGAGCGCCTGAGCGACACCCTCGAGAGCATCACCGACGGCTTCTTCGCCCTGGACCACAACTGGCGCTTCACCTACGTCAACCGAGAGGCCGCGCGGCTTTGGGAACGCACGCGGGAGTCGCTGATGGGATGCGTGCTGTGGGAATGCTTTCCCGATGCGCTGGGCTCCGTCTTCGAGCCCCTGTACCGGCGCGCCATGGGCGGCGAGACCGGCATCCGCTGCGAAGAGCGGTATGTGCCGATGGGGAAGTGGTTCGGTGCCGACTTCCATCCGCTGGAGGACGGTCTGTCGGTGTACTTCCGCGATGTCACCGCCGCCCGCGCCGCGCGCGAGCAGCTGACCCTGCTCGAGGCCAGTGTGGCGCAGTTGAACGAGGTCGTGATCATCATGGAGCCGGCGCAGCTGCCGCAGGGGCTGCGCATCGTCTTCGTCAACGACGCCTTCGTGCGCCTCACAGGCTTCCAGCGCAGCGACGTGATCGGGAAGTCGCCGGTGCTGCGTTATGGCCCGGCGACCGACGCCTCCGTGATCGAGCGCATCGGCGCGGCGATCGCCCTGCTCGAACCGGTGCATGCTGAGATGGTGAAGTACACCAAGAGCGGCCGCCCGCACTGGATCGAGCTCGACATCACACCGGTGGCCGCCACGGGGGAGGGCTGCACGCACTTCGTTTCGATCGAACGCGACATCAGCGAGCGGCGGCGCAACGAGGAGGTGCTGCGCGAGCTCAACGCGGGGCTGGAGGACCGCGTGCGCCACCGCACGCTGGAGCTGGAGCGCGCCCGCGCGCTCGCCGAACAGGCCAACCGAGCCAAGTCGTCCTTCCTTGCGACCATGAGCCACGAGATCCGCACACCGATGAACGGGGTCATCGGGATGATCGATGTGCTGGAGGAAAGCCACTTGCGGCCGAACCAGCGCGACATCGTGAAGACGGTGCGCGAGTCGGCCTATGCGTTGATGGCCATCGTCGACGACGTGCTCGACTTCTCGAAGATCGAGGCCGGCCAGTTCGCGATCGACCACGAACCGATGGACGTGGCCGCCGTGGTCGAAAGCGTCTGCGATGCCTTGCGCGGGCTGTCGGAGACCAAGGGGGTGGCGCTGCACCTGTACGTCGACCCGCGGCTGCCGGCGCGCATGCTGGGTGACCCGGCGCGGCTGCGCCAAGTGCTGATGAACCTGGTGGGCAATGCGATCAAGTTCAGCAGCGGGCAGGTCCGGCCCGGGTCGGTGGCCTTGCGGGCGCGCAGGGCCAGCGGCGCCGGTGGCGGTGCCGACATGCTGGACCTGGTGGTGGCCGACAACGGGGTCGGCATGCGCACCGAGACGGTCGAGCGGCTGTTTTCGCCGTTCACCCAGGCCGATGCAAGCACGACGCGGCGGTTCGGTGGCACGGGGCTCGGCCTCAGCATCTCGCAGCGCCTGGTGATGCTGATGCGCGGCAACATCAGCGTGTGCAGCGAGATCGGGCAAGGCTCCACGTTCACCGCGCGGCTGCCCATGACGGCAGCAGCGGGCGACGCCGGCGCCACGGCCGCGGCCGACGCGGAAAAGCCTTTGGCCGGGCTGACCTGCATCTTGTTCGGTGCCGCCGGCCTGACCGCCGACCTGGCCGACTACCTGACGCATGCGGGCTGCCCGGCCCGCACCATGCCGAGCCTGGCGCAGGGGCTGGACTGGCTGCATGCGGCCGTGCCGGGCCGCTGTGTCGTGGTGATCGCCGACCCCCCGGAGGGCAGCGATCCGGTCCTCGCGGCTTGCCGCGCGGTCGCCCTGCAGCGGCCCGGCATGGTCCTGGCGTTCGTCGTCATCGAGACCGGCCGGCGCCGCCGCCCGCGCCGGCACAAGCCCGACCAGATCGGCCTGGACGCGGAGTGCCTGCACCGCGCCGTCTTCCTGCGCAGCGTCGCGCTGCTGGCGCGGCCGCCGCAGGACGGCGACGACCGCGACGCGTTGGCAGACATCGTCCCCACCGAAGAGGCGCCCCGGCGGCCCACACCCCTGTCGGCAGCCCAACCCCTGATCCTGGTGGCCGAAGACAACGAGATCAACCAGCAGGTGCTCGTGAAGCAGCTGGCGCTGCTCGGCTACCGCGCCGAAATGGCCGGCAATGGCCTGGAGGCGCTCGGCCAGTGGCGCCGGGGCGGCCACGCCTTGCTCCTGACCGACCTGCACATGCCGGAGATGGACGGCTATACGCTGGCGACAGCGATCCGGGCCGAGGAGGGCGACGCTCGGCCGCGCCTGCCCATCATTGCCTTGACCGCCAATGCCTTGCGCGACGAGGAACACCGTTGCACCCAGGCCGGCATGGACGGCTATCTGACCAAGCCGGTGCGCTTGGCGCAGCTGAAGACCGCGCTTGACCGCTGGTTGCGGCCGGTGCCGGCGCGCTTCGGCGCCAGCCTGCCCGTGGTGGAGACCATGGTGGCGGGCCGCCACGTGGACCTCGCGGTGCTGTCTGAGCTCATAGGCCACGACGCGCAGGTCATGCAGGAAGTGCTGGAAGCCTTTCGCACGAACGCGGCGCACTCGGCGCACGCGCTGGCCCGCGCCCAGGCCCATGGCGCCGTCCAGGCCATTGCCGACATCGCCCACAAGCTCAAGTCGGCGGCGCGCACCATCGGTGCCGCCCGACTCGGCGACATCTGTTCGGACCTGGAAGAGGCCGCCACCAGCAGTCCGCGCGGCAGCTCGCTCGAGGCCCTGATGGCGACCTTCCACGGCGAGCTGCGCGCTGTGCACGCTTTCCTCGAGACCCGCCAGGACAGCCATGTCTGATGAGGGTCCCGACATCTGGCCACCCTTTCTCCCGACGCTCCCCCTCGGCCTGGGCCCGGCAGAGGTGCCGCCACGTGCCGCCGCGCCGCGCCGCCAGCCCAGCCTGCTCCTGGTGGACGACGACCCCTTCATGCTCGGCATGCAGTCCCGCATGCTGCGCGGCATGGGCTACATGATGATCGGCACTGCGGCCAGCGCCGATGCGGCGCTGCGGCTTCTCGGCGAGCGGCAGGTGGCCGTGGACGTGGTCATCTGCGACCTGAACATGCCCGAGGTCGACGGTCTCGAATTTCTGCGCCGGCTCGGCGCAAGCGACTTCCGCGGCGGCGTGATCCTTCTCAGCGGCGAAGGCCCGCGCATCATCCATGCCGTGCAGAAGCTGCTCGCCGGCCGCGCGCTGCTGATCCTGGGGGCGCTTGAGAAGCCCGCCAGCCGTGCGGCGCTGCGCACGCTGCTGGACCAATGGCAGCCCGCGGCACTGCCATCGGTGGCCGCAGAGCATCCGGGCTATGGCGCCGACGATCTGCGCGTCGCGCAGGACGGTGCGCAGTGGGTGCTTCACTACCAGCCCAAGGTCGATCTGCGCAGCGGCGGACTGACCGGTGTCGAGGCGCTGGTGCGCTGGAACCACCCGCTCCACGGCCTGGTTTATCCCGACCGCTTCATCGCCCTGGCCGAGGAATGCGGTGCCATCGACGCCCTGACCGAGTGGGTGATGCAGGCGGCGCTGGAGCAGCTCGCGCTGTGGCACCGCAGCGGCCTGCGGATCCAGATGGCCGTGAACGTATCGATGCAGAACCTGTGCGCCCCCGACTTCGCGCCCCGGCTGGGAGCCCTGGTCCGCCACATCGGCCTGTCGCCGCAGGATCTGATGCTGGAGGTGACGGAGAGCCGCGTCATGGCCGTGTCGTCGGCGGCGCTGGAGACGCTGGTGCGGCTGCGCATGCAGCGTTTCGGCCTGTCGATCGACGACTTCGGCACCGGCCACTCCTCGCTGGCGCAACTGCGCGACGTGCCCTTCACCGAGTTGAAGATCGACCGCGGCTTCGTGCACGACGCCCGCGGCAACCAGCTGATCCCTCCGATGCTCGAAGGCAGCATCGGCATGGCCCAGCGACTGGGTCTGCACACCGTGGCCGAAGGCGTGGAAACCGAAGACGACTGGGCCCTGCTGCGGGAAATCGGTTGCGACATCGCGCAGGGCTATTTCATCGGCCGGCCGATGCAGAGCGACCGTCTGCCCGCCTGGCTAGAGGACTGGCAGACCAGGCAGCCGCGGTCGACCGCGCGGTGAGACCGGGCCTCGGTCCTGCGGCGGTCCTGGCCCTCTCGAACCGGGGCCTGCAACGGTTTCACGGGGTCATCGCCTTCACCGCCAGCGGCAGCTGGACGGCCAGGGTGAGCGTCAGGCCATTGCTGGAATCGAAGTTTCGGATGCGCTCGATCAGGTCGTCGTCCAGCCGCTGTTCGGCCTGGTGAACAAAAAAGTTACGGGGGAGCCCGTATTGCTCGACGGCAAAGTCGGTTCAGGTCTGGCCAGCTCTGAATCGCCCCGGATTCCCTAGACTGTTGTTGACGATGCCAATTTGACCAGATGCGCCAGAAATCGGTGATCAGGCCAGACAGCAAGAGTTTTGAGGGTTGGTGAGGGCTGCAGAAGGATGCCTCATGGTCAGCAGAAGTTGGCAGGGGTGGTCAAGTGATCGCTGGCAGCAACACATTCGTCTCTTCGAACGCAGTGCACATGGCGTCCGTATCAGCGTCGCGGGGGAGCTGTTCCTGTCCAGGGTTAGCGGCGCCCTGTCGGCGATTGCCGCGGCAACGGAAGATCTGCGGGAAGGCGTGAGCAACAGCCTCTACGTGCACTCGGCGCCCAGCATCGCCAGTCTCTGGCTGATGTCAAGGCTGCAAGGTTTCGCGAATGCCTATCCCGACATTGCACTCAACCTCTCCGCAGCGCATACGCCCAGCGACTTCGAGCTGGGCCGCGTCGAATGACATGCTGTGTGCAGGAGGTAAACAGGCAAAGGACAGGAAAAGCGTTTAAGGACGAGTTCCAAGGGCAAGCGGTGAAACTGGTCAAGCAGCCCCGGGGCGAGGGTCACGCACGTTGCGACAGGCTTGGACATCGAGCAAGCCTGATGGCACAACTTCGTTTGTTTTGAAAGAAGGTGTTCCCAGCAATGGGCAGGCCGTCGGCACAACCTTCGCCCGCTCGCTCTCGCTGATCATGGTGGCCACGGCCGCAGACCCGGTTTCTCTCGGCTGCTGGGTGGCGCGTTCAACAGCTTGCAAGGCTGGGGGCGACCTTATGGGTGGTGCCCCGCAGGACGTCCGCTACTTCTCGGCGGCACTAACCTTCTTGCTGCTGGAAATGGGATTGATCATTCCGCTTGGCACCGCGATCAAGCTACAGCCGTTCGGAAAGCAGTCGGGCGCCGCCTCGGCCCTGCTTGTTTCCTGCAAATGGGCTGCGCAGCCCTCGCTATTGGCTTTGGCTCCGCGCTCCCAGTGGCCACCTACCTAGCCTTCTGCATCGTCCTGTCGATGAGCCTGACGTTGGCGTTGCTGGTGTTGCTTGCGTTCCGGGGACTGTCGTCCACTGAACTCGCGAGGTCAATCCGTTCTGCGCTTGCGCGACGGTTTGAGCGCCGACGCGGGCGGGCTGACGGGGCGAGTCAGCGAAGCGAAAATCTTATCGCGGCAAGCCGCCAGAAACTCGTCGGCCAAGGGCGAGTCATCGGGGCAGGCGCGCGACATGATGATGGCGCCGACCGCGTGCGCCATGATGTCGAGAGACTTGGCTCGTGCCTGGACCGCCACTGCATCCTCCGGTGCAACGCCCTCGGGCCGCAGTGCCGCCAGCAGGCTCTCGATGCCTACCGCAAACGTCGCCCGGACCGCTTCCGGCTGACGCACAGCGTCTCCTCCGAGCGCGGCCATGGTGCAGCCGGCGGCGCGGTTGTCGCGGTGTTCGCGCGAGAGGTAATGCTGCAGGAACGCCGAGGTGTCGGCACCAGCCGTGAGCGCCACGGTCTGCGCGATGCCGCAGGCTGCCGATTCCGCCATCAAGTCGACCTTGGAGCGGAAGTGCTTGTAGAAGCCGCCGTGCGTAAAGCCAGCGGCGGCCATCAGATCGGCAACGCCGACCCCGTCGTAGCCGTGCTCACGAAACAGCGTGGACGCCGTTGCTACAACGTGTGCCCGGTTGGCTTGCGCCTGTGCCTTGGTGACCTTCATTTCGTTTCCACGATAGGTTGATGCCCGTCTGCGGGACTTTTCTTATTGATGCTAATCATAATCAAAAAAAGAAGAATTGGATTATGATCGTCATCATTGAATTCATCTAGTCCAGGAAACCGAAACAACATGACCGAGAAAACACTCTTCGAACCCCATGCCCTGGGTAGCCTGATGCTGGCCAACCGCATCGTCATGGCGCCGCTGACCCGTAACCGTGCGGGCGCGGGGCTGGTACCCAACGAACTGGCCGCGACCTACTACGCCCAGCGTGCCTCGGCGGGTCTGATCATCACCGAGGCCACGCAGGTGTCGGCCCAGGCGCAGGGTTACCAGGACACCCCCGGCCTGTACACGCCGGCGCAAATCGCCGGCTGGCGCAAGGTCACCGACGCCGTGCATGTCAAGGGTGGGCGCATCTTCGTGCAGCTTTGGCATGTGGGACGCGTCTCACACGTGGACCTGCAGCCTGGCGGCGCCGCACCGGTGGCGCCCTCGGCGATCCGGGCAGCGACCAAGGTCTTCGTCAACAATGGATTTGCCGACGTTTCCGAGCCGCGCGCGCTGGAACAGGGCGAACTGCCGCGTATCGTGGACGACTTCCGTCAGGCCGCGGCCAATGCCATTGCGGCTGGCTTCGATGGTGTGGAGATCCATGGTGCCAACGGCTATCTGCTGGAGCAGTTCGTCAAGGACGGGGCCAACCAGCGCACCGACGCCTACGGCGGCTCGATCGAGAACCGCGCGCGCCTGCTGCTGGAAGTCGCCGCGGCCGTGGTGAAGCAAGTCGGTGCCGAACGCACCGGCGTGCGCATCTCGCCCGTGTCGACCGCGGGTGGCATCACCAGCAGCGATCCGCAGCCGCAGTACGACTACATCGCCGAGCAGCTAAATACGCTGGGCATCGTCTACCTGCACGTGGTCGAAGGTGCGACGGGAGGCCCGCGCGACGCGGCAGCGTTCGACTACGCGTCGCTGCGCCGGCGCTTCAAGCAGACCTATCTGGCGAACAACGGCTACAGCCTGGAGTTGGCTACCGCCGGGCTCAACGAAGGCAAGGCAGACCTGTTCGCCTTCGGCCGACCGTTTATCGGCAACCCCGATCTGGTCGAACGCCTGAAAACCGGCGCTGCGCTGGCGCAGATGAACCCGGCCACGCTCTACGGCGGTGGTGCCGCGGGCTACACCGACTACCCAAGCATCGCCGGTTGAAGCCGGCCTCTGCTTGCCCCCGCCACCACAACTCTCGCAAAGGAAATCACCCATGACCACCCTGCCAACCGTCCTCGTCACCGGCGCCTCCAGCGGCATCGGTGCCACCTATGCCGAGCGCTTCGCGCGCCGTGGCCACGACCTCGTGCTCGTCGCACGTGACAAGACGCGCCTGGAGACCCTGGCCGCGCGACTGCGTGAGGCCAGCGGTGTGACCGTTGACGTGCTGCCGGCCGACCTGACCCAGCCTGCCGACATTGGTGCGGTGGAGACTCGCCTGCGCGACGACGCGCGCATCGGCGTGCTGATCAACAACGCCGGCATGGCCCAGTCGGGTGGCTTCGTGCAGCAGACCGGCGAGAGCATCGAGCGCCTGATCACGCTCAACACCACGGCACTGACGCGGCTCGCGGCCGCGGTGGCGCCGCGGTTCGTGCAATCCGGCACCGGCGCGATCGTCAACATCGGCTCGGTGGTGGGTTTGGCGCCCGAGTTCGGCATGACGGTCTACGGCGCCACCAAGGCTTTCGTGCTGTTCCTGTCGCAAGGCATGCACCTGGAGTTGTCGCCCAAGGGCGTCTACGTGCAGGCCGTGTTGCCTGCCGGAACGCGCACCGAGATCTGGGATCGTGCCGGCATCGACGTCAACACCCTTTCCGACTTGATGGACGTGGAGGAACTGGTCGATGCGGCACTGGTCGGCTTCGACCGCCGCGAACTGGTCACGATCCCGCCGCTGCACGTGGCCGCGCGCTGGGATACGCTGGATGGCGCGCGCCAAGGGCTGCTTTCCGACATTCGCCAGGCACACGCGGCCGAGCGTTATCTCGCGCAGGACTGACCGGTAAAACCCAACAGGAGATACGAGCATGACATTCAAGGCACTGCTGACCACCAAGATGGGCGATGCGATTTCCACCGCGTTGGTCGACTTCGACGAGGGCGACCTGATGCCGGGCAATGTGACCGTCGCGATCGATTATTCGACGCTGAACTACAAGGACGCGATGGCGGTCAGCGGCCACGCGCCCGTGATCCGGCAGTTCCCGCTGATTCCGGGCATCGATTTCGCAGGCGTTGTGCAAGCCTCGTCGCACCCAGGCTTCGCGGTGGGCGAGCGCGTCGTCGCCAACGGCTGGGGTCTGAGCCAGAGCCACCATGGCGGGTTTGCACAGAAGGCGCGTGTGCCTGGCGACTGGTTGGTCAAACTGCCCAACACGTTTTCGACGCGTGATGCCATGGCCATCGGCACCGCGGGATACACCGCCATGCTGTCCGTGCTCGCGCTCGAACATGCGGGCGTGACGCCAGACCAAGGCGAGGTGCTGGTCACCGGGGCCAGTGGTGGCGCAGGCGCCGTCGCGATCGCTCTGTTGTCCAGGCTGGGTTATCGCGTGGTCGCCTCGACCGGGCGACTCGAGGAGACGGGCTACCTGCGTGAACTGGGGGCGGCCGAGGTCATCGACCGCCGCACACTGTCCGAGCCGGGCGCTCCGATCGCCAAGGAGCGCTGGGCCGGCGCGATCGACTCGGTGGGCAGCCACACGCTGGCCAACGTACTGGCGCAGACGCGTTACCGCGGCGCGGTGGCGGCTTTCGGGCTCGCGCAGGGCGCGGACCTGCCCGGTTCGGTGCTGCCCTTCATCCTGCGCAACGTGACCCTGGCCGGCATCGACTCGGTGAATGCACCGCGGGACCTGCGGCTGCAGGCATGGGCACGGCTGGCCACCGATCTGGACCTGGGCAAGCTTGCGCGCGCCACGCAGTTGGTCGGCCTGGCCGAAGTGCCGGGCCTGGCCGGCCAGTTGCTTCAAGGCAAGGTGCGCGGCCGCACGGTGGTGGACGTCAACGCGTGAAGACCAGGTGCAAGGTCACGACATGACCAATGTCAACCTCGATTCCGAATCGGCAAGCGCCTATGTCCGGGCGCAGACCCGCTGGGTCGACGCCGGTGGAACCCGCTTCGCCTACCGCGAACTCGGCCCTGAAGACGGCATCCCTCTGGTCCTGCTCAACCACTGGGGCGCCGTGCTGGACAACTTCGACCCGCGCATCGTCGATGGGCTGGGCCGCCGACATCGTGTCATCGCCATCGACTACCGCGGCATCGGCGCATCCGGCGGCATCGCGCCGGCGACCGTGGAGGAGATGGCGCACGACACCATCGCGTTGATCCGCGCGCTGGGTTTCGATCGGGTCGATCTGCTCGGCTTCTCGCTCGGTGGCTTCGTGGCGCAGGACCTAGCGCTGAAGGCACCAGGGCTGGTGCGCAAGCTCATCCTCACGGGCACCGGCCCGGCGGGTGGCCAGGGCATCGATCGCGTCGGTGCCGTGGCCTGGCCGCTGATGCTCAAGGGCCTGCTGACGCTGCACGACCCCAAGACCTATCTGTTCTTCACCTCGACGAGCAACGGCCGGCAGGCCGCGAGCGCCTTCCTGAAAAGGCTGAAGCAACGCAAGACCGGCCGCGACAACGGGCCGACACCACGCGCGTTCCTGCGCCAACTGGAGGCGATCAAGGCCTGGGGTCGACGGGCGTCGCAGGACCTCGCCAGTCTTCGCATGCCGGTGCTGATCGCCAACGGCGACAACGACATCATGGTGCCCAGTGCGCTCAGCCACGAGATGGCGCGCCGCATCCCCCATGCCCAGCTCGTCATCTACCAAGACGCTGGCCACGGCGGCATCTTCCAGTACCACGCCCACTTCGTGTCCAAGGCGCTGATGTTCTTGGCGGCGTGAGCGATGAAGCCAAGCTTCGATATAACTGCGCCCCTTTTTTACGCTGCCTTCCCGCGGCCCTTTGGAGTTAGAACCACATGAAAGCCTTCATCATCGATCGCTACGGCAAGAAGGAAACCGGCCGGATCGCCGAGGTACCGGAGCCTGAACTGCGGGACGATGAGGTCCTGGTCCAGGTCCACGCGGCAGGCGTCAATCTTCTCGACGCCAAGATCAAGAGCGGGGAGTTCAAGCTCATCCTGCCCTATCACATGCCCCTCGTGCTGGGCCATGATGTCGCGGGCAAGGCGGTCAGGGTCGGTCCGCGTGTGCGACAGTTCAAGCCGGGCGACGAGGTCTATGCACGGCCGGACGATTTCCGGATCGGCAGCTTTGCCGACTACATCGCCGTCAAGGAAGGATCGCTTGCACGCAAGCCCGCCAATCTGAGCATGCAGGAGGCGGCCTCGATCCCGCTGGTCACTTTGACCGCCTGGCAGGCGCTGGTCGAAACCGCCAAGTTGAAGAGGGGGCAGAAGGTATTCATCCAGGCCGGCTCCGGTGGCGTGGGGAGCATCGCCGTCCAGTTGGCCAAACATCTGGGGGCCTTCGTCGCCACCACCACCAGCACGCGCAACGTCGAATGGGTCAAGGCACTCGGCGCGGATGTCGTCATCGACTACAAGACGCACGACTTCGCCACCGAACTGCACGACTACGACGTGGTGCTGAACAGCCTGGGCAGCGACGAACTGAAAAAGTCGCTGCAGGTGCTCAAGCCGGGTGGACACCTTGTCTCCATCTCCGGTCCACCCACGCCGGACTACGGCGCCGAACAGGGGCTTGCCTGGCCATTGCGGCAGGTGCTGCGTCTGTTGAGCCACGGCATCCGGAAGCAGGCCAAGCGGCGTGGCGTCACCTACTCCTTCCTCTTCATGCGCGCCCATGGTGCGCAGTTGCGCGAGATCACTTCACTCATCGAATCGGGCGCCATCCGCCCCGTCGTCGATCGCGTATTTTCGTTCGCTGACACCGGCAACGCCTTGGCCTACGTCGAGAGCGGACGCGCCAAAGGCAAGGTCGTGGTGCAGATGACATAGCGGCCGCGCAAACCTCGGTTTCCTGGCTGCTCCAAAAGGTTAGGAGAACGATTTGAGTATCGACACAACCGCCAACATCGGCAAGCGCGCGCTGGTGACCGGTGCATCCAGCGGCATTGGCGCGGCCATCGCGCGTGAGTTCGCGGCGCTCGGCGTGGATCTCCTGCTGACGGCGCGGCGCGGCGACGCGACGCACTCGACGCAGTCGCCGCGAGTTGCAAAGGCGTGAAAGTAGAGATCGTCACCGCAGATCTCGGCAAGCCCGATGCCGCGCGCGCACTGTGGGACGCCGCGACCGCCAACGGCCCGATCGACATCCTGATCAACAACGCGGGGTTCGGCTACTTGCGCCGGTTCGAAGAGGTCGACGGGCGCGCGACTTGGAGCTCGTCCAACTCAACATGACCTCGCTGGTCGCGCTCGCGCGCTGCTTCGTCGACGCGCGCAAGGCAAACACCGGACCGGCGCCGATGGTGAACATCGCCTCGACCGGTGCGTACGAGTCCGTGCCCAACATGGCGCTGTATGCCGCGTCGAAGTCGTTCGTGCGCAACTTCAGCGAGGCGCCGCATGACGATCTGATGCGAGCGGAGCAGGGCGATAGGCCGTTTCTCGGCATGTTACGCATCCTTTTGAAGAGCCTTGGCACCGGAAGTCAATCAGACCATGCCAAGCGGTGTGCGTTGAGTTCATGTTTTCTGCGGTGGTACTCGCAGCCCGAGGCTTTGCGCAAGGCCGCGGTACTTTACCACTTCCTTGCCGACGAACTCGGTGAGTACCTCGCCCGTCATTGTGAATGACGAAAGTCCATATTGCTGGCGGATTGACGCGTAGTCAGACTGCAACATCGCAGCCTCAAAAAAATCTACCCATCGTCTGTATTCAGCGTCGCTGACAGCCTGCCCGACATACACCCCGCGGATCACGGGCCAAACCAGATTGAAACCTTGCTCAATTCCGACAGCCACGGTCGGTCTTGAAGCCACCCGTTTATCTGACAGTATGGCGATGACCCGGATGTTGGCCCCGGCATCCGCCGCTTGAAACGCCTCCGCTGCATCGCCACAGAAGACCGTGACGTGTCGACCTTCCAGCGCCGAGATAGCCTCTCCACCACCCTCAAACGAAACGAAGCGCATGCCTTTGTGGTCGAGACCGGCCGCCTTGACAATGAGCGCTGCTTTCACCCAGTCCTGACTGCCGACGGTGCCTCCAGCGCCGAAGACCACTCTGGAGAGGTCTCGCTGAAGTTGCAGCTTCAAATCTTGCAGAGTGTGGATCGCCGAGTCCTTAGGCACGGCGATAGCGCCGTAGTCGGTGCCTACCGCAGCCACCCACCGCACATCGGACGTCTGGTGCGGACCAAACTTTCCCTGCGCCAGGTTCAACAAAGAGCCACCCGAGAAAGCGATGAGGGCATGCGGGTTTGGCAGGCGTCCGGTGACCACACGGTCGTAGGCTACCGCGCCGATGCCGCCGGGCAGGTAGTTGACGCGCAACGGGCTGCCCCGCGTGCTGTGCCGGTCGATCAGAGTACCGACCAGTTTGCAGGTCAAATCAAAGCCGCCCCCGACCTTGGCAGGGACGATGCACTCCGGAGCGTCAAGGATGTCCGCCCGAGCCATGCCTTGCAGCGGCAAACCGGCGAATGCGAGGCTGGACTGCAGCGCAAACCGTCGCGTCACACGGAGCGGCCAGTTCATGCGCAGGCCCCCACCGAATGCCATTGGCTCCTGGGCCACCAGATGTGCGCATGCAGGCCTGGTCCACCATCGGCCCGTTGTTCAAGGCGCAAGCCACCACCATGCTTTTCTGCGATGGATCCGACAATGGCCAAGCCAAGGCCGGAACCCGTTGACGGTTTTTGGTTTCCCCGCATGAATCTTTCTCCCAAGCGCGCTCTCTCCAACTCGCTGATACCAGGACCGTTATCCGTCACACCGAGGCTCCAGGTTTCCGAGTCAGTGGCATAAAGCACGGTGATTTCACCGCCGATCTTGCCGTAGTTGATGGCGTTGGAGACCAGGTTCATGAGCGCCTCGCGCAGCAGGTCGCTGTCGCCTAGCGCGGTCATGTCGTGCCCACCCGGCGGCGCCTGGCCTAGGCCGAGATCGATTTGCTTGTGACGGGCTTGCGGCAGGTGCGTGAGCACCACGTCCCTGGCGAGCAGTGCCAAATCAAAAGGTTGCCAGGCCAATGCGACCGCATCGCTGCGAGCCAGGGCCAGCAACTGGTTGGTCGATCGCGTAGCACGGGAAATTTCGGTCTTCAACGCTTCCAGGGTCTGCCGCACGGCCAGCGATTCCGCCTCGCCGATGGCGTGGTCGGCCTGGACGTGCAGCGTGGTGAGGTGCGTGCGCAGTTGGTGCGAGGCGTCGTCCACGAACTGACGCTGGCGTGACGACAGGGCCTGCGTCCGGTCGATCTGCTGGTTCACGGCCGACACCAGCGGCAGCACTTCGGCGGGCAACAGTTCTTCACTGATTGGCGTCAGATCGTCAGCGCGTCGGGCCCGCACCTGTGTGGCCAGCTTCGCCAGCGGCGACAGCGCCGTGGTGACGACGATCAGGACGGTGAACAGCGTCAGGGCAAAGATGGCTCCGTCGCGCAGCGCCGACCGTTGGACAAAACGCTGGGTGAATTCCTGGCGCGACTGCGTACTCTCGGCGACCTGGATCAGTACCTGGCTTTGCGGGTTGCCTGCGGAGGCCGCGTCCAGTGCGGCAAGCAGGGCCACCAGTCGGACGGACTCGCCGAAGTACGCCGCGTCGTAGAACACGGGCACGCCGACCTTCAAAACGCTCGGCGAAGGCGGGAGGTCGGCGCTGCCCAGTTCCACCAGGCCGTCCGAAGTCGACACACGGAAGTACACCTGTCCGCTGGCAGTGAGTTCGAAGAACTCGAACAGCCGGTAGGGCAATTCGACGGAGAGGCCGCCCGAGGCGGTGGAGATGTTGGCCGCGATGGACCTGACGGCACCCAGCAGCGAGCGGTCGTAGGCGGAGTTCGCGGCATCCAGCGCGTCGCGGTCGGTCATCCAGAGCTCGGCGCAGGTGATGGTCAACAGCACCGGCAGCAGCAGCAAGACCAGGCTGTGCCGGAGCGGCGCTTTCCTAAGCTTCTTCCAGAACATAGCCAAGTCCACGGATCGTGCCGATGCGCACGCCTGCCTGATCGAGCCGCTTGCGCAGGCGGTGGATGAGCACCTCGACGGCCTCAGGATGAACGTCCTGGTCATCAGGAAACACCCGGTCGATGATTTGCTGCTTCGACATCGGCTCGCCGCTGTGCTGGATCAACACCTGCAGCACCGCGTACTCGCGCGGCGTCATGGCCACGGGCTCGCCACGGCAGACGAACTGCTTGCGGCCGACGTCCAAGGTCAAGGCCCCGCACGCCAGCCGCGGATGCTCGACGCCGCGCGAGCGCCGCACCAGCGCATGCAGCCGGGCCTCGAGTTCGGCCAGCTCGAAGGGCTTGGCCAGGAAGTCGTCGGCGCCGAGGTTGAGCATCTTCACGCGTTCGATCAGCGAGTCGCGCGCGGTCAGTACCAGGGCGGGCAGACGCTGGTCGCGCGTGCGCAGCCGCCGCAGGACTTCTTCGCCTTCCATGCCGGGCAGTCCCAGGTCGAGGATCAGAACATCGTGCGTGCCACCACGCAGCGCCAGGTCGGCCAGCTTGCCGTTGTTGACCCATTCGACCTGAATGCCGATGCCCTCCAGGGCCTTGCTGAGCCACGTGCCCAGGGTCTGTTCGTCTTCTGCCAGGAGTGCGCGCATGCGGCGATAGTAAACCGGTGCCGAATCGGTGCGCCGGCTCAGTCGGGCTTGATCTTGGCCGCGGTGACCACTTCCTTCCAGCGCTTCTGCTCGGCCGCGATGAACTGGGCGTACTGGGCCGGGGTGTTGCCGACGGCCAGCGCCGCATCGGCCACCAGCCGCTCCGAAACATTCTGCGTCTTGATGGCCTTCATCGTCTCCACGGAGAGGCGCTCCAGGTGAGCCGGCGCCAGGTTGGCCGGGGCCTGCAGGCCGTACCACTGGGTCATCTCGAAGCCGGGGAAACCCTGCTCGGCCACGGTGGGAACGTCGGGCAACAGCGGCAAGCGCTGTGCCGAGCCGGTGGCGATGCAGCGCAGCTTGCCCGCCTTGATGTGCGGTAGCACGGCAGACGCACCGATGGCGGCCGCTTCGAGCCGTCCGCCGAGCAGGTCGGTCAGCTGCGGCCCAGTGCCGCGGTAGGGCACGTGCAGGATGAACATGCCGGTGGTCATTTTCAGGTATTCGAACGCCAGGTGGCCGGCGCTGCCGTTGCCGGCCGAGCCGTAGCTCAGCTTGCCGGGCTGCGCTTTGGCCAGCGCGATGAACTCCTTGAGGTTTTTCGCGGGCACGCTCGGATGCACCACATACAGGCTCGGCACCTTGGCCAGCAGGCTGACCGGCTTGAAGTCCTTGTTGGCGTCGTACGGCAGCTTGTCGAAGATGTAGGGGTTCACCGCCAGGGTGCCGATGTGGCCGAGGATCAGCGTGTGCTGGTCGTCGGAGCGGGCCACCTCGTTCATGGCGATATTGCCTGCGGCACCGGGCTTGTTGTCGACGAACACGCTCTGGCCGAGCAGCTTGGTCAGTTCGGCCGCCGTTGAACGGGCCACGATGTCCGAGCTGCCGCCCGGTGCGAAAGGCACGACGAAGCGGATGGCCTTGCTGGGCCAGACGGTCTCACCGAAGGCACGGCTGGCGGCGAGTTGACCAAGCGCCAGGGCAGCGCCGGTCTTCAGTAGGGTGCGGCGGGGAATGGGAATCGATGCCATGTCTGTCTCCAAAATATTTGCAAAACCGGATGCTGCCGCCTGACAGCTTTCTAAATGCTTTCAGCGCTAGCCTTTCGCCACATGCCCACCAAGCTATCGGGTCAGGAATTCGCCGACGACGATACTGCCGTCCCCCAGCGTCAGCCGCACATACAGCCGATCACCTGCGCGATAGACCGGTTTCGCGCCTCGGACGCGGTTTTGTCCCGAAGGGATCAGCGAGGCGATGCGTTTGCCGGTCTCGCTGCCCAACAGCAACTCGCCGATGGCGCCCTTCGTGGAAACAGGGTTGCCGTGGTCGTCGACGAAGATGGTGATGCCGTCTTTCTGCTGCACCATCTCGAACGTGATCTCGCCACCGTTGTCGACCAGCCCGCCGTGCTGCGGTCGGGCCTGGCCGTGCGCGGCGGCATATCCCGAAACGGCCAGTGCCAAAGCCATCGCGGCCAGCCTGATTCGATCTGTGTTGATCTTCATTTCTGTCTCCTTCATGTGACGCCAACGGAGGGGGCATGCATCCTCCGAGTGAGACCTGCAATGCTGCCAAGACGTGGCTT
The DNA here is from genome assembly GCF_001955695.1 of Rhodoferax koreense. NCBI lineage: Bacteria > Pseudomonadati > Pseudomonadota > Betaproteobacteria > Burkholderiales > Comamonadaceae > Rhodoferax > Rhodoferax koreensis. The sequence goes on along the minus strand of NZ_CP019236.1, from coordinate 4,779,814 downwards.
TCAGGAGGCTTTCAGCCGCTGCCGGCGTCTTGACGCTCAGGTCATCAGGCGAAGATGCGTGTTGAGCTTTGAAAGCCATTTGACAGCTTCGGCTCGTTATCGTCCGGCCCGACAAGCAGCGATGTTGCTGCCACAAGGAGACACAGATGAAAACAAGCCCTTCTATCCTCATGGGCATGGCCGGCGTCACGGCCGTGGTCCTCGCCCTCGGCGCCTGCGGCGGTGGCGACGGCGACAACCTGCCGCCCAACGTGCGCATGACCTGGTTCGGCATCACCAACTGGCACTACCAGATCGGCACCGCGGGCTTGCTACTCGATGGCGAGACCAAGTCGTCGGCGGCCACGCCCGACGTCGCCTCGGTCACCAAGGCCTTCAACACCATCAAGCTGCGCGGCAACATCGACTACATCCTGGTGGGCCACGAACACGTGGACCATGCCGTGCAGGTGCCCGAATGGGCCAAGCAGACCGGCAAGCCGGTGTATGCCCCTACGGCGGTCTGCGCCGCGGTGGTGAAGTACGGCAATCCAGCGTCGCAGTGCACGTCGCTCAAGGGCGGCGAGACTATCAGGGTCAACGAAGACATCACGGTGCGGGTCGTGCGCTGGGTCCACAGCGTGTCCGGTTGCACGGCCTTCGGGAATGGCACCAACGGGCCCGAGACATTCGGCTTCCTGATCAGCGCCAAGACCCGCGACCGCCCCGGCCAGCCACTGCAGCTGTACGTATCGGACAGCGGTGCCGGCGGCAAGGACCTGACCACGCCGCGCGTTGCCGATGGCGTGACCTACGGCTCTCCGATGGACAACTTGAAGGCGGCCATGGCCGCGGCCGGCGCCACCCAGCTCGACCTGTGGCAGGGCGGGCCCGAATCGCGGGTGGTCACCCAGGCCCGGCTGGTGGTGCCCACGTTCAAGGTCAAGACTTTCATGCCGCACCATCTGGGCGTGCGCGGAAATTCCGTGTCGGAGTTCAATCTCGAGTACGGGCTGCATTTTCCGTACTTCCCCGACGAGCAGCCGTTGCTGCGCGACTTCCTGAAGTCTTCCGGCGTGCCGCAGGTGGTGCCGGTCAACTACTGGGACGCCTGGACTTTCGACGCCAGCGGCGTGAAGACCACCGAAAGTACCAACCAGAAGGCGGCCTACGGCATTCCCGCTACCGGTCCCGGCCCTGGCAAGCAGGGCGAAAATCCTCGCGCTGGTGCGTTGGAATGCGCGGGGGATTGAGCGGGTAGTGCGGATGAGGCTGCGCTGGACGAACACCGCAGCCTGCTCGAAGAGAGCGTCCGTCAGCATTTCGCCACGCATCGCATCCGATAAGGCGGCTCAGCGTCAGGGCCTGTCATGGCCTCTCGAAAAAACCGAATGTCGAGGCAACGACACGATCATCTGGTCCTGTTGCCGACCCGGACAGATTTCCTTTGGAGTGGGCTGCCGCTGGCTTCTTGGACACCGGCCTAAGCTTTATGAGCTTTCTCGAGTTCTATCGGACTGTCATGGGGGAGGCGTTCGCGAATGGCTATGCCAAACTTTGCGGTTTCCCTCATGAGCAGTAACCGACCTTGCATTTTCTAGAGACGGGGCTCAGAAATCGCCATAGGTAGCACCCCGAAGTGGCACCCTGCAAATAAAAAAGCCTTTTAAGTCGTTGACTTAGAAGGCTTTTGAGGTCTTGGTGGCGTTTCACGGAGGCGACACGTAAACCCTGTGCAAGTCAAAAAAGCGCAACGAAATCATGGGCTTGAGGCGGCCGGTGCAGGGTTTTCCGGCAGCCCAAGGTGGTACCCCGAAGTGTACCCCGGTACCCTCGTTGGCCACCTTGCCCACAACGGCCCTTCTGGCCTCAGGAATGGCCTCAGGAACCCATGCGGTCAACGTCCCACGAATAGGGGTAGCCCAGGGTCCTCATAGTGGCACCGATGCATCGATCGTGGTTGAGGTGGCGCTCGACAGCCGCCACCTTCTGCGCCTGCGAAATTTCGGCTCCCGGCCTGCATAGACCAGCCGCAAGTCGAGCCGCTGCTGATACTCGCGGTGCCAGCCCTGTAAGGAATTCTCGGTGGGGTAATCCAACTGACGGATGGTTGGCCTGACGCGTTTGCCGAGCTTGACGTGAAGCTCGACGACCCGAATTCTGTCTTTGTAGGAATACATGGACTACCTCCTGATAGTCCGAGTTATCGTCCGCATCCCCCTTTGTGCAGCGCAGCGGAAATCCAACCAAATGCAAATGGTTGTTATTCTCGTTGATACAATCTGGCGTCCAGTTCCCATCGATCTCCGCGCCATCGCACACCGCTTTCCCAATTTTCGACCATGCCTCGCACTTTCCGACTCGGCCAAGTACCTCTTACGCTGTCTTTGGTCTACGGGGCCCATGCTGCCCACGCCCAACAGGCGGATGCACCAACTTTGTCAACGGTGTCGGTACAGGCTGTGAAGGCCCAGGGCTTCGCGCCTGAGACGGTGGAAGCCGGAAGCTTCCGTGGCTCAGACATCATGGATGTGCCTTCCACCGTGAACGTGGTGACGCGTGATGTGCTGGAGCTACAAGGCGCTGCCGGTGTGTACGACGCATTGCGCAACACCGCCGGCGTGACGCGCCAGCAAAATGGTGGCGAGACCTGGGACCAACTGGTGATCCGCGGCATCAGTGTCGAAAACCGCACCAACTACCGCCTCAATGGCGCCATGCCGTTGCTGAACTTCTCCCAGATCCCGATGGAGAACAAGGAGCGCGTGGAAGTGCTCAAGGGTGCGTCTGCGCTGTACTACGGCTTCACCACGCCGGCGGGCATCGTCAACCTTGTGACCAAGCGCGCCGGCGCGCGGCCCGTGACAACGTTCGGCCTGGAGGTCGGTCAGCAAGGGACGGCCCTGGCCACGGTGGACGTGGGCCGCCGCCTGGGCGATGAACAACAGTACGGCCTTCGAGTCAACGCGGCCGGCGGTGTGCTCGGCTCCTACCTGAACGGCGTCGATGATGGCGACCGCGGCTTTGCCTCAGCCGCATTCGACTGGCGCGTGAACAGCCGCCTGACGCTGAAGATGGACCTGGAATACGACCACCGCAAAACCTCCGAACAGATCGGCGTGGCCTTGCCGACCGCGGTGAACGGCGTCATCACGCTGCCGCGTGCGGTCGACCCGAAGCAGTTGTCCGTGCCGGGCTGGTCCACCTTCGAGGCCACCACCCGCAACGCCCAGGTGCGCGCCGACTACGCGTTGAGCGACAACTGGGCCCTGACCCTGGAAGCCGGCCAGTCCGCCGCCGAACGCGACCGCCAGCTGCCCATCTTCACCTTCACCAATGCCGCCGCCGTGGCGAGCGGTAACGGCAGCATCCGCGGCAACATCCAGCACGCCGAATACACCAGCGATCTGCTGCGCGCGGAATTGTTCGGCATCTTCGCCACCGCTGGCTTCCAGCACAACCTGACGCTGGGCGTGGCACGCACGACCTACCGCCAGGATCCGGTGTTCCAGCGCAACTACACCATCGCTTCGAGCAACCTGTACAACCCGCTGCCGATCACCACCGTGAACCTGGGTGCCGTGCCGACCACGGCCAACACGGCAGCACTAGACACGGAAGACACCGGTCTGTATGCGTTGGACCAGGTGAGCTTGTCCTCCCAATGGCAGCTCATGCTCGGCCTGCGCCGCAGCAACCTCAAGAGCGACCAGGGCACGAACCATTACGACGCGAGCAAGACCACGCCGATGGCCGCGCTGGTGTACAAGATCACGCCGTCGATTTCCGCCTACGCGTCGTTCGCGAATGGGATCGAACAGGGCGAGACCGCGCCCAACGGCACCGCCAACCAGGGCGAACGCCTGGCGCCAGGTGTGAGCCGGCAAAAGGAAGTGGGCATGCGCTGGCGCACCGACGGCGGCATGCTGGTCTCTGCGGCATTGTTCGACATCACCCGCCCCGGCTACTACACCAACGCCAGCAATGTGTTCACCGCCAATGGCCAGCAAAGCTACACCGGCGTGGAGTTGGCAGCGCAGGGTCAGCTCACGAAGCAGTTGGCGTGGCAAGCCTCGTGCCAGTGGCTCGATGCCCAGTTCCAGAACATCAACGCGACCTACAACGGCAAGAGCCCGGAGAACACCTCCAAGAAAACGGCCAGCGCCTTTCTGTCCTACGCCTTGACCAGCGTGCCGGGCCTGTCGTTCAATGGTGGCGCCTACTTCACCGGCAGTCGTCCCGTGAACGACCTGAACCAGGCCTTCCTGGGTGGTGTAACCACGTTCAGCGTCGGCACCCGCTACGTCACGCGTTCGTGGGGCAAACAGACCACCTGGCAGTTGAACGTGGACAACGTGGCGAACAAGGAGTACTGGGCCGCGGCCGGTACGCGTCTTGCCGCGGGCGCGCCGCGCACGGCCAAGCTGACGTTCAAGGTCGATCTTTAAGCAAAAACGACCGCTTGCCAAAATTCCACCTGGACTACCAGCTATCGTTGGATAGCATCAGGCGTGGCGACGAGGCCTGATCACGCCTGCCGACGTCCTTCCGGAATCACCAACGGTGTGCGCGACACCGGGTCTTCGATGATGCGGCAGGGCAGGTCGAACACCTGCTCCACCAGCGCCGCGGTGATGATGTTGCCCGGCGCGCCCTGCGCAATCAGTTGGCCCTGACGCAGCACAATCAGGTGGTCGGCGTAACGACAGGCATGGTTCAGGTCGTGCAGCACGGCCACGAGGGTGCGGCCCTGATTGCGGTTCAGGTCGCGGAACAGTTCCAGCAGGTCGATCTGGTGGGCCAAGTCCAGGTAGGTTGTCGGCTCGTCGAGCAGCAACAGTTGCGTATCCTGCGCCAGCACCATCGCCACCCATACGCGCTGGCGTTGGCCGCCCGACAACTCGTCGACGAGCCGGTCGGCCAGGTCATGGGTCTCGGTGGCCTGCAAGGCCTGGCCGACGATGCGGTCGTCTTCGGCAGTCCAACTGCCGAACAGGCTCTGGTGCGGATGCCGGCCCCGTGCCACCAACTCGGCCACGCGGATCCCCTCGGGTGCCGTCGCCGTTTGCGGCAACAGGCAGAGACGGCGTGCCACCTCGCGCGTCGGGTAGCTGCCGATCAGTGCGCCGTCCAGAAAGACCTGGCCCGCCTGCGGCCTGCGCAGCCGCGCCAACGCCTTGAGCAGCGTGGACTTGCCGCAGGCGTTCGGCCCGACGATGACGGTGAACGCGCCGTCGGGGATGTCAACGCTCAAATGTTCGGCCACCCTGGTGTCCCCGTAAGCGAGCGTCAGGTCATGGCCGCGAAGGCGCGAGGTCGGTGATGTGAGGGGCGTGGATGGCATGGTTCAGAGATCCTGGCTTCGCCATTCGCGGGCCAGCAGGTAGACCAGATAGGCCCCGCCCAGCGCGCTGGTGACGAGGCCGACCGGGATTTGAAACGGCGCCAGCATCAGCCGTGCCAGCAGGTCCGCGCTGGCGCACAACACGGCGCCCATCAGGGCCGCACTCCACAGCCCGATGCCGGATGCGCGGCACAACCGGCGCGCGAGTTGTGGCGCCGCAAGGGCGATGAAACCGATCGGGCCGGCGCAGGCGATGGCCAGCGCCGTCAGGCCAACGGCCACCAGGGTCAGATACGCGTGGCTGCGGCCGACGTTCAAGCCTAGGCTGGTGGCGAGTTCGTCACCCATCTCCAGCATGCGCAAGCGTGGGTTCAGCAGCCAGGCCAGCGGCAGCAGCACGGCACAGCCCAGCCCCAGGCGCTGCGCCTGCAACCAGCCGCTGCCCTGCAGGCTGCCGTGCAGCCACATCTTGGCGGCCAGGGCCTGGTCGAGCTCGGCCCGGGTCATCAGGAAATCGTTGACCGAGGCCAGCATGGCCGCAATCGCCAGGCCGATCAGGACCAGTCGCTGGCCATGCATGCCGCGCTGCAGGCTGAACAGATAGACCAGCATCACCGTGGCCAGGCCGCCGACCAGTGCGCCCAGCGGCACGTTCAGCGCCTGGTCGCCGAGCCAAAGGATCGTCACCAAGGCACCCGTGGCCGACCCGGTGGTCAGGCCGATGATGTCCGGGCTCGCCAGCGGATTGCGCGACAGGCTCTGGAAGATGGCCCCGGCCGTGGCCAGCGCTGCGCCTGCGCCCAGCGCCACCAGGGCACGTGGCAGGCGCAAGTCGAAAAGCACCATACGCCCCATGTCTTCGCCGCCGCCCCAGAGTGTCGCGAAAAAGCGGCCCCAGGCCAGGTCGTAACTGCCCAGGCGCAGGCCCATCAGGCTGACGGTGATGCCGGCAACCAGCAGCACACCGAGCACGATGCGCGTGCGCCGGTGCGCGAGTTCGGCCCAGATGCCGCTGCTGAGGTAAAGCTTCATACCGCGCTCCGGCGCCGGCTGCGCTGCACCAGAGCCAGCAACACAGGCGCGCCGATGAAGGCCGTGACGATGCCGACCTCGATCTCGCTGGGCACAGCGATGAGCCGGCCGACGATGTCGCTACCCAGCACCAGCACCGGGCCCGCGAGCAGGCCGTACGGCAATATCCAGCGCCAGTGCGGCCCGACGATCAAGCGTACGGCATGCGGAATCACCAGGCCGACGAAGGCAATGGGGCCGGCGGCCGCCGTGGCCGCGCCGCACAGCAATGCAATCGCCATGAAGCTCCAGATGCGCACCGGTTTGAGCCGCAGGCCGAGCGCCTGGCCGAACTCGTCGCCCAGCGCGATGGCGTCGAGCGCCCGCGCCTGCCACAACGCGATGGCAATGCCCGTCAGCACCAGCGGCAGCATGGGCCACAACACGTCCGCATTGCGACCGTCCAGTGCGCCGACGACCCAGAAGCGGTAGGCATCGAAAGTGTTGCTGTCGAACAAGGTGATGATGCCCGTGCACGAGGCCAGGCAGGCGCTGATGGCCGTGCCTGCAAGGAGCAGTCGCACGCGTTGCGCACTGGGCGCGGCGCCGCTGCTCAGCACGTAGACACCGACGGAGGCCAGCATCGCACCGAGCAAGGCGAAACCCACGTAACCGAGATAGTTGCCGATGCCGAGCACCGACATGGCCAGCACCACGGCCAGTGCCGCACCGGCATTGATGCCGAGCAGACCTGGATCGGCCAGCGGGTTGCGTGTCAGCGCCTGCATGAGGCCGCCGGCCACGCCCAGCGCTGCGCCGACGACCAGACCCAATCCCGTGCGCGGCATGCGCATACGCCAGACGATGGCGGACTCCACGCTCCCATCGGGCTGCCAGAGGATCTGCCACAAATGCGCCACAGGGATCGGCCGCGAGCCGAGCGAGATGCTGGCCAGCACCAGCCCGATCAAGGCCGCCAACAGCAACAGCAAGCCCAGGCCCCGGGCCGCACGGCGGGCCGGGGAGGCGGCTGGAAACACGGTCATCGGGCGGCCAGGGTGTCGGGCGCGGTGCGTGCCAGCGCGCTCAGCACGATGCGCGCGGCCAGCGGGCCGGCGTTCAGATAGAAAGGGTCGAGCCCGACACGCACCGCATGGCTCAGCGCCACGCCACGCAGGCGCGGCCACAGCGGCGATCCGGTCAGTGCGGGTAAGGTCTTGTCGCGCGCGGCGTAGAAAATCCAGTCGGCATCGGCCTGGTCCAGAAGTTCAGCGCTGATGTCCTGCGAATTCCCTGCGAAACGCTGGCTCGGCGGGCGTCGCAGGCCGGCGTCTTCGGCAATGCTGCCGGCGAACGAGCGCACACCCATGACGCGATTGCGCGCCGCATTCGCTTGGACGAAGGACACGCTGGCGGCTTGGCCTTGCGGCCATTGCTGGGCCATCGAAGACGCATCGGCGTGGTAGCTGGCCAGCCAGGCACGGGCTGCACCGGTGCGTCCCAGCGCATCGGCCAACAGCAGGAAATCGATCTTCCAGTTCACGCCGTTGCCGCGCGTGACGACGGTGGGTGCGATGCGTTGGTAAAGGGCCTGCATCTGCGGCGTGAGCATCGCTTTGTTGACGAGGATGAGGTCGGGGCGCAACGCAGCCAGGACCTCCAGGTCAGGAGCGCTGCGCACGCCGAGATCTGCGGTGCGGCGCATCTGCGCCTGCCGACTGGCAAAGCCTTCCACCAGATAGTCGGCATACAGCCGGCCCTGATCGTCGGGGGTCGTGCCCACAGGCACCAGACCGAGGGTCAGCAGACCGTCGTTCTGACCGGTGGACAACACTGCCACGCGCAGCGGGGCTTGCTGAAGAGTCGTCTTGCCGCCGTAATGCGCCACCGTGCGGGGAAACTCGTCGTCGGCCGCGCCGCTGCCCACGTCCGCTGCGAGCTTGCGCGGCGCTGCATGCGTCGGTCCGACCTCCTTGGTCGGGGTAGCCTGCGCGACGGCGGCGCCGCACGCCGATGCCCATAAGAACATGGCCGATATCTGGCGTCGGCGGTGGCTGAAAGTCATCGAGGAAGGTGTCTGCTGCGAATAAGAATTAATTGTAATAAGAAAAAATCGACGCGCGGCCAGTCAGTCCATGTGCACGCGAAGACGGGCGCCTTCCCAGTCGATGCGCAGCTTTCTGTGCTTCGTCAGGTAGCGCACCAGCACCGCAGCGGCAGCGAAACCGGCTGCGGCGCCCACGCCAAGCGCCCAGCGCGGGCCGAACCGGTCCGCCACCCAGCCAACTAGGGGCGCGCCGATGGGCGTGCCACCCAGGGCGATGGACAGGCGAATCGCCGTCACCCGCCCGCGCATGCGGGGCTCGGTCAACAGTTGAACCAGGCTGCTGGTGGAATTGCTGAAGGTCAGCGCGGACACACCGATGACCACCAAGGATGCGGCGAAGGACCAATAACTCGGCATAAGGGCAGCGAGCGTGCAGCCCACACCAAATGCCGCGGCGCCGACGAACAGCAATTCGATACGCGGCGCCGCACGGCGCGCAGCTAACAGCGCGCCGGAAACCGTGCCCACCGCCATGATCGACACCAACAGCCCATAGCCGCTTGCATCGGCATGGAAGACCTTCACCGCCATGGTCGAGATGTAGATCGAAAAGTTCATGCCGAACGTTCCGATCAAAAAGGCCATGACCAGGATCGCCATGAGGTCCGGCCGATGCCAGACATATTTGAAGCCTTCGGCGAAACTGCCACGTGTGCGGATGGCCCGCTCGAAGCGGTGCAGTTCCTGAACACGCAGGAGGCCGAGAGAGCACAGTACCGCGACGAACGATCCCGCGTTGATGACAAAGGCCCAGCCCGTACCTACCGAGGCGATCAGCACACCGGCGATCGCGGGCCCGACCATGCGCGCGGTGTTGAACGACGTCGAGTTCAGCGCCACGGCGTTGGACAGGTCGGCCTCGCCCACCAGTTCGGCCACGAAAGTCTGGCGTGCCGGTGAATCGAACGCCGTCACGCAGCCGAGCAGAAAGGCAAAGACGTAGACGTGCCGGAGCTGGACCTGTCCAAGGACGGTCAGCAGCCCCAGCACCAAGGCCAACGCTCCCATGGAGGCTTGCGTGAACATCAGCAGCTTGCGGCGGTCCAGATGGTCCGCGGCGAAACCGGTCAGTGGCAGCAACAGGATGTGTGGGCCGAACTGCAGTGCCATGACGATACCCAGTGACGTCGCGCTGTGCTGTGTCAGCTCGGTGAGTACGAGCCAGTCCTGTGCGGCCCGCTGCACCCACGTACCGATGTTGGAAACAAAGGCGCCTGTCACCCAGACTCGGTAGTTGAAATTGACCAGGGATCGGAAAATGCGGGTCAGGGTACAAGTCCAGGAGAGCAAATGATGTGCCGATTGTCGGCGCACTGCATAAAAAGCTGGTCGCGATCCAAACATTGACCACCCAATCTGATGGAAGCGCATTTCTGGCTCAAAACTAGTGGGTGATGGCTGCTATCGCTGGCGGATTGAACAGGTCGATGCAACACATTCGCTGAACATCTCAGCAGGCGTATGAAAGCCCAGCGACGAGTATCCAGTGCCGAAGTCGTCCAGAGAAAATGAACGCCAAGGTCCGTGGCAGCGGCGGATGATCTTTTGAACGGAAGCCACGTCGTCCAGAGCGCTGGTTTCTAGGATCTCGAGCTCAAGGTGAGCCGGCAAAATATTTGGATATTGCGATAGAAGAGCAGCCAGGCTGCCAGCGAAACCTTGATCCTGGAACTGACGAGCTGAAACATTGACGCTGACTGGAAGTTGCAGCCCGCTCCGATGCCAAATGTCCATTTGTTCCAGTGCCGCTTCCATGACCCAAGCACCAAGTGCCTCGCTCAAAGGATGCTTTTCGATCAACGGAAGAAACGTGTCCGGGAACAGTAATCCCCGCTCCGGATGCTGCCACCGGATCAACGCTTCTGCACCTAAGACGACCCCGGTCCGCATATTGACCTTGGGCTGGTACCGTCTGTACCGGGAGGAAGGCCTGTCACTGCGCCTCAAGCAGCCCAGGCGCAGCAAGGCGGCACGACTGCGCCAACCCAAGACCTCGGCGCAGCAAGTCAATCAGATCTGGAGCATGGATTTTGTGGCCGACAACCTGTTTGACGGTCGCAAGTTGCGCATGCTCACGGTCGTGGACTGTTGCCCGCGCGAGAGTCTGGCCATTCATGCCGGACAAAGCCGAAAGGCGAAGACGTGGTGCGGGTGTTGAACTTGATCGTGTACGAGCGCGGCCTGCCGCAGACCATCAAGACAGACAACGGCAGCGAGTTCATCAGCAAGGTCATGGACAAGTGGGCCTATGAACGCGGCGTCGAACTGGACTTCAGCAGACCAGGAAAGCCCACCGACAACGCCATGGTGGAGAGCTTCAACGGACGGCTGCGCCAGGAGTGCCTGAACGAACACTGGTTCATGAGTCTGGAAGACGCCCGGGACAAGAATGAGGAGTGGAGACGGTTCTATAACGAGGTCAGACCCCACAGCGCGCTAGACTGGACAACACCCCAGGAGTTCGCCCGGCGTGCGGGGTTTAAACCCCGCACGCCGGGCAACAAAAGAGCCGGAAATCCTAACTTCTGATCGGTAAGGAAATTGGGTCAGGGTCAGTCAGCTCGGAGGCCTTCGCTTGCAACTTGGCGCTGGTCGACGGCCAAGCTTGCGACGCGGCACGATGCAGTGGTTTCCATGCATCACCTTGAGTGCTTGAACGGAAGGGTACTGAATCTAACCAGCCAAATCTTCTGTTTTATTCAGCGTGGTCAGCTCAAATCGTGAAGGTCCTTGCCGAGCGGCGCGGTGATTCGAAGGTCCGAGAACCGGATCCGCAATCCGCTCCGTTCGGGTGTACAGGCCATCGGACCTAGCTGATACGAAGACGCGATCGGAAAAGGCGCAATGCGAACGAGGGGCCAGTTCTGGCCGTCTGCAGACACCTGGAGCCTCAGCACGCCCTGGCTGACGGTCGCGCGTATCCAGAAATCTTCTGCAAGATGCTCATAAGGACTGGTTGCCCAATCGGATTGACCCATGGTCAGCACGCTACTGAGCATGGCCCGTCCGTCCGACAGTTCTATGCCTGCCTTAACCCAGCGATGTTCGTCGACTCGCACCATGATCCCGGCCTGATCGTAGAGCTTTTCATACTGCCCCCGGATGCGAAGCTGTGCGGTGAAGGCGTCCGGGGCGGTGAAGCCGAGGAAGTGACCGGAGTCACGGCTAAATCCGTAGTGCGTCTCACACCAGAAATCTGTTGCTTGATCGGTAACGATCATCAAATCTCCAGTGGCATCGGCGCTCCAACGTTTAGGTTCGTTTAGCCAGCGCCCATCGCTCCGGCCAAGTATTGCTGTCCCGGTTGCTGCTTTTAACAGCGAAGTGGTTGCGGTTGAGTTTGAGAGGTCGGCCGCACAATCGGGAATGAGGGGCGACACATCAGGTTTTGCCATACTTAATATTTATGGTTGCAATTTGGATTTCCGACACCGTTACATCATCGGAGAAGAGAAGGGAATTTGCTAGCAGAGCAGCATGCCGACACTCGCATGATAGGGCTGGCGGGGGGCGCCCGGAGCCGCCACGGTCGGCAGGCTGCCCGAGGACTGAACGTGCGGGCTGAGGGGGCGCTGACTGGCTTGGGCGTGGAGGCGCCACCAATGGGCTTGCAACGCTTCTAGACTTGCCAGAAGTCAAACGCAGAAACACAGCTGCTGAATGGCGATGCTACTCGACAGTTTCATAATTCAGCCGAATAACTATCATCATGAGAGTCCAAGTTCTACGGAACCGCTCAAATGGGGGTGTGGATAAAAACTTGGACTGGTTTTATGCCGTAAGTCCAAGGCTCACCCGGTATTCGGCAGGACTGAGGGAGCCAAGAGAGATCTTGATCCGCTTCTCGTTGTACCAGCGGATGTAGTTGTCGACCACGCCAATGAACTGCTCAATGGTGACGCTCTTCCAGTCCCGAGGATAGAACAGCTCGTTCTTCAGCCTCCCGAAGAATCCCACGCAGGCCGCGGTGTTAGGCGAGCAGGCCTTGCGGGACATGGAGCGGGTAAGGTTCGCCTCGCTCATTCTCGATAGCCAGCCTGGCCAGCGGTAGTGTCCCCGCGGTCTGAGTGAACCACTAGTCGTTCGCTGATCTCCGTCACCGTCTCGATGGCTGCATCCAGCATGGTGTTAACCAGCTCAGCACCCGGGCTCGTGCTAATGGTCCAGCTCATTTCCACCCCGTCTAAGCAGTCAATGATCGGCGACAGGTACACCTTGCCTGCAGGTATCTGGAACTCCGTGATGTCAGTGAGCCAGTTCTCATTGGGGGCTGCAGCCTGGAAGTTGCGGTTGATGATGTTCTCGGGGGCGGGGCTGATCTCGCCAAGGTAGGACGCGTATCGTTTCGGACGGCTGCGAGGTCGTGCGTGGCCGGTACATTGAGCAAAGCGCCAACCGAGTCTGGCTGTTGTCCAAGACGCCTTGGCGGGGGATGTCAGTACCTCTTGACCGGAACGTGATGGAGGACACGCCAACTGAAGCAACACCTGTAGATGTCAGCGCCGGGGGCGTTGCGGCCTCCCTTCGGAGCCGCACCCGGCGGTCGCAAGTCGCCGTAGCGACTGAGACCATCTGGTTCTCCGCGAGTCGTCCAATCCTGCGTATGCCGCAGCACAAACGGCACTCTGCTTTAACCGTGAAACGCGCGATCTATCATATTTGCAGTGCGTTGCAGCAGGTGGCCGATGGCGCCGCGCGCCGCTGCTTGTTGGCCGACGCAGGCTACGGCGTGGACGCCACCTTGGCCAGGCCTTGGGCGACATGGGGCTGACCTACGCGGTGACGTGATCTCGGCAATGGTGGTCTGGGCTCCTGGGGTTGAGCCGCTGCCACCCGTGCCCTACAGCGGCAAAGGGCGGCCGCTGGTGCTGCCGCGCCGTACCCCCGAGTTGCAACCGGTCAGCGTCAAGGCCTTGACCATGTCCTTGCCCGCACGGACATTCAAGACCATCATCCGGCGCGAATGCACCAATGCGCGGCTCAGCGGGCGCTTTGCCGCACTGCGCGTGCGCCATGCAGGCGGCAATGCCGGCAAAGCGAGGCTGCGCCCGCTGCAATGGTTGCTGATCGAATGGCACAAGGATCAGGCCGAACCCTGCAAGTACATCCTGTCCACGCTGCCCGAAGACATGCCTATCGCCGACTTGGCCAGCGCCACCTACCAGCGCTGGCGCATCGAGCGCGACTATCAAGACCTGAAGCAGGACTTCGGGTTGGGCCACTACGAGGGGCGTGGCTGGCGTGGTTTCCACCACCACACTAGCCCGAATATCACGGCCTACGGTTTCTTGATGACTGAGCGACTCATTGCCGAAAAATCGGGGGGCGGAAAAATAAACTTCAGCGAATGCCAAATGCCTACGGTTCCCGACGATTACCGCCCCGAGGCAGTCCTGCGCGCGCAGCGGCACGTGAAGAACTCGATCACGACGCTACGCCATCGCCTGGCTCACAAACTGATCGCCCAGTTCGTGCAGTGCCCTTGCTACGGCAGTGTGGGCACAAGGCTACGCTTGTGACACAGTAAGACTTACGTGGAAAACTTCATTGGCGACTAGAAATCGACACTTGCGCTCAACACGAAACTGCGTGGCGCACCCACCACCAAATAACCCGAGCCCGATGAGCCACCCGCCGAAGCCCAATAATCTCGGTTGGCCACATTGTCTACACGGGCGCGCAGCGTGACCACTCGACCCTGAAGTTCCATCAGGTAGCGTGCGCCCAGGTCGAGTCGGGTCCATCCGGACACCCTTAAGGCATTGGCCGCATCGGCATAGCTGGTGCCGGTGTAGACCAAGCGTGCATCAAGGGCCAGGCCTTGCACCGCCGGCACGGCCCATTCGGCACCGAGATTGGCCTGCAGCCTGGGCACGCCGATCACGCGTTTGTCGTCGGTCGCGGCCGAGCCGGTGCTTTTCTGCTTGGCGTCGAGCCAGGTGATGCCGCCCAGCACCTTCAGGCCGCGCCTGGCTTCGCCGTAAGCCGTGAGTTCCAGGCCGCGATGCTCGTCTTCGCCGGCGGCGCTGAAGACCTGCGCGGCATTGGTGTAGGCGCGTGGCTTGGTCGTCGAGAACAACGAGGCTGCGCCACCGAGGCGGCCGCCATCGTATTTGACGCCGACTTCCTTCTGCTTCGACACGTAAGGCGCGAGCATGTCGCCGCGGTTCGTCACCGGCGCACTGTTTGCCGTGGCCGGCGCCGTGTCGCCCTTGCTCAGGCCTTCGATGTAGTTGCCGTAGAACGACACCTGTTTGTTCAGCTTGTAGACCGCGCCGGCGGCCGGGCTGGTGCGGCTCTGGCTGTACGGCGTGCCGGGAACACCGGTGTTAACCGCAAAACTCTGAGTTTCCAGCGTCTGGTGGCGTGCGCCCAATGTCAGCAGCAGCGTGTTGTCGAGGAAGGACAAGGTATCGCCGAGTGCGAAGCTGCGCAGCTTGGTGCGGGTGTTTAAGGCCGGACCGCCGGCGTTGGCCGTCACCGCCGTGACACTGAACGCCGGCAGCGCATAACTGACAGGGTTGTAGAGGCCGGTCGCGCGCTGGTTGCCGAAGTCGAAGGTAAAGGCGTTCTTCGTCTCGAGTTCGAAGCTCGAGGCCGAGGCCACCCACTCATGGCCGATGGCGCCGATACGCAGCTTGCCACGGATGCCGATCTCGCCGGTGTCCACGGCATCCTTGCGGGTGTTGTCGAAACGGTAGGTCGTGCCGGCGCCGGTGGTTGAATTGGTGACGCTGAGATTGGCCAGCGAGTTCGCCTCGGAACTGCGGCGTAGACCGTAGGCGGCCCAGGCCGTCAGCATGTTGTTGATGTCGAATTCACCACGCAGTGTGCTGAAGGTGTCGCGTTCGTTGGCGTACGACCACGGCTGGGCGAAGTTTGCGCTGGCATCGGGCGCATCGGGCACGCTGGTGACGCCGGACAAGCTGACACTCGGCCGCGTCTCGCGCAGGTTGTTGTTTTGATAACCGATGTCGGCCGACAGGCGCACGTCGCGGCTGTGCCAGTCCAGCCCGACGGCGAGCAAGCCCAGCTTGGCCTTTTCGTGATCGACAGCCGTGCCACCGTCACGCGCCGCCGCATTCACACGGATGCCCGTGCTGTTGTCCGGCCCGAAGCGGCGCGCCACGTCGACCGCCAGGTTGGCCTGGGAGCCACTGCCGGTGCCGGTGGTCACACGGCTCAGCGTTTCGTCGGGCGCGCGTTTGGGCAGCAGGTTGATTGCGCCACCGATGCCGCCGCTGCCCGGATTGGCACCAATCAGGAACGCCGAGGCGCCGCGCAATACTTCGACGCGCTCGAACAACTCGGTGGCGATGTACTGGCGCGGCAGCAGGCTGTACAGACCGTTGTAGGCGACGGCGTCCGAACTCAGGATGAAGCCTCGGATGAAATAGGCCTCCTGGAAATTGCCGAAGCCACGCGCCACGCGCACGCCAGGATCGGTTTGCAGCACGTCACCGACACTTCTGGCCTGGCGGTCCTGGATCAACTCGTTGGTGTAGCTGGTGATCGAGAACGGCGTGTCCATGTTGTCCTGCGTGCCCAGAATCCCGGCGCGTCCGCCGCGTGCGACCTGCCCACCGACATAGGCCGGCGACAGGCCCCCAGCCGAGGCATCGGCGCTGGCGTTCACGGTGACGACGGACAGGCTCTTTATCGCTTGGGTGGCCGGCACGGCCAGAGTCTGAGCGGATGCGGCCTGGGAAACGCACAAGGCCGTGCACAGGGCGACGAACTTGATGTCGAACGGAAAGACGACCCGAGCGGTCAGGTTGAGACATGCGGACATAGTTGGTCTAGACAGAGGGATGGACTGGCTAGACGCAAGGCCGCGGTGTCTGGTCACGCATTATGAACTGCGTTGGTACAAAAGCCAGGCAGCTTACCTGACCCCGCTGGTTAGAGCGATCTGGCCAGTGCCTTCAGGTCTGCTGCGAAGGCTGCAACCAAATGAGGCACGGGTCTTAACAATCAATCGGGAAGACTTCCAATATAAGGAATTGGAACCCAGACATAGCCATCTGCATCCTTGCGAATATGGCCAATGGCAGGAAAGGGCATGTGCGGCCCAGCAATTAGCTTACCGCTGCTGCTTAACGATTGGAATAAGTCTTGGCGGCTTATTCGAGCCGATTCCGAATCGGCGTCAAAAGCAATTGTAATTTCCGGGTGCGGAATTTGTACTGGCTCGGCGTGGACCACGTCACCCCAAATCAACAAGACTTGGCCTTTTGAACTGACCTCGTACCCCGTATGTCCTGGGGTATGACCTGCAATGGGAATCGGCATGATCCCTGGCAACAGTTCGGTGTCTCCATCGAAAGGCAACCATTGTCCGGCTTTGATGTAAGGTGCGGCTGCCTTTTGTGCGATGTCAAAAAACTCTTGTGCTTCTGGAGGCGCTTTTGTCTGGGTAGACTTGGACAACCAAAAATCGCTTTCCGCCCTGGCCATTCGAATTTTTGCGTTGGGGAAGGCGCGATTGCCATCTGGCAGTTCTATTCCAGGTACATGATCAGGATGCAGGTGGGTGATGAGTACGGTATCGACCTGCTCGGGTTGATATCCCGAAGCTTTTAGATTGGCCAACAATTTTCCCAAAGTTGGCGGTCCCCAGTGCCCACCGGAGCCTGCGTCCACGAGAATTAGGCGGCTTCCGGTATTGATAAGAAATCCGCAGACATAGCCTTTATAAAATTTGGTGTCTGAAAAATCGGCTTTGAGCAAAGGTGCCAACAGTTGCTCATTCGCTTGCATCAAATGCATGTCTAGATTGACGTCACCGTCATACAGCGTGGTGATCTCAAAATCACCCAGCATCATCCTAAAAAATCCAGGAGCTTGGAGATGTTGGAATGGCGCCGCCGCATCAACTTTTGGTGAAACGAAAACAACGACTGCTAGCGCGAATGCCGCAAGCAGATTCGGTACAGGAATGCGCAGAGAGCACTTCATCATGTTCCTAAAAGTTTTTGACTGGAGACGTTCAGTGTCAGGCTCCCGCCCCAAAATGGCATCGTGCCGAAGTACCCTTGCAGATGACTCAAACGAGTCAGGTCTACTGCTGATGCTCGCCGCGCCAGCGATCACGCGCTCAGGCTCGGAATGACGCTTTGGCTAGTGCTGTGTACGCTTCTGATGCGGGAATGGTCAGCCGCATTTCTGTCCCACCTTCGGTATCGGCAAGCAATTGAAAGCTTGCACCGATCCGATCTGCTCGTTCGCGCATGCCCTGTATACCCCAGTGGCCGGGTATACGAGATGCGTATCGCATCTCCACTGGCAGGCCAATCCCATCATCCTTGACCGACAGCGACAGATTGTCCTTGCCATACTCGATTTGCACACGAATCAAAGTAGCGCGGGAATGCCGAAAGGCATTGATCAGGGCTTCTCGGCCGATGCGGCAAACAGCCTCATAGACGCTCGCCTCGATCTTTTGCACGGTGCCTTTTACCGCAGCGTCGAACTGCGTTCCCCGTCCTTCGCCGACTTCGCTGGCGATTTCTTCAAAAGCGCGAGCAAGATCCGGGGCAAAGTTCACGGGCAAGCGCAAGTCTTCGATCATGTCGCGGCCTTCAATGGCCACCTCGTTGGCGCGCACCAGGGCGTTGTCCAGTTTGATGCGCGTACCTTCGTCCGTTACGACGCGGTCAGCCAAACCCTGGAAGATGTAGATGAGTCCCTGGGTGCTCTGGATCAGCGTATCGTGGAGATCGCGTGCGATGCGATCGCGCTCGTCCTGGCGCGCGCGCGCGATTCGTTCTTGTTCAGCGACCTGGGAACTTAACTTTTTCTGGAGTTGGCTCGTAACGTGACGCATGCGTAAGCGAAAGAGCGATCCAATGATGAGTACCATCAGTATGACCGCCGCCACCTTGGACCAAAATGTTTCGAACCAGGCCGGCATCGCTCGAATTTCCACGCTAGCATGGTCTGCGGGGTCCTCATGCCAACGGCCCGTCCGGTCGGTCGACATAAAGCGGAAATGGTAATTTCCCGGTGGTAGGTCGTTGTAGTAGGCAATCCGTCGGCCGGCCGCAGATTGCCACTCGCGATCGAATCCTTCAAGCTTGAACTTGAACTCGATGCGTTCCGGGTAGCCCAACTCCAAGGCGGTGTAAGCAATTTCCAACCGATGACTCAGCGGTGGCAATACGATCGGCTCCTTGGCCGACCGCATCGTTCCATCTACCGTCACGTATTTGACGCGCAAGCGGGGCGCCACCGTTGGACGAGCAAGCTGCTTGGGGTCGATCCAAGCCAGTCCTTGCCGCGTGCCAAACCAGATCGTGCCATCGCCAGCTTGTGCAAGCATCGATTTCGTTCGCAATCCAGCGCTGGCAAGACCATCAAGTGCATCGAAGTGTTCGACCTCGAGCGCGAGGTGTTTGTCGACCAACACGCGCCTCAACTCCTCCCGGTTCACTAGCCAGGCGTCATCGGCGCCGCGCACCCACAGATCCCCCTCTCTTGTCTCCAGCACGGCGCTGATTTGGCTGAATGGCGGCCCCGTCGCTACCTTGAGGTTGAGGACCTCGTTTCCGAGCATGAGTGCGACGCCGTTGAGGCCGGCGATCCACAGGTGCCCGTTGCGTTGTGCAAAGGACTGTATGGCTCCCACCTGAACCCGCTTGGACAGGGCAACCATGTCGCGAGGCACCCCATCCTCGATCCGAATGATGTCGCTGCCCCGGCTCAACCAGGTGCCGCCAGCAGGGTCGGCCAACATGGCACGGGGAGCCGATCGGTCCCCAAAACCATTGTCGCGCGGCAGACTGCTCCATTCACCTGTGCCCGATCGCCGTACCAGCGTATTGGACGACAACCAAATGTCACCTGCGGTGTCCATGGCCATGTTCGAAACCCAGGGTTGTAGCAGGCGTGGCGGGACCGGAACGGTTTTAAAGTCGCCGTACGCATCGGAATGCCACAGCTTCGATGGTGAAGCCGCCCAAACAGAGCCAGATGGGTCGGTGTAGAGCGCGCTGATTTGCGGACCGACGTTTTCAACCGTCGTCACACGGGAATGTCCCTCAATCTTCAACAGGCCAGAGTTCCAGTTGGCGGCAAGTATCGAATTACCCGGACCCGCCGCAACGCTGTAAGTGAACGATGTGTCCGGCCCACGCACCGGCGTGAACTTGCTATCCCTGAAGCGGTCAAGTCCAGCAGACGAGCCGATCCAGATATTACCGTCATGGTCCTCCAGCATGGTGTACGCGACTCCCATGGTTGGCGACTCCCCGACAGTCGCCATCAGCGAGTTGGACATGAGTTCGCGTTCACCATCCGGCTCAAGCAGGCGAAGTGCGTCGCCGATGCGCGCCAAGCCCCTCGTGGTGCTTGCCAGCAGGCCTCCGTCACGATCTATGAGGACACGACCGAAGGCCTGACGGGAAATGTAAACCACGCGTGTGGGGCGACCCGTGCGGTCCCGTACGATTGCGCGCAATCCACGTGGACCGGACGCGAAAATCGTGCCGTCTGGCCCGGCTGCAAGCAAGCCAGAGCCAACGAATTCGCCAACAGGTAAAAATCGTGTTGCGCCTTTAGGCAAGTAAAGGACATCGTCGTGCCCCGTCATCGAGACCCAGACTGTTCCGGATCGATCAAGGATGACTTCTCGCACGGGACCATCCGGTACTTCCCATTCCGGACCAAGGTTATGTTGAACCTGGTTCTCGATCCGTACCAGTCGTCGACCGACAACTGCCCAGACGACACCCGTTTGATCCACGGCCGTCGAGACCATGCTGTCCCATCCCTTTTCTGGATCAAACGCTGTGTAGCGGCCATCTCTGTAATAGCCGACACCTGCCCCCCCACCGTAGGCGATCCAGATGCCGCCGTCAGGATCAGACGTCAACTGAAACACAGGCAGCCGGGCAATACTGTGTCCACCAAGCGACGAGACAAGTTCGAACGTTACCCCATCGAACCGATACAGACCCGAGGTGGTGCCTACCCATAGATAACCATCAGCCGTTTGCGTAAGTGCCGCTACTTCGCTTGCAGCGTTGGGTCGCAGCGAAAACTTCTGGTGATGAATCTGCGAGAGCTGCCGTTCTGGATCAAGCGCGAATGCGCTGGCGCAAGCCAAAGCCAAAAGAAGGGCAGGCGCGGACCGGCGACAGCGGATTGCCAGAGCCAGCATCTTCTGAAACGCGCTCAGCCACTTCAAGTTTTCACCTCGGTCGATCACCAACAAGCCGCTGCAGACAAGGCGGTCGATTTGCAACTGATTGTGCACCAGGTGCCAAGCTTGCTTCGCGCTTCCTGCCGTTCACGTCAACGGGCGACATGCCGACGAAGGAGAACGGCCTGCAAATGGCGACGTGCCAGAGTCAAGAAGGAAATCGATCGCCGAACATCGGCAAGCCGCTGGCCGACCCTGCCTGGGTGGCCTCGTCCTGCAGCACGTCCCAGTGTTCGGCGAGTTTGCCGTTCTCTAGGCGGATGATGTCCGCTGCAATCCAGGCAGCGGGGCGGCCGTGGCCGGAGAACCGTCCGTGTGCGATGACAAAATCACCCTCGGCCATGATTAAATTGTTTTCGTACACCAGGGTTTGCGGCAGCAAGCGCACGAGGTCGAACAGGCCCGCCCGGCCGGCCGGGATATGCGCGCTATGCTGGATGTAGCTGTCCGACCAGAACCGCTCTGCCGCTGTGTAATCGCGCTTGTTGAATAGCAAGTCGAAGGCTTCCAGCACCGCTGCTTTGTTCTGTTCGTGGGTTGTGGACCGCATGTATTTCTCCTGTTCGGATCGTTGACTGATGGCTGAAGCTTTGCTTCAACTGCGTTTTTGCCGGGTTGAGCCAGCTCGTGACCTGGATTTGCAAGTCCATGGGACTTCACCGGGTGGACTTGAAAAAACTGGGAGCCTCCTCGCCGCGCGGCTAGGCGACACGTGCGTTGACCGGACCTGGTGCGGGACAAAGCGAGATGGCCCAAGAAAGAAGCAGCGCTGCCAATTCGCACAGGGCAGCCACCCAACCAAGATCGGCACTCGTTCCGCGGCTTAACGTAACGGCGCCAAGCATGGCTCCGAGAGAGAAACCCAGAAACATGAACGACGCATTGAGCGACAGCGCTACCGGCGCGACAGGTGCGCCCGCTATGCCGATCAGGCGCGCCTGTTGCGCCGGGAAGAACGACCATGCGCTCATCCCCCAAAGAACGACGAGCGCAGCCACCGGGACGAGTGCCGCGCTCGGCGTGATCCAGCGGGCAACCAACCAGAGGCCGACGAAGGCCGTGGCAAGCAGCACAAGGGCCGGCCCGATGACTCGAGCGGCCCCGATCTTGTCTGTGAGCCGGCCGCCAACGAAGACACCACAGGCGGCGGAAAGACCCCATGCGAACAGCATCACGCTCAACTGTGCTCCATCGAGGCCGACGGCCGCGGCCATGTAGCTTCCGACATAGGTATAGAACGTGTAGGCACCAGTTGCCCACAAAGTGGTGACGAGCAGGGCAAGCAGAACGCGGGGGTTGCGTGCAACCGCCAAACGGGCGTCGAGTGAAGCGACTGCGATGTCGTCGCCGAACCCTCGGGGCAAGCCCGAGGCGAGCCCCAGAGTGGCAATGCTTGCCAGGATCGCGACAGCTCCGAAGGTCGTGCGCCACCCCGACATGTGGCCAACGATCGCTCCCAAGGGGACCCCCAAGGCGATGGCAAGGCTGGTGCCACCGGTGACGATGGACAGTGCGGTCCCCCGGCGAGTCGGCGCCACCAGTGCGGTAGCGACCGCATTCGCACTGGGCACGTACAGGCCCGCAGTGAAGGCGAGCAGCAAGCGTGCTCCCATGAGTTGCCAGTAGCCCTGCGACAGCACGGCAACGAGATTCGCAGCGGCAAAGGCCGCCAGACATGCGATCAGCAGTCGTCGCCGGTTGACGTTTCCGGTGACCACGGCCAGGACCGGCGAACTCAGCGCGTAGGCTAGAGCAAATGCCGTCACCAACTGGCCGGCGGCCGCGATGGTCACGCCGAGGTCGGAAGCGATCCCGGACAGCAACGGCGCGATCATGAAGCCCTCCGTGCCGATCGCAAAGGCTCCAAAGGACAGCCAGTAAAGCGGCTTCGGAATGCTTCCCGAGGGCACAAAGTTCGCCGTCATTGTCGGTTCCTTCTATACCACGTAGGCGTCATTGAACTGCAGGGCAAACGTGCCGTTATCCGGGCCGACTGCAGCGCGAATGGGCTTGGCAATCTCTACGACGAGCTCGTTCTCATCCGTCGCGATCAGGGTCATCAGCTCGGCGATGAACGGGGCCAAAGGCATGGCCCGAGGTTCGTTGTTGCTGCCGAGAAGGTCGGTTTGCACCCAAGGCGGCGCGATCTCCCGCACTTTCACCGAGGTGCCCTGCAGGCGCCATCTCAATGATTGGCTGTAGGAGTGCATGGCCGATTTTGTCGATGAATACACCGCGGTGATCGCGAGTGGCACAAACGCTAGAACCGAAGAAACGTTGTAAATCGTTGCGTCGGGTTGCTGCTTCAGGTGCTCGATGAATGCAGCGGTCACTCTGATAGGCCCGAGCAGGTTGGTCGTGACCGTGGATAGCAAAAGCGTCTCGTCGATAGCCGTCGACGCGTCGTCGATCAGCATGATGCCTGCGTTGTTGATGACAACGTTCAACTTTGGAAAGTCGCGGATGAGTTGGGCGGACACCGTGCTGATGCTGACGGGGTCGGATACGTCCATCTCGACCGATGCCATGCCTGGGTTCGCAGCGGTCGTCGCGTCTAACCAGGCCTTGCGCCGGCCGGAAATGATGACCTGGTTACCGGCCTTGTGCAGCGCCTCGGCCAAGCCTCGGCCGATGCCGGACCCGCCACCTGTGATGAAGATCGTGTTGTTGCTGATTTGCATGAGGCTCTCCGGCGACGTACGGTCGGACTACTTGGCGCCGGCCGTTTGAGCAGCCTCGACGATGAGCTTGGCCACCTCTGCTGGATGCGAAAGCATGGGCACATGGCTGGACGCCAGCGTGATCGTTCTTGCGTTCATGCGCTTGGCGAATTGCCGTTCGGTGTCCGGTTGAATCATCCGGTCGTTCGATGCCACGACGTACCAGCTGGGCTTGGTTTTCCAGGCCGGGACGCTGACTTTTCCGCCAAGGGCTGCGCCGTTGGTTGGGCCTTGGGTGGCAAACATCAGTTTGCGCTCCGCCAGCGGCAGGTCCTGCGCAAAGTCTTCGAGCATTCCCTTCGATGTGAGCAGAAAGAACCCGCCTGCATCGGGCCGAAGCTCCGCTAGGCCTGGGGGCACGGGAGCCGACTTGCCAAGCTCCGCTACTTCTTCGCCGGCGTCAGGTCCGAATGCAGCCACGTACACCAGTCCGGCCACCTTCGGGTCGACCCCCGCCTCCGTGATCACTGCACCGCCGTATGAGTGGCCAACGAGGATCACCGGGCCGTCTTGAAGTGCGATGGCGCGCTTGGTGGCCGCGGTGTCGTCCGCGAAGGAGGTCAGTGGGTTTTGAACTGCCACCACATGCAGACCGCTGGCTTCAAGCAAGGGGATCACCTTCGCCCAGCTCGAACCGTCTGCCCACGCGCCGTGGACAAGCACAACATTGCGGACGCCTGACGTTGTGCTGCCGGCGGCGATGGCATCTTTGGGGGTCGAAATCATAAGAACTCCTGTGAAGGCAGCGACTGCGAGTGCGCTGAGGTTGAAGAATCGGGCAAGGCGGTGTTTGCTTGTCATGGTTTTTCCTGGTGGGCGGCGAAGAGGACCTAGTGTTCCGCCATCCGTCAACCGCGGTAACGCACACAGGTGCGGAGATTCATGACTCGATGGAGGCAGGTGGAACATTGGGAGGCATCGCAGCTATGCCAAAGGAAAGAGTGCCCATGGATCATTCGAGGCTTAAGCGTCGCAAAGCCATGCCGACCCTCGCCACGATGCCCGCAATGCTCTACGCTCGCGGCTCGATGCAAAAGGAGGCTCGTGACTATCCAAAGGATCAAGGTGCTGGTCGTAGACGACCACCCACTGCTAATGCAAGGCATCGAGGACATCCTCGCGCTTGCGCCAGATATTCAGCTCGTCGGACACGCTGGTAGCGGTCTCGACGCAATTTCCCAGTTCACTCTTGTTCGCCCGGATGTAACTCTCATGGATATCCAGATGCCCGGCATGAATGGGATCGAAGCCATGGCAACGATTTTGGTCATGGCACCGGATGCGCGCGTGTTGATCCTGACCTTGCATCGTCACGAATCGCAGATGCGCGAAGCCTTCGCTGCAGGTGCGGCAGGCTACTTACAGAAATCCCACGCTGCAACCCATTTGCTCGATGCGGTGCGGACCGTTCATGCCGGATCGATCTATCGAGTGGTACCTGTTGCACAACAGGCCGCAAGGTCCCTTTCCGTCGCCGAGATCGAGGTACTGAAGCTTGCCGCCTTGGGCTACTCCAACCGCCGCATCGGCGAATCTCTGGATATTCCCGAGGAAACGGTGAAATCGCGTATGAAGAGCATCCTGGCCAAACTCTCAGCGAACGATCGAACCCACGCGGTAACGCTGGCGCTGCAGCGCGGGATCATCGCGATGCTTTGATGCGAGACTCTAAAGAGTCATTTTTTTCGCCCCGAATCAGTCTTATAGCGTTCAATTGCAGTGATATCGTTAACAACATCGGAGATTTCCTCCGAACTTGCAATCACCGTGATGAGGCTATATGACTTCAAATCTACCGATTCGGATTTTCGTGAGCCACACAGATGCGATCGCCCAGGCGGGACTGTCGTCAGCATGCCGGAATATTGACGACTTCGAGGTCGTTGAACATTGCGTCAGCTCCTCTGCTTACCCCGTTGACATCGTCGCCACGGATTTTGAGAGCGGTCTGGCCTTGCTCTCGTCTCCGATGGACAGCGACTACGGCAAGGTGCTCATCATCACCACGAACGACCGTGAGAGTGACATCCGTCTTGCGTTAAAAAAGGGCGCCAAGGGCTATCTTCTGCAAGGCTGTTCGCTTGAGGAGCTTGCCACAGCGATCCGCCAGGCTTCCGCAGGAAGCGTGTACGTGGGAACACACATCGCCCACCGGCTGGCTGAAAGCATTTTCGAGGAATCGCTAACGCTGCGTGAAGAAGAGGTCTTGCAGTTTGTCGTGGAGGGATTTTGCAACAAGGAGATCGCAAGGGAGTTGGGCCTCGCCGTCGGCACCATCAAATCGCATCTTCGAACCGTTTTCGGAAAGCTCAACGTAAAAAGCCGGACACATGCGGTGGCAGTTGCGGAGCGACGTGGGCTTGTGAGCCGAGGCCGACGTCTCGGTGGGCCCGGAGGGCGTGTTCGCGGCAGTACCTTAGACAAAATCCCGACCGCCCGCGTGTTTTCGCCCTAACTCACATCGATGATTCCGCGCTTGAGGGCAAGGATCACGGCATGCGTTCTGTCATTTGCCGAGAGCTTTGACAAGATGCTCTTCATCCGTGATTTGACGGTTTCTTCGGGAATCGAGAGCGCGGCGGCGACGCGCTTGTTTGAAAAGCCAGACGCTACCAGCTGCAGCACTTCGATCTCGGCCGGCGACAAATCTTCGTACGCCATGCTGTTGGCCAGCTGAGCCGCAATTTCTGCGGGGATGTAGCGTTGCCCGCCATGCACCAGCCGGATGGCATCGCGCAATTCCTTCTGGACCATGCTTTTCAGCAGGTAGCCCGAGGCGCCAGCCTTGATCGCGTCCCGGGCCTGTGTTTCTCCGCGGTAAACCGTGAGCATGATCAGCCGTGCTTTCGGAAATTCCCTGCGGATCTCAATCAGCGTCTCAATGCCGCTCATGCCTGGCATCTGGATGTCCATCAGCGTGACGTCCGGCCGATGGAGCCTGTACAACTCGATCGCTTCGTGGCCGTTGGCTGCCTGGGCCACCAGGTGAATGTCCCCTGCCTCCCCAAGCATGCTGGCGATGCCTTCTCTGAGCAGGGGATGGTCGTCGACGGCCAGCACAGAAATGCGGGAGGCTTGCAATATCGGACTTTCGGTAGGAAGCAAGGACGGCAAGCTTAGTCGATTTGAAAACACCCGTTGGAGAAGGAGGCAATGTGCGGTGAAGTCACGAAGGCATCTCCGACCTAGGGCGTACCCAGGCCTGTCCCAAGGAGGCTGGTGGCTCAGGGAGACGGCTGCTAACTTGACCGAAGACTACGAGCAGGAACACGACCGTGCGCACAGAACTTTATGCAGGCAACCTCGGGCAATGCTTTCGACTGAAGAACCCGGCCACCCTGGTGGGGCCAACCTCGTCCGGCAGCAGCCTGGCGTTGACAGAACTGCGATACGACGCCAACGGGTTCGGATTCAGCAAACGGATGCCTCGCCACGATGGGTACCTCATCACCCTGAGCATGACCGATGTGCAGCGCTACGAGACCTGGATCGACGGCCGCCAGGCGTTCACCGCGTCTTTGTCGCCTGGCGACGTGTGCGTGCATGACCTGCGGCGAGGACCCGCGATGTTCTTTGCAGATCCATTCCATCTGTTGGCCTTCTTGGTTCCTGAAGGCGCACTCAGAGAAGCAGGAGGAAGTACCCTGCAGGTCCGGGACCTGGCCAAGGATGCCGTCGTCCACAGCTTGGGACGGTTGTTGTTGCCGTACCTCGGCGCCGGCGCCGGCGAAAACCGGTCCTACATCAACCATCTTTTCTTGGCGCTGCGCAGCCACCTCGCCCATGCCTACTCGGCACAGGAAGAAGGGGGTCATCGAGCCGGACTTGCGCCATGGCAGCACTGTCGTTTGCATGAGCTTTTTGACCGACAGCCCGGCGAGAGCATCAGCCTGGAAAAAATGGCTCGTGTCTGCGGTCTTTCGCCAAGCGGTTTCCTGCGCGCGTTCAAAAACGCGATGGGTATGCCTCCGCAAAGATGGCTGCGTCAACGCAGGGTAGCGCAGGCGCAGGCGCTGCTGCGGCAAGGAGGCACGGCGCTTGCAGACATTGCCTTATGCACCGGCTTTTCAGATCAAAGCCACTTCACCCGCGTTTTTTCCCAACAAACGGGAGTCAGTCCCGGAGCATGGCGCCGTGCTCAGGCGATGGCAGCGGAATCTGGCGTTGCGCGACCAGCCTGCGTCCCCGCATACGACGTCACGACCTGGTGAAAAGGCGGGTCACATCGCCGAGCAGATGGTTCGTGGCGCCGACTGCCTCGATGATCTCCGCTACACGGCTTCCACGCAGCCCGGCTGTCGTAGGTATGCTGTCTCGTACAAAGGTGTAGACCCCGGTGACGAAGTGTGCGGCCATGGCTTCGATGTGGGCCGACTGACCCGTCTTCGTTGCACTGAAACGCTCGCTTTCAAAAAACCGGCGCGCGGTGAGGGCGGTTTCGAAGCCGATCTCCATGACAGCCAGTTCCAGCATGTCCTTGCGGACCTCATGGTCCACCGGAGATGGGGGCTGGGGGTTTGTATTGTCATAAGGCTCGGGAAGGTGCAACCGCAGCTTCAACACAGCCTGGTCGGCGGCCAGGGTTTCGGCAAAGCCGGTCACCCACGCCTTCATGTCTACGCCTGTCTTCGCATGCATATAGACATGTAGCCTATGGAGCCTGTCGGGCCCGTTGGGGATGCCGTCGGCCTGCTTGTCCACGAAGGTACGCGAACCGTTAGGCAGGAAATAGGCGGCATCCCAGCCGAAGACGTTCACCTCGTCGCCGAAGAGTAGGGGGCTTGCCTTGCCAAACCGTTCCATTGCATCGGCGTCCGGAAAGCCGATCTCGACGGCTCCGTCGAGCGGAAAGTCGATGCGTCGTACGCCAGGCGCCAGCGGCCAGAGGTTTGCGTAAATCGTGCGAGAAAAATGATGCTGGACATAGAAGCCGAGGCCTGGCAATCGAGAGCACAACGGGCCGTGAACGTCCCGCCAGTAGGCAGCGAACGTCTCGCGGGGTACGCCTGGGTGCATCTGCACCGGCGAATATGTTTGGCAGCGAATGGCAGAGTCGCGTGCGCCAAAGTCGGCTTGGGCTAGGGATGTGTTCATTTGGTGATCCTTCAGAAAGCGCGCTCAGCGCGAAGACGCGGTTCGCGCGATGCGCTCCAACAGCGCGGCAGGCTCGTAGTACGCAACCCAGATCGAACGTGCCTTGCCGTTCTCGAGCGACCAATGTTCGGAGATCTTGATCATTGCGTCGGTGTCACTGACGCCAACGTTGATGAGTGCGACGACGTGATCACCTTCGGCCGTCATGCTGTCGTACGAGAAGCGGCTGAAGTCGAGGACTTTGGCAACTTGGGGTAACACCACGTTGAGGTAGCCATATGCGCTCGGTGTATTGCCACCCCACGGCAAATAGTTGGGCGCGCTACAAACGAATTTGTCGTGCAGGTGGGACGCGATGGCCGTGATGTCACCTCGCACACCACCCTCGTAAAACGATTTGACCACGGATCTGTTGAGTTCCACGGTGCGGTCGGTAACTGGCATATTGACCCTCTCATAATAAGTAAGAGAGCTTATGGTCGTGCACTGTCTCCCGCGAAGATTGCATGTGCTGGGCGTCTTTGCCTAATAGCGGCGTCATTCGACAAATGCCGTGGGTATAACACTGCAGATAGCTGAGTCTGCGGCCATCGACGACCCCGGAGACTGCCGCTGTCCCGTCAAAGGACGGTGGGCCAAAAACGCATTGGTCACCCGTATCTCAGGCCTCGCGAACGCCTGCCGACGACCCACCAAAGACAGAGACGTCAAGGCCAAATTGGAGGGTTCTCAAAAAGCTGAACGTGCACTGAAATGATCGCCTCACCCTTAACGGAGTTGCCATGCGTACAGCGATTCCCGCGCCTGCGGGCGAACCTCCGGTCTGTGACGGTTGCAATGCGAAGGTGTGGCACGAGTTGTTGTTGGCACCGTGCAGCGAGCGAGGGCTCCAAGCGTTGGAACTGGCGTTCAGCTTCACTGGAGGAATTCTTTCCGAGCGCCAACTTCTACAGCGACTGCAGATGTTTTGCGATCAACCGATCTCGAGACTTGCCCGCTGGATCGTCGATCGAAAAATTGTCCACCTGACGTGGCAGAGCCAGGTGCTTGTTCCAGGCTTTCAATTCCTGCCGCAGACCGCTTGTGTGCGTCCGGTTGTCCAGGACCTCATCGGGGAGCTTGGATCAATCATGGACGACTGGGAGCTCACGACCTGGTTCGCACTGCCGAACGCGTGGCTTGGGGGGAGGGCTCCTGTGGATGTCCTCGACTGTGAAAGCCACAGGGTGATTCAAGCAGCACGCACGGCGTGGTTCATTGCGCGAGGGTAAAGGTCGCTCCGGCGCCGTCGAACCGCATTCACCCTTGCATTCTCGGGAAAGTGCCCGCAACGGCAGCCTTTTTTTGGCAGCCGCACGTGATCACTCACCGCATTCTCCGCCGGATCCGCATGTGCTCCGACCAGACTGCGGATCGGAGAAATCGCGCGGAAGCTTATGCGGCCACCGTCTCGTCCGCATAGACCGGGTAGTCGACATATCCCAGTTCGCTGCCTCCATAGAAAGTATCGCGGTCATAGGCATTGAGCGATAGATTCCGGCGCAAACGGTCCGGCAAATCCGGGTTCGCAATGAAGTCTCGTCCAAAAGCCACAAGGTCTGCTGTGCCCTCTTCGATAATCGCCTGCGCAGACTCCCGGGTAAAGCCGCCTGCTGCGATGATCGTGCCGCTGAAATGACGACGCATGAGACGTGCGGCTACTGGCGCCTGATCGCGTGTGTCATCGATGGCGTTGCCTTTGACTCGCGGTTCGATCAGATGCAGATAGGCCAGGTTCAGTGCATCGAGCTGGGCAGCAACATAAGTGAACAGCGCTTCCGGATTGCTGTCCTTCATCTCGCCAAAGTGACCGTTGGGGCCGAGACGTACAGCGACGCGCTGGCTGCCCCAGACTTCGATCGTCGCCCGGACGATCTCCATCAGGAAACGCGCGCGCTTCTCGACGGAGCCGCCGTAGCCATCGCTGCGTTTGTTGCTCCCGTCCTGAAGGAACTGGTCGATCAGATAGCCGTTGGCACCGTGGATCTCGATGCCGTCAAAGCCCGCAGCCAGACCACGTTGTGCCGCGCGACGGAACTCCAGCACCAATTCCGATACCTCCGCCTCGGTCAAAGCGCGGTGCGGCGAGCTCGGAACCCAGCCCTTGGACGTGTAGGCCACCCCCTCGTATTCCACCTCGGATGGGGCGACCGGCGCAGCGCCGCCAGGCTGCATGTCCGCATGCGATTGCCGTCCAGCGTGGAACAGTTGAAGAAAGATGCGCCCGCCCTTTGCGTGCACCGCGTCTGTGACGGTGCGCCAGCCCGCAATTTGATCGTCGGCATAGAGGCCCGGCGAGCCGAGATAGCCGTTGCCATTTGCTGAAGCGACGGTCGCTTCCGACACGATAAATCCGCCATCGGATGTCCGTTGTGCATAGTACTGCGCCATCAGGGCGCCGGGCCTGTCTCCGGCCTCTGAACGCATGCGGGTCAGAGGTGCCATGGCGACGCGATGCGTCAGCTTATAAGGGCCGAGGGCCACAGGGGTGAAAAGTTTTGACATGGTGAAAAGACCTCGTGGAAAGTTCTGGTTGGTTGAATATGGGGTTGCCCCGGTGATAGAAATGGGTCTTGTGATCCGAAGTCTGTTGACCTGCTCGCCCTGAATGGATCTGCGCTCTTTCACTCCATCCAGTCAAGCAGGGCTGGTCTGATGACAGTACCGTTGGCAAGGCATCATCCTCACCATCGAGGTATTGCTCCATCACCAAAGGATTGCATGCGTACCCGCTGCGACGTGCCTTCAGGCTTCGAGGTTGATCCGTTGCCCCGTATCCGACGACAGCTTCGCCGCATCGAGCAGGCGATGCATGCGTACGGCGTCATCGAACGTGGAAGCGTGATGGGTGCCGTGATCCACATCGTGGGCGAAGGCTGCGTAGAGTTGCGCCAGCTCCAGCACGGCCGAGGGCAGCGCAGAGGGCGGCAAAGTGTCATAAGACTGTGGGATCGGCATCGAACGCAAAGGCAGGTCGTCGCCGTGGGCGCCTTGGATCACGTAGTCGTCGCCCACGTCGCCGAAGGCCGAGCGATTGGTGATCCTCAGGTCGCCCGCATCGCCCGTGATATCGATCTGTACCCCGGAGCCATTTCGCTTACCACCTTCGATGTGCACGGTAAGAACCGCACCGCCGTCCAGCGCCCCCGAGAGAACGAGCTGGTCGGGTGTGGTGGTAGGGATGACTTCTCCGGTTTCACGAATGGAAACTTCGGGGAACTGATTGACCAGCAGCGCGCTGATGCTGGTTGGCCAGCCGGTTGCGTCGAGCAACATATCGAGGAAGTGCCCGGCGTAGATCGCGATGACGCTGGAGAAATTCTCCGGCGGCGCCGTCCAGCGCAACGCCTGGGAGCGCATGGCTTGGAAGTAGTTCATGCTGACGTGCATGCGTACCGACCGCAGCTTTCCCACATGACCGTTGTTCAGCAAATCCCGCAGATAGCGGTTGTGGGGGGAGAGGCGCCGCTGAAGGCCGACGACCGTACGCACGCCAGCCGCCTTGGCAAGGCGGACCATCTCGAGCGAAGTTTGCGTGCTGGGTGTCAGGGGCCATTCGCAATAGACGTCCTTCTTCGCAGCAATGGCGGCGCGGATGGACTCTTCATGTTGAGGAGCGGTGGTCAGCACAACCACCAAATCGACGTCGGGGTGGTTGACCAACGCGGTGACCGAATCAACAACATTTGGAATCCCGTAGCGCTGCGCGGCAGCATGCGCCGCTTCTGCGCGACGGGCATGGATGGCGGTGATCTGATACTCAGGCAAGAGGCTGAGCACGCGGACATGGCCGTGCAGGCCCCAGTTGCCGATACCGACAAGACCGACGCGGATGGGTCTCGCTGTGTGTGACGTGGATGGGGGGGCGATTGAAGAGGTATTTGATGTATTCATGCCAGAAGTATGGGAGCGCGGCTTGCTTCTGAAAAGGATCTGGCGTTCGGGACAGTCCGGACTCGAATGGCTCGAATGCTGGCTGGCCGCCGATTCCGGACTTCGAGTTCTTCAGTGTTCGGAATGCAGAACTCTTTCGCAACTGCTCTCGTGGCCTGACCATCTGTGAAGGCCCAGAGCGGTCCTTCTAGTCCCGCTGCAAAGCTGTTTCCCCTTCTTCATCTCATCTTCATCGGATCAACCATGTCCCACGATACACAGGCCAGTACCCTGGCTCCGCCGCCTTCCGCGTCGACAGTGAGCAACGCCAACCCATGGTTGGCAGTGTTGTCTGTCGCGCTGAGCGCGATTGTTTTCTGCACCACCGAGTTCCTGCCCATCGGCTTGTTGCGCTACATCAGCGCGGGTATGCGCGTCAGCGAGGGCACCGCAGGCCTGATGGTTACCGCGCCCGGTTTGCTGGCCGCATTCGCGGCGCCGTTGGTCGCGATCGGTGTCGGCCGGATGGACCGCCGCTCGGTGCTGTTGGGACTGTCCGCGTTGCTGATCTTCTCCAATCTGCTGTCGATGCTTGCCAACAGCTTTCCGCTGTTGATTGCGGCACGGATCTTGTTCGGCATCGGGCTCGGAGGGTTCTGGGCCGTGGGGGCGGGCATTGGCTCGCGCCTGGTGGCCGCGGCATCCGCTGGCCGAGCGACTTCGATCATTTTTGCCGGCGTATCGATCGGAATGCTCGTCGGCGGCTCTGGAGGTGCGCTCATAGGTGAGCTTGCAGGTGCTGGCGCCGCCTTTGGGGGGGCGCTTGCACTCTCCATACTTTCCTTTGTTGCACAGGCGATTTGGTTGCCGAAGCTGCCAGTTGAACGTGCTATGCCGGCTCGGGAACTCCTTGGCATCGTCGCCACCTCGGCAGGGCGCAGCGGGCTTTTGGCGATGCTGCTCGTGCTGTGCGGTCAGTTCGCCGCCTACACCTATGTGACGCCCTTTCTGGCCCAACACACAGGATTCGACGCACGCGCCATCTCGGGCATCCTGTTCGGTTACACCTTGATCGGGCTCGTGGGCAATTTTCTCGTCGGCGGCTTGGGAGGGCGCAACGAGAAGACTGCATTGGCCGCGACGATTGCCCTGTTTGTTGTGTCCGTGTCGTTGTTGCCGGTACTGGGTGACACACCTGTCTGGACATTGGCGTTGATGGCTGCTTGGGGCTTGGCGTACGGAGCCATGCCGCTGGCGTTACAGATGTGGGTGACCCGGGCGGCGCCTCATGTGCCTGAGGGAGGCATGGCGCTGTACGTCGGCAATTTCCAAGCTTCCATTGCGCTTGGCTCTTTCGTGGGAGGGCTTGTGGTGGACGGATTCGGTGTCTCGCAGGCGGTGATTGCCGGCGGCTTGCTCGGGCTGATTGCCCTGGTGGTGCTTTATGCGTTTGCGGGCAAAGTCTTGGAACCAGGCACGAGGTGAGCACCTTTCGAGCGCCCGTTGGCGGCGACGTCGCCGGGTGGAAGCAGGTGCACCGACAGGAACTCAACAAATGCACGAAGTTTGGGAGACGCGTAAGGGCTGGCGGGCCAGACGGCGCGGAACGTTCCCGTGTGTGTTACGAACGTATCCAACACCTGGACCAACGTGCCCGAGGCGGCTTGCGGTCGCCACGCGAAGTCGGGAACGCACGCAATCCCCAGCCCGGCCTCTGCCAGCGCCACAAGCGGCTCGATAGAGCTGGCGGCGGCTGTGACCGGCACGGACACGTCATTGCCCGTTGTCGATGGCGTCAACGGCCAGCGCTCGAGCTTGCCGTTGGTGGGGAAACGATGGTGCAGGCACGCATGCTGCAGCAGGTCTTCCGGTGTGCGCGGTATCCCCGCGCGTCGGAAATAACTGGGCGCACCGACCAGCTGAAGGCGAAATTCGCCGAGGCTTCGGGCAATGAGCCGCGAGTCGGTTGCCTCGCCGGTGCGGACGACCACGTCGAATCCATCGTTGACCACGTCAACAAGATGATCGGAGAAGTGCAAATCTAGTGCGATCTCGGGGTATGCGGTCATGAAAGCTGCCAACGTCGGCATCATGAGCGTTCCAACCAAGGGCAGGCTAACGTGCAAGCGACCGCGTGGGGTGGTTCTCGTTGCCCCAAAGCCTGACTCCATGGCATCGAGTTCTGCGAAGATCCGCCGGCAGCTTTCGAGCAACTGCTTGCCTTCGTCGGTCAGTTGAATGCTACGTGTGCTTCGGTGGAAAACCCGAACGCCCAGACGTTTTTCCAATCTTGCCACGGCCTTGCCGACGGCAGAGGCTGACAGGCCGAGCTGGTTTCCTGTTTCCGTGAAGCTACGCGTTTCCGCGGCTCGAGCGAAAACTTTCAGTGCGCTTAGATTGTCTAGATTGTTCATCTGAGGCGGGACGTTATCGCCAAACCCGAAAAGTCATGTAAGAAGCCAGCGTTTGCCTCAGGGCAAACGCTGCACCAAACGATGCAGCATCGCGGGTCGGACCCTCGCGCCACTTCCGTTCGCGGCTTCAATGCTTCATTGGCGCTTCAGGTCTTGCTGAGGCCTTTACCAACGGCGCCTTTCCGCCTCTTTTTTCTGCACGCTTGGCATTTCGTGCTTCCAACTCGGCGTCTCTCGTCTCTGGTTTCTTCGCGTTGACACCTTCGCCGGTGGGAAAGGCGCCTTCACCGTGAGCAACCGGCGTGGCCGCGACCTTTTTGGTCGGATCACGGCGTGCGTCGCGCTGAGCCTTGCTCTTTGCTTCCTGCGCGTCGCTCATGTTCGGCGCGGGCATGGCCGACTCACCGTTCAAAGCGACAACCTGCTTGTAGTTTGCCATGGACGAGTGGTCACTCGAGGCGGCCTGGACGGACGCACCGACCAATGCCGTAGCCAAGGTGGCAGCCAGAATAATTGCTGATTTCATGTTGATCCTTTCGATCCTATCGGTGGTAGAGACATCTTGATGAATCAAGATAACCTGCTTGTTCATAAGCTTGGACATCATCCAGTTGATGTACAAGCTGTGCATCTTCCAATGGGCGGAGTCGAGCCTAGCACTTTCGATAGGGAGAGGGGGTTGGAATTTTTCTGGCTGGCCCAGAGGTTGACAGCTTTTCAATCCTGTCTTCGTAGAAATGTATCAATGACCTCCCGGTGGTCCGGGTATTTCGCCGTACCCCTTGTTGGCCTTGGATCATCAAAAATTGGCAACTGCCACCCGTGCTGCCACGCCACAGCAGATCGTTGGCCGCCCTGCAAACGACATCGTCGTGCAGGTGCGCTCAAACACAAAGTATCTCCGCGCACTCCGCCGTCAACCGTCCTATGACCGATTTGATGCTGTTCGCTGTTTCAGCATCGCTCAGGATCTGAACCCCCTGGTAGCAGCAGGTGACGGCATGGCCATTGGGGCGCCGCGCGGATAGAAGGTTCTGGTCATTTCTATCTCCGCATCGCGAAACGACTCCATCGAGTCATCCAAAGTGTTTCCCAGTGTACTGACCCAAACAAGGGCCGGACACTAAGCTTCCGCCATGCATTGGCCGCAGCCCTGGATGGTGGACACACAAGTCCGCACTGTGCGGCCACGGCCACCCATTTCAAAAGCGCAAGCTGTACAGATCTACTGAAGACCAGCCCTTAACCCTTACTCAGAATCGAGGAAACCATGTCAAAACTGCTTTCACCTGTCCAGCTCGGCCCCTTTCAGCTTTCACATCGCGTCGTGCTTGCGCCGTTGACCCGCATGCGCGCCGATCCTGGAGCGCTCCCGAGCGCGCTGATGGCGACGTATTACGGTCAACGCGCCTCCAAGGGAGGCTTCATGATTGGTGAAGCGACCTTCCCGGCTGAGAACGGCAATGGTTATCTCGGCGCTCCCGGCCTCTACGACGACAGCCAGATCGCGGGTTGGAAACGCGTGACCGACGCGGTGCATGCCAAAGGCGCCAAGATTTTTTTGCAGCTCTACCACGCAGGCCGTCAATCGAACAAGGACGTGCAGCCGGCGGGCAGTATTCCTGTCGGCCCGTCTGAAGTACTGCACGGTGGAGTTGCCTACACCACCGAGGGTTGGGTGCCCAATACCCCGAACCGCGCTCTGACCATTGCCGAGATCGAAGCGCTGGTCGAGAGCTTCCGTCTGGGAGCCGGCCGCGGTAAGGAAGCCGGCTTCGACGGAGTCGAGATCCACGCTGCAAATGGCTACTTGTTTGACCAGTTCCTGCAGGATGGCAGCAACAAGCGTACGGACATGTACGGGGGCTCATTCGAGAATCGTGCTCGCTTCCTCCTTGATACCACCAAAGCCGTTATCTCGGTGTGGGGCAGTGACAGAGTTGCTGTGCGTATCGGACCAAGCGGCAATTGGGGCGACATGGCGGACTCCGACCCTGAAGGCCTTTTCACCTACGTAGCACAGCAGCTGGCACCGCTCAACCTGGCCTACCTGCACCTGATCGAACCCCGTATTGCCGGCAACATCGAGGATGAAACCAAGAACCAGGATCCGCTGGCGGCACAGCTGATCCGCAAGCACTACAAGGGCAGCATCATTGCCGCCGGTGGCTTCAACAAGGCGTCGGCTGAGGCCATCTTGCAGGCTGGCGATGCCGACCTGGTTGCCTTCGGCCGACACTTCATCGCAAACCCGGATCTTCCGGAGCGATTCCGCAACGACTGGCCACTGAACGCTTACGACCGCCCGAGCTTTTTTGGCGGGACCGATGTTGGCTACACCGACTACCCATTTCACGCGGAGGCTGCGGTCGCAGCCTGACCAGAACACAGACCTGCGCAGACTCCAAGGATCAACAATGACACAGTCGAAAGATGCTTCTGCCGCAACCTTCAGGGTCGGCGGGGAAATCGATGTCCACCGTCTCGGCTTTGGCGCGATGCGCATCACGGGCCGCGGGATTTGGGGCGAGCCAAAGGATCGCGCAGAAGTGCTTCGAACGCTACGACGGCTGCCAGCCGTCGGCATCGATTTCATCGATACGGCGGATTCTTATGGGCCCGATGTTTCTGAGCAACTGATCCGTGATGCGCTTCATCCCTACGAAGGGCTGCTTGTTGCGACCAAGGCGGGCCTGACCCGCGCCGGACCCGATCAGTGGTCTCCCTGTGGAAGACCGGAGTACCTCATGGCCCAGGCGCACGCGAGCCTCAAGCGACTCGGCGTATCCCAGATCGCCTTGTGGCAACTACACCGGATAGACCCGGCCGTTCCACGAGATGAACAGTTTGGGGCGGTGCGTCAACTTCTGGACGACGGCGTGATCCGTTTCGCTGGACTGAGCGAGGTCACGGTCGACGAGATCAAGGCGGCGTCGAAAGTGTTGAAGGTGTCGACTGTTCAAAATCGCTTCAATCTTGTGGATCGCGGCAGCGAGGATGTGCTCGAATACTGCGAGGCGCACGGGATCGGGTTCATTCCGTGGTTCCCATTGGCTGCAGGCGATCTCGCGAAGCCTGGCTCTGTGCTGAGCAATATTGCACGGGACTTGAACGCCTCAGCCAGCCAGATTGCACTGGCTTGGCTTCTCAGGCGAAGCCCAGTCATCCTTCCCATTCCTGGAACCTCGACGGTGGCGCATCTCGAAGAGAACGCGGCGGCCGCGCGCATCGCACTCTCGGATGAAGCGTTCACGGCTCTGAGCAACTTGGCGTGACTTGGCTGATACACCCAACCCGGTCGGTCCCGTCACGGACCGCCTTCCATCCTGGACTTCTTCATGTCTGAACTCGATCTCTCCAAGTTGCCCGTAGCACTTCAAACTGTCAGCACGCGCCCGCTGTTCGTGATGCGACTTGATGTCCGCCCTATCATTCCCATCGGTATCACACCCGGCGTGAACCGACGCATTGGCACGGTGCCTGGCGGGGAATTCTTCGGTGACCGTCTATCGGGTACGGTGCTGGATGGGGGCGCCGATTGGCAGGCCGTGCGCTCCGACGGCAGTACCTCTTTGGATGTGCGTCTGGTGCTCCGCACCGATGACGAGGCGCTGATCACGATGAACTACCGTGGCTTGCGCCACGGCCCGGTAGATGTGATCAGGCGGATGGAGGCCGGGGAGGCTGTGGACGCAGCTGACTACTACTTTCGCATCGGCCCGATGTTTGAAACGGCTGATCCACGATACGACTATCTCAATCGCATCCTCGCTGTTGGCATAGGACACCGCAGGGCGGGAGGCCCCGTCTACAGCATCTTCGAGATGTTATGAAGAGCGGTGCGGACATGACGGGCGTCGCACGGTCGCCCGGCCTCGCGCGTAGCCGCTGGTCAACCCGTGTCCAATGGTTGCTCGGAACCGCCTGCGGACTCCTGATCGCCAATGTGTACTACGCGCAGCCGCTGACCGCTTTGATCACGAGCGCTCTGGGGATGCCAAAGGAGAGTGCCGGGCTGCTGGTGACCCTGCCACTTGCAGGCTACGGCCTTGGTTTGCTCATGGTGGTGCCCCTGGCGGATTTGGTCGAGAACAAGCGA
This sequence comes from Rhodoferax koreense, assembly GCF_001955695.1. Classification (NCBI taxonomy): domain Bacteria; kingdom Pseudomonadati; phylum Pseudomonadota; class Betaproteobacteria; order Burkholderiales; family Comamonadaceae; genus Rhodoferax; species Rhodoferax koreensis. The sequence goes on along the minus strand of NZ_CP019236.1, from coordinate 4,740,932 downwards.
CTGGCGATGAGTCTTGTTGGCCTCGAGGCGCTTTGCCTGACCGCGCTGTCCATGCTCGATCATCCGGGACCGTACCTGTTCGGTGCCTTCTTCGTCGGCGTGAGCGCCACCGCCGTACAAGTGCTTGTTCCGTATGTGACGTTTCTCGCACCCGAAAAAGAGCGAGGAAGGGCTGTAGGGAAGGTCGTGAGCGGCGTGATGCTGGGCATCATGCTGGCCCGCCCGGTATCCAGCGCTGTCGCACAATGGTTCTCCTGGCGGGCCGTCTTCGCGGCGTCAGCGGTACTCATGGCCGCGCTACTGATGGCGTTGAGATCAATATTGCCAGAACGCGTGCCAGAGCCAGGTCTGACCTATGGCGCAATGCTGCGATCGATGGGTGAGATTTTCACCTCTACCCCCGTGCTCCGGCGACGCGCGTTCTACCATGCCTTTCTCTTCGGCACATTCAGCGTGTTCTGGACCGCAGTGCCGCTATGGCTGAGCGGGCCTCAGTTCCACCTGACCCAGAGCGACATTGCCTGGGTGGCGTTGGCCGGCGTGGCGGGTGCCGTGGCCCCGCCATTAGCGGGGCGATTGGCCGACCAAGGGTTCAGTAGGCTCGGCACTGGGTTGGCGCTGTTGCTAGCGGCGCTTGCCTTCTCTTCGACTGCTCTGATTCATGGCGGCAGTCTACGATCTGTCGGATTGCTCGTCGTCGCAGCCATCGCTCTCGATTTTGCCGTCTCTGCAAATCTCGTCTTCGGTCAGCGCGCGATCTATGCCTTGAAGGCGGAGATCCGTGGGCGATTGAACGGCCTGTTTATGGCCACCTTCTTCGCGGGCGGTGCGATAGGCTCTGCGCTCGGCGGGTGGACCTATTACGGGTTCGGCTGGAGAGGAGTCGCTCTGCTCGGTACAGCGTTGCCAGCCATGGGATTCGCCTATTTCTTGACCGAAGAAAAGCCGGATTCGGTGTTAATTTCCACGCAACCCTGAGCCGGCGAGGGTGCGGCAAAAACCAGTCCAAGTTTTTATCCGCACCCCCCCTAACACCTCAAAGCCTTTTTGCCACCACCGCCTGCAGCATGGCCTTGTCCAGGCTCAGATCGGCCACGATCTGCTTGAGCTTGCGGTTCTCCTCCTCAAGCTGGCGCAGCCGACGCAGTTCGGATGGCCCCACGCCCGCGTATTTCTTGCGCCAGACGTAGAAGGTCGCGTCGCTGATGCCCATCTTGCGACATACCTCTTCAACGCTGGTGCCCAGCTCCGCCTGCTTCAACGCAAAGGCGAGCTGATCTTCAGTGAACTTGCTCTCCTTCATGACATCCTCCTAGCCCGACTAGGGCCTTCATCATGCCGGTCGTTCTGTTACCAAACGGTACGGAAACCTGGGACAGGGTCAGTCTTCATATGCGTTTCAAAGGTCGATTGAACGTTTCGGCATTGATTTCCAGCAGGCAGACTGCGCAAAAGAATGGTGGAATTCCGAATCGTCCGAATTTGCCAGAACGGCCACTTCGCTGGCGATGATGTTTTCGATGTCGATCTTCTTTCCCATCGGTTCAAATTTTCGATCACGTAGAACGTTTTCGCATTCGGCGACAAGGCCGCAGCTTGCCCGCGTGCCATGCATCACCGCGATCGGAATTTCGTTCTCGTAAACATTCGGCCTTCGGCTTTTTCGTGGACGGAGAGAAATTTCCGCAGTCGAAGTGCCATGTTCAGCTTCGTTTGTTGTTCGAAGTCGTGGTTGTACCGAGTCCGGAATTCGTTTTCGACCACGTAAATCCCCGCAGGCCCAGCCCCAAAATTCGTTGGCGTAGCAAGTGCATGCGTCCGTATACGCTGAGTGCGTTCACGTCGGTTTTTCAGGAGCGCATTTTTCCAGCCTGCAGAACTGCAGTGGTCTTGTCCACCTCCGGCCTGCCGGTAACCCTGAGAAGTCGCCTGGTTCAGTGACGTGCGAACGGGGGACAAAAGGGCTCGGAAGTTGTGAGCGTAATCTTTTTGCGGTGTCTCGTGGCGATGCCATGGTGGCCGCCCACTTCGAGTCAGCTGTACGCAGGGTTCGGCCAGGATGCGAAACGTTCCTGACCTAGCGAACGATCTTGTCCCGCCTAGTCGCCCGGAAAATAGCGCGGACGGGCATGGGAACTATAGGTCGTGGGGCAAACGGTTTCAAGACGACGTCCTGTATGGATGCAGAATGAATTGCATCCCACGCAACAAGATTTGCAGACGATACAGAATTGATGGTGTCGGAAGCAAAGAGATTTGCATGGGATACGGAATGTCTGGCTTGTTTGGATCTGTCCTTGACCCGGGTAAGTAGCGATCCAACGCCTGCTCCAGCGACGTCTGCGCCCCGAACTCCGGGAAAGGAATATTCCGCCGCGAGTTCCAGCTCCAACGTGGCGATGTGCAACTTGGTGCGGAACAGCATCGCCCATGCGTTCAGCGGAAAGCCGGCCTAGCGGTGCTTCAGCATGCGGTCGGCTACCCAGCGGGCTTCGCAGGTCTCGTCCGACACCGTCACGATCTGCGGCAGTGTCGTCGAAGTGCGGTCGGTCGACAGCGTCTTGGCGTGGCGTTCCCGGGCGTGGGCGATGACTGCGTTCGACGCTTCCAGAATAAGCTGCGACGAGCAATAGTTGGGGCCTTGGCGAGGGCTATGCGCGGTGGAACAAAAAACACCAAACGATGGCACTGGTCCAGGGCTTTGCGCAAGAGGCATGGCAAAGGCGGATGCTTCGGCGGAACGACGACGACGACCTGCGCGCCATGGCAGGCCAAGCCGCTTCAGCCAAGGTTGGCTCAATCAACCGCAAACTGGCGGCAGCACCTTACGTCGACACCAACAAGTCCGGATGTCCAGAGCTTCCGCGGGTGAAGGACTGAACAACAACGTCGCCCGCCCTGAACCATGGTCAAGGCATGATGGAAACGTTGGGCCGAAACGTTGTATGCCGGTTCACTCCGACTTCGCTGGCCGCCGAACGCACGATGCTGAAATGCGCGCCAAAAGCACAGGTAACTCTAGTCCACGACCGAAGAAATTTATAGAACGAGGTCTTCGACTTTCTGGGGTAACCAGGCGATTCCAGCAATCGAACATTCTCTAGAAGGTACCGTACAAAGGATTTTCCACCGGCGTCTCCCAAAAGTCCGACCTCCTGTTGTTCAGTCATGAAACTGTCCAACGTCATGAACGGCAAAGGAAGCACGGACTCCAGAATCTCAAAAGTTTTACCGAGGGCAATGGCGGCATTCAACCGATAGAGAAGAGCAATGTCCGCAGATTCTGAGAGGACCATGCCGTCCATGTGCGCTTCAAAATGCGACTTAGTCGATTTGACGAATTTCTTGCCCTCTGCCCAGAAGAACGCATCGTTGCATTTTGCCCTCGAGTTCGCCGACCAGTAGCAATGAATGCCGTGCTTGTCACGATTGAGCCGAAAATCGACATCGATGGGAGAACCTCCGCCGCCCGTCACGCACCCGAATGCGCTTGCAATGTTGGCCATGGCCTGGACTTCTTTAAGCGATGCATCTGCTGGACATGTGGCATCGAGTTTGCCTTCGAGGTATCGGACAGGAACATGCAGAGCCGAGTCGTCCCAAAAATAGAGCGCTTCGGTAGGTTCTTCGTCGACCTGTTCCTTGGTTGTAAGTCCTCGGCTGCCATCTTCTCTACTGAAGAATCTGATGTCTTCGATTTTCTCGGCCCCAGCAGTGGGGTTTGACAGCAGTGTCAAGATCGCTTTGCTCATAGATTTGTTCCGAGTCAGTTGAAATTTTTCGACTCGTTGCGGGAAGAACCCATGGCAAAGTGCTCTGCTGGCGGAGTCGGAAAATCGCAGGTTAGTCCCTAAAGGACTTTTCCGCAGAACATCGGTTAGTCATTTGTCGTTGACTTACAACAGGCGAACTCGATGATCACCGCGGCAAGTCGAGAGAAGTAGGTGTAAAGCCTCGCTTTTGAATCGAAGCCTTCCTCGGCCCATGAAGATCAACAGACTGCCAAGAAGAAAGTCGGGAGTGTTTTGAATACACACTCCTGTGCGAGCTCGAGAATCTGGGCTACGGATCACGCGATTTCCTTTTGTTTTCGGGAACAGGGCATTCGGTTTGCCGAGGACGCGAATGCACGCGTTCGATAAGCCGTTTTCGGGAACAGCTCGTCCCTTGATCTCTGAGGTGGCGCAACGAGCTTCCCCGCGGCCGAATTGACTCGTGCGAATTCGATTCCCTCGCGAAGTGGCGCGTTACTCGGCCTGGAAATAGCTTCGACACCGCGACGCCCCGACTTGGTATCCCACCAATTCTGCGCGACTTGGTTGTGTCGGTGCCGCGTTCTTCTTTTTGGATGGACACCTCGAAACGGGCCCTGAAGAAGAGGAGGACGCGGGGTTGCCCGCAAGTGCCTGCAGGCTTTGATGGCTCGCCAGATTTGATCGATTGGTTTCTTTCGAGGCGCGCTAATACGCCCATTTATTTCGTCCCAGAAGCGCCCAAGCAGCCGAAATCGCGAGATTTACGAGTCTAGAATTGCAGGCATGACACTATCCAGCGCAGCCACACAAGCTCTCTGGTGTACAACGCGTCCGGGTTTCCCGAGACGTGCGCTGACCAGGAGCGCTAGCCTGGGGCTCTGTCTGTCCATCAACCGCCCGGTACGAGTCGCTGTGCACTTTTTCCCCTGCCAGGGGAGAGGCGCACATGAACGTCCATCAGCCGAATACCGTCCATAGGGTCCTGACCACAGGTCGGCAGAGCCCTCTTTGTTGTTGCGGGGCGCGTCACTGGCTTCAGGCTGAAACCTTTGTTCTACAGTCGGGTGGGAATAGGCCCGCACCCTCGGTCGACAACTGTACTTCTCACGCGCCGCTAGGTGCAAATGAACGGCTGAGCGTCGAGAGGGCGCCGATCAAGGTTCGTAGGGTGGCCGGCATCCGGGTGTTTTTGGTCAGCGGCTGCCGAAGATGGACTGCCCGTGAGAGAACGGGATTCGACCGACTGGTAGCGGAACATGCGGCCGGACAGGTCGCAAACCCAATCGCGGTCCTGCGAAAGTGGCTGGTTTTTCTCCGCCATTTCGCTCGAAAAAGTCGCTCGGCTACACCGTCAAAGTTTCACGAACACCTTGTCTCCGGTCAGGTTAGAACTTCGGTTGAGCGTCACGCTCTCTGCGAATTGCCGTATCGGCTTCGTGATTTCGAAGACTTTTTTGTCGTCGACATTCTCGTTCGCGTGAGGTTTTACGCCCCTCTCAAACCGCTTTTTTCGGCGTCGGTTTGGGCCCGATTTCGATGGTCTCCCTGGGCCGTGATTGCTTTTCGGCCACACACATTTGCGCCTGCCCAGTCTCGATTTCCGTATTCGCAGCAAGTGCATGCGTGCGTATACGCCGGCGGCATTCGCCTTGAGTCGTCGGGAGCGCAACCATGAAGCCTTCTAAAACACCCATGGTTCCGCTGAATTCAAGGGTTCCGAAGGTCGTGAAAATTCGCCTGGAAACGTTGGCTGGCCAAAGCGGCAAAACGCTCTCGGATTTCGCACGGGAAGTCCTCACGCGGGTAGCGGGCCCAAGGCGGCCGGCGACCATGGCGGACCTCACTACAAGCGCCACGCCCAAGTGGCCCCCGGGCGCAATCCACCGTGCGCATCTGAGCGTCCTTTTCCGCGTCGAGATGCAGCAAGAACAGATCATTGATTTGCTGACTCAAGGATTGCCGCAAGACGCGGCGTCTGAACTTTCCAGGCCTCTGCTGGAGGTCGTGGCGCAGTTGGACGCCATTGCCACCACGCTGACACAGCTCCGCGATGACATGCGGTGTGGCGGATCGAAGGGACGGGCATCTTGAAGGCTCTGACATCCCCTCGCCACGGCACGCCTCTGCAGGCGATGGCCTATCTCTTGGGCGACCAAGACGCCAAAGGCGAGCTGCGCTCTGAGGTCACTCTCGTTCGGGGTTCCCCTGAAAGCTTCATTGCCTTTGCCGGGCTTTTTCGTTTCAAGGAAATCTACGATTCCTTTGTCGTTAGTTTTAACCCGGGCGAGGAGTTGTCGGCAGAACAGTTTGCACGGTTTTTGCTGGAAGTCGAGTCGGCCATGCTGCCAGGGATGGAGGGCAGGGTGCCCGCTGTGGTGATTCGGCACGGCAACGGCGAAAGCCAGCACCTGCACATCCTGACGCTGCGAATTGATTTGTTGACGAACAAGCAGTGCAGTGCCGCCGCGTTCGGACTCCGACCTTTGAAGCAGGTCTGTCAACTGTGGAACTTTAGGCACCAATGGGCTGATGCGGAAGACCCCTTCCGCGCCCGATTGGCTTCTTGGGCACGCCCATTGCTGGTTCTGAAGTCAGCGCCAGGAGGCTTGCTGGCGCCAGGCATGGACGTGCACCAGTTCTGTCGCCAGCACGCCATCCAAGCCGTCTTGGCTAATCAGGTGCGCAGCCAAACGGACATGGTCCATACCCTCAACTCGGTAGGGCGTGTCGTATCGTGCACCCGCCGATGGATCGCGCTCGACATCCCGCAGATCGCGGCGCGCGGCAAGCGCAAGTCGACCGTCGTCCGTCTGGTTGGACTTCTGTACGGCCGTGACTTTGACCGGGCTCGCGTCCTCCAGATGCTTGCGCCTACCCCTTTGTTGCCGATGTTTTGGCGCCGCAACACCCCCGCCGAAGACGCGCGGAGGGCTGCAATTCTGGAAGAGGAGCTCGCGGTCGACACCCGCAGGCGTGCAGCCGAGCTCAAGAGGCGTTTCGCGCTCGACGGGAACCGCCGGGTGCCCAGCCTGATAGCTCAGCTGTTCCTGGAGGCCAGGCTCGGTGGGGATGCAATCTTGTCGATGGAACAAAAACCCGGCGCAGACGAGCGTCGTCTCAATCTCTCAAACCAACCACTCCCGTCACACCATGTCCACACCGAAAAAGAGTCCCAAGTCCATGCCGTCACCCCTGCAGCGATTGTCCGCGGAAGCGATCGATCGCTTCGTGCGCGAGCAGGTGCCCTTGCTGACCCAGAAGTACTTAGAAGAACACTTTCCCGCGCGGCCGGCGCAATTACCCGAATGGTTCGTGACATCGTTCAGCGAAGTGTTGGAGCAGCACTGCAGGCAGTACATGCGTCGGCACCTCCAGACTTTGGTCAAAACCGAGGTGGAAAAGGCGTTCGCGCCGTTCGAAGAGAACATTTACCAACAGTTGACGAAACAATTGCCGCCCCTGATTCGAGCGGCCATGACGCAGGGCAAGACGACGTCGAACCCGACAAGTTCGTAGGTTTCGACGAAGGCGAGGTGGGTGTCGAGGCTCCCGACCGACCTAGTGGACATCGTCCTCGTCCCTAGGCGTCCATGCCAGCCCTGCACATTCATACCGGTATGACCATTCCGTTGAAGGAACCAGCATTCCGGAACGAGCATTCCGAGTTCTGCACCTACTTTTTGTCAGTCTCTATCTGCGCCACCAGGAGATCCCATGTCCCGCACCACAAAAGTCACCCCTGAAGCCATTGCCGCGGCCGTTGTCGAAATCGAACGCGGAGGCAACAAGCCGACGGTGCAGGCCGTGCAGACCATTTGTCATGGGTCCACCGATGTCGTGACCAAGGGCCTCAAATCGTTTCTCGAGCTCCGCGAATCAGCGCGTGCTAGCCTGCGGGACTCGGGCGTTTTCGAGGCGTTCGACGTCCTCTGCAGCGAGTTTCATCGGCATGTGCAGACTGTGACGGTGGAGGGCGATCGGAGAATCGAAGACGGGCTGCAGAAAATCGGTCCCACGTTGGCCGAACGGGATCTGGCCGTAGCGGCGCAACGCGAGGCGGAGGCGGCGTCACTGACGCTGCGGACGGAGGTCATGCACCTGCGCAGCGAACTGCAACATCGCGACAGCTTGGTGGCTCAATCTCGGACCGCGCAGATTCTTTCGTCGGAGCAGGCCCGCTTGGCCGGCGTGGAGCTGACGAAATGCCAAGTCGTTCTGCAACAGACTCAACTGCAGCTGAAGGAGAAGAAGCGCGAGATCAAGGACACTCTTCGACGCACGGAGGAAGCAGTATTTCAGCAACGCTTGGCGTGCGAGGGACAGCTACTGCTCAAAAGGGAACTGGCCGCCAAAGAAGTTGAACTCAGAAATTCGCGGAACGGTTGGCTGGAAATGACCGGGGCTTTCGAATCAAAAGGCCTGCAGGCTGTGCAGAGTGGTGCGCCAGAGACGGCGGACAATGAAACGCCTTCCCTCAGCGTGCAATCGAGCGAGGTGACCTCATTGCGGGCGCAAGTTGACCGGCTCACTGAAAAGAACAAAGCATTGGCGGACGAACTGCAAATGGCGCTGGATCTGATGGGCGAGCAGACTCAGAAGATTCGAGGAAGGGACGGGCAGACCATCGACATTGATGTTTCTGCGTAGTCACAAGCTAGACCACCCCCAGATCACGATCAAGGACGCGCCGATTCCCAAGATGTGAAGTACACCCCAACGCCAGGAGGAGAGGCATCCAGTAACGGAAGCAAGACATCTGAATTCATTCAGCGACCAGGTCTCACATGGTCACCCAGCAACTTCATCGACCGCTTCGCCATCCGATGCCCCTGTCGGTGTCAGTCGATTCAGCGCCGCCACCTCGGTCCTCCGACAACGGGCTATTTAACTGGACTTGATGGCCAAGTCCTCGGTGGTTTTGCCTGATTCGACGGCATCCTTAAACCATTGCGGCCGCTTTCCGTGGCCAGTCCAAAAGTTCGTGCCATCCGTGAATTTGGCGGGTGATGGCGGCTTCTTCACGCTCGCGGCCTTCTTGCGTTCAGCCTTGGCAGTCACGGCCGCATCTAATGCGTTCTTGGGTTTTGGGCCGCGTTTCTTGGCGGGAGGCGCGGCGCCGAACAGGTCTTCTTTCGTCAAGCCATAAGCATCGATGGCCGCTTTGATCCGTTCGATCACACCAACGGCTTCTTTCCTTTTGAGAGCATCTGCCTGCTCTTGCAGTTTTCGAATTTGTTCCTGGATCGCGGCGAGAGTTTTTGCCATGGTGTTCCTATTGCACTGAAAGATGCAGAGTATGCCGAAGGGCACCGCGCAATGGAATCAAAGCGTCTTTTCGACCAACGCGTACCAGTCCGCGTAGAGGGTGGTTCGCACCATGTGCTTGTTGAGGTCGGGCTCCCCATCGGTCCACCAGACCGGCCCCCGCTCGCCGAGCCCACGTTTGGCCTCGTCCACGCGCTGGCGCGCTTCCTTCAAATCTCCTGCATGATTTGTCTTCAAGGCAGCAGCAACAGCCCGACGCGCTTTCATCAGTTGATCGACCAAGTGCTGGCGAATCTGCGGGTCTAGCGACGGATTCGTTGCGCGCCATAGACGTCCTCGGACGACGATGTAGCGACCATCCGGCGTGCGTAGAGCTTCCACAGGATTCATTTCAACTGCTCAAGAGCGGATGGCCAGTCACCATGATGATCTTCAACGCCAAGCATCCTTCGCCCGGTCACGCACCTGCATCACCGGGAAAGCCACCCCCGCAATTAACCTTGAGCCATCCGCTGCGATCGGCCAGGTCACGTTGTCGAATTTCTTCAACAGGCCATCGGGAATGAACCGCGTGCGCAGCGCATACATGTAACGGTCGCCGCCGGCGCGTTGCTGCGTCACGTAGAACCGGTGCGGCTGCATCACATGCAGGAAGTTCTTCGCGCGCGTCATCGCGACGTACAGCAGCCGCCGCTCTTCCTCGATGTCGGCGGCCGTGCCGGTGGCCATGTCTGAAGGGATGCAGCCATCGACGGCGCGCAGCACATAAACAGCTTGCCACTCTTGGCCCTTGGCCGAATGGATGGTCGACAGGATCGCGTAGTCCTCGTCGAGACCTGGGATGCCGGCCTGGTCGCTGGTCGCCTCGGGCGGGTCCAGCGTGAGTTCGGTCAGGAAGCGTTCCCGGCTGGCGTAGCCACTGGCCATGCGCTCGAGGTTGTCCACGTCGGCCTTGCGCGCCTCGGCGTCGTCGTGCAGGCGCTCCAGGTGTGGCAGGTACCAGCGCTTGGCCAGGCCGATGTCGGCCGGCCAGGTGGCGGTGCTGCCACGCAGCGCGCGATACAGTGCGGCGAAGGTCCTCCATTCGGCTGCCGCTGCCGCGGGCGGCTCGAAGTTCTCGACCACGTCCTGCGGCTCGGCGGCTTCGCTCATCGCATCGAGGAGTCGTGTGGCGGTAGCAGGCCCGATGCCGGGAATCAATTGGACCACCCGGAACCCCGCCAGCCGGCCCCGTGGGTTCTGTGCGAACCGCAGTATCGCCAGCAGGTCCTTGACGTGCGCGGCTTCCAAAAACTTCAGCCCACCGAACTTCACGAAGGGAATGTTGCGCCGCGTCAGTTCCAGCTCCAGCATGGCGCTGTGCGACGAGGCGCGGAACAGCACCGCTTGCGACGTTAGCGGCAGCCCGGCCTCGCGGTGCGCCAGCATGCGGTCGGCCACCCAGCGCGCCTCGTCGGCCTCGTCCGGCACCAGCACGATCTGCGGCAGTGTCGTCGAGGTGCGGTCGGTCCACAGCGTCTTGGCGTGTCGCTCTCTGGCCTGGGCGATGATGGCATTGGAAACGTCCAGGATCGGCTGCGTCGAGCGGTAGTTGCGCTCCAGCGCGATGGTGTGAGCGGGTTGCGTGAACTGCTGCGGAAAATCGAGGATGTTGCGCACCGTGGCGCCGCGGAACGCGTAGATCGACTGCGCGTCGTCGCCGACCACCGTCACCCCGCGGCCGTCCGGCTTCATCCCGAGCAGGATGGCCGCCTGCAGCCGGTTCGTGTCCTGGTACTCGTCGACCAGCACATGGTCGAAACGCGCACCCAGTTCGGCACCGAGCGCCGGCTCGCCGGCCATCTCCGACCAGAACAACAACAGGTCGTCGTAGTCGAGCACGTTCTGCGCCTGCTTGGCTTCGACGTAGCCGCGAAACAATTTTTTGAGCTCGGCTTCCCACTGGGCGCACCAGGGGAAGGTGGCCTTCAGCACCTCGGCCAGGCTGTCCTGGGTGTTCACCACCCGCGAGTAGATCGCCAGGCAGGTGCCCTTCTGCGGAAAGCGGTTCTTGGTGGCCGACAGGCCGAGGTCGTGGCGCACCAGGCCCAGTAAATCAGTAAATCCTCGGCGTCGCCGCGGTCATGGATCGTGAAGGCATCGTCCAGGCCGATACGCGGCGCGTAGTTGCGCAGCAGCCGGGCACCGATGGCGTGGAATGTGCCGGACCAGGGCAGGGCCGGGATCGCCGCGTTCGTGCCAGCTTTTTGTGACTGACCGGCGGCCAGCACCCGGCGCAGAACGCTGCCCACGCGCCGCTCCATCTCGGCCGCGGCACGGCGGGAGAAAGTCAGCAGCAGGATGCGCTGCGGGTCGGCGCCGTGCAGGATCAGATTGGCGACCCGGTGCGCCAGCGTGTTGGTCTTGCCCGAACCGGCACCGGCGATCACCAGCAGCGGCCGGGAATCGGCCGCCTCGGCACCGATGCCGTGCATCGCCGCTTCACGCTGGGCCTCGTTCAGTTCGGCGAACGGATCGCCCCGGCCCACCAGCGGCGCAACCGGCGCAACGGACGTGGTGGTATCCGCTGAAGGCGAGGAAGATGGCGGGTCGGAAAGGTCGGAAGCGTCCATACGCAGGAAGCAGAGATTCTCTATACTGTATATCAATCCAGTTAACCGCCGTTGAGGAGCCCACGCACCATGACCATCCTGGTCGGCACCGCCTCCTGGACCGACAAGATCTTGATCGCCTTGGTTGCTTCTAACGAACTGCTGACACGTTTGAGTACGTTTCGTGGTTGTTAACAAACTGCTGACACCAAGGGATGAGGCTGTCGCATGGATGCGCCATTTATAAAAATGGCTGCCTGGGGTAGCTCAAAGCTACCAGGTCACCAGCGACAGCACTCGCTTCAAGGTGGCCCACGTCGGCGGCGATGGTGTTGTGCTCGACCACGGGCGCTCGCTGACCATCTATCCGGTACCAGCTGGATCGGCGCTGCAGGTGGGTGACCAGGTCGTGATCGGCCGCAGCCTGGAGCTGCAGTTGGGGCACTTTGTTATGTGGCAGACTGAATTGGGGCCTGATTGACGCGGATGGCGTGTTTTACAAATTGCCAATTCCGGGCATTGAGCGGTTCACATTCAACAAAATGCGCAGACGTGCTTTGAATCGGATAAGCGGGGCCAGGCAGTTTTAAGAGAGTTTTGCGGCACCCATCGCGCTAGGGGCACCCGTTGAGGAGCAGCGGCGATGGCAACTCAATCACAGAATAGACTCAACCTTCTGGGCGCTTATGCTCAGCCTATGTACATTGACCTCAACCGAAGGTTTCGTGAATTGATCGAAGATCCTGCGGCAAGCGGATCTGACCAAGTGCCCCTGACGCCGTCACTCAACGGCTGCGACTGGGACCGTTTGTTGACGCACTACAGGGTAGTTGTGCTCTCTGAGGCTGGTGCTGGCAAGACAGCAGAAATCCGTCAAGTCACAAAAACACTCCGCGCCCGAGGCAAATTCGCATTTTTCCTACGGCTGGAAAATCTTCACCAGTCTTTCGACACGTCGTTTGAGGAAGGCTCTATTGAAGAGTTCGATCAATGGCTTAGAACATCCGATGAAGGCTGGCTGCTTTTAGATTCCATCGACGAGGCACGGCTGCGATCGTCTCGAGATTTCGAGCTCGCGCTTGGCACGCTCGGCGTACGATTGAAATCGGCCATGCAACGCACGCATGTGGTGCTCACGGGCCGTACGGCCGCCTGGCGGCCATTCAGCGACTTAGCACTTTGCTCCAGAAAACTACCATTCAAGGAGCAGCGAAATGTTGCGACCGGTACCAGTGGGGGCGGAGCATCAGAATCGAGTCGCCCTCTGCTCACTAAGGGACGGCCTGACGGCGCCGAGGGCTACAAGCTCTATGCACTGGAGGATTTGACCCCGCTTCAGGTCCGACTGTACGCGGAGGCACGGAAAGTCGAAGACATCAACCAGCTCATTGACGAGTTGGATCGGTCCGATGGCTGGGCGTTCACAACGAGACCGCTGGATCTGGATGAACTGTTGGACTTCTGGCAAACCCATCGAAGAATTGGCTCACGGCTCGAGTTCTTGCGTGCCAGCATTGATCGACGCTTGAAGGAGAGCACGGAGGACCGGGCGGAACTGACGCCGCTCACACCGCATCGTGCTCGTGAAGGGGTACGCAGGATCGCTGCGGCCTGCACGCTTATGCGCCAACAGTCCATAGCCGTACCAGACGGATCCCAAACCCATCGCGGCCTTCAAGTCGATGTTGTCCTCGCCGACTGGCCGGCAAAGGAACGCTCAGTCTTGCTACAGCGCGCCATCTTTGATGAAGAGATCTACGGAACAGTCAGATTTCATCATCGCGTCGTTCGCGAGTACCTTACAGCCGAATGGATGGCTGAACAGCTTAAGGACAACGTTGCGCGCCCATCGATCGAGGCGCTCCTCTTCAGAGTTCAATACAACTTGCTGGTCGTAAATCCTACAACCAAGCCAATTCTTTCATGGCTCGCGCATCTTGATCCCAGGATTCAAGAAGAAATACTGCGCATCGCACCGGCAATACTTCTCAATGACGGGGATCCCAGCCACTTGCCTCTTCATATCCGCACGGGCGTTCTTGCCACTATGTGTGCAGACTTGGCCGCCGGTGCTCCACGTGACTACGCGGACTATGCAGCCATTCAGCGTTTCGCGGCAGATGACTTGACCGGTGAGATTCTGGCACTGCTGGAGCGATACAACGAGGAGGAGGCGCAGAATTTTCTGCTGCGAATGGTCTGGCAGGGTAAGCTGACGGCCGCCTTAGGCGCGATACTGGCGATCGCGCTTTCCACCAAAACGCCACACCATCCGCGGATCTTCGCCATTCGAGCCTTGGACGCAATCGGTTCTCCTGCCGACCTGGCACAGGTGCGCAGCAGCATCGCGGAGGAAACAGGTGAACTCAACCGAGACCTAGTGGCGGAGCTTCTGAACAGGGCGCCCACGACCGCGGAAACGTTGGAGTGGTTGAGGAGCTGCTTCGAAAGAATGCTACCGCCGGGTCAATTCGCCCACGACAGCCTCAGCTCTGCCATGAGACTTTTCATGGCGGGCCTAAACCCCGAGTCAAGCGCGCTGGCCATTGCTCACTTCTGCGATCTGCTCAATCAGGAGCCATTTGTAAAGACGGAGCGATGTGACATCGCGGAGCGCTATGTATGGCTTTTGAGCCCATCGACATTAGCACTGGAGACGCTTATCCGTGCGCGACATCCTTCATCCATGGAGAAGCCAGCGATTAGCCTGCTGGCGAGATTGCCGGTCGCGCAAGCCTACAACGTTTACAACGTTGCTTCAAATGCTCCTGATTTACAGTTCCTAATTCAAAGCTGGCCTGAATTGCAATTCGCTCTTTTCTGGCATTTGGTAGAGCGCGCACGCGCCGCACGGCGGCGGAACGATCGCGCGATCACGGACTTCTGGCAGGCGATGATCTTTCACTCCTATGTGAAGTTCCAGCCAGAGCACTTCGACCGGGCAGTCGCCGACATCGTTTCGCACCCCCTTCCGGACGACAAGCTAGTGGCCCTGTCTGTAGCCCTGCAGACGTTCAATTTAGGCGGGCGCCTGCCCGCACAGGAAGCCGACCTACGCATTGCATGCCGAGGACAGCCGCCTCAGGTCGGACAGAGGCTCGAAGAAGCCTTCAATCCCCCCGCAATGACCGCCGCTACGCGCCGCATGCAAAGGACGAACGCCGTTGCAGAACAGCGCGCGAAAAAGAAAGCTGCGAAAGCAGCTGAAAACCTGGAAGCCGCGCGAAAGTGGTTGCGGGACAACTTGGAGCGTGTCCGCAGCGGCAATAGCGAAGATCGCGATCCCGTCCACGAACTGAGCTACCTGTATGAACAAATCCATTCGGCCGAATCGAATTCTTCCACCTGGGGAGCGTCGAACTGGCAGCCCCTAATTTCCACCTTCGGCATGGAAATCGCGGAGGCCTACCGAGAAGGCCTGCGCCGCTACTGGCGGCGGCACCGTCCGCAGTTGGTATCAGAGGGCGCCGCCATGAATTCAACACCACGCACTGACATTCTTGGACTCGGCGGTCTTTATATCGAATGCAGCGAGATGGAGGGCTGCGTGTCATCCTTCGATTCGGATGAAATCGATCTAGCGTTTAGATACGCAATACGCGAACTGAACGGCTTTCCAGCATGGTTCAAAACTTTAAATCAAGCCGCTCCGGAGCAAGTTAGAGATCTCTTGCTTAGAGAGATTGATTTCGAATTGACGCTTTCTACTGCCCAAAGCAGACCACACTATGTGATCGACGACATCGCGTGGTCCGCTCCCTGGAGTTGGGATTCACTCGGTCCAGCACTGCTCGATCGACTTCAAATGGATCGGGAGCTGCATGACACCACGCTCCAGCATCTACTGGACATCGTGCAAGGATCCTGCGCCAGCGACGAAGAGCTTTGTCGCGTCGCGAGTGCTAAGTGCGCCTCACCCTTGCCGTCGCCTACCTTGGCCCGATGGTTTGCTGTCTGGACGGGCGTCGATCCAGAGCGGGCCATTGCCGCCTTGCAAGTCCGCTGTGACGGCTGGAGCACGGACGGCGAGCGAACCAAGTTTTTCATGCAATTCCTGGTCGCTTTGATCGGCGGGCGCCATGGGCACTCGGCCAGCGGGCGCCGAGCGTACGCCAACGCCCCACACCTCAAAACTCTTTACCTGTTGGCTCACCTGCACGTCCGCATGGCAGAAGACATTGACCGCTCAGGTAAGGGCGTGTACTCCCCAGGCCTACGGGACGACGCACAGGATGCTCGGGAGAACCTGCTTTCCACGTTGCGTGCGCAGACTGGCAAGGAAACATTCATGGCGCTAACCGACATTGCGCTTAACCATCCGAATGTCACGCAGCGGCCATACTTTGAAAGCTTTGCCAGACAAGTGGCGGAGGCAGATTCTGTCGGAACGCCTTGGTCTGAGGCCCAAGTGCGGGATTTTCAACTTACGCTTGAATGCACGCCAAAGAATCATAGAGAGTTGTTCGATCTAAGCGTTCGAAGCCTGAATGCGCTACGGTCCGACCTAGAGCAAGGCGACAGCAGCAACGCGTTGATTCTGACAGGTGTGAAAAAGGAGACGTTAGTTCGGAACTATATTGGAGGCTGGTTGCGGAGCCAAGCACGCGGTCGATACGCTGTGCCCCAAGAGGAAGAGCTTGCTGATGCAAAACGCCCAGATATCCGCTTCCTTGGCCAAAATTTCGACGGGCCAGTACCGGTCGAATTGAAGCTTGCAGACAACTGGTCAGGTCCACCGCTTTTCGAGCGACTAGAAAATCAACTTTGCGGGGACTACCTGCGCGATGTTCGCTCGCGTTGCGGGATATTTCTACTCGTCTATCGAGGGGAAAAGTCGGGATGGAATTTGCCCGGAAATGGGACGACCGTCGATTTTGACGGACTTGTGGATGCGTTAAAAAATCAGGCAAAAAGCCTTTTACTCGGCCTCGCTAACATCGATGACATACGTGTGATAGGCATTGATCTTACCAAGCGTAATTCTTGAAACCCGAAGCGTTGCCGCTTTGGCAATTCAATCATCGGGCACTCTGGAGCCTTGCTCGTACAGGTGTTGCGTCAGCCGCCGAACACCGCCGAGTGCGCCGAAATCGTCCTGGTTCATGGTCAACCGGTCGCGCTCGCTACGAAAACGCCGGCCAAAAGAGGAATCTTCCATGAGGTGCTTGATCTATGCAATTGATGAAACGACCTGCTCGGGATGAATGCCCAGTATCACCGACTCTGCTGGTAACCCGAACGATCAACTGCGGGCGTCTGCGGCCACGGCCAGTTCCGCCGCTTGGATGGACTCCGCCGGCATGACCATCCGAACGCTCTCGCGGTACTGCTCTGCCGCCGCCGCATGCACCACTTCGACCACTGCATCGTAGTTCGCCCGGATCACCGCTTCGATCTCTTTGAGGTCGGCGCGGAAGAACTCTTTGCGCCCGTTGACTTTGTTCATGCGCCCTACTGCAAAGTGCGCGTGCAACTTGGCCTCGAGCGCCGGTGCGTTGTCGGAGAACACCAGGGCGTGCACGTCGAACCGAAATGGCACCGAGGCATCGCCTAGTTCGTCGACCCGATCCATCGGCTCCAGACGTCGTGTCATCCCAATCTTGTAGACCCCTTCGCCGAACGCGCCGATGTTCGAGATCACGTATACGTAGCCGGCTCGAGCGTTCTGCTCGCGGTAATCCAGGAGTCGCTCTTCTTCGTCAAGCGCCCCGTTTTGCTGCACCACTTCGGTGAGGCGTGCCTGTAGGTCTTCACGCTCTTGCTCGTTCTGGGCGCTTGCCAATCGAAGTTGTAACTTCTGAATTGCACTGGCAAAGTGCCGACGCTCCTTGTCGATCTTGGCACGCACCTCGCGGATTTCGCGCTCCAGCTTTTCCTGCTCACGCTGGTCCTCGCGAGCCTGGCGCGCCATCTCTTTCTCCTCGGCACGCTTCACTTGAAATTCGTGAGCCAGGTGCAACTCTGCCAACTTGCGCTGAAGGACCACGTCCTTCCACCAGCACGCCGTCCGCTTCAGCAGTTTGTTGCTGGCGTCGAAGGACCGGCGGATGCGGTCTTCCATGCGGTCGAAGTTGTTGAACTTGACGTTATCGATGCAGTTCTCGCACTCACTGTTGAAGGCGCGCAGCGAGAGCTTTAGTACGTCCTTGCGCAACTGTTTCCACTCCGTCTTCGTCAGCGTAACCCCCGCATGGTCCCAGCTTTCGACTTCCTTGCTCAATTGCCGGGCCGACTCTTTCTGCTCCTCACGGATTGCGTCCAGCCGGCCCTTGTAGTCGACGCTGTTGGTGAATTGATACTTAGGCACATACAGCGCGAACGATTCGAGCTCCACCGTGTCCTCTGCAACCAGGATAGCCTTCTGGATGTCCTTCAAATTTCGAAAGGCGGCGTCCACTTCGGCCTGAGCCGCTGCCACATGCACCTTGATCTGAGCGAGCCGGTCTTCCTCCATCTTGACTAGGTCTTTGATTTCGTCCAGGCCCAGGAGGCCACTTTGCTGCAGTTGGCCCTCCAGCACCTCACAGCGCTTTCGAAGTTCGTCGGCAGACGACTGCGAAGCCTTCAGCTCTTGCTCTAGTCGTTCGGCTCGCGCCCGGTGCTTCGTCCCGTTCCAGAAGTCACTGAGTGCCATCGGTCCTCCACTTTTTGTTCCGTTTGCGATGACTATATCCGGGGTGAAAGTTTCAGCCATTGCCACTTAATTGGCAGCGACCTAAAGCAATTGCCTTCGGTAAGAAGCCGAGGGTGTCGACTGCCCGCTTTAGGCATCCCTTCTGGTATCGAAGATCGGTTGTGCGATGACAGGATTAGTTGGATAGCTGCCGGTCGTTTGGTCTGAGTCGACAGGCGGCTCCCAGCCTGAAGCAATCGGCTTCGGGGACGGCTCTGCAGCGATTGCCGTCTTCCGCAGCTTGGAGCCAGTCTTACGCGTCAGCACCGGAAGCCGTCATTGGCTCACCGGTCGACTTGCCCTCACCGATGTCGGGGGCCACGTAGCAGGCTCAACAACGGCTGGGCGGCGAAGCTCGAGCAGCGTTTTCCGGATCTGGCGCCGAGGCTTCTGAAGGAAGCCGCTGTTGCGCAGGGGATCAAAGCGTACGGACGGACCACGACTGCGAAGGGAAGCGCGACATCCGGGGGGCGACTCGCGGTCGATCTGAGCGCGGGCGCTCTGGCCGAATCGCACTTGAGTGCATGACCGAAGCTCGCGTGCCGCCGCTAAACCAAGGCGACGACTTCCGCGTGAAGGCGGCGGAGGTGCTGGTCGGACATGTCCAAGATCGGCTCGTACATAAACGAGTTCAGATGAATGTTCTCCGGCGTCATGAGCAGGACGCGCTGGATGACGCCAACATTGGCGAGCTCCGTAGGGAAGTCGGTGCAGTAGCGCCTGAGGAGTACGGGCGTCTGATTGGCGGTGATGCTAGCCAACCAGACCGCGTCGTTGATCTTGGCGGCCATGAACCGCTCAGCCTGCAGACGGGTACCCATTGCCAACACAACCTTGTTCTCGAAGTTGATGCCGTCCGGTGCCTGCAGACAGGCGGCGACCTCTGCGACCAGAAGATCAACGACGCGGGCCGCGGCGTTGCCCGACTGTCCGGCAGCACCAAACAGCCTGGTGTAGATGCCATCAAGATCCGCCACAGTGATCTGGTCCGTGCCGGCTTTCCAATGGAGCAACGAAGTGAGAAGTAGGTAATCGGGGGCGTCCTCGCCTTTCGTGTACTCGATGAGGTTGCGCATGAAGGGCACGCAGCAAATCTTCTTGCGGTCGTCGGTAAAGAACGCCGGTTTCCAAACATTGATGAAGACATTGCGTACGCCTTGGGCCGCCTCTAGGGTTACGCCGGCGGTCGTCTTTGACACCATGAAGCAGTTCTTCCGCTGAACGAGACGGCGGCTCTCGATAGTCCGGTAGAAATCGAAGTTGTGGGTCAGGATGAGCAGCTTGAAGTGCTGATGCTCGGCCAGGTCGGAGAGGTACTGAACGATGGCGTACTTGTTCTTGTAGTCGAAGGAGTCGGCGATGTCGTCGACGACTAAAAGTGTCTGCTGGCCAGCCGCGCGACGTACCTCAATGTCGAACAGCATGTTCAGGACGTGGAACGCCTTCCTCTCGCCTGTGCTGAGCGTCTGCAGCAGGGCGTCCCGCTCGACTGGCGCATGGTCGTTGCCGTCCTTGAAAACGAAACCCAGGCGTGGTGCCGTTTCCTTGCCCAAGACCACCTGGATCTTGTTGGCCACTTCAAGATGGAAAGGGACGATGAAGCGATTGTTGAACATGTTAATGACGTCTTGCCATTGCGTGTGTTCCTGTCCGGCCTGCGCCTCGATCTCGGCTGATCGCACGGCAGCCTGCTCGACCTTGTTGATGAGGTCCACATACAGAGCGTGGTTCGCCTTGAGGTACGACATCCAGAGCTTCTTGTTGAAGGCGGCCGGGTCGGCCAACTCTGGCAGCAGCTCTTCGTGCGCTTGCAGGTAAGACTCGAATTCGCGGAGCTGCACGTTCTTCTGGATCTGCTTCTCTAGCTCTTCATACTTCTGGCGCAGCGCAGCGTCTTCAGAGATCTTGGCGCGCTCCGCATCAACAATGGCTTGGAGCTCGGCCTCGGAGTTGATCTCCTTCCTTTCTTCGCTGTTGAGGCTCACCGAATGCTTGGCCTTGAAAAAGCCGCTGACCTTCAGCTCCTTGGCCACGTTGGTGGCCGCGTAGTAGTTGAAGCCGCCTTTCTTGAAGTACTTCGATGCCGCAAGCAGTTCGTTGTACTTCTTCGTGTAGTCACTGATAGCCGTGCGGAAATCCCCTTGAGCCAAGAACGCGACGACCCGCTCGTCGTTCAAAACGTCGTACGACACGTCCTTGAAGGTGGGCTCCCAATCCTTGGACAGTTCCTCTTTCAAGCTGGCGAGCGTGGCATCGAAATCCCCGCCAGCAGGTGCGAACGCCGACAAGACCTCGCGCTCAACCGCTCGTTTGGTTTTTGCAGTGGCCTTGACTGCTGTGATCAGAGCTGCCCGCGCGGCAGTGACACCCGCGTGCAACGCTTCGTATTCCTGCCGGAGAGCGGCATTCACCAGGAGGGTGGCAGTGGCGTTTCCCTTGCTGGAAAAATCCTCATAGGGCCTGAGCACGAGCACATTGGCAGCGCCAATGTTGGTGCTGTTCTCATCCCGGACCACACGTACGGTAGCGCGGTTCGGGAAAATCCGGTCCCGAGATGCCTTGCCGTCGGCGATGTCTTGGAAGGTGCTGGCCAGCGAACTCTTCATCGATCCGTTGGGCGCGTAGATGGCGATAGCGGCATTACCAGCGAAGTCCAGCACAACGTCCAGTTTGCGGATTCCATAGCAGTACTCCAGCTGGAGCTTCAGCTTGTCCATGCTCTCTCCCTCGTCGTGGTTCTAGAGTACCACGCTCGCGAACTCCAACGCACTTCTCAACGCGCGGCGCACGTCCTCGAGCTGCTCATCTTCAGATTCCAGCAGAAAGCCAAGGAAGTTGGTGTGAAACAGCTCCTCGGCGCTAAGGGACATGGCGAAAGAGGGCGACCGGGCAAGGGTGGCCCGGGTCACATAGGTCATGCCAGCGCGCATGAATTCAATCCAGTCCATCGCTGGCTTTCACACGAGGTAGGGTGACTAGGCTTCGTGACGGTGCGTCGTCACTTGCGCCTCTTGGAAATGTCCTTTGGTATTGCCCTTTGGCGGGCGATGCGACAGTGCTGCCGCCAAGGTCTTTTCCGCTTACTTGGCGGCGTCATCCTTGGGCTCAGGGATGTACTCGACCAAATCTCCCATCCCGCAGCCGAAAAATTCGCACAGCTTCGCCAAGTTATTGGTGGTCGTGTTCATCGGCCTTGGCGCAAGCATGAGCGATAGCGTCGGCCGAACAATGCCCGTTGCAGCGCTGAGCTCCACCAGCGTGAGGTGACGCTTGTGCTTCAGCTCGAACTCTTCGATGCGACGACGTAAATGAAACCTGACCACAAACACCTCCGGGGTGGCCATTGTGCAACAGCGGTGTTTTCGTAGCTCATAACTACCGAAAGTTCTTGGCTACTGTGAAATAAAGTATATGATGACTACATCAGTACTTAAGGACTACCAATGTTGTTATCAAATACACTCACAGCTTCTCAGTTGGGCTGGGCCGCCGGGTTTCTTGATGGGGAGGGCTGCATTCGCGTTTGCAAACGCGATCCCGGCGGTGACGCGAACTTCATCTACAGCCTGGAAGTCACGATCACCCAAAATTGTCTGGAGACCTTGGAGCACTTCAAGAACTGTCTGGGTATTCAAAGCAGCATCTATGTGTACCCTTGCCGGGGAAATCTCCGCAGTACCGTGTACGGCCTGACCTACCGCTGCAGCAAAGCCTGCGCGGTTCTGGAATTGTTGGAGCCGCATCTGGTACGGAAGCGACGGGAAGCCAAGGTCGGAATTGAATTTGCGAAGCGCGCATCCTTCGCACGCATCGGCAAACGCCGCCATCCGCCGGAAGAGATTGCTCTCCGCGAGGATTACTACCAACTTCTTCGGGCTCTCAAGGTTCGCGGCCCAGGAGTCGTGATTTGAAAACCGGCCACTATTTCAAGGACGCTGGTCCGGACCGGCGAGCCCTGGCGCAATGCGTCGCCGACATCGCGCGAGACGCTGCGGAGCAGATGCGACTGCGGAATTTGGAAGCTGCACAGGCCGTGGTGATCCCCCAGGAAGCAAGCGCATCGGAACAGCTTGAGTTTCAGTGGGTTGACCATTTTGCGATGCGCCTGTGCGACTTCCGGGCGTTGGAGCAGGCAGTCAAGGCTTCCAGCGAGAAAGGCGCAGACAACCAGACGGTCGCGTCCTTTTTCAGCGATCTCATGGAGCACCCCGTTGAACGTGCCTTGTCGCGGCCCCCGACGAAGGACGCCTTGGCTGGGCTTGCCGTGCGTTTCCCGAACTTCAAGGTGGTGGTGGACTTTCTGTTGCAACGCGCGGCGCTGGCCTGGTTGACGCCGCAAAGCCCACTGCTGTTGCCGCCCATGGTGCTGAACGGCCCCCCTGGGATCGGTAAGACCGCCTTCGCGACGGCGCTTGCGGAGGTCCTGGCGGTGCCGCTGTTGACGCTCCAGCTGGCCCACGCCACGGCGTCCTTTGACATGTCCGGCCTCGACGCCAAGTATGCGGGAGGCGGCCCAGGCCTGCTCGTGCGCACCGTGGCGCTGGGGCCTGTGGTGGATCCGCTGGTTCTGCTGGACGAACTGGACAAAGTTACGCCGAACCGTTCCAGCGATCCATTGGGCCCCCTGTATTCACTGCTGGAGCCAAGCAGCGCCGCCGTCTTCCGGGACGATGGGATCAAGTTGCCGCTCAATCTTCAGCATGTGCGCTGGATTTGCACGACCAACGAAATCGAACTCTTGAACGCCGCCATTCGCAGTCGCTGTCAGGTGTTTGAAATTCGCCGCCCCTCGTTTGAGGAAAGCTGCGCCATTGCACGCCAGATGTACGCGCGCCTGGTCCAAGCCCACCCCTGGGGTCGCCACTTTCCTTCGGACCTTCCCGATTCGGTGACGACTTTGCTGGCGACCAACACCCCACGCGAGCTGTCTCGCGCGTTGCAAAACGCGCTTGGTACAGCCGTTCTGGCTGGGCGTCGGCATCTGGTGCCGGCCGACTTTCCAACCCCCGAAGCCCTACACCGTGGACCCGGATTCTTTTGAACGCGTAACCCAACCAAGGATCATGATGCAAGCAGGCCCGTCACACGTTGCCCATTCGGATTGCCAGTACGCCCAAAGCGTTGGCGGTTCCGTCGAAATGCTTCAGCTGGCGCAGGGCACAGCCCTGGACGAGCGCTTACATAAGCCGCCTTCCTGGGTGGATGCCGCCGACCCGATCCAGGCGTTCATGGGCCGTTATTCAGCAGTGATCGCGCCTGGGTGGAGACCGTTGGCCGAGCGCACCCTTCGAACGCTCGTTCTCGCATCCGCGAACTGCCCCGAGCGCCGCCGTGCGCTGAGCCAGCTGTGCGTGTTTGGGATGTCGGCATCCCTTAGTTTTGTGGTCTGCACCCATGCGGATCAAACGGTCGAAGGCATCTTGCGAAAGGCAAGGGTGAAGTCGCAGGGCATTTGTGAAGAGTGCGGCCGGCTTGCGCGGCTGCGCCAATTGGGCGAAGAGGAAACGGCCACGCTGTGCCCACGTTGCGCAGCACCGGCGCTGTTGCACCACGACATCTGGGTTCTGCTGCAATCGCTGCGTTTCCTGAGCGCAGTGAATGCGCCGGTCGTACTGAGCCAAATTCCTCCGCTGTTGCGGCCCAGTTTTGTCGAAGCGGCATTGCTGCAAGCCGATGGGTGGGACGACACTGAATCGGCCCGCATGACACCAACTCATTTTCTGGTGTGGGCCGAGGGATGGCGCCAAATGGCAGAGCACATCTCCGTTCCGATCAGGTATTTGCAGCGGTCGGCTGACAAGCGGAAGTCGGGCAATTCGGGCCTTATCTAGCCGCTGCAAAAGCCATTTTGACGGACGTTCACGCCTTGGGGAATTGAATTGCAGGCCGGACTACGAAAGACAGTCGTTCTAGCCAAGACCTCAAGGACCTCGTCCAAGGCGCCACCTTTCCTGATCTTGAAAATCACGGTTTGGGTGCGATCGATTTTCGAGTACGTGCCCCAACGAATTCTTGGAGATCCATATCTCCGTTGACGAATCTTTCAGCACGTGCTTCGTGCTCGGGCGTGATCTTGAACCCTTCAAGGCCAATCGACCCACGCGCAAAATCGATCCACTTTTGCCGCTTCGCGCGTTCTTCGGCGGCGATTGACGGTGTTGAAGTTCCCATAAAGTGCCGACGCTACGGTCGTCCATCAAGTTTGACGACAGTAAGTGGCGGCAGGCATCCAGCTGCGGCTGTCGATGAAAAATGCGTTTCCGACCTCTCCCGCTATCGGAACGGTCATGAGTCTGCCTTGCGCCTGGGGTACGAATCGCTGGAGGTCGGCTCGAGGTGAAGCGCTGCGAGCAGTCCAAACAACAATTGCGTGGCTTCGGCGGCGCGGGATGGCTGGTTGTCTCTCAGCGAACCGATCAATCGGTCCAATTCCACTCCAAACCGAGAAAGTAGCCCGAGTCTCGCCTGGCCATCGGTCATCGATGGCTCGGCACAGTTCATGCCCTCGGCTTCCAACTGCAGAGCGGTCGTCGTGTGGCACAGCCGAATGCTGAGTTCGTGCGCCGCCATGCGCGCCGATACATTACTCCCTTGAGTCAGTGCGCGTTCGATGTCTTCCAATTTGTTCCTCAAACTCCAGGAAGCACTTTCCATGTCAATGTTCTTCTGTGGTGCGGAGTAATCGACAACGGTCTTTTGTGGCGGATCGATGCCCGTCCCATGTGCGACGGTTGCCGTGCTTGCAGGTCACCGATGATGACAACCGCTCCAGGCCACAGGGGTTCGACGGCGGCGCACAGGACTCGAAGTCGCCATGCGGAGGTTCGAAGAAGAGAGTGCTCGGTCGCCTGTGCATGTTGGGCGTCAGAAAATAGGCAAGCCGTCGCACCAGTCCCCATGGCCAGAACAGCATAGGGCCGGGGAGTATCCCAGCGCCTATCGATGCGTGCGAGCCCTTACAACCCTGGCTTGTTCGCGCGGGCCGCATTTTGCATATTGCTTGCGGCCTCAGCCGCGACTGCCTTTTGCTTTGCCTGGAGAGCCATCGCGTCTCGCTCAGCCGCTTGGTGATCCATCAGCCAGGTCTGAAAAGTCGCGTAGGTGTCGGGGGCCATCTGGTCGGAGAACTGCGCCTCAATGGACATGCCGCAACCTCGGCTTTGGCCGCCCGGCGCGCTCTCCCATTCAAAGCCACGGTGACCACACTGAGCATTCGGCTGCCCTTTCGCGTCCAGCATGCGCCGGTACAGACGGTACATCCCCTTGAACGGATCCGGGGTCCCGTACTTGGCCGTCAACTGTGCTTCCATCTCGTTGGCCGAAATACCGACTTGCTTGTTGACCACCTGCCGGTAGACCGCATAAGCACGCCCTTCGGTCGCGGTGAAGTAAACCATCACGGCCTCCGGTCTCGAATAGCCGCGCGAGGTGTTAATCCGATCCGTAGGCCCCGAAGGCAGGGCCGCACCGAGTTTCCCCACGGCATTACTGGGCTTCCCGTCGGCGCCCCGCCAAAATACCTTGACGAACTTGTAGCTCGGGTTGCGCGCCTTCAAGACGGCTTCGACCTCATCCGGCGTCATGCCGAGGACAATACCGACGACATCCCGACCGCCCGGTTGCGCGGACGCAGGGGGCGAGAAGATAAACCCGCTGAGAGTGGCCACGAGCAGAAGGAAGAGGCACTGCCGCAGCAGTCTCCGTTGGAAAAACATGGATGAGCTACTGATCATGGTTTGTCTCTGGCTTGAAGTGAAGGATTAGAAGAAAGCATTGCTCGGAGTCGCTCGTCGATTGACGGACCCGGGCCGAGCAGGAAAAGGAACCTCGTTGACTACCAATTCATGAGCTGCCGGTAGCCCTCATAGCCTTGTCGTGGCTGGCCTGTTCTTAGTGGGCCTGGTGCAACGAACTTTGCCACCGCAACCGCATGTTTCGCATACACCCTGCCAGGGCTCTCTCCCGTGATCACCCACAGCGTCGGCAGTACCAGCACCACGTAGAGAATTGCCAGCACGACCCCCAGGGCTATGAGCTGAATGAACAGCGCCGGCATCCGCATGCCCGCCACGCACCAGCTGACGGCAGCGGTCAGTAGACACAGACGCTCGGACCACCCTACGTACCGAAGATTGATGAACGTTTCTGGTACGACCAATCCGCCGAGGACGAACCCAAGCGCTCCGAGCGCCAAGGCGAAAAGCGCCACAACCGCCGCCGGCGTCAGCGCATTCGCGCCGACGGCGATGCCGCCCGACAGACCATCGACGTGAGCATTGCCACAAGCGATGGGCGTTGCCAGCCATGGCGTGGCCTGTTCATGCATCGAAAGAGCATTCCAGGCTAAGCGAGGCAGCGTTCCATGCAACATGAAGGCCATGAGCATCGATGCAGCGGTGTAGCCCAGCAGCCGCGCGAACTGGTGCCCTTCAGACCGTTCCTTTGCCGCTGCGACATCGCGCTCGACTTCCCGATTCCAGACTTGCTGGCCCCATTGACCGCCCTCGGCAGGGAACAGCCGGTGCACCTTCGTCACGCGCAGCGGAGTTGAGGATGCGAGGTATTGCATCGTGTACGACAGCGTGCAGAGGTAACCCGCCGCTTCCTCGACCGGTATGCAGCCTTCCTTGTGGATGTCTCGGATCCCCGCGGTCAACCCAACTGGGAACTCGATGTTGCGCGTCTTGAATCCATTGAAAGCCTGCTCGACATTCGCCTGAGTGGGAGCTGGGTCGAGGTACTTCACCAACATGAGGGCCCCCGCTACCAGGAGTGCGATGAAGGGTGTCAGGCGTGACCAGAACAACAGCCTAGGGAGGACGCGAAAGCAAGTGTGGGACATGGCTAATCCATATAAATCAGGGCGTGCGAGATGACGTGCCTTCAACCGAGTCGAATAAGCCTGATGGCGGGCGGCAGCCTGCCTTGGGGCGCGCGTAACCACGCTTACCCCGAAGTAGCTTTGACAACAAAGATGACGGTCTGACCGTCGATCACGGTGAAGCGGGTGACTTAGGTCCCTCTGGCGCTGTGGACATGCCCGGTTTGGCCAAGCATGCTGTGCGGATTTGCGAGAGTGCGGCTTCGACTGACCCGCCGAAAGTGGACACCGCAGCAGCCAGTGCGGCGCCGTACTCCCGGTCGGCCCCATCAGCTACGCGATCTGGTCCGCCGATGTAGACCGAGCATTGGTTCGGATGTTGGATAAAAGTTTCCACAGCGTCCAACGTTGGCTGAGCAACCGCGTTGAATGCTACGAAGGGGATCGCGGGAAGAAGCAGGGCCCAGTGCCGTTTGAGTTTCATGGGGTATCTCTCGTTACTCAGGTACCGATTTCCACTAAGGAAATCCGCAAACTAGTTTGTACCATATATGGTGGTGCATTTGTGGTTCAAGGCATCGAAAGTTGCGGGGTGCGCACGTCTACCCAAAATCTTCCGCTGATGAGAGCCTTCGCGGCCGAACTCCGAGCGCGGCGCAATGCGTTGGGGGTATCGCAAGAAGAATTGGCGCATCGATGTGGCGTCAATAGGACGTTCGTGGCCAAGATGGAGGTCGGCCAAAACCAACCGTCGCTGACGGTGTTGTTGAAGATCTCGGAGGGCTTACAGGTGCCTCTTCCGGCTCTGCTGGGGGCGACTGTTGATCGGTATTCGATCGAGTCCGCCCAGCAATAATGAGTCGCTCAGTCGTTGCGCCAGCGCAGACTGAGGGCGAGCAGATCGCTGGCGCTGACCTGCCGCAGGGGGCACAGGTAAAGTGACTGCCCCCTCTCAGCCGTACCGACCTAAAGTTCGCAAAGGCCGTCAACCGCCCGGAGAATGACGGATAGGAAGAAGAGCAGATTCAGCGAGGAACAGATCATTGGGTTCCTGCGGCAAGCCGAGGCAGGCATGCCCATCAAGGAGCTTTGCCGCAACGGCGCCTTCAGTGACGCCATGGCCGTGACCGCGCGCTGCACGGTCGACGTCGACGAAGCCCGTCCCTGGGTAACCCGCGCCGGACTCGCCTGGATGCCGCCAGCGAAACCTTTTGAATGGCCGTTTCAGGTCGGTGATCTGCTCTGGCTGTTCCGTGAGCACCGGCAACAGCCTGCGCCAGACGGAGGACATCAGTGCGGTGGTCAACAGCAGTGGCCCGGTCTGGACCGAGAACCTTCCTGTATTGACCGCTTCGAAGCTGGACGCGTCCGATGGTGCGATGCATCGGCTATGACTTCGGCGAACTGAGCGACCAACGGGCCGATCGAAGAAGCGCTCACTTATTGGGCGCATGAAGGTGCCAGCACTTCAAACGTGTGCCGCGCTTGTTCGCAAACAGGTATGCCATACGTGGGTGTGCCGCTCCAAACACCGCCACCGAAGGTACCCACGTCCCCCTTCACCCGAACGCCGCCGTGAGTCCGTCGGCGAAATCACTGGCATGCGCGCCCAGGCTGCTGTCTGGCGACCAAAGCAGGGCAACGCCGAGACTGATCTCGCCTTCCACCGGCACCGTCGCCAGGCCGAAGTTCGCTGCATATTTCGCGCTCAGGCTGTCCAGAATGCCGACGCCCCATCCGGCGCTGACGAAAGCACAGGCGGTGGAGAACTGCATGACCTCGACCGCGGGCGCAAAGCCGTGGCCGGCGCTCTCGAAGAGGTTGGCGGTGGCCGCGCCGATCTTGAACTGCCGCGCCAGCGCAACGTACTTGTGCGTGGCGAGATCCTCCACCGTCACAGTCTTCAGAGCGCTGAAGGCATGCGTCGGCGCGACCAGGCAGCACAGATGCAACGGTGCGACCTGCAGACGGCCCGGGCCGTCCGGCCCCGCCTCGTCGACCACCACCCCGAAATCGACACGCTGCTCCGCCACCATGTTGGCAATTTCCATCGACATGGCTGTGCGCACCGAAACCGCGGCGCCAGGCAGCGAGCGACAAAGCCGCTCGACGCCCGAAGGGAGAATCGTCGCCGCGACCGATGCCACACTGCCGATCACCACCCTCGGCGTGGCATCGGTCCTCAGCGTGCTCGCCAGCCGGTTCAAGCTGTCCTGCGCGGCCAGGATGTTGGCGATTTCCGGCAGGAGGGCGCGGCCCTTCGCGGTGAACGTCAGACGCCTTTTCTCCCGAACGAAAAGGGGAAACCCCAGCCGCTCTTCGAGGGTCCGGATGAGCGCGCTCGCGGCTGGCTGGGACATCGCCACCCGGTCCGCCGCCTTGGTCACGGAGCCGGTGCGCCCCAGTTCCCACAGCAGTTGCATCTCCCGATTTTTCATATTGATTTTCATATGAAACCAGTATATCTATGCATTTGACCGCATGGATTTATGCGGTGAAGATGCCGGCCAATGACATCGTCCAACACCGCCATCGCAGCCATCCAATGCTTCAAGGTGCGCCTGCCCTTCAACCACGGCGCGCCGGCGCCCTTGTTCGCTGGCAAATCGCGGACCACGCTGGACAGCATCTGGATGCGCGTCGAACTTGGAAACGGTATGGTCGGCTGGGGCGAAGCCTACGCCGCCGACTTGGACGCCGTCTGCGCCCTGGTCCGTCACCGCGTCGAGCCGCTGGCGCTTGGCAAGGACGCGACCGACCGCCAGTTGACTTCCTCGCTCGAACGCATGCTGCACAACTTGGGCCGCTCAGGGCCCGTGCTGCACGCGCTCAGCGGTCTGGACATTGCCCTGTGGGACCTGCGCGGCAAGCTGGAGGGGGTGCCGCTGTACGAGCTTCTGGGAGGCGCGAAAAGGACCCGGATTGCGGCCTACGCATCGCTGCTGCAGTACTACGGCAACCGCGAGCACCTGGAAACCAACGTCGGCAAGGCCATCGACGCGGGCTTCACACAGGTCAAGCTGCATGAACGCACGGCCGAGGCCGTCGCCATCGCCCGTGCGGCCATGCCGCGCGGGATGCCCCTGATGGTGGACACGAACTGCGCCTGGACGACCGCCAACGCGCTCGCGGAAGTCCGCGCGATGGCGACCTCCGACCCATTCTGGATCGAGGAGCCGATCTGGCCCCCGGAGGACCTGGACGGCATGAAGCAGCTGCGCAAGGACAGCCAGATTCCGGTGGCGGCAGGCGAGAACGCCTCGAACCTGCTGGAGCTCACCCGGATGGTGACGGAGCAGGCGGTGGACTGGGTGCAGCCCAGCGCCATCAAGTGTGGTGGCGTGACAGCGCTCCAGAGGGTCGCGGAGGCCTGCGCAAACCACCCCGGCGTCCGCTTCTCTCCGCAGACCGCGTTCTTCGGCCCGGGCTTTCTCGCCACGCTGCACGTGCTGGCCGCGGCGGAGCAGGACACCATCAT
This sequence comes from Rhodoferax koreense, assembly GCF_001955695.1. Taxonomy (NCBI): domain Bacteria; kingdom Pseudomonadati; phylum Pseudomonadota; class Betaproteobacteria; order Burkholderiales; family Comamonadaceae; genus Rhodoferax; species Rhodoferax koreensis. The sequence goes on along the minus strand of NZ_CP019236.1, from coordinate 4,710,349 downwards.
CGAGCGGCTGTTCTGCGACCTGGCCTTTACCCCGTACCGCGACACGATCCCACTGGTGAATGGCACATTCACCTTGGCTTCGGCCGCCGGTCTGGGGGCAGAGCCCGATGTCGAGATTCTGGCCGCAAGCGAGCAGGCCTAGAAAAGCCAAGGAGACAACCATGAAGAACCTCACGCGCCGCCTCTTCGTCGCCGGCACAAGCGCCGCCATGACTGGCATCTCCTGGAATGCATGCGCCCAGGCCTATCCGTCGGGTCCCGTGCGCATCGTGGTCCCGTATCCGCCAGGGGCGGCGACCGATGCCCTGGCCCGCATGCTTGGCCAGGCGCTCGAGCCGCAGTTCGGGAGCAACTTCATCGTCGAGAACAAGGGCGGCGCGGCGACCCAGATCGGGACCAAGGCGATCGCCTCGGCCAAGCCGGACGGCCAGACGCTGGGCTTCGTCGATACGGCGTTTGTCATCAATCCGGGACTTTTCGGCAAGGCCTTGCCCTACGACACGCTGCGCGACTTCACGCCGATTTCCCTCATGGCCACCGCGCCGCTGGTGCTGATTGCCCACACCGCCGTGCCGGCGAAAGACATCAAGGAATTTCTGGCGCTCGCGAAGGCCCAGCCGGGCAGCCTCACCTATGGGTCCGCCGGCATCGGCAGTGCGCCTCACCTGGCTGGCGAGCAGCTCCGGCAGGCCGCGTCCATCGACATCCGGCACATCCCGTACCGCGGCGGTTCGACCGTGCTGACGGACCTGATTGCAGGGCATGTGCAGTTCGGATTCACCACCGTGCCCACGATGCTCGAGCACATCCGGGCCGGGACTGTGCGGGCCCTGGTGGTTACCAGTCCGGAACGCGTGCCTCAGCTGCCCAACGTGCCGACCACCGCGGAAGCGGGCCTTCCGAAGGTGGACACCACCCCGTTGTTCGGCCTGATCGGCCAGGCAGGTCTTCCCGAAGCGACGGTCGCCCGGCTGGGCGCGGCGGCTTCGCAACTGGTCAAGACAGGACCGCTGCGTGCCCGGCTCATCGAAGCCGGCTTTGTGCCCGTGGGCAGTACGCCGCAGGAGTTCTCCGCACGCGTCCAAGGCGAGATCGCCAAATGGGCCGAAGTGGTGAAGGCTGGCGACATCAAGCCGAACGCCTGACGCCGATCGAGCACCGCCATGCAACGATATCCGGTTTCGTCGCCCGACGCCCTGCCCTTGGCGCAACGCGACGCCTATGAACGCATCGTGTCGGGAAGGGGCAAGCTTCCCCGTCCTTACGCGACGCTGCTGGCCAGCCCGGATGTCGCGGAGATGGTGGAGAAACTCTCGACAAAACTGTGGCATGGCGCATTACCGCGACAGGTGCTCGAGGCCGTGTTCCTGAGCGTGGCCAGCGAGCAGCAATGCCGGTACCAATGGGACAACCATGCCGCAAAGGCCCTGGAGACCGGCATTTCCCAGGAATGCCTGGATGGCATCAGGAAGGGGCTGGTTCCGGACCAACCGCCAGCGTTGTCGGCGGCGCTGGCCTTCGCGAGTGAAATGCAGAGAACGAAGCGCGTGCAGGACAGTACCTTTGCCTCGGTCGTTTCGCACTTTGGCGAGCAAGGAACGGCGGAACTCTGCGCTTTTCTGGCGCTGGCCACCACCATTTCCTTCCTGCTCAACGTCCAGCGAACCGATGGCGACGTGGCGTCCGCGGTCCGCCCGTGAGCGCCGCCAGAAATTAGAAGGAGACAAACACAATGACTGTTCATCGTCGTCGAAACATGGCGGCCCTGGCCGCTTTCTCCGTGCTTTCAGTGCTGGGTGGCACCGCGGGTGCCCAGCCCGATTTCCCATCGAAGCCCATTCGACTCATTGTGGGCTCACCGCCTGGCGGCGCTCCGGATACGGTCGCGCGCATCGTGGCGCAGAGCATGAACATCGGGCAGCCGGTCATCGTCGAAAACCGCAATGGCGCGGCGTCGATGATTGCGGCGGAAGCAGTTGCCCGCGCGGCACCCGACGGCTACACCCTGTTGATTGGCAGCCAGACCGTGATGGCGGTGGCGCCCATCATCAACAAGGTCAAGAGCTTTGACCCGCAGAAGGATTTCACCGGCGTTGCACTGATCGGCAGCGCGCCATTGGTGCTTGTTGCGGGTTCGGCCCTGAAGGCGAACACCGTCCCTGAAATCATCGAACTGGCGAAATCGAAGCCGGGCGTCCTGGACTATGGCAACGGCGGCGTCGGGACTTCGCCCTACATGGCGGGGGCGCTGTTCAGCGTGATGACCGGCACCAAAATCACCAGCATTCCCTACCCTGGCGAACAGGCGGCGATGACGGAAATCATCGGTGGCAGGCTGCCGATGATGTTCGCCAACGCTTCGGCCGCCATGCCGCACGTCAAGTCGGGACGCCTGCGCGGCATCGCCGTGACCAGTCCCGCACGCGTCGACGTTGCCGCTGGACTGCCGACCGTCGCGGAGTCGGGCATTCCTGGCTTCGAAATCGGAACCTGGCTGGGCATCATGGCGCCCACGGGCACGCCCACCGCGGTGGTGGACAAGATCAATGCGGAAATACGGCGCGTGATCGCGGACCCGGCAGTCAAGGAAAAGCTGACCACGCAGGGATTTGTGCTGGTCGACGAAACGCCCGATCAGTTCAACCGCTACCTCAAGACCGAGTATGCCAAGTGGAGCAAGCTCATCAAAGATGCGGACATCAAGGCCGAGTGACCAGCCATGAAACGTTATGTCTTCGAGCCGTATGCAGGCCTGCCGGGCGAGCGGCCCATTCTGGACGCCCACCACTCCAGGCCTGGCTTCCCGCTACCGCCACACGCATGCGACTGCCATGTGCACATCTTCGGGCCGCGAGAGCGTTACCCGCTCGCAGAGGACCGCACGTTCGCGCCAGCCATCGCGAGCCTCGGTGATGTGCTGGCCATGCACGACCGCATTGGCATCCAGCGGATGGTCATCGTGCAAGCCAGCCCGCAAGGCAACGACAACGCATGTGTCATCGATTCCCTTCGGGCGCTGCGGGCCATGGGCCGCGAAGCCAGGGCCGTTGCCGTCGTCCCCGAGGGCACAGAACCCGGGCTCCTTCATGAGCTGCACGCCGTGGGTGTCCGCGGGCTCCGGGTCAATTTGCAGTCATATGGGCAAACGGACCCGGTACTTGCGGCCGCTCGCATACGCGCTGCTGCCGCGATGGCCGCAGAGATGGACTGGCATCTTCAAACCTACACGACGCTGAATGTCATTGCGGGTCTGAGCGATGTCATGAAGGCATTGCCGGTGCCTCTGGTCGTCGACCACTTCGGCCTCGCCGACCCGACCGCCGGACTGCGACAGACGGGGCTTGGCGAACTGCTGGCGCTCGTCCGAAGCGGCAAGGTGTATATCAAGCTTTCGGCGCCTTACCGGGTCATCGAGCAGCCCGACGGACGAGATCTGGAACCCATTGCCCGCGCGCTCATCGATGCGAACCCGGAGCGCATGCTGTGGGGCACGGATTGGCCGCATACCGGTCCGTGGCCCGGCGTGCCGCGCGATCGCGACGGCGCAGAGCCTTTCCACCCGATTGACGACGGGGCCCAACTCAATATCTTCGGTTCCTGGACTTCCGCGCAAGAACGCGAACAAATTCTTGTCACCAATCCTGCGAGGCTGTACGGGTTCTAGCTGTGGATTGCTGCTTGCGACTGACCCGCTTTTCCCTTTACATTGATCCAAGTCCATCGGCCGTTAAGCCACTGCCCTTGAGTTTTGACAAGGATTTGCGGGGTGAGCGTTCGATGGAAAAGTGGATCGCTCTAATGTGGAACTGCATAACAATGTCCCCTGACGGGGTACCCGCCCACGTCGGCACAGTACCAGCACTTCAAATAGAGCGTCGGACTCCTTCAGTTAAAGCGGTGCCCATCTGTCGGGAGTACTGCTTATCCTGAGGCGCCCATCCAGACTCGAATCCTTCATGTGTCTTGCGAACGTGCTGCAAAACAATCGCGGCGGCCCTTTTCAGCAGCGGGTATTCAAGCGGAGGCCGTACTGCTTTTTCCAGCGCATCTTTAAGCACCTTGAACGGATCCTCCACCGTCATGCTGGGTATGTCGGTATGTGTGTAAGCCGAAAAGGTGACGCTGCGAGCTTGCTCCTGTGTCAGCTCGCCGGTCTTGATCGCATGGTCCTGGGCCATGTGACCCACGATTTGTTGGCTGACGTGAAGCGGCACACCTCCGTATTGCAATGCCGTCACGACGGTGTGCCGAAAACTATGAAACACCAGATCCTTGTCCGTCACGCCACAGACATCCAAAAATCTTGCAAATTTCTCGCTCGTGTTTTTGGACGGCTGGCGGATGGCCGAAGGTGTGCTCATGTCTCGATGCGGAAACAGACTGGATGCCCCTAGCTTTTTCAGTTTCTTCACGTAGTCGAGAAACCCTAGGTCGATCAACGGCTGGGTGATGGGAAGTCGACGGACCGAGTTGGCATTTTTTGCCGCCTCTGGACGGACGTCTGCATACCAGATGCCACTGATGGCATGCTGCTGGATGGCATCGAGCTGAAGCGTGACAATCTCACCCAATCTCACGCCGAGATGTACGCCAAGCAGGGGCGCCCAGAAATGATCGGCATCCCGGCATTCCAGCAGAAAGCGTGTGGGCTCGAACACTGTTTTGAGTTGGTCGGCCGTGAACGGCTTGTACGATTCCTGACTGTCGTTTTTCCTCTCGCGCAAGACCGCCTTCCGCCGCCCTAGTCCGGCAGCAGGATTTGCGTCAGTAGCTTGGACCTCTTCCATCGCCCATCGGAAGAAGAGCTCCAAACTCGAAATTCGTTTGAGCAAAGTGCCTGCCGCGATGGTTGGGATGGCGGAAGATGCGGCATTCCCACCGGAAGGCTTCTTTGAAGCGCTTCTCGCGGGGCGTGATGCAGACATGTCCATGAACGCAGCAACGTGGTGCTTTTTGATCTCGTGGACAAGAAAATTCTGGGTCAGCCCGTATTCCTCCACGGCAAAGTCATGCAGCTGAGAGAGCAAGGTTTGTCGCTCAGCGTTGGTTTTGTCGTTGACCGCTTCATCAGCCCGCAACGAACGGCCGTACCGCTCCAGCGCCACTTTCCAGGCGAGCGGGTTCTCGACAGGGACCGTCTGCGGCGTTTCAATGCCCGCTTCTGCCACGACTGCAGGCGGTCGAAATGGTTGAATTTGAGTCTGGCCGGATGTCGGGAACGGAAGTCCGTTAACGTCGTCGCCCAAATCCCTTGCTGCCACATCCTCCGTGCGCTGCACCGGAATCACTGGACGTCCACGCAGGCGACTTAAGAGGGCGTCTTTCAAGTCCGCGAGTTCTGGTCTGGCCAGCTCTTTCATCAGTTGGATGGCCGCTACCCGGTCGTCCTCGCCCCTCACGGTAAACGGAGGTGCAGCGCTGTAGACGCCCCTCTTGGCCACGCGTTCGATGAAAACACCCTTGAATTCCTCGAGCCCTTGCTGGTTCAAGTCTTCAAAGAAACCAATGAAGTTGCTCAGGTCGGCAGGATCTTCAATTCGCAGCGGCTCGGACTCGTGCCCGATGAAACGGTCGAGGATTTGACGGTGAACGTCGTCATAGAAAGCGGCGCGGTGTGACATTGGAACCTGTGCAAGGACAGCGTTGATCGTTCCAATGATTCTGCCCGCCAAAATCGGGCATTTCGTCCGAAGTGAGCGTCGAAGCTCGGTTTTTCCGGCCGATTTTCCGGTCGGAACCGGTCCAAGCAGGACCCTCGCGAAGTAAACGCCTGAACCAGGTTTACGGTAGAGACGAGGCGCAGAAATCGCCATAGGTGGCACCCCCAAGTGGCACCCCTGCAAATAAAAAAAGCCTTTTAAGTCGTTGACTTAAAAGGCTTTTGAGGTCTTGGTGGCGCTTCACGGATTCGAACCGCGGACCTGTGGATTATGATTCCATCGCTCTAACCGACTGAGCTAAAGCGCCTAAGCCCTAAATTATAGCCTGGATTTTTGCCGGTTTTGGATGCCGGCAATTTTCACGCGTCACTGGTGCTGGAACACGGCCTTGCGTTTGGTCAGGAACGCGTCCATGCCTTCCTTCTGGTCGGCGGTGGCGAACAGGCTGTGGAACAGGCGGCGCTCGAACATCACGCCGTCGCTCAAACCGCTCTCGAAGGCGCGGTTCACGGATTCCTTGGCGGCCATCACGGCGATGCGGGAGAAGTCGCTGATGATCAGCGCCGCACCGAGCGCTTCGTCCATCAGCTTGTCGAATGGCACCACGCGGCTCACCAGACCGGCACGTTCGGCCTCGGCGGCGTCCATCATGCGGCCGGTAAGGGCCATGTCCATGGCCTTGGATTTGCCCACGGCCCGTGGCAGTCGCTGCGTGCCGCCGGCGCCGGGGATCACGCCGAGCTTGATTTCGGGCTGGCCGAACCTGGCGTTGTCGGCGGCGATGATGAAGTCGCACATCATGGCCAGTTCGCAGCCTCCGCCCAGCGCAAAGCCGCTCACGGCGGCGATCACCGGCTTGCGGATGCCGCGGATGCTCTCCCAGTTCCGGGTGATGTAGTCGCCCTTGTAGACGTCGGCGAAGCTGTACTTGGCCATGGCGGCGATGTCGGCGCCGGCGGCGAAGGCCTTCTCGCTGCCGGTGAGCACGATGCAGCCGATGGCGGGGTCGGCGTCGAAGGCCTGCAGCGCCTGGCCGAGTTCGTCCATGAGCTGGTCGTTCAGCGCGTTGAGTTGCTTGGGGCGGTTCAGCGTGACGATGCCGACCTTGTCGGCTTCGGTGTGCACGGTGATCGTCTCGAAGTGGGTGCCATCGCTCATGGGAATCTCCTGGTTCTGGTTGGAAAGTATCAGCGTACCGTGGCGGCTTCTGGTTCGAGCCAGGCGCTCACGGCGCGCGGGTTTTCGATGGACAGGCGCCAGGTGATGCTGCTGGCCGGCGCTGGCAGTGTCAATGGCAGCTTGATGAGGCGTTTGTCGCGCGCCACCAGTGCCGTCAAGCTGCGGCTGGTGCCGGCGTAGAGCGGCAGGTCGTCGAGCTTGCCCAGGCGCCAGCCACCACTGGGGGTTTCGACGCCGATCCATTCGTCACCCGCGGCGAAGCCGGCCTGTTCGGCGGCGCCGCCGCGCAGCACCATCTTGACCGTCACACCCTGGCTCTCGTTCACGCGCAGGCCCAGGCGCTGCGCGAGTTGCGCGGCGTCCTCATGCACCGCAACGCCGTGGCCGGCCAGCAGATCCTTCAGCGGCAACTCGCCCTTGGCATGCACCCAGGCTTCGATTTCGGCATCGAAGCTGCGGCCGGACAATTCGGCAAGCACGGCCGCGAAGTCGGCTTCGGACATCGGCCCGGCCTGGCAGCGCACCCACAGGGCACGCATCACCTCGTCGAGCGTGGTGCGGCCCTCGCCGCGCAGCGTGAGGTCGAAGCACAGCGCGACGAGGGCGCCCTTGGTGTAGTAGCTCACGGTCGCATTGGGCGTGTTCTCGTCCTGCCGGTAGTACTTCACCCAGGCATCCATGCTCGACTGCGCCACCGACTGCACGAGCCGGCCAGGCGTCTGCATCACCTGGTTGATGGTCTTGTTCAAGAGCTTCAGGTAGGCCGCGTTGTCCAGCAGGCCGGCGCGGCGCAGCAGCAGGTCGTCGTAGTAGCTGGTGAAGCCTTCGAAGAACCACAGGAGTTGCGTGTACTGTTCGGCGTCGTAGTGGTAGCGCGTGAATTCGGCGGGCCGCAGCCGCTTGACGTTCCAGGTGTGGAAGTATTCATGGCTGATCAGGCCGAGCAAGGTGGTGTATCCCTCGCTCTGGCGCGCGGCCTGGCCATTCGCGGCGGTGGAGTCGGCCAGGCGTGGCAGGTCGCGGCGGTTGCAGATCAGCGCGGTCGAGTTGAGGTGTTCCAGGCCGCCGTAGCCGTCGTCCACGGCGTTGAGCATGAACACGTAGCGCGCGTGCGGCGGCTTGCGCGCGAGCTTGCCGGTGGCTGCCTGCTGCTGGTGCCAGAAACGCATCTCCGCTTCGCAGATGGCCTGGGTGTCGGCCAGCAGGCGCGCGCCGTCGAAGGAGGGCGGGGCGCCGGCCACGACGAAGCGGTGCGGCACACCGCCGGCCTTGAAGTCGCCGCTCCAGAACGTGCCCATCTCCACCGGGCAGTCGACCAGTTCGTCATAGCTCGCCGCCTCGTACTGGCCGAAGCCTTGTTCGTCGACCTGGGCGGCCTGCAAGCCGGTGGCGACCGACCAATGTTCGATGCCTTTGCCGGGCACGATCTCGAGCCCGTGCGTCACCGCCTCCTGGCCATGCACGCGCAGGCACAGGCTGGTGCCGTTGAAGAAGCCGCGGCCGGCGTCGAGCCAGGCCGTGCGCACCGAGTTGTCCAGCGCATACACCTCGTAGCTCAGCACCAGCGCCTTGCCGGTGTGGGCTTCCACGTCCCAGGTGTTCTTGTCGATCTGCTGCAGGTTGGCAACGCGGCGCCGGCTCTGCTGGGCCTGCAGGTTCTGCAGGTTCTTGGAGAATTCGCGCACCAGGTAGCTGCCCGGAATCCACACCGGCAAAGACACCCGCTGCAGCGCGGCCGGCTGGGCGATGGTCAGGCTGACGCGAAACAGGTGGGCATGGAGGTCGGCCACCTCGACCCGGTAGCTGATGGCCGGCGACAGGCCGGAGGCGAGGGCGGAGGAGGGCTGGGAAGAGTGCGGCATAGAGCGCTCAAGAATACAGGAGGCCGGCCTCGCCCGTGCGCCGGCGGCCCGTCAACCCGGCCCAAGCCGGATCGGCGTGCGTCAGTTCCTGGCGTCGGCCAGGTATTTCTCGACCTGCGGCGCGCTGATGGCGCCGGGCACGCGCGAGCCGTCGGCAAAGATCAGCGTGGGCGTGCCGGTGATGCGGTACTTCTTGCCGAATTCCACGTTGCGCGTGGTGGCCGCGTCGTCGCAGTCGGCCGTCGCGGGGACCAGTTCCCGGGCCATCCAGTCGGTCCAGGCCTTGGCCTTGTCCTTGGCACACCAGATGTTCTTCGACTTGACGTGCGAATCCGGCGTGAGGATGGGGTAGAGGAACAGGTGGATGGTGACGTTGGTCACCTTGGCCATCTCGGCTTCGAAACGCTTGCAATAGCCGCAGTTCGGGTCTTCGAACACCGCCATCTTGCGTTTGCCGTTGCCGCGAACGATCTTGAACGAATCCTTCAGCGGCAGCGCATCGAAGGCCACGGCGCTGAGTTTGTCGATGCGCTCCTCGGTGAGGTTCTTGCGCAGCTTGGTGTCGATCAGGTTGCCCTGGATCAGGTAATTGCCCTCGGCATCGGTGTACATGATGTCGGCGCCGTTCATGCGCAGCTCGTACAGGCCCGGAATCGGGCTCTTGCTGATCTCTTCGATCTCGGGCATCTGCGGGATGCGTTCCTTCAGGTTCTTGCGGATGGTGGCTTCCTGCGCAGTGGCGGCGAGGCAGGTCAGCGCCAGGGTGGTCAGCAAGCCGCGCTGGAAGAAGGTGTTGGTCGCTCTCATTTCGCTTGTCCTTTGATCTCGAATCGATGTCTTCAACGCCCGGCGCCCATGGCTTGCCGTGCGACCCAGGCCTTGACCCAGCCGCTGTGCTCGAAGCCCTTCATGCCCCAGTTGCGCAGGCCCTGGAGCGCGGGCTCCTGCCGCGCAAACAATTGCTGCAAGCCGTCGGTGGCGCCGCCGACCGCCAGCAGCGCGGCCTTGCGCGCCCGTTCGTAGCGGCGCAGCAGTTTCTCGTCGCCCACGCTGCGCCAGTACTCCCGCGCATGCAGCACCTGCGCCAGCTCGGCCGCGTCCCCCAGGCCCAGATTCAGCCCCTGGCCCGCCAGCGGATGCACGGTGTGCGCCGCGTCACCCGCCAGCGCCCAGCTCATCGGCGTGCGGCCCACCCAGCGCCTGGCCTGGGCGCGCTGCAGCGGCCAAGCCGCGCGTATGCCGGCCAATTTCAAGTCGCCCAGCGCACCGTGGCTTGCGGCCATCAACTGCTGCGCAAAATCTTCATCGGAAAGCGCCAGCAGGTCGGCCGCACGTGTTGCATGGACAGACCAGACCACGGCCACGGAGTTCCCCTCGGCGCCGCCCAGCGGCAAAAAAGCCAGGATTTCGCCGTTCGAAAACCACTGCCGAGCCACCTGGCCGTGCGGCAGGCGGCAGCTGAGCCGCGTGGCGATGGCCTGCTGGGCATAAGGGGTCGCTTCGAAGTCCACGCCGAATTCGGCCCGGGTGGCGCTGGCCCGGCCTTCGCAGACCACGGTGAGCGCAGCCTTCTGCGGCGGCGTGGTCACTTCCTCGATCATCGGCTGGTAGCGCACGGCGTCGCGCAGCCGGGCCTCCAGCGCGGGCACGTCGACGATCCAGGCCAGCGCGTCGGTCTTCTGGGCACGCGCCTGGAAGTTGACCTCGCCGCCGTCGTCGCCGAACACCTGCATCGCCGTCACCGCGGTGGCGTGCGCTGGGTCCGGCCAGCAGCGCAGGGCCTCGAGCAGGCCGCGCGACGCGGCGTTCAGCGCATAGGCACGCACGTCGGCGTGGCCGGCTTCTTCCGCCGGCCCGGCTTGGGCCACCAGGGCCACGCGCAGCCGGTCGCGCGCCAGCAGCAGGGCCAGCGTGCGGCCGACGATGCCGGCGCCGCGAATGCAAATGTCGAAGGATTGGGCCATGTCAGTGGCGCCCGGCCGCCCGAAGGCACTGACGCGCCTCGTCGAGGCGAAGCAATGAGCGTTGGGGTTTCATCCCATGGATTGTAGGAGGGAGGGCACAATCGGCCTCTCGATGAAGGAATCGCCTTGAACACTCCTGCCGCCTTGCCCGAGATGGACGTCTCGGCCCGGATCGCCCGCCTGTTCGTCTACCCCATCAAGTCCTGCGCAGGCGTCGAGGTCGACGCCGTGCTGCTCACCGAGACCGGGCTTGAATTCGACCGCGCCTGGATGGTGGTCGATGCGTCCGGGCGCTTCGTGAGCCAGCGCGAACTGCCGCGCATGGCGCTGATCCGGCCGCAACTGCGCCAGCACGACCTGGTGTTGCGCGCGCCGGGCATGCTGGCGCTGCACCTCGCGCTCGACGCCGTCGAAGGCGCGGTGACGGCAACGGTGTGGGATGACACCGTCAAGGCCTACGACATGGGCGACGTGGCCGCGCAGTGGTTCAGCGATTTCCTCAACACCGACGCGGATGGCCGCCGTGTGGCCGCGCCGCAGAAGCTGCGCCTCGTGCGTTTCGACCCCGAGCACCGGCGCCTGTCCAGTCTGAAATGGACCGGTGGCATCGAGGCGCCGAACCAGTTCAGCGACGGCTTCCCGGTGTTGGTGACGAGTGAGGCCTCGCTCGACGGGCTGAACGAGCGCCTGCGGGAAGCGGGCCATACTGCCGTCGGCGTCGAACGTTTCAGGCCCAACATCGTGCTCGCCGGACTGGACGCACACGACGAAGACCGGCTCGACGAACTGCTGATCGCCACCGCCCAGGGCCATGCCCGACTGAAGATGGTCAAGCCCTGCCCCCGCTGCCCCATCCCCAACATCGACCCCGCCACTGCCATCAGCGGCCCCGCAGTCGGCGACACCCTGCAGGCCTATCGCCAGGTGGCCGTGGTCGGCGGCGCCATCGCCTTCGGCATGAACGCCATCGTGGTCGACGGCGTGGATTTCGAGCTGCGCACCGGGCAGCAAGCCGCCGCCGACTACAGGTTCGACTGACCAGTTTCCACGGAACGGCTGCGCCAGCCGGCGCGGCCCGCGAGGGCGGTCATTACAATGGCGGCCTCGCACCGCCCCGCGTCCGCGCGGCGGTCATGTCTCCCTTTTTTCTCTGCTGCCCGGTGCGCCGACTCGGGCCGAGAAGTGTTTGGCTCCTGAAGGATTCCCCATGAAATGTGGCATTGTGGGCTTGCCCAATGTCGGTAAATCGACCCTGTTCAACGCGTTGACCAAAGCCGGCATCGCGGCGGAAAACTACCCCTTTTGCACCATCGAGCCCAACGTGGGCGTGGTCGAAGTGCCCGATCCGCGGCTGCAGCAACTCTCGGCCATCGTCGAGCCCGAGCGCATCGTGCCGGCCATCGTCGAGTTCGTCGACATCGCGGGGCTGGTTGCGGGCGCCAGCACGGGCGAAGGCCTGGGCAACAAGTTCCTGGCGCACATCCGCGAAACCGACGCCACCATCAACGTGGTGCGCTGCTTCGAAGACGACAACGTGATCCACGTGGCCGGCAAGGTCGACCCGATCGCCGACATCGAGGTCATTCAGACCGAGCTCTGCCTGGCCGATCTGGCCGCCGTCGAGAAGGCGCTGCACCGCGTGACCAAGACCGCGCGTTCGGGCGACAAGGAGTCGATCAAGCTGGTGGCCATCCTCGAGAAATGCCAGGCCGCACTCAACGAGGCCAAGCCGGTGCGTACGCTCGACTTCAGCAAGGAGGAACTGCCGCTGCTCAAGCAGTTCTTCCTGATCACCGCCAAGCCCGCGATGTTCGTGGCCAACGTGTCGGAAGACGGTTTCGAGAACAACCCGCTGCTCGACCGGCTGACGGCCTTCGCCACCGCGCAGAACGCGCCGGTGGTGGCCATTTGCGCCAAGATCGAGGCCGAACTGTCGGAGATGGACGATGCCGACCGCCTCGAATTCCTGCAGGCGCTGGGCCAGGACGAGCCCGGCCTGAACCGGCTGATCCGCGCGGCCTACAAGCTGCTCGGCCTGCAGACCTATTTCACGGCCGGCGTAAAGGAAGTGCGCGCCTGGACGATCCATGTCGGCGACACCGGCCCGCAGGCTGCCGGCGTGATCCACACCGACTTCGAAAAGGGCTACATCCGCGCGCAGACCATCGCCTTCGACGACTTCATCGCGAACAAGGGCGAGCAGGGCGCGAAGGACGCGGGCAAGATGCGCGCCGAAGGCAAGGATTACGTCGTCAAGGACGGCGACGTGATGAACTTTTTGTTCAGCAGCTGACCCTGGCGGCTGGTCGGGAAATCCGACAGGGAAAATCGACCGGCCAGCCGAGGGTGATAGAATCCGTCAATCGCGTTTGCGACTTTCCTGATCTTCACCCTCTCAACGTGAAGTCGGTTCTCGGCAGCAGAACCACTAGTCAAGCCCTGTAATCGCGTGGACCATTTTTTCGCCAGTCGCCCAGTTTTGCTGGGGGCGGGCGCCCAGCGGTCCCGACCTTCCCTCTGTCGCCTCGCCCTGCTGCTGTAGTGCCAGGCGACCGCCGCCCCGGCCTCTGGCCGCGCCGGCAATCTGGGAACCCTGGCATTGGGCATGCCTTGTTTTCTTCCCGAGCCGTGGCAAGTACCGCGGCTGTGCATCCATTGACATCGAACGCTAACAACCATTCCATCGCCATCGGCAAATATCTCGTCTCTCCGTTCTCCAGGCAACTTGCCGACGGCCAATACGCAGCCAGCGTCTCCATCCGCAGCGGACGGGGCAGCGCGTCCACCGACCGCGTCATGCGTTTCAAGGGCAGCTTCTTTTCCGAGAACGCCGCCCACCTGTACGCCCGTGAGCAAGGCCTGGTCTGGGTTTCCGAATCCCGCCAGCCCGCAGCCTCCCGCATGAGCCTGGCCTGTTGAGCCAGCGGCGCGGCGTGTTCCACCTTCCAGCAGACACAACAACTTCAGAAAGAAATTCATGGCCAAAGAAGACCTGATCGAGATGAGCGGCGTGGTCGCCGAAGTGTTGCCCGACGCGCGTTTTCGCGTGACGCTGGACAACGGCCATTCCCTGGTCGCCTATACCGCCGGGCGCATGCGCAAGCACAGGATCCGCATCCTGGCCGGCGACAAGGTGTCGCTCGAACTCTCCCCATACGACCTGAGCAAGGGCCGCATCAAGTTCCGCCATATCGAGAACCGCGGTGCACCACCGCCGTCGCAGCCGGCGTACCGGCCACGCTGAGTTTGCATGCGTTCGGCACCGTGGCATCGGCGTGCCGGGCGCCGGCGGTTCGGATCTGTCCGACCCTCCCCCGAATGACGCATACTCCTGCTTTCGGGGCGAGAAGGCAGCATGGACACCAGAACTTTCCAACATCAAGATTACGAACTGCTCTGCAGCGCCAAGGCGCTGAAGGACGGCGGGTTTACCCCGACGCTGGTCATCGTCAAACAGGTCTGGCCTACCCGGGCGCGTGAGATCGCCGTCGAACGCGGCACCTTCGCCACCGTGGAGGACGCTATCGGCGCGGCCCACGCGCAGGGGCTCGAATGGGTGTCCCATTACGGCTAGGGCCGGAGCAACCTGGGCCTTTGGCCATCGCACGAAACAATGGGCAGGGCGGCCGGTGACGGTTGCCCCCAGCTCCTTTTGCTTTTCCCCAACATGACAGAACCGGTCCGACTCGCCAAACGCCTGGCCCAGCAGCTCAACTGTTCGCGCCGCGAGGCCGAGCAATACATCGAAGGTGGCTGGGTGTCGGTCGATGGCCAGGTGGTCGAGGAACCCATGGCGCGGGTCACCGAAGCCCAGCGCATCGACGTCGATGCCGAGGCCAGCCTGCTGGCGTTGAACCCGGTCACGCTGCTTTTGCACAAGCCGGTCGGCATCAGCCTGGGCACGCCGCAGGCGCAGGCCTTGCTTATGGCCGCCAACCGGTCGCCGGCCGACCGCTCGGACATCCGGTGCCTGAAGAAGCATTTCACCCAGCTCACGCTGTGCACCCCATCGATCCCCGCGCCAGCGGCCTCGTGGTGTGGACGCAGGACTGGCGCGTGGCGCGAAAGCTCAAGGAAGACGCGGCCGTCATCGAGCACGAACTCATGGTCGAGGTCGAGGGCGAGGTCACGCCGCAGGTGCTGAACAAGCTCGGCCGGCCTGTGTCCGAGCGTGGGCAGTTGCTGCCGGCGGCCAAGGTCAGCGTCGGCAGCCAGGCCGAGGACGGCGTGCGCACATCGCTGCGGTTCGCGCTAAAGGGGGAGCGGCCGGGCCAGGTCGACCACCTCTGCGAGACCGCGGGGCTGGTGATCAAGGCCGTGAAGCGCATCCGCATCGGCCGGGTGCCGATGCAGCAACTCGCCCCCGGCCAGTGGCGCTACCTGGCCGAACACGAGCGTTTCTGAACGGCGGGTTCACCCGCCCAGGTGAACGAGCCCCGGGAACGCCCAGGCCAGTGAGCCGGTCAGCAGGAAATAACGCAGGAACTTGCCGATCGCCATGTAGGCGAGACAGGGCCAGAACGGCAGCTTGAGCCAGCCGGCCACGGCGCACAGCGGGTCGCCCACCAGCGGCATCCAGGCCAGCAGGCAGGCCTTGGGGCCGAGCCTTTCCAGCCAGGCCAGCACCCGGGTGTGGTGCGAGGAATGCTTGTATTTGTCGGCCACCTTGTGGGCGCCGTAGCCCATCCACCAATCGAGCGCGCCGCCGAGCGTGTTGCCGGCCGTGGCCACCAGGATGGCGGGCCAGAACATGTCCGGGTTGAGCTTGACCAGACCGAACACCGCAGGCTCCGAGCCGAGCGGCAGCAGCGTGGCCGAGATGAAGGAAATGATGAAGACGGTGCTCAGGCCGAACTTCGGCAGCGCCAGCAGGGGGAGTAGTTGATCGATCCAGGCTTCCATGGGTGACCCAGTATAGACAGCAGGCTCATTTCCCCGTTTTGCCGCCTGGTCCCGCAGATTTCAATTGCTGAAATTTTGGGCAGCTAGAATGCCGTCCTTCCCCCCGTTTCCTTTGTTCGGTTCCACCGTTCTCCCCAACCCGCTGCCCATGTCCACCGGCCCAGTCATCGGCCCTCATGCCCTGCCGAACCGCCTGTTCGTCGCCCCCATGGCGGGTGTGACCGACCGGCCGTTCCGTCGCCTGTGCAAGGCGCTGGGCGCCGGTTATGCGGTGAGCGAGATGGTGACCTCGCGGCGCGACCTGTGGAACACGCTCAAGACCTCCCGCCGCGCCAACCACGACGGCGAAGTGGCGCCCATCGCCGTTCAGATCGCTGGCACCGAGCCGCAGATGATGGCCGAGGCCGCGCGCTACAACATCGAACGCGGCGCGCAGATCATCGACATCAACATGGGTTGCCCGGCCAAGAAGGTGTGCAACAAATGGGCCGGCTCCGCGCTGATGCAGGACGAGCCGCTGGCGCTGTCCATCGTCGAAGCCGTGGTGGCCGCCGCCTTGCCGCACGGCGTGCCCGTGACGCTCAAGATGCGCACCGGCTGGTGCCAGGCCCGAAAGAATGCGGTGGCGCTGGCGCGCCTGTTCGAGCAGGCCGGCGTACAGATGCTGACCGTGCATGGCCGCACCCGCGAGCAGGGCTACAAGGGCCAGGCCGAATACGACACCATCGCTGCCGTGAAGGCCGCGGTGCGGGTGCCGGTGGTGGCCAATGGCGACCTGACGACGCCAGAGAAGGTGCGCGACGTGCTGGCCTACACCGGCGCCGATGCCGTGATGATCGGCCGCGCCGCCCAGGGGCGGCCGTGGATCTTCCGCGAAGTGGCGCATTTCCTGGCCACCGGCACCCACCTCGCGCCGCCCCTGGTGGCCGAGGTGCAGCGGCTGCTGCTCGACCACCTGGATGATCACTACAGCCTGTACGGCGACTTCACCGGTGTGCGCAGCGCACGCAAGCACATCGGCTGGTACGTGAAGACCTTGCCCGGCGGCGAGGACTTCCGTGCGCGCATGAACCTGCTGGAGACCCCGGCCGAGCAGCTCGCCGCCGTGGGCGAATTTTTTGAGATGCTGGCCGGCCGCATGGACCGCATGCCCGCGCCGCTGGACGGACCTTTCGCCACCAGCGATGAAGAACCCGTGGAGACCGCTCTGTGAGCAAAAAACACATCGAAGAATGCATCCGTGAAAATCTCGAGGAATATTTCAAGGACCTGCATGGCACCGAGCCGCATGGCATGTACGACATGATGACCCGGGTGATGGAGCGGCCATTGCTCGAGGTGGTGATGCGCCATGCCGACGGCAACCAGTCGCGCGCGGCCGAATGGCTGGGCATGAACCGCAATACGCTGCGAAAAAAACTGCTCGAAAACCGGCTTCTTTGAACACCCCCAGGTTGCGCACTTCGTGTCGCACCCACCCCCTTGCAGGGGCGACACCGGCGGCCTGGCGGAGCCAGTTCCACGGTGTCCCTGGAAGGAATACCGCCCCTTAACTTTTATAACGATCCACCATGGCACTGACTGCACTGATCTCCGTCTCCGATAAAACCGGTATTCTTGAATTCGCGCAGTCGCTGCATGGCCGGGGCGTCAAGCTGCTGTCGACGGGGGGGACGGCGAAGCTGCTCGCGGATGCGGGACTGCCGGTGACCGAGGTGGCCGACCACACCGGCTTTCCCGAGATGCTCGACGGCCGCGTGAAGACCCTGCATCCCAAGATCCACGGCGGGCTGCTCGCGCGGCGCGACTTGCCGGCGCACATGGCGGCGATCGCCGAACACGGCATCGACACCATCGACTTGCTGATCGTCAACCTCTATCCGTTCGAAGCCACCGTGGCCAAGGCCGGCTGCACGCTGGAGGACGCGATCGAGAACATCGACATCGGCGGGCCGGCCATGGTGCGCAGCGCGGCCAAGAACTGGAAGGATGTCGGTGTGTTGACCGACGCTTCGCAATACCCCATCGCGCTGGCCGAACTGCGCGACGGCGGCAAGCTCAGCGACAAGACCAAGTTCGCGTTTTCGGTGGCCGCATTCAACCGCATCAGCCAGTACGACGGTGCGATCAGCGACTACCTGTCGGCCATCGACTTCGACGCCAGCATCGGCCAGGCCGCACCGAAGCGTGCGCTGTTCCCGGCGCAGAGCAACGGCCGCTTCGTGAAGATCCAGGACCTGCGCTACGGCGAGAACCCGCACCAGCAGGCCGCGTTCTACCGCGACCTGTATCCGGCACCGGGCTCGCTGGTCTCGGCCAAGCAGTTGCAGGGCAAGGAACTCAGCTACAACAACATCGCCGACGCCGACGCCGCCTGGGAATGCGTGAAGAGCTTCGACGTGCCGGCCTGTGTGATCGTGAAACACGCCAATCCGTGTGGCGTGGCCATCGGCAAGGACGCGGCCGAGGCTTATGCCAAGGCGTTCAAGACCGACCCGACCTCGGCCTTCGGCGGCATCATCGCCTTCAACCGCCCGGTCGATGCCGACACCGCGCAAGCCATCGCCAAGCAGTTCGTCGAAGTGCTGATGGCGCCGGGCTATACGCCCGAGGCGCTGGAGGTGTTCCAGGCCACCAAGGCCAAGCTCAACGTGCGGGTGCTGGAAATCGCCTTGCCGAAGGGGGGACGACCGACTGGGACAACGGCCGCAACGCCATGGACGTGAAACGCATCGGTTCCGGCCTGTTGATCCAGACCGCCGACAACCACGAACTGGCGCTCGGTGATCTGAAGGTCGTCAGCAAGAAGCAGCCGACGCCCGAGCAGTTGCAGGACCTGCTGTTCGCCTGGAAGGTCGCCAAGTACGTGAAGAGCAACGCCATCGTGTTCTGCGCCGGTGGCATGACCATGGGGGTGGGCGCGGGCCAGATGAGCCGGCTCGACTCGGCCCGCATTGCCAGCATCAAGGCCGAACACGCCGGCCTGTCGCTCAAGGGCACGGCCGTGGCGAGCGACGCCTTCTTCCCCTTCCGAGACGGCCTGGATGTGGTGGTGGACGCGGGCGCGAGTTGTGTGATCCAGCCCGGCGGCTCGATGCGCGACCAGGAGGTGATCGACGCGGCCGACGAGCGCGGTGTGGTGATGGTGCTGTCGGGCGTGCGCCACTTCCGCCATTGAGACGTGCTTGGCCGGCGGTCCCTCAAGCCATGAGCGCCGCGCCGCCCGGGCCGACAGGGAAAAACGACAAAGCCCGCCGAAGCGGGCTTTGTTGCGCTGGGGCCGGGCGAACTACTTCGCGGCGCTGGCGGCAGCCACCGGCTTCGCCGCAGCGGCTTCTTTCTTTGCCTTGGCCTCTTCGGCCTTGGCTTTCTTGGCATCGGCCTTGGCCTGCTTTTCCGCAGCCTTCTTGGCCTTGGCTTCGTCGGCCGTCGGCTTGGCATCGGCCTTGGCCACGGGGGCCGGGGCTGCTGCGGCGGCCGGAGCCGCGGTGGTCGTCACGGCCGCTGGCTTGGCATCCGCTTTCGCCGCCTTGGCTTCTTTCTTGGTTTCGGCCTTGGCGGGCAATGCGTTGGCGCCCTTGTAGGCTTCGCCGTTCACCGTCATGCCTTCGGCGGAGAACTTCGCCGCATTGCCTTCACCCACGCCCTTGATGCGCTCGATGAAATCGGTCCAGTCCTTGAAGTTGCCCTTCTTGCGTTCGTCGAGGATGCGCGTGGAAATCGATGGGCCGATGCCCTTGAGCCCGTCCAGGTCGGCGGCCGTGGCCTTGTTCACGTCCACGGCGGCGAAGGTGGCGGCCGCATACAGCATGGCCGCGATGGCCAGGATCTTCTTCAACATGGGAACTCCTTGGGGCTTTGAAATCCGGCCTGACGAGATGTCGGCCGGTACAGCTTTAACGGGGTGCAGGTTGCGCCGGTTGACGGTGTTTGTCGATCCCCCCATCCGGGCGGTGCAGGCCGGCTCCTAGAATCGAAACATGATGCGTTCGAACATGAGATGGTGGTGGCTGGTGCTGTGTCTGGCCGCGCTGGCGCCGTTGTCGGCCGTGGCGCAAGCATCTGCAGCCGCACCTGCACAGGTCGGGGTGGAGCCCGTGTCGCGCGACGCACAGCGTGCCTATGCGAGCGCGCGCGAGAAGCTGGTGCAGATTCGCACGCTGGTGCGCAATACCGATGCCCAATCCAGCGTGGGCTCGGGGTTCTTCGTTTCATCGGATGGACTGATCCTCACCAACTTCCATGTGGCGAGCCAGCTCGCGCTCGAGCCCGAGCGCTACCGCGGCGTGTACGTGCCGGTGGACGGCAAGCAGGCCGAGCTCGAACTGCTGGCCTTCGACGTGTTGCACGACCTGGCCGTGCTGCGGGTGAAGCGCGCCGAGCCGTCGCCGCACGCGGCGCCCTGGCCGGCCCTGGTGTTCCGCAGCCCCGCGCGTGCGCTCGCGCGCGGCGAGCGCCTCTACTCGCTGGGCAATCCGCTGGACATCGGCTTCGCCGTGACCGAAGGCACCTACAACGGGCTGGTGCAGCGCAGCTTCTATCCGCGCATCTTCTTCGGCGGGGCGATCAACCCCGGCATGAGCGGCGGCCCGGTGCTCGACGACAACGGCGAGGTGATCGGCGTCAACGTGTCGAAGCGGCTCGACGGGGAGTTGCTGAGTTTCCTGGTGCCGGCCGAATTCGCCCAGGCGCTGCTGGCGCAGGCGAAGGGGCAGGCCCAACCCATCACCACCGGTGCCCAGGCCGAGGTCACGCGCCAGTTGCTGGCGCACCAGGAGGCCCTGACCCGGCGCTTCACGTCCACGCCTTTCAAGGTGCAGCGCTACCACGGCTACAGCCTGCCCGTGCCCGACGACGCCATGGCGCGCTGCTGGGGCCGTTCGCGTGATGCCGACCTCAAGTCGTATGAGATGGACAGCACCAATTGCCAGCTCGATGCACAGCTTTTCGCCGGGGAGCTCACCACCGGCTTCATCCGGTTGCGGCACACGGCCTACGACGCGCCGCGCCTGGGCGCCATGCGTTTCGCCAAGCTATACAGCCAGCATTTCCGCAGTGAACGCGTCAACGCGCGCGGCAATGCGCAGGGCACGGCGTCCGAATGCACCGAGCGCTACGTCGAGACCGGCGGCGTGCCGATGCGCGCCGTGGTCTGCCTGCTGGCCTACCGCAAGCTGCGCGGCCTGTACGACATGTCGGTGGTGGTGACCTCGCTGAACCGGCCCACGCAGGGCGTGCGCGGCCGGCTGGATGCCTACGGCGTCGGCTTCGACAACGGGCTGAAACTCGCGGCCTATTACGTCGATGCGTTCAAGTGGGACGGCGCGCAATGAACGCCCCGCACGACATGAACGGCGAGCAAGCCGCCGACGGCGCTGCAGCCGACCCGGCCACGCCCGCGGGTCCGGGCATGCTCGCCCTCATCGAGGTGCTGGACCGCAGCGGCGCCATCGTGCAGCAACTGCCGGTGTGGCGCTGGCCGGTCACCGTGGGCCGCGCGCTCACCAACGACCTGGTGCTGGCCGACCCGCATGTGGCGGCCGAGCATCTGCGCGTTGAAGCAACGTCCTCGCCCGCCGGTGCCAGACTGGCCGTCGAGGTGCTCGACACCGTCAACGGCGTACGCCATGGCCATCGGCGGCAGGCGCGTGGCAGCCGTTTCGACTGGACCGACGGCGACGACATCTCGCTGGGCCGGCTGCGGCTGCGTGTGCGGCTGGCCAGCGCCGCACTCGCGCCCGAACAGGTGCTGACGCGCTTGCGCTGGCGGCCGGTCGCGGCCACGCTGGGCCTGGTGCTGGCCTTCGCGGCGCTGACCACGTGGCAGTCCTGGCTGGGCCAGACGGAGCCCAACCAGTTCGCCGCGGGGCTGCGCGTGCGCTCGGCGTGTTGTTCGGGGCCGCGCTGCTGTGGACCGGGCTGGCCGCCTTGCTGACCAAGCTGTTCACCACGCATGCGCAGTTCTGGCGGCACCTGCGCATCGTGCTGGCCGTGGGTGTGGTCTCGGTGATGCTGGAGGGCCTGGTTTCGGCGACGGCGTTCGCCTTCGGCTGGGTGCCGCTGGCGCGTTTCGGTGCGCAGCTCGATTGGTGGGCCCTGGCAGCCGGTTTGCTGCTGCAGTGGTGGGTGATCGCCCCGCCACGGCGCATGCGACTGCAGGCGACGGTGGTTGGCGCCCTGGCGCTGCTGGCCCTGGGTGCGATGGCCTGGACCGCAAGCCGCGACAACCAGGCCGGCCCGCGACTGGCCAACCTGTATCCGCCGGGCTGGCGGCTCGCCGCGCCGGTGCCCGTGTCGCAGTGGATGCAGGAATCACAGGGCTTGCGCGAGCGGCTGGACAAACGCCTGCAGCAGGACGACGCGGACCAGGCGACCGATGCCGGCGATGACGACAGCGACGGCGATTGAATTCACCAGGAACCGACATGCACAGCCCCTTCACCGACAACTACCGCCTGCTGGCCCGCTACAACCAGTGGTTCAACACCCGGCTTTTCGACGCGTGCGAGACCCTCGACGAGGCCGCGCGCCAGCAGGACCGCGGCGCCTTCTTCGGCTCCATCCACCACACGCTGAACCACCTGGTGGTGGCCGACCAGATCTGGCTGCGGCGGCTGCGCCAATGCGCCGCCGAGCACGGCCAGGACGTCTCGATGCTGGGTGACGACGTGCTCGACCTGCCGGCCGGCGCCGTCCTGTCCACGGTGCTGTTCGACGACTGGGGCGCCCTGCGCGCCAAGCGCACGCAGCTCGATGCGGCCATCGTCGCCTGGCTCGCGCAGTTGCCCGAAGCCTTCGCGCACCAGACCATGCGCTACGCGAACAGCAAGGGCGTGCAGCGCGAGCACCCGGCCTGGCAGGCGTTGACGCACTTCTTCAACCACCAGACCCACCACCGCGGCCAGGTGACGGCATTGATGATGCAGGCTGGCGTGGATGTCGGCGTGACCGATATGGTGGCCTTGCTGTAGATTGCTACTCTTTGTGTAGCGTACTGCGCAGTATCCGTGGGCGCAGGGCCCTTTTTTCTTTCATAGGAGCGCTGTCTTGACGAGAGAGGACGTTTGAGGCATCATCCCTGGCTAGTCATCGGACAACTGATGACCAAGAGGCGGAGACACAGGATGGCTGCTTGAGCTCGCCGAATCATAAAAAATACCCACGGGTCAAAGGATCGCCACCATGTCCGCCGCAGCAATCGCCAGAACACCCCTGCACATCCGCATGCATCCCGACGACAACGTCGCCATCGTCGCCAACGATGGCGGCCTGCCCGCGGGCACGGTGTTTCCCTCCGGTTTGACTCTGCGCGACCATGTGCCGCAAGGGCACAAGGTGGCGCTGGTGGACCTGCCCGCCGACGGCGCCGTGCGTCGCTACAACGTGCCGATCGGCTACGCCATGAAAGACATCCCGGCCGGCAGCTGGGTGCACGAGCGCCTGCTGAAGATGCCCGATGCGCGCGAACTCGACAACCTGCCGATCGCCACCGTCCGGCCCGAGCCGCAGCCCGCGCTCGAGGGCTACACGTTCGAAGGTTTCCGCAACCCGGACGGCTCGGTCGGCACGCGCAACATCCTGGCGATCACCCAGACCGTGCAGTGCGTGGCCGGCGTGACCGACTTCGCCGTGCAGCGCATCAAGTCCGAGCTGCTGCCCCGGTTCCCCAACGTGGACGATGTGGTGGCGCTGGAGCACACCTACGGCTGCGGCGTGGCCATCGACGCGCCCGACGCCATCATCCCGATCCGCACGCTGCGCAACATCAGCCTGAACCCGAATTTCGGCGGCGAGGTGATGGTGGTCAGCCTGGGCTGCGAGAAGCTGCAGCCCGAGCGGCTGTTGCCGCCGGGCAGCATCCCGCTGATCGACGAACGCAACGTGGCGGACGTGGGCACGTCGGAAGAAGCCAAGCTCGACGTGGTCTGCCTGCAGGACGACGGCCATGTGGGTTTCATGTCCATGGTCGACTCCATCATGCGCCAGGCCGAGGAACACCTGGAGCGCCTGAACGCACGCACCCGCGAAACCGTGCCGGCCAGCGAACTGGTGGTGGGCGTGCAGTGCGGCGGCAGCGACGCGTTCAGCGGCGTCACCGCCAACCCAGCGGTGGGTTTCTGCACCGACCTGCTGGTGCGCGCCGGCGCCAGCGTGATGTTTTCCGAGACCACCGAGGTGCGCGACGGCATCGACCAGCTCACCTCGCGCGCCAGCACGCCGGAGGTGGCGGCGGCGATGATCAAGGAGATGGCCTGGTACGACGCGTACCTCAAGCGCGGCGCGGTGGACCGCAGCGCCAACACCACGCCGGGCAACAAGAAGGGCGGCCTGTCGAACATCGTCGAGAAGGCGATGGGCTCGATCGTCAAGTCGGGCTCCTCGCCGATCACGGGCGTGCTGTCGCCCGGCGAGAAGCTCAAGCAGAAAGGCCTGACCTATGCCGCCACGCCGGCCAGCGATTTCATCTGCGGCACGCTGCAGCTGGCCGCAGGCATGAACCTGCACGTGTTCACCACCGGCCGCGGCACGCCTTACGGCCTGGCCCAGGTGCCGGTGATCAAGGTGGCCACGCGCAGCGACCTCGCGCGCCGCTGGCACGACCTGATGGACGTCAACGCCGGCACCATCGCCACGGGCGAGAAAACCATCGAAGAGGTGGGCTGGGAACTCTTTCAACTGATGCTCGACGTGGCCAGCGGCCGCAAGAAGACCTGGGCCGAGCAGTGGAAGCTGCACAACGCATTGGTGCTGTTCAACCCGGCGCCGGTGACCTGAAGACGTGCCGATGATTGTCCGGCCCGGCGCAATGTGATCAGGCAGCACCGACAATCGGCCCATGACTTCACCTGACGAATCCGCGGCGCACGAAACGCCGCTGTTGCGCACAGCCGTGCTGGCCCTGTCCCTCGCGGCCTTTTTCAGTGCGATTTCGCTGCGCATCACCGACGCACTGCTGCCGAGCTTCTCGCAGCAGTTCGGCATCACGCTGGGGCATGCGGCCAGTGTGATCACGGTGTTCTCGGTGGCCTACGGGCTGTCGCAACTGCTGTTCGGGCCGCTCGGCGACCGGTTCGGCAAATACTACGTCGTGGCCTGGGCCTGCGTGGCCTGTGCGATCACCGCGGCCCTGTGCGGCCTGGCGCCCGACTTCCCGCTGCTGATCGTTGCGCGCCTGCTGGCCGGTGCCACGGCGGCGGCGGTGATCCCGCTCTCCATGGCCTTCATCGGCGATGTGGTGCCGTACGAAGGCCGCCAGCCCATCCTCGCGCGTTTCCTGATCGGGCAGATCCTGGGGCTTTCCACCGGCGTCTGGCTGGGCGGCTTCGCGGCCGACCATCTGAGCTGGCGTGTGCCCTTCCTGCTGATCGGCGGCGGCTTCGCGTTGATCAGCATGGCGCTGTTCACCCTGAACCGGCGGCTGCCGGCCATGGCCCGCGTGACGCGCAGGGCCGAGGGCAATGCCGCCGCGCGCATGGTTCAGGAGTTCGGCCAGGTGCTCGCCAAGCCCTGGGCGCGCGTGGTGCTGGCCACCGTGTTCCTGGAGGGCGCGTTCCTCTACGGCGTGTTCGCCTTCATCGCCACCCATCTGCATGCGGTGTTCGGCGTGTCGCTGTCCACGGCGGGCTCGATGGTCATGCTGTACGGTTTTGGCGGCCTGTTGTTCGCCATCTTTTCGGCCACGCTGGTGCGCCGGCTCGGCGAGGTCGGTCTTACCGGGGTCGGCGGCATCCTGATCGCGGGCTCGCTGCTGACCATCGGCATGGCGCCGGTGTGGTGGTGGGCGATGCCGGCCTGTTTCGTCGCCGGCCTGGGTTTCTACATGCTGCACAACACCTTGCAGATCAATGCCACGCAGATGGCGCCCGAGCGCCGGGGTGCGGCGGTGTCGGCTTTTGCCTCGTGTTTCTTCCTCGGCCAGGCCACGGGTGTGGGCGTCGCTGGCATGCTCGTCGGTTATTGGGGAACCAGCCCGGTGATCGCACTCGGCGCCTGCGGCGTGCTGCTGGTGGCGCTGAACTTCAGCCGACTGCGGCTGCGTTCACTCGCGCCGGTCGCCGCCGTCACCTGACCATCGAGAGCCCGTTCGCGCTGGGCTTGTCGAAGAGGCCGGTCGACATGCTCAGGACGTTCGAATGTGCTTCGACAGGCTCAGCACGAACGGATCTGGGCCCGAGATTCACGACCGCGTGATGTTCGGCGGCACGTCCGGGTTGCCGGCGCGCCGCTGGCGGAACAGGGCCGCGCGCAGCAGGAACACCGTGGTCACCGGCGCGGTGAGGGCGATGAAGATGCCGATGAGCACGGCGTGCACCGAGAGGCTGCCGTCCTTCACGGAGAAGTAGACGATGGTGGCCAGCACCAGGCACCAGCAGCCCAGCGTGGAGCCCAGCGTGGGGGCGTGCACACGCTGGAAGAAGGTCGGCAGGCGCAGTAGCCCGACCGCACCGATCAGCGCGAGCAGGCTGCCCGCAAGCACCAGCACGGAGGTCGCGATCTCGGCCCAGAGCGGGATGTCCGTCGTCATTCGATCACCTCGCCGCGCAGCAGGAACTTGGCCATCGCGGTCGAGCCGACGAAGCCGAACAGCGCGATCAGCAGCGCGGCCTCGAAGTACATGCTGCTGCCGTAGGTCAGCGCCAGCACCAGCATGGCCATCATGCCGCTCACGTAGATGCAGTCCAGGGCCAGCACGCGGTCCTGTGCGGAGGGGCCCTTGAGCAGGCGCACCAGTGCGACGGCGATGGCCAGCACCAGCAGGAACAGCGCGGCCTTCAGCGACCAGGCGAGGAACAGGCTCATTCGAAAATCTCCATCAGGGGCCGTTCGTAACGTTGCTTGAATTCGGTGATGAGCGCGGCTTCGTCATCGACCTGGAGCACGTGCAGCAGCAGCACCTTCCGATCGAGCGACAGTTCGGCCCAGGCCGTGCCCGAGGTCAGGCAGGTGATCACGGCCAGCACGGCCAGGCCGTTCGGGTCACTGAGTTCGAGCGGTACCCGCACGAAGGCCGAAGGCAGGCTGCGCGCGCGGCGCGTGAGCAGCGCCCAGCCGGTGGACAGGCCGGCCCGCAACACGTCGGCCGCCACGGTGGCGACCAGCCGCAGCACCACGGCCGGCCGCCGGATGCGTACCGGCGTCGGCCGCAGGCTGGCGGTAAGGGACGGAATGACCACGGCCAGGATAGCCCCAAGCAGCAGCGTGCCGGGGCTGGCCGACTGGTTGAGCAGCAGCCACAACAGGAACAGCGCGGCGGACAGGACCGGGGACGGCAGCAGGCGCTTGATCATGGCGTGGCTTTCGGGGCCGCCGCGGCGGCCGGTGATAGGCGGGGCTGCGCGCCCATCACGGCCTCGATGTAGCTCGCGGGCGTGTGCAGCGAGTCGGCGGTGGCCTGCACGTAGCGCATCACGCTGCCCGCCTGCACGGTGAGCAGCATGCAGGCCAAGAGCAGGCCGGCCACGGGCAGGCCTTCGGCCAGGCGCAACTGCGGCACGCCCCGGTCGTGCGCCGCCCAGAAATGGCGGATGCCGGCGCGGCTCATGGCGATCAGGCCGAGCAGCCCCGAGGTGATGAGCATGACCAGCAGCGTCCAGCCGGCGAGGCCTGGGGCGCTGCCGCCCGCCACGCCCAGGCCGAGCGGGTTCAGCAGCGCACTGAGGATGGCGAACTTGCCGACGAAGCCCGACAGCGGCGGCAGCCCCGTCAGCAGCAGCGTGCAGCACATGAAGCCCAGGCCGAGGAAAGCGGTGGCCGCGGGGATGGCCTTGCCGATCAGGATTTCCTCCTCGTCGTCCAGGTTCATGCCGGCCTCGTATTCGAGGGTGGCGCTGAGGAACGGGGCGTCGTCCGAGAGCTCGTGTGGCGCGATGCTGGCGCCGGCGTTGCGCCAGCGCTCCACCAGGTCGACCAGCATGAACAGCGCACTGGCGGCCAATGTCGAACTCAGCAGGTAGTACAGCGCGCCGGCGGTCAGGCCCGTCTGGCCGAAGCCGATGGCCGCCAGCAGCGTGCCGGATGACACGATCACCGCGAAGCCGGCCAGGTTGCCCAGCTTCTGCGAGCCGAGCATGCCGATCGCGCCGAAGGCCAGCGTCGCCAGGCCGCCGGCCACGAGCCAGTGGCCGCCGAAGGCCGCGGAGGCACCGGCTTCGGCCGAGAACAGCAGCGTCCACAGGCGCAGAATGGTGTAGATGCCGACCTTGCTCATGATGGCGAACAAGGCTCCCACGGGCGCCGTGGCTGTGCTGTAGGCGGGCACCAGCCAGAAGTTCAGCGGCCAGATGGCGGCCTTGGCGAGGAAGGCCACAGCGAGGATGGCGGCCGAGGCGTGCAGCAGGCCGCGGTCGGCATCGGCCACCAGCGGGATCTTCTGGGCCAGGTCCGCCATGTTGAGCGTGCCGGTCACGCCGTACAGCATCGACACGCCGATCAGGAACAGCGAGGACGCGCCGAGGTTGATGGCGATGTAGTGCAGCCCGGCCTTCACGCGCAGCCGGCCCGAGCCATGCAGCAGCAGGCCGTAGGAGGCGGCCAGCAGGATCTCGAAGAACACGAAGAGGTTGAACAGGTCGGCCGTGAGGAAGGCGCCGCACAGGCCCATGAGCTGGAACTGGAACAGCGGGTGGTAATGCACCCCGGCGCGGTGCCACCGCGCCGCCGCGAACACCACCGAGCCGAGCGCCACGGTGGAGGCCAGCACCAGCATCATGGCCGACAACCGGTCCACGGCCAGCACGATGCCGTAGGGGGCTTGCCAGTTGCCGGGCAGGTAGATGCCGATCGAGCCGACCGTGCCCTGGTCGTCGACCCACAGCAGCAATGCGACGGACAACAGCAGGCCCAGGAAGGTGGAGCCGATGTTGATGGCGGCCTTGATCCGGCGGCGCTCCTCGCGCATCAGCAGCATCATGGCGCCGGTGAACAGCGGCAGCAGGATCGGTGCGACGACCCAATGCGCGGACAGCGGGTGCAGCGGCCGCGAAAGCATGGACAGGAAATCGCTCATTCGCCGGACTCCGCGCCGTCGACATGGTCGGTGCCCGAGAGGCCGCGCGAGGCCATCATCACCACCAGGAACAGCGCCGTCATGGCGAAGCCGATGACGATGGCGGTGAGCACCAATGCCTGCGGGATCGGGTCGTCGTAATGCAGCAGGTTGAGCGGCACGCCGGCGACCAGCACCGGTTCGCGGTCGATGGACAGCCGGCCCATGCTGAACATGAACAGGTTCACCGCGTACGACAGCAGCGACAAACCCATGATGACCTGGAAGGTGCGCGGGCGCAGCAGCAGCCAGATGCCCGAGCCGGTGAGCACGCCGATGGCCAGCGATAACATCAATTCCATCAGCGGGCTCCTTCCGGGGCGGCGGTGTTCTGGGCTTCGGCCTCGGCCTTGCCGGGCAGGCGGTGGCTGCGTACGGACTGGTGGGCCAGCGCGGTGAGGATCAGGATGGTGGCGCCGACCACCAGGGTGAACACGCCGATGTCGAAGAACAGCGCGCTGGCGATGTGGATGTCGCCGAGCACCGGCAGGTGCAGGTGCGCCGTGTGCGTGGTCATGAAAGGGTAGCCCAGCAACAGCGAGCCGAGGCCGGTGGCCAGCGCGCACAGCATGCCCACCGCGATCCAGTAACGCGGCCGCAGGTAGAGATGGGCTTCCACCCATTGCGTACCCGAGACGATGTACTGCAACAACAGCGCCACCGACATCACCAGCCCGGCGACGAAGCCGCCGCCCGGCTCGTTGTGGCCGCGCATGAACAGGTAGACCGACACCATGGCCGCCAGCGGCAGCAACAGCCGCACCAGCACGGCGGGAACCATCAAGTAGCCCACGGCGGTGTCGCGCGCGTGGCGCGGGTTGAGCAGGTCGGAAGGGCGCTCGGGCGGCAGCGAACGCTGCTGCAGCGGGATCTGCATGGTTTCGGCCGCCGGGCGGAAGCGGCGCAGCAGCGCGTACACCGACAGGGCGACGATGCCGAGCACGACGATTTCACCGAAGGTGTCGAAGCCGCGGAAGTCGACCAGCATGACGTTGACCACGTTGGCGCCGCCGCCTTCCGGCAGCGCGCGCTCCAGGAAGAAAGTGGAAATGCCCTCGGGGAAGGGGCGGCTCATCATGGCGTAGGCCAGCACTGCCATGCTGCCGCCGGCCAGCACGGCCACGGTCATGTCGCGGGTGCGGCGCGCGGCGGTGCTGGACGAGGGCTTGGTGGCGCCCGCCGAGATCATGCGCATCGGCAGCCAGCGCAGGCCGAGCAGGATCAGCACCGTGGTCACCACTTCCACCGTGAGCTGCGTCAACGCCAGGTCGGGGGCCGAAAACCAGACGAAGGTGATGCAGGTGGCCAGGCCGGCCGTGCCCATCAGCGTGAGCGCGGCCAGGCGGTGGTACTTGGCTTGCCAGGCGGCGGTGACGGCGCAGGCCATGCCCACGGTCCACAGCAGCGCGAAGGCCGGCGACAGCGGCAGCAGCACCCGCGTGCCCGCCTGCAGCCCGCTGCCCCACAGCGCGGCCAGGCCGGCGACCAACGCGGCGCCCACCAGGCACATCAGCTGGTTCTGCAGCCGCTGCGTGCCGAAGAAGCGTCGGCCGCGCCGGCCCAGGCGGCTGAGCAGGGCCAGGGTCTGCTCGAAGATGCTCTTGCCGCTGATGGCGCGCATCAGCGGCGGGTGTTCGAATGCGTCCTGGACCGGCCGCAGCAGGAAGTACAGCAACGTGCCGCCGGCCATCGCCACCAGGCTCATGATGAACGGCAGGTTGAAGCCATGCCAGACGTGCAGGCTGAATGCGGGCAGTTCCCCGCCGACGACGGGCAGTGCCGCGGCGTCGAGGAAACGGCCGACGGACAGGTTCGGTGCCACGCCCACGACCAGGCAGGCCAGCACCAGCAACTCGACCGGCACGCGCATCCAGTGCGGCGGCTCGTGCGGCTGGTGTGGCAGGTCGGTTGCGGCCGGGCCGAAGAACACGTCGCAGGTGAAGCGCAGCGAATAGGCCACGCTGAAGATGCCGGCGAGCGTGGCGGCGATCGGCAGGCCCCATTCCACGACCGGCGTGGCGCTGATGTAGACGGTCTCGGCGAAGAACATCTCCTTCGACAGGAAGCCGTTGAGCAGCGGCACGCCGGCCATGGCCGCGCTGGCGATGATGGCCAGCAGGCCGGTGATCGGCATGAGCCGCATCAGGCCGCTCAGGCGGCGGATGTCGCGCGTGCCGCTTTCGTGGTCGATGATGCCGGCGGCCATGAACAGCGAGGCCTTGAAAGTCGCATGGTTCATGATGTGGAAGACGGCGGCCACGGCCGCCAGCGGGCTGTTCAGGCCGAGCAGCAGCGTGATCAGCCCCAGGTGCGAAATCGTGGAATAGGCGAGCAGGCCCTTCAGGTCGTTCTGGAACATCGCCGCGTAGGCGCCGATCAGCAGGGTGCAAACGCCAGCGCCGCCGACGATCCAAAACCATTCCTGGGTGCCCGACAGCACGGGCCAGAAGCGCGCCAGCAGGAACACCCCGGCCTTCACCATCGTGGCCGAATGCAGGTAGGCTGAAACGGGTGTGGGTGCGGCCATGGCGTGCGGCAGCCAGAAGTGGAAAGGGAATTGCGCGCTTTTCGTGAGTGCGCCGAGCAGCACCAGCACCAGCACGGTGAGGTACAGCGGGTGTGCGCGTACCTGATCGCCCGCTGCCAGCACCGTGGCGAGGTCATAGCTGCCGACGATGTGGCCGAGCACCAGCACACCTGCCAGCAGGCACAGGCCCCCGGTGCCGGTCACCGTCAATGCCATGCGGGCGCCGCGGCGCGCGTCCTTGCGGTGGTGCCAGTAGCCGATCAGCAGGAACGAGAACAGGCTGGTCAGTTCCCAGAAGAGCGCGAGCTGGATCAGGTTGCCCGACAGGACCACACCCGTCATCGCGCCCATGAAGGCCAGGAAGAACGAGAAAAAGCGCGGAACGGGGTCGGAGGCCGACATGTAGTACCGCGCATACAACACCACCAGGGTGCCGATGCCCAGCACCAGCATGCAGAACATCCAGGCGAAGCCGTCCATGCGGACCACAAGATTGAGGCCTAGTGACGGAATCCACGCCAATTCTTGCTGGACCACGCCGCCGTTGGCGATGTCGGGAAAATACAATGCAGCCTGGACCGCACAGAAAAGGCCGATGACACCGGCCAATGCGGATTCGCTGGTGCGAGCATTGGCCGGCAGCCAGGCGGCGATGAGGCTGCCGGCGAAGGGGAGAAGGATGAGGGTGAACAAGGGCATGCGCGGTTCATTCTATCGATCGGGCCTGTTTGGCTGATCCTGAATCCCCCTGGATTTGTCCGTTTGCTGGCGTGGTGCCGGGCGCTTGTCTGCGCTAGGGCGATCGGGTTGGATGTGAGAAAAAACTGAAGGGTTGGTCATGAAGATTTTGGTGACGGGTGCTGCCGGTTTTATCGGCATGACGGCAACGCTGAAGCTGCTCGCGCGCGGTGACGAAGTGGTGGGGCTGGACAACCTGAACGATTACTACGAGGTGGCGTTGAAGCAAAGCCGCCTGGATCGACTCACGCCCCATGCCGGGTTTCGCTTCGTGAAGCTGGACGTGGCCGACCGCGCCGGCATGGCCGATCTGTTCGCCGCCGAGAAATTCGACCGGGTGATCCACCTGGCCGCCCAGGCCGGCGTTCGTTATTCCTTGCAGAATCCGCATGCCTACGTGGAAAGCAACCTGGTCGGCTTCACCAACATCCTCGAAGGCTGCCGCCACAGCAAGGTGCAGCATCTGGTCTACGCGTCGAGTTCCAGCGTCTATGGCGGCAACACCAAGATGCCGTTTTCCGAGCACGACAGCGTCGATCATCCTGTGAGCCTGTACGCGGCCACCAAGAAGGCCAACGAGTTGATGGCCCATACCTACAGCCATCTCTACGACCTGCCGACCACGGGCCTGCGCTTTTTCACGGTGTATGGCCCCTGGGGCCGGCCCGACATGGCCTTGTTCCTGTTCACCAAGGCCATTCTCGAAGGGCGGCCGATCGACGTGTTCAACCACGGCAACATGAAGCGCGACTTCACCTACGTGGACGACATCGTCGAAGGCGTGATCCGCGTGCTCGACCGCACGGCGACCGCCGAACCCGCGTACGATGCCGCGCTGGCCGACCCCGCCACCAGCAACGCGCCTTACCGGGTTTTCAACATCGGCAACAACAACCCTGTGCCCTTGCTCGATTTCATCGGCTGCATCGAGAATGCGCTGGGCATGAAGGCCGAGAAAAGGCTGCTGCCGCTGCAGGACGGCGATGTGCCCGCCACTTATGCCAACACCGACGCCTTGCAGGACTGGGTCGGCTTCGTGCCGGGGACGAGTGTGCAGGCCGGCATCGCCAATTTCGTGGCCTGGTACCGGGGCTACTACAAGGTTTGAGTTCCCAGGTGTGCAGCCGCCCGAGTTGGCGCTGCAACCTTCAACCCAGGCGTGACAACAATGCGTCCACGCCAGCTTCGCACAGGTCCAGAACCCGTTCGAAGCCCTGCGCGCTGCCGTAGTAGGGGTCCGGCACCTCGTTGGCGTGCACGTCGGGCTGCGCCGATGCGAGGAACAACTCGAGTTTGTGGTGGTATTGCGCCGGGCAAAGCGCATGCAGGGTGCTCAGGTTCGTTTGATCCATGGCCAGAATGAGGTCGAAACGTTCGAAGTCTTTGGTTTCGACCTTGCGAGACCTCCCCTTTTTGACCTTGTAGCCACGTTTTTCCAGCGCTAGCTTCGCGCGGCTATCGGGCTGGGGTGCGCCCTTGGTGGCATGCGTGCCGGCGGAATCGATGCGTAGGCCGCGATCCAGACCTCTTCTTTGCGCTACCTGCGTTGCGACGATCTGTGCCATTGGCGATCTGCAGATGTTGGCCGTGCAGACCATCAGGATATTTCTCATGCATGCGGATTTCAGGTGAGAGCAAGTAGAAAGAACGGCATGCCATGGCGGACCCTTGGCGAGCAGGAACGATTTTCTACTTTGCAGCAGCCTTTGGACATGGCGCGAGGCCGAGAATGTGCGCGTATCAAGAACGACAAAAAAAAGCGCCATCATGATGGCGCTTTTTAGCAGGTACCGCATGCGCGGTGGCAGTTTTACTTCTTAGCGTTGCGACGGCGGCGGCTCAGTGCGCCCATGACGCCGAAACCCAGGCCAGCGAGAGCCAGGGAGCTTGGCTCAGGAACAGCCTGCAGCTTGCCGCGCAGGTTCGACGAACCTTGGTAGCACCAGGCGCCAACGGCAGCGGTACCATTTTCGCAACCAGTTGCGAGGCCATTGGCCACATCAAATTCGTTGAGTACGAAGTTGTTGAACGACGAAGTCAGTGCGACGTCTGCAAAGCCGCCTGCAGCGTCCGCGATGGTGTTGGTGTCGAACGAAGCGATCACACTCGCAAGGCCAGGGCTGCCAACGTCAAACAGGCCAGCACCGCCACCGTTGAGCGTTGCGCCGGAGAGCGAACCAGTGCCGGTCACGACCGCATTGGTGCTAGCGCCGCCGCCCAGATTGTTGTGACCCGTCAGCGTCAGCCATGTCGTCATGCCTTGGATCGACGCAAGGTTTGCAACGGAGTCCTGGTTGAACAGATTTACAGTGCTGTTGGAGTAGTACACGGTAATCGTCGCAGACGAGAACTCCACATAGCTGGAGCTGAAATTCTGCGAACCGCTGAACGTCGCGATGAAGTACAGGCTGCAGCTGCCGCCACCGGCGCAATAGGTGCTGTCTCCGTTCACCGTGGAGATGGAACCATAAGCCGTAGCCGACTGGCCGTTGCCATTGATGAAGGTCTGCGCGAGCGTCGTGGTTTCCAGGTGGTTCAGACTGAGGGAGTTACCAAAGTCGATGCCGCCGACGGTGTAAGCGTTCGCGGACATTGCGCCCACGAGGCCGACAACGGCACCTGCGGACTTTAAAGCTTGCTTGAAGGTCAACATGTATTTACTCCTGAATTGATTGACGGTGACTGGTGACGACTTAGTTAAGCAGACATCGTGCCAGGTAGACTGAATTTGTTTAACTCATTGAAAAATAAAGAAATTTTTCCCTTTGTGGCGATTCCTTCGGTGGGGACCGTAAAATATTTCGACACGATGTCGTCGGTACGAATCCGGTGAGATCAACAGCACCGTGAGTCCGTGTTTCTTCTCTCGCTCGTTCGTGAACGCCGTATCGACAGGAGTCGACTGGGCCATCGTCGAGGATCGCCTCTGGAGCACGGACGTCAGATCATGATTCATAGCGACCTGGTGCGACGAGCGACTCAGGATCCAAGCCGGCCTTGAGGCGTTTGTGAAAGGCCGATGACAAGGGTTGCATCTTGGCGAGGGAGTCCATCGTGCCAACACCGACACGGTAGGGGAACCAGCCTTGCTCCCGGCCAGAGTGCAACAGTTCCGAGTAACAGGCCTGGGCCGAGGCCACCGCGGTGGGCTGGTCGCGTTCGAAGATGATTGGGACCGTGCTGTCGAACAATCGGTCGTTGAGTGTGGTGAAGGTGATCAGCGGCTCGATGGCATGTTTGGGCGCAACCCTCTTCACCATGTCCACATAAGCACGTATTCCGGCGGGCCGCATTGGGACCAGCGGCGCGTACCAGATCAAGCCGCATCCGTCGGACGCCGGGTTCTTCAAGGCTTGTTTTTGTGGCGACTTGTTGCGCCAATACGCCAGAGGCAGAGCGGTTTCGTTAGGTTGGCCGGCGACCAACTCCAGCGATTTCTCCAGGGTGGCCGTCATGCCCGCCAGCCCCTTGCCCCGTTTTCCCGGGATCATCCTCGCCAGCTTGGACAAGGTGCGAGCGCGCCCAGGTGTCAGGAACATCATTCTGGTAGAAATACTGCCGAGCGTGGCCTTGATTTCCTTCTGCGCCGCAGCGACGACACTTTTCGTGCCGTACAAGGTACCGAACCCCGTCCAGGGAAAGATCTGGTACTGGCGACCCATCTCCGTGATGACCTCCTGCGGAATCAAGCCGTCCGGCCCGATGCGGTCCCGTGGAAATGGGGCTGCCATGCTCAGTACGCGATGCTGGTTCATCAAATTGATGGCGCCGACGATTCCCGGAAGCCTGCCCAGGATTGTCCGAATGCGTTCAACGGCGGGCTCCAAAAGCGCATCGTCCTTCAGGCTGAAAAGGCAGACCTTGATGCACTCTGGTTTGCGGGCCAGGATGATGGTCATGCGTGTGACGATTCCGAATCCACCCTGGGTGAAGAGTCCCGCGGAATAGGCCCCGATGCCCCATTTGAAGAGACGGGCCACATCATCCCCGCCAGCTTCACGGAGTGCGGTCTTGTAGAGCGTCCCGTCGGCGAGCACGGCTTCGAGGTCGGTGACAGCTGCGAAATGATCGACATGAGGTGTGACACCATAGCCACGCTCCAGTGCGTTGCCTACCAAGCTGCACGTTGGTCCGGCGCCGGTGACGGGGACGAGATACGGATGATTGCCCTGGCGCAAGAAGTCGGCCAGCATGGCCTGGGTGACGCCCGGCTCCAGAGTGATGGCGCCGAACTCTGCGTCGAAGTCCAGGATCTTTTGCAATGGTGACAGGTCCAGCAGCACGCAGCCGTCACGAACTGGCAGGGCGCTGCCGTAGCCCCAGTTTCGACCCGTGCTGATCGGATATACAGGAACTTTATGGAGGTGTGCGATCTTCATGACCTCAGGTAGCGACGCGCTGTCCGAAATGCGCAAGGCCACCGGCACCTTCCGCGCCTGCCCGGTTGTGTCGCTGCCGTAGCGTTGTGAAACGTCGTCACCAATCAACACTTGCGGATTGCCAAGAAGCTTTCTCCATGCAACGATGGCGTGTTCTATCGTCATCAGTGACTCCTCATGTGCGGTGGTCCGAGTCTAGTCCGGGAATGCAGCGCGTGACTTGTTGCGCCATTTGTAACATTTCGCTAAAAATCCAGGCATCGTCAATCTTTGGACGGGGTATTGCTTTGCATACAATGTTCTGCTGCAAAAGTCTGTGCAACTCATCCGCGCGGGATTGAACTGCATTCCGTGATTTTTTTGGAATGCGTTCACGGGATGTAAGGTATATTTCTAAGAGAACCTGGGTGGCTACCCGCAACATATAAAGGTGGATATTTCGATGTTTTCATTATTCAACTCGGCCTCAAAAATACGTTGGATTGCGGCTTGCGTTGTGGGCATTTGTCTGTCGGGTTGTTCTGCATTCTCCACCAGCTACCCTGCGGCTCCCGCTGCGGCGGATACCAGTGACTACAACTACATCATCGGGGCAGGGGACAATCTTAATATCATCGTTTGGCGCAATCCGGAACTGTCTATGTCTGTGCCGGTCAGGCCAGATGGCAAGCTATCGACCCCGTTGGTGGATGAATTGGTCGTGCAAGGCAAGACCTCCATCGAGGTTGCGCGTGAGATCGAAAAAACGCTTGGCAAGTTCGTACGGGATCCCGTCGTTACGGTGATCGTGACTGGTTTTGTCGGGCCGTACAGCGAACAGATACGGGTTGTAGGCGAGGCTGCAAAACCGCAACTTTTGCCGTACAAGCAGAAGATGACCGTCCTGGATGTGATGATCGCCGTTGGCGGGCTGACCGACTTTGCTGATGGAAACGCCGCTTCGATATTCCGGACTTCTGAAGGCGGTAAACGCTATTCGGTCCGCCTTCGTGATCTGATCAAGCGCGGAGATATTTCAGGCAATGTGGAAATGAAGCCAGGCGATATTCTTATTATCCCGCAAGGTTGGTTCTGAGGCGATGGTGAATTTATTTATTAATATCTGGTTTGATTTTAGATTAACCGTCGAGTGTGATTCATGGATGAGTTGATTAATCAAATCTTGACTTTCGCCAAGGGTGCGTGGAAGCACCGTTGGCTGGGATTGCTCGTTGCTTGGGTAGTTGGCGTGGTTGGTGCCGGGGTTGTGTTGCGTGTCCCTGATAAATATGAGGGCTCTGCACGAATCTATGTGGATACCCAATCCATCTTGAAACCGTTGATGTCTGGACTCGCGGTGCAACCGAACGTGGATCAACAAGTTGGCATGTTGAGTCGGACGCTGATAACGCGTCCGAACGTGGAAAAATTGATTCGCATGGCTGATTTGGATTTGGGGTCCCAGACCAAGGATTCTCAGGAGGTTCTGATTGAGAGGTTGATGGGTACCTTGCAAATTAAAACGACGGGTCGGGATAATTTGTATACGTTGTCGTTTCAGGATCCAAATCCTGAGAAGGCGAAAAAGGTTGTTCAATCTCTAGTGTCGATTTTTGTGGAATCCAGTTTGGGAGATAGCCGCAAAGATACGGACGCCGCTAAGAAGTTCATCAGTGAGCAAATTAAAACTTATGAAAGTAAGCTTGAAAGCGCCGAGGCTCGTCTTAAAGAGTTCAAATTGAAAAATATCGATGCGCAGACCTCCAATGGCACCGATATGGCGGGACGCCTTGGGGAAGTTAGTGCTCAATACAACCAAGCCAAGCTCGAACTACGCGAGGCCGAAAATGCGCGGGATGCTGCAAAGCTTCAGCTAGATAATGAGAAGTCCCAGGCTGCCAGTCTGACGACGAAAAGTCTCTTGCAAGAATCTGCACAGTCTCTTGCAACCCCGGAGATCGATGCAAGGTTGGAGACGCAAAAGCGTAATCTGGATGGTTTGTTGCAACGCTTTACAGAGCAACATCCTGACGTTGTGAATGCCCGTCGACTGATTAAAGAGCTGGAAGATCAAAAGCAGAAAGAAATTTCAGAGCTTAGGAAGACCGCGATGGCTAATCCGGTTGGAATGGGGCCATCTAGTTCGCTGGCGGCGCAAGAGTTGAGTCGGATGTTAGCTGCCTCAGAGGTTCAGGTTGCTGCTCTGCGTGCCCGAGTTGCTGAATATAGTGGCAGGTATGAACGTGCGTTGAGCGCTATGAAAACCGCTCCTCAGGTCGAGGCGGAATATGCCCAGTTGAATCGCGATTACGCTATTAACAAAAAAAATTATGAAGATCTGGTAAGCCGCCGCGAATCAGCATCACTTTCTGGTGATTTGGAATCGGCTGCCGGCGTTGCCGATTTTCGCTTGATCGATCCGCCACGGGTCTCTCCTAAACCAGTCGCGCCCAATCGGATGCTTTTATTGTTGCTCGCTTTGGCTGTTGCTATTGGTGCTGGAGTATTTACATCATTCGCCGCAAGTCAGCTACGCCCGGTATTTTAC
The DNA here is from genome assembly GCF_001955695.1 of Rhodoferax koreense. Taxonomy (NCBI): domain Bacteria; kingdom Pseudomonadati; phylum Pseudomonadota; class Betaproteobacteria; order Burkholderiales; family Comamonadaceae; genus Rhodoferax; species Rhodoferax koreensis. The sequence goes on along the minus strand of NZ_CP019236.1, from coordinate 4,671,566 downwards.
GATGCTCGTTCCCTTCGTAATGTCATTGACCTCCCATTGTTAGGCGTCGTTACGCTGGTAGTTAGTGACGCTGTCCGCCGCAAAGAGCGATCTGATCTTCGTCGATTCGTCATCGCGTCGGGAGGATTGGTTGGTGGATTTATTATTGGAATCATCGTGCTGGCCCTCTTCTCTGGCCAAGTGGGACTAGCGTAATATGACCAGTTTAATTGAGCAAGCAACCAAGCGTCTCGAACAATTGAGGCGGGCCGGTGTCTCGTTAGAGGAAAGAACGGAATCTCCCCAGAGGCAGGCTAAGACCCCCGAGGCGCGTGAAGTAGCTGGTTTGCAGAAAATGCCCGGCGCTGCAGCATCTCCGTCTAAGGCTGCACCAACTACGTTGTCGCGGCGGGTAGAGCTTGATCTGGATGCATTGGTCGCTTCGGGGATTGTCAGTCCCAATGCGCCCCGATCGCAAATCGCAGATCAGTACCGTGTAATCAAGCGCCCATTGATCAGCAATGCAATGGGGAAAGGTGCCGTTCCTGTCGAAAATGGTAACCTAATCATGGTGACCAGCGCGTTAGCAGGAGAAGGTAAAAGCTTTACCGCGATCAATTTGGCGATGAGTATTGCAACGGAACTTGACAATACGGTCATGCTGGTGGATGCGGACGTCGCGCGGCCATCCGTCCTGCGCATGCTTGGTCTGCCTGCAAGCCCAGGTTTGTTAGATATGCTCGTTGGTGATGTCGGAGATTTGTCGAGTGTTTTATTGAAAACAAATATCGATAAATTAACTTTATTGCCGAGCGGTACGCCGCATCTGCGTGCTACAGAGCTTTTGGCAAGTGATGCCATGACGCAGTTGATCGCAAACATCGCGCACCGATATTCGGATCGAATCATTATATTTGATTCACCCCCCTTGTTATTGACTACGGAATCACGGGTTCTTGCGTCTCATATGGGGCAAATTGTAATGGTTGTGCACGCCCAGAAAACATTGCAAACGGATGTGCAGCATGCCCTCGCTTCCATCGAATCGTGCCCAGTCAAGATGATGGTATTGAATCAAGCGCGAAGCGCTTCCCAGGGAGGTTATGGCGGTTACGGATACGGTTATGGCTATGAGCAACAGCAAGCAGCCTGATTGCGCCCTCAATCACTTGCCGATGCTCCACAAATCCATCTGTACTTTCTTCGAAATCTACTGCCTCCCGCAATATGCGTCGCGGTCGTTCGTTTCGCTTATATGCGTAGCAGCGGCGCTGTCCAGCGTTTGCGCGGATGCGCAGCAGATTGAGACGGGTGGAGGGGGGCGAGGTTTGACCGTCACGCCGCGCCTCACTCTATCGGAGACATATTCCAGCAACATCAACCTGAGTAGTACAAACAAGCAGTCCGAGTTTACAACGGAGATCAGCCCTGGGATACGGATATCAAGCGATGCGGGTCGATTGAGGGGTTATTTTGATTATTCTCTCTCGCAACTGCTTTATGCCCGAAATTCCGATCGAAATGAATTGCAAAATTCACTTAGTGCGGCGGGGACTTATGAGGCTATTGATCAGTGGGCATTCCTTGATTTTAGTGGAACGATATCTCAGCAATCAATATCTGCTTTTGGGACGCAATCCTTAGACAACACTAGTTTAAATTCAAATCGGACGGAAGTCGCAACCTATCGCATATCACCCTATGTTCGGGGGCATCTTTCAAACTTTGCGGATTACGAGGCTAGATACAAATATGAGACAACGCGTAGCAAGTCTAATTTGGCCTCGGATGTGGATACTCGGGAGAGCTCGATTAAGCTGAATGGCGATAGTTCATTCAGTCGCCTCAAATGGGCTGCTAATCTAAGTAGTCAAAATGTGGACTATAGCTTGGGACGCAATACGTCGTCGGATCAGTTAAATATAAATTTGATCTACTCGATAAATTCACAGGTCGAGGCAATCCTCATTGGAGGGAAAGAGTCAAATAACTACGTTTCTGTAGACAAGCAAAGTCATAGTTCGAACGGTTTTGGTCTTAATTGGCGTCCATCCGACACAACTCGATTTTCTGGTCAGGTGGAGCGAAGGTATTTTGGTAGCACCCACGCTATTAGTCTTGAGCATCGCACGCCGCGTACGGCATGGTCGTATGTCGATAATAAAAGTGTTTCGAATTCATCTTCTAACGGGCAAGTTGGGCTTGGTGGGCTCTACGATCTCCTATATAGCCAATTTGCATCGGTTGAACCTGATCCTGTTAAAAGAGCTCAGCTCGTAAGGTCTTTCTTGCAGGTGAATGGCCTCGATCCGAATACAACCGTCGTCGGTGCGTATTCAACTGCGGCGCTTTCCCTGCAGCGGAGTCAAACATTGACATTTGCATTGATTGGCATTCGGGACACGATCACTTTGTCAGCCAATCGAAGCATGAGCCAAAGTTTAAGCAATCTGGTGCCTGCAGCGGATGACTTTGCAAACACGAGTTTTATTCGTCAAAATGGAGTGACGTTAAGTTATTCGCATAGACTTACTCCGGATTCGTCTCTAAATGTGCTTGTTTCGCAGCAAAAATCAGCGGGAGATTCCAGTCTGCTAAAAACAAAGTTGCGCGCATTTGGGGTCAATCTATCTACTCGATTAAATGACAAGATGTATGGAAACATCGGTGCTCGCCATGTGATTTCGGATAGCAGCACTTCTTATAAAGAAACAACGTTGACTGGTAGCGTTAATATACAATTTTAATACATGTATGAAGCTTATTACGGGTTAAGTACCAAGCCATTTCAGCTTAACCCCGACCCCAGTTTTTATTTTGCGAGCAAGCAGCATCGTCGTGCAAAGGCGTATCTCGAGTACGGCGTGCTCCGCAATGAGGGGTTTATTGTCATCACCGGCGAGATCGGTGCCGGTAAAACAACCATTGTGCGCGGGTTGCTGGAGAGTCTGGACGCCGACAAGGTGGTCGCCGGCAACCTCGTAAGTACCCAACTTGATGCGGAAGACACGTTGCGAATGGTGGGGGCTGCTTTTGGTGTTCGTACCAAGGACGTCTCGAAAGCGGATTTGCTGATGTCGCTCGAAGCTTTTCTGGTCAGTCAAACCAGCCAGGGAAAGCGTTGTCTGTTGGTCGTAGATGAAGCTCAGAATCTGACGCCTCGTGCAGTAGAAGAGCTGCGCATGCTGTCGAACTTTCAGTTTGGGAAGCAGGCGCTGTTGCAGAGTTTTCTGGTTGGGCAACCGGAATTCAGGGAAATTCTCCAGAATCCGCAGATGCAGCAACTTCGGCAACGCGTCATCGCGGCGTGCCATATTGGGCCGATGGATGTGGAGGAAACCCAGGGCTACATCGAGCATCGCCTGAAGTGTGCCGGAGCCGTGGCGGACAAGCCACATTTCGAGGATGCCGCGTTCGAGGCAATCTTCGATGCAAGCGGTGGTATCCCACGGCGGATCAATTCGATCTGCGACCGTCTCTTGCTGCTTGGTTTTCTGGAAAACAAGGAAACTTTGGCAGCGGCCGATGTTCGCGAGGTTGCCCTTGAGATTCACCAGGAAGCCGGTCGGTCGTTGAATGTTGTTGTGGCTAAGGGAGAAGCGCCCAAGGAGTCCGCAGACGGTCCGTCGTTCGCTGATTTTGATCTCGATGAAGACAAACTCGGCTTAGATCCGCAACTGCTCGATTCCGCGTTGGAAAAGATTTCGACCCTGGAAGGTGAGCATCAGGGCGGTCGCCTGCAACGCATGGAGCAGGGGATGTTGCGCCTTGAACGGTCCAATCTGGAATTGTTATCCATGCTCAAGAAATTGGTGGCTGCTTTGCACCGATCTACCGAAGAAAAACAGACATGAGTACTACCAACTCGCACCAGAGCCCTTCGCCAATGAAACCGGTGATCTGTGTTGTCGGAGCCCGGCCGAATTTCATGAAGATGGCGCCTATCTTGCGAGCGCTGAAAGCCCACGAGCCGCCATGGCCTATGTTGTTGGTCCATACCGGCCAGCACTACGACAAGGACATGAGTGACCGCCTGTTCGAGGATCTTCAGTTGCCGCGACCCGATATCAATCTCGAGGTTGGATCCGCCTCCCACGCGGTCCAGACGGCCGAAGTGATGCGCCGCTTCGAACCGATTCTGGACGCACACGTACCCGCATGTGTGGTGGTGGTCGGTGACGTGAACTCCACGCTGGCCTGTTCTTTGGTTGCGGTGAAAAAAGGCATTCCGGTGGCTCACGTGGAGGCCGGACTGCGTAGCTACGACCGTGCCATGCCCGAGGAGATTAATCGTATTCTTACGGATCAGATGGCCGATCGGCTCTACACGACCGAGCGAACGGCACAAGAGAACCTGCGCCTTGAGGGCATCGCAGCCGATCGCGTTTGTTTCGTCGGCAATGTCATGATCGATTCGTTGCTGCACAGTCGTCAACATGCGCGTTCGCCAGCCGACACGGTCAGCGCGGGCGGCGGAGATGCGTCACTGGTGGCCGCGCCCGAGGGCTATGGCCTGGTGACGCTCCATCGACCATCCAATGTGGATGAACCCGAGACGCTGCGTTTCTTGCTGGAGGTTCTGGCGCAAGTTGCGCAGAAGTTGCCTTTGATTTTTGCCTTGCATCCCCGCACGCGCGCCAACATCGAGCGTTTTGGCCTCGGTCATCTGCTAGATGCAACTCGGGTTGCGCTGTTGCCCCCACAGGGCTATCTCGAGATGTTAGGTTTGATGGGCAATGCTCGCATGGTGTTGACCGACTCTGGTGGGATACAGGAGGAGACGACCGCCCTCGGGGTGCCGTGTCTGACTTTGCGTGAAAACACGGAGCGGCCAATAACCATCGAACAAGGCACTAATACCTTGGTTGGGCGTGACGCACAAGCGATCATGCGTGGCGTGGACGATATCCTAGGGGGGCATGGCAAACAGGGCCGGGTGCCGGAGTTCTGGGATGGTCGTTCGGCAGAACGCATCGTTGCCGATTTGTGGCAATGGGTTCAGCGGCGTCAAATTCCCGCCGACAACTAGGAATCAGAAAGCCACTGTGTTAGCTCCAACCACCATCACCAACGCATTGACCATCGACGTGGAAGACTACTTCCAGGTTTCGGCATTCGCCCCGTATATTTCGCGTCTGGAATGGAACACCCGCGAATGTCGCGTCGAGCACAATGTCAATCGCATTCTGGCGATGCTCGACAAGCACAGTACCAAGGCGACTTTTTTTACCTTGGGATGGATCGCCGAACGATATCCGCAACTGGTGCGGCTGATCGTGGCAGAAGGTCATGAACTGGCCAGCCACGGATACGGTCACGAGCGCGCCAGCGACCAGACCCAGGAGTCATTCTTTACCGATATTGATTTGGCCAAGATCCTGCTCGAGGATTTGTCAGGCGTTGAGATCAAAGGCTATCGAGCTCCGAGCTTCTCCATCGGGAAGAAAAATTTGTGGGCGTTCGACTGCCTGCAAAAGGCGGGTTATCGCTATAGCTCGAGCATCTATCCGATCCGCCATGATCACTATGGCATGCCCGACTCACCTCGCTTTGCTTATGAGGTACGGGACGGGCTGCTGGAGATCCCCGTCACCACGGTGAGGCTGTTCAACCGTAATCTGCCTTCCAGTGGGGGCGGCTATTTCCGGCTGCTGCCGTACGCCGTTTCGCGGTGGATGCTGGGTCAAGTCAATGCAAACGACAAGGAATCTGCGATTTTTTACTTCCATCCCTGGGAAATCGATGAAGACCAACCGCGGGTGGCGGGTATCAATGCCAAGACGCGGTTCAGGCACTACGTGAACATTGATCGCATGGAAGGGCGCCTCGAACAATTGTTGCGCGACTTCAAATGGGGCCGCATGGACCAAGTATTCCTCGGAGAGTCTAACGCGAAGGCTGTACGTGTCTGAGGTAGCGGTGCCGGTTGTCAAACGATTGCAACCCACGGACCGGCGGGCCGCAGCTGCCTGGGATGCGTTTGTGCAGGAGTGTCCTTCGGCCACGTTTTTCCACCGTGCGGGCTGGCAGAGATTGGTGCGTGAGGTGTTCGGACATGACACCTATTTTCTGTACGCCGAGGCGGATGGCCGCGTGCAGGGCGTGCTGCCGCTGGCGCACGTGAACAGCCGCCTGTTTGGCAACTCACTGGCGAGTTTGCCGTTTGTGGTCTATGGCGGTGTCGCTGCAGTGCATCCCGGAGCAGCCTCCGCTTTGGAAGCCGAAGCGCAGCAGTTGGCGGTTCGTCTTGGTGTGGCTCATCTGGAATTCAGAAACGTCGAACCTCGTCACCCGGAGTGGCCCACGCAGGATCTGTATGTGACGTTTCGCAAGGAAATCTTGCCCACGGAGGAAGCCAACATGTTGGCAATTCCGCGGAAGCAGCGTGCGATGGTACGCAAAGGCATGAAGAATGGTCTGGTCGGCAAAGTGGACATGGGGGTTGATCGCTTCTTTGCGCTCTACGCCGATAACGTGCACAGGCACGGTACCCCGGCGATGCCGAAACGTTATTTCCGAGAATTGATGAAAGAATTCGGCCGGGATTGTGAGGTCCTCACTGTGGAGGCACCCGACGGAACGCCCCTCAGCAGCGTGATGAGTTTTTACTTTCGCAATGAGGTCTTGCCTTACTACGCGGGCGACGCAGAGGCGGCGCGTGATTTGGCTGCCAATGACTTTAAATATTGGGAACTGCTCCGCTTGGCCTGTGCACGGGGACTCAAGGTATTTGATTACGGACGCAGTAAACAGGGTACGGGCTCGTTTGCCTTCAAAAAAAATTGGGGCTTTGAACCCACGCCGTTGCATTACGAATACTGCTTATACAAGGCTGATGGTATTCCGCAGAATAATCCATCCAACGCCAAATATAAATTCATGATTGCAGCCTGGCGGCGCCTACCCATCGGCATTGCGAATTGGCTTGGCCCATGGATTGTCCGTAGCCTCGGTTGAGCAGATGGGTAATGTGCTTTATTTGGCCCATCGGCTGCCATTCCCGCCGAACAAGGGGGACAAAGTACGCTCCTACCATTTGCTCAAACACCTCGCAGCGAAACATCGTGTCTTTCTCGGTACTTTCGTCGATGACCCAGAAGACGAGGTGCACGTCGAGACGGTACGTGGATTCTGCGCAGAAGTGTATGTCGCTCGTCTCAGCCCGCGCCTCGCCAAAATCCGCAGCTTGGCTGGCTTGCTGCGGCGCGAAGCGCTGAGTCTTGGGTACTATCGTGACGCTGGTCTTTCGGCGTGGTGCAGGCGATTGGCCACCGATGAGCAAATCGACGCAGCGGTGGTGTTCTCGTCGCCCATGGCCCAGTACGCGGACTTGGTTCCCGATGCCGCCCAACTCGTCGACTTCGTGGACGTGGATTCCGCGAAGTGGACTCAATATGCGTCGGCACATTCCTGGCCCATGTCCTGGTTGTATCGTAGAGAAGGTGAGCGTCTGCTTGCCTACGAAGCCGCAGTCGCAGCAAAGGCAGAGCGGTCGTTTTTTGTGACCGAGAACGAGGCTACGCTATTCCGCGGCTTGGCTTCTGCAGTCGCAGGGAAGGTCGAGGCTCTGAGCAACGGGGTCGATGCCGCCTTTTTTGCACCGGATTCCGCGAGAGTTTCACCTTTCCCATCTTCTGCCAAGCCAGTACTTGTTTTTACGGGGGCGATGGACTATTGGCCAAATATAGACGGTGTGACCTGGTTCGTGGCCGAAGTTCTGCCGGAGTTGCTTCGGCGTTGGCCGGAACTGCGCTTCTATATCGTGGGGCGCAGTCCAACGCCCGCGGTCGAAGGCCTTGCCTCATCCGATGTCGTAGTCACCGGCACGGTGCCGGACGTTCGCCCCTACCTGCAACATGCGACGGTGGTGGTCGCACCTCTGCGTGTTGCGCGTGGTATCCAGAACAAGATACTAGAAGCCATGGCGATGGCCCGGCCTGTCGTGGCATCGAGCGTGTGCGTCAAGCCTATCGGTGCGAGTGAAGGCGCGGAACTTCTCGCGGCGCGCGATGCCGAAGACTTCATCGCACAAATCGACTCCCTGCTGCATGCGCCGGGACGTGCAGATGCGATTGGGCGTGCAGGTCAAACAATGGTGCAGCTGCGTTACAGCTGGGACGCGCACCTCGCGGGCATCGATCGTCATCTCGACAGGTTCATGCCAGAAAACGAACAATGATGGATAAGCCAGTTTTTCCCGACTTGAAAAAGCAATGGCAGATTGCCTCTTCGGCCTTAGTTGTGCTGGTCGCTGCCATCTTGTTTCTGTATCGCGAGACAGGTATGGCGATGGTGACCATCTGGGCACGGTCCGAAACTTTTACCCATGCTTTTCTGGTGCCGCCGATCGCGCTCTGGCTGGTATGGCGGAAGCGAACTGAGTTGCTCGCACAAACGCCGAGCCCCTACCCGTTGGCGCTGGTGCCTCTGGCGTGTTGCGCATTGCTTTGGCTGTTGGGTGACCTAGCCGCTGTCAACGCAGTCACGCAACTGGCCATGACCGCCTTGTTGGTCCTCGCGGTGGTCGCAGTGATTGGCTGGCGCGCCGCCCGCGTGATCGCCTTCCCTTTGGGCTTTTTGTTCTTTGCGGTTCCGATTGGCGAGTTTTTGCTGCCTCAACTGATGGAGTGGACAGCAACCTTCACCATTCTCGCGCTGCGGCTGAGTGGCATTCCTGTCTATCGTGACGGGTTGCAGTTCGTCATCCCCTCAGGGCACTGGTCGGTGGTGGAGGCCTGCAGTGGCGTGCGCTACCTGATTGCTTCGTTGACTGTGGGGACGTTGTTTGCCTACCTGAATTTTCAGTCGAATCGGCGTCGGTGGATCTTCGTCGGCGTCTCGATCCTCGTTCCGATCTTGGCCAACTGGATGAGGGCCTATCTCATCGTTCTGTTGGGACATGTTTCCGGCAACACGGTGGCGGTCGGCGTCGATCATCTGATCTACGGGTGGTTGTTTTTCGGCGTGGTTGTCATGCTGATGTTCATGATCGGTGCTCGCTGGGCCGAGTCGCCTGCGCGCGAGGCGGCCCCCTTGGCTACCCGGTCGCCGCCGACCGTCCTGCGGACTAGTTTTTTGAGTATGACGGTTGCTGCTGCAGCGCTTGTGATTGCGCTACCGCCGGCCATCGAGTGGACGACTCAAGGTCGCGAGAGCGCCGACTTCACGGCGTTGGCGGGACCGACGGAACTCGGCCCCGGCTGGCGCAGGGTCCCCAATGGGGAAAACACGCTGCGGCCTGCGTTCCACAACGCCACCGGCGAGTTGTTGGCGACCTATCAGCGGCGAGATGACTCTGTGGTGATCTACCTTGGGTATTACCGCAACCAGAATTACGAACGGAAACTCGTGAGTTCGGACAACGTGCTGGTCACCAGCAAGAACCCGGATTGGGCACAGTCGGCGACTGGCGAGCGTGACACAAGTTTCGCTGACCGGCCAGTACAGGTGCGCACGGCCGAGCTGCGCAGTGTTGAGGGACTTGGTCAAACCGAAAGCGCCCGTCTTGCGGTCTGGCAGTTCTACTGGCTGAACGGCAAGCTCACCAGCAGCGATTATCTGGCCAAGGCCTACAGCGCCGTCCATCGCTTGCTTGGGCAGGGTGATGACGCGGCCGTGATCGTTCTCTCCACGCCTCTCGGGGGCGATGGAAAGGCGGACGCGAAGCTGGAATCTTTCATGCGGGAGAACTTTTCTGCGATTGATGCACTACTCCACAAAATGCGGAACGGGTCCTGATTGAGTCAACCTACAATTGCCGGACAGCAAGAAGGAATCTAAATGAGCGTCGTGGCAGTCATCGGTCTGGGTTATGTCGGCCTTCCTCTGGTGGTCGAGTTTTCCAAGCACATTCGTACCATCGGGTTCGACATTTCGCAGCATAAAGTCGATGCGTGCCAACGTGGCACGGACCCATCTCGCGAGTTGTCGGACGAGGACATGCGAGCGGCAACGCATGCGGTCTACACTTCCGATGCCTCGGCGCTGGCGGAAGCCGACATGATCGTGGTGGCGGTCCCGACGCCTGTGGACGAAGCGCATATTCCGGATTTCCGTCCCCTCATCGGTGCAAGCACGAGTGTTGGTCGTCACATGAAACCGGGCGTCACTGTGGTCTATGAGTCGACGGTATATCCGGGTGCGACGGAAGAGGTCTGTATCCCGGTTCTGGAGCGGGAATCGGGCCTGAAGTGGAAAAAGGATTTCTTCGTCGGTTATTCGCCTGAACGCATCAACCCAGGTGACAAAGAGCACACGCTCACCAAGATCCTCAAGGTGGTTTCGGGTGACACGCCGGAAACACTGGAAAAGGTCGCCGCGCTGTATGAACGTATCGTGATTCCGGGGGTGCACCGCGCCTCATCGATCAAGGCAGCGGAAGCTGCCAAGGTGATCGAGAACACGCAGCGCGATCTGAACATTGCGCTAATGAACGAACTGGCCATCATTTTCGATAAGCTCGGCATCGATACGACCGAGGTGCTCGAAGCTGCAGGCACCAAATGGAATTTCCTTCGCTTCAAGCCGGGCCTTGTCGGCGGCCATTGCATTGGTGTGGATCCGTATTACCTTACGCACAAGGCCGACATGCTCGGCTATCACCCGCAAGTCATTCTTGCGGGCCGGCGCATCAACGACAGCATGGGTAAGTTCATCGCCGAGCAGACCATCAAGCACATGATTGCTGCCGGTAGCTATATCAAGGGCGCCAAGGTGAATGTCCTGGGCCTGACCTTCAAGGAAAACTGCGGGGATTTGCGCAATTCGAAGGTCATCGACATCATCAATGAACTCAAGTCCTATGGCGTCGAGGTCTCAGTCACCGACCCTCAGGCGGAGGCCGATGAGGCGATGCACGAATATGGTGTGACTCTTGTGCCGTGGGATGAGCTTCCACGAGCCGATGCAATCGTGGCGGCCGTGGCCCACACTGAATATGCGTCATTATCGGTCGAGGATTTCAGTAAGAAGCTAGTGAAGGGTGGTGCTTTCATTGATGTGAAATGCGCGTTCGATCGCGAGAAAATACTGGCCGCAGGGTTCAAGCTCTGGCGCCTTTGAACGGGCATGGCTGAACTGCTGCCAGCCAAGCGCCGAGGCATCCCAGCGGACAAGCGCCCCCTTGCGGTGCATGTGCTGTACAGATTCGACACGGGCGGGCTGGAAAACGGCGTCGTGAACCTGATCAACCACATGCCGACCGATGGCTACCGTCATGCAATTGTGGCGCTGACTACCATCACGAGCTTTCGGGAGCGTGTGAAACGCAGCGATGTTGAGTATGTGGCGCTTGAGAAAGCTCCAGGCCATGGTTTCTGGCTTTACCCCCGCCTGTACCGTCTGTTTCGTCGGATGAAGCCAGCCATCGTACACAGCCGCAACCTGGGGGCGCTCGAGGTTCAGGTTGCCGCATGGATGGCTGGGGTGCCAGTGCGCATCCACGGTGAACACGGCCGTGACGTGGGTGATCTGGATGGCTCGAACCGTACTTACCAACGGGTACGCCGCCTCTATCGCCCATTCATCTCACATTACGTTGCCCTTTCGCGCGATCTTGCGGGATATCTGACCAGCAAGATCGGTGTCCCAGAATCCAACATCGCGCAGATCTACAACGGCGTGGATCTCACCCGGTTCATTCACCACGTCGGCGGCGTCGTGGCCATCGACGGCTGCCCTTTCTCTCCGGGCGATCATTGGATGGTTGGGACGGTCGGGCGCATGCAGACGGTGAAGGACCAAACGTCACTAGCCCGTGCATTCATTCGCGCACTTGAAATTAGGCCTTCGCTGCGAAACAATTTGCGCTTGGTGATGGTCGGGGAAGGACCGCTGCGTGCGCAAGCTCTGGCCCTGCTCGAAGCCGCCGGGGTTGCAGATCTGGCGTGGTTGCCGGGCGAGCGTTCGGACGTTCCGGCCGTCATGCGTGGACTGCACTGTTTCGTGCTTCCTTCCTTGGCGGAGGGGATCTCCAACACAATTCTGGAAGCGATGGCCAGTCGGTTGCCGGTCATCGCCACGGCGGTGGGTGGAAATCCTGAATTGGTGGTGCACGGGAGGACGGGGGAAATTGTGCCTGCGAATGACTCCGAGGCCCTGGCGCAAAGCATGGTAAGGCTTGCAAGCGACCCCGCCCGGGCGGCAAGAATGGGCCAGGAAGGACGCGCAGAATGCGAAGCGAGATTCAGCCTTCCGGCCATGGTCGCGGCGTACCAGGGCTTGTACGACAGGCAATTGGGATTGGCGAAATCTAACCAAGGATTAGGGTAACAACCATGTGTGGCATCACCGGTATTTTCGACACCCGCGGCAAGCGTGATTTTGACCCCGCAGTCCTGCAGCGCATGAATCTGGCCCAATTGCATCGGGGTCCAGACGAGGTGGGTGTGCACATCGAACCAGGTGTGGCCTTCGGGCACCGCAGGCTGTCCATCATCGACCTGTCCACCGGCCAACAGCCACTTTTCAATGCCGACGGCTCGGTCGTCATCGTGTTTAACGGCGAAATCTACAACTATCTGGAATTGATCCCTGAGTTGCAGGCGCTGGGCTACGTCTTCCGTACCCGCAGCGACACGGAAGTCATTGTCCATGCCTGGGAGGCCTGGGGCGAAAGCTGTGTGAAGCGGCTGCGCGGCATGTTCGCCTTTGCACTGTGGGACCGGAATACCGAAACTTTCTTCATGGCGCGGGACCGTTTAGCGGTCAAGCCCATGTATTACGCTCTACTCGACGACGGCACGTTGCTGTTCGGCTCCGAGCTGAAGGCCTTGTTGGCGCATGGTGGCCTGCGGCGGGAAATGGACCCTTTGGCCGTTGAAGAGTATTTCGCGTTGGGCTATGTCGCTGAACCACGCACGATCTTTCGCCAAGCCAAGAAGCTGGCGCCGGCGCACACGCTGACCCTGCGCAGAGGCCATCCGGTGGGTGAGCCCAAGGCTTATTGGGATGTGAGATTCACACTGGACAATCCGATCACGGCCGAAGAGGCCTGCCTCGAACTCGACGAGAAACTCAAGGAATCGGTGCGCTTGCGCATGATCGCTGAAGTTCCGCTGGGTGCGTTTCTTTCGGGTGGTGTGGACTCCAGCGCCGTGGTTGCAACGATGGCGGGCTTGTCCAAGGAGCCGGTGAACACCTGCTCGATCGCCTTCGACGATCCGCAGTTCAATGAAGCCGAATTTGCGCAAACCGTGGCCGATCGCTATGGGACGAACCACCGTGTAGAAACGGTGAAAAGCGACGACTTCGATCTCATCGACGAGTTGGCTCGGCTCTATGACGAGCCGTATGCCGACAGCTCAGCCATTCCGACCTACCGCGTCTGCCAACTTGCGCGCAAGCATGTCACCGTCGCGCTTTCCGGTGATGGCGGCGACGAGACTTTCGGCGGCTATCGGCGCTACCGCATGCATCTGATGGAAGAAAAGATGCGATCCTCAATTCCCGCTTCCGTGCGTGAGCCGCTGTTCAAGACACTTGGCAAGATCTATCCGAAAGCCGATTGGGCTCCGCGCATGTTCCGCGCCAAGACGACGTTTGAGGGCATGGCTCGCAATTCGGTCGAAGCCTATTTCCATTCGGTGTCGATTTTGCGTGATCCCATGCGGGATCAGCTCTTCAGTCAACGTTTCAAGACTGAGTTGGCGGGCTACAACGCCCAAGAGGTTTTCAACTACCACGCGGCCCAGGCCGACACCGACGATCCATTGGCGTTGATCCAATACATCGATTTGAAAACGTATCTGGTGGGCGACATCAACACCAAGGTCGATCGCGCCAGCATGGCACATTCGCTGGAAGTGCGCGAACCGCTGATGGACCATGAACTCGTCGAATGGGCGGCTACCTTGCCGTCTTCGCTGAAGATCAACGGGCAGGAATCCAAGTACCTGCTGAAGAAGGCGATGGAGCCCCACCTCTCCGATGACATCCTCTACCGGCCCAAGATGGGTTTCGCCGTGCCGCTGGCGCGCTGGTTCCGTGGGCCGCTGAAGCAACGCGTGCGTGATGCCGTGCTAGGGCCGCGTCTGGCCGAAACCGGCTGGTTCAACCGCGAATACCTCGAGCATCTGGTCAGCGCCCATGACTCCGGCGCGCGTGATTACAGCGCGCCGCTGTGGACACTGCTGATGTTCGAGGCCTTTCTGCGCAATGTCATGCAGTCGGAAAGCGCGGCTGTCCTTTCGAAGGAAGGCCTGCCGGCATGACGCGTATCCTGCACGTGCTCGATCACTCCATACCGTTGCACAGCGGTTATACGTTTCGCACGCTTTCCATTCTGCGCGAGCAACGCAAGCTGGGTTGGGAAACCTTCCATCTCACGACGCCAAAGCATACGGCGCCGAGCGAGGCGGAGGAAACCGTGGATGGTTGGCATTTCTACCGGACCCTGGTTTCGCCGGTGGAGCGCAAGTCCTTGCCCGGTCTGGGTGAACTGCGAATGATGAAACAGATCGAAGCGAGGCTGCAGGACGTCGCGGAGCGGGTGAAACCCGATCTGCTGCATGCCCATTCCCCGGTTCTCAACGCCATCCCGGCCTTGCGCGTCGGCAAGCGCCTCGGCATTCCGGTGGTCTACGAAGTGCGCGCCTTTTGGGAGGATGCCGCCGTGGACCATGGCTCGACAGCGGAAGGCAGCGCACGCTACCGGCTCACGCGTTGGCTCGAAACGCGTGCACTGCGGGGCGCTGACCACGTCTTCACCATCTGCGAGGGCCTGAGGACCGACATCGTGGCGCGAGGTATTCCGTCTGCGCGGGTGACCGTGATCCCCAATGCGGTCGACATCGAATCATTCGACACCGGTGGCGTCGCCGATCTGTCGCTGAAGGCGGAATTGGGCCTGACGAACAAAACCGTGATCGGATTCATCGGTTCGTTCTACGCCTACGAGGGACTGGATTTGCTGCTGGATGCCTTGCCCCGCATGCTTACCCTTCTGCCCGACGTTCGGGTGCTGCTCGTTGGCGGCGGCCCGCAGGACGATGCACTCAAAGCCCAGGCGCGGGCACTGGGCGTGAGCGATAAGGTTATTTTCACTGGTCGAGTGCCGCATGCGCAGGTGCAGCGGTATTACGACCTCATCGATGTGCTGGCCTATCCGCGTCATTCCATGCGCCTGACCGAGTTGGTGACGCCGTTGAAGCCGCTGGAGGCGATGGCCCAGGGGCGTTTGCTGGTGGCCTCCGATGTCGGCGGGCACAAGGAGTTGATTCGCCATCGCGAGACCGGCCTGTTGTTCAAGGCGGGCAGTGCGGAATCGCTGGCGCAGACCATCGTCGACTTGGTGCAGTCCAAAGACGAATGGCCGAGGCTGCGTGCCGCGGGTCGTCGTTTTGTGGAAGCTGAGCGCAACTGGACGGCCAGCATCGCCAACTACCGCCAGCCCTACCAGTCCGTGCTTGACGCGCAGACCGAAGCCACACGCGCCGCATGAGCGGCTCCAAAAAGGCGAACGATGTGCCCCAGTGAACTCATGCCGGCCATGTGCTGCGGCCTTCGAATCAACCCAGGACGCGCTCGGCCATGAGAGACCTTTTGTTGGGCGGCGTCATCTTCAGCCTGATCTGTTGTGCCTTCGCTCGTCCGTGGATCGGCGCATTGACGTGGACCTGGATCAGCATCATGAACCCGCACAGCTACAGCTGGGTCTTGAGCAGCATGCCTGTTGCGGCGGCCGTGGCGCTGTCGACTCTGGTGGGTATCCTGGTATCCAAGGATAGAAAAGTTTACTTCGTCTCCAGGGAGACGGCGATGCTGATGCTTTTCATGCTTTGGGTGACGATCACCTTGCCGATGGGCTTCATGGTGGAGTACAGCATCACGCCCTGGAAAACCGTTGTCAAGATCGACTTCATGATCTTGGTGGCCCTGGTCGTTTTGCACAGCCGCCAGCACATCATGGGGCTGGCCTGGGTGCTCGCCGGGTCCATTGGTTTTTATGGCTTCAAGGGGGGGCTCTTCACGATTGCGACAGGTGGCAGTTACCGGGTCTGGGGCCCGGACGGTACCTTCATCGAAGGCAACAACGAGATCGCCCTGGCTCTGGTGATCGTCATTCCGCTGATTCGGTTCCTGCAGATGCAAGTGGAGAGCCGCTGGGTCAAACATGCTTTGACGGCGGTGATGATCCTGTGTGCGGTGGCGTCGCTAGGATCGCAGTCCCGCGGTGCTCTTCTGGCCTTGGGAGCGATGGGGTTTGTGATGTGGTGGCGTAGCGAAAGCAAGGCGGCGGTGGGCGTCTTGATGGTTGTGATCGGCCTGGTGCTGATTGGCTTCATGCCTGACAGCTGGATGAACCGCATGGAGACCATCGGCGAATACCAAGAGGATGGTTCGGCCATGGGCCGGATCAACGCTTGGCAAATGGCATGGAACCTGGCAAGTCACAACTTCTTCGGTGGCAGCTTTGGCATCTATAACCTTGAAACTTTCGGCCGATACGCGCCCGATCCGACCGACGTGCATGCGGCGCACAGCATTTATTTCCAGGTTCTGGGTGAACATGGATTCCTCGGGCTGTTCATCTTTCTGGTGATGTGGAGTTTTGTCTGGGGAACGGCCGGTCGAATGCGCAAGCAAGGGCTGAAGCAACCAGAAACGCGTTGGGTATCGGACTTGGGTTCCATGTGCCAGGTGAGTATGGCGGGCTATGCGGTGGGCGGCGCGTTCCTCAGCCTCGCATATTTCGACCTGCCTTACAACATACTGATCCTGGTTGTGGCCGGTTCACGGTGGATGGACCAGAAAGCCTGGATCAGAGAGGCTGCAGAGCAAGCTGTGCAGGCTGCTGGCTCGAAGAAAAAACGGCGGTTCTGGATCTTCGGCAAGCCGGCCAGGTGAGGCCGCTTGGGCCAGGCAGGCAGGGAAGGTGATGCGCTTCAATTCTGGGGCGCGCCCGGGTTGATCGGGTTCTTCCGCAATGCGATGCTGCCTCTGGGCATGGCGTACTCGCGCTGCGGAGATAACTGAACGGTCGAATCCGCAGCCATCTGCACAGCCTTTCCAATGAGCCGTGAACCCTTTTTCAGGTGATAGTCGCCTCGCTGCCTATCGACCAGATCCTCGAAGGCGGCTCGAAAATTGCGCGCAGGTTCTCCAATGGTGTCCTTCGCGTTGCCGACCAGTAGGTTGTTTTCGGTCCTGACCAAGTCAGCGCCCGGACTCACCCGGAGGAAAACACCGCCCTCGGGACGATCGTCGAGCAAAGTGTTGTGTACGAGGTACAGCTCGTTGCGAGGCCACTTGTAGCCCTCGGCACCATAGGAAATCAGGTGGGGATTGCTGGTGCTCGCGCTTTGCTGAATGATGTTGCCAATGACGTAAGCCACCCCGCCGTTGGGGAATTCCAGTTCATAACTCGCCTCGCCACCGGTCTCGTCTGTGAGCCGGTTGTAGCGGATATCGTTCAGGGCGGCCCGGGTCTTCAGCAGGTGGCCCACCTTCGCATGGTGGAAGTGGCTGCCCGTGACCGAGAGGCGGGCAATCTCCCCTGCATAGAGGTTGTGGCTTTGCCCGTCACCAAAGCCGTTGTGTGCGAATTCGCTGTCCTCGATGTCAAGTTGGCTGTCGCGGTTGTTGCTCGTGAGAATTCCGTTCTCATTGCCGATGAAGCTGCAGTCGCGCACCACGAGCCAACCCTTTTCGAACCTGATCCCGGCTCCATTTCGGCTGGGAACCGCAGCACCGCTGAAATCGAAGCCCTCGACCTGCATCTTTTCGCTGCGAACCACCCAGATTGCCTTGCCCTCGGCCGAGGCTTCGTTGGCGATCAACCGAACGCGCCCTCCGGCGGCCCGTACCGTCAGATTGCGCTTGTCCCAAACCGCGACGTCGGCAAGGTAATCGCCAGCGTCGACCTCGACGATGCCGTCGTCGCGGACCAGCCGGGCCGCGGCCGCAATGGTTTTGATGTCGCGCGTGGCACCAACATGGATGATTTGCCCCGCCGTGCCGCCGGCTGTCGTTTGTGCCGCCGTACTTCGGTAAGCGAACACGGTGCAGAGCATCACCAGGCAGGCAGTTGAAGCGAATCGGCCAACCATGGTTGCGCCGTCACTCAGCCTAACCGGTAGTTCGGAGCATGACGACGCAGCCACTGCTCGAGCATCATCAGAATCCAGACCATCTCGCCGAAATAGCCTGGATGTTCGGCCAGGCGAACGGCGAGCAGGGACTGTATGAATTCGGGGCGGACAATGCCACGGCGCGACAGGCTATGCAGCGAGTCGGTTGCGAGAGCGTTCAAGGCGCTGTCGCGCAACGCCCATACGCCAAAGGGCAATCCGAACCCCTGTTTCTTCTTGGTGATGATGTCGTCGGGCAAAAAGCCGCGCAGCGCCTCCTTGAAAAACCAGCGTAGTTTCATGCCCTTGAGCTTGTAGTCGCTGGGCAGACCCATCGAGAAATCCAGCAACTTGCGGTCCAGAAAGGGGAAGCCCACGGCAACCTGTGCGGCGCTGGTAGCACCAAGCACCTTCGGCAGGTCGGTTTCGGCCAGCGTGTAGCGCCAGTCGAAGGCCAACTGCGCGTTGACGTCGCTACAAGGTGGTGTCGCTCTCCACACTTCTTGCTGGTGTTTCAGCGGCGCGCCGATATCGACTTGCGACAGAAAGCCCGGTGTCAAGATGTCTTGCACGCCCAGCCGCATGATCAGGTTGTACATCTGGAGCCGGTCGGGCATCGGCACGGAAGCCTGCTCCACATAGCTTGCCGCCTTGCTCAGAAGAGGCAACTTGCGCGCGGCCGAAGTTCCGAGCAGCGGTTCCATCACTCCGCGACGCAGGGGTCCGGGCAGGTGTTGGTACCAACCGAACACGCGTTGTTTGGCGTAGCGGGTGTTGCCGCCGAACAGCTCGTCGCCCCCATCGCCAGCCAGGAGTTTGCTCACGCCGTCTTCCTTGGCCATCTTGGCGCAGTAATAGGAGGGAAGGACCGAAGAGTTGCCAAACGGCTGATCGAAGTGCGCCGCCACGCTGGGTATGCTGCGCACCAGGTCGGCGGGGGTCACGTAATACTCATGGTGCCGGGTCTTGAACTGCTTGGCGGCGATCCTGGCGAATTCCATTTCGTCATAACCTTCGGCCTCGAAGCCGATGGAGTAACTGGACGCTGGTGCACCGCAGGCTTGGCCGATCATGCCGGCAATGGTCGAACTGTCAGTGCCCCCGCTCAGGAAGCATGCTGGCTTGCTGCCGTCCAGTTGCTTGCCCACGGACTCGACGAGCAGGTTTCTGAATTCGGCCTTCAGTGTTTCGAAAGAGGGGTCTCTCTTCTCGGCGAAAGTGGGTTGCCAATAGGGCGCGACGTCGAGCTTGCCCTTCGTCCAGACCGCGTAGTGCCCCGGCGGCAGGCGGAAGATGCCCTTGAAGATGGTCCGAGGGGAGGGAATAGCGTGGAAATACAGGTAATCGAAGATCGCCTGAGGGTCGATCTCCGTGCTGGCGTCGGCCAGCTCATCAGCCCGCGACGCAAATCGAAGTTCACCATCCACCTCGCGGTAACACAGCGTTCTGATGGCGAATCGATCCACGGCCAGCACCACACTTCCAGTCGCGGTGTGAAAGCCGGTGGCGAAGTCACCGTCCACTTCGGCGATGGCCTGGGCCGGATGGGGTGTATCAATCGCTTTTTGCCACGCAGCCAGTGCGCCTTGGCTGCGTGCCAGTTCGGTCAATTTGCTGTCGTTGAAGCGGGGTGTGCCGCTCGCCAACGGAGGACTTTGCATGGACATATACGGAAATGGGAAAGGCACGCAAAACCGTGCCCGATTGAAACGATGGTCTGAAGTCCGCGCTGCCCGTCAGTACCGAGCCATAGCGGCAGAACAAACACCTGCCCCGCATGATAGTGGCCTTGAGGCCTGCCGGCGCCCGAATCTTCGACGTGCTCATGCGATGGGTGATTTGTTCACGTCCTGCCGTGGAATCGACGCGTCGCGTCGCTGCACGATGCGCAGAGTCGAAGTTTCGGCCGCTGGGTGCCAATAGGGCATTTATCATGCGGGGTCCCGCTCCATACCGCATGTTCATGCGCCGGAGAACAACCGATCAAGTCCTGGTGCTCGCGTGAAAAAAATATTGATGATTGCATATCACTTCCCGCCGCTGGCCGGAAGCAGCGGCATTCAACGCACGCTTCGATTTGTGCAGCATCTTCCCGCGCTGGGTTGGCAGCCCGTGGTGCTGACCGCCGATCCTCGGGCCTATGAACAAACCAGTGAAGACTTGATGCGCGATGTGCCGGCTTCGACGCCGGTGTGCCGCGCTTTCGCCCTCGATACGGCGCGCCATCTCAACATCAAGGGGCGCTATCCCGGCTGGATGGCCAGGCCAGATCGCTGGATCAGCTGGCGCTTCGATGCGGTTCGCCAAGGCATGCGGCTGATTAGAGAACACCGGCCAGATGTGATCTGGTCGACCTATCCGATCGCCACGGCGCACGTCATCGCGCAGACGCTCCATCGGAACACCGGGATTCCCTGGGTGGCGGATTTCCGCGACCCGATGGCCCAGGAGGGCTACCCGTCCGACCCGCAGACCTGGCGGAGCTACCAGCGCATCGAGGAAACCGCGTTGCTGCAAGCCCGACACTCCGTCTTCACCACCCCAGGGGCTGCCGCCATCTATCGCGAACGGTATCCTGATGCTGCGGAACGGGTGGAGGTGCTGGAAAACGGCTATGACGAGGAGAGTTTTTCTGGTTCTGGCTTGTCACTCTTGCCGGAAAAGAACCCGAACGGGCAGCGTCCGCTGATTCTCTTGCACAGCGGCATCGTCTACCCGTCGGAGCGAGATCCGACGCAATTGTTCATGGCCCTGCAGCGGCTTTCGGCCAGCGGACGGCTCAAACCCACTGATGTGCGGATTCGCTTTCGTGCCTCCGTCCACGATAGCTTGCTGAGCTCATTGGCAACGAGGTTTGGTGTGGCCGAATTCATCGAGATGTGTCCTCCGGTGCCGTATCGCGAGGCGTTGGCCGAAATGCTGTCGGTCGATGCCTTGCTGGTCATGCAGGCGAGCAATTGCAATGCCCAGATACCGGCCAAGATCTACGAATACCTGCGCGCCGGCAAACCCATCATCGGGCTGACTGACCCGGCCGGCGACACAGCAGGGGTGTTGCGTGGCGCCGGATTGGATGCGATAGCCCGCCTCGACGTGACCGAGGAAATCGAAGCCTTGCTTCCGGCTTTCCTGGACGGTATTCGTGAACGGCGGGCCGTCTTGCCAGCGCGCGATGCTGTGCTGCGGGCGTCGAGGCGTGGCAGGTCAGAAGCGTTGGCTCAGTTGTTAGGCCGAATCGTTCCGTCCTGATTCGACAGCGCAGGTTGGTCGATGGCGTCTCGCTCAGGCGCCTTGCCCTACCGACGCGAGTTTGGGCCAGACCCGCTGCAATTCACGCAGCAACGGGTGTCTGCAGACGATGACCGCGGCCACGAAGATTGCAATGCTGCCTGGCACCGCAATGGCCAGCGGCAGGATGCGGTCATCAGGCGTAGCGCCCAGCCAAAAGAACACCAGCGCTGGTGCCATGGCCGCAGCGACCGCGGCCATGGCACTGTGAAGTAGCGTGCGGCCCAACTGACGCCTGTCGAAACCGATCTCCTTCTGTGTGACCGTCAGCCAGATGGATGCGCTGACGAGGTTCGCCAGGATGAACGCGTAGCCCACGAAATGCAGGCCCAGGACGGCTCCGACGGCGATGAAGCCGACGTATTGCACGGCAACCATGATGGTCGCCTTCAGGCTGGCCGTCACGCGGCCCGAGGCCAACAAGGCAGTGGGGCACAGGGCCGCGGGGATGCCGGCCGCCATGCCGAGGGCAATGAGGCGAGTGAGCTCCACCGCGCCGTCCCACTGCGAGCCGTACAGCAGCCGAATCGCGGGAGAGGCCAGGAAAAAAACACCCAGGAAAAAGGACCAGCCGATGGCGGTCACGTAGCTGGTGGCGAGAATGAAGGACTGTCGGGCGTTTCCGCTTTCACGTGTTTCCTTGGCAAACAGAGGCAGCGCGACCGAAAGTGTTGCGTCCATCACGAGCCGATGGAACATCGAGGCCAGCCCATTGGCTCGCGAATAAAGGCCGGTGGCGGCCATGCCTTGCAGCTTGCCGAGCAGGACCTCGGGAGCACTGTTGCTGAAGGTGTTGATCACGGTGTTTGCCGTCATGCGGCCGCCGAAGGACAAGACCCGGCGAATTTCCCGAAAACCCGGAATCCAGGGGAACGAAGGCGGGCGGAAAAACGCGGCCATGCCAGCATTGACCAGCGCGGTGACCAGATTGCCGTAGGCCAGGCTGATCGGTCCGAAGCCGTGCCAGGCCAGCAACACCGAGGTGATGGCACCTGACAGCACGGACGCAAATCTCATCATCGCCAGTGATTCAAAACGCATCTCGCGCATCAGCCACGCGTAGGTCAGGGAACCGAAAGGCCCGATCGCGAAATTGGCTGCCAGCACCATCATGATGTCGTGCATCCGCGGTTCGGCATAAAAATTGGCTGCAGGCGTCGCTGCCATCAGCACGACAACGGAAAACAGCAAGCCCAGACCCAGCTGCACAGTCCAGGTGGCCCGGATTCGGTCCTGAGTCAGCTCTTTTTCCTGTAGCAGGTACTGACCTGCGCCGAGATCGCGCAAGTTGCCGATGTATGAAAGCAGCACCATGGTGACCGAAAAGATGCCGATCTCAGCCGGGGTGAGCAGCCGGGCCAGGATCGCCGAGGAAGCAACCGCAATCACCAGGGCCGAGTAGCGGTCCAGAAACGAAAAGGCCAGCGCTTTACGTGTTGTCATTTGTTTTCATTCTTGCAAGCACCGACGCTCGTTGCAGCGATCAAGACTTGCCCAGCACCAGTTTCAGGACGATCAAAGGAAAGAGCAGAACCCCCTGCGGATCGAGGGCCGCATGGGAGGCGAGCAGTTTCATCGGCAGGTGCTTGCGGTGTGCCAGGCGGTGCAGCACATCGCGGGCGAAAGCGGCCCGGAGCAAGCCGATACTGTGTCGCACCAGTTTCTTCTGTTCCGTCGTCAGACTGAACAGCGTCAATGTGGTCTTGCGGTATTTCAGTTCGTTGTGCACGCGCAAAAGGTGTTCATCGCTGCCCCAACCGGCGCCCGCATAAACATTGACACCGCGTCCGTACCGCGCCTCGGACTCGCTCGAAAATGCGAACTTTGCACCGCTTTGCGCGAGTTCCATCCAGAAGAGATAGTCCTCGCCCGCATTGGTGAACTCCACCTTGAAGCGGTTGCTGCGGTAACGCATGGCGTTATAGACCACGGTTGAAGTGCCGATCACATTGCCGCGGATGATTTGGTCCAGCATGTCACCCTGGTACGCGTGCAGCCCCGCAGGGGTGCCGGGTATGGCGGGATGTTGCGTTGGTTGAATCCGCTTCGCGCGCACAAAGGCGCTGGTGGTCTGTCCGAGTTGGTAGTGGTCGGCAAAATAGAAGTCGTATCCGGCCTCCAATGCGCAAACCGCGCGCGCCAGATGGTCGGGGGTCCACTCGTCGTCGGAGTCCAGGAACGCGATGTATTTGGTCTCTTTCGGCGCGTGGTCCAAGCCTGTATTGCGGGCCGCGCCCGGGCCAGCGTTGGCCTGCGCAATGATCTGCACCGGGCACGGCATGTCGCCCGCACCGGCCAGCTCTCCGGCTGCAGGGACTGGAGAGGCATCGTCGACCACGATCACCTGGATCGGCATGCGACAGCCACGCTGCTGCGCAATGCTGACCAGGGCCTTGCGCAGAACCCCGGCGCTCCGTTGGAAATAGGGGATGACAACGGTGATCATGCCCGACCTGCTCCAGCCAACGTCATGCGGCCTCCGCGACCGGGACTTCCGCCTTGGGTCGGCGCGCGAGCGCCATCTGTTTGACCAGCGGCCAGCGGTACGAAGTCAGGTGATAGAGCGTGCGCTTGTTTTCCGTCCATTTTGTGTGCCACTCCATCAGACGACCGTAGTATTCCAGCCGCCTGGTGTCTCCGGCCGCGAACACCTTCTGCGCGATTTCCTCGTTCAGCATGAATGCTGGCGAGTACGCCTTGATCGACTCATCGTAGGTGGTTTTCAGGACCACCAGATTGCCGGCTCGACGCACGCACAGATTGACAGCCACCGTTCGCGCATCGAAAAGGTATTCGTACACCACGGCTTCGTTGCGCTGCGCGGCGGTCTCCAGCAAGTCCCGGTAGAAGCGACCCTGATCGTTGTCGAGGTGAATGGCCGTGCCTTTGGCCGCTTTCCAGCCCAGGCTTTCGAGTTGGCCGTAGCGCTCGAGCGCGGGCGCCATGTCTTCAACCGATGTCCACACGCGCATCATCGGATTGCCCCCCTCCGCTGCGAGCTTGTTGCGCTGCTTGCGCATGTTCTGCCGAAGGTTCTTGCCGCGCGCATTCCAGTAGTCTTCGAAGCTGCCGCTGATGTCGATCCAACCGGTGTCGATGTAATCGCTGCTGTGCGTCGTCGAGGTGTCGTCTTCTCGGGGTGTGATCCAGGGATCGATCTGCGTGATCGACAGAACCAAGCACATGCCTAACGGGCCGCGCTGAAGGCTGGTGACCAGTTGCTGCAGGGAAAGCCCAGCCTCCGCGACCCAGGTGCCCAATGGAAGTTGCGAAGGTTGGAAGGTGCTCCAGCGAAATTTGGCCTGCGGCTGCAGCACGAACATGGCCACAATCCGCCCGTTGCTTCGTCCCATCAGGAGTCTTTCCCCGCCAGAGCCGAAGGTCTTGAGTGCTGCGCTGACAGCGTCTGCCGTCAGGAAGGGGAGGTCGCCTCGGTCAGCGTTCAGCCGGTTCCACGCATCCGCAAGCTGCGCGTCCTTTGGCAACGTCGATGCAGGCAGGTTTTTCCAATCGAGACTGACGGGGCTGGGAATGGGCATAAATGAGGCGTCGGTAGAGCGTTACAGAGGCCGATGCAATGACGGCGGTGGCAATGCGGCCTGATCAGGCTCGATGAGCAGATCAAGCGTGGCGTTCGCGATGCGTACCGTGTCGGCCTCGCTCAGATCCTGATGGCAGAGAAGCTGAAGAACGTGGCGACTCCACAAAGGGCCGGCATCGGCGGGGTGCGATGGGGTGCCGGGCCAGATTCTGTCCCAGCGAAAAACGGGCAAGGACTGCGCTTTGAGGGCGTGGTACACGCGGTCGGCATCGTCCACCCAGAGGGGGAACACATAAGGTGCAACCGACGCGGATGGCATCGAAAAAAGCGGGCGTGCGCCTTTTGCATGGGCCAGGAGCCGCGCATAGACGCCATAGTTCTTCTGGCGTTGCAGGATGACTCGGCCTCGGGGCAAGATCGATTTGAGCGTCATCGCGGCCCAAAGGGGCCTTTGCTGGATGCGACCCATGTCGCAGTCCCGCATCATGTCATCTTCGTCCGGCCCCGAAGGCTTGTTCGACGCAGTCACGGATGGCATTGGAGTTCGGGCGTTTTTAAGGCCAAACAGCAAAGCCAATCCGCGATTGAGCCCGGCCAGCCGTTTGTAGGTCGTTGCGTATTCGAGCACGTCGATCCAGCCCTTCACCTGCGCTTTCAACGCGGGGCTGGTGAGTGCTGGCCTTTCGATCGATCGATGGGCGGACGCCACCAGGCCGGCTTCGGGAACGGGGAAAAACTTCGACAGGCTGGCTGTGGCGTAGTCGCCCCAAGCGCCAACGGGCCTTTCACCCGCGTCGCCGAAATAGCAGTGCGCGCAATCTTCGATCAGTGCGATCCCGTGCTGGTCGCACCATTGGCGCAGCTTGGCAAATGAACGAGGTAGACCGAAGTAATGGGCCGCGATGATGGCGCTGGATCTGGCGATGGTTGTCGCATCGATGCTATCGAGCAATGGCAGGCCGTCGGCGTCGATCGCGAAGTAGGCGGGCTTGAGATTGGCCAGGAGCACCGGCGCGACCATGGTGGGACAATGATAGGTCGGCACAAGCACGGTGCTGCCGGCCGGTCGGTTCAACAACAACAAGGCCTGGTAGATCGCGGCACGTCCACTCGTCGTAAACAGGGTGTTCGACAGGTTTTCGATGCTGTGAATGCCCGGCGCACTCGCACGCGCGAAGCTCGACCAGTCCAAAACCGGCCCACGCGGCAAGGGTGTGGAGGCTGAAGTCATTGTGGTGCGGCTGCGGGGCGCGTGCAATTCGAGTCTTTGTTGTTACTGGGGCAATGGGGCGCTGGCCGCTGGTGCGGCCGCACTCGCCGGCGCTTCTGCTCTGGCGGCGGAGCGAGGTGGTGCGTCTTTCCATTTTCCGGCTGCCTTCAACTGATCGCGCAATCCGGTTTGGGTGAAGCCCAGATCGTCGGCAATGTGGGCCTGCGCCAGAGCCTTGTCGTATTGCTTCAGGTCGAAATACACCAGGCCAATGTTGTAGTGCGTGAAAGGATTGTCCTTGGCCAGTGCGTTGGTGCGCTCCAGCTGTTGCAAAGCTTCGGCTTCCCGGGAATTCTTGCCCAGGTAGGAGGCGTAGAGCAACCGTGCGGTCGTGTCATCGGGCCTGAATTGCAAGGCACGGGTGAAATAGCATTCGACGGAGTACCGCAAGTCGTTGGGTTTGGGTGATTTCGTCTTTTCGCCGTACCGCATGACCGCCAACAAAGCCCTGTGGTGGTTCGGGAATGCGCGCAAGGTGTAGTCCAAATCTCCGCCAAGATAGCCTGCGTTTCCTTTGATCAAGGCCTCGACGACCGGCGTGAAATGCGCGCTCTCCACCAGATGCAGGCTGTTGCCCTTTTCGGTGCGGTAGTCGAATGGCCCATAAGCGTTTGCCAACGGACCGCAAGCCGAATCCTGCGCGAAGGCAAGTTGCGGAGACACAGTCAACAGCAGAACGGAAAGGAACAACGCCCAGCTTTGCGGACTCGAGCGTGGCTTTGTTTTCATGAACATCGAATTTGCAGAAACCATTTTTTCTCCGCGTGATTCACGACGATTGCACCAGGGGCGCCTGACGGGGCGCGTTATCGATGGGGGCTTGCGTCTGCAGCCAGTCGCTGGTCAGTTGTTCCACCATTCGCCTGGCTTGGCCATCCGAGAAGGTGTGGTCCGCCTCCGGCAGATCATGGCGCGACAGTTTGGGGTGGCGCCACGCGGCCTGCCAGGCCGGGTCGCTTTGAGCGTACCCGAGAAATTCCTTGGCGGTATAGTCCTTGCCGCTGAGCAGCAAAAGAATGCCACCGGGGAAGCAACTCCAGGCCCGCGCCATGCGTTGCTGGAAGGACGCGGCCACCTGCGACGGGCTCGAGCGACCCGCCGACATCTGAAGATTGCGCAACAACCCGCTTAGGGCCTTCATCGCCACCTTGCCGCTGAACAATTTGTACCAGAAGTCGCGCTGCAACAGACGTTGGGTGTAATAGTGCTTGACCTGGGTTCGTGCGAGGCTGGCGTCGGATCGCACCCAGGGATTCAGCAGGCAAAGACCGGCGACTCGTTCATCCGAAGTTTCATCACAGTACAGCAGGGCAGCGGAGGCGCCGTCGCACAGGCCCCATAGCACGACGTTCCTGACGTTCGGCATGTGTGTCTGCATGGCATCGATCGCTGCGGCGACGTCTGCGTTCGCACCAAGAAAGTCACGCGCATCCCCGCTGCTGTCGCCCATTCCGCGGTAGTCGAAACGCAGCACGGCGTAGCCTGCTGAGGCCAGCGCGCGGGAGAGGAGTACAAATTGCCGGTGACTGCCTGCCCGATACTGCGGTCCACCGACAATGACGACCACGCCGGTGTCCTCCGCCCGTTCGGGAACGCTGAGAATGCCGAGCAGGGTGTCTTCAGCGCAGTGAAACACCAGTGCTTTCTCTCGGTAGTTCATGTGACCATGTCCAGGGAGGTGGCTTGGTCTCGTACGGCATCTACAGGTGTTGACATGGACGCCACGGTGGCGGCGATCAATGCCGGCGCTTCTTCGATCTCCGTGGTTTGCCAGAAAGCCGGGCCGTTCACGATCTGCGGCTGCAAAGTCACCCCCGCCTCACGCCAACCGGCAATGGTGCTGACCGCTACCGGCGTCAAGCTGGCGTCGGGGCGGGTCGAAAGCTCGAGCCACACCACGCGCCGCACATGTGCCAAGGGAATGAGCGCAGCCTGTTCGAGGCCCTGCGCCATTCCTCGAGAGAGCGCGTAACCCGCGATTTCCACCGCATGGCCTGCGGCCAGCTGTTGCCGCAGTCCTTCCATGATGACTTTGGCTTGGCCACCGACCATGTCGCCGGCCGCCTTGAGCCTCAGGAATTGCTGCAGCAACGGCTTGCCGGAGGGAGTCGGCGCCCAGAACAGCAGGTCGCACGGCCCCAAGGACTTGGCGGCCTCTACCGCAAGAAGGCATCCCGCACGCAAACCCCAAAGCCAAAGCGGCGCCGAGCTCTTTGCCTTCAGCCATTGGCCGGCGAAGACCGTATCGTCGACCCAGCCTTGCCACGTGGCATCACCGAAATCCCCACTGCTGTCGCCGCAACCGTGCAGGTCGAACTGCAGCACCGTGTAGCCAGCGGCGCAAAGCGCCCGTGCCTGCAAGGCCGCCATGCGCCGCGACTTGTTCATTTCCTCGGTGAACGGATGAACATATAGAACCATCCCGCGCGGGATGCTGCCCTGCGCCGAGTAGAGCTGGCAGAACCGCGGGCCTCCCGGCGTGTCGAGGAAAAAAGCGTT
This sequence comes from Rhodoferax koreense, assembly GCF_001955695.1. NCBI lineage: Bacteria > Pseudomonadati > Pseudomonadota > Betaproteobacteria > Burkholderiales > Comamonadaceae > Rhodoferax > Rhodoferax koreensis. The sequence goes on along the minus strand of NZ_CP019236.1, from coordinate 4,642,921 downwards.
CGGCTGCACGGACATCGGTTCAGCGGGCCGGAATCAGGCCGCCAGTTTGCTGCTGACAAAGTCGCTCAGAGAGCCGACCGATTCGAAGGTGCTGCCATCGATGTCGTCATCGTCCACAACCAAGCCAAACTGGTCTTCCAGGCCCGTGATCAAGGTGACCACGGCCATCGAATCGAGCTCCGGAATCGCGCCCAGCAAGTGGGTTTCGCGGGTAAACGAAGCGGAGCGTCCATTCAGGCTCAGAACCTCGTCCAAAAGCCGAATGACTTCTTTCTCTACATCCATGACCCGACTCCCGTTTTTAGGTATACAAAGCGGACATTTTACGGGTCTTGCCCGTGGGTGCTATGCGATACTTTTGGCAGATTAGTCGTTTTGTTAAGTCATCGTCCAACCGTCATGCCTGAATCCACCCTCTTGCCCGAATTGATCGCCGTGGCCGCCGAACGGATGCCGGAGGCATGCGCGCTCACCGACGGTGCCAAATCGATGTCTTACGCAGAACTGGCCTCGGCCGTGAATCGGTTGGCGTCCGGGTTGATCGGGCTCGGAATACAGCGTGGCGAACGCGTGGCGATCTATCTGGACAAACGGGTCGAAACGGTCGTTGCCAGCTTTGGCGCCCCCGCCGCGGGCGCTGTCTTCGTACCTCTGAATCCACTCCTCAAGGCAGAGCAGGTGGGCTTCATTCTGCGCGACTGCAATGTGCGCGTGTTGGTGACTTCGCCGGAGCGACTGGCTTTGCTTGCCGACACTCTGGCCGATTGTCCCGATCTACGTCATGTGGTGGTGACGGGCCACCCCGGTCAAATCGCAAACCTGCCTGCCAAGCTGGGCTTTACGGCCTGGGCCGACCTGCTCGACAGTCCCTCGCGAGCGGTGCAGCGTGTGATCGACGTTGACATGGCGGCCATCCTCTACACGTCCGGCAGCACCGGCAAACCGAAGGGCGTGGTGCTGTCGCACCGCAACATGGTCGCGGGCGCCAAGAGTGTGGCCTCCTACCTGCAGAACAACGCGGAAGACACCTTGCTTGCCGCGCTGCCGTTGTCTTTCGACGCCGGCTTCAGCCAGCTCACCACCGCCTTTCACACCGGTGCGCGCGTGGTACTGCTCAACTACCTGATGCCGCGGGATGTGCTCAAGGCGATGGAGCGGGAGAAGGTCACCGGTCTGACCGCCGTGCCGCCGCTCTACATCCAGCTCGCACAGCTCGAATGGCCGTCGGCCATCGGTGACAAGTTGCGTTATTTCGCCAATACCGGCGGGCGCATGCCCGGTGAGACCCTGGCCTTGCTGCGCCAGCGTGTGCCCAAGGCCAAACCTTTCCTGATGTATGGCCTGACGGAGGCGTTCCGCTCCACCTACCTGCCGCCCGAAGAGGTGGATCGCCGTCCCGATTCGATCGGCAAGGCCATTCCCAATGCGGAAATCCTGGTGCTGCGCGAAGACGGCTCGCCGTGCGCCCCGGATGAGCCCGGCGAACTCGTTCATCGTGGCGCACTCGTCGGGATGGGTTACTGGAACGACGCCGAGAAGACGGCCGAGCGCTATAAACTCCTCGCCACCGGCGCACCGGGTCGTCAACCCGGCCTGCAACTCCCCGAGTACGCCGTGTTCTCCGGCGACACCGTGCGACAGGATGCGGACGGTTTCCTGTATTTCATCGGCCGGCGCGACGAGATGATCAAGTCGTCGGGCTACCGCATCAGCCCAACCGAGGTCGAGGAGGTGCTCTACGCGACCCGGCTCGTCGGCGAATGTGTGGCCTTCGGTGTCGAACATGCCTCATGGGGCCAGGCGATCCAGGTGATCGCCACGGCGCCCGAAGGTGCAGATCTGGACACCGCGGCGCTGCTGGCGGCCTGCAAAGCGCGCATGCCGGCCTACATGGTGCCCGCCGGTGTGGAGGTCGCGTCCGGCCCCTTGCCGCGCAACCCGAACGGCAAGATCGACCGCAAGCTGCTCTCCACCGACTGGCTGGCGCGCCAGGCGCAGTAAGAATTCCGAAACTCTCCACAACATGACAGAACGCACTCCACCCGTCCATGCCTCGCTGCCCCAGTTCCCGATCAGCGGGGGCGAGTTGGTCGTTGGCGGCGAACGCCTGTCGTTGCTTGCGGCGCGCGTCGGGCAGACACCTTTCTACGCCTACGACCGCGGTCACCTGCGCCAACGCGTGGCCGAATTGCGTGCAGCCTTGCCTCGCAGCGTCAAGTTGCACTATGCGATGAAGGCCAACCCGATGCCGGCCGTTGTCGGCCTGATGGCCGGACTGGTGGACGGAATCGACGTGGCCTCGGCGGGCGAACTCAAGGTGGCGCTGGACGCCGGGGCCGACCCGCGCGAGGTCAGCTTCGCCGGCCCCGGTAAACGCGAGATCGAATTACAACAGGCTGTGGCTTCGCGGGTGCTGATCAACGTGGAGTCCATGCGCGAGGTGACGTTGCTCGACGGCATTTCGCAGCGGCTCGGGCTGCCCGCGCGGGTCGCGGTGCGCGTCAATCCCGATTTCGAGCTCAAGGGATCGGGCATGAAGATGGGTGGCGGCCCCAAGCAGTTTGGCGTGGACGTGGAGGCCATGCCCGAACTGCTCGCCGCTGTGGGCCGCGCCGGGCTCTCGTTCGAGGGGTTTCACCTGTTTGCCGGCTCGCAGAATCTGCGTGCCGAGTCGATTTGCGAGGCTCAGCAAAAGTCTTACGCGCTGGCGGTAAGGCTTGCGCAGGACGCGCCGGCGCCCGTGCGTTTCCTCAATCTCGGCGGTGGCTTCGGCATCCCCTATTTTCCGGGCGAGCAGCGGCTCGATCTGCAGCCCATCGGTGACAACCTGGCCGCACTCGCTGCCCAGGCCTCCGCCGAATTGCCCGAAGCCGCCTTTGTCATCGAACTCGGCCGTTACCTCGTCGGCGAGGCTGGGATCTACGTGGCACGCGTCATCGACCGCAAGGTGTCGCGAGGCCAGGTGTTCCTCGTGACGGACGGCGGCTTGCACCACCATCTCTCGGCCTCCGGCAATTTCGGCCAGGTGGTGCGCAAAAACTATCCGGTGACCATCGGCAACAAGGCCGACGCCGCGTTGCGCGAGCCGGCTTCGGTGGTCGGTCCGCTGTGCACGCCGCTCGATCTGCTGGCCGACCGCATGGACCTGCCGGCGGCCGTGGAAGGCGACCTGGTGGTCGTGTTCCAGTCGGGCGCCTACGGCGCGAGCGCCAGCCCGCACGGCTTCCTCGGCCATCCGCCGTGCGTCGAGGTGCTGGTTTAATTTCCGCGTGAAAGCACAAGCGGCAGGCGGCGGCATCAGCTCGGCCAGGGTCGCTTCCGCGCTGGTTTCGCTGCTTTGTTTTGCCGCTGGCGGATGGGTCGCGGCACAGCATCCCCTGTCCCCGATGCTGGCGCTCGCCGGCTTCTACACGCTCACGGTGGCCGCTGCCTGGTGGCCTGGCTTGTGGTTGTTTGCGGTGCCTGCGGGCCTGCCGTTCCTGAACTTTTCACCGTGGACCGGCTGGCTGATCGTCGATGAATGCGACCTGCTGCTGATGGGCTGCCTTGCCGGCGGCTACGCGCGCCTGGCGCTGGCGCCGCGGCACGGTGAGCGGCGCACGATGCACTGGCGCGATCCGGGCAACTGGCTGCCGGTGGCGCTGGGTCTGGCCGGCCTGCTGGCCTTGTGGCGCGGCTGGGTGGCCGCCGACGTGCAGGAGCCGAGCTTTTTTCAGGCCTACACCGAGCCGATGAACAGCCTGCGCCTGGCGAAGGCTCTGCTGTGGGCCGTTCTCGCCATCCCGTTGCTGCGCGATGCGCTGCGACACGCACCCCAGGCTACCGGGCGGCGCATCGCGGGCGGCATGGCTGCTGGCCTGGCCGGCGTCACCCTGGTCGTGGTGTGGGAACGGCTGGCCTTTCCCGGCTTGTTCGATTTCACCAGCCGGTACCGGATTACCGCGATGTTCTGGGAAATGCACGTCGGCGGTGCCGCCATCGATGCCTATCTTGCGCTGGCATCGCCTTTCGTGGTCTGGGCATTGCGTTCGGCACGCGGCCCCTGGGGCTGGACGGCTGCAGCGCTGCTGGCGGTGCTGGCCACCTATGCAAGCCTGACGACGTTTTCGCGGGGGGTGTACCTGGCAGTCGTCGCGCCGCTGTTGCTGCTCGGCGGCATGCTGTGGCTGCAGGCGCGTGGGCTCGACCCCCTGGCCGTGTCGCAGCGCTTCTGGCATTGGCTGCGGCCGTCCAACTGGCGTTCGCGCGCCGGCTGGCTGCTGGCGGCGGCCCTGGTCCTGGAGGTGTTCGGGGTGCTCAATGGCGGCAGCTACATGGCCGACCGCGTGGCCGCGACCGACCGTGATCTGGACAGCCGCATGCTGCATTGGCAGCGCGGCCTGAGCCTGTTGAAAACCCCCTCCGACTGGCTACTGGGCAAGGGTCTGGGCCGCCTGCCGGCCTTGTACGCCAGCGGCTTTTCCGAAGGAGGGCTGTCCGGCAGCCTGAAGTTGCAGACAGAAGCCGGTGCGGATGGCACCACGCACCACTTCGTCACCCTTTCAGGGCCGCAGACAGACGACGATCTGGGCGGGCTATTCGCGCTCACCCAGCGGGTCACCGTGGCCCCGAGCGAGCGTTTCCAGGCATACCTGCACCTGCGTGTGACGGCCCCGGCCAACGTACCCGTGAACATCGTCGCGCAGGTCTGCGAACGCCATCTGCTGTACAACGGCCGCTGCCAATACGCTTATGCGCGGTTGGCGCCGGCGGGCGGGGCCTGGCAGGACGTCAGGCTGTTCCTGCGCGGGCGCCTGCTTGGCGGCGATCCCTGGTATGCGCAGCGGCCGGTGCTGTTCGGGCTGTCGGTGCTCGACCTGGGCGCATCGGTCGATATCGACCGCATCGGCCTGTCGGCGCAGGACCAGCGGCAGCGCCTCCTCAATGCCGACTTCCAGCAGGGACTGGCGCGGTGGTTTCCGGCCGCGCAGACCTATTTCCTGCCCTGGCACATCGACAACCTCTATCTGGAACTGTGGATCGAGCGTGGCCTGCTCGGACTGTTGCTCGTACTGGCACTGGTGGCTTGTGCGCTGTGGCGCGTGCTGCTGGGCCGGGCGCGCCACCACGTGCTGGCGCCCTATCTGGCCGCGTCGCTGAGCGGCGTGATGCTGGTCGGCCTGGTCAGCAGCGTGATGGACGTGCCGCGGGTCGCCTTTCTGCTCTTCTGGCTCGGTTTCCTGGCGCTGCAGTTGCCTGCTCGCAAGGCTGGCGCCCGGGTGGTGTCACCGGGCGGCTGACGCGGTCGTTGCCATGCCGTGGACAGGGATGCCGCCCAGAAGCGGCGGGTGCGCGGAAGCGATGTGAAACAATATGCGGGATTTCACCCTGTCACCTTCCACCCATTCCGTCTAACTGATCATGAGCGCATTCAACGAAGAACGTGTACTGAGCGTGCACCACTGGACCGATCGGCTGTTCACCTTCACCACCACCCGCGATCCTTCGTTGCGCTTCAGCAATGGCCACTTCACCATGATCGGCCTGAAAGGGGAGAACGGCAAGCCGCTGCTGCGCGCCTACAGCATCGCCAGCGCCAACTACGAGGAACACCTGGAGTTCCTGAGCATCAAGGTGCCCGACGGCCCGCTCACCTCCCGGCTGCAGCACATCAAGGTCGGCGATCCGATCATCGTCGGCCGCAAGCCCACCGGCACGCTGGTCACCGACTACCTGCTGCCCGGCAAACACCTCTACCTGCTGTCCACCGGCACCGGCCTGGCCCCTTTCCTGAGCATCGTGCGCGATCCGGAGACCTACGAGCGGTTCGACCAGGTGATCGTGGTGCATGGCGTGCGCCAGGTCGACGAGCTGGCCTACCACGACATGCTGACCGAGCACCTGCCCGCGCACGAGTTCCTCGGCGAAATGGTCACCAGCAAGCTGCGTTATTACCCCACCGTGACGCGTGAGCCCTACCGCAACATGGGCCGCATCACGGAGTTGCTGCACAACGGCAAGCTGTTCCAGGACCTGCAACTGCCCGAGTTCGATCCGGCGCACGACCGCGTGATGCTGTGCGGCAGCCCCGGCATGCTGGTCGACCTGAAGCACATGCTCGAGGAACGTGGCTTCAAGGAGGGCAACACGTCAACTCCCGGTGACTTCGTGGTCGAGCGTGCCTTTGCCGAAAAATAACGGCTGACTGGACAAAACGTCAAAATTCGGTATAGAATGGTGGCTTCGCGGCTGTAGCTCAGTTGGATAGAGTACTTGGCTACGAACCAAGGGGTCGTGGGTTCAATTCCTGCCAGCCGCACCAAACAGTGAAAACCTGCAATCGCAAGATTGCAGGTTTTTTGCTTTCCGGCGCCCATCCGTCTTCTGCCTTCAGATGTCCTGTGAGCAAAGCCCCATGAACAAAGCCTTCACCCGCGAAACCGATTCGGACCACGACGACGAGGAAGGGCTGGCCCTGCCACCGTTGCCGCCCGGCGGCAAGAACTACATCACCCCGGCCGGCTACAAGCGGCTGCGCGACGAGTTGCTCGAGCTCATCGACAACGAGCGGCCGAAGATCGTGGAAATCGTGCATTGGGCCGCGAGCAACGGCGATCGTTCCGAAAACGGCGACTACCACTACGGCAAGAAGCGCCTGCGCGAGATCGACCGGCGCATCCGTTTCCTCACCAAGCGCCTTGAGATCGCCGAGGTGGTCGACCCGAGTCTGCACCATGGCAACGACCAGATCTTCTTCGGCGCCACCGTCACCTACGCCGAGGAATCGGGGGTGGAGCGCACCGTCACGATCTACGGCATCGACGAGGCCGACAACGGCCAGGGGCAGGTAAGCTGGATCTCGCCGATCGCCCGCACGCTCATCAAGGCGCGCACGGGCGATGTGTTGCGATTGGCTTCCCCCGCGGGTGCCGTGGAAATCGAGGTGTTGCGCGTGGAATATCCGGCGCCTGCCGAGAAATAAGCCTCAGGCGGCCGGCTTGGCGCGCACCGCTCGCAGGACGAGAGGCGTGCGCTTGAGTTGGCGCAATGCCAGTTCGAGCTGTGCCGTGTCGCGCACGGCGATCACGAAACGCAGGTCGCTCGCATTCTGTCCCTCGTCCTGGCCCATGTCGACATGGGTGATGTCGACTTCGGCCGAAGCGAGCGCCGCCGCCACGCGGGCGAGCACCCCTTTCCCATTGGTCACGGTGATGACCACGCCGGTCTCGAAGCTGCGTACCGGCTCGTCCGCCCAGTCCACCGAGATGAAGCGTTCGCTGTCCTTGTACTGCAGCCGCTTGGCCACGGCGCAGTCGTCGCAGTGCACCACCAGGCCCTCGCCACGGCCGAGGTAGCCGACGATGGCGTCGCCGGGAATCGGCCGGCAACAACGCGCGAACTGCACCGAGGTGTTCTCGCTGCCGTCCAGCACCACCGCGCCCTGCGACACGGTTTCGTGGGCCGTATAGCGTTCGCGGCTCAGCAGCAGCGCGTCGGGCTTCTCGCCGGTTTCGGTGAGCAGCACCATCAGCCGCTTGGCCACGATGCTGGCCACGCGCTTGCCCATGCTGATGTCGGTCAGCAGTTCCGCGCGGTTGCGGTTGCCGGTGAAGCGCAGCAGCTTGTCCCACATCGGCTGGTGCTCGCTGTCGACGTCGGGCAGTCGCTCCATGCCCTCGGCGCGCAAGGCCTGCGTCAGCAGTTTCTCGCCCAGGCTTTCCGAATCGGTGAGCGCCATGCTTTTCAGGTGATGGCGGATCTTGGAACGCGCGCGGCCGGTTCGCACGAAGCCGAGCCAGGCGGGGTTCGGCGCGGAAATGCTGGCGGTGATGACCTCGATCACATCGCCGTTCTTCAGCTCCGTGCGCAGCGGCACCTGTTCGCCGTTGATCTTGGCGGCCACGGTGCGGTCGCCCACGTTGCTGTGGATGGCATAGGCAAAATCGACCACGGTGGCGCCGCGCGGCATGGCCATGATCTGGCTCTTTGGCGTGAAGACGTAGACCGCGTCGGGGAACAGGTCGACCTTGACGTGGTCCCAGAATTCGGCCGCGTCGCGGGTTTCGTGCTGGATGTCGAGCAGCGACTGCAGCCACTTCGTGCCGAGCCGGTCGGCCATGGCCGATTCGCCCTCGTTGGCCTTGTACAGCCAGTGCGCGGCCACGCCGGATTCGGCCACCACGTGCATGGCTTCGGTGCGCATCTGGAATTCCACGTTCACCCCCGACGGCCCGACCAGCGTGGTGTGCAGCGACTGGTAGCCGTTGAGCTTGGCAATGGCGATGTGGTCCTTGAAGCGGCCTGGCACGGGCTTGTACATCTGGTGCAGCAGGCCGAGTGCGGTGTAGCAATCGACGACGCTGGGCACGATCACGCGAAAGCCGTAGATGTCGGTCACCTGGGCGAAGCTCAGGTGTTTGTCTTCCATCTTCTGGTAGATGGAATAAAGCGTCTTTTCGCGACCGGCAATGCGCACCTTCATGCCCGCATTCGCAAACACCGTCTCGACTTCCTGCTGCACTTTTTGCACCAGGTCGCGGCGGCGGCTGCGCGCCTTGGCCACGGCCTTGGCGAGGATGTTGTAGCGCCAGGGCCGCAGGTAGCGAAACGCCAGGTCCTGCAGTTCGCGGTAGGTCTGGTTCAGGCCGAGGCGGTGCGCGATCGGCGCGTAGATGTCCAGCGTCTCCGACGAGATGCGCGCCCACTTGTCGCGCGGCATGTCGCCCATGGTGCGCATGTTGTGCGTGCGGTCGGCGAGCTTGACGAGGATCACGCGCACGTCGCGCGCCATCGCCAGCAGCATCTTGCGGAAGGAATCCGCCTGGTTTTCCTCGCGCGTCGTGAAGTGCAGCTTGTCGAGCTTGGTCAGGCCGTCGACCATTTCCGCCACCGGCGCGCCGAAGCGCTCGATCAGCTCCGGCTTGGTCACGCCGCAGTCCTCGATCGTGTCGTGCAGCAGGGCCGCCATCAGCGCCTGGGCGTCGAGCTTCCAGGCGGCGCACTGCGCGGCCACCGCGATTGGGTGCGTGATGTAAGGCTGGCCGCTCTTGCGCAGCTGGCCGAGATGGGCCTCGTCGGCGAAGCGGTAGGCCTGGCGCACCTGCTCGATGCTGGCCGCATCGAGGTACTGCAGGCTTTCCACCAGCGCCGCGAAACTGGCCGCTGCCGCATTGGCCGCGGCGGGGCTGGGGAGTTGGCGTGTCTTCTTGCCACGCGCCGCAGGCATGGCGATATCGGAAGTTGTGGACGCGTCACTCATGGCTTGAATATAGCTTGGCTGCGCCGAAACCATTTTCGCCAACAAAAAAGCACCGACTCGCGGTGCTTCTTTTGAACGCTGGATGCGGGGACGGCGGTCAGCTCGGCACCTTCTTCAGCATTTCCAGGCCGACCTTGCCGGCGGCGATTTCGCGCAGCGCGGTGACCACGGGCTTGTTCTTGCTTTCGATCTTGGACGCATGGCCCTGGCTCAGCATGCGAGCGCGGTACGTGGCCGCCAGCACCAGCTGGAAGCGGTTGGGGATCTGTACGAGACAATCTTCGACGGTGATGCGGGCCATGAATTTCTCCGGAAAGCTAAAGGGTGCCAGGGCGGCCAGTGGAAACTAGCCGATGTTCAAGGATTTGAAGGTATCGCTTCGGGCGCGGCGCTGCGCCGAAAATTTGAGCCGTTGGGCGTGGACGATGGCTTTCAAGTCAAAAACCGCCCTGTCAAATAACTCGTTGATTATAACGAAGTCGAATTTCGAGGCCTGGGCCATCTCGACGGCGGCATTCTTCAGGCGCAGCTCGATGACTTCGGGTGAGTCCTCGCCGCGACGCTCCAGGCGCGAGCGCAATTCCTCCCAGCTCGGCGGCAGGATGAAGATCAGCACCGCGTTGGCAAAGATCTGCTTGATCTGGATGGCGCCCTGGAAGTCGATTTCCAGCACCACGTCGGCCCCCTGGGCGATGCGGTCCTCGATGGCTTTCTTCGAGGTACCGTAACGGTTGCCGTGCACTTCGGCCCACTCCAGAAAGGCACCGGCCTTCACCATGGCATCGAACTCTTCCTGCGAGGTGAAGAAGTATTCGCGGCCATGGTTTTCCTGTCCACGTGGCGCGCGGGTCGTGTGCGACACCGAGGGCTGCACTTTCGAGTCGAGCTCGAGCAAGGCCTTGACCAAGCTCGACTTGCCAGCGCCGCTCGGCGCGGCCACAACGATGAGATTTCCGGGGTAGTCCATGATGAAACAGCGCGTCACGCTATCAATAAAGTAGCGTCATTCTATATTTTGAACCTGCTCGCGCAGTTGCTCGATCAAGACTTTCATGTCCACCGAGATGCGTGTGAGCTCCAGCGCTGCCGATTTGGAGCCCATGGTGTTGGCCTCGCGGTGCAGTTCCTGGATCAGGAAGTCCAGCCGCTTGCCGATTTCACCACCCTTGGTGATGAGGCGCTGGATCTCGTCGAGGTGCGAGTTCAACCGGGTCAGTTCCTCAGCTACGTCGATGCGGATGGCGAACGCCGTGGCCTCGCTCAGGGCGCGCTCCTGCGCGGCCTCGGGCAGGGCCGTGCCCTCGGACAGCGCCATGGCTTCCTTCCAGCGCTCGACGAAACGCAGCCGCTGCTGTTCCACGAGTTGGGGCACCAGCGGCAGCGCCTGCTGCACGAGCGCGCGCAGCTGCGTCACATGGCCGCTGAGCATGGTGGCCAGGCGGCCGCCCTCACGTTGGCGCGCCTGCATCAATTCCTTGAGGGCCTTTTCGGCCAATGGCAGCACGGCGTCGGCCCAGTCCTGCGCGGGCGTCTGTTCACTGGCGGAGAGGCGGATCACGTCGGCCACGCTCAGCGGCACGGCGCTGGGCAGCCAGGCGCGCACGGAATCCTGGACCGAATTCAGACGCTGCAGCAGTTTGACCGAAGGCTCGGGCAGGGCGCCGGAGCCGGTTTGTTCGACCGCGGCACGGACCTCGACCTTGCCGCGCTTGAGCTTGGTCTGCAGCAGGTCGCGCAGGGCTGGCTCGAAACTGCGCATTTCGTCGGGCAGGCGGAAGGAAAGGTCCAGGAACCGGCTGTTGACCGACCGGATCTCCAGGCCCAGACGCCGCGCCGGGGCTTGCCTGGCGTCGGTTTCCGGGCTGTTGGGGGCTGTGCTGTGCTGCGCACTGGCATAGCCAGTCATGCTGTAAACTGGCATTCTTAAGACCTGATGGTTACGGTTGCCCGGAGAATAACCGGAATAATTGAAATAATTGGAATCATCGGGTGACGGCCGCGGCGCGATTCTCCCCATCCAAAATTATGTCAAAGATCAAACCGGCCACATTGCCGCCTGGCACAGTCATTGGCGGTTATCGCGTCGTCCGCAGGCTGTCCTCGGGTGGCTTCGGCGTGGTCTATCTGGCGCTCGATGTTGAGGGTGTGCAGGTCGCCGTCAAGGAATACCTGCCAACGTCGCTGGCCACACGCGCCGCCGGTGAGCTCCTGCCCCAGGTGCCGCCCGAAAAGCTCTCCCTGTACCGTCTCGGGCTCAAGAGTTTCTTCGAGGAAGGCCGTTCGCTCGCGCAGATTTCCCATCCCTCGGTGGTGAGCGTGCTCAACTTCTTCCGCGAGAACGAGACCGTCTACATGGTGATGAACTACCTGGAGGGCGCGACCCTGCAGGATTTCATCATCACCTCGCGCGACCTGCGCAAGCAGAAGGTGTTCCGCGAGTCCACCATCCGCTCGCTGTTCGACGAGATCCTGCGCGGGCTGCGCATCGTGCACCAGCACAAGATGCTGCACCTGGACATCAAGCCGGCCAACATCTTCATCACCGACGACAACAAGGCCGTGCTGATCGACTTCGGCGCCGCGCGCGAGGTGTTGAACAAGGAAGGCAACTTCATCCGCCCGATGTACACGCCCGGCTTCGCCGCGCCCGAGATGTACCGGCGCGACGCGACCATGGGCCCCTGGACCGACATCTACGCCATCGGCGCCTGCATCTACGCCTGCATGCAGGGTTATCCGCCAAACGAGGCGCCGCAGCGGCTCGAGAAGGACCGCCTGTCGCTGGCGTTGTCGCGGCTGCGCGGCGTGTATTCGGACAACCTCATCGAGGTCGTCGAATGGTGCATGTCGATCGACCCGCTGTCACGTCCGCAGTCGGTGTTCGCGCTGCAGAAGGAGCTCAGCCGCGAGGGCGAGCGCCGCTACACCAAGCTGTCGGTCGGCGAGAAGATCCGCCTGCAGTTCGACACCCTGGTGTCCGACGGCAAGAAGAACAGCAACGTGCGCGACGTCACCAGCCTCGGCTCGCAGTTCAAGTGAAGTTTTCGGTCTTCCAGGTCAGCCGCAAGGGTGGCCGCCAGAAAAACGAAGACCGCATGGGGTATTGCTACACCCGGCAGTCGGGGCTGTTCCTGCTGGCCGACGGCATGGGAGGCCATCCGCAGGGCGAAGTGGCGGCGCAGATCGCGCTGCAGGCCATGACGGGCCTCTACCAGAAGCGCGCGCGGCCGTTGCTCGGCGACGTGCCCGATTTCCTGAACGATGCCGTGCTGGCCGCGCACCATCAGATCCTGCGCCATGCGAGCGAGCGCGGCATGCTGGACACGCCGCGCACCACCATCGTCGGCGCGGTGATCCAGCGCGGTACGGCCACCTGGGCGCATTGCGGCGACTCGCGCCTGTACATCCTGCGCGACGGCAAGCTGCTCACGCGCACCCGTGACCATTCCTACCTCGAACAGGGCGAGGACCACAACCTCACCCGGCCCGACGGCGTGAGCCGCCATGTGCTGTTCACCTGCCTGGGGTCGCCGACGCGGCCATTGTTCGACGTGAGCGGCCCGGTCAAGCTACGCACCGGCGACAAGCTCCTGCTGTGCTCCGACGGCCTGTGGGGCAGCCTGCAGGAAGGGGACATCGTCGACCAGCTCGGCGCGGCGCCGGTGTCCCAGGCGATTCCCGAACTCGTGGAGATGGCGCTGCGCAACGGCGGCAGCCACGGCGACAACGTGACCGCGATGGCGATCGAATGGGAAACGCCGGATTTGCAGGAACTGATGCGCGGCATTTCCACTGATTCGATCACCGACGGCGAATTCGCCTCGACCATCCAGTCGTCCAACGCCGATGTGCAGGTTGACGACCTCGACGATGCGGCGATCGAACGCTCCATCGCCGAGATCAATGCAGCCATCCAACGTTCTGCACAGCGCAAGCCGTGACGCAGCGGCCGCGCTCGACGCGCGCCGCCTTTCCCCTTCAACTCTCTGAATGCCGACCTCCATGACTGAATTCACCCGAACCGCCGGCCGCGCCGCCCATGACATGCGCCCCGTGCGCATCACGCGCCGCTACACCATGCATGCCGAGGGCTCGGTGCTGATCGAGTTCGGCAACACCAAGGTGCTGTGCACGGCCTCGGTCGAAGAAAAGGTGCCGGGCCACAAGAAGGGCAGCGGCGAGGGCTGGGTCACGGCCGAATACGGCATGCTGCCGCGCGCCACCCACACGCGCAGCGACCGCGAAGCCGCGCGCGGCAAGCAGAGCGGACGCACCCAGGAGATCCAGCGCCTCATCGGCCGCTCGATGCGCGCCGTGTTCGACCTGAAGAAATTGGGCGAGCGCACCATCCACCTCGACTGCGACGTCCTGCAGGCCGATGGCGGCACCCGCACGGCCAGCATCACCGGTGCCTTCGTCGCCGCGCAGGATGCGGTGGACACCTTGCTGGCGGCCGGCAAGCTCAAGGCCAGCCCGATCACCGGCAGCGTGGCCGCGATTTCCGTGGGGCTTCTGCAGGGCACGCCGCTGCTCGACCTCGAATACACCGAAGATTCGGCCTGCGACACCGACATGAACGTGGTGATGACCGGCGCCGGCCATTTCGTCGAAGTGCAGGGCACGGCCGAAGGCGTGGCGTTCTCGCGCGCCGAGATGAACGCGCTGCTCGAATTGGCCGAAAAAGGCATCACCGAACTCATCGCACTGCAGCAGCAGGCGCTATCGAATTGATATCAACCTACGCTGAACTGGATTGGGCCTGAGGCCATTTTGACGATGAAACTGGTATTGGCATCCAACAACCGCGGCAAACTCGCCGAGCTGCAGGCCATGTTCGCGCCGCTCGGCGTGGAATTGATGCGCCAAGCCGATCTCGGCGTGGGCGAGGCCGAGGAGCCGCACCGCACCTTCGTGGAGAACGCCCTGGCCAAGGCCCGCTTCGCCGCCGCACACACCGGCCTGCCCGCGCTGGCCGACGACGCCGGCCTGTGTGTCGATGCCTTCGGCGGCCTGCCGGGCGTGGACACGGCCTATTACGCGACGCAGTTCGGCCTGGAAAAAGGTGACGACAACAACGTGCGCGCGCTGCTCGAGCAGATGCAGGCCGTGGACAACCGCCGCGCCGCGCTGGTCAGCACCCTCGTGGCCGTGCGCAGCCCGCAGGACCCGGAGCCGCTGATCGCGGTGGGCCGCGTCGTCGGCGAGATCGCGCGCGAACGCCGTGGCACGAACGGCTTCGGTTTCGACCCGGTGATGTTCATCCCCGAATTCGGCCAGACCTTCGCCGAGTTGCCGGTGGAGGTGAAGAACGCCAACAGCCATCGGGGCCGCGCGGCGCAGCAGATGTTGACGCTGATCCGCGATCGCTGGCTTTGAACGAGTTGCCATGACCGCCGACATCCAGCATTACCTGCGCCCCGGCTTGCTGCAGCTCGAATCGCTGCCGCCGTTGTCGCTTTACGTGCACCTGCCGTGGTGCCTGAAGAAATGCCCCTACTGCGACTTCAATTCGCACGAAATCCGGGGCGAGAACGTGGTGCGCTGGGCCACGGCTGGCGCGCCGGAACCCGAAGCCGTTCCATCTGCGTTGGCCGGCCCGCCGGAGCAGCGCTATATCGACGCGCTGATGGCCGACCTGGAGGCGGCGCTGCCGCTGGTCTGGGGCCGCACGGTGCACAGCATCTTCATCGGCGGCGGCACGCCGAGCCTGTTTTCGCCGGCCGCCATCGACCGGCTGATCAGCGACATCCGCGCGCGGCTGCGGCTCGAGGCCGAGTGCGAGATCACGCTCGAAGCCAACCCCGGCACTTTCGAGAAGGACCGCTTCCGCGCGTACCGCGGCGCGGGTGTGACGCGGCTGTCCGTCGGTGTGCAGAGCTTCAACGACCAGCACTTGAAGGCCATCGGCCGCGTGCACGACAGCGCCCAGGCGCTGGCCGCCGTGGAAGAGGCGGCTTCCGCCTTCGAGACCTTCAATCTGGACCTGATGTATGCGCTGCCGGGCCAGACCATGGCCGAGCTCGACCAAGACCTGACGACCGCGCTCGCGCTGAAGCCGCCCCACATCTCGATCTACCACCTGACGATCGAGCCGAACACCTATTTCGCCAAGTTCCCGCCGCGCCTGCCCGAGGACGACAAGGCCTATGCCATGCTCGACCGCATCACCGAACGCACCGGCGCGGCGGGCATGAATCGCTATGAGGTTTCGGCTTATGCGCAGCCGGGCCATGGTTGTTACCACAACACCAACTACTGGCAGTTCGGCGACTACCTCGGCATCGGCGCGGGTGCGCACAGCAAGCTCAGTTTCGCGCACCGGATCGTGCGCCAGGTGCGGTTCCGCGAGCCAAACTCGTACATGCAGAACGCGCTGGCCGGCAACGCCGTTGCACAGGACAACGAGGTGGCGCGCGCCGATCTGCCGTTCGAGTACATGCTCAATGCACTGCGCCTGCGCGACGGTTTCGAACTGCAGCAGTTCAGCCAGCGCACCGGCCTGGCGATCACCGCGATCCAGAAGGGGCTGGATGCGGCGGAGCGCAAGGGCCTGATCAGCCGAGACTTCGTGCGCGTGCGGCCGACCGAACGCGGCTTCGACTTCCTGAGCGACCTGCAGGAACTGTTTCTCGCCGACGGCTGATCAGTTCAGCGCGCGGCGCAACGCGGCCACGCGTTCGCTGATGGCCTCGGTGTCCAGGGCTTCCTCGCCGCAGTCGAGGTATTTCTCCAGGTCGGCCACGGCCTGCGGGGTGTTGCCGGCTTCGGCGTGCGCCAGCCCACGGTCGCGGAATTCGGACCAGGCCTCGGGCAGCAGCACCACCAGGCGGTTCTGCACCGCCACCAGCCGCAGCCAGTCCTGCTGGGTCTTGTAGATTTCCTTGAGGTTGCGCAGCATGCGCGCCACGATGTCGCGCGACGGGGCCGACTGCAGGTACAGGCCCATCGGCACTTCGAACTCGTCGATCAGGCCGCTGCGGCGCTTGAACGGGTCGAGCCGCTCCGACAATTCCTCGCGGCTGAGCGACTGGCCGTTCAGCGGGTCCATCACCACCTGGCCCTTGGGCAGGTTCACCTTGATCATGAAGTGGCCGGGGAAGCTCACGCCGCGCGCGTGCAGGCCCAGGCCCTGGGCCAGTTCGAGCCAGACCACGGCGAGCGAGATCGGGATGCCGCGGCGCGTGCGCAGCACGGCGTTGAGGTAGCTGTTGTCGGGGTCGTAGTAGTCGTTGGCGTTGCCGCCGAAGCCCAGGTCGCGGTAGTAGAACTGGTTCAGACCGCGCAGACGCTGCAGCGGCGCGGCGTCGGGCGGCAGGCGGCGCTTGAGGCGGGCCAGCAGCTGATCGACGTCGCCGAGCACCTGCTGCACGTCGAGGTCGGGGTATTCGTCCTGGGCCAGGCTGGCCACGGTTTCAAGCAGCGGGAAATGCTCGTCGTTCTCGACCAGCAAAGTGAAGTATTCGAGGGGAGAGGGGGCCTGAAAACTGAGCTGCATAAATTCTCTTCGATGAAACACTGTAGCAGCGTCGCCGCGTTTTCGGCGCCGTTTTGCATCAATGCCTGAGCAATTTCCGCAGCTTCACGCCGGCGGCCATGATTGCTATGAAATAGGTAGCTGCTGCCGCTGACAAAATCAGGGCTAGAAGCCCTGCGCGCTTCAGACTCTGGCCTTGCAGCTGGGTCCACGGCACCTGGTTGGCGGCCCACATCAGGAAGATCGCCATCAACGCGCTGCCCGCGATCACCTGCAGCAGGTAGACCCACCAGCCGGGCGCGGGCTTGTAGCTGCCACGCTTGAGCAATCCGATCAGCAGCCACGTGGCGTTCACCAGGGCGCCCAGGCCCACCGACAGCGTCAGCGCCGCATGCTGGAAGACCGGCACGAGCAACAGGTTGAGCAACTGGGTGATGACCAGCACCGCCACGGCGATCAGCGCCGGCGTGCGCATGTTGTGGCTGGCGTAGTAGCCCGGCGCGAGCACCTTGATGGCGACGATGCCGACCAGGCCCACGCCCCAGCCCATCAACGCATAGGCGGTCTGCGCCACGTCGTATTCGCCGAATTTGCCGTAGTGGAAGATCACCGCCACCATCGGCTGCGCGAAGGTGAGCAGCGCCACCGAACATGGGATGGCCAGCAGCACCACCAGGCGCAGGCCCCAGTCGAGCATGGCCGAATACTGCAGCGGGTCGTTGGCCGCCTTGGCGCCGGCGAGCTGCGGCATCAGCACCACGCCGAGCGCCACACCGAGCAGGGCGGTGGGGAATTCCATAAGCCGGTCGGCACCGCTGATCCAGCTCACGCTGCCCGGCGCCAGGCGCGAGGCGATCTGGGTGTTGATGAAGATCGAGATCTGCGCCACGCCCACGCCGAGCAGCGCCGGCAGCATGAGTTTGGCCACGTTCTGCGTGGCCGGATCGCGCCACGCGGTGCGCAATGCCGACCAGCTCGCGCCGATTTTCGGAAACAGGCCGAGCCGGCGCAGCGCCGGTACCTGCACCGCGAGCTGCAGCACGCCGCCGAGCATCACGCCGAGCGCCTGGGCATAGATCGGCTCGATGCCGTGCGCGCGGAACCACGGCGTGCCCCACAGGGTGGCGGCGATCATGGCGATGTTGAGCAGCACCGGCGTGGCCGCGGGCACGGCGAACACGCGCCAGGTGTTGAGGATGCCCGAGGCCATCGACACCAGCGAGATGAACAGGATGTAGGGGAACATCCAGCGCGTCATCGTCACCGCCACCTCGTACGCGGCCGGCTCCTGCTGCAGGCCACCGGCCATGCCCCAGACCAGCAGCGGCGCGCCGATGACACCGATCACGCTGGTGAGCAGCAGCACCCAGGTGAGCACGGTGGCCACGCTGTCGATGAGTTGCTTGGTGGGCTCGAGGCCGTGCTTGGTCTTGCTCGCGGCCAGCACGGGCACGAAGGCCTGGCTGAACGCCCCTTCGCCGAACAGGCGGCGGAACAGGTTGGGAATGCGGAACGCGACGTAGAAGGCGTCGGTCAAGGCATTGGCGCCGAAGGTGGCGGCGAACAGCTGGTCACGGATCAGGCCCGCTACGCGGGAGGCCAGGGTCAACAGGGAGATGGTGGAGGCGGATTTGAGAAGACTCACGCGGCCGAGTGTAGCCCGCCGCCTCGGCGCGCCAGGCGGCAGGCGCACGGGGCCGGGCCGGCTGCTATAATCGCGGGCTTTGCTGCGCATCATCCCCTAACCCCAAGGAATACTGAATATGGCAACCAAGCCCAAGAAAAAGAACCCGCGCCTGGCGTCGGGCCGTAAACGCGTCCGCCAGGACGTCAAGATCAACGCCGCGAACACCTCGCTGCGTTCCAAATACCGTACCGCCGTGAAGAACGTCGAAAAGGCCGTTCTCGCTGGCGACAAGACCAAGGCGACCGAACTGTTCGCCAAGATGCAAGCTGTGGTCGACACCGTCGCCGACAAGGGCATCTTCCACAAGAACAAGGCCGCTCGCGACAAGAGCCGCCTTTCCACCAAGGTGAAGGCTCTGGCCGTCACCGCAGCCGCTTAATCATTTAAGCCCGAACTGCACAAATAGCCCGGACTGTTCGCGGTCCGCCGTTGTGTGGGGTGCGCTGCCAGCAAAAGCTTAAAAACCGCCTTCGGGCGGTTTTTTCGTACCTGCCACCTTCGGGTGGTTTTTTTGTGTCAGCGTGATCTTGACGGGAGTGCCGTTCAGCCAGGCTTGCGCGGGGTGAGGGTGGCGGGATCCGGCACCAGGCAGGCCTCGGCGACCTGCAGGCCGTTGTCGCGCGCGAAGTTCATCGCGAAGTCCCAGGCCATGACGTCGTAGTCGCGCAGCTCGCTGTTCACGATCACAACCTTCACGCCGTTGATGGAGGTGGGCACGCACCACGGCGAGTAGCTGAGGTGGTCACCGGGTTGCGGCCCGCCCGGGCGGAACGAACTCAATACGCCGGCCAGGCGTTCGGCCCAGTCGCTGGGACGGAAGGTTCGGCCGTCCTTGGTGATGCCCTGGATGAAAACTTCTTTGGGTAAGTTGGAGGCCATCTGTTGGATTGATTGAGGCGCGTTGGCTCCGATGTTGGGCCGGAATCAGGGTCGCTGCAAGCGCGCCAGCGATTGGGAAGCGTCTCCGCCTGGGGTGTTGTTGCAACGCAGCACGATTTTATCTGAACCTCATGGGCATCAAATGAACCCGCACACATTGCAGTGATGCGGAATTGTCAAAAAAGCAAGCAATCTCTGCGCCTAGAATTGGCTTTCAGCGGCCCAACGCAAGACCAGACCGGCGCTGAATTTTTGTCATCTGCCACGTTTTGGAGAACTGCATGCCCGCTTCCGTCGAGACTTCCGTCCCGTCCGTTCCATCGTCCCCCCACACCATGAACACCTACGGCCGCCTGCCGATCGCGCTGTCGCACGGTCAGGGCGTGCGCGTCTGGGACACGAACGGCAAGTCCTACCTCGACGGGCTCGGTGGCATCGCGGTCAACACCGTGGGCCACAACCATCCCAAATTGGTGCCGGCGCTGCAGGACCAGATCGCCAAGATCATCCACAGTTCCAACTACTACCATGTGCCCAACCAGGAGAAGCTGGCCGCCAAGCTGGTCGATCTGGCCGGTTTCAGCGACAACGGCGGCAAGGTCTTCTTCTGCTGCACGGGGCTGGAGGCCAACGAGGCGGCGATCAAGCTCGCGCGCAAGTTCGGCCATGACAAGGGCATCGAGCGGCCCGAGATCGTGGTCTACGAAAAAGCCTTCCATGGCCGCAGCATCGCCACCCTCAGTGCCACCGGCAACGAGAAGGTGCAGAAGGGCTTCGGCCCGCTGGTCGAGGGTTTCATCCGCGTGCCGCTCAACGACATCGACGCACTCAAGAAGGCGACCGAGGGCAATCCGAACGTGGTGGCCGTGTTCTTCGAGACCATCCAGGGCGAGGGCGGCATCAACGCCATGCGCATCGACTACCTGCAGCAGCTGCGCAAGCTCTGCGACGAGCGCGACTGGCTGATGATGATCGACGAGGTGCAATGCGGCATGGGCCGCACCGGCAAGTGGTTCGCGCACCAGTGGGCCGGCATCCAGCCCGACGTGATGCCGCTGGCCAAGGGCCTGGGCTCGGGCGTGCCGATCGGCGCCGTGGTGGCCGGCCCCAAGGCCGCCGACATCTTCCAGCCCGGCAACCATGGCACGACCTTCGGCGGCAATCCGCTGGCCATGCGCGCCGGCGTCGAGACCATCCGCATCATCGAGGAAGAAGGCCTGCTGGAGAACGCGGCCAAGGTCGGGGCGCATCTGAAGGAGGCATTTGGCGAACAGCTCGCGGGTCTGAAGGGCGTGAAGGAGATCCGCGGCCAGGGCTTGATGCTCGGCATCGAGCTCGACCGCCCGTGTGGCGTGCTGGTCCAGCGTGCGGCCGAACAGGGTCTGTTGATGAGCGTGACGGCCGACAGCGTGATCCGCCTGGTGCCGCCGCTGATCCTCACCGAGGCCGAGGCCGACGAGATCGTGGCCATCGTCTGCCCGCTGATCCAGCAGTTTCTCGCCGAGCCGGTGGCGCCATGACCGCCATCGCCACCGTAAAGCCGATCCGGCACTACCTGCAGTTCAACGACTTCAGCGCCGAGGAGTACGCCTATGTGTTCGAGCGTGCGGCCTTCATCAAGAAGAAGTTCAAGACGTACGAGACCCACCATTCGCTGGTGGACCGCACGCTGGCGATGATCTTCGAGAAGGCCTCGACCCGCACGCGCGTGAGCTTCGAGGCCGGCATGTACCAGCTCGGCGGCTCGGTCGTGCACCTGACCACCGGCGACAGCCAGCTCGGCCGCGCCGAGCCGATCGAGGACAGCGCCAAGGTCATCAGCCGCATGGTCGACCTGGTGATGATCCGCACCTTCGGGCAGGACAAGATCGAACGCTTCGCCGAGCACTCGCGCGTGCCGGTCATCAACGGCCTGACGAATGAGTTCCACCCCTGCCAGATCCTGGCCGACATCTTCACCTACATCGAGCACCGCGGCTCGATCCAGGGCAAGGTCGTGGCCTGGGTCGGCGACGGCAACAATATGGCCAACACCTGGCTGCAGGCGTCCGAAATCCTCGGCTTCAAGGTGCACCTCAGCACGCCGAGCGGCTACGAGGTCGACCAGTCGATCGCCGGCATCCGTTCGGCCGACAGCTACCAGGTGTTCAAGGACCCGATGCAGGCCTGCGCCGGGGCCGACCTGGTGACCACCGACGTCTGGACCAGCATGGGTTACGAGGCGGAAAACGAGGCGCGCAAGAAGGCTTTCGCCGACTGGTGCGTGGATGCGGAGATGATGCGCGCGGCCAAGCCGGACGCGTTGTTCATGCACTGCCTGCCTGCGCACCGCGGCGAAGAGGTCGAGGCCGAGGTCATCGACGGGCCGCAGTCCGTCGTGTGGGACGAGGCCGAGAACCGCATGCACGTGCAGAAGGCGCTCATGGAGTATTTGCTGCTCGGCCGCGTCGCCTGACCCGCAAGATGCTTTAGGGTTGAAGTATTTATGGGGTGTTGGAATTAACCGACACCACGGGTTTTGAGCGAGGTGCAAACTTTGGCCGATCAGCCCATACCGCCCCGCGAGGAAACCCATGTGCCCCCACGCCCCATCGACCACGCCGTCAACCACTTCCACCAGCCCTGAAAACATCGTCATCGAAGAGAAGGCTCAGCTCGACTTCAGCCAGTCGATGAGTTATGGCGATTACCTGCAGCTCGACGCCATCCTCGGCGCGCAGAAGCCGCGTTCGCCGGCGCACGACGAGATGCTGTTCATCGTGCAGCACCAGACCAGCGAACTCTGGATGAAGCTCATGCTGCATGAACTGCACGGCGCCATTGCGCGCGTGGCTTCGGATGACCTGAACCCGGCGTTCAAGATGCTCGCCCGCGTGAGCAAGATCATGGAGCAACTGGTGCATTCCTGGGACGTGCTCGCCACCATGACGCCGCCCGAATACAGCGCGATGCGGCCCTACCTCGGCAGCTCCAGCGGCTTCCAGAGTTACCAGTACCGGAGCATCGAATTCGCGCTCGGCAACAAGAACGCCGCCATGCTCAAGCCGCACGAACACCGTGCCGATCTGCTCGCGCTGGTCGAGCGGGCTTTTGTGGCGCCTTCGCTCTACGACGAGTCGCTGCGCCTGCTTGCGCGGCGTGGCCTGCCGGTGCCGCAGAGCCACACGTCGCGTGATTTCTCGAAGCCTTACGAAGCCAGCGATGACGTCGAGCAGGCCTGGCTCATGGTGTACCGCGATCCACAGCGGTATTGGGACCTGTACCAGCTCGGCGAGGAACTGATCGACCTGGAGGACGCGTTCCGCCTCTGGCGTTTTCGCCACGTGACCACGGTGGAACGTGTGATCGGCTTCAAGCGCGGCACGGGTGGTACCGGCGGTGTGAGCTACCTGCGCAAGATGCTCGACGTGGTGCTGTTTCCCGAGATCTGGAAACTGCGCACCGATTTATGACAAATCATGCGCTGACGCAGATGCAGCATGCGTAGATAGCTTCCAAATCGATAGCATTCAGCGCGCGCCGTACAACCACGGCATGTCGAGCAGCCGCTCGCCCAGCACGCCCATGGCCGTGTTGCGCGCCCAGCGCAGCGGCCCGGTGGCATGGAAGATGCGGCCGTTGCGCTCGGCGCGGGCCTGGACCCGCGCGTTGCGCTGCCAGCGGTTCAGCGCATAGTGGCCGAGCGCGGCGGGCACGCCGATGGTCGGATCGGTGGCGAGCCTGAGGGCGCGTCCGAGTTCGGCCGCATCCTCGATGGCCATGCCGGCGCCCTGCGCGAGGTAGGGCCGCATCGGATGCGCGGCGTCGCCAAGCAGCGCGACACGGCCACGCGCGTGCTGGTGCGGGCCTCGCATGGGCGGGCGATCGCAAAGCAGCCACAGCCGCCATTGCGGAACGGCCCGCACCACGCCTTGCAGCGCCGCACAGGCATTGGACAGAAGCGCCTGCAGCTCGGCCGCGTTGCCGCTGTGGTCCCAATGGTCGAGCCGGTCGGGCGTGAGGTTCTGCACCGGACCCGGCAGACGCGTCTGCGCGATGGCCACGATGTTGAGCCAGTCGCCACCGCGCACCGGATATTGCACGACGTGCAGCCGCGGGCTCAGCCACACGGTGACCTGCTGGCTGCGCAGCGCGGCCGGCAGGCTGTCCTGCCGCACCAGTGCGCGGTAGGCCAGGTGCCCGGAGACGCGCGGCAGACCGTCGCCGAGCAACCATTGCCGCACCGGACTCCACAGGCCGTCGGCGCCGATCAGCACATCGCCCTCGATGTCCGGCGGCGCGGCGTCGAGTGCGGCTGGGCTGGGCGCGGCGCGGACGCATACCGTGTCCGCGGTCTGGGTGAAATGAGCCAGGCTCTGGTTGAGGTTCAGGGCCACGTCAGCCTCGCCCCGCACGGCGGCGTAAAGCACGCCGTGCAGGTCGGCCCGGTGCACGGTGGCATAGGGGGCGCCGTAGCGGTCGATCATGTGCTGCCCGAGCCGCAAGGCACCGAGTTCACGGCCCGTGCCGGCGTCGCAGACCTGGAGCCGTTTCGGGAAAGCCGCGGCCTGGGCGAGGGCGGCCTGCAGGCCCCAGTCGTGCAGCAGCCTGGTCACGTTGGGGCCAAGTTGTACGCCGGCGCCGACTTCGCTGAACACCGCCGCGCGTTCGAACAGGCGCACCTCCCAGCCCGCGCGGCGACAGGCCAGCGCCGCGGCCATGCCACCGATGCCTCCTCCTGCGATCAACGCCTGCTTGCTCATGGGCGCAATTCTGCCGCGCTTTACATTCGATGCGGCGGCGAGTCCCTGGAGCGCTCGCGCCGCGCGACAGCAGCCACGACGTGGCCGCTACGTGTCAGTCGTTGAGCAACTGGCGCAGCACGAAGGGCAGGATGCCGCCGTGCCGGTAGTAATCGACCTCGATCGGCGTGTCGATGCGCAGCACCACCTCGATTTCTTCGCGCTGGCCGTCCTCGCGCACGATGACCAGCTTGGCCATGCTCTGCGGCTTGAGGTCGGGCGCCGGGATCACGTCGATCGTTTCGCGGCCCGTGAGCTTGAGCGACTGCCAGCTGTCGCCGCCGACGAACTGCAGCGGCAGCACGCCCATGCCGACCAGGTTGCTGCGGTGGATGCGCTCGAAGCTCCTGGCCACCACGGCCTTGATGCCCAGCAGCTGCGTGCCCTTGGCTGCCCAGTCACGCGACGAGCCGGTGCCGTATTCCTCGCCCGCGAAGATGACGGTGGGCCGGCCTTCGGCGATGTATTTCATCGCGGCGTCGAAGATGAACATCTTTTCCGGCTTGGACTTGTCGCCTGCGGCCGGCTGGAACAGCGTCACGCCGCCTTCCTCGCGCGAGCCGTCGGCGCCCGCCGGGATCATCAGGTTCTTGATGCGCACGTTGGCGAAGGTGCCGCGCATCATCACGTCGTGGTTGCCGCGGCGCGCGCCGTAGCTGTTGAAGTCGGCCTTCATCACCCCGTTGGCCAGCAGCCACTGGCCCGCGGGCGAACTCTCCTTGATCGAGCCCGCCGGCGAGATGTGGTCGGTGGTGATCGAGTCGCCGAACAGCGCCATGATGCTGGCGCCGCGCACCGACACGGCCTGCTGCGCCGCATCCGCGGGCACGGCGGGCAGGTCGAGCGCGAAGTCCTTGAAGAACGGCGGCTCGGCGATGTAGGTGCTGTGCGGCCAGGTGTAGGCGTCGCCGGTCACGCCCTTGATCTTTTCCCACAGCTTGCCGGGCTCGGTCTTGACCTTGGCGTAGTTCTCGCGGAAGGCCTTGCCGTTCATCGCGAACTTCATGAGTTTGTAGATTTCGTCGCTGCTCGGCCAGATGTCGCCGAGGTAGACGTCCCTCAACTTCCCATCCTTGCCTTTGCCTTTGCCCACGGGCTCCGTCATCAGGTCGCGCGTCACCGTGCCGGCGATGGCGTAGGCCACGACCAGCGGCGGGCTGGCCAGGAAATTGGCCTTCAGGTTGGGGTGGATGCGCGCCTCGAAGTTGCGGTTGCCGCTGAGCACGGCGGCGCAGACCAGGTCGTTCTTGGTGATGACCTCGTTGAGTTCGGGCGTCAGGTCGCCGGCGTTGCCGATGCAGGTCGTGCAGCCGTAGCCTGCGAGCGAGAAGCCGAGTTTTTCGAGGTAAGGCAGGAGTCCTGTCTGCGTGAGGTATTCGGTGACGATGCGCGAGCCAGGGGCCAGCGAGGTCTTGATGTGCGGCTTGACCTTGAGCCCGGCCTCGACAGCCTTCTTGGCCAGCAGGCCGGCAGCCAGCAGCACGCTCGGGTTCGAGGTGTTGGTGCAGCTGGTGATGGCGGCGATCAACACATCGCCGTTGCCGATCGAGATGTCGTTCGTCTGTGTTTTCCTGGGCGGAGGCTGCACCTCCGACACGGCAGCGGCCAGTGTCGGCTTGTTGCCTTCCATCTCCATGACCGGACGCGGTGCGCCAGCCGGGGTGGGTGGCGTGGCCGGCACCTTCTCGGCGGACTCGACTTCATCGCCCTGATGGATGTGGTGGCGCGTGTGCAGCAGCGCGGCCGGGCGGTTGAAGCCGTTCTCCCCGATCGGCTGGCTGAACAGCGAGGTGAACTTGCTGGCCACATTGCCCAGTTCGATGCGGTCCTGCGGCCGCTTCGGGCCGGCCAGGCTGGGGGTCACGTCGCCCAGGTCGAGCTTCACCACCTGCGAATAGTCGATCTCGCCGGCCTTGGGCACGCCAAACAGCCCCTGCGCGCGGAAGTAGGCTTCGAAGGCCTCGATTTCGCCCTTGGTGCGACCGGTGCCCTTGAAATATTCGATGGTCTTTTCATCGACCGGAAAGAAGCCCATGGTCGCCCCGTATTCGGGTGCCATGTTGCCGATGGTGGCGCGGTCGGGCAGGGCCAGTGTGCGCGTGCCTTCGCCGAAGAACTCGACGAACTTGCCCACCACTTTCTCGCGGCGCAGGATTTCGGTGACGCTGAGCACCAGATCCGTGGCGGTCACCCCCTCGCGCAGGTGGCCGGTGAGTTCGAAGCCGACCACGTCGGGCGTCAGCATGTAGACCGGCTGGCCGAGCATCGCGGCTTCGGCCTCGATGCCGCCCACGCCCCAGCCGACGACACCGATGCCGTTGATCATGGTGGTGTGGCTGTCGGTGCCGACCAGGCTGTCGGGGTAATACATGCCATCCGCGGTCTTGTGCACGCCGCGCGCCAGGTATTCGAGGTTCACCTGGTGCACGATGCCGAAGCCCGGCGGCACCACGCCGAAGGTCTCGAACGCCTGCATGCCCCATTTCATGAATTCGTAACGCTCGCGGTTGCGCTGGAACTCGAGTTTCATGTTGAGGTCGAGCGCGTTCTTGGTGCCGTAGTAGTCGACCATGATCGAGTGGTCGACCACCAGGTCCACCGGCACCAGCGGCTCGATGCGGCCGACCTTCTTGCCGAGCTTGAGCGCCACGCTGCGCATGGCCGCCAGATCGGCCAGCAGCGGAACGCCAGTGAAATCCTGCAGCACAACGCGCGACACCACGAAGGGGATTTCATCGGTGCGCTCGGCGTTCGGCTGCCAGTTGGCCACCTGTTGTACATGTTCCGGCGTGACACGTTGGCCGTCGCAATTGCGCAGCACCGATTCGAGCACGATGCGCATCGACACCGGCAGGCGCTTCACCGAGGGAAACTGCTTCGCCAGCGCAGGCAGGGAATGGAACATGCCGGTCTTGCCCGAAGCGGTCTTGAAGGTCTTTCGGGTGGCGGCGAAGGCGTGGCGGGCGGTCTTGGCGGTGACAGGCATCGTGGGGGTCCTTGAGCGGGTGAAACTCAAAACATTGTGGCGCAAATGCGCAAGTTGTGGCGTTCCTCGCTCCGCCGCCTCGCCGGCCGTGCGGCTGCCGCAGTTTCCACGAGTGTCTGTATGCAATCTTTTGGCCTGCTTTCACCGCGGTTCCATGCGTGAGAAAAATACGAACGGTGAATGTGTAATACAGCCGAAAACGCCGGCAGCGCGCCGGTTCGCCGCCTTGTCGCAATATCAAAAAAGTCATAATGGCAAGCTTGGGACTTGGGCCGGTGGGCTGCGTGATGCCGCCCGGAGTCCAGTGCGCCACGCGGCGACGGCAGTCAGAAGAACACAAGCAATCAACGATATTCAATGATCTTTTTTTATGAATTCGAAGCCCTTGCTGATTTTGTCGAGGTCTCTGCCAGGAGAGCCGGCCGCGCCATGGCTGTGTTAGGGGCGGCGCGCGTGTCCGTGCATGGCTGGGGCGGATCTTCCGCATGATCAAAATCTTCAACCACTACCTGCACAAACGAACGCTGCAGCAGGTTTTCTTCGATTTGGGTCTGGTGATCGCCGCCGTCTTGGCCGCCATCGTCTGGCGCGGCGAAGATTGGGCATCGGCCGTCTCGCTGGTGGGGCATGCGTGCCTGTTGTCACTCGGCATGTTGGTGATCAACACCGCGCTGGGTTTCTACCAGCGTGTGCACAACCGCTCGATCAGCCAGTCGCGGGCCCGCGCGATCCTGTCGCTGGTGCTGGCGATCCCGTTGACCTTCCTGGTGTTCGCCGTGTTTCCCACCGCACTGGCCAGTCGTGAATCGATCGCCATGTCGGCCATGATCGGCTTCGTGTTGGTGATGATTCACCGCGTCTACGTCGCGCACTCCACGCCGCAGTCGATGATGCGCCACCGCGTGCTGGTGTTCGGCACCGGCCCGCGCGCCGCGCTGGTGGGCAAGACGCTGAAAAACGAAGATCCGCACGTGGACGTGGTCGGCTATTACGCCAGTCCCAACGAAGCCGAGTCGGAGGTTTCCGCGTGGGGCATCCTGTCCAAGCACAAGTCGCTGACCGACACCGCGCTGGAGCTCGAGGTCGATGAAATCGTGGTTGCGCTGATGGAGCGCCGTGGCGGCAGCATGCCGCTGCGCGAATTGCTCGATTGCAAGCTGCATGGCGTGCGGGTGGTGGACGTGGCCACGCATTTCGAGAAAACCAAGGGCCAGATCCGGCTCGACTCGGTGAACGCGGGCTGGCTGATCTTCGGAGATGGTTTCAGCCAGGACGGGCTTCGCACCGTGGTCAAGCGTCTGTTCGACATCTGCAGTGCCATCGTGTTGATCCTGCTGACCCTGCCGATCATGCTGGTGACGATGGCATTCATCGTGATGGAAAGCCGCGGGCCGATCTTCTACCGCCAGGAGCGCGTGGGCTTCAACGGACGGTTGTTCAACGTGGTCAAGTTCCGCAGCATGCGCACCGATGCCGAGCAGGACGGCAAGCCGCGCTGGGCTTCGGCGCAGGACGACCGCGTGACCCGTGTCGGACGCTTCATCCGCAAGGTGCGCATCGACGAGCTGCCGCAATTGTTCTGTGTGCTCAACGGTTCGATGAGCATGGTGGGACCGCGCCCGGAGCGACCTTACTTCGTGGATCAGCTCACGCGCCAGATTCCCTATTACGCAGTGCGCCAGAGCGTCAAGCCGGGTGTCACCGGCTGGGCGCAGGTCAAATACCATTACGGCGCGACGCTGGAAGACTCGGCCGAGAAGCTGCAGTACGACCTTTATTACGTCAAGAACCATTCGCTGTTTCTGGACGTCGTGATTCTTTTTGAAACCGTTGGCGTGGTGCTCATGGCCAAGGGTTCGCGTTGAATCATCACCGGCACGGCGTGATGGGTTGCTTCGTCTTCATGTGCTTGTGCGATGGATAGGGAAAACGTCGTCCTGGCGGCCTGGAGCTACGCGTTCGCAGGCAGCCTGTATCTTGTGCTGGCGCTGCGGCTTTTCTGGACGATGCGGCTGAGCAGGCCGCAAAGCGCATCTTCGGTCTACCTTCTGGTTGCGGTCTTTGCCAGTGCCGTCTGGGGCTGCGCCGACATGGCTTTCCTGTTGAGCGGACAACCGGGGCTGCTAATGCTCGGTCGCGTCGGCGATTTGCTGCGTTACGCGGGCTGGTTTGGTTTCATGTTGGTTCTGTGCCGACCGAACCTGGGTGAAAAACTGCCTGCCGGTATCGCCGCGCTGCCAGCGATTGCGGTGATCCTGCTGCTCTTCGGGCTCGTGGTGCAGGGTTTTGCGTGGTTCGACATCAAATGGCTCGGCGAGGCGTCGGGGCTCCTGCTCATGAGCGCGATGTCGCTGTCGGTCTTTGCCTTGGTGCTGCTCGAGCAGGTATATCGCAATGTCACAGACGATTCCCGCTGGAACGTGAAACCGGTGAGCCTTGGCTTGGCCGGCACATTCCTGTTCGACCTGTACTTGTATTCGCAGGCCGTGCTTTTCAACCAGCTTGACGCCGATGCACTGAGCATCCGGGGCGCGGTGCATGCATTGATGGTGCCGCTGATCTTCTTGTCGACGACGC
Source organism: Rhodoferax koreense (assembly GCF_001955695.1). Lineage (NCBI taxonomy): Bacteria > Pseudomonadati > Pseudomonadota > Betaproteobacteria > Burkholderiales > Comamonadaceae > Rhodoferax > Rhodoferax koreensis. Next base: position 4,613,299 of record NZ_CP019236.1, on the reverse strand, counting down.
GGCGGCGCGACTGGATCTCCAAGATACGCATTTCGCAAAAGGCGGCGTTCCATTCGGCCACGCTATTCGCCGCCGGTGTCTACCTGTTGTTCATTTCGGGCGTCGGCTACTACGTCCGCTACTTTGGTGGCGAGTGGGGGCGTGCGCTGCAGCTGGGCCTGGTGTTCTCGGCGATCGTCGGACTGATGATCCTGGCGTTGTCGGGCTCGGTGCGGGCGAAATTCAGGGTGCTGATCGGCAAGCACTTTTTTCGTTACCGCTACGACTACCGGGAAGAGTGGCTCAAATTCACGCAGACGCTGTCGACCAACAATTCACCCGAGGAGATGGGACAGCAGGTGGTGCGCGGCCTGGCCGACATGCTGGAAAGCCCCGGCGGCGGGCTGTGGATGAAGAGCAGCGGCGGCGGCACCGTGTTCCGCCAGACCGCGCGGCGCAACCTCGCGGAGACGACCGACACCGAGCCGGTCGATTCGCCGCTGTGCCGGTTCCTGGCCAGCAGCGGCTGGGTGGTCAATCTGGCCGAGTACCGGTCCTATCCCCAGCGCTACGGCGCCATGGCTTTGCCAGGCTGGCTGCAACAGATGCCGCAGGCATGGCTGATCGTGCCGCTGATCGTGGGCCACGACATGATCGGCTTCGTCGTGCTGGCCAGTGCGCGAGCCAACATCGACGTGAACTGGGAGGTGAACGATCTTCTCAAGACGGCCGGCCGACAGGCAGCGAGTTTTCTGTCGCAGATGCAGGCTACCGAGGCACTGCTCGAGGTTCGGAAATTCGATGCCTTCAACCGGATGTCGGCCTTCGTGGTGCACGATCTCAAGAACATCGTGACCCAGTTGTCCCTGATGCTGAAGAACGCCAAGCGCCTGCATGCCAACCCCGAATTCCAGCAGGACATGCTGATGACCGTGGAAAATTCGTTGGACAGGATGCGCCAGCTGATGCTTCAATTGCGTGAGGGAGCCACGCCGACCGGTACGGCCGTGGGTGTCGATCTGGCGGCCATCGTCCAACGCATCGCGGCCGTGGCCACGAGCAGGGGCCGGCATCTGGAGGTCAAGCTCGGCGAACGTGTCGTGACTCGTGGCCATGAGGAACGTCTGGAGCGTATCGTAGGCCACGTGGTGCAGAACGCTTTCGATGCCACCGAACTCAGCGGCCTCGTGCAGTTGACGCTGGACCGTGCGAGTGGCCAGGCCCGCATCGTCGTCGAGGATACCGGTCAGGGGATGTCCGAAGAATTCGTTCGCGAACGGCTGTTCAAGCCGTTTCAAACCACCAAACAAGCCGGGATGGGCATCGGTGCCTACGAAAGCTTCTTGTACGTGCAGGAATTAGGGGGGAAGATCTTGGTTCAGAGTGAACTCAACAAGGGGACCCAGGTCACCATTCTTCTCCCTCTTTTCGATCTGCAACCCCATTCCGACCTGCAACTTTTGGACGTGCCATGACCTCTGAATCGACGCGTTCCCTGCTGATCGTGGAAGACGATCCAGCACTGCAAAAACAAATCAAGTGGTCGGTCGACCGATTCGAATCGGTCACCGCGAACGACCGCGAAAGTGCGTTGGTGCAATTGCGCCGCCACGCACCTGCGGTGGTGACCATGGATCTCGGCCTGCCACCCGATGCCGACGGTGTCAGCGAGGGCTTTCGGTTGCTCGAGCAGATCATTTCGGTGCAGCCCGACACCAAGGTCATCGTGCTGACCGGCCAGAACGACCAGGCCAACGCCCTGCGTGCCGTGGCCCTGGGGGCGTACGATTTCTTCGCCAAGCCCTTTGAGCCGGAACTGCTGAATCTCACGATCGAGCGCGCGTTCCGCATGTTCGAACTGCAGAAGGAAAACCGCCGTCTGCAGGAGATGCATCAGCCCGATGCCCTGTCTGGGCTGATCACGCGTGATCCGGAGATGCTGCGCATCTGTCGCACCATCGAAAAGGTGGCCAACAGCACCGCCACCGTGATGCTTCTCGGCGAAAGTGGGACTGGCAAGGAAGTGCTGGCGCGCGGCCTGCACCAGGCTTCGCCGCGCAAGTCCGGCAAATTCGTTGCCATCAATTGCGCCGCCATCCCCGAGAACCTGCTGGAAAGCGAGTTGTTCGGCTACGAGAAGGGTGCTTTCACCGGCGCTGCCAAGATGACACTGGGCAAGATCGAAACCGCCAACGGCGGCACGTTGATGCTCGACGAAATCGGCGATCTGCCTTTCACCCTGCAAGCCAAACTGCTGCGGTTCCTCCAGGAGCGCACCATCGAGCGTGTCGGCGGACGCCAGGAAATTCCCGTGGACGTGAGAATCGTGTGTGCCACTCACCAGGACCTCAAGGCTCTGAGCAAGGAAGGCCGCTTCCGCGAAGACTTGTATTACCGATTGGCCGAGATCGTCGTCAACATTCCACCGCTTCGCGCGCGCAAGGGTGACGCCGCGCTGCTGGCCTATTCGTTCCTGCGGCGCTTCGTGCAGGAACAAAACCGTGGCACCTTGAATCTCAACGAGGGCGCGGTTCGCGCGATCGAATCCTATGGCTGGCCAGGCAACATCCGGGAGTTGGAAAACTGCATGCGGCGCGCGGTGATCATGGCCGACGGTAATCAGATTTCCGCGGAAGACATCGGTATCGACCAGCCAACCGAAGACCAGATGGACGACTCACTGGATTTGCGCGCGATCAGAGACAACGCGGAAAAAAACGCGATCATTGCGGCCCTCGGGCGTGTCAATGGCAACATCGCCAAGGCGGCCGAGTTGTTGGGCGTGAGTCGCCCGACGCTCTACGACTTGATGCATCGACTGGGGCTGAAGTGAATCAGTTCCGCCTCCACCCCCTTTCTCAGAGATCCTCGAAATGAATGCCTCCAGAATCGTCCCCGCGCTGCTGATCTCCCTTTTGCTCGTCGCCTGCGGGGGTGACGATCCCGACAAGCTCATGTCTTCGGCCAAGGAATATCTGGCCAAGAACGACAACAAGGCAGCCGCGATCCAGATCAAGAACCTCCTGCTCAAGAAGCCGGACTCCGCGGAGGCCCGTTTCCTGCTTGGCACGGCCTTGATCAACAGTGGAGAGGCCGCGGCTGCGGAAATCGAATTCGCCAAGGCACGCGACCTCAAGTACCCCGATGACCAGGTGGTGCCACCACTGGCCAAAGCGCTGGCCGCGCAGGGCAAGTTCCGCAAGATCACCGATGACCTGGGCAAGGTCCAACTGACCGCACCCGCTGCCAAGGCGGATTTCCTGATCGTGTTGAGCAATGCCTACGCAGCGCAGGGCATGACCGAACAGTCGCGAGCGGCATTGGACAGCGCGCTGGCGGCCGAGCCGTCGAACGTGAACGCCATGATCGCCCAGGCGCGAAGCCAGGTCGAGATCAAGGACTTTGCAGGCGCCTCCACACTCATCGACAACTTGACGGCAAAGGCGCCACAAAATCCCGATGTGTGGAAACTCAAGGGCGATTTTCTGGTCTTTGCGAAGAGCGATCTGGACGGGGCACTCGCTGCATACCGCAAGACCTTCGAAATCAAGCCGGACTATCTCACCGGCCGTGCGGGCGTATTGAATATCCTGCTGCAACAAAACAAGCTCGAGGATGCCAAGAAGGAACTCGAGGCACTGAAGAAGGTGGCGCCGGCACACCCGCAGACCAAGTATTTCGAGGCCCAGTATGCCTACCAGAACAAGGAGTTTCCGGCAGCCAGGGAACTCGTGTTGCAACTGCTGAAGATTGCGCCCGAGAATGTGAAGACGATGCAACTCGCGGGCGCCATCGAGTTCCAACTGAATTCCTTCCTGCAGGCTGAGGTGTACCTGAGCAAGGTTGTGCAGGCCAATCCGGAATCATTGAGCGCGCGACGGTTGCTGACGATGACCTATCTGCGTACCGGTCAGCCGGACAAGGCGCTGGCCACGTTGACCCCTGTCATGCCGAAGATCGATACCGACCCCAGCCTCCTGTCGCTGGCTGGTGAGGTCTACCTGCAGAATGGCGACGTCAAGAAGGCCGAGGACGCTTTCGCCAAGGCGACCAAGCTCAATCCGAAGGACGTCCGCAATCGCACCTCGCTGGCATTGACACACTTGATCGGGGGTGATGCCAACGCCGCGTTCGTGGAACTTGAAAATATCGCTTCTTCGGATGCCGGCGTGACGGCGGATCTGGCGCTGATCAGTGCCAACCTGCGCCGGAAAGACTACGACAAGGCCCTGAAGGCGATTGCCGGCCTAGAGAAGAAACAACCGGCGAGCCCGCTGGCGGCCAACCTTCGCGGCAGGACCCAGTTGGCGATGAAGGACACCGCGGCGGCACGCAACAGCTTCGAAGCGGCCTTGAAAATCAGCCCCACGTACTTTCCGGCGGTTGCCAGCCTGGCGGCGTTGGACATGGCGGACAAAAAGCCGGATCAGGCGAAGGCGCGCTTCGAGAACGTCCTGGCCAAGGAGCCAAAGAACGGACAGGCGCTGTTGGCTCTGGCAGAACTGCGCGCCCGCGCCGGTGGGACGAAGGATGAGGTGGCGGGACTCATTACCAATGCGGTCAATGCCAATCCCAGTGACGTCCAGCCAAGACTGTTGTTGATCGACTACCTGCTGCGCAATCGGGATTCCAAGCAAGCCGTGTCCGCCGCGCAAAGTGCCCTGTCCGTGATTCCCGACAAGCCTGAGTTGCTCGATGCCTTGGGTCGTGCACAGCTGGCGAGCGGCGAGGTCAACCAGGCCATCACGACATTCACCAAGACCGCCGCCCTGCAGCCGCAGGCTCCGCAGGTTCAGATGCGACTGGCCGAAGCCTACATGGCCGACAAGAACAAGGAAAGTGCAAGGCAGAGCCTGAACAAGGCCTTGTCGCTCAAGCCCGATTACCTTGATGCGCAACGCGCTCTTGTCATGATGGACGCCGGTGCTAACAACTACCAGGCGGCGGTTACCACGGCACGCACCATCCAGCGCCAGCGGCCGAAAGAAAGCATCGGCTACCTGCTCGAAGGTGACAGCTACGCTTTCGCAAAGAAGTGGGATGAAGCTATCGCCGCCTACCAAACCGGGTTGAAACAAACCGGTGCGGTCGAGCCCGCATTGAAGCTCCACGCCACCATGGTCGCCGCAGGACGCACGGCCGATGCGGAGAAATTCTCGGCCAATTGGATCAAGGAACATCCGAAGGATGTCGCCTTCCTCTTCTACCAGGGAGACACGGCCCTGTCTAAGAAGGACTATGCCACCGCCGAGAAACTGTATAGCGCAGTGGTTCAGATTCAGCCGGACAATGCCGCCGCGTTCAACAACCTGGCATGGGTCAGTGGTCAGCTCAAGAAGGACAAGGCCGTGAGCTATGCTGAAAAGGCCAATGCGCTGATGCCCAACCAGCCCGCCTTCATCGACACCCTGGCCATGTTGCTGCTCGACCAGAACGAGCCGGCCAAGGCGCTCGATTGGCAGAAGAAAGCCGTCGACCTGCAGCCGCAGAATCCCATATTCAAGCTGAATCTGGCCAAGATCTACCTGAAATCCGGTGACAAGGGGCAGGCCAAGCCCCTCCTGACGGAATTGGCCAAACTCGGCGACAAGTTTCCCGCTCAGGCCGAGGTCGGCGAAATGCTGAAGAGCCTTTGACCAGCGCACAGCCTGCCATGCGCCGCCAATCCTTCAACTGGTACCTGCTTGCCTGCGTCCTTTTGAGCGGCCTCTGGGCGTCGGGCACCGCATGGGCCGATATGCCAGGCGTCATCGGCATGGTCAAACCTTCGATTCTGCTGGTTGGATATTTCAAGAGCACCAACAGCCCAAGGTTCGCTTTGCGCGGCACCGGTTTCGTTGTCGGAGCCGGTAATCAGGCCGTCACGAATGCCCATGTGCTGATCGGCCCCGGTGAGGACAACGGCGGCGCCGACCTGGTGGTGCAGGTGCGCACGCCGAAGGGCGAATGGGAAACCCGCAAGGCGGCGGTGCTCGAGGTCGATCGCGTGCATGATCTGGCCCTGCTGCAAGTCGACGGTGCGCCTTTGCCGGGCCTGGCACTGCGCGACTCGGACACCGTCCGTGAAGGCCAGGCGGTCGCTTTCATGGGCTTTCCCATCGGCGGTGCGCTGGGGTTTTCACCCGTCACGCACCGTGGCATGGTGTCTTCGATCACCGCGATTTCCTTGCCCGCCGCCAATGGGCAGCAATTGACCGAACGCGTGATCCGCAGCCTGCGCGAAGGGACGTTCAATATCTTCCAGCTTGACGGAACGGCCTATCCCGGCAATAGCGGGGGACCAATGTTCGATGCCGACACCGGCGAGGTGCTGGGCGTGATCAACATGGTGTTCGTCAAGGGCACGAAGGAGTCCGCGCTGACCAACCCTTCCGGCATCACCTACGCCATTCCAGCCAATTTCATCCGGCAACTCATGCAGGGTCGGAAGGTCAACTGAAACCCGCCGGTGAAGAGGGCGTCGTCGATGGCAGCGGCGTGATGCGCGACACCATCACCTGGTCGATGCGGTAACTGTCGACGTCGAGCACCTCGAACTTGTAGTTGCCCCAGACCACGGCATCGGTCTTGCGCGGTACCCGCCGTAGCATCACCATCATGAACCCGGCCAGGGTTTCGTAATCTTCCTCATGCGGCAGTGTGTCCAGCGACAGGGCGTGCAACACGTCCTGGATCGAGGTCACGCCGTCGATCAGCCAGGAATTTTCGTCGCGGCGGACGATGCGGTCCTCGTCCTGCGGCGACGAGATCAGGTCGCCCATCACGGTACTCATCACGTCATTCAGCGTGACCACGCCGACCACCAGGCTGTATTCGTTGATGATGACCGCAAAGTCTTCATGTACCTGGCGGAACTGCTCCAGCACCTCGCCGAGCGTCAGCCGGTCGGGCACCATCAGCACCTTGCGCACCAACGCGTCGTCGGTCAAGGAGATCGGCTGGTTGTTCAGCACGCGCTGGAACAGGTCCTTGGCGTCGACATAACCCACCACATGGTCGATGTCACCTTCGCAGACCGGGTAGGTGGAGTAGGGCTCGGCCGCGATGCGCAGGCGGATCACGCTGTCCGGGTCATCGCGCAGGAAGAACGCAATGCGGTCGCGCTGGCTCATGGCGCTGGACACCGTGCGGGTGTCGAGTTCGAAGACGTTGGCGATCACCTGTTGCTCGCGTGCGGCCAGCACGCCGGCGCGCGTGCCGGCCTCGGTCATGGCGAGGATATCGGCCGAGGTGATGCGGTCGTCGCGCTGCGCCGGCAGGTCGAAAAGCCGGAACAGGCCATCGGCGCCCTTGCTGTAGATCCACACCAGCGGCTTCAGCGCGGTCATGCACGCCTGCATCGGCCCGATGACGCGCACCGCCGCGCTTTCCGGGGCAGTGAGACCCAGGCGCTTCGGGAACAGGTCGGCGAACAGGATGAACAGCGAGGTGATGATGAGGAACGACGTCAGGAACCCCGCCGTTTCAGCCGCGGCAGCACCGAGCCATAGTTCGAAGAACAGGGTGAACCAGGGACTGAGCGCGCCTTCGCCGACGATGCCGCCCAGGATCGCCACGCCGTTCTGGGCGATCTGCACCACGGTGAAGTAATGTCCGGGTTGATCCTGCACGCGGATCACCTGTTCGGCGCGCGCGTCGCCCTCGTCGGCCATCTGTCGCAGGCGCAGACGGCGAGAGGCGGCGAGTGAAATCTCGGCGATCGAGAAGAATCCGCTGGCGACGATCAGCGCAAAAATGAGCAGCAGGCTGGAGGTGAAATTCATGCGGGCATTGGCGGCGCGGCATGTACGCCGCCAATGCTTGAGTTTACCGGGCCGTATCGCTCGCTTCTATTGGATGAACCCCATGCGTGTCTTGCCCGCGCCGGCACGCGGCAAGTCTTCGGTCTTGACGGCATCGCGCCGGTCCAGCCTTGCGTTGCCGAAGCCCGTCATCAGCGCGCGCCGCATTTCCCTGGGCGCGAGTTCGGCGAGCTGGTCCAGCAGGTCGTTCGAAGGCTCGGGGTCGAAACGTTCGCCCCAGCCGTGTTCGCCAAGGATGGACTGGTACAGGTTGCGCGCGATCTGCCGTGCGGCGTCGAAGGTCGGCGGGGCGATCTCGAAGACGTTCATGCGGTTCAGGATCGGCTCGGGAATACTGCGTTCGTCGTTGGCCGTGGTGATCCAGATCACCTGGCTCGCGTCGATGGCGACTTCGGCGAATTCGTCGGTGAAGTTCTTCGCCGTATCGTGTTCGAGCAGGCTGTACAGCGCGCCGAGCGGGTCGTATTGCGCGTCGGCGCTGGCCTTGTCGATCTCGTCGACGACGATCACCGGGTTCGCATATTGCCCGTCGACCAGGGCCTCGAACACCTTGCCAGGCTTGGCCCCCTTCCATTGAGAACTCGAGCCCGACAGCAACCAGCCGGCCGTCATCGAACTCATGGGCACGAGGCTCATGCCGGTGCCGAGCAGGTCGGCCAGCTTCTTTGCGAAATGCGTCTTGCCGATGCCCGGCGGGCCCAGCAGCAGGATGGGCGTGACCTCCAGACCGTCGCGGCTGTCCTGGCTCAGGGCGACATGGCGGCGCACGTCGTCGATCACGTCGGTGAAGTTGGGCAGACCCTGGTAAAGCCCGGCCATTTCTGGCACGCCTGAAGGCTTCACCTGGAAACGTTCGGGTCCGCGTTCGAGCATGCGCTCGTAGGTGGTGCGCAGGTTCTCGTGCTCCTTTTCGGGAAGCTTGGCGAGCTTGCGTTCGACTTCCACCGTCTGATAGACGCTGCGCACGCTGGCCAACGGCAGGGTGAAGGATGATGTCTGCGGTACAAGGCTACGCGATTCCATTGAAATCTCCTTGGGTCGAACACCACTTCATTCCAGCATAAGCCGTGCCAACCCACAACGTGAAGTTTTCACGGACTGTCTTGCTTTTGCGACAGGTCAGCGCGGGAATTTGCTGCTCCAGACACACGAAAACCCACGGCGGCCGAAGGGGCCATCCGTGGGTTTTCAGGAGCAAGCGCAACGGCCCGCGCGGGGCCGTCGGCTCAAGAGGTCGTGGCGCCGAGCACTTGCTGCAATTCACCGGACTCGTACATCTCCATCATGATGTCCGAGCCGCCGATGAATTCGCCTTTCACATAGAGCTGCGGAATGGTCGGCCAGTTGCTGTATTCCTTGATGCCCTGGCGGATGCCGTCGTCTTCGAGCACGTTCACGGTCTTGACCGTCTTGGTGTCAACGCCGCAGGCCTTCAGCAACTGGATGGCGCGGCCGGAAAAGCCGCATTGCGGGAAGCTGGCCGTGCCCTTCATGAAAAGCAATACGTCGCTGGATTTGACCAGCGCATCGATGCGTTGTTGTGCGTCGCTCATCGAATAACTCCTTGGATTGGCGCGGACGCCATGCTGCAGATAATGCCGTGATTATTTCACTACCGGGGCCGGCCTGCCTGGCCGCGGCGGCGAGAGCCACCGCCCGGCGGGGCTTTCCTCGCTGGACGCTTCACTTTTGATAGCTGGCTGCGCTGATTTTTCCGCCGCTGCAGCGCTCTATGCCACTCAGGTCCAGGCGCGAACCGACGTCGCCGAAACCCGCCTGCCGCAGCAAGTCGCGCACAGCCGCCGCCTGGTCGTGGCCGTGCTCCAGCAGCAGCCAGCCACCCTCCCGCAAATGGGCCGGCGTGTCGGCGACAATGCGGCGGATGTCATCCAGCCCGTCCGTGCCAGAGGCCAGCGCGGCCAGCGGCTCGTGCTTCAACGCGGCCAGATGCGGGTCGGCTTCGGGGATGTAGGGGGGGTTCGACACGACCAGGTCGAACTGCTCGGCGCCGGCCTCGGTGCGCAACGGCGCCAGCCAGTCGCCGTGCCGGAAGTCGACGTCCAACCCCAGGCGCGCGGCATTGGCCCTGGCCACCGTCAGCGCGTCGGCGCTGGCGTCGACCGCGCAGACCTTCCAGTCCGGGCGGTTCGACTTGATGGCCAGCGCGATGGCGCCGCTGCCCGTGCCCAGGTCCAGCACGCGTTCCGCCGTGAGTTCCAGCGCCCAGTCGACCAGCGTCTCGGTGTCGTCGCGCGGGTCCAGCACACGCGCATCGGTGGCCAGGCGCAGGCCGTGGAATTCCTTGTGGCCGACGATGTAGGCCACCGGTTCGCCGGCCCGGCGGCGCGCGCAGGCATCGCCGTAATCGGTGGCCTGCTTGGCGGTCAGCGGGTCCTGTTCGTGGGCGATCAGCCAGGCCGCGTCGAGCGGATCCTTGCCCACGGCGTGCAGCAGCAACATGCGCGCGTCGACCTTGGCGATGCCGTGCTTCTGCGCGCGCACCAGCGCGGCCTGCAGGCTGCCCACGGCGTCGGCATAGACCGACTCGCGGCGCAGCGGTGCCTGCCCCCGCTTGCCCAGGCCGGCCGGCTCGGGCCGCGGTGCCATGCGCCGGGCGCTTTTTTCCTGCGCCTCCTTGAGGGATTTGGACGACACGCGAGCGTAGCCGCCGCTGGGCTTGGGGCCTTTGTTGATGGAACGAGCCATGAGATTCCTTGAATAGAGTGCACTTTGCGGTGCCGATCCCGGGCGCCAGCCATGGCCCGGTCTCATGGTCTGCACGCGGCCTGTTCGCGTGCAAATCGAATAAGCTGTCCGCTTCATCCGAAAGAAAAAAGGGCGCTCGCCATGGAAAGCAAACCCGTGAAATTCCTGGTCCTGATCGACGCCGGCGACGGCATGGTCGCCCGGTTTTTCGACGAGAACAAGGTCCACATGTCCGACATCGACGCCGCCTCCGAAGAAGTCGGCGTCATGACGAAGGGGCTCACGCCCGAACACATCGGCAACGACCCGGCCTGGCAGCGCGCCTTGTCCAGCCACAACCCAGAGGAGCGCGCCGCGGCACAGCTCTACACGCTGGAGCTCTGAGCCCGCCGGTCAATTCTGCGCCACGGCGCCGATCTCCAGCTCGGCGAGCTGTTCGGCCTCATGGGCGCTGCGCAGCCCGTCGATCACGTCGCCGAGGTCGCCTTCCATGATGTTGGCCAGCTTGTACAGCGTGAGGTTGATGCGGTGGTCGGTGAGCCGGCCCTGCGGGAAGTTGTAGGTGCGGATGCGGTCGCTGCGGTCGCCGCTGCCGATCAGGCCCTTGCGCAGCGCGGCGTCCTTGGCGGCACGCTCGCTGCGGTCCTTTTCATGGATGCGCGCGGTCAGCACCTTCAGCGCCTGCGCCTTGTTGCTGTGCTGGCTGCGGCCGTCCTGGCATTCGGCGACGATGCCGGTCGGGATGTGGGTGATGCGCACCGCCGAATCGGTCTTGTTGATGTGCTGCCCGCCCGCACCGCTGGCGCGGTAGGTGTCGATGCGCAGGTCGGCCGGGTTGATCTTGATGGCCTCCTGCTCGTCGGGTTCGGCCATCACGGCCACGGTGCAGGCGCTGGTGTGGATGCGGCCCTGGGTTTCGGTGGCGGGCACGCGCTGCACGCGGTGGCCGCCCGACTCGAACTTCAGCGCGCCGTAGACCTTGTCACCTTCGAGCCGCAATACCGCTTCCTTGTAGCCGCCGAGTTCGCTTTCCGATGCGCTCATGATCTCGGTGCGCCAGCCCTGGCGCTCGGCGAACCGCGTGTACATGCGCAGCAAGTCGGCCGCGAACAGCGCCGATTCGTCGCCGCCGGTGCCGGCGCGGATTTCCATGAAAGCATTGCGGCTGTCGTCCGGGTCCTTGGGCAGCAGCATGCGCTGCAGTTCGTCCTCGAGCTTGGCCAGTTCCGCCTCGGCGGAGGCGATTTCCTCTGCGGCCATCTCGGCCATCTCGGGGTCGGCCTGCATCTCGCGGGCCGCGGCCAGGTCGGCCTCGCGTTGCGTGTGGCGCGCATAACGGCTGGCGACCTGGGCCACGTCGTTGTGCTCGCGCGAGAGCAGCAGGAACTGCGGCATGTCGTTCATGATGTCTTCGCGCGACAGCAGGAAGTCGAGTTCGGCCAGCCGGAAGGCGTAGCGGTCGAGTTGTTGGCGGAGAAAGGGTTTCAAGGCAATCCTGGGGTGAACACGTGGGCCGGGCTGGGCGCCGCGGGCCGGAAGAAAGAAAGAGAGGAAGGAAGCGCCGAATGGGTGACGCTGGCGCCGGCACGGCGCGCGATGCAGCGTCGCTAACGTTCTTTGCGCAGGAACAGCTTCTGGATCGCCTGCACCGTGTGTTCACGCGCGGCGGCGTCTCCCGCGTGCAGTTCGGCCATGGCGCCGTGCAGCATCTTCTGCGTGAGCCCGCGCGCCATGGCTTCGAGCACCGCGTCCACGTCTTCGCCTTTGGCCAGGAGCTTGCGCGCGCGGGCCATTTCCCCCGCGCGCCAGGCATCGGCCTGCGCATTGAGCTGCTGGATCAGGGGCACCACGCCGCTCTGCGGATGGCGCTGGTCCATCCAGTGCATGAAGCTCTGCACACCGGCATCGATGATGGCCTCGGCCTGGGCCACGGCCGCCTGGCGGTTCGCCTGGCCGGTCTGCACCACGCTGGCCAGGTCGTCCACGGTGTAGAGGAAGACGTCTTCGAGCGCCTTGACCTCGGGCTCGATGTCGCGCGGCACGGCCAGGTCGACCATGAACATCGGCCGGTGCCTGCGCGCCTTCAGCGCCCGCTCCACCGCGCCCAGGCCGATGATCGGCAAGGTGCTGGCGGTGCAGCTCACCACGGCATCGAATTCGTGCAGCCGGCTCGGCAGGTCGGCCAGGCGCATCACCTCGCCGCCGAAACGGGTGGCCAGCTTTTCGCCGCGCTCGAGCGTGCGGTTGGCGATGGCGATGCCCTTGGGGTTCTTGGCCGCGAAATGGGTGGCGGCGAGTTCGATCATTTCGCCGGCGCCCACGAACAGCACCTTGACCTGGCCCAGGTCTTCGAACAACTGCCCGGCCAGGCGCACGGCGGCGGCGGCCATGCTGATCGAATGCGCGCCGATCTCGGTGGCGCTGCGCACTTCCTTGGCCACGGAGAACGAGCGCTGGAACAACTGGTTGAGCGTGGTGCCGAGCGCGCCGGCCTGGTCGGCCACACGGATCGCGTCCTTCATCTGGCCCAGGATCTGCGCCTCGCCGAGCACCATGGAATCGAGCCCGCTGGCCACCCGGAAGGCATGCCGCGCCACCAGGCCGTCCTGCAACGTGTACGCGTGCGAGCGCAACAGCAGCGGCGAGACGCCGCCGGCCTGGGCCAGCCAGTCCACCGTATGGTCCAGCGCATGCTGGTCGCCTGCACAATAGACCTCGGTGCGGTTGCAGGTGGAGATGATGGCGGCCTCGGGCCCGCCGGTGCGCGGGCCGGCCAGGGCCGAGCGCAAACCCTGCAGCGTGGGGGCGATCTGGTCGATGGCGAACGCGAACCGGCCGCGCAGATCCAGCGGCGCGGTCGTGTGATTGATGCCTAATGCCCAGACTGCCATTGTCGGATTATAAAATTTGCGGCGCGTCTCGGCGCTTGCGTCAGATCAAAGCCTGAAAATTCAAACTATGGGACCTTTAGATTCTTTGATGCATGTGTTGAATTTTCTCGCGCCAGCGGCGGGGGTCGCTTTGCTGACCACCTTGGGCGCGCGAATTTTCATGAAAAAAGGGCCTTTCACGCCTAGCGTTCCTGCTCAGGCAACTATCAACTTCATAGTAGGTACCGCGTTGCTGTGCGTTGGCCTCGCATCCTTCGGCCACGACGGCAAGATGGCGACCTATGCCGCGTTGGTCGTCGGCGTGGCGACGAGCCAGCTCTGGCTGCTGCGCGGCCAAGGGCGCGCAAGGCGCTGAACCCGTTTCAGGCCCGCGCACCCGAGCGTTTCGCGGCCCAGGCGGCCGAGAAGACCTGGTCGCGCCCGCTGTTCTTGGCGTGGTACAGGGCCTCGTCGGCCGTTTGCAGCAGCGCCTCCAGGGTGGCCGCCTCGCCGGGCGCGATGCCGGCGGCGCCGATGCTCACCGTGACCCAGACCGGCTGCTGCTGCACCAACAACTGATGCGATTTCGCCACGGCCAGCCGCAGCCGCTCGGCCAGCTGGTGCGCATGGTCGCTCGGGGTGTTGGGCAGCAGGATCACGAATTCCTCGCCGCCCCAGCGCGCCAGGATGTCCGTGGTGCGCAGCACGCGTCGGCAACGCCGGCTGACTTCGACGAGAACCTGGTCGCCGACGGCGTGGCCATAGGCGTCGTTGATGAGCTTGAAGCGGTCGATGTCCAGGCTCAACAGCGCCAACGGCAGGTGATGGCGGTGCGCGAGCTCGATTTCGCGCCGGGCGGTGAGCGTGAAGCGGCGCCGGTTCGGAATGCCGGTGAGCGCGTCGGTCATGGCGAGCTGATCGAGGTGGCTGCGCGAATTTTCGAGCGCGATGATCAGCACGAAGGTGATGCCGCCGAAAACCAGGGTCATCGGCAAGGGCACGAGCAGCGAGATCCAGAACGCGTCACCCATCTGGCTCGCGCCGTTGAGTTTCAGGAACAGGGCGGTCAGTCCCAGCGATCCCGCCGAGATGCAGGCGGCGAACAGCAGCGTGCAGACCGGCGCACCGAGCCGCGCGATGGCGCGCGACAGGCGGCGCCACCGGCGCAGCAGGTCGGACGAAGACTCGAACGGCGAGTACGGCAGGTCTGCGGGCATTCGGACAGGCAACTTGGGGTTCGGAGCGGGTTCGGGGCGGCCGGCGCGGCGCGCCCGCGGCCACAAGTCTACCCCTCGCGCGTGTTCCTCGCCACGCCGTTCGCGGGCCCGGGCGTGCGCCGTATGCGGGTTCAGCCGGCTGGCGCGAACCGATCCACGCGGTCGGTGATGATGGCGTCGGTGCCGAGGTCGATCAGGCGCTGCGCCGCCCATTCGTCGTTCACGGTGTAGCTCAGCGTGCGCAGGCCGGCCTGCCGGACGCGGGCCACGGTGGCCGCGTCCCACAGCGCGTGGTTGCAGACGACGGCCACGCATTCGAGTTCGAGCGCGGCTTCGAACCAGCCATCCCAGAGGTGTTCGAGCAGCAGGCCGCGCGGCAGGGCTGCGGCGCCATCGCCCTTGGCGGCGCGTGCGCCACGCAGCGACTCGACCTGGAACGATGTCAACAGCGGCGGCACGGCCTGGCCCCGCCAGAGCCGGGCAGCCTGCTCGGCCACGGCTTCGCCCGTGCGGTACTCGGCGCCCGGCGTGGGCTTGATCTCGATGTTCAGGAAAAACCCGTTGGCCAGGCAATACCGGGCGACGTTGGCCAGCGTGGCCAGCGGCTCGCCGGCATGGGCGCGCGAATGCCAGCCGCCCGCGTCGAGTTGGGAGAGCTCACGCCAATTCAGTTCGCCGCCGATGCCGTGGCCGTTGGTCGTGCGGTCCAGCGTGTCGTCGTGCATCAGGAAGGCCACGCCATCGGCGCTGAGCTTCACGTCGCATTCGAACATGCGGTAGCCGTGCGCCGCGCCGAGGCGGAACGCGGCCATGGTGTTTTCCGGCGCGAGCTTGCCAGCGCCACGGTGGCCGACCCAGCGTGGATAGGGCCAGTTTTTCTGGATGTCGTGCATGGTGCGCTGCCTTCAGATCCTTTTGCCGGTGGCGGTGTCGAACCAGTGCAGGCGGTCCAGCCGCGGCGTGACGTGGATGGTCGCGCCGACGGCCGGCGGCGTGTGGTTCTCGTCGGTGCGCACGATGATCTGCTCGCCGTTCATGCGGCAGTAGATCAGCCGTTCGGCGCCGAGCATTTCCAGCGTTTCGACTTCGAGCGCCCAGCCCGCGGACGCATCGGTCGTCACGTCCAGGTGCTCGGGCCGGATGCCGAGCGTGGCGCCAGCCTTGCCGCCCAGGCGCTCGTTCGGCCCCTTGGTCAGCAGGTTCATCGGCGGCGATCCCATGAAACTGGCGACGAAGGTGGTGGCCGGGCGGGAATACACCTCTTCGGGCGTGCCGAACTGTTCCATGTAGCCGGCGTTCATCACCATCATGCGCTGGGCCAGGGTCATGGCCTCGACCTGGTCGTGGGTCACGAACAGCGAGGTGATGCCGAGTTCACGGTGCAGCTTCTGGATTTCGAGCCGGGTCTGCACGCGCAGCTTGGCGTCGAGGTTGGACAGCGGCTCGTCGAACAGGAACACCTGGGGCTGGCGCACGATGGCGCGGCCCATGGCCACACGCTGGCGCTGGCCGCCGGAGAGCGCGCGGGGCTTGCGGTCCAGCAGGTGGCCGAGTTCCAGGATCTTGGCGGCCTTGTCGACACGGGTCTTGATCTCGTCGACCGGCACCTTGGCGATCTTCAGGCCGTAGGCCATGTTGTCGAACACGGTCATGTGCGGGTAGAGCGCGTAGTTCTGGAACACCATGGCGATGTCGCGTTCGCTGGGCTCGAGCCGGTTGACCACCTTGCCGCCGATGCAGATGTCGCCTTCGCTCACCTCTTCGAGCCCCGCCACCATGCGCAGCAGCGTGGATTTGCCGCAGCCCGACGGGCCGACGATGACGATGAACTCGTGGTCTTTGATTTCGGCGTTGACGCCGTGCAGCACCTTCACCTCGGTTTTGCCCGAGCCGTAGCGCTTGATGACGTTTTTCAGGGAAATGGAAGCCATGTCGGTTGGTGTTGTTTGCTATCGATTAAGGAGCTGGTGGCGCAGATTGGTTATGGTTTGAAGGCCAAAATGTACGGCTTTCAAATGGCCGTTCGGGCTGAGCTTGTCGCAGCCTTGGGTGCTGGCGACGGCACTTCGACCAGCTCAGTGCGAACGGGGGCTCGGTTCATTTTTCAGTGTCGACCAGGCCTTTGACGAACCATTTCTGCATGAGGATCACGACCAGCGCGGGCGGCAGCATGGCCAGCAGCGCGGTGGCCATGACCACGTTCCAGCCGGTCTGGCCGTCGCCGCCGGAGATCATGCGTTTGATGCCGATCACCACGGGGTACATGTCTTCGCTGGTGGTGGCCAGCAGCGGCCACAGGTACTGGTTCCAGCCGTAGATGAATTGAATGACGAACAGCGCGGCCATGGAGGTCTTGGAGAGCGGCAACAGGATGTCCTTGAAGAAGCGCATCGGGCCGGCGCCGTCCATGCGCGCGGCCTCGAGCAACTCGTCGGGCACGGTCAGGAAGAACTGGCGGAACAGGAAGGTGGCGGTGGCCGAGGCAATCAGCGGGATCGTCAGGCCGGCATAGCTGTTGAGCATGCCCAGGTCGGACACGACCTTGTAGGTCGGGCCGATGCGCACCTCCACCGGCAGCATCAGCGTGACGAAGATCGCCCAGAAGAAGAAACCCTTGAGCGGGAAGCGGAAGTACACGATGGCAAACGCCGACAGCAGCGAGATGGCGATCTTGCCGATGGTGATCACCATGGCCGTGACGAAGCTGACCCACATCATGCGGGCCACGGGTGCGTCCGAGCCGCCGCCTTCGCTGGCGCCGCCGCCGAACAGGGCGATCTTGTAGCTTTCCCACATGTGGCCGCCGGGCAGCATCGGCATCGGCGCCTGCACGATCTCCTGCGCGGTGTGGGTCGAGGCCACGAAGGCCAGATAGAGCGGGAAGGCGACGATGACGACGCCGACGATCATGATGACGTGGGCGAGGATGCCTAGAGTACCGCGGCGTTCAACCATGGTTGACCTTCATAGAAATCTTTGTGGAAGAAATGGCCGCCGAGGCAGCTCGTTGCCAACAGACGCGCGTTCCAGGAACACCGCGGGACCGGCTTTGCCGGACCGCTGGTGTTGCCCCCTGCAAGGGGGTTGGCGAGCGACACGTAGCGCGCGAAGACTGGGGGTGTTCAATAGTTCACTTTCTTCTCGACGAACTTGAACTGCACCACGGTGAGCGCCACGACGATCACCATCAGCACCACCGACTGCGCGGCCGAGCCGCCGAGGTCCATGGCCTTGAAGCCGTCGTAATACACCTTGTAGACCAGGATCGAGGTGTCCTGCCCCGGGCCGCCGTGCGTGGCCGCGTCGACGATGGCGAAGGTGTCGAAAAACGCGTAGACCACGTTGATCACCAGCAGGAAGAACGTGGTGGGCGACAGCAGCGGGAACTGGATCGTCCAGAAGCGGCGCCACGGCCGCGCGCCGTCGATGGCGGCGGCCTCGATCAGCGATTTCGGGATCGACTGCAGGCCAGCGAGGAAGAACAGGAAGTTGTAGGAGATCTGCTTCCAGACCGCAGCCACCACGATCAGCGTCATCGCATGCGTGCCGTTGAGCAGATGGTTCCAGTCGAAGCCGAGCTTGCCCAGCGCATAGGCCACCACGCCCAGCGACGGCGAGAACATGAACACGAACAACACGCCGGCCACTGCGGGCGCCACGGCGTAGGGCACGATCAGCAGCGTCTTGTAGAACAGCGCGCCCTTGATGACGCGGTCGGCGAACACGGCCAGCATCAGCGACAGCGCGATGCCGATGCCCGCCACCAGCACGGAGAACACCGCCGTTGTCTTGAACGAGGCGAGGTAGCCCGGGTCGCTGAACAGCGTCTGGAAGTTCTCGAAGCCGACCCATTCGGTGGAGGAGCCGAACGCGTCCTGCAGCTGGAAGGATTGCAGCAGCGCCTGGCCCGCGGGCCAGAAGAAGAAGACCGAGATGACGATCACCTGGGGTGCCAGCAGCAGCCAGGGCAGCCAGGCCGAGCGGAACAGAACGCGTTTTTCCATGGGGCTCCAACTAGCTTGCCCTCGGCGCCACCCGGAAGCCGGAGGCGGAGGGCCACAAAAGAAGAGGAGCGCAAAACCGTCGCCGGCCCTGGCTCCTTCGACGGACGATGCCTTACTTGTTGGCCTTCTGGAAGCGTTCGAGCAACTCGTTGCCGCGCTTCACGATGCTGTCCAGCGCTTCCTTGGGTGACTTCTTGCCGGCCCAGACCTGTTCCAGTTCCTCGTCTTCCACGGCGCGGATCTGCGGCAGGTTGCCCAGGCGCAGACCCTTGCTGTTGTCCGTCACCTTGCGGATCATCTGGTTCACGGCCACGTCGGTGCCGGGGTTCTGCTTGTAGTAGCCGGACTTCTCGGTCAGCTCGAAAGCCGCCGTGGTGGCCGGCAGGTAGCCGGTGCGCTTGTGACTGGCCGACTGCACCTCGGGGCGCGAGATGTAGCTGAAGAACTGGGCCACGCCCTTGTATTCGTCGGCCTTCTTGCCCGACATGACCCACAGGCTTGCACCGCCGATCACCGTGTTCTGCGGTGCGCCGGGCACGTCCTGGTAGTAGGGCAGGGGCGCCACGCCATAGGCGAACTTGGCGTTCTTGGCGACGTTGCCGTAGAAGCCGGAGGAGGTGTTGATCATGGCGCATTCACCCGAGACGAAGCTGGCCTCGGGGATGTTCTGGCGGCCCTTGTAGACGAACAGGCCCTGCTTGGCCATGTTGGACAGGTTCTCGATGTGGCGCAGGTGCAGCGGCGAATCGATCTTGAGCCGTGCGTCCAGGCCGGCCATGCCGTTGGACTTGCTCGCGTATTCGACGTTGTGCCAGGACGAGAAGCTCTCCAGTTGCGTCCAGGTCTGCCAGGCCGTGGTGAACGGGCACTTGTTGCCGGCGGCCTTGAGCTTGGCCGCGGCCAGCGTGACTTCGGGCCAGGTGGTCGGCGCCTTTTCGGGATCGAGGCCGGCGGCCTTGAAGGCGTCCTTGTTGTAGTAGAAGACGGTGGTGGAGCTGTTGAACGGGAAGCTCACCATCTGGCCGGCCGGGTTGGTGTAGTAGCTGGCGATGGCCGGGATGTAGGCCTTGGGGTCGAACTTCTGGCCGCCGTCCTGCATGATCTTGGTGACCGGGATCACCGCGCCCTTGCTGGCCATCATGGTGGCGGTGCCGACTTCGAACACCTGCAGGATCGCCGGTGCGTTGCCCGCGCGGAAGGCGGCGATGGCCGCAGCCATGGACTCGTCGTACTGGCCCTTGTAGGTGGGCACGATCTTGTAGGCGGTCTGGCTGGCGTTGAATTCCTTGGCCAGGTCGTTGACCCATTCGCCGTTCACGGAGGTCATCGAATGCCACCATTGGATCTCGGTCTGGGCCTGGGCATTGCCAATGAAGCATGCGGTGAGCGCGACGACGGCCGAAGCCGCAGCCGAAGGGGTGAATTTCATGAAGTCTCCTGGAGGAAGGTGCTGAATGGAACAGCGAATGTTATTTTCTAAGTGTGACAGATTTACGAAAATTTATTCCGATTCTGACAGTTCGTGTACCGGGAAAACCCGTTTGTGCACCGCATCGCCGTCCGATCCGCGACAGGCCGGATGGCCCCGTCGGATTTCCTTTCCGGATGGCCCTTTCGACAGCGCAGGCACCGCTCGCGCGTGCCCGTGTGGCGCATGGCCGCATGCTAGCATCGCCGTCCCTCCGGGCAGGCCCGTCTTCCCCTCGGCCGCCCGCTCCATTTCTCGACCCTAGGCACCGCATGACGAGCAAGACATCCCTGGACAAAAGCAAGATCAGATTCCTGTTGCTCGAAGGGGTCCATCCTTCTGCCATCGAATTGCTGCGGGCCCAGGGCTACAGCCAGATCGAGACCGTGCCCAAGGCGCTGCAGGGCGAGGAGCTCAAGGCCAAGATCGCCGACGTGCATTTCATCGGCATCCGGTCGCAGACCCAACTCACCGCCGACATCTTCGCGAACGCGCCCAAGCTCGTCGCCGTGGGCTGCTTCTGCATCGGCACCAACCAGGTCGACCTGAACGCCGCGCGCGAACGCGGCGTGGCGGTGTTCAACGCGCCGTATTCCAACACCCGCTCGGTGGCCGAACTCGTGCTGGCCGAAGCCATCCTGCTGCTGCGCGGCGTGCCCGAGAAAAGCGCACTCGCGCACCGCGGCGGCTGGCTCAAGTCGGCCACCAATTCGTACGAGATCCGCGGCAAGACGCTGGGCATCGTCGGCTACGGCTCGATCGGTACCCAACTCTCGGTGCTGGCCGAGGCGCTCGGCATGCACGTGGCGTTTTTCGACACGGTCAGCAAGCTGCCGCTGGGCAATGCGCGCCAGGTGGTCAAGCTGCACGACCTGCTGGCGCAGAGCGACATCGTCACGCTGCACGTGCCCGAGCTGCCGTCCACGCAATGGATGATCGGCGAGGCCGAGATCGCGGCGATGAAGCCCGGCAGCATCCTGATCAATGCCTCGCGCGGCAGCGTGGTCGTGATCGAGGCGCTGGCGGAAGCATTGAAGGCGAAGAAGCTGCTCGGTGCGGCGCTGGACGTGTTCCCGGTCGAGCCCGGCAGCAACAAGGACGAATTCGTCTCGCCCTTGCGCGGGATGGACAACGTCATCCTCACCCCGCACATCGGCGGCTCCACCATGGAGGCGCAGGCCAACATCGGCGTGGAAGTGGCCGAGAAACTGGTCAAGTACAGCGACAACGGCACCTCCACCTCGTCGGTCAACTTCCCCGAGGTGGCGCTGCCCACCCATGCGGGCAAGCACCGGCTGCTGCACGTGCACCGCAACCAGCCGGGTGTGCTGTCGGCGATCAACCAGGTGTTCTCGGACAACAAGATCAACATCGCCGGGCAGTTTCTGCAGACCAACGAGGCGATTGGTTACGTGGTGATCGATATCGATGCGGCGTCGAGCGACCTGGCGCTGGAGAAGCTGGGCCAGGTGCCCGGCACGCTGCGCACACGCGTGCTGTTTTGAATGGGGTGTGCCTGGCGAGGCAGCGGGCCGTCGCGGCGTTCGCTTGCAAGTCGGGCGTGGATGCCTAACATGTATGAACCAACACCAGGGGGCCATGCCATGCCGACGCAGGAAAACCAGGTCAGTGATGCAACGAAGCCTCGACCCGATCGGATGGCGCGGTCGGCGCATCGCCCCACGGTCGCTGCCGGAGCGGGCGCGGTTGGCGCGCAAGCGGTCGGTGCCCTGGCCCTTGGCGCCTTCGCGATCGGCGCCCTGGCCATCGGGGCACTCGCGATCGGCCGGCTGGCGATAGGGCGTGCCCGGGTGCGACGACTGGAGATCGATGAGCTGGTGGTTGGCCGCCTCCACCTCCTCGAGCACTTGCCGGCGCCGCGACGTCGCGACACTGAGCAATAGCCGCACAGGTCCCGCGCGCGGCTTCAGCGGGATCGGAGTCCCTGGCCTAAAATCATCCCCCCGAGGCCCGTGGGCGATGTCGCCCCATCCGGGTACCCAGGCCAGCCAAGTTATCCCACATGAATGCTCCCACCGCGTTGTCCACCCTGCTGTCGCAGGCCCCGGAGGCCGTGCGCCTGCGCGAAATCCCGTACAACTACACCTCGTTCTCCGACCGCGAGATCGTCATCCGCCTGCTCGGTGCCCGCGCCTGGGACTTGCTCAACGAACTGCGCGAGGAGCGCCGCACCGGCCGTTCGGCGCGCATGCTGTACGAGGTGCTGGGCGACATCTGGGTCGTGCAGCGCAATCCCTACCTGCAGGATGACCTGCTCGACAGTCCCAAGCGCCGCAAGCAGCTGGTCGATGCGCTTCAGCACCGGTTGACCGAGGTCGAGAAACGCCGCACGCCCGATGCGGACGCCGGCCGCGACGCACTCGTGGGCGAGTTGCTCGTGGCCGCGCGCCAGGCCGTGCGCCAGTTCGATGCCGCCTTCGTCGAGGTCACCGAACTGCGCCGCAGCGCCCGGAAGCTGCTGCAGCGCCTCACGGCGAAGGACAACATCAAGTTCGACGGCCTCTCGCGCGTGTCGCACGTCACCGACGCCACCGACTGGCGTGTCGAATACCCGTTCGTGGTGCTCACGCCCGATTCCGAGGCCGAAATGGCCGGCCTGGTCAAGGGCTGCATCGACCTCGGTCTGACCATCATTCCGCGCGGCGGCGGCACCGGCTACACCGGCGGCGCGATCCCGCTGACCTGGAAGAGCGCGGTCATCAACACCGAGAAGCTCGAAGCCATGAGCGAGGTCGAGATGGTGACGCTGCCCGGCGTGGCGCAGCCCGTGGCCACCATCTTCAGCGAGGCCGGCGTGGTCACGCAGCGCGTGGCCGATGCGGCCGAGCGCGGCGGCCATGTGTTCGCGGTCGACCCGACTTCGGCCGAGGCCTCGTGCATCGGCGGCAACATCGCCATGAACGCCGGCGGCAAGAAGGCCGTGCTCTGGGGTACGGCGCTCGACAACCTGGCCTCGTGGCGCATGGTCACGCCGCAGGCCGAGTGGCTGGAAGTGACGCGGCTCAACCACAACCTGGGCAAGATCCACGACGTGGAGGTGGCGAGTTTCGAGCTGCAGTATTTCCAGGCCGACGGCAAGACCAAGATTCGCACCGAGCGGCTCGACATCCCCGGCTCGACCTTCCGCAAGGAAGGCCTGGGCAAGGACGTGACCGACAAGTTCCTCGCCGGCCTGCCAGGCATCCAGAAGGAAGGCTGCGACGGCTTGATCACCAGCGGCCGCTGGATCGTGCACCGCATGCCGCAGCACACGCGTACGGTCTGCCTCGAATTCTTCGGCAACGCCAAGGACGCGGTGCCGAGCATCGTCGAGATCAAGGACTTCATGTTCGCCGAGCAGAAGCGCACCGGCGTGCTGCTCGCGGGGCTGGAGCATCTGGACGACCGGTACCTGAAGGCCGTGGGCTACGCCACCAAGAGCAAGAAACACGGCGGCCTGCCAAAGATGGTGCTGTTCGGCGACATCGCCGGCGACAACGCCGACGACGTGGCGCGCGCCACCTCCGAAGTGGTGCGCATCGCCAATTCGCGCAGCGGCGAAGGCTTCATCGCCATCAGCCCCGAGGCACGCAAGAAGTTCTGGCTCGACCGCAAGCGCACGGCCGCCATCAGCCGCCACACCAACGCCTTCAAGATCAACGAAGACGTGGTGATCCCGCTGCCGCGCATGGCGGAATACACCGACGGCATCGAACGCATCAATATCGAGCTCAGCTTGAAGAACAAGCTTGCACTGTGCGACGCGCTCGACGCCTTCTTCACCCAGGGCCAGCTGCCGCTGGGCAAGCAGGACGACGCGCACGAGATTCCGTCGGCCGAACTGCTCGAAGACCGCGTGGGCCAGGCCGTGGCGCTGATCGCAGAAGTGCGTGCACTGTGGCAGGGCTGGCTCGACCAGGTGGACAGCCTGTTCCCGCAGCTGCAGGACCACTCGCTGCGCGCCAGCTGGAAGACGCAGATCCGCGCCGGCTTGCAGAAGATCTTCACCGGCGCCTCGTTCCAGCCCATCCTGGAAGAGTGCAACAGCATCCACCAGACCGTGCTCAAGGGCCGCGTCTGGGTGGCGCTGCACATGCATGCCGGCGACGGCAACGTGCACACCAACCTGCCGGTGAACAGCGACAACTACGAGATGCTGCAGACGGCGCACGAGGCGGTCAAACGCATCATGGCGCTGGCGCGCAGCCTGGACGGCGTGATCTCGGGCGAACACGGCATCGGCATCACCAAGCTCGAATTCCTGAGCGACGCGGAATTGCAGCCGTTCACCGACTACAAGCAGCGCGTCGACCCGGAAGGGCGTTTCAACAAGGGCAAGCTGCTACGAAATGTAGAGCTGCCTGCGCAGATAGGTTCTGGGTCCGCGGCCGATTTGACGAAAATCTACGCCGACCTGACCAACGCCTATACCCCGAGCTTCGGCCTGATGGGGCACGAGTCGCTGATCATGCAGCAGAGCGACATCGGCGCGATTGCCGACAGCATGAAGGACTGCCTGCGCTGCGGCAAATGCAAGCCGGTGTGCGCCACCCACGTGCCGCGTGCCAACCTGCTGTACAGCCCGCGCAACAAGATCCTGGCCACCTCGCTGCTGGTCGAAGCCTTCCTGTACGAAGAGCAGACGCGGCGCGGCGTCTCCATCAAGCACTGGGAGCAGTTCGAGGACGTGGCCGACCACTGCACGGTGTGCCACAAATGCCTGTCGCCCTGCCCGGTGAAGATCGACTTCGGCGACGTGACCATGAACATGCGCAACCTGCTGCGCAAGATGGGCAAGAAGAGCTTTCGGCCCGGCAATGCGGCGGCCATGTTCTTCCTGAACGCGACGAACCCCGAGACCATCAAGTTCGCGCGTTCGGCCATGGTCGACGTCGGCTTCAAGGTGCAGCGTTTCGCCAACGACATGATGCGCGTGGCCGCCCGCAAGCAGACGGCCAAGCCGCCGGCCACGCTCGGCACCGCGCCGATCAAGGAGCAGGTGATCCACTTCATCAACAAGAAGATGCCGGGCAACCTGCCGAAGAAGACGGCGCGCGCCTTGCTGGACATCGAGGACAAGGACTACGTGCCGATCATCCGCAACCCCAAGGCCACCACGGCCGAGACGGAAGCGGTGTTCTACTTCCCGGGCTGTGGCTCGGAGCGCTTGTTCAGCCAGGTCGGCCTGGCCACGCAGGCCATGCTCTGGCACGCCGGCGTGCAGACCGTGCTGCCGCCGGGCTACCTGTGCTGCGGCTATCCGCAAAAGGGCAGCGGCCAGTTCGACAAGGCCGAGAAGGTCATCACCGACAACCGCGTACTGTTCCACCGCGTGGCCAACACGCTGAACTACCTCGACATCAAGACCGTGGTGGTGAGCTGCGGCACCTGCTACGACCAGCTGCAGGGCTATGAATTCGACAAGATCTTCCCCGGCTGCCGCATCATCGACATCCACGAGTATTTGCTCGAGAAGGGCATCACGCTGAACAATGGCGCGGGCTACCTGTACCACGACCCCTGCCACACGCCGATGAAGCTGCAGGAGCCGATGAAGACGGTAAAGGCGCTGCTCGGCGACAACGTGCTCAAGAGCGACCGCTGCTGCGGCGAATCCGGCAC
The DNA here is from genome assembly GCF_001955695.1 of Rhodoferax koreense. Taxonomy (NCBI): domain Bacteria; kingdom Pseudomonadati; phylum Pseudomonadota; class Betaproteobacteria; order Burkholderiales; family Comamonadaceae; genus Rhodoferax; species Rhodoferax koreensis. Next base: position 4,587,631 of record NZ_CP019236.1, on the reverse strand, counting down.
GCTGGGCGTGACCCGGCCCGACATCTCGACGCAGATCCGTTTCCGCAAGGAAGAAGAGCTGCGCAAGGACGAGGCCAAGCTGCGCGACTCGGGTAAGGTGGCCGCCGACGCCAACGTGAAGATCCTCACCAGCTGCCCCAGTTGCCTGCAGGGCCTGAGCCGCTACGGCAACGACCTGAACAATGGCTTGCTCGAGGCCGACTACATCGTGGTCGAGATGGCCAACCAGATCCTCGGCGACCAGTGGCTGCCGACGTATGTGGAAGCGGCCAACAACGGTGGGATCGAGCGGGTGCTGGTATGAACAAGGAATGCTCATGGCTGGTTTGAAGGCCGGCGCACCGACCCCCACCGCGATCACCGTGCACGGACAGTCGCGCGTGCTGGAGGTCGGCTTCTCCGACGGCGCGAATTTCCGCATCCCGTTCGAACTCATGCGCATCTATTCGCCATCGGCCGAAGTGCAGGGCCATGGCGCGGGCCAGGAAATCCTGCAGACCGGCATGCGGGACGTGACGCTCGCAGGGTTGGAGCCGGTGGGCAACTACGCGGTGCAGCCGGCTTTCTCCGACGGGCACAACTCCGGCATCTTCACCTGGGATTACCTGTATTTCCTGGGCTCGCAGCAGGCGCAGTTGTGGGCCGATTACGCCAAGCGACTGGAAGCGGCAGGTGTGGACCGCGATGCCCCGATGCCTGCCAAAGGCGGGCACGGCTGCGCCAGTCACTGATGTTTGGCGTTGCTACGGATTCGGTAGCGCGCTGCGCAGGCTGATGGCGCGCTACGGCGTTATTTTTATTTGAAACCAAGGCTGCAATGCCCTGCCGAATGCAGGGTTGAGGCGGGTCCCGCGGCCTTCTTGATCTAGTATACAAACCATGGCATCTACCCATTTCGGCTTCCAGACCGTTGAAGAGGACGACAAGGCACGTCGCGTGCGCGGCGTGTTCGATTCGGTCGCGCCCAAGTACGACCTGATGAACGACCTGATGTCGATGGGCCTGCACCGCGCCTGGAAGGCGTACACAGTGCTCGTGGCCGACGTGCGCGAAGGCGCGCAGGTGCTCGACATCGCTGGCGGCACCGGCGACCTGGCCATGGCTTTCGCCAAGAAGGCCGGCGCCACGGGCCGGGTGGTGCACACCGACATCAACGAAGCCATGCTGCGCACCGGCCGCGATCGCCTGCTGGATGCGGGCATCGTCCTGCCGACCGTGGTCTGCGATGCCGAAAAGCTGCCGTTCGCCACCGCTTCCTTCGACGTGGTCAGCGTGGCCTTCGGCCTGCGCAACATGACCCACAAGGACGTGGCGCTCGCCGAGATGAACCGCGTGCTCAAACCCGGCGGCAAGCTGCTGGTGCTGGAATTCTCTAAGGTGGCTAAGCCGCTGGAGAAGGCCTACGACTGGTACTCCTTCAAGGTGCTGCCGCGCCTGGGCAAGCTCGTGGCCGGCGACGACAGCAGCTACCGCTACTTGGCCGAGTCGATCCGCGTGCATCCGGGCCAGCAGGAATTGAAAGCGTTGATGAAAACGGCCGGTTTCGGCCACGTGGATTACCACAACCTGACCGGCGGCATGGTGGCCTTGCACGTCGGCATCAAATGTTGAATCGCTCCTACAACAAACATAACACTGTCAAAGCGACGAAACGTCCCCACATGGCTATCAATCGAATTCTGGAGGCACTATGAAAATCTGGGCAATCATCCTCACCGCCACCCTGGCGCTGACCACGGTGCTCGACGCCGACGCGGCACGCCGCCTGGGCGGCGGCAAGTCGTTCGGCAAGCAGTCGAACAACGTGACGCAACGCGAGGCCGCGCCCGCAGCGCCTGCCGCACCGGCGCAAAACAGCGCAGCCGCGGCGCGTCCCAACACGCCGGCCGCCGCACCGGCTGCCGCCGCACCGAAACGCCCATGGGGCGCGATGCTCGGCGGGCTGGCCGCGGGCCTGGGGCTGGCCTGGCTCGCGAATTCGCTGGGGCTGGGCGCGGCGTTCGGCCAGTTCATGCTGATTGCGCTGCTGGTGCTGGTGGCCATGGTGGCGATCGGCTGGTTCATGCGCCGCAAGCAGGCGGGTGCACCGGCCCAACGCAGCAGTCCGTTCGCATTCCAGGGCGCGGGTGACGGTTCGCCGGCCTACCGCCCCGAAAACGTGGGCAACGACGCTTCCGCGCGGCCGTTCGAGCGCCAGAACACGGCCTTCGAATCCGCCGGTGCGGGCCAGACGGCGGCCGGCGGCCTGGGCATCGGCTCGGCGCTGATCGGTTCGCAGGCCTGGGGCGTGCCGGCCGGTTTCGACGAAGCCGGTTTCCTGCGCGCCGCGAAGAACAACTTCGTAACCCTGCAGTCCGCATGGGACGGCGCAGACATCGCCTCGCTGCGCGCCATGATGACCGACGACATGGTGAAGGAAATCCAGGCGCAGCTCACCGAGCGCGAAGCCCACACCGGCGGCCCGAACAACAAGACCGACGTGGTCATGCTCGAAGCCAAGCTGCTCGGCATCGAGGACATCGGCGACGACTACATGGCCAGCGTCGAGTTCTCCGGCATGATCCGCGAGGAGCCTTCGGCCGGCCCGAGCCCGTTCCGCGAAGTGTGGAACATGACCAAGCCGAAGAGCGGCAGCAGCGGCTGGCTGGTGGCAGGGGTTCAAGCCCTGCAATAGGCGTCGCACGGCGGCTGGTACATACAATGGGGACTATGGCAACACAGTCCCCATTTCCTTTTTTGAACGACATGCTTGGCAAGCTCGGTTCCGGGCTTCAGCCGCCCGCCTGGGTGGTTGACGAAGTCCAGCACCGCATCGTGCTGCTGCTGAACCACGTGCTGATGCAGGAACCCGAGGCCACGTCCCGGCTGGCGCGGCAAAAGGGACGGGTCGTGCTGCTGCAATGGCGCAGCATCCAGCTGCCCTTGGTGGCCACACCGGCCGGCCTGCTCGACCTCGCCGCTGCCGGCGACCATCCCGACCTCACGCTGACCATCACCGACGAGTCGCCGCTGCAGCTCGCCCAGGCGGCACTGCGCGGCGACAAGCCCAACGTACGTATCGCCGGCGACGTGCAACTGGCGGCCGAGGTGAACTGGCTCTTCGACCATGTGCGCTGGGACCTGGAGGAGGACCTGTCGCGCATCGTCGGTGATCCGGTGGCCCACACCATCGGCCAGGCCGCGCGTTCGGTGGGGCAGGCCTTGCGACGCTTCGTCGGCGGCCGCAAGGATGCCGCAGCCGGCCATGACGAGGCCGGCAAGGCCGCTCCATGAGCCGGTTGTTCCGCGGCGTCTTCATTGTCTGGATCGTTCTGCGTTATGGCCTCGATGAACTGGTACTGACCAGCTTCCAGAAGCCATGGCTGCGCGTGCTCGCGCGCATCCTGTCTGTGGGCCGCCGGCTCGACGCGCCGCGCGGCCAGCGCCTGCGCGAGGCGCTCGAACGGCTCGGACCGATCTTCGTGAAGTTCGGCCAGGTGTTGTCCACGCGGCGCGACCTGCTGCCGGCCGACATCGCCGACGAACTCGCGCGCCTGCAGGACCGCGTGCCGCCGTTTCCTTCCGAAGTGGCGGTGGCCACCATCGAGCGCGCGTTCCGCCGCAAACTCGAAGACATCTTCGTGAGCTTCGAGCAGACGCCGGTGGCGAGCGCGTCGATCGCCCAGGTGCATTTCGCCGTGCTCAAGGACCGCGGCGGCACGCACCGCGACGTGGCGGTGAAGGTGCTGCGACCGGGCATGCTGCCGGCCATCGAGGGGGACCTGGGCCTGATGCGCACCATGGCCAGCTGGGTGCAGAGCCTGTCGGCCGACGGCAAGCGTCTCAAGCCGATGGAGGTGGTGGCCGAGTTCGACAAATACCTGCACGACGAGCTCGACCTCGTGCGCGAGGCCTCGAGCGCCGCGCAGCTGCGCCGCAACATGGAAGGCCTGGACCTGGTGCTGATCCCCGAGATGTTCTGGGACTACTGCGCCACCGAGGTCATCGTGATGGAACGCATGGTCGGCATCCCGATCAGCCAGACCGAACGCCTGCGCGCGGCCGGTGTCGATTTTTCCCAGCTCGCGCGCGACGGCGTGACGATCTTCTTCACCCAGGTGTTCCGCGATGGATTCTTCCATGCCGACATGCATCCGGGCAACATCCAGATCAGCGTCGAGCCGGCCACCTTCGGTCGGTACATCTCGCTCGACTTCGGCATCGTCGGCACGCTCACGGAGTTCGACAAGGAATACCTGGCGCAGAACTTCACGGCGTTTTTCCGGCGCGACTACAAACGTGTGGCCGAGCTGCACATCGAATCCGGCTGGGTGCCGGCGAACACGCGTGTGGATGAGCTGGAGGCCGCGATCCGCGCCGTGTGCGAGCCGTATTTCGACCGGCCACTGAAGGAGATTTCACTGGGCATGGTGCTGATGCGGCTGTTCCAGACTTCGCGTCGCTTCCATGTCGAGATCCAGCCGCAACTCGTGCTGCTGCAGAAAACCCTGCTCAACATCGAGGGCCTGGGCCGCGAACTCGACCCGGACCTCGACCTCTGGCACACGGCCAAGCCTTTCCTGGAGAAGTGGATGCTCGAGCAGATCGGTCCGCAGGCGCTGTTCAAGCAGCTGCGCGACGAGGCACCGCGCTACGCGAAGCTGTTGCCCGAACTGCCGCGGCTGCTGGTGGATTTCCTGCGCCACGGCGGCTCCGACGGCCGCGCGGCCCAGCAGCGGCGCCAGCTCGAGGATTTGTTGCAGGAGCAGAAACGCACGAACCGCATCCTGCAAGGTGTGCTGTACGGTGGCATCGGGTTCGCGCTCGGCCTGTTGGTCATGCGCCTGATGTTCCGGGCGCAGTTCGGGTTCTGAATCTGCCTCTCGGCCTGTGAGGCGGGCCTGCCTCTTTCCAGAGATACCGCGGAACCGGCTTCGCCGGGCCGCAGGTATCGCCCCCTGCAAGGGGGTGGGAGCTACACGCAGTGAGCGACATGGGGGTGCGCAATATAATCATGGGTTTTGCAACCCCACCAGAGCTTCTTCACGCCATGCCTATCTACGCTTACAAATGCGAATCCTGCGGGCAAAGCAAGGACGTCCTGCAGAAGATGTCCGACGCGCCGCTGACCGTCTGCCCATTCTGCGGCGCCGAAGCATTCAAGAAGCAGCTCACGGCCGCGGGTTTCCAGCTCAAGGGCTCCGGCTGGTATGTGACGGACTTCAGAAACGGCGGCACCTCGGCGCCGGCACCGGCCACCACCGCGGCCGACGCGGCCAAGCCGGCGGCTTCGAGCGATACGCCGGCAAAGTCCGCCGATGCACCCGCGCCCGCACCGGCGCCTGCCGCCAAGAACGACACCGCGGCCGCACCCGCAAAAGCCGCCGCGCCGCGAGCGGCCGACTGAGCGCCGACGATGGGTGCCGTGCGTAAATGGTTGTTGTCGGGCCTGCTGGTCATCGTGCCGGTGGCCATCACCATCTGGGTCCTGCAGTGGGTGATCGGCACGCTCGACCAGACCCTGCTGATCCTGCCCGCGCAGTGGCAGCCCGACCGCCTGCTCGGCTTTCACATGCCGGGCTTCGGCGTCCTGCTGGCGCTGGCGATCCTGCTGGTGGTCGGCGCCGCCGCGAGCAACTTCTTCGGCCGCAAACTCGTCGACTACTGGAACCGGCTGCTGCACCGCATCCCGATCGTGCGTTCGATCTATTCGGGTGTGAAGCAGGTCTCCGACACCTTGTTCTCCGAAAACGGCAATGCCTTCCGCAAGGCGGTGCTGGTGCAGTGGCCGCGCGAAGGCGCGTGGACCATCGCCTTCGTCACCGGCGTGCCGCGCGGCGACACGGCCAATTACCTGCAGGGCGATTTCCTGAGCGTCTACGTGCCGACCACGCCGAACCCGACGGGCGGCTACTTCATCATGCTCAAGGCCAGCGACTGCATCGAACTGAAGATGAGCGTGGACGATGCGCTGAAATACATCGTCTCCATGGGGGTGGTGGCGCCCGGCATGCCCGTCGACACCGTGCCCAAGCTGCCCTCCTAACGTTCAACGTTTACTGCGCGGCGCCCTTGGCGCGCCCGCTTCCGTCAACCCAATGCGTCCCGCGGGGCGCCAGAAACCGATAGCCATGTCCTCTCTCATGCGTTCCACCTATTGCGGTCTCGTCACCGAAGCCCTGCTGGGCCAAACCGTCACCCTGTGCGGCTGGGTCAACCGCCGCCGCGACCATGGCGGTGTGATTTTTGTCGACCTGCGCGACCGCGAAGGTTATGTGCAAGTGGTCTGCGATCCGGACCGCCCGGAGATGTTCGCCGCCTCCGAGACCCTGCGCAACGAATTCTGCGTGCAGATCAAGGGCCTGGTACGCGCACGCCCCGAGGGCACGGCCAACGAGACGCTGAAGAGCGGCAAGGTCGAAGTCCTGTGCCACGAACTGACGGTGCTGAACCCCTCCGTCACGCCGCCGTTCCAGCTGGACGACGACAACCTGTCGGAAACCACGCGCCTCACGCACCGCGTGCTGGACCTGCGCCGCCCGTACATGCAGAACAACCTGATGCTGCGCTACCGCGTGTCGATGGAAGTGCGCAAGTTCCTCGACGCGCACGGCTTCATCGACATCGAAACCCCGATGCTCGGCAAGTCCACGCCCGAAGGTGCGCGCGACTACCTGGTGCCCAGCCGCGTGCATGCCGGCACGTTCTTCGCGCTGCCGCAAAGCCCGCAGCTGTTCAAGCAGTTGCTGATGGTGGCCGGCTTCGACCGTTACTACCAGATCACCAAGTGCTTCCGCGACGAAGACCTGCGCGCCGACCGCCAGCCCGAGTTCACGCAGATCGATATCGAAACCTCGTTCCTCGGCGAGCAGGAAATCCGCGACCTGTTCCAGGAAATGATCAGCACGGTGTTCAAGAACACGCTGGGGGTGGACCTCGGCGAATTCCCGGTGATGACCTTCCAGGAAGCCGCGGCGCGCTACGGCTCCGACAAGCCCGACCTGCGCGTGAAGCTCGAATTCACCGAACTCACCGACGTGATGGCCGATGTGGACTTCAAGGTGTTCTCGGGCGCGGCCACGATGAAGAACGGCCGTGTGGTCGCCTTGCGCGTGCCAGGCGGTTCGGTCGAAGGCGGCGGTATCAGCCGTGGCGAAATCGACGCGTACACCGAGTTCGTGAAGATCTACGGCGCCAAGGGCCTGGCCTACATCCGCGTCAACGACCTCTCCAAGGGCCGCGACGGCTTGCAAAGCCCCATCGTCAAGAACATCCACGACAAGGCGCTGCAGGCGGTGCTCGAGCGTTCGGGTGCGCAGAACGGCGACCTGATCTTCTTCGGCGCCGACAAGGCCAAGATCGTGAACGACGCCATCGGCGCGCTGCGCATCAAGATCGGCCACAGCGAATTCGGCAAGAAGAACGGCCTGTTCGAAAAAGCCTGGCGTCCGCTGTGGGTCACCGATTTCCCGATGTTCGAATTCGACGAGGACGCGCAGCGCTACACCGCCACGCACCACCCGTTCACCGCGCCCAAGGACGGCCATGAGGACTGGATGGCCACCGCGCCCGAGAAGTGCATCTCCAAGGGTTACGACATGGTGCTCAACGGCTGGGAAATGGGTGGCGGCTCGGTGCGTATCCACCGCGCCGACGTGCAGCAGAAGGTGTTCGATGCCTTGAAGATTACGCCCGAGGAAGCGCAGGACAAGTTCGGCTTCCTGCTCGACGCGCTGCAATATGGCGCGCCACCGCACGGCGGCCTGGCTTTCGGCCTGGACCGCATCGTCACGCTGATGACCGGCGCCGAATCCATTCGTGACGTGATCGCGTTCCCCAAGACCCAGCGCGCGCAGGATCTGCTCACGCAGGCCCCTTCGACGGTGGACGAGAAGCAGTTGCGCGAACTCCACATCCGCCTGCGCGATCCTGCGGTCTGATCCGCGACTGAATCTCGCAGAAAAAAAGGGCCGTGACGCAAGTCACGGCCCTTTTCAATTGGAGGAGATCGCTCTCGTTCAGCTCAGTTCGCCCATCTGGCTTTGCAGGTAGTTCTGGATACCGACCTTGGCCACCAGGTCGATCTGGGTTTCCAGGAAATCGATGTGCTCTTCGGTGTCGTCCAGGATGCCTTGCAGCAGGTCGCGCGAGACGTAGTCGCGCACCGCTTCGCAATGGGCGATGCCGTCCTTGATCGTGGCCTGCGCGCCGTACTCGGCCTTGAGGTCGCAGTTCAGGCATTCGGGCACGTCTTCGCCGACGAGGATCTTGGCCAGGTCCTGCAGGTTCGGCAGGCCGTCGAGCATGAAAATGCGGTCCATGAGCTTGTCGGCGTGCTTCATCTCGCCGATCGATTCCTCGTATTCCTTCTTGGCCAGCTTGTCCAGGCCCCAGTGCTTGTACATGCGGTAGTGCAGGAAGTACTGGTTGATGGCCGTGAGTTCGTTCTTGAGCTGCGCCTGCAGATGCTCGATGACCTTGAGATCGCCCTTCATGATGGAATCCTCCGTATGGGTTTGTTTTGGTTGCAATGTGCCGGCCTATTGTCTTTGACCTTGCTCAACAAATCAAAAAACGGAGCCGCATGCCCCCGTGATATCGCTCTGAGAGCGAACGGGATTGATAGGCGTTCTTTTTCGCCCGAGAAAAAAGAGGGCCCGGTCGTGTCATACCGCGATGACGACGACCGGGCCATCGGCCGCGGCGGGGTGGCTCAGGCCGTGGCTTCGGCCAATGCCTTCACCAGTTCGATCGGCGCTTCGGCGGGTGCCGAGGTGCGGATCAGGTGGTCGAAAGCGCCGAGCGCGGCCTTGGCGCCATCACCGGCGGCGATGATGATCTGCTTGAACGGCACGGTGGTCGCATCGCCTGCGGCGAACACGCCGGGCACCGAGGTCTGGCCGCGTGCATCGACCACGATCTCGCCGTGTTTCGTCAGCTCGACCACACCCTTGAGCCAGTCGGTGTTGGGCACCAGGCCGATCTGGATGAACACGCCTTCGAGCGGCACGGTGTGGAGTTCAGCGGTGCCGCGGTCCTTGTAGACCAGGCCGTTGACCTTCTGGTCGCCGGTGATCTCGGTGGTCTGCGCATTCTTGATCACGGTCACGTTGGCCAGGCTGGTGAGCTTGCGCTGCAGCACGGCATCGGCGCGCAGCTGCGTGTCGAACTCGACCAGCGTCACATGGCCGACGATGCCGGCCAGGTCGATCGCCGCTTCCACGCCCGAGTTGCCGCCGCCGATCACCGCCACGCGCTTGCCCTTGAACAGCGGACCGTCGCAGTGCGGGCAATAGGCCACGCCCTTGTTCTTGAACTCCTGCTCGCCGGGCACGTTGATGTTGCGCCAGCGCGCGCCGGTGGAGATGATCACCGAACGGCTCTTCAGCGAGGCGCCGTTTTCCAGCTTGATCTCGATCAGGTCCTTGCCGGGCACGAGCGCGGCCGCACGCTGCAGGTTCATGATGTCGACGTCGTAGTTGCGCACGTGCTCTTCCAGCGCGTGGGCGAACTTCGGCCCTTCGGTTTCCTTCACCGAGATGAAGTTCTCGATGCCCATGGTGTCGAGCACCTGGCCGCCGAAACGCTCGGACGCCACGCCGGTACGGATGCCCTTGCGTGCGGCGTACACGGCGGCTGCGGCACCAGCGGGGCCACCGCCGACGATCAGCACGTCGAACGGGTCCTTGGCGGCGATCTTCTTGGCTTCGCGCTCGACACCGCTGGTGTCGATCTTGGCCAGGATTTCCTCCAGGCTCATGCGGCCCTGGCCGAATTCGGTGCCGTTGAGGAACACGGTCGGCACGGCCATGATCTGGCGTTCCTTGACTTCGTCCTGGAAGGTGCCGCCTTCGATCATCGTGGCGCGGATGCGCGGGTTCTGCACCGCCATCAGGTTCAGCGCCTGCACGACGTCGGGGCAGTTGTGGCAGGTCAGCGAGACATAGATCTCGAAGTCGAAATCACCGTCGAGCGCCTTGATCTGGTCGAGGATGGCCTGTTCGACCTTGGGTGGATAGCCGCCGATCTGCAGCAGCGCGAGGATCAGCGACGTGAATTCGTGGCCCATCGGCAGGCCGGCGAAACGCGGTCCGTGGTTTTCACCGGGGCGGTTGACGGAGAACGAGGGTTTGCGGTGCGGATCGTCGCGGCTCTCGGTCAGCTTGACCAGCGGGGACGACTCGGCCACGTCCTTCAGCAGCGACAGCACTTCGCCCGAGGCCTTGCTGTCGTCGACCGAGGCGACGATTTCGATCGGCTGCGTGGCACGTTCGAGGTAACTCTTCAGTTGGGCTTTGGTGGCGGTGTCGAGCATGATGGACTTTCTAGGCAAATTCTTGGAGGGATAAAAAAGCCCGGGAACCGAGGCGCCCGGGCTTGGGCGCAGCTTGGCGCTTAGATCTTGCCGACCAGGTCGAACGACGGGGCGATCGTCTTGTCGCCGTCATTCCACTTGGCAGGGCAGACTTCGTTCGGGTGAGCGGCGGTGTACTGAGCCGCCTTCAGCTTGCGCAGGGTTTCCTTCACGTCGCGGGCGATTTCGTTGGAGTGCACTTCGGCGGTCTTGATGATGCCGTCCGGGTTGATGATGAAGGTGCCTCGCAGCGCCAGGCCTTCTTCGGCGATGTGCACGTCGAAAGCCTTGGTCAGCGTGTGGGTCGGATCGCCGACCAGGGGGAACTTGGCCTTGCCGACGGCAGGGGAGGTGTCATGCCACACCTTGTGCGAGAAGTGCGTGTCGGTGGTCACGATGTAGACCTCGGTACCCAGCTTCTGGAATTCAGGATAGTTGTCGGCCGCGTCTTCGACTTCCGTGGGGCAGTTGAAGGTGAAAGCGGCCGGCATGAAGATCAGGACCGACCATTTGCCCTTGAGCGTTTCGTCGGAGACTTCGACAAACTTGCCGTTGAGGTAAGCCTGGGTCTTGAACGGTTGAACTTGGGTGTTGATCAGGGACATGTTGACTTCCTTTGGGTTGATGGTGAAACGAATTGATAGTATATATCCATCGATAGTTTAATTCGATAGTAATAGACTATGGTTTGAATTGGCACCGTCTATGTTGCGTGTCCATTTCGAACCTGGCGCCGCCTCTAGATGAGAATAATTCGCATATACTTGCGACCTCTCCAGAGCCAGCCCTTGTCAGCGTAGCAGAGGATCGCCGATCCTTTTGCGACGCGCCACGCCAGCCGACGTTGTCCAACCAACCGTTTCAGGCTGCCCGTGGTTCATATCTCGCGTTTTTCATCTGTATTTCAACCCGCCGCACGCTTCGACCTGCGCGAAATCGCCACGCTTGTGGCGCTGGCCTGTGGCGCCTGCCTCGGCGCCCAGGCGCAGACCGTGGCCCTCAAGGAGGTCGTCATCAGCGGCTCGCGCAGCGAGCAGGATCCAAACGAGCTGCCGATGACCATCGACGTCATCAACAGCCAGGAACTCGAGAGCCGGCAGGTCCAGGACATCCGCGACCTCGGCGCCGATCTGCCGAACGTCAGCGTGCCGCGTTCGCCCGCGCGTTTCGCCATCGGCGCGCAGACCGGACGCGACCAGAACGCCGGCTTCAACATCCGCGGCCTCGAGGGCAACCGCGTGCTGATGCTGGTCGACGGCATCCGCCAGCCGCGCAGCTACACCTTCCCGAGTGAAAGCGCCGTGGGCCGCGACTACATCGACACCAGCCTCGTACAGCGCGTGGAGATCGTCCGCGGCGCCACCTCGGCACTGTACGGCTCGGACGGCGTGGCCGGCCTGGTCAACTTCATTACCAAGGAGCCGGCTGACTATCTGCTGGGCGGCAAGACCTTCGGCGGCTCGGCCAACGTCGGCTACAGCAGCGACCGCGAAGGCTGGAAGACCGGCGTCACCGCCGCCGGCCGGGCCAACGACGCGTTTTCCTGGCTGCTGTCGGGCAGCCTGAGCGGCGGCAAGGCGCTGGACAACATGGGCACGAACAACGCGGCCAACGCCAACCGCACCACGCCCAACCCCGAGACCGACAAGAACCAGTCGCTGCTGGCCAAGCTGGTGTTCACGCCGGGCGGGGGCCAGAAGCACGTGCTCACCTTCGAACACGTGGACCACCAGGCCGACTACAACCTGCTGTCCAACATCAACGCGCCCACGCCGGTGCTCACCGGCACGGCCCTGGCCAATTCGACCATCGCCTCGAACGCCAACACCGAGATGCAGCGCGACCGCCTGACCTGGGACGGCAGCTGGCAGCTCGGTTCGGCCCTGGCCGACCAGTTGCGCGCGGTGCTGAGCTACCAGGATGCGAAGTCGAACGAGTATTTCTTCCAGGACCGCTTCAGCTCGGCCGACCGCGTGCGCATCACCGACTATTCGGAAAAAAGCTTCCAGGCCAACCTGCAGGCCAACAAGCAGATCCGCCTGGGCGCCGACGTGCTGCAGAAGATCACCTACGGCCTCGACTACACCCGCGGCAAGATCGAAAACCTGCAGACCGGCGTCACGCCCGCGGCCGGCGAGACCTATCCGCTCAAGCGTTTCCCCGACACCACGGAATCGACCACCGCGCTGTATGCGCAGGACGAGGTCATCCTCGGCGCCTGGAGCATCACGCCGGGGCTGCGCATCGACCACTTCAGCATCGACGCGAGCCAGGCGGGCTTTACGCCGTTGGCCAAGTCGCTGTCGGATTCGGCGCTGTCGCCCAAGCTCGGGGTGCTCTACCACGCCAGCGACGTGTGGAGCGTCTACGGCAACTACGCCTCGGGCTTCAAGGCGCCGAACGCGGGCCAGATCAATTCCTTCTTCGCGAATCCGCAGGCCAACTACCAGAGCATCGCCAACCCGAACCTGAAGCCCGAGAAGAGCCGCAACTTCGAGATCGGCACGCGCGGCCGCCTGGCCAACGTGCAGCTCGGCGCGGCCGCCTTCACCGGCCGCTACAAGGATTTCATCGAAGACTTTCAGCAGGTCGGCGGCAGCTTCTCCGCGGCCGATCCGGCGATCTACCAGTCGGTCAACCTGAGCCGCGTGCACATCAGCGGCTTCGAGGTGCGCGGCCGTGCCGAATGGGGCCGCATCGACGCGCTCGGCGGCGGCGAGCTCAGCACGCCGTTCTCGTATGGCCGCACCAAGGGCACGAACAAGGCGACCGGCGCGGGCATCAACTCGGTCAGCCCGGAACGCCTGAACATCGGCCTGCAATACGCCACGCCGGTGTGGAGCGCCGCGCTCAACGTCAACCACTATGCGGGCAAGAAGCGCGGCGACGTCGATCTTTCGGCGCAGGCCAACCCGTTCCTGAGCCCGGCCGCCACCATCGTCGACTTGAGCGGCCAGTGGCGCATCAGCAAAGACCTGCGCCTGACCGCCGGGGTCTACAACCTGACCGACAAGAAGTACTGGCAATGGTCCAGCGTCGTTGGTCAGGCCGCCACCAGCACGACCATCGACGCCTACAGCCAGCCGGGCCGCAACGTCCGCGTGTCGCTGGTCGCCGATTTCTGAAACCCCGAGGAGCCATCCGATGCAACAGATCACAGATTCCGCAGTGCGCCAGCAGTTCGCCGACGCCCGCGCGAGCGGCAAACGCGCCAAGGACGCGGCCGAAAGCCTGGGCCTGAGCGAAGGCGCGGCCGTGGCCGCCCACGTCGGCGCACACGCGCACCCGCTCAAGGCCATCCGTCTGCAGGGCCCGTGGATCGCGCTGCTGCAAGGCCTGCAGGCCTGCGGCCCGGTGATGGCGCTCACGCGCAACGCATCCACCGTGCATGAGAAGACGGGCGTCTACGAAAACATCAGCGGCGGCCCGGCCATGGGCCTGGCGCTGGGCGAAGACATCGACCTCCGGCTCTTCCTCGACCACTGGTTCGCCGGCTTCGCGGTGTTCGAGCCGGCGGCGTCGAGCGCCAACCCGCCTGCGCAGAGCCTGCAGTTCTTCGACGCCCACGGCGTGGCCGTGCACAAGATATTCGTGCGCGACGCGACCGACCGCGCCGCCTTCGATGCGCTGGTGGCACGCGTCGCGCAGCCGGCCGGCGGGCCCGTGGTGTTCACGCCGGCCACGCCCAAGGCCGCCGCGCAGCCCGACGACCGCATCGACGTGGCCGCGCTGTCCGCCGCCTGGGGCGCGATGACCGACACGCACCAGTTCTTCGGTCTGCTGCGCCAGCACAAGGCCGAACGGCAGCAGGCGCTGCGCCTGGTCGAAGGTGAGTTCACGCAGCGTGCCGACCCGTCCGCCGTGCGCCACCTGCTCGACGAGGCGGCGATGGACGGCACGCCGATCATGGTCTTCGTGGGCAGCCCCGGCTGCATCCAGATCCACAGCGGCCCGGTGCACCGCATCGAGCCCATGGTCACGCCCACGGCGCAATGGATCAACGTGCTCGACCCCGGCTTCAACCTGCACCTGCGCGAGGACATGATCGCCGACGTGTGGACCGTGCAGAAGCCCACCGCCGACGGCATCGTCACCTCGGTCGAGGCTTTCGATCACAGCGGCGAACTCATGGCCATGTTCTTCGGCAGCCGCAAGCCCGGCACACCCGAGCTGCAGGGCTGGCGCGACATCGTGGCGCGGCTGCCGTTGCGAGAAACGGCCGTGGCGTCATGAGTGGGATGAAGCATTCCACACGCCGCGACACGCTGCGTTTCATCGCTACGGCTGCTGCGGCCACCTGTGCCGCGGCGGTGTGGCCGTTGCGCGCGCAGACCACCACTGCCCCGCGGCTGGTCACCGTCGGCGGCGCCATCACCGAAGTCGTCTACGCACTCGGCGTCGAGGCGCAGCTTGTCGGCACCGACACCACCAGTCTGTATCCCGCCGCGGCGCTGAAGACGCCCAAGGTCGGCTACCTGCGCACGCTGTCGGCCGAAGGCCTGCTGTCGCTCAGGCCCGATGCGGTGATCGGCACCACCGAGGCCGGCCCGCCGGTCGTGCTCGACCAGTTGCGCAGCGCCGGTGTGAAGGTCGAACTCGTCGTCGCCGACCATTCCTGGGCCGAGGTGCAGCGCAAGATTGCCGCCGTGGGCCGTGGCGCGGCGCGCGAGACCCAGGCACGCGCGCTGCAGGCCCGGCTCGATGCCGACTGGGCCGTGGTGCAGAACGAAGTGGCACAGCGCACCGCCCGCAAGCCGCGCGTGTTGTTCATCCTGGCCCATGGCGCGAGCCCACAGGTGGCGGGTCAGAAGACCGCGGCCGACGCGATGATCCGCTTTGCCGGCGGCATCAACGTGATGAGCGGCTTCGACGGCTACCGGCCGATGACGGCCGAGGCCATGGCCGCGGCGGCGCCCGACGTGATCCTGACTTCCACACAGGGCATCGAGGCGCAGGGCGGCATCGACAAGTTCTGGGCGCGGCCCGAACTCGCACTTACGCCGGCCTTCAAGCGCCGGGCGCTGGTGCACATGGACGCGCTCGAGCTCATCGGTTTCGGCCCGCGCCTGCCGGGCACGGTGCGGGTGCTGGCGCAGAAGCTGGCCGCCGCGTGATGGCTGCCGCAGTCGGAGGCCCGGTGACTGACACGCCGGGTTCGCGCCGCCTCTCCTTCCCCTCCGTGATGTGGCTCGGCGCGGGCCTGGTGCTGGCCAGCCTGCTGGTCGCAAGCGCACGCGGCGCCTATGCCATCGACTTCGCCGACATCCTGAAGACGCTGTGGGCCCTGGCCTCGGGCGGGATCGAGGGCACGCCCGAGCAACTGGTGTTCCTCAACATCCGCCTGCCGCGGCTGCTGCTCGGCCTGGCCGCGGGCGCGGGGCTGGGCATGGCCGGCGCGCTGATGCAGGGCCTGTTCCGCAACCCGCTGGCCGATCCGGGGCTGATCGGCGTGAGCAGCGGCGCGGCGCTGGCCGCGGGCATCGCCATCGTGCTCGGCACCCTGTATTTCCCGGAAATGCCGCGCAGCCTGGGCAGCTGGACGCTGGTGGCCATGGCTTTCGGCGGCAGCCTGGCGGTCACGGTGCTGATCTACCTGCTGGCGCAATCCGAGGGCGGCACCCGCGTCGGCCTGATGCTGCTGGCCGGCGTGGCCATCAACGCGCTGGCCGGCGCCGGCCTCGGCTACCTGACCTTCCTGGCCAGCGACGAGCAGTTGCGCAGCATCCAGTTCTGGCTGCTCGGCAGCCTGGGCGGCGCGCGCTGGGCTTCGGTGTTGCTGGTGTTTTCTATTGTTTTGATAGCAGGCTGCGCAGCATCCACCTGCGCCAGGCCGCTGAATGTCATTGCATTGGGCGAGGCGCAGGCGGTGCTGATGGGCGTGGACGTGGAACGCACCAAGCGCCGCGCCATCGCCATCACCGCGCTGGCCGTGGGCGCGATCACGGCCACCACCGGCATGATCGGCTTCGTCGGCCTGTTGAGTCCGCATTGCATCCGGCTCGTCGCAGGGCCGGACCACCGCATCGTCATTCCCGGCTCGGCGATGCTCGGCGCGGCCCTGGTGCTGCTGGCCGACAGCGTGGCCCGCACCGCGGTGCAGCCCGCCGAACTGCCGCTCGGCGTGTTGACGGCCTTTGTCGGCGTGCCGTTTTTCCTGTTGCTGCTGCGGCAGTTCAGGGGGCGTGTGTGACGGTGCAAACCTTGTCGCTGAACCACGCGTCCTGCCAGGCCGGTGGCGCCACGCTGCTGCGCGACGTCTCGGTGGCGTTCGAGGCCGGCCGCTTCGCCGCCGTGCTGGGGCCCAACGGCGCGGGCAAGTCGAGCCTGCTCTCGCTGCTCAGCGGGCAGCGCGCGCCGAGCGCCGGTCAGGTGCTGCTGCAGGGCCAGCCGCTCGCACGGCATGCCGCCGCCGACCTCGCAACCCGCCGCGCCTTGCTGCCGCAGGACCTGTCGATCGCATTCGACTACACCGTGCAGGAAGTCGTCGAACTCGGCCGTTATCCGCATCGCCGCCGGCCCAGCCCGCACGAGCGCGACATCGTCCCCCGGGCCATGCAGGCCACCGGCGTGGGCACACTGGCGCATCGCGTGCTCAACACGCTCAGCGGCGGCGAACGCGCCCGCGCGCAGCTCGCGCGTGTACTGGCGCAGATCTGGGAACCTCCGCCGTCCGGCGAAAGCCGCTGGTTGCTGCTCGACGAACCGACCGCGGCGCTCGACGTGCACCACCAGCACGCCGTGCTGCGGCAGGCGCGCATCTGGGCACACCGCCATGGCATTGGCGTGGTGGCCGTGTTGCACGACCTGAACCTGGCGCTGCGCTACGCCGACCAGGCCGTGGTCGTGCAGGCCGGCCAGGTGCTGGCCGAAGGGCCGCCGGCCACGGTGCTCGACGTGGCGACGGTGCGCCGCGTCTGGCAGGTGGACGTGCATCCGGTGCGCGACGGCGAGGGCTGTCTGCAACTGCTGATGGCGTGACGGCCGCCCCAACTTGGTGACGCGCCGCACCGGGATGGGATCGGGGCCGGGGCCGTGAACCGTCACTGCACGGGGCTTTCCCTGGGGCAGGCGGTCTTTCTGCATACGGACTTGGCCCGGCATGAAGCTTGCTTGATGCATTGCGTCCGCCGGTGAAGCTGCTGCGGGCCGGTTTCTCCCGCTAATGATGGCGCCTCCACCGAAGCGCATCGGCCTGCCTGGCTGACGACGTTCGGTTGTTCCAACCCCCACCCGTGTGAAGCGGAGGGTGCGTTGTGGCAGGTGCCCGAGTCGGGCCCAGCCGCCATCTACCGCACTCAATGCCTCCGCTGCCACGGGTCCCACGAGGATCAGCATGAAGATCATTGTTGTCGGCCACGGCATGGTAGGCCATAAATTTCTCGAGAGTCTCGCCGAAACCGGACTGCCCGACGTCGAAGTCACGGTGTTGTGCGAGGAGCCGCGTGCGGCCTACGACCGCGTGCACCTGTCCGAATTCTTCAGCGGCAAGACCGCCGAGGACCTTTCCCTGGTCGAGTCCGGTTTCTTCGAGCGCACCGGCTTCACGCTGCGCCTGGCCGCCCGCGCCGCCTCTGTGGACCGCATCGCCAAGACCGTCACCACCCTGGACGGCGAGGTGCTGCCTTACGACAAGCTGGTGCTGGCCACCGGCTCCAACCCCTTCGTGCCGCCGGTGCCGGGGCGCGAGCGCGAACACATCCACGTCTACCGCACCATCGAAGACCTGGAGGCGATGAAGGCCTCGGGCCGGAAGTCGAAGACCGGCGTGGTGGTCGGCGGCGGCCTGCTGGGGCTGGAATGCGCGAAGGCCTTGCGTGACATGGGGCTGCAAGCCCACGTGGTCGAATTCGCCCCGCGCCTGATGACCGTGCAGGTGGACGAAGGCGGCGGCCGCGTGCTGCGCGCCAAGATCGAGGAACTGGGCCTCACCGTGCACACCGGGCGCAACACGCAGGAGATCACCGACGGTGCCACGGGCCGCCATCGCATGGTGTTCGCCGACGGCACGCACCTGGAAACCGACATGATCGTGTTCTCCGCCGGCATCCGCCCGCGCGACGAACTCGCGCGCCAGTGCGTGCTGGCCATCGGCCCGCGCGGCGGCGTGGCCATCGACAGCGCCTGCCGCACCAGCGACCACGACATCTATGCCATCGGCGAATGCGCTTCGTGGAACGAACAGGTGTTCGGCCTGGTGGCGCCGGGCTACGACATGGCCCGCGTGGCGGCGCGCCACATCGCCGGCGACAAGGACGCGGCCTTCGTTGGTGCCGACATGAGCACCAAGCTCAAGCTCATGGGGGTGGACGTGGCCAGCATTGGCGACGCGCACGGCCGCACGCCCAAGAGCCGTTCCTGCCAGTACGTGGACGAACTGCGCCAGATCTACAAGAAGATCGTCATCAGCGAAGACGGCAAGCAGTTGCTGGGCGCGGTGCTGATCGGCGACGCCACCGAGTACGGCACGCTGCTGCAGATGGCGCTGAACGGCATCACGCTGCCGGCCGACCCCGAATTTTTGATCTTCCCGTCGAGCGATGGCAAGGCCAAGCCCGGCCTCGGCGTGGAAGCGCTGCCCGATGCAGCGCAAATATGCTCTTGCAACAACGTGAGCAAGGCGGCGATCTGCGGCGCCGTGGGCGAGGGCGCCTGCACCGTGGCCGAGATCAAGGCCTGCACCAAGGCCGGCGCCACCTGCGGCGGCTGCGTGCCGCTGGTCACGCAGGTGATGAAGTTCGAGATGGCACGCCGCGGCATGGCGGTGAACAACCACGTCTGCGAACACTTCGCCTATTCGCGCCAGGAGATCTACCACCTGGTGCGCGTGGGCAACATCAAGAGCTTCGACGACCTGCTGGCCCGGCACGGCAAGGGCCTGGGCTGCGAGATCTGCAAGCCCGTGGCCGCCAGCGTGTTCGCCTCCTGCTGGAACGAATTCGTGCTCAAGAAGGATCTGGCTGGCCTGCAGGACAGCAACGACTACTACCTCGGCAACATCCAGAAGGACGGCTCGTATTCGGTCGTGCCGCGCATGCCCGGCGGCGAGGTCACGCCGGACGGCCTGATCGCCGTGGGCCAGGTGGCCAAGAAATACGGCCTGTACACCAAGGTCACCGGTGGCCAGCGCGTCGACCTGTTCGGCGCACGCGTCGAGCAACTGCCGCCGATCTGGGAGGAACTGATCGCCGCCGGCTTCGAGTCGGGCCATGCCTACGGCAAGTCGCTGCGCACGGTGAAGAGCTGCGTGGGTTCGACCTGGTGCCGCTACGGCGTGGGCGACAGCGTGGGGCTGGCCGTGGCACTGGAGAACCGCTACAAGGGCCTGCGCTCGCCGCACAAGATCAAGTTCGGCGTGTCGGGCTGCACCCGCGAGTGCGCCGAAGCCCAGGGCAAGGACATCGGCATCATCGCCACCGAGAAGGGCTGGAACCTCTACATCTGCGGCAACGGCGGCATGAAGCCGCGCCACGCCGAACTGTTCGCCTCCGACCTGGACAAGGACGAGTTGGTGCGCATGATCGACCGCGTGCTGATGTTCTACGTGCGCACAGCCGACCGCCTGCAGCGCACCAGCACCTGGCGCGAAAGCCTGGAGGGTGGCCTCGACTACCTGAAGGACGTGCTGATCAAGGACAGCCTGGGCCTGTGCGCCGAGCTCGAAGCGCAGATGCAGCACGTGGCCGACACCTACCAGTGCGAGTGGAAGACCGCGGTGAACGATCCGGAGACGCGCAAGCGCTTCCGCTCCTTCGTCAACAGCGACAAGGCCGACGAACACGTGGTCTTCGTCGAGGAGCGCGGGCAGATTCGCCCGGCCAGTGCCGAGGAACGCAACGCATCCCAGGGAGTGGCAGCATGAGCGCGGTTCTTCAGACATGGACCGACATCTGCGCGGTCGACGACATCCTGCCGGGCACCGGTGTATGCGCGTTGGTCGAGGACCGGCACGTCGCCGTGTTCCGCCTGCAGGTCGCCGATGGCGACCGGTTCTATGCCATCGACAACGTCGATCCAAAGTCGGGCGCGAGCGTGTTGTCGCGCGGCCTGCTCGGCAACCTCGGCGAGCGCGTCGTCGTGGCCTCGCCGCTGTACAAGAACCACTTCGACCTGGCGACCGGCGAATGCCTGGAGGCGCCCGAGCAGTCGGTGCGTGCACATGGCGTGCGCATCGACGCCGGGCGTGTGAACGTGACGCTGGCTGGGTAGACTTCGCCCCGCTCCACGTTCAAACTCGCCACATGCCCGACCCCGCCGCGCCGCTGTCCGTTGCCACCCTCGTGTTGCGTGCCAAGGAGCGCGAGATCGAGGCCGTGCGCGAGCTCGCGAACCGGGCCAACCTGGTGGACGTGGTCGGCCAGGTGATCCAGGCCCTGCAGCGCGAGCGCGGGGCATCCAGCATCTACCTGGCGTCCAGGGGCCAGCGGTTCGCCGATACGCGGCGCACGCTGGTCGACGAGGCGCGTGCGGTGGAGCAGCGGCTGCGCGAGGTGTTCGCGGCCGAATCGCAGCACGCGCAGGGCGCGACGGCCAGGACCTTGTCGCTGATGGCCTGGGCGCTGCTCGGCCTGGATGCGCTGGTCGCGTTGCGGGCCCAGATCGAGCGGCAGGCCATGCCCGCCCCCGACGCCGTGGCGGCCTACAGCCACCTGATCGCGGGACTGATCGAACTGGTGTTCCACGTGGCCGATGCGTCGGCCGTGCCCAGCGTCTCGCGCCTGCTGGTGGCGATGCTGCACCTGGTGCAGGCGCAGGAAGAGGCTGGACAGGAGCGGGCGGTGGGGGCCTTGCTGTACGCCTCCGGCGTGGGTGCCGAGGCGCACCAGCAGCGGGTGGTGCACCTGATCGAGGCGCAGGAGCGCAGCCTCCAGGTCTTCGCCGAGTTCGCCGAGCCGGCCTTGCGCGCCCGTTGGGACGCGCAGCAACTGCAGCCCGGCGTGGCCCGGCTCGAACGGTTGCGGCGCACGCTGTGCACGGCCCGGCCCGGTGCGGCGCTCGACAGCAACCTCAGCGATACCTGGTTCAACGTCTGCACCGAACGCATCGACGATCTGTGGCAGCTGCAGGTCAAACTCGTCAAACGCCTGCGCGAAGACTGCGCGGCACGGATTCTCGAAGCGCAGCAGGACCTGCAGGATTCCAAGGGCCTGCTGCGACGACTGCGCGACAACCCGCCACCGCGCACCCACGTGGTCGACCGTTTCTTCGACGACGCCATCGCGCCGCAAGCGGTGCCGGCCCGCGGCGCCGGCCCAGCCCCCGCCCCCGCCGAATCGAACACGCTGCTCGACCTCCTGCAGGCCCAGGCCGCCCGGCTGGCCGCGATGGAGGCCGAACTCGACACCGTGCGCCGCACCCTCAACGAACGCAAGGTGATCGAACGCGCCAAGGGCATGTTGATGGCCCGCCTGGGCATGACGGAACAGGCCGCGTTCCGCGCGCTGCAGAAGACCTCGATGGACCAGAACCGCCGGCTGCTCGACGTGGCCGAGGCCACGCTTTCGCTGCCGGACTTCGCGTTTGCGCAGCTGGCGGCGCAGGCCGGCCAGCACACGCGCTGAGACCGGGCCTGGCGGTTGAACCGGGCTACGCCAGCCCCATCGCCCGTCCATCGCTGCGCGGATCGTGCGCTCCGGTCATCACGCCGGTGGCCGGATCGATGCGGATCGCACCCGGATGCCCCATCAGCGGACTCTGCGCCGGCACACGGCTCAGCGCGTGGCCGCGGGCTGCGAGCTCGGTGAACACGGCTTCGGGCAGGTCGGCTTCCAGCTTCAATGAATCGCGCGCATCGGAGAAGGTCTTGCCGAGCAGAAAACGCGGCCGGGCCAGCGCGGCGGCCGGGTCGAGGCCGTAGTCGATCAGGCGCGTGAGGATGGCGGCCAGCGTCTGCGGCTGGCCGTCGGCGCCCTGCGTGCCGTAGAGGATGGCGGGTTTGCCGCCTTCCAGGTACATGCCGGGATTGAGCGTGTGGAACGGCCGCTTGCCCGGCGCGAGGCAGTTCGGGTGCTGTGGGTCCAGCGAAAAAGCCGCGCCGCGGTTGTGCCAGACGAGGCCGGTGTCGCCGACCACCACGCCGCTGCCCCAGTCGAAGTACACCGTGGCCAGCATCGACACCGCGTTGCCGAAGGCGTCGGCCGCGGCGATGTACACGGTGTCGCCTTTCTGGAACACATGCGGCCACGGCAGGGCGCGGCGTGGATCGATCGCGGCGGCGCGCGCATCGAGGTGGGCGGCGGACAGCAGCCGCGCGGTCGGCACTTCGCCATCGTCCGGATCGGCGACGAAGCGGTTGCGGTCGATGAAGGCCTGCTTCACGGCTTCGACCATGAGGTGGAAATGGTCGGCACTGCCCTCGGGCACGGCCCGCAGGTCGAAGCGATCGAGGATGCCCATGATCTCGAGCGTGGTCACGCCCTGGGTGGGCGGCTGGTGCGCGACGAGTTCGCCGCCGCGGTAGGGCACGCGCAAGGGGGCTTCGATGCGCGCCCGCGTTGCTGCCAGGTCGGCCGCGGTGAGCGGCGAGCCGGCCTGGGCCAGGCCTCGGGCGATGGCGGCCGCCAGCCGGCCCTCGTAGAAATCGCGTGGGCCGTCTTCGGCGAGTGAGGCCAGCGTGGCGGCCAGCCGGGGCTGGCGCCGCACGAAGCCGGCCGGAGGCACCTGACCGTCGGCGAGGAAGGCCTCGAAGACACCGGTTAACGGGCTGGCATCGGCCAGGCGAAAGTCGAGCCAGAAACGTTCGGAGGCCGAGATCTCGAAGCCGTCGCGTGCGAGGGCGATCGCCGGCGCCAGCAGGCCGGCCCAACTCCGGTGTCCGCCCCAGTCGCGCCGGCTGATCTCGAAGGCCTGGCCGTACACGTCCACCGCCGCGGCCGTGGTCAGCATCGCGCGCGGGCCGCGCACGGGGATCTGGCCGCTGTAGCCGTGGACGTTCTGCGCGGCCTGGCCGATGCCCGAGATCGTCTGCAGCCCGCCCGAGGCGTCGGCGATGACCATGAAGGCGTCGCCGCCCAGGCCGCAGAAATGCGGGTACGTGACGCCCAGGCAGGCGGCGATGGTGATGGCGGCCTCGATGGCGTTGCCGCCGGCGGCCAGCACGGCGAGGCCGGCCTGGGACGCGAGAGCATGCGGGCTGGTGACCATGCCGCGGCTGGAGGTGGCAGCGCCGGTGCCGTTGGGGGTATGGGGCATCACCGGATCTAGCAGCGAACGTGCCAGGCGGCATGCCGGTTGGCTCCCGTTTGCTCAGTCGCGCCCGCGGGTCTTGACCGCGTACATGTCCTGGTCGGCCAGGCGCACGAGTTCCTCGGCGTTGTGCGCCGGCCCGGGAAACACGGCCAGGCCGACCGATGCGCCGAACACTTCTTCGCGCAACGCCGTCTGCGCCAGGCTCTCGAAAGGCGGCAGCAGGCAGGTGTGCACGTGCTTGCGCATCTTCTCGGCGGCGGCGAGGTCACGCACCTGGCCGAGCAGGACCGCGAACTCGTCGCCCGCGTAACGGGCCACGACGTCGCCGTCGCGTGTGGCGCTGCGCAGCCGCGCGCCGACCTCGATCAACACGCGGTCGCCGCTTTCGTGGCCCAGGGTGTCATTGATCAGCTTGAAGCGGTTCATGTCGATGAACAGCACGGCGAACGGTTCACGGTCAGTCTCGCGCTGGCCGTTGCCGATGCGGCGGTCGATGCAGCGCATCAGCCAGTCGCGGTTGGCCAGGCCCGTCAGCGCGTCAGTGCGCAGGCGCAACTGCATTTCGCTGAAGGTGCTGGCCAGCTCGCCGATGGTGCCGCGTCCGCGCACCTCGAGGATTTCGTCGAGCTGGCCCTGGCCGACCAGGCGCGCAGCCCGGGTCAGGCGTTGGAGGTCGCTGCTGAGCCAGTTGAGGATCAACAGGCCGAGCCCGGCTGCGCCCAGCGCGGCCAGGCCGCCGATGGCCGCCGTGCGCAGCACGTTCGCCATGACGCCCTGCATGAAGTCGCTGCGCGGCGCCGCCACCGCGACGAACCAGTCCAGGCCCGCATCGTCGCGCAGGTGGCTGAAGGCCAGTTGCACCAGCTGGCCGCCCGGGCCGGTGAACCGCAGCGAATGGGCATTGTCGAAACTGCCGGCGTTGTCGCGGATGGCCTGGCGCATGTGCCGGTAGGCCGCCACTTGCAGCGGATCGCCGCTTTCGGCGGCGTTGATGCGTGTGTTCTCGCCGTCCGCGCCCCGGCGGATGTTCGGCGTTCGCGATGACGCGATGAGTTCTCCGCCGGCCTCGATGACGAAGGCGACGCTGTGGGGGCTGAGCGACAGCGAGCGCACGAAGCTGTTGAGGCTGTGCAGCGCCACATCGGTGGCCACCACGCCCTGGAAGTCGCCGGCCGCGTCGTTCACGCGCTTGGCGCGCGTCACCACGAGGTCGCGGGTGACGGCGTCGATGTAGACCGAAGTCCAGATCAGGGTGTTGCTGGTGCTGGCCCGCTGGTACCACGGCCGCTGGCGCGGGTCCAGCGGCGGCGTCAGCAGCGTGGGCTTGGGCAGCGGCGCATCGATGGACGGCAGCACGTAGGTTTCGCGCGGGCCGGTGGGCGAGGGGCGCAGCCGCCATTCCACGCGGTCAGGGCCCTCGCGGTACATCGAGACCATCTGCCCCGCACGGTTGCCGTAGAGCACGTTGGCATCGAAGTCGCCGTGCAGGGAGGTGGCCGCCCAGAACCGGCTGCGCAGGGCTTCGAGATCGGTCTCCAGCCGGGGCGCGGCGGTCATGCCGCGCGCGAACGCCGTCTCCAGCACGGCGGCCGAGCCGATCAACTGGCGGTCCACGGCCTGCGCGATGCGGGCCACCGTTTCCAGCATCAGATTGCGGGACAGGGTGTCCACGACTTCGCTGCCGGTGCGGTAGGACAGGGCACCGACCAACGCGGCAACGCCCAGGATCAACGCGACATAGGGGATGGTCAGCCACTGCCGCAGCGAGAAGCGGGGAGTCATGCGTCCTGGCGGTGCCTCTGAAAAGTGAGAAACAAAAAACGAAAGGAGCTGATTGCATGCGCAATCTGAAAGCCAAATTGATTTTGTGCGCAATCGGCAAGGAAATAATTCATATTAGGGTTATCGATATTAAATTTTTTGTTTATCGATAACACAATTGAGGCATGAAAACGAGCCATGCTGTCGCCCCCACCTCATCCGCGAACGGGGTATCCGCTCCGATGGCTGCCGTCACGGGCCGCAAGAGCAACGAGGTCTACCGCCATCTGCGCCGCCAGATCATCCTGGCCGAGCTGCCGGCGGGCCAGCAGCTCGTCGAGCTCGAAGTGGCGCGCCAGATGGATTGCAGCCAGAGCACCGTGCGCGAGGCCCTGATGCGGCTGCAGGAAGACGGGCTCATCATGCGCCAGGGCTACCGCGGCACCGTGGTGTCGTCGGTCTCGGCGATCGAAGGCCAGGAGTCCCTCGACATTCGCGCGCGCATCGAGTCCCGCGCCGCGCACCTGTCGATGGGCAACTTCACGCCCGCGCACATCGAACTGCTTAGCGGCCTCGTGCGGCAGATGGAGGCCATGGCCGAGCAGGGCGACGAGTACGGGCTGTTCGAACTCGACCAGGCCTTCCACCATGCGCTGTACGAAGCGGCGAACCTGCCGGCTTTGATCCCGATGCTCGACCGCTGCTCGCTGTGCAGCCACCGCTACAAAATCACGCAGTCCACCACCCGACGCACGCTGCGCGACACGGCGCTGCGCCACTGGAAGATCGTCGAGGCGGTGCAGTCGGGTCAGGCCGCGGAACTCGAGCGTGTGCTGTTCCACCATGTGTCCAGCGTGATCGGCGACGCCGATGGCGCCGCCCGTGGCGAGCCTGAACTGCGCATGTCGCCCCCGATGGCCGCGATCTTCCAGCGCCTGCAGAAGGAGGATGGCCACCTGCCCAACCCGATGCGCATCCCGCTGGCGGAGGCACGGCTCAACTTCAATGCCACGACCGCGCGCTGGAATCGCATCGACGAGGACGCGTTCGACATCGAGGACTTCCTGATCCCGAGCGCGGGCGGCTACCGGATGCCGGCGCTGCGCATCGCACCCAAGGTCGGCGCGCGTCCCGGCACGCTGCTGTACCTGCATGGCGGCGGCTGGGTGTTCGGCTCGGTGCAGACGCACCGCGGCGCCATGGCGCGGCTGGCCGAACTCAGTGGGTTGACCGTGGTCGGCATCGACTACCGCCTCGCCCCCGACGCCCCTTTCCCTGCGGGCCTGAACGATGCCGTCTGGGCCTGGCACTGGCTGCGGGCCGAGTCCGATGCGCGCGGGCTGACCGCGCCGTGGTTCGTCTCGGGCGATTCCTCGGGCGCCAACCTCGCGTTGTCGATGATGCTGGACCTGCGCCACGCGGGCGAGGCGCTGCCGGATGCCGCGCTGCTGTTCTACGGCGTGTTCGCGGCCAACCACCAGACCGAATCGCACCTGCGCTGCGGCCAGGGTCAGTTCGGCCTCTCGACGGAAAAGATGGCCTGGTACCGCGCGCATTACCTCAGCGGCGCGCGCTGCAACCCGGACGACCCGCGCGTGTCGCCGCTGCTGGCCGATCTGGCCGGACTGCCGCCGATCTTCATGAACGCGGCCGGTCTCGACCCGCTGCGTGACGACAGCCTCATGCTTGCCCGGCGCCTGGCCCAGGCCAACGTGCCGTGCCAGATGAAGGTGGTCGAAGGCGTGGTGCACGGTTTCATGCAGATGAGCAGTGAATTGCCCGAAGCCATGGCCGCTTTCAAGGATGCCGCCGCGTTCACCCGGTCCTGGTGAGCTTTCGTTTTCATAAAACCCATAGGAGACAGACCATGCAGATTCCACGCCGCCCGCTCTTGAGTGCCTTGGCCGCCGCCATCGGCGCCCTGGCCTTCGCCTTGCCTGCCTCGGCGCAGCAGCAGACCGTGAACTTCTGGTACCACGTGGACAACGCGGAAAACACCAAGATCATGGACGAACTGGTGAAGAACTTCGAGGCCAAGAACCCGAGCATCAGGATCAAGGCCGAGAACATCCCCTGGAACAACTACTTCGACAAGCTGTTCATCTCCATCGCCGGTGGCCAGGCGCCCGACGTGGCGGTGACGCGCCTGGCGCTGCAGCCGCAGTTGCTGGAGATGAACGCCATCGAGCCCATCACCAAGCAGATCAACAGCTGGCCGGCCAAGAGCGACCTCGCGCCGAACCTGCTCGACATCAACAAGGCCCCGGACGGCGAGTACTACTACATGCCGCTGCAGTACGTGGCCATCTACCTCTACTACCGCGCCGACCTGTTCGCCAAGTACAACCTCAAGCCACCGGCCACCTGCGAGGAGTTCCGCGACGCGGCCAAGAAGCTCACCCTGCCGGCCAGCGCCAACGGCGGCACCGAGCTCTATGGCTTCGGCATGCGCGGCGGCAAGGGCGGGCACGACAACTGGGGGCCGTTCGTGCTGTCCCAGGCCGAACTCAAGCCGGGCGCCATCAACACGCCCAAGGCCGTGGCGGCCAACCAGTGGTACATCGACCTGCTGCGCAAGGACAAGGTGGCGCCACCCTCGGCGCCGAACGACGGCTTCAACGAAATCATCAGCGCCTTCAAGTCGGGCCGCACCGCGATGATCTTCCACCACGTCGGCTCGGCCAAGGCCATGGCCGACGCGCTCGGCGACAAGGTCTCGGCCGTGCCCGTGCCCTCTTGCGGGGGCGGACGCTGGACGTATTTCGGCGACGAGTCGACCATGATGTTCAAGACCTCCAAGGTCAAGGAAGCCTCGTGGAAGTGGATGAGCTTCTTGAGCGAAGGCGACAACAACCTGCGCTTCAACGAGGCCACCGGCCAGCTCACCGTGACCAAGAGCGGATCGGCCAAGGTGCCCCAGCCCGCGCGCTTCGTGAAGGCGACGATGGATTCGCTGGCCTTCGCCAAGCCGCTGCCGCTGGTGCCGCAGACCGCCGACTTCGTCTCTACCGTCTGGCCGACGACGATGCAGCGCGCGCTCAACGGCGAGATCACGTCCGCGCAGATGATGGGCGAGATCGACAAGCACTTCAGCAGCAAGTGACCAACGGAGCAAGCTTGTAATGGCAAAAATGCGCACCAGCATCCTGCCGTATGTGCTGCTGTCACCGGCGGTGCTGGCCACGGTGATCGTGGTGTTCTATCCGATGGTACAGGCGGTGATCACCAGCCTGTACAACAACATCCTGTGGAAGCCGCGCGGGGTGAAGTTCATCGGGCTGGACAACTACATCGCCATCGCGCACGACCCGGTGTTCTGGGCGTCGCTCGGTCGCACCGCGATCTGGATCGGCCTGACCGTGCCGCTGCAGTTGCTGCTCGGCCTGGTGACGGCCCTGCTGCTGAACCAGACCTTCCGCTGGCGCGGCCTGGCGCGCAGCCTGATCCTGATCCCGTGGGCGCTGCCCAGCGTGGTGATCGGCCTGATGTGGTCGTGGATCTACAACCCGCAGGTCGGCCTGCTCAACGACCTGATGCTGCGCCTGGGCCTGCTGCAGACGGCCGTGCCCTGGCTGGCCAACCCCGACACCTCGCTCTACGCCATCATCGCCGCGCTGGTGTGGCAGGGCTTTCCCTTCTTCGCCATCATGATCCTTGCCGGCTTGCAAACCATTCCCCACAGCCTGTACGAAGCGGCCGACATCGACGGCGCCAGCGACTGGCAGCAGTTCTGGCACATCACCATGCCCGCGCTGAAGGCCGTGCTGGTGACGGCGGTGATGCTGCGCATCATCTGGGTGGCCAACTCCATCGACGTGATCTACGTGATGACGGGCGGCGGGCCGGGCTACGCCACGCATACGTTGCCGCTGTATGCGCTCAAGCGCACCTACGCCAGCATGGATTTCGGCTACGGCTCGGCGCTGGCGGTGAGTTTCTCGCTGCTGCTGCTCGGTGCCATCTTCGTCTACCTGCGCAGGGCAGGAAAGGGGATCGAATGAGCGTCCAAGCCCATCGCCCGCTGCGCCGCCTGTTCACGCTGCACCTGCCGATGCTGGCCATCGTGCTGTTCGCACTCGGGCCCTACCTGTGGATGCTGATCACCTCGCTCAAGCCCGAGTCCACGCTGTTCTCGCCCGACCGCACCATCCTGCCCAAGGTGCTGACGCTGGACAACTACATCCGGCTGTTCGAGAAGACCACCTTCGTCGAGAACCTGGGCCACAGCCTGCTCGTGGCCATCGGCACCATGCTGCTCGGCCTGTCGGTCAGCATCACGGCGGCCTATGCGTTCTCGCGCTTCCGCTTCCCGGGGCGGCGCGTGCTGATGCTGCAGTTCCTGCTGGTCAACATGTTCCCGATCGTGCTCTTGATCATCCCGCTGTTCATCATCATGAGGAGCCTGGGCCTGCTCGACACCCACGTGGGCCTGATCCTCGCGCATTCGACCTTCTCCATCCCGTTCGCCACCTGGATGATGATCAGCTACTTCGACGCGATTCCGAGGAGCCTGGACGAGGCCGCGATGGTCGACGGCTGCACGCCCATCGGCGCCATGGTGCGCGTGGTGCTGCCGCTCACCGTGCCCGGCATCATCGCCACCGGCATCTACATCTTCATCACCTCCTGGAACGAGTACCTGTACGCGTCCATCCTCGCGGGGCAGAAGGTGCGCACGCTCACCGTCGCCATCCAGACATTGGTGGGCGAATACGAGATCGCCTGGGGGCTGCTCACCTCCGGCGGCGTGATGGGCGCGCTGCCCGTGACGCTGCTGTTCATGCTCATCCAGAAACGCCTCGTTGCCGGCATGACCCAAGGCGCGGTCAAAGGCTGATTCCATTTTCAATAGGAGACACATTCCATGAATCCCATCGGCATCATCTCGATGCAATACAACCGCCCGTTCGTCGCGGCGGACTTCGCGCAATTCGACCGCTGGAAGGCGGCCGGTTATGACTTCGCCGAGCTGCTCGTGCCCGAACCGGGCGAGCTCGACCTGGCCGCCACGCGCCGGGCCCTCGCCGACGCCGGCCTGGGCGTGGTGCTGGCCGCACGCGTGAACCTGGACCGCAACCTCACCAGCGACGAGCCCGCCAAACGCCAGGCCGGGCAGGACTACCTGCGTTATTGCGCCGAGACCGCGCAGGCGCTGGGCGCCTCCGTCGTGGGTGGTCCGTTGTATGGCAACCCGCTGGTGTTCGCCGGCCGTGCGCCGCATGTCGTCTCCGAGTCGCTGCGGCAGTCGCGCGTCGACTGGACCGTGGAGGGCCTGAAGATCGGTGCCGAAGCTGCGGCCCGATGCGGCATCAAGTTCGGTGTCGAGCCGTTGAACCGTTTCGAGACCGACGTGCTCAACACCACGCGCCAGGGCGTCGCCTTGATGGAGATGGTGCAGCACCCGAGCGTGGGCCTGGTGCTCGACACCTTCCACATGAACATGGAAGACGACGACATCTGCACCGCGCTGCGCGAAGGCGCGGCGCACATGATCCACTTCCAGGCCAACGAGAACCACCGGGGCTACCTCGGCACCGGCCACATCGACTGGAACCCGGTGGTGCGCACGCTGGCCGAGATCGGCTACACCGGCACGATTTCGCTGGAGCCCTTCCGCCGCCGCGACGAACGCATCGGCATTCCATTCGCGCAGTGGAAGCCGCCGGCGAAGGACGAGCAGGAAGAGCTCGCCGCGGCCTGTGGTTTCCTGAAGAGCCTGATCACGCTGAACGGAGGCCGGAAATGACTTACAAAGTGGGTTGGATCGGCTGCGGCCGGCATGCGGAGCAGATGCTGTTGCCGCAACTTGCGCGGCATGACGTCGAACTGGTCGCGGTCTGCGACCTCAATGCCGAGACGGCGCAGAAGATCGGCCAGCGCTACGGCGTGAAGCACGTCGGCACCGACTACCAAGCATTGCTCGACGTGCCCGGCCTCGACGTGGTCGGCATGGCCGTGGGGCCGACGCAGCACCGCGACATGTCGATCGCGGCCCTCGATCGCGGCTGCCATGTCTTCATGGAGAAACCCTCGGGCGCGAATGTCGCCGATGCGCTGGCGATCCAGGCTGCGGCCACCAAGGCCGGAAAGACCGTCGGCATCGGTTTCATGAAGCGTTTCGCCACCGCCAACCGCATGGCGCACAACGTGGTCAAGGGCGGGGAGTTCGGGCCGGTGGCTGGCTTCTTCGGCGAATACATGACCGCGCCGACCTATTTCAGCGGCAACGTCGACTACACCGGCTTCTACCTGCACCACTGCGTGCACTACATGGACCTGGTGCGCTACTTCGTCGCCCCGGTGGTGAACGTCACCGTGTTCCGCAACGAGATCGCCCCGGGCAAGCAATTGCTGCATGTGCATTTCGGCTTCGAGAACGGCGCCATCGGCACCGTGGTGATGGGCACCATCCAGTCGCGCGGCACGCCGATGGAGCGCCTGCAGATCATGGGCGACCACCACCGCGTGGAGGTCAACGGCGTGATCGAAGTCAACTACTTCCGCAACCCGCCGTTCAAGGCCGACGACCTCGACGCCACGCTCGCCGACGGCGTGGACAACCTGAGCTGGAAGCCCAACTTCACGGCCGCCGCCAACGAGGACTTCAAGGGCTACAACGCCTTGTTCAAGGCCTTCTTCGCCGAGCTCGGCGGCGCCGCGACCGACCTGCCCACGATCGCCGATGGCGTGGAAGCCATGCGTGTCATGGCGGCCATGCTGGAAGGCATTTCACGCCCGGGCGCCTGCGTCCCGGTCGTGCGATAGGCCCGCCATGGCAGACGTGACCCTGCGCCAGATCCGCAAGGACTACGCCGGCGTGCAGATCATCCACGGCGTCGACCTGCACATCCAAAGCGGCGAATTCGTCGTCTTCGTCGGCCCGTCGGGCTGCGGCAAGAGCACGCTGCTGCGCATGGTGGCCGGGCTGGAGACGATCTCCGACGGAGACCTGCACATCGGCGACGTGCGGGTCAACGACCTCGCGCCGCGCGACCGCGACATCGCCATGGTGTTCCAGGACTATGCGCTGTACCCGCACAAGACGGTACGCGACAACATGGGCTTCGGCCTCAAGCTGCGCAAGTTCTCCGAGGCCGAGGTGAAGAGCCGCGTGGACAGCGCCGCCGAGACGCTGCAGATCACCCACCTGCTCGACCGCTTCCCCAAGGCCCTGTCGGGCGGGCAGCGCCAGCGCGTGGCCATGGGCCGGGCCATCGTGCGCCAGCCCAAGGTGTTCCTGTTCGACGAGCCGCTGTCCAACCTGGACGCGCTGCTGCGCAACCAGGTGCGCGCCGAGATCAAGAAGCTGCACCGCCGCGTGCGCGAGACCGTGATCTACGTGACCCACGACCAGGTCGAGGCCATGACGCTGGCCGACCGCATCGTGGTGCTGCAGGCCGGCCGCATCGTGCAGGTCGGCACGCCCGACGAGATCTACGGCCGGCCGCAGCACCGTTTCGTGGCCGGCTTCACCGGCTCGCCGCCGATGAACTTCCTGCCAGCCACGCTGGCGCGGCAAGGCGAGGCCATCACGCTGCAGATCGGCAACGCCGCGGCGCTGGTGCTGCCGCCTGCGCTGGCGCAACGTTGGCAGGCCCATGTGGGGCGGGGCGTGGAATTCGGCATCCGCCCCGAGAACCTGAGCCTGCAGCGCCAGCATGCGGACTGGCCGGTGATCGAGGCCGAGGTCGAACTCGTCGAGCTGCTGGGCGCGGAAAACCTGCTCACCCTGAAGCTGGGCGAACACGAACTCAAGGCCCGTCTCGCGCCCGACGTGCGGCCGGCCGCGGGCACGCGGCTGCCGATCGCGCTCGATCCGGCGCACTTCCACCTGTTCGACCAGCAGACCGGCAACGTGCTCTAGCCATGGCCTTGATCCGCTTGCATCCTGACAGCCTCGCGGCCCTGCCTGCAGAGGTGACCGTACC
Organism: Rhodoferax koreense; assembly: GCF_001955695.1. Taxonomy (NCBI): domain Bacteria; kingdom Pseudomonadati; phylum Pseudomonadota; class Betaproteobacteria; order Burkholderiales; family Comamonadaceae; genus Rhodoferax; species Rhodoferax koreensis. The sequence goes on along the minus strand of NZ_CP019236.1, from coordinate 4,554,424 downwards.
GCGTTACGACCGCACGGCCCTGCGCGGCGGCATCGTGCACCTGGGCGTGGGTGCATTCCAGCGCGCGCACCTGGCCGTCGTCAACGAGGCCGCCCTCCATGCGAGCGGTGATCTCGCCTGGGGCATCGTCGGTGTCTCGCTGCGCAGCCCCGATACACGCGACGCGCTCGCGCCGCAGGGCGGCCTCTACACCGTGGCCACGCGCGACGCCGATGAGACTGGCCAGCCCAGGGAGTCGCTGCAGGTGATCGGCAACCTCTTCGCGCTGCTGGTCGCACCCGAGGACCCTGCCGCCGTGCTGGCGCGCATCGCCCACGCCGACTGCCGCATCGTGAGCCTGACCGTTACCGAAAAGGGCTATTGCCACGACCCGGCCACACTCACGCTGCGGTGGGACGACGAGGACATCCGGCACGACCTGCTGCACGCCGAGGCGCCCCGCAGTGCCATCGGCATGCTGGTGCGCGGGCTGCAGTTGCGCCGGACGCGCGGCTTGCCGCCGATCACCCTGATGTCGCTCGACAACCTGCCGGCCAACGGCCACACGCTGCAAGGGCTGGTGCTCGAATTCGCGGGGCGGGTCGACGCCGGCCTGCGGCAGTGGATCGCCAAGACCTGCACCTTCCCCAATTCCATGGTCGACCGCATCGTGCCGCGCACCACGGATGACGACCGTGCGAGCATCGGCGCGCGGCTCGGCGTCACCGATGCCTGGCCCGTGCTCGGCGAGCCGTTCCTGGACTGGGCCGTGGAGGACCGCTTCGTGGCCGGCCGGCCCGACTGGACCGTGGGCGGCGCCCGCTGCGTGCCCCATGCCGAGCCGTTCGAGAAGCTCAAGCTGCGCATGGTCAACGGCACCCATTCGTCGCTGTCCTACCTGGGGGCGATGGCCGGCTGGGCGACCGTGGACCGTGCGGTGGCCGAGCCCGCGATGCAGGCCTACCTGCGCCGGCTGATGCGGGAGGAGATCGAGCCAACGCTGCCCGCCTTGCCCGGCCTGGACCTGGCCGACTACCGCGAACGGCTGCTCGCACGCTACGCCAACCCGGCGCTGAAGCACCAGACCCGCCAGATCGCCATGGATGGTTCGCAGAAACTGCCGCAGCGCCTGCTCGGCACGGTGCGCGACCGCCTGGCCGCGGGGCGATCCGTGGGACTGCTGGCACTCGGCGTGGCGGCCTGGATGCACTATCTGCGGGGTGTGGACGAAGCCGGTCAGGCCTACGGCATCCAGGACCCGATGGCGCCGCTGCTGGCCGAGGCCTTGGCGCTGGCCTTGAAGGTGGAAGAGCCGGCGGCGCGCGCCGCGGCATTCATGCAGAAGCTGCCGATGTTCGGCGACCTGGCGGCTCAGAGGCCTTTCGTCTTGGCCGTGGCGCAGCATTGGGATGCGCTGACGCGCGACGGGGTCAGGTCGGTGCTAGAGAATTTATAGCAATAGGCGCAGGGTTTACCTTGATGCATGGCGCGTCTCATTGATTTTTTGCATAGCAGTTAGATGTTGAGGGCACGCGATGTCTCACCTAGCATGCAGGTAAGGGCGTTGCCCTGAAAAAAACAACCGGAGACAGACCATGCATTCCAAGTCCCTCGGCGGCATCGCCCGCCATACCCTCGTCACCGTGGCTTGCGGCTGGCTGGCCACCACGGTGCTGCCGGCCGCGGCGCAGTCCACCGTGCGCATCGTGAAGATCGTCGAGCTCTCGGGCGCGGGCGCCACCTCGGGCACGATGTTCAGCAACGGTGCCGAACTCGCCGGCAAGGAGATCAATGCGGCCGGTGGCATCCTCGGGCGCAAGATCGAGTTCCGCACCTCGGACACGCAGTCCAATCCCGGCATCGCCAAGGGCCTGGCGGCCAAGGCAAGCGACGAGGACGCCTTCGTGGTGATGGGGCCGGTGTTCTCCGGCTCCACCGTGGTCAGCATGAACGAGACCCGCAAGGCCGAGATTCCGAACTTCACCGGCTCCGAGGCCGACTCCATCACGCGCCAGGGCAACCCCTACATCTTCCGCACCTCGTTCGCCCAGGCCAACAGCATGCCCAAGGTGGGCCGCTACATCGCCGAGGGCTTGAAGGCCAAGTCGGTGGCCATCGTCTACGCCAACACCGACTTCGGCAAGGGCGGGCGCGACGCCATCATGAAGGACCTGCAGGCGCGCAACATCCGGATTGCCGCCGACGTGTCCACCGACCAGGGCCAGGTGGATTTCTCCAGCCCGGTGCTGAAGGTCAAGCAGTCCGACGCCGACGTCATCGTGCCCTACATGACCGAGGAGGAGTCGGCGCGTTTCCTGCGCGAGGTGAGGAAGCAGAACGTGACCAAGCCGATCATGGGCGAGACCACCATCCTCGAGCAGAAGGTGCTCGAGCTGGCCGGCCCCGCCGCCAACGGCGTGCGCGGCCACGTCGGCCTGAGCACGGATGCCAGCAACCCGGCGATTCGTGCGCTGAGCTACAAGTTCGAGAAGGAATTCGGCGTGAAGCCGAACCACAATGCCATCAAGGGCTACATCGGCGTCTACACCATCAAGGCCGTGACCGAGAAGGTCGGCAAGTTCGACCGCAAGGCCTTCGCGGCGGCGATGAAAAACGTGCACCTTTCGGCCAAGGATTACCCCGGCCTGCTGATGGACGTGGTGTACGACGACAAGGGCGACCTGGACCGCGAAAGCTTCCTGGTGGAGGTGAAGGACGGCCAGCAGGTGGTGATCGAAACCCTGCCGCCGCTGAACGCGGCCAAGGCTGCGAAGAAATAGGCCGAGGCCACCGCATGCAGATCGCCATCGACTCCTATTGTTTCCACCGCTACTTCGGCGAGTGTTATGCCGGCATCGAACAAGATCCGGGGCGGCGGCTCACGGTCTGGGAATTCCTGGACAAGGCCCGGGCGATGGAGGTGCAGGGGGTGTCGCTCGAATCCTGCTTCGTGCCGTCCGACGAACCTGGCCTGATCGCGCGGCTGCGGCGCGAGCTCGATGCGCGCGGCCTGTCCCGGGTGTGGGCCTGGGGCCATCCGAACGGGCTGGGCTCGGGCACCGACGAAGCGGCCGCGCGCGACCTGGCGCGCCACCTCGGCATCGCCGCGCAGCTCGGCAGCCCGGTGATGCGCATCTGCGCTGGCGGGCGGCGCACACGCATCGCTTCCTGGGCCGAACACAAGCGCGGGCTGGTGCGCCTGCTCACGCCGTTGCTCCAGGCGGCCGAACGCCACGGCGTGGTGATCGCGATCGAAAACCACATCGACCTGCTCGGCGACGAGATGCTGGACCTGATGCGCACGTTCGACTCGCCCTGGCTCGGCGTGTGCTTCGATACCGCCAACAACCTGCGCATGTTCGAACATCCCCTGGCCGTGGCCGAGAAGCTCGCGCCCTATGTGCGCGCCACGCACATCAAGGACGTGCTGCCGCAGCGCGGCGATCCGGCGCTGTTCAAGACCTGGCCGAGCGTGCCGCTGGGCCAGGGCCTGGTCGAGATCCCGGAGATCCTGGCCGTGCTGCAGCGCCACGGCTATGCCGGGCTGCTGGCTGTCGAGATCGACTACCTGCATCCCGCTTTCCGCGAACTGCTGGGCGACGAGGAAGCGGCCCTGGCCGACAGCCTGGGCTACCTGCGGCAGGCGGTGCGCCGCGTACAGGCAAAGGCTGCGACGCCGGCCTAGCTTTGGTGCAGCTGCACCTCGCGCAGCGGTGCGACTCGGGCGCACAGGCTCCTAGAATCGGCGGCACATGCACCGTGCCTATTCCTTGACCTGCGCTGCCGCCCATGCCTGATCCTTCCTTCGCCGCCGGGGAGGGGCTGACGCGCATCCTGTGCGCGATGGCGGTGCTGTATGCCTTGCTCGCCCTGGCCAGCGCCGGCAGCATGCTGTCCACCGCCCCCGGCCACCCGCTGCGCGCGCAGGTCAACGCCTGGTGGCTGATCTTTCCCGTCGTCAGTGCCAGCCTGCTGCTCGCGCCGCACGGGCCGCCGCTGCTGCTGTTGCTCATCGCCTGGCTGGCCTGGCGCGAACTGGCCGGGCTGTGTCCACCCGCACAGCGGTCGCGCTTCACGCTGGCCTGCGCGGCGGCGGGTGCCTGGCAGGTCGGGCTGACCTGGCGCGCACCGGGCTGGGCCTGTGGCGCGATGGCGGCGCTGCTGCTGGCCGCAGCTTGGCGGTTCAGGCTGCGTCCCTCGGCCGAGCGGTTGTTGTTGCTGCTGTTCGTGCTGCTCGGGCTGGGGCTGAGCTTCGTGCCGCTGTTGCTGCAGCGGGCCGCTGCGGCAGGCGCCGCCGGCCTGGGCTGGTATTTCTACCTCTTCGGTCTGACCGCGCTCAACGACATCGGCCAGTTCATCGCCGGCAAGCGTTTCGGCCGGCACCACATCGCCGCGCGCATCAGCCCGCAAAAGACCTGGCAGGGCTTGGCCGGCGGCATGGTGATGAGCGTGGGGGTATCGCTGGCGCTCGGTACCTACCTCGCCCTGGCTGGCACGTCCACGCTGGTGCTGCTCGGGCTGCTGCTCTCGCTCGCAGGCTTCGCCGGCGACCTGCTGTTCTCCGCGGCCAAGCGCTGGCTGGGCGTCAAGGATTTCTCGCGGCTCATTCCGGGCCACGGCGGCATCCTGGACCGCGTCGACAGCCTCGTGCTCACCGCGCCCACGCTGTACCTGGCGCGTGCCGCACTCCTTTCCTGAGAACCTCCACGCATGACTTCCTCTTCAACCCCGGCTGCCTGGCAGATCCTCGAATCGGGCTTCGACAGCTTCGACCAAACCCGCCTGTTCTATCGCGCATGGACGCCGTTGCGGCCGGCCGCCGGCGCACCGCGGGCGCTGGTCTTCCTGCACCGGGGCCACGAACATTCGGGCCGCATTGCGCCGCTGGTCGAGCAGCTCGGCTTCACCGGTCACTGGGCCTTCGCCTGGGACGCACGGGGCCACGGGCATTCGCCGGGCGCGCGCGGCGACGCGCCGAGTTTCCAGGCCGTGGTGCAGGATTTCGAAGTGTTCGTGCGTCACCTGCAGGCGCAGTACGGCATCGCCGCCGAGGACATGGTGGTCGTGGCCAACAGCGTGGGCGCGGTGATCGCCGCCACCTGGCTGCACGACTACGCGCCGCGCGTGCGTGGCGTGGTGATGGCCGCGGCCGCGTTCGACATCAACCTCTACGTGCCGCTGGCCAAACCGGCGCTGCGCCTGGGCCTGCGGCTGAATCCGGGGCTCAACGTCACGAGCTACATCCGTTCCGACATGCTCACGCATTCGCGCGTGCAAGCCGAAGCCTACGACGCCGACCCGCTCATCACGCGCAACATCTCGGCCCGGGTGCTGATCGACCTGGCCGACACCGCCGCGCGCGTGGTGGCCGACGCGCAGGCCATCGACACGCCGGTGCTGATGCTGGTGGCCGACAAGGACTACGTGGTGAAGCAGACGCCGCAGCGCCTGTTCTTCGACCGGCTGGCCTCGACGCTGAAACGCTACCTGGTGATCGCCGACTGCCACCACGCCATCTTCTACGAGGACGCGGCGCAGCGGGAAGCCGCCCTGCAGGCCAGCCGGGCCTTCATCGAGGAATGCTTCGCGCAGGCGCTGCCGCCGCTGTCGGCCTACGAAAGCGCCGACGTCGACAGCGCGAGCGCACGTACCCTGGCCGCAATGCAGCAGGGCCGGGCCGGCGGCGCGCTGGAGAACGCATTCAACGGCCTGCAGAAGGCCATGCTCGGCCGGCTCGGCCACCTGAGCGACGGCATGCGCATCGGCATGGCCCAGGGGTTCGATTCGGGGGCCTCGCTCGACTACGTGTACCGCAACCAGGCCGGCGGCCGCCTGGGCATCGGCGCGGTCATCGATCGGGGTTACCTGGATGCGATTGGCTGGCGCGGCATCCGCCAGCGCAAGGCGCAGCTGCAGCAATTGCTGGGCGAACTGATCGCCGAACACCCGCAGGGCCAGCCGCTGCGCATCCTCGACATCGCCGCCGGTGGCGGGCGCTACGTGCTCGAGACGCTGAAGCGTTTCCAGGATCGCGACATCGCGGTCATGCTGCGCGACGTGGACGAGGCCAATCTGGCCCAGGCCCGGCAACTTGCCCAGGCGCTGCAGTTGCGCAATCCCATCGTGTACGAACGCCGCGACGCGTTCGATCCGGCCAGTTATCCGAAGGATGAGTTGCCGTACGACATCGTCGTCGTGTCCGGCCTGTACGAACTGTTCAGCGACAACGCGCGCGTGCTCGCTTCATTGCGCGGCATCGCGGGCCAGTTACGGCCCGGCGGCCATCTGGTCTACACCGGCCAGCCCTGGCATCCGCAACTGCTGCTGATCGCCCAGACCCTGACCAACCACCTGGGCCAGCCCTGGCGCATGCGGCCGCGCCCGCAGGCCGAGATGGACGCCCTCGTGGCCAGCGTCGGCCTGCGCAAGGTCGCGAGCGCCGTCGGCATCGCCGGCATCTTCACCGTGTCGGTGGCGCGCCGTGACGCAGCGCCGCGCGCAGGCGATTCACCAGCGTCCAGCCCGCCAGCACCAGCATCAGCCCCAACAGGCCATTGAGCCAGACCGGCGCCACGCCCGCGGCCAGCAGCAGCCCGAGCAGGCCGAAGCCGAAGGCGCGGTCGCTCTTGCCCAGCGGGCCGTCGAAGCGCCGTTCGGCTCCCACCTGCAGCGCCAGCACGCCGGCGAATTCGACGAGCAGGGCGGCGACCACCAGCACGACCAGCAGCGGCGCGTGGATGCCGGCGGCCAGCGCAAACGGAAGGCCGAGGGCCACGTCGGCCACCTGGTCGCAGATTTCGTTGAGCAAGGCGCCAAGCCGGCTTTTCTGCCCGGTGTGGTGGGCCAGCAGCCCATCGATCGCATTCAGCGCCATGCGGATCAGCATGAACGGCGCGAGGCCGGCCCACAGCCGCCAGTCGGCAGGGTGCAGCGCCAGCACCGTGCCGTAGGCCAGGCTCAGCAGCATCGCGGCCAGCGTGACCTGGTTCGGACTGATGCCGGCCCGGGCGAGGGCGGCAAGGGTGGGCCGCAGCAACTGCTGGAAACGCGGCTTGAGCTGGTAGATCGAGAAGGTCATGGCGCCGATCTTGCCAGGACCGCCTGGCCGATTTGCACGCTGCGCCGCAGGCCCATGGCGCAGTGCAGGTAGACGGCGCGTCCCGCATCGAGCTCGCCGCGCACGCTGGCCACGATCTCGCGCACCGCGTCTGCCGGCGGCGTGACGATGTCCAGCAACGGGAAGTGCAGGTAGCGGTGGCCGCGGAGTGCCGCGGTCTCCGGCAGTTCGGCCGCGAGGTCGACCACGGTGCAGGCCGCGGGCAGGGCGGTGGCCTCCGCGTCGCGCAGGCGTCGGCCGATCCACAGCCCCGGGGCGATCCGCACCACGGCCGGCCGCTGCCGCCCGCGCCAGGCCATGACCAGCCAGGCGAGCCGATAACCCAGCAGGTAGGGCGCATACAGGCACCAGATCCACCATGGGTGGCGGCCGGCGCGCTTGTGCAGGAAATGCCGGTCGCCGCGGCCGTAGGCCAGGGCCACGAGCCACAGGCTGGCCGAGGCGTAGACCGTGGGCGCTGGCGGCCAGGCCACGGTGCCGACCACCGCCGCCACACCGCCCGCCACTGCGTAGTACAGGCCGACGCGCGGCTCGGTGCGGCCCGGCGGCACGCAGATGCGGCACAGCAGGCCCAGGCCCAGGCCGGCCAACACATCGAGCAGGTGGTGCTGGTGCACGAACAGCGTGGCCACGGCGGTCAGCGCCAACCAGGCCCCGAGTGCGACGCGCGCCCAGGCCGCGCGGGGCAAGCGGCCCAGCGCCAGCCAGAGGATCAGGCAATAGGCCACATGCAGCGAGGGCAACTGGTTGTAAGGCGCGTCCACGGCCGCCAGCAGATCGAACAGCGGCGCGAGTGCGTTCGATGCCACGGTCGGCCGCGCCGTGCTGTAGCGCAGCGGAAACCAGACGAAGACCATGGCGGCCAGGACGGTGGCCAGCAGCAGCCGCTGGCTCAGCACGCGCAGGTCGTCGCGGCTGCGGATCAGGAAGAACGCCGCCACGAACAGGGGGCCGCTGCTGAGGTAGGGCAGGATGAACCCCGGGATGAACGGCATGCCCGCCTCGAAGGGCAGGGCCACGTGGCGCAACACGCCGCGCTGCCGGGCATGCGCGTTGGCCAGCAGGTAACACAGGCCGAAAACCGAAGCATTGACCGCCGCCAGTGCCAGGCGTGGGCCGATCGCCGTGCGGGATTGCGCCATGTCCTGTCTGTTCCTGGTGATGTGGAGTCGGGCCTGGGTTATCTTAGCCCCATGAACCAGCCCTCCAAATACCGGCGCTGCATGGTGTTCGCCGGCGGCGGCATGCGCTTCGGCATCTACCTCGGCATGTACGCGGCGGCCTGCGACGCGGGACGCAAGCCTGACGTGTTGCTGGCCAGTTGCGGCGGCGCCCTGGCTGCGGCCATCGTGCAGGGCCTGCCCGACGATGCGCGGCGCAAGGCCTGGCTGGCTTCGCCGGCGATGCATGCGTTCTGGCGCGACCTCCAGCCCGGCCCGCAGGCCGGCATCGCCCGGCTGGTGGTGCGCGCCACCCGCCGTCGTTTCGCGCGGCAACGCGCGCCGCGGGTGCCGGACCTGTTCGGCGACTACCTGTTCGAGGCGCCGATGCACCTGCCTTTGCCATCTGGGGCGGCGGCCGATGCGCCCGCCGTGGCGGTGATCGGTGGGCGACTGCTGTTCGGCGAGGCCGAGGTCGGCCGGCCGCGCGGCGGGCGTCCGTTGTTCGAGGAAACGGTGTTCGGCGACGCACGCACGGCGGCGCTGCTGCAGGGCATGGCCTCGCCGTTCGCGGCCCCGTGCTGGGGTGATCATGCGGTCGCCGGCACTGTGGCAGCCGATGTGGCCATGCCGCTGGACGTCGCCTGCCGGCTGTCGATCGCCGATTTCTTCTACTTCCGTTGCGTGGCACATGCGGGGCGGCACTACATCGGCGGTGTGGTCGACCTGTTTCCGATCGAGGTGGCACGCCGCCTGGCCGACGAGGTGGTGATGGAATTCAAGCAGCCGTTCGACCAGGGGCTGTCCATCCCGGCCTGGCGCGCCGTGCTGGGGTTGGACGGCAACCAGCGCCTGCGCCACGTCCATGCGCAGCAGGTGGCGGCCTGGATCGACAGTTCCGACATCCGCAGCGTGCTGGCGCGCCAGCAGGTGCATCGCAGGATCGACTGGCACCGCAACCGGGTCGGGCTGGCCGTGCCCCCTGACCCGGCGACCTACGCGCGCCACATCGAAGACCAGTGGCAGTACGGTTACGCGCGTGCCGCCGAGGCGCTGCGACGGCCGGCCGGCGACGCGCGGGCGATGCGCAAGGTCGATCGCTTCAACCAGGGGCAGCCATGCGCATATTGATCGTCGGCGGCACCAGCGGCATCGGCCTGGCGCTGGCGCGCCATTACCACGGCGCGGGGCATGCCGTCACGGTCTGCGGCCGCGACCTGGCGCGCCTGCCGGCCGATGCGGGCGTGCAGGCTGTCGCGCTGGACGTCACCGACCGCACGGCCGTGGCCGAAGCGATGGCCGGTTTCGGTGCGGCCGGGCTCGACCTGCTGATAGTGGCCGCGGGCTTCTATTTCAACCACCGCCGGCATCCGCTCGACGAGGCCACCACGCTGCGCATGCTGCAGACCAATGTCGGCGGGCTGGCGCAGCTCTTCGAGCTCGCGGCGGCCACCATGCTGCCGCGCAAGGCCGGGCATCTGGTGGCGATCTCGTCGGTGGCGGGTCTGCTGCAGGACCATCCGGGGGCGTCGCTCTATGCCGCCACCAAGCGCAGCGTGCTGAGCCTGTGCGACAGCTACCGCACGGCGCTGGCGCCGTTCGGCATCGCGGTCACCGCCATCGTGCCGGGTTATGTGGACACCGCAAAGCTGAGGGCACTGAACGGCGGCGATGCGCGCCACAGGCCGTTCATCGTGTCGGAGGCCGAAGCCGTGACGCAGATCGTGCGCGCCATCGCCGGGCGCCGGGCCCGTTGTGTGTTCCCGTGGCAGATGCGCTGGCTGGTGGCGGCGCTCAACCGGTTGCCGCCGACGCTGCTGCGCTGGCGGCGTTGAGCCGGCTCAGTACATCAGCCGTTCCGGCTTGATCTCCTGCAGGATGGTGGTGGCGATCTCCTCGATCGACTTGGTCGTGGTGCTGAGCCAGCGGATGCCGCTGCGGCGCATCATGGCCTCGGCCTCGCTCACCTCCATGCGGCAGTTCTCGATGGAGGCGTACTTGGAGTTGGGCCGGCGTTCGTTGCGGATTTCGCTGAGCCGATCCGGGTGGATGCTCAGGCCGAAGATCTTCTTCTGGTGCGGCGCCAGGGCCGGCGGCAGCTGGCGGCGGTCGAAGTCTTCGGGTATCAGCGGGTAGTTGGACGCCTTCAGGCCGTATTGCATCGCCAGGTAGAGCGAGGTCGGCGTCTTGCCGCTGCGGCTCACGCCGACCAGGATCACGTCGGATTGTTCCAGGTCGCGGTTGGACTGCCCGTCGTCGTGCTCGAGCGAGAAATTGATGGCCTCGATGCGGTCGTTGTAGGCCTTGCTCTTGCTCACGTCGCTGAAGCGGCCCACGCGGTGGTTGGACTTGATGCGCAGTTCTTTTTCGAGCGGATGCACGAAGGTGCCGAACATGTCGAGCAGCATGCCCTTGCAGCCGTCGGTGATGACCTTGAGGATTTCCATGTCCACCAGCGTCGTGAAGACGATGGGTTTCCTGCCCTCTCGCTCGGCCGTATGGTTGATCTGCCGCACGGCCTGGTGCGCCTTGTCGGCGGTGTCGATGAACGGCAGGCGCACGTGGCGGGACTTCATCTCGAACTGCGCCAGGATGGCATTGCCGAAGGTCTCGGCCGTGATGCCGGTGCCATCGGAGATGAAGAAGACGGTGCGGGTGGGAGGGCTGTTTTCGGACATGATGGGATGGCATTCTGCAGGAATCGACGGCCGTCCGGAACCGGGTCTGGCATAAACTGTGTACGAACATCGCCTACACCCGTTGGGTGGCGAGCCCCCTACAATGAGGCATCACGCACTCGATCGACCCGATTCAGTCAACCCGATTTCTCATGTCCTGCCCGATCCCATTCCAACAACAGCAAAGATGCGCGGCAGGCATCGGCGACGCCCCGGCCCCTTGGCCCACCGCGCGGCGCGCAGACCCGGTTTTTACTTTTGGAGCCTTCCCATGTCTGCACTCTTCAGCCCGACCGCCCTGGTCGTACCGTTTGAAAACCTGAGAATGACCGACGTCGAGTCGGTCGGCGGCAAGAACGCCAGTCTCGGCGAGATGATTTCCCAGCTGCCTTCCGGCGTGCGCGTGCCCACGGGCTTCGCGACCACGGCGCACGCGTTCCGGACCTTCCTGGCGCACGACGGCCTGGCCGACAAGATCAGCAAACGCTTGGCCGAACTCGACATCGAGGACGTGCGCGCTCTGGCCGTGGCCGGCGAGGAGATCCGCGGCATGGTCGAGGCGCAGCCGTTCCCGGCCGACCTCGAGGCGGCGATCACCAAGGCTTTCGCCGAACTGAGCGCGGGCAACCCGGAAGCCTCGTTCGCCGTGCGCTCCTCGGCCACGGCCGAAGACCTGCCCGATGCGTCCTTTGCGGGCCAGCAGGAAACCTTCCTGAACGTGGTCGGCATCCAGGACGTGCTGCACAAGATGAAAGAGGTGTTCGCCTCGCTCTACAACGACCGCGCCATTAGCTATCGCGTGCACAAGGGCTTCGCGCACGACATCGTGGCGCTGTCGGCCGGCGTGCAGCGCATGGTGCGCTCCGACCTCGGCGCGGCCGGCGTGATGTTCACCATGGACACCGAATCCGGCTTCGACCAGGTGGTGTTCATCACCTCCAGCTACGGCCTGGGCGAAACCGTGGTGCAGGGTGCAGTGAATCCCGACGAGTTCTACGTGCACAAGCCGATGCTGAAGGCTGGCAAGAAGGCTGTGATCCGGCGCAACCTCGGCTCGAAGATGATCCAGATGGAGTTCGCCAGCGCCGCCGAGAAGGCCGCCACCGGCAAGCTGGTGAAGACCACCGACGTGCCGACCGAGCAGCGCAACCGCTATTCGCTGACCGATGCCGACGTCGAGCAACTGGCGCACTACGCGCTGGTCATCGAGGAGCACTACGGCCGCGCGATGGACATCGAATGGGGCAAGGACGGCACCGACGGCCTGCTCTACATCCTGCAGGCGCGCCCGGAAACCGTGAAAAGCCAGCAGGCCGGCAAGGCCGAGCTGCGCTACAAGCTCAAGGGCAAGAGCAGCGTGCTGGCCGAAGGCCGCGCCATCGGCCAGAAGATCGGCACCGGCCCGGTGCGCCTGGTGCACAACATCAGCCAGATGGACGAAGTACAGGCCGGCGATGTGTTGGTCACCGACATGACCGACCCGAACTGGGAACCGGTGATGAAGCGCGCCAGCGCCATCGTCACCAACCGCGGCGGCCGGACCTGCCACGCGGCGATCATCGCGCGTGAACTCGGCATTCCGGCCGTGGTCGGCTGCGGCGACGCCACCGAAAAGCTCAGCACCGGTACGCTGGTCACCGTGAGCTGTTCCGAAGGCGACACCGGCTTCATCTACGACGGCCTGCTCGAGACCGAGGTCACCGAAGTGCAGCGCGGCGAGATGCCCGAGATCAAGACCAAGATCATGATGAACGTGGGCAATCCGCAGCTCGCCTTCGACTTCTGCCAGTTGCCCAATGCGGGCGTGGGCCTGGCCCGGCTCGAGTTCATCATCAACAACAACATCGGCGTGCATCCGAAGGCCATCCTCGACTACCCGAACATCGACGCCGACCTGAAGAAGGCCGTCGAATCGGTGGCGCGCGGCCATGCCTCGCCCAAGGCCTTCTACGTCGACAAGGTGGCCGAGGGCGTGGCCACCATCGCCGCAGCCTTCTGGCCCAAGCCGGTGATCGTGCGCATGTCCGACTTCAAGTCGAACGAATACCGCAAGCTAATCGGCGGCAGCCGCTACGAGCCGGAAGAAGAAAACCCGATGCTCGGCTTCCGCGGCGCGGCCCGCTACATCAGTGCCGATTTCGGCGAAGCCTTCGCCATGGAGTGTGCGGCACTCAAGCGTGTGCGCCAGGACATGGGCCTGACCAACGTGCAGGTGATGGTGCCTTTCGTGCGCACGCTGGGCCAGGCCGAGAAGGTCACGAACCTGCTGGCACAGCACGGCCTCAAGCGTGGCCAGGACGACCTGAAGATCATCATGATGTGCGAAGTGCCGAGCAACGCCATCCTGGCCGACGAGTTCCTGGAGTTCTTCGACGGTTTCTCGATCGGCTCGAACGACCTGACCCAGCTCACCCTGGGCCTGGACCGCGATTCCGGCCTGGAATTGCTGGCGGCCGACTTCGACGAACGCGACCCGGCCGTCAAGGCCATGCTGAGCCGTGCCATCAAGGCCTGCAAGGCGAAGGGCAAGTACGTGGGCATCTGTGGCCAGGGCCCGAGCGACCATCCCGATTTCGCGCAGTGGCTGGCCGACCAGGGCATCGAGTCGATCTCGCTGAACCCCGACAGCGTCGTCGCCACCTGGCAGCAGCTCGCGCGCGGCTGATCACCGGCGGCGTTGGGCTAGACCCCCAGCGCCTCCTCCAGCGCGCGGCATTTGGCGGGGCCGACGGCTTCCCGGATCCGCGGCAACAAGGCCACGAGTTGCGGGTAACCCGCGGCCTGTTCCACGGCCAGGTTCAGCCGGAAACCGCGCAGGCCCAGCCCTGCGGTGAGTTGCGTGGCGACCGGATAGGCCCGCAGGTAAAGCGCCTGCGGCGTGGTCGGGCCCGAGGGGGGCGCCGGTGTGGCCGGGCCTGGCTCGGGCGCCGCGATTTCCGCCTCGGCGATGAAGCCAAGCGTCAGCAACTGCGCGACGTCGGACTCGGCGATGCCCAGGCCCGCGGTGGCCTGGAGCACTTCCTGCAGGCTGCGTTTGCCGTCGATCAGGATGAACGCCGCGCGCAACCTGGTCGAAAGTGCCGGGTCGCGCTCCTTGAAGGCGCGCTGGCCCGACTCGGTTTTCATGTACTTCATCCAGAGGCCTCCGGCGTGCATGCTACTACGCGGGCCGCCGGCACCGCATGCGCCGGACGCGCGGGCGCTGGGTAAACACGGAATGGCCCAGGGCCCGGCCTGGGCTAGGATGCCGACGGCCATCCGCCCGGCTGGTCACCCTTGTTCCGCCACGCCCGTTCGATTCGCCTGCCTTCATGTCCGCCGTACCCGCCCTCGTGGCCCCCAGCTCCTCCCTGCGCAAGATCCTGCTGCTGGTCTGGGGCGTGCTGTCTTTCGGCGGCGTGTTCTTCGCGCGCGACATGACGCTGGTGGTGGCGGGCTGGCCGCTCAACTACTGGTTCTGTGCGCAGGGCGTGGTGCTGTGTTACATCGTTATCGTTGCGCTGTATGCGTGGCTCAGACGAGCCGACGGCGCACCAGTGGCAACCAGTGCGCCGGAGGCGGCGGCGAACCGCAGCCGGCTGCGGCGGCTGCACCGCAATTTCGGCGTTTACGTGGTCGGGCTGCTGGTGTTCCTGGCGGTGATGGCGGTGGCCGAGCGCCAAGGCCTGTCGCGTTACTGGATCGGCGGCATCTTCCTGTTCGTGACGCTGGCGCTGTACGCGAGCATCGGCGTGTATTGCCGTACGTCCGACGCAGCCGAGTACTACGTGGCCGGGCGCCGCATCCCGCCCATCTACAACGGCATGGCCACGGCGGCCGACTGGATGAGCGCCGCGTCCTTCATCAGCCTGGCCGGCGGGCTGTACCTGCAGGGCTTCTCGGGTTCGGAAACCCAGGCCGGCGGACTGGCCTACATCATGGGCTGGACGGGCGGCTTCTGCCTGGTGGCGCTGTTGATCGCGCCGCAGCTGCGCCGGCTCAATCTCTACACGGTGCCGGACTTCTTCGGGGTGCGCTACGGCGGGCGTTGGCCGCGCTGGATCGCCGCGGGCGCCGCCATCCTGTGTTCGTTCACCTACGTGGTGGCGCAGATCTACGGCGTCGGCCTGATCGCGTCGCGCCTGACGGGCGTGCAGTTCGAGATCGGCATCCTGATGGGCCTGGGCGGGGTGCTGGTGTGTTCGTTCCTCGGCGGCATGCGGGCCGTGACCTGGACCCAGGTCGCCCAATGCGTGATCCTGATCCTGGCCTTCGTGATCCCGGTGTCGTGGCTGGCCTACAAGCAACTCGGCAATCCGCTCGCGCCGCTGGTCTACGGCCAGCAGCTGGAGAAGATCGCACGGCTTGAAAAGCAACTGGCTTCCTCGCCCGCCGAGATGGCGGTGGTGGCCGAATACGGCCGCCGTGCCGACATCTACGAGCAGATGCTGAAGGACGTGGCCGGTACCCTGGCACGGGAGCGGGCCGCGGCCCAGGCGCGCATCCGCCAGCTGAAGGACGACCGTGCCGACGCGCTGGTCGTGCAGCGCGCCAGCCGGGAACTCGCTGCGCTGCCGCGCGACGTGGAATCGGCCCGCGAACTCTGGACCCGGGCCATGCAGGAGAACCGCGACCATTCCCGTCCCCTGGCCGGCATGTCGCCGCATGCGCAGGCCTTTGCCGGCGATCCGGAAGGCACGCCGCGCGAACGCGAGATGTTCCAGAATTCTCGGCTCAATTTCCTGGCGCTGATGTTCTGCCTGATGGTGGGCACGGCGAGCCTGCCGCACCTGCTCACCCGGTTCTACACCACCCCATCCGTCGCCGAGGCGCGCACGTCGGTGGCCTGGTCGCTGTTCTTCATCGCGCTGCTTTACCTGGCCGCGCCGGCGCTGGCCGTGCTGGTGAAATACGAGGTGCTGAGCAACCTGGTGGGGCAAAGCTTCGACACCTTGCCGAAATGGATCGCACAATGGGCGCAGGTCGATCCGGCGCTGTTGTCGGTGGCCGACGTGAACGGCGACCGCATCCTGCAGTTTTCCGAGCTCAAGCTCGAGGCCGACATCATCATGCTGGCCACACCCGAGCTCGGCGGCCTGCCGTACGTGGTGTCGGGCCTGGTGGCGGCCGGCGGCTTGGCCGCAGCCCTGTCCACCGCCGACGGCCTGCTGCTGACCATGGGCAACGCCCTGGCCTACGATTTCTACTTCCGCGGCACCAAGGACCGCCAGGGCGCCATGGTGCGCGTGATGCTCTCCAAGTTCGCGCTGCTGCTGGTGGCGCTGGCTGCGGCCTACGTGGCGGCGCAGAAGCCAGCCGACATCCTGATGCTGGTGTCCGCCTCGTTTTCGCTTGCGGCTTCCGCGTTCTTCCCGGCCATGGTGTTCGGCATCTTCTGGGCACGCACCACGCGCGCGGCGGCCGTGGCTGGCATGCTGGCGGGCCTGGGCATCGCCGTGGCCTACATGCTGCTCAACGCGGCCGGCGTGCGGGCTTTTTTCGGGCTGCAGGGCTCGGGGCTGTGGTTCGGCATCCAGCCGGTCTCGGCCGGGGTGTTCGGAGTGGCCGCCGGTGCGCTGGTGGTCTGGGGCGTGAGCCTGCTGGGGCGGCCGCAGCGCCTCTAACAGCCAAAATTTGGCGAAACGCCGATCTCCGGGCTATAATCATCGGCTTTGCCTTGCCACACCGCTACAGACGAGTACATTGACGCGTACTCGACAGGTGGGTGGCTTCAACCCTGAAGGAGTGTTATGCGTCATTACGAAATCATTTTGATGATCCATCCGGATCAAAGCGAACAGGTTCCAGCCATGCTGGAACGCTACAAGGGCATGATCACCGCCGGCGGCGGCAAGATCCACCGCGTGGAAGACTGGGGTCGCCGTCAACTGGTGTACCAGATCAACAAGCTGGCCAAGGCCCACTACCTGTGCGTCAACATCGAAGCCGACCAGGCCGTCATGGCTGAACTCGAACACGCGTTCAAGTTCAACGACGCCGTGCTGCGCCACCTGACCGTGGTGATGAAGAAGGCCGAAACCGGCCCTTCGTCGATGATGAAGACCGTCGAGCGCGAAGAAGCGCGCAAGACCCAGCAAGCCGAATACGCAGCCCATTAAGGCAGCCCACTAAAAGTAGCGATATCGAACATTGACGGTTTGACCCGCACGGAGTGAACCAAGTTGTTTTGACGGCCTGTATCGCCGAGGTGAAAACCCTGCGCTACACGCCAGCCGGCATTCCCGCCCTGGACCTGATTCTCGAACACGCGTCGAGTCTCGAACAGGCAGGGCAGACCCGGCAGATCAAGGCAACGGTGAAGGCCACGGCGCTCGGCGCGGTGGCCGAGAGGCTCCGGCAGCAGGCGCTAGGCAGCAACTGGTTGTTTACCGGTTTCCTGGCGACACCCAGGGTCGGCAAGAACGTCGTGTTCCATATTCAAGAGTTTCAACCAGATTAATCAGGAGTCCATCATGGCCGGACCAAAACGTTTCAATAACAAAGACAAGCGCCCGAAGCGCAATACCCAGTCCCTGCTGTTCAAGCGCAAGCGCTTCTGCCGCTTCACCGTGACCGGCGTCGAACAGATCGACTACAAGGACATCGACACGCTGCGCGATTTCATCGCCGAAAACGGCAAGATCATCCCCGCACGCCTGACCGGCACGCGCGCGATCTTCCAGCGCCAGCTCAACACCGCCATCAAGCGTGCGCGTTTCCTCGCCATGCTGCCGTACAGCGACCAGCACCGCGTCTAAGGAACCACGACCATGCAAATCATTCTGC
Source organism: Rhodoferax koreense (assembly GCF_001955695.1). NCBI lineage: Bacteria > Pseudomonadati > Pseudomonadota > Betaproteobacteria > Burkholderiales > Comamonadaceae > Rhodoferax > Rhodoferax koreensis. The sequence continues at coordinate 4,536,725 of NZ_CP019236.1, read as the reverse complement.
TCGACAAGGTTGTGAACCTTGGCAACCTCGGCGAAATCGTCAAGGTCAAAGACGGCTACGCCCGTAACTTCCTGATCCCGACCGGCCGCGCACGCCGCGCCACCGAGAAGGCCAAGCAAGAGTTCGAAGCCAAGCGCGCCGAACTAGAAAAGGCTGCTGCCGCCAAGCTGGCCGAGTCGCAAGCCCTGGGCGAAAAGCTCGGTGGCTCGACCGTCAAGCTCACGCAAAAGGCCGGTGTCGATGGTCGCCTGTTCGGCTCCGTCACCAACGCCGACATCGCCGAAGAACTCGGCAAGCTGGGCTTCAAGGTTGTCAAGTCCCAGGTCCGCCTGCCCAACGGCCCGATCAAGGTCGTTGGCGACAGCACCGTCAGCGTGGCACTGCACACCGACGTGGTGGTCGACATCACCGTCTCGGTCTACGGCGAAACGGCTTAAATCAGCGTTGTCCCGTCAAGGCCGTCAGGGTGCAAGCCCTGGCGGCTTTTTACTTTGGGCCAGGCAATTTATACCTGCTTGTCCAGAGCTTATCCACCGTTTGTCCAGAGGCCTGCCCCCAGCTTGTCCTTGGACAAAGGCGTGCAAGACCCGTAGCATTCGTCCTCATTCCTGGAACACCTAATGTCCGCTGTTTTCCCCGATCTGGACGAGCCCTACACCCCGGATCGCCAGGTTGCGCAATTGCGCATCCCTCCGCATTCCATCGAAGCCGAGTCCAGCGTGCTCGGGGGCCTGCTGCTCGACAACAACGCCTGGGACCGCGTGGGTGACCTGCTCAAGGACCACGATTTCTACCGCCACGAGCACCGGCTGATCTTCTCCGCCATGCGCGAGCTGATCAACGCCAGCAAGCCGGCCGACGTGATCACCGTGTTCGAGCGGCTGCAGAGCATTGGCAAGTCCGAGGAGATCGGTGGCCTGGCGTACCTGAATTCGCTCGCGCAGTACGTGCCGAGTGCGAGCAACATCCGTCGCTACGCCGAGATCGTGCGCGAGCGCGGCATCCTGCGCAAACTCGTCACGGCCAGCGACGAGATCGCCACCAACGCCTTCAACACCCAGGGCCGGCCGGTCGACAAGATCCTCGACGAGGCCGAGCAGAAGATCTTCAACATCGGCGAGGAGGGCGCGCGCAACAAGCAGGGTTTCCAGTCGATGGACACCCTGGTGGTGGACCTGCTCGACCGCGTCCAGGAGATGGCCGACAACGCCAACGACGTGACCGGCGTGCCGACGGGTTTCATCGACCTGGACCGCATGACCTCGGGCCTGCAGGCCGGCGACATGATCGTGCTGGCGGCACGGCCTTCGATGGGCAAGACCGCGTTCGCGGTGAACATCGCCGAGCATGTGGCCCTGAACGAAGGCCTGCCGGTCGCGATCTTCTCGATGGAAATGGGCGCGGCCCAGCTCGCCGTGCGTATCGTCGGTTCGATCGGCCGCGTGGACCAGGGCCATCTGCGCACCGGCAAACTCACCGACGACGAATGGCCGCGCCTCACCGAGGCTATCGAGAAGCTGCGCACCATCTCGCTGCACATCGACGAAACGCCTGGTCTCACGCCGAGCGAACTGCGCGCCAACGCGCGGCGGCTGGCGCGCCAGTGCGGCAAGCTCGGCCTGATCGTGGTCGACTACCTGCAGCTCATGAGCGGCTCCTCGGAAAGCGGCGGCGACAACCGTGCGACTGAACTCGGCGAGATCTCCCGCGGCCTGAAGATGCTGGCGCGCGAACTGCAATGCCCGGTGATCGCGCTGTCGCAGCTCAACCGCAGCGTGGAGCAGCGCCCCGACAAACGCCCGATGATGAGCGACCTGCGCGAATCCGGCGCCATCGAGCAGGATGCCGACATCATCATGTTCATCTACCGCGACGAGTACTACACCAAGGACGCGTGCAAGGAGCCGGGCGTGGCCGAGGTCATCATCGCCAAGCAGCGGAACGGCCCGACCGGCACGGTCAAGCTTGCCTTCCTGCGCAACATCACGAAATTCGAGAGCCTGGCTTCCGACTACGGCTCCGGTAGCTACTAGGCTCTCCCCCAAGTCGCGCACTGCATGACCACCCGTTCGTGCGGAGCCCGTCGACGGATAAAACGCACATTCCATGGATCACTCCGAAATCGATAGCGCCTCACGTAGATTGCATGCGCATTACAGCTCGTTTTTATGTAAGACTCCGCTGTGGAAACTCCCGGGCGCCGCGCTCGGCATCGACTGCGCCGAAGTCTGGCTCAAGCTCGAGCATCTGCAGGTCGGCGGCAGCTTCAAGGCGCGCGGCATGCTCAATCGGCTGCTGGCCCATCCGATCCCCGCAGCTGGCGTGACCGTCGCTTCCGGGGGCAACGCCGGCATTGCCACGGCGGCGGCGGCGCGGGCCCTGGGCGTGCGCTGCGAGGTGTTCGTACCCGAGGTGTCGCCCGAGGCCAAGCGGCAACGGCTGCGCGACCTGGGTGCCGAGGTGGTGGTCGGCGGCGCCACCTATGCGGAAGCCTTCGAGGCCTGCATGGCGCGCCAGCAATCCACGGGCGCGTTGCTGACCCATGCCTACGACCAGCCCGAGGTGCTGGCCGGCGCGGGCACGCTGGCGAAGGAGATCGAAGACGAAGCCGGCCTGCCCGACAGCGTGCTGGTCAGCGTCGGCGGCGGCGGGCTGATCGGTGGCATCGCCGCCTGGTTCGAGCGGCGCGCGCGCATCGTGGCACTCGAACCGGAAAACTGCCCCACGCTCTACCAGGCGCGGGCCGCGGGTGAGCCGGTCGATGTGGCCGTGTCCGGCGTCGCCGCCGATTCGCTCGGCGCCAAGCGCATCGGCGCCCTGTCTTGGGAAGTCACGCAGCGCCACGTGCGCGACGCGCTGCTGCTCGACGACGAGGCCATCCGCAGCGCGCAGCGCTGGTTGTGGAAGGAGATGAAGCTTGCCGTCGAACCGGCTGCGGCGCTGGGCCTGGCGGCCTTGCAAAGCGGCGTGTACCGCCCGTCGAAGCAGGAGCGCGTCTGCCTCATCCTCTGCGGTGCCAACATCGATCCGGCCAGCCTGGGTTGAGTCGCGACCCGTGATGCATGCGGCCACTTAAAATGCCCGCATGCTAGACATCACCCACCTCCGAAAAGATCTCGCCTCGGTCATCGACCGGCTGGAATCGCGCAAGAAACCCCAGGCTTTCCTGAATGTGGACGCGTTCCGCGCGCTGGAAGCCGAGCGCAAGACCATCCAGACCCGCACCGAGGAACTGCAGTCGCGGCGCAACACGCTGTCCAAGCAGATCGGCCAGCTCAAGGCCAAGGGTGAGAGCGCCGATGCCGTGATGGCCGAGGTGGGCGGCCTCAAGGCCGAACTCGATGCGTCGGCCACGCGGCTCGACCAGATCCAGACCGAACTGCTCGGCCTGCTGCAGGCCGTGCCGAATCTGCCGCATGCGAGCGTGCCGGTCGGCGCCGACGAACACGGCAACGTCGAAGTGCGCCGCTGGAGCCCGACCGAACGCGCACCCGGCAGCCAGAGCTTTCCCGTCAAGGACCATGTCGACCTCGGCGCGCCGCTGGGCCTCGACTTCGAGATGGGCGTGAAGCTCACCGGCTCGCGTTTCACCGTGATGAAGGGCCCGATCGCGCGGCTGCACCGGGCGCTGGCCCAGTTCATGATCGACCTGCAAACGAACGAGCACGGCTACACCGAGTGCTACGTGCCCTACATCGTCAACGCGGATTCGCTCGCCGGCACCGGGCAATTGCCGAAATTCGAAGAGGACCTGTTCGCCGCGAAAAAGGGCGGCCAGGAAGGCGAGGCCGCGCCCGACAGCACGGCGCTGTACCTGATTCCCACGAGCGAAGTGCCGCTCACCAACTTCGTGCGCGACGAGATCGTTGCCGAGGCCGACCTGCCGATCCGCCTCACCGCGCACACGCCATGCTTCCGTTCGGAGGCCGGCAGCGCCGGGCGCGACACGCGCGGCCTGATTCGCCAGCACCAGTTCGACAAGGTGGAGATGGTGCAGATCGTGCACCCTGAAAAGAGCTACGAGGCATTGGAGCAGATGACCGGCCACGCCGAAGCCGTGCTGCAAAAGCTCGGCCTGCCGTACCGCGTGATGCTGCTGTGCACCGGCGACATGGGTTTCGGCGCGGCCAAGACCTACGACCTCGAAGTCTGGGTGCCGGCGCAGAACACCTACCGCGAGATCAGTTCCGTGTCCAACTGCGAGACCTTCCAGGCGCGCCGCATGCAGGCGCGCTACAAGACGGCGCAAGGCAAGAACGAACTGGTGCACACGCTGAACGGTTCCGGTCTGGCCGTCGGCCGCGCCCTGGTGGCCGTGCTCGAGAACTACCAGAACGCCGACGGCAGCATCACCGTGCCCGAGGTGCTGCGCCCCTACATCGGCGGCTTGAGCAAATTGGGCTGAGGCCCGCAAAACCGGCCCTGATGCCTGCTAGAATCGAGGGCGTTGCCTGAACCTCACGACCACCGGTTCGGGCTTGTCTCTCAACGAGGCAAAAAGACGAACACATCAGGAAAGATGGCAGAGTGGTCGAATGCGCCGGACTCGAAATCCGGTATACGGTTATGCCGTATCTAGGGTTCGAATCCCTATCTTTCCGCCAGCTAAGTCGTAAGCCAACCGCGTTTACGCTCAAATTCGCCCCTGTCATGGGGCGTTTTTGTTTTTGGCCGCTGCGGGGGCAACTCCTCTGTCGGTCGCCTGTCGGGTTGAACACCATCCATTTTCGCCGCGTTTTGATGCGGCGCGGCTGGAAGAGGGCGTGTCGATGCCGGCGCAGTCGGTGCAGACCAGATCGACTGCGGGCGCGGCCGCCGCTGAAAACACGAACGCCCGAAGCTGCGCACCGGGCGTTCATGGCCGACCGAAGCCGGCCGTCTCACGGTTTCAGCAGCGGGTACCGGCCGGGAGCAGGCGGGAGATGGCGGAAATATCGCGCACATCGACGATGCCGTTCTGATCGACATCGGCCGCGGGAAGGAAGCCCGGCTGACCGGTGCGCTTGCCGATGGCGGCCGTTGCAGCCGAAAGGTCCGAGCACATGACCGCGCTGTCGCCGTTCACGTCGCCGTAGACGTACGGCTTGATGTCGTAGACATACAGCTTGACATTGGTTCCCGCCTCCGGACCGTCCGCCTGCATGGCGACGAAACCGCCGGTAGCGCCCTGCCGTTGGCTGATCGCGTTGCCGGTGTCCCGGTTCGGCGTCGTGCCGCTTTCCACTTCCTTCAAGGCGTAATGCTGGCTGGCGCCGCCTCTGCCCGTGTACAGGAACATCTTCGTCACGCCGGTCTTCTGGTCGATCGGCGAGTTGAACCAAACCGCCTGGTCCAGCGCCCGGTCCGCGATTTGCGAGCCCTCGGCGCCGTTCTGTTGCCGGGTGATGAGCGAGTAGTTGCCGTTGGCAACGGTTCCGGCCGCGCCGTTCCCCCTGAACAACACATGCGGGTACACGTTGGTTCCGTGGATGAAGCTCTGCATCGTGTGCCCTTCCAGCGCGGCATATGGTCCTGCGGCAGGGCTCTTGGATTCCTCGAACATGAACTTGAGGTTGTCTTGCGACAGCGCCGGTTCGGATGCAGGCGCATTCGTATTCCTCAAGGGCCGCAGCACATCGTCGTCACCGAGCACGACCGGCGTGCGCGACAGCGATTCAGGCGCGTCGGATGTCGCGGGCTTGCTTCGGTTGGTCAGGGCATAGGCCTTGGTCACGCCATTTTCCTGCACGATCGAATCCGCGGACACCACCATGTAGGTCCGGCCGGGCTCGATCCGCTTGGCCAGCCGCCAGGCCTTCTCGGTCGTGGCGTCCTTGTTCAATCGCAGGCCGGCCGGGTTGGCGATCAGATCCTGCGTATTGAGGATCAGCGTGCTGCGTCCATGTTTCGGCACCGGCTTGAATTCGGTTCCGCTGGCTGGCGTCAACGCGCCGTCGTTGCCGTTCACGGCCTTGTACTGCTGCAACCGGGTCACGCCGTCGCTGAAGCGCACCTCGGCATACGAGAAGGGCGCCTTCAAGGCGGCGGTGTTTTCGAACCAGGACACGGCCATCTTGCCGAAGCTCAGCACGTAGGTGGCGGTGTTTTCCACGCCGGCGTTCTTGTAGGCCGCCGCGGGATCCCCGCCGCGCGCCTTCACCGTCACGTGGCATGGCTTGCCGGGAATCACCGCGCAGTCCGTCGGGTTGTACTTGATGCTTTCCACGGTGAACCCCGCGGGTAGCGAGACATTCGCTGCGGTGAAGTTGACTTTCGTCGTGCTCGCGGGCACGTTGATGTCGAGCGCGGCGTAGGTGTTTTTTCCACCCCATGTCCTGGCGGTGAAGGTCTCGCCGCCGTAGGTCATCGTCGCGGTCACACCGTTGACGGGCAAACCCGCATCGGCCAGATACTGGTTGGGATCCACCGTGGCCCAATAGGCCTCCTTGGGTTGGCCGACGCCCGACCACAGGTAGCCGTTGGTGTGGTAGCCGGGGTCCGTCATCGACCACCAGGTGACCCGGCTCACGCCGCCCTTGTACTCGCGGTGGCGACCGGCAGGTCCCGCGGCGTACTCCTTGAGCATGTTCATCATCTTCGCGTAGTACACCCCTTGGGCCAGGAAGAGGTCGTTCATCTCCGCCCCATTCTGGATGCGCTGGCCTTTGTCCAGGCCCAGCAGGGGCGCGACATCCAGTTCGGTCAACTCGACGTTGACGCCGACGTCGAGATAGGTCTTGACGGCTTTTTCGAAGCTGTCCAGGTTCAGCCGCATGTCCAGGTGACCCTGCGTCCCGATCACCTCGACCAGTGGCCTCGGTTGGCCTTTGGCATCCAGCAGAATCCGGCCTTTGCTGGCGGCGGATTCAGCCGCATACCTTTCGTTGAACTCCTTGACCATCGACGCGATCGCGTTGACTTTCGATGATCTTTCGTTGTCGTTGAAGTCGTTGTAGTTCAGGATCGCCGTGGTGTTCTGGCGCATGTTGAAGAAGGCGTCATACATGTAGTCCCAGCCATTGCCGCCCTTGGAGTAGGCCTGGGCCCACCGGGATGGCCGCTCCTCCGGGCTGTAGCCGCTGCGAAGCGAGTTGCGCCAGTCCGCAGGGTTGTCGGGGTTGTCCTTGAACGCTTCGTTGACCACGTCCCAGGCATAGGCCTTGTAGGGCTGCTCGTCGAAATGCCCGCCTACCGTCCTGACGTAGTACGCCAGGTTGGTCTTGGCCGTGACGAAGTCCCACGGGGTTTCCCACCGGCCTTCGGCCGTCAGCACATTGGCGGCGGGCCACAAGGCCGACTGGTTGTGCCAGATGATGGTGTGGGCGTTGAGCTTGAATCCACGCGCGTTGGCCGCGGCGATGTTGGCGTTGAGGCCCGAAGTCAGGTTGGTGAGAAAGGTCGGTGTCGGGTTGGTGCTGCCGCCATTCCAGAACTCGGGTTTCATCGAGTTGCCCGGGGTCAGCACCTCGAAGTGCTTGATGGTCATGGCCGCGCTGGAGTTTTCACCCGGCAGGATGTTCGCGGCGTAATTGGCCGCGTTGAGGTCGGTGCCAACACCGATCAGGAAATGGTCCTTGTACACGTCTTTCACCGCCGGCCATTGAGCGGCATCTGTCGGTCGCTCGGCGGCGTGGACGCCGTTGGTTACCGCAAACACTGTTGACAGAGCGATGCAAAGACCGCTGAGTCTGAATTTCTTGTCCATTGTTCTGATCCTTTAAAGTACTCCGACGATCGGGAAGCTCCCGTCGATCACGTTTACATCCCGACCTGATCACGTTTCTGTCCAGCGTCAGCACGCCTTCGGCTTGATCGCCCTTCTGCCGAACACGGCTATCAGTCCGATCCCGGCCAGCCAGAGGCTGCCAGGTTCCGGCACTTGGGCGACCTGGGTGACCAGGTCCGTGGTGGCGACGGAAATTTCTGCGGAGTTCGAATCGAGGATCAGCACGTCAGTGAGGCTGAAGTTGGCGAGTCCGCTTTGCATGACATCAAACGAAAACGTGGCCAGGTCGCCAGAACCGTTCACGCCGCCGACGGGCCCGATCAGGGCGCCGATCACGAAGCTGATGGAGCCGGCGACGTTGTCGATGTCTCCGGGATAGAAGAACGTCGAACCCCCGTTGGACAGGAAAGTGCCCTCGCTGCCGGTGAGGGCGCTCAGCAACGCCGGGTTGAAGTTCAGCGTGAATTGGTACGCCGACAGGTCCAGGACGTCCTGGGCACTCACTGTCAGGTCGACGCCGGTCGCCGTGGTCGTGGCCGACATCTGGAGCACAGGTGCGGCATGCACGGGAGACAGAAGCGCCAGCACCAGTGCGCACGCTCCGGCGGCACGAGATGCAATTTGGAATGGATTGAGCATGGTGGTTTCCTTGTTGAATAGGTTGGCCTGGTGGCACTTGTTTCCGGCGGGCATGAAGCGGCCGGTTCGCACGCGCTAACGTTTCGGCGGCGGGGTGGCACGCCTCAAGGCAGTCGGTGGGGCGGGAATACAGCGGGTCCAGCGTCGCACGGCGGCCGGCGAGGCGGCGCAGTGGAGCCGATGACACCCGAGTGCAGATCGACGTTCAAGGGTCGGATGCATGCTTGTCTCCAAGGGTTAGGAATGGCCAAGCCTGTCTGGATGCAGGCCTTGAATGCCGGTCCGACGGCCCTCTGCGTGGCCGTTCGTGATTGGGCTGAAGGCTAAGTGAACACCCCCTGACGGTCCACTGACTTTTTCGTTAGCATCCATTCCAAATGCTAATGAGTCCAGACCAGACTACTTGTAAACCCTTGGTGTTGACGCAGGTCTCGCGTCTCCGTTTCCGGCACTTGCAGTTTCTCGACATTCTGGGAAATACGCGCAACTTGCGGCTGACGGCTGAGCAAATGCACATGACGCAGCCCGCGGCGACCAAGATCCTGATGGACATCGAGGACATACTGGAATCGCGTTTGTTCGATCGTCTGCCGCGCGGCATGCGGCCGAACGAGCTAGGACTTTTCACATTGCGTTATGCCCACTCGGCGTTGGATGGTCACCGCAAGTTTGTCGACGAGTTCAGCACGCTGAAACAGGGCGGCCATGGCCATCTGTCGGTGGGCGCCATCTCGGGTTCGGCGGCGCACCTGCTGATTGCCGCAGTGGCCGAGCTCCAGCGCCTGCGGCCCCTGCTGGTGTTGAAGGTGCTGGAGCAGAGCAGCGACCAGCTGATCGTGTGGCTGACCGAACGCAAGATCGATGTGATGATCGGCCGCTTCACCGACGAATCGCAGCGCAACCAGTTCCAGTACGAAAGGCTGGCTGGCGAAGGGCTGCAGATCACCGCGGGCGTGCACCATCCGCTGCGCGGGCCCAATGTGGCTGGGCTGACGGAACTCTCCAATTGGCCCTGGATTCTTTATCCGACGTCCACGGCGCTGCGCAAGGTGTCGGATGACGTCTTCAGCCGCGCGGGCCTGTCGCTGACCTCGGGCATTGTCGAGACGCCGTCGTTTCTGTTCGCGGTGGAACTGATGCAGAGCACAAAGATGTTGTCGCTGCAACCGGCCGCGCTGGTGGACAAATATGTGCGACGCGGGCTTCTGACGCGCATCGCGGCAGACCTTCCCGACCACATGCCCGATTTCGGGCTGATCACGCTGCAAGGCGAGCCACCGAGTCCAGCCGCACTGGCCTTCATGGACGTGATCCGCACGATTGCGGACCACGATTCGGCGTTGGGTTTGGATCTTGCAAAGAATCGGTCATGACAAAGCCGTCAATGTTGGTTGAGAGATGCGCCAGTCGGCCGGATCGCGTTGCACGGGCTCGTTGCCGTGTCCTTCCGCTACCCTGAAACCCGATTCACCCCCGACTTCCCCGACAGCATTTCCCGCGCGATGATGGTCCGCTGCATCTCGGAGGAGCCTTCGGTGATGGTGCGGCTGCGCGCATCGCGGTACATCAGCTCCAGCGGCAGTTCGCGTGAGAGTCCCATGCCGCCGTGGATCTGGATCGCACGGTCGACCACGCGCAGGTACATGTCGTCGGCGTAGAGCTTCACCTGCGAGGCTTCGACGTGGAAGTTCATGCCCTGGTCCGCCTTCCAGGCGGCGTGGTAGGTCATGAGGCGCGCCGCGTTCAGTTCGACCGACGCATCGGCGATCATCCACTGGATCGCCTGGCGGTTGGCCAGCGGTTCGCCGAAGGTCTTGCGTTGCCTGGCGTAGTCGATGGCCATCTCCAGCGCGCGTTCGGCGCGTCCGATGGCCTTGGGTCCGTGGATCAGTCGGCCTACGTCGAGAAAGCTGCGGGCCAGTTCCCAGCCCTGGCCACGCCGCCCCACCATCTGCGAGGCGGGCACGCACACGTCTTCGAACATGAGTTCCCAGGGCCGATCGGGCGACATGAGCTCGAAGTTCTGCCCAAGCCGCATGCCGGGCGTGCCGCGGTCGATGAGGAAACACGAGACCTCGGCGGCACCCTTGTCTTCTCCGGTACGCGCGAAGAGCTGCACGAAATCGGCCTTGTCGGCCCCGGTGATGAAGATCTTGTTACCGTTGATGCGGTAGTGCTCGCCGTCGGCGCGCTGCTCCAGCACGGCCATGGTGCGCATCTGCGAGGGGTCGGAGCCGCCGTTGGCTTCGGTGAGCGCGAAGCAGGTGCGCTTGTCGCCCGCAATCACCGGGTGAAGATACTTTTGTTGCTGCTCGGGCGTGCAGCTGAACAGCACCGAGCCGAGGTAGGGCGTGAACACGGTCGGCGCACGGAACGAGGGCACGGTGCAGCGCGCGAGTTCCTCGAACACCAGGCACATGCCGAGGTAGCCGACGCCGCCACCGCCCACGGCTTCGGGCAGGTCGAAGGCCCAGAAGCCGAGCGCCTTGGCCCGGGCCTGCAGACGGGCCCGCACGTCGTCGGGGATGTCGGCCTCGTTGGCGTACAGCGGCTCCAGCGGCAGCAGTTCCTGTTGCACGAAGCGCCGGGCCGAGTCGCGCAGCATGCGCAGTTCTTCGGGAATGGCGAAGTCCATCAGATGGCACCTTCCTTCGACAGCCGTGCGAGTGTCTCTTCGCTGAGCCCGGCGCGGCGCAGCACTTCCAGCGTGTGTTCGCCCAGGTCGGGCGGCGGCAGGAAGTCGCTGCGCTGGTCGCCGTCGTAGCGCACCGGCCGGTGAGCGGCGCGCACCGGGCCGTAGCGGGGGTGCTCGAGTTCATAGAACACGCCGAGGTGCTGCACCTGCGGGTCGTCGGCCAGGTCCTGCAGGCGCCGCTCCGGCGCGAACGGGACGTCGCAGGCCTCCAGCAAGGGTAGCCAGTGGGACCGCGGCTGGGTGACGAAGGCTTGCGCCAGGTCGATGGCGAGCGCGTCGTAACCCGCCACCCGCGCCGCGCGGTCGGGGTATTTCTGCGCCAGGTCTTCGCGGCCGATGGCCCGGAGCAAACCTTTCCAGAACTTGTCGGGCGAGGACAGGTGCAGCGCAATGCGCTGGCCGTCGGCACAGGTCACGATGAAGGATTGCGAGGCCGCCGAGCGGGCATAGAACGGCACGGGCTGGCCGCTGGCGAACAGCTTGCCCAGCGGCTCCGTGGCGAAGGCCAGCGTGGCCTCCAGCATGCTCACCTCCACCTGGCGGCCGCGGCCCGTCTTCTCGCGCTCGAGCAGGGCCGACACGATGCCGAAGGCGGCGAACAGGCCGGTCAGGGCGTCGGACACGGCCGGCCCGGCCACACGCGCGTCCGGGCCTTCGTGGAACATCGACAGCCAGCCCGACAGCGCCTGGCCCACGTTGTCGTAGGCCGGGCGTTCGGCATAGGGGCCGCTGGCGCCGTAGCCGGTGATGGCGCAATGCACGAGCCGCGGGTTCAAGGCCTGCAGCCGTGCGGCGTCCACGCCCAGGCGTTCTTCCACGCCGGGCCGCACGTTGATCAGCAGCACGTCGGCAGTGGCCACCAGGGCATCGAGCGCGGCCCGGCCCGAAGGCTTGGTGAAGTCGAGCGCCACGCTGCGCTTGTTGCGGTTGTGCGCCTGGAAGTGCGAGCTGTACAGGCCGCTGCCGAAGGCGCGGAACGGGTCGCCCGTGCCGGGCTTCTCGATCTTGATCACGTCGGCGCCGAGCTCGCCGAGCAGCATCGCCGCATACGGCGCCGTGATGAAGCTGCCCAGGTCGAGCACCCGGCATCCGGCCAGCACCTGCGGGCCCTTGGCGGTGGCCGCGCTCATTCCGGTTTGACGCCGGTGGCGGCGACGATGCGGCCGAGCTTTTGCGACTCGCTCTGGATGAAGGCGCCGAAGTCGGCCGGCGACGACGGCGCACCGACCACGCCCAGCGCGGCCAGGCGTTCCCGCACATCGGGCTGGTTCAGTGCGGCGGCGATCTCCTGGCTCATGCGCTGCACGATGGCCGGCGGCGTGCCAGCCGGCAGGGCCGTGCCGTACCAGGTCATGAAATCGAATTCGGGCAGGCCCTGCTCGGCCACCGAGGGCGTGTCGGGAAAGGTCGGCTGGCGTTTGGCGCTGGACACGGCCAGCGCGTTCAGCTTGCCCGCCTTCACATACGGTCCGGCCGACGAAGTGCCTGTGAACATCACGTCGACCTGGCCGGCCACGAGGTCGGTCAGCGCGGGTGCCACGCCCTTGTACGGGATGTGCGTCATGCTGATGCCGGCCATCGACTTGAGCCACTCCATCGAGATCTGGTGCGGCGTGCCGTTGCCGATGGACGCGTAGTTGATGCGCCCCGGCTTGAGCCTCGCGGCAGCGATGAGTTCAGGCACGGTCTTCACGTTGAGCGACGGATGGGCCACCAGCACCAACGGCACGAACACCAGCTGGGAGACCGGCTCGAAGTCCTTCACCGAGTCGTAGGGCAGCTTGGGGAAGAACACGGGGTTGATCGCGTGCGAGTCGGTGATCATGCCCAGGGTGTAGCCATCGGGCGCGGCCCTGGCCAGCATCTCGGTGCCGATGATGGTGCTGGCGCCGGGCTTGTTGTCCACCAGCACCGGCTGGCCGAGTGCAGTGCTCATCTTGGCGGCCACGAGCCGGGCCACGATGTCCGTGCCGCCGCCGGGCGGGTAGGGCACGATGAAGCGGATCGGCTTGCTGGGGAAAGCGGGGGCAGGCTGCTGCGCGATCCCGTCCGTGGCCACGCCCATCGCCAGCAGGCCGAGCAGGGACAGGGCCAGGCGGCGCAGGCGGCGCGTGGGGTGGGCTTTCATTTTTATATGCTTCATCGTGTTGTCTCCTTGGGTTTTTCTTATGTCAATGGCTCGAGTCGGTTCCAGTCGATCAAGCCGGCGCTGCCGGCCGCATCGGGCAGCCGTATCGAGCCCTGCGTGATGACCAGCGGCGAAACCAGGATCTGCTGCGTCATCGCCAGGAACCAGCTGTTTTCGGCGGGCAGCGAACCGGGGGGCAGGGTGGTCGATAGCTGCAGCGCGGCCAACGTGCCAAGCGCGCTCTCGCCGAACATGCCCACCACCGTGCGGCAGCCTGAGGCGCGGGCCAGCGCCGCCATGGCGCGCGTGTCGCTCAGGCCCAGCCGGCCGGGCTTGAGGCTGAAGGCGCGCGCGCCGGCCGCTATGTAGAGCGCCATGTCGCGTGGCGAGGCGCAGTAGAAATCGACCAACACCGGCGCGGGAGACGCCGCCTGCAGCCGCGTGAATGTCGCATCCGGCGCAAACGCGCACGGGTCTTCCACCACCTCGGCGCCGGCATCGGCCATGGCCCGGGCGTAGGCACCCGCTTCTGTCGGGGCATAAGCGCCGTTGGCATCCACATAGAGCCGCGTCCCATTGCCCAGCGCGTGGCGCAGGCCGTGCATGGCTTCGACGTCCGTGGAAAGACCCTGCCCGCCCTTGATCTTGAGCGTCTTGAAGCCGTGGCGTTCGACCATGGCCACAGCCTCGGCCACCATCCGCGCGGGGGTCTGCCGCGTCACGGTGAAGGACAGCGGGACCTCCGGCGCGCCACCCCATGCGCGGTGCAGCGGCCCACCGCGCGCGGCGGCTTGCAGGTCCCACACCGCGTTGTCGACGAGGGCCTTGGCCGCGTGGTTCTCGGGAATGCCCTCCAGGCGGGCGCGCACGGCCGCCGGGTCGCACAGGTCCAGCTTCTTCAACAGCGGCAGGAACACGTCTTCGAGCGAAGCGACCAGGCTGCGCAGGGACGCGCCGGTCCAGGTCGGCTTGATGGTCATCTCGGCCACGCCCGCCAGTCCCTGCGCGCAGGTGATGCGCAGCAGCAGGAACTCGGCCGCCTCCTCGACGACGTCGCTCCAGCGCACCGGTCGCGCGTACGGCAGCCGGTAGCGGTACAACCCGTAGTTGGCCAGGCGCATTTCAGTTTGTGGTGACATTGGCATCGCGGATCACCTGGCCCCAACGCGCCGAATCCTGGCGAATGAAGTCGAGAAGGGCCGGTCCGGCCAGGAAGCTCGGTTCGGCGCCAAGGGCATTGAGCTTCTCCCGCATGGCGGGCTCCTTCATGGCCTTGTCCACCTCGCGCACCAGGTGCGACACGACCTCCGGCGGTGTGGTCCTGGGCGCTTCCATGCTGTACCAGGCCAGCGCCTCGAAGTTGGGGAAGCCGGACTGCGCCACCGTGGGGACTTCGGGGGCCAGCGCGCTACGCGTCTTGCTGCTGATCGCAATGGCGCGCAGCCGGCCCGCCTGCACCTGCTGCAAGGTGCCAGCCAGCGTGACGAACGCGAAGGCCACGTCGCCGCGGATCACGCCGGTGATGGCGTCCGCCTGGCCCTTGAAGGGCGCATGCTGCACCTCGATCTGCGCCTGCCGCTTGAACAGCTCGCCGGCCAGGTGCCCGCTGGTGCCGTTGCCGGCCGACGAGAAGCTCAGCGTGTCGGGCTTGGCCCTGGCCAGCGCCACCAGTTCGGCCACGCTGCGCACCGGAAGCGCCGGGTGGACCACCAGCAGATTGGGCGCGGTGGCGATCAGCGCCACATGGGCGAGATCGGTGATCGGGTCGTACGCCAGGCCTTTGTACAGATGGGGGTTGACGGCGATGCTCGGGCTGCCGCTGATGAGCAGCGTGTAGCCGTCACCCGGCGCGCGCACGACCAGCTCGGTGCCCAGGTTGCCGCCGGCGCCGGGTTTGTTCTCGACGATGAAGGGCTGGCCCAGCGACGCGCCGAGCCGTTCGGCCAGCAGGCGCGACACGATGTCCACCGTGCCGCCAGCCGCAAACGGCACGATGATCCTGACCGGACGGCCAGGCCAGGCGGCGGACTGCGCGATGGCGCCGCCAGCCAGGGCGGCGAGGGCGGGCAGGGCGGCGAGAATCGAGCGCCGGCGCGGATGCAGCGAAGCGGTCATGGCGGCCTCCTCAGTCCAGCTTCACGTTGATGTTCTTCACATGCAGGGCGTAGGCAGCGCGATCCTTGTGCAGGAAGGCGGCAAATGCATCCGGCCCCTGGTTCAGCAGGGCCAGGCCGACCCCTGTCACGTATTTCTTCTGGAACTCAGGCTTGGCGATGATGCGCGCCACGTCGGCGGCGACCTTGTCGACCACGGCCCGCGGCGTGGCCGAGGGTGCGACCAGGCCAAACCAGGCGCTGGCCTCGAAGCCCTGCAGGCCGGCCTCGGTGAAGGTGGGCACGTTCGGCAGCATCGGGCTGCGCTGCGGCGCGGCCAGGGCGAGGGCGCGGAGCTGGCCGCTGTTGATCAGTTGCAGCACCGGCTGCACGCCGGTCACGGCGATCTGGATCTGGCCGCCCAGCAGGGCCGGCACCACGTCGGCCACGCCCTTGTACGGCACGTGCAGCATCTTCACGCCCGCCTGGCGCGCGAAAGCCTCGGAGTCGATGTGTGCCTTGCTGCCGGCGCCGAAGGTGCCGTAACTCACTTCCCCGGGCTTGGCCTTCGCGGCGGCGATCAGGTCGGCCAGCGAACTGCCGGAAAACGCCGGGCCGGCCACCAGCAGTTGCTGGGTTTCGGCGACGTTGATGACCGGGACGAAGTCCTTGACCGGGTCGTACGGCAGCTTGCTGTAGAGGTACTGGTTGGACGACAGCGTCGGGTCGTTGGCCAGCAGCAGCGTGTAGCCATCGGCGGGCGCGCGGGCCGTGTATTCGGCGGCGATGATGGTGTTGGCGCCGGGCTTGTTTTCGACCAGCACCGGCTGGGGCCATTCGCGGGCGAGTTCCTGCGCAATGCCGCGCGCCAGGGTATCGGCCAGGCCACCCGTGGTGAAAGGCACGATGATCCGCACCGGATGCGTCGGCCAGGCGGCCGCGGCCGCTTGCGTCTGCGCATGCACCTGCGCGGCCGGCAACGCCGCCGCGCAGAGCGCCGCGAGCAGGATTCGTGTCTTGCGTGGGATCGATAGGCTCATGTCTTGTCTCCTGTTTTTTGAAATGCACGCTGTGGTTGCTGCGCGGGATGTGCGTGGCCGCGCCGCCACGCGGGGCCGGCTAGGAGACCTGCCGCTCCCGCCCGGCCCAGAACGGCGCGCGCAGGGCGCGTTTGTCGATCTTGTTGGTGCTCGGCACGCGCGGCATGGCGTCCACGAACTTCACGATCTTGGGCTTCTTGTAGCCCGCGATCAGGCTGCGGCAGTGCGTCACCAGCGCCTCGGCCGTCACCGCTGCGCCCGGCTTGAGCACCACGATGGCGGCCACCGACTCGCCCCATTGCGCGTCGGGCGCCCCGATCACCGCGACCTCGGCCACGGCCGCATGCATGAGCAGCGCCTCCTCGACCTCCCGCGAGTAGATGTTCTCCCCGCCGGAGATGATCATGTCCTTCTTGCGGTCGACGATGAAGAGGAAGGCATCCTCGTCCAGGTAACCCATGTCGCCGGTGTGCAGGTAGCCGCTGTGCATGGCGGCGGCCGTGGCCTCGGGCTTCTGCCAGTAGCCCTGCATCACGCTCTTGGAGCGCAGGCAGACTTCGCCCACCTCGCCCGGCGCGCATTCCCGGCCGGCGTCGTCGAGAATGCGCAGTGCCGTCCCCAGGTAGGCCTGGCCAGCCGAGGCCAGGCGCTTGCGGTCGGTCTCGCTGCCGTCCAGCACGTGCTGGTGCTTGAGCAGCGTGGTGCCCAGGCCGGCTTCGGTCATGCCGTAGATCTGCATGAACACCGGGCCGAACACGGCGCGCGCGCGCAGCGACAGCGCCACCGACATCGGTGCCGAGGCATAACACACCGTATGCAGCGACGACAGGTCGAACGGCGTCTTCTCCTGCACTTCCAGCATCATCGAGATCATGGTCGGCGCAAGATGCGCCGCGGTCACGCGCTGCGCCTGGATGCTGTGCAGGATCTCCTGCGCATCGAAGGTCCGGTGCAGCACGATGGTGGCTCCGGCGACCAGGTAGGTGAGCAGCTCGGTCGGCCCACCGATGTGATAGAACGGCATCACCACCAGCATGCGGTCGGTCTGCACAGCGGCGTGGGACTGGGCCTGCGTGCGGGCCTGTTCCAGCTGGCCCTCGTTGCCCAGCATCACGCCTTTGGGAACGCCGGTGGTGCCGCTGGTGTAGATCAGCAGGAAGGTGTCGTCTTCCACGGCACGCAAGGCGGGCTGCACGGGCGATGCCGCGGCCAGCAAGGTCTCGTAGCCGAGCGCGCCGTCCATAGGCCCCTCGAAGCAGATGCAATGCGTGCCGGGCGGCAGCCGATCGCGCAGCGCACGCGCCCGCCCGGCGTATTCCGCCTCGAAGATGAAGACCGCCGGTTGGGCGTCGGCCAGCACGGCGGCCTGTTCGGTCTCCGAGAGTCGGTAGTTCAGCCCCAGGCCCACGAAGCCGCCGAGCGCGGCGGCGCCATAGGCCTCCAGGTACTCGGGGCAGTTGCGCGACAGCACGGCAATGCGGTCCTGCTTCACGCAACCCAGGTCAGCCAGCGCGTTGATGAGCCGCACCACGCGTTCGTGGAACGTGCGGTGGTCGATGCGGCGGCCTTCGAACAGCAGTGCCGGATGGTGGCCGAAACAGCGCGCGTTGCGCTCGATCACGTCGCCGAGGATCATGCGGCCTCCTCGGCGCAACGCGCCATCATCTGGGCCGTGCCCTGCTGGGCGACGCTGCCGTCGGCCTTCTTGAGTGTGATGCGCCGCTCCACCACGCCGCGGCCGGGCCGGGAGGTGGTGCGCTTGGCCGCAATCTCCACCTCCACGTGCACGGTGTCGCCGATGCACAGCGGCGCGGCGTAGTGCCAGTCGCTCAGGCCCAGCGCGCCGATCACGTCGGCCCCCAGGTCGGGGAAGGGCGTGGCCATGGCCATCGCCACGTGCAGGCCGTAGGTGCCCTGGAAGATGCGCTGCCCAGCGAGCGAGCGGCCGGCGAACTCGGCGTCGGCGTGGATCGGATGCCAGTCGCCGCTGGTCATGCAGGCCAGCGTGAGGTCGGCCTCGGTGAGCGTGCGGCCGGGGCTGGTCCAACGCTGGCCAACTTCGATGTCTTCGAAGCGGCTGCTCATGGGCGGGCTCCCGCATGCGGCAGATGTTGCTCGAGAAAGGCCCTGGCTTGCGCGTGCGCCGACTGGATGACCTCGGGTGTGCCGCGCGTGTAGAAGCCGTGGTCGGCATCCTCGTACACGCGTACCGCCGCGAGCGGGTTGCCGGCCGTGGCCGCCTCGATCTGCGCGCGCACGGGGGGCGGGGCGTATCGGTCCTTGCCGCCGAAGAACATCAGCAACGGGTGCTTCAGCGCCTGGGCTTCGCCGAGGTGCTTCTCGATGCCCACGCCGTAGAAGGCCACACTGGCATCCACCGGCAGGCGCGCAGCGGCCAGGTAGGCCAGCTTGCCGCCCAGGCACATGCCCACCAGGCCCACGCCGGTGATGCCGGGCTGGGCGCGCACATGGGCGAGCGTGGCGCGCAGGTCCTGCACGCCGAGGTCTTCATCGAACTGCGCCAGCACAGCGAATGCACGCTGCATGTCTTCCTTGGAATGGCTCAGCGAGAGGCCGGGTTCGATGCGCCAGAACAGGTCGGGCGCGATGGCCAGGTAGCCATCGCGCGCATAGCGGTCAGCCACGTCGCGGATGTGCGGCGTCACACCGAAGATCTCCTGCACGACCACGACGGCATGGCCGTTGGGCCGCTCCGGCACGCTTACATAGGCATGGAAGGTCTGGCCGCCACCGGCCTGGATCTCGTCATTTCTGCTGGTCATTCCTGTCTCCTCTGTCTGGTGGTGGTTCAGACGCCGTAGCGGCCGGCGATGATTTCGCGCGCGATGGACGAGCGGTGGATCTCCACCGTGCCGTAGCCGATCGACATGCCCCGCGCATCGCGGAAGTAGCGCTCGAAGGGGTATTCCTCCGACAGGCCGTAGGCCCCGGCCAGCTGCATGGCCTCGTTGGTCACGCGCACCGCCATCTGGTTGGTATAGGCCTTGGTGATGGAGGTGTCGGCGATGCTCGGGCGGCCTTCGTCCACCCGCATCGCGGCGCGGTACAGCAGGGCGCGCGCCGCCTCGATGTCCATGGCCATGTCGGCCAGCTTCCACTGCAGGCCCTGGTTGTCGGCCAGCGGCTTGCCGAACTGCTGCCGGTCCTTCACGTGTGCGACCACGTTCTCGAACGCCGACTGGGCGATGCCCAGGCACACGGGCGGGTTGCCGCTGATGCGGTCCGCGTCCAGCACCCCCAGCAGCTCGCGCATGCGGCCCGCAGGCAGGAACAGGTTGTCGGCCGGGACGCGGCAGTTGTCAAACACCAGTTCGGCCATGCCGGTGCCGCGAAGTCCCAGCAGGTCCAGGTGTTTGCCGATGGTGAAGCCCGGCGTGCCGCGCTCCACCAGCATCGCGCCCACGCCCTTCATGCCGGGCGCCGGATCGAGCCGCACCAGCACCAGGAACAGGTCGGACACCTGGGCGGCGGTGCACCACAGCTTGCTGCCGTTGAGGACGAATGCGTCGCCCTCTCGCACCGCCCGCGTCTGCACGTTGCCCACGTCGGAGCCGGCGTTGGGCTCGGACATGCTCCAGGCAGTGAGCAATTCACCCTTCACGATGCGCGGCAGGTATTTCTGTTTGTGCGCCTCGGAGCCGATGCCGAGGATGGCGCGCGGCGTCGCGCCGTCGGTGCACGAAAACAGCATGGCGGTGTTGGCACAGTACCGGGCCAGTTGCTCGACGACCAGCACGTTCTCCAGCAGGCCAAGCTCCGAGCCGCCGTAGGCGGAGGGCATGCACATGCCGGTGTAGCCGTGGTCCGCGAGCACCCTGAGGTTGGCGACCGGCGCCTGGTATTGCTTGTCGGCCAGGGCGGCGCCGGGCGCAAAGCGTTCGCGGGCCAGCGCACGCACGTTGTCGCGGATCAGGCGTTGTTCTTCGGTGAGTCCGAGGTCTTGCATGGGTGGTGGCTCAGGTCCGGTTGTGTTCGCTCGACTCGTCTTCGGTGCGTTCCCACACCTCGCGGCCGATCGGGTTGCGCAGTTCCTCGGCCAGATGGCCGACGATGCCGATGGTCCGGCCGATGACGGCCAGGCCGCGGCACAGCCGCCAGGGGATGTCCAGTTCGGAGGACAGCGCGCCGATGGCGCCGGTGGCATTGACCGGCAGCTGGCCAGGCTTGCCCAGCGCGCGCTCGGCGGCCTGGGCCACCAGCTTCATCAACGCCACGTAGCGGCCGCTGAGGCCGTTGGCCTCGGCGAGGTTGAACAGCACTGGTGTGCGCGGATCGATGGGTTTGTGCAACGGGTGGCCGATGCCCGGGATCGCCGTGCGGCTGGCGCGGTGGCGGGCCACGATGTCTTCCGCCAGGGCGGGCAGGTGCTCCATCGTGGTCTCGGGCCGGATGGCTTCCTGCAGGAGGCGGGCCGACCCCTCGGCCGTGCCGGCGAAAGTCGTGCCCATGCCCAGGATGCCCGCGGCCACGGCACCCTGCAGCGACTCTGGGGCGCCCAGGTAGGTCAGCCGCGCGGCGATGACCATCGGCGTCATGCCGTGTTCGACCAGCGTACCCAGCAGGGCGTTGAACACTTGCGATTCGCGGGCGTCGGGCCGGCGGCCCTTGATTTCGAGGAAGGCGAAGTCGCCGAGATTGAGGTGGCCGAGGATGTCGGTGCACAGGTCCAGCCCCTGGACGGTGATGCTGTGCGGGTCGCTCCAGCCCATGTCGGACCGGAGTTTTTTGGGCTTGCGTGCCGGGGATGCCGCTGGGGCATGGTCCATGTCGTTGTCTCCTGCCTTTGTAGTGGGCGCGAAGTTATCACCGCGCGTTCATCCATACAATCGATGGGCGGCATGTGCTGCATTCATCAGGCTAATGACAAGGCATTGTCCATGGACCTTCAGAAAACCGATCTCAACCTGCTGCTGGCCTTCGATGCGCTGATGCAGGACGGCAACCTCACGCGCGCGGGTTTCCGGCTCGGCCTGTCCCAGCCGTCGATGAGCCATGCGCTGGCCCGGCTGCGAAAGCTTTGGGACGATCCGCTGTTCGTGCGTGTGCCCAGCGGCATGGAGCCCACACCGTTTGCAAGGCAGATCGCGGTGTCGGTGCGCGAGGGCCTCGGCCTGCTGCAAGGCGCGCTCGGCGTGGCGGCGGTGTTCGACCCGAAGACGTGCACGCGCACCTTCCAGATCCTGATGAGCGACATCGGCGAGCTGGTCTACCTGCCGACGCTGATCACCAAGCTCAAGGCCGTTGCGCCGGATGTGAACCTGCGCATCCTGCAACTGCCACGCGAGTCCTATCAAGAGGCCTTCGCCAGCGGCGAAGCGGATCTGGCCATCGGCTACCTGCCGGCCCTGAAAGCTGGTTTCTACCAGCAACGGCTGTTCGTCGATTCCTATGTCTGCATCGCCCGCGAAGCCCATCCGCGCATCGAACGGGTGCTCACGCTGGCACAGTTCACGCAGGAGTCGCACATCATGGTCGAGCCCGCGGGTTCGCGCTACCGCACGGCCTCGTTGCAGTCATCGACGACGACCTTCATCGAACGCCATCTGGCCGATCGGGGCCTGAGGCGGCGCGTTGCGCTGCGCGTGCCGCATTTCATGGTGGTGCCCGGCATCGTCCAGCAGACCGACCTGCTGGCCACGGTGCCGAGCTCGGTGGTGGCGCACATCAGGCCGATGCCGCGGGTCCAGTTGCTGCCGCTGCCCATCGACGCGCCAACTTTCGAGGTGTGCCAGTTCTGGCACGAGCGCAATCACCACGACGCCGCGAACCAATGGCTGCGCCGCACCATGGCGGAGCTGTTCAAGGGCTGAGCGTGGCCGTGGCGCGGAAGCCGCGACGAGGGCATCGGCTTCTTGAGGATGGGATGGGCGCGTCCCGGGCGACCCCGAACCCGTCAACTTTGCGAGGTGAACCGTAGCTTGGCAGGAGCCGATGCGGAAAAACCCTCGTCATGCACTAATATGGACGGGTCAGGTGCTTAATTCGCGAAATTTTCGATCGGATGAGGCGCATGGCGACGCGAATCCGTCGGACTAGGCCGGGCCCGGTCTCAACGGAACTTCTCCCATGGCCTGCAGGACTGATGTGTGGACTCCGAATCTTCCGATCTAACGCCGACGGTGATCACGGTCGAAGGCTTCAATGCCAACGACCATTTCTACCTGGAAGCCGGCGAAACGACGCGTGAGGAGTTGACGGAGCCCGAAGCCTCGGAGCCCAACTCGCCGCAGGTGCTGGAGGTGCTGCAGCGCCTGCCGGTGCTGGTTATCGCACTCGACCTGCCGCGCCGGATCATCGTGTTCTGGAACCAGGAGTGCGAGTCGGTCACCGCCTACCGCAGCGAGGAGATCGTCGGCAATCCGGGTGCGCTGCAACTGCTCTATCCCGAGCCGGTCTACCTGGCGCGCAAGTTGGCCGATCTGCACGAAACGCAGTCCAGTCTTCGCAACATGGAGTGGACGCTGACCACGCGTTCGGGCAGCAAGCGGCGCATCGCCTGGTCGGCCATCGAGGGTCTGAAGATCGGGGCGGCATCGGGTATCTCGTGGTGGATCGGCCTGGACGTGACCGCCCGTTCCGAAGCCGACCGCCGGCTGCGCGATCGCGACAAGCTGTTGAATTCGGTGTTCCGCCATTTGCCGGACATGGTCTACCTGAAGGACGGCGAAAGTCGCTGGCTGTTGACCAATCCGGCCGCCCGCGCGGTGCTCGGGCTCACCGAGCAGGAGGCTTACGGCTACACGGATCTGGAGATCGCCAACCGCAACCATCCGGCCAGCGCCGGACTGCGCCACAGCGCGCTGGCCGAGGAGGCCACTTGGCAGTCGGGCCGGGCCTCGCACATGCAGGAAACGGCCGACGACGGCCAGGGCAATGTCCGTTCGTTCGATGTGGTGCGTGTGCCGACCTTCGGCCGGCGCGGCCAGCGCCTGCACCTGTTGGTGGTGCGCCGCGACATCACCGACCAGCGCATTGCCGCCACCAAGCTCGAGCTCGCCGGCCGTGTGCTGGAGCAGAGCACCGACGGGATCATCATCACCGACGAGAAGAACCGCATCATCATGGTCAATGGCGCGTTCTCGGAGATCACGGGCTACCAGGCGGCGGAAGTGCTCGGGCGCGACCCCGGCATGCTGGCCTCGGGGCAGCACGGCCCCGAGTTCTTCCAGGCTTTGTGGAAGACTTTGAACGAGGAAGGGCGCTGGGCCGGCGAGATCTGGAACCGGCGCAAGAATGGCGAGGTCTATCCGCAGTGGATGAGCCTGTCGGCGCTGCACCAGCGCGCGCACGGGGAAATCACGCATTACGTGGCCTCCTTCTCCGACCTGAGTTCGCGCAAGGCGGCCGAGGAAAAAATTGCCTACCTGTCGAGCCAGGACCTGATCACCGGCCTGCCCAACCGCGCGCAGACCGCACTGCGTTCGACCCTGGTGCTCAAGCACGCGCAGGCCACGCGCGAACAGGTGGCGCTGATCGTGATCGACGTCGACAACTTCAAGACACTCAACGACTCGCTGGGCCATGCCGCGGGCGACCAGTTGCTGCGTGAGGTGGGCAATCGGCTCAGCGCCGCGCACAACGAACGCACCATCGTCGGCCGCCTCAGTGGCGACGAGTTCCTGGTGCTGGTGCGCAATGTGCAGGGCACGGCGGAGGCGGCGCACATGGTGAATGCGCTCACCGAGGCCGTGGGCCGCACCATGACCCTGGCCGACCTGCCGGTGAATGTGTCGATCTCCGCCGGCATCGCCATGTTTCCGTCCGATGGCGAGCACTTCGACGCCCTGTTCGGCCGTGCCGACTCGGCGCTGTACGCGGCCAAGCGCAACGGCCGCGGCACCTACCAGTTCGCCAACGCCACCATGAACGAGGCCGCGCTCGAGCGGCTGCGCATCGAGGCGGCATTGCGCACCGCCATCGAGAGCGACACGCTCCGGCTCGAATACCAGCCGCTGATCCACCTGCCCAGCGGTCGCATCGTCGGCACCGAGGCACTGTGCCGTTGGGACCATCCGGAGCGCGGCAGCATTCCGCCGGGCTTGTTCATCCCGATTGCCGAAGACTGCGGCCTGATCGAGGCGCTCGGCGGCCTGGTGCTGAGAAAGGCTGCGCTGCAGCTGCGGGCCTGGCACGACGCGGGACATCCCGAGCTGATGATGTCGGTGAATCTGTCTGCCCGGCAGTTCCAGCGCGGCGTGGTGCTCAAGCAGGTGGAGGACGCCCTCGCCATCAGCGGGATTTCACCGGACCGCCTGGAGCTCGAGCTCACGGAGAGCGTGCTGCTGCACGATGGCGAGGCGGTGATGGCGGTGCTGCGCCGGCTCAAGGCGCTGGGCGTGAAGCTGTCCATCGACGATTTCGGAACGGGCTATTCGAGCTTCGCCTACCTGCG
Source organism: Rhodoferax koreense (assembly GCF_001955695.1). Classification (NCBI taxonomy): domain Bacteria; kingdom Pseudomonadati; phylum Pseudomonadota; class Betaproteobacteria; order Burkholderiales; family Comamonadaceae; genus Rhodoferax; species Rhodoferax koreensis. The sequence goes on along the minus strand of NZ_CP019236.1, from coordinate 4,512,012 downwards.
CCGCATCAAGTTCGACAAGATCAAGATCGACCAGTCCTTCGTACGCGACCTCATCGACGATCCCGACAACGCGGCGATCGTGCGCGGTGTGATCTCACTCGCGCTCAGCCTCGGGTTAGCCGTGCTGGCCGAAGGCGTGGAAACCGAGGAAGTGGCGCAACGCCTGCGCCATCTGCAATGCACCTATGCGCAGGGCTACCACTTCGACCGGCCGCTCAGGCCGGAGGTGTTTGCCCAAAGGCTGCAGAGCCTGCGGCCTTCCGGCTTCACGGGTTGACCAGGACGAGTTTGCCCTTGACCTCGCGCGAGCCCATGCGCGCGTAGGCGGCCTTGAGTTCGGCCATCGGCAGGGTCCGGTCGATCACCGGCTTGATCCTGCCTTCGCCGTACCAGCGCACGAGTTCGGCCAGGGCCTCAGCGCTGGCCTCGGGTTCCTGCCTGGCGAAGCCGCCCCAGGAGACGCCGACGATGGAGGCGCCCTTGAGCAGCGCCAGGTTGAACGGCAGGGCTGGAATCTGCCCCGCGGCGAAACCCACGACGAGGTAGCGCCCGCGCCACGCGATGGCGCGAAATGCGGGCTCGGCCAATGCGCCGCCGACCGGGTCGTAGATCACATCCGGCCCCTTGCCGCCGGTCAGCCCCTTGATGGCTTCGCGCAGGTCCTGGCTGCCGTAGTCGATGGTCTCGTCGGCGCCGAGGCCCTTGCAGAACGCGCATTTCTCGGCGGTGGAGGCGGCGGCGATCACGCGCGCACCCACCGCCTTGGCGATCTGGATCGCCGAACTGCCCACGCCGCCGGCCGCGCCCAGGATGAGCACGGTTTCACCGGCCCTGAGTCGCGCGCGGTCCACCAGGGCATGGTGCGAGGTGGCGTAGATCATGATGAACGCGGCCGCGTCCACGTGGGGAAAACCATCGGGCAGCGGCAGGCACATGGCCGCCTCGGCAATGACGTGCGTGCCGAAGCCGCCGGTGCCGGCCAGGCAAGCCACGTTCTGCCCGACCTTCAACCGGGTCACGCCCGCGCCGAGGGCCTCGACCACGCCCGCGTATTCGGCGCCGGGCACGAAGGGCAAGGGCGGCTTGAGCTGGTATTTGTTCTGCACGATCAGCAGGTCGGGAAAGTTCAGGCTCGCGGCCCGGATGGCCACGCGCACCTGGCCGGCAGCCGGCTCGGGCGTGGGCAGTTCCTGCCAGGTGAGCGCATCGACGCCGGTCGGGTTTTCGCAGAGCCATGCAAACATTGGGGTCTCCAGTCGGGGGATTCGGGTCGCCGATGATCGCCGGTTTTTCTGCCTGGCGCTGTCCCCTGCGGCGCCTACAATGCCCCCACTTTCTGACATGCCATGAAGATCCTCATTTCCAACGACGACGGCTTCCAGGCACCGGGCATTCTTGCGCTCTACGAGGCGCTCAAGGACGTGGCCGAGGTCGAAGTGGTGGCGCCGGAGCACAACAACAGCGCCAAGTCGAACGCGCTCACGCTGGCGCAGCCGCTGTACGTGCACGAGGCGGCCAACGGCTTTCGTTATGTGAACGGCACGCCGGCCGACTGCGTGCACATCGCCATGACCGGGCTGCTCGGCTACCGGCCCGACCTGGTGGTCTCGGGCATCAACAACGGCGCCAACATGGGCGACGACACCATCTACTCCGGCACCGTGGGGGCGGCCATGGAAGGTTATCTCTTCGGCGTGCCGGCCATCGCCTTTTCGCAGACCGAGAAAGGCTGGCGCCACATCGACGCGGCCGGCCGTGTGGTGCGCGACATGGTGCAGCGCATGGCCCAGCAGCGGCTCATCGGCGAAAAGCCCTGGCTGCTCAACGTGAACATCCCGAACCTGCCCTACGAGGAACTCAAGCCCGTGCAGGTGTGCCGGCTGGGCCGCCGGCACGCCGCGGAGAAGGTCATCACCATGACCAGCCCGCGCGGTGAAACCATGTACTGGATCGGCGATGCCGGCGCGGCCATGGACGATTCCGAAGGCACGGACTTTCACGCCACCAGGCTCGGCCATGTGGCGATGACGCCACTGAAGGTCGACCTCACGGACCGCGACGGGCTGCGCCACTGGGCGCAGGTGGCATCGAAGCTGGCCGGCACGGCGGACGCGGTTGGCGGCCAGGCCGGCCAGGGTTGACGCCATGGCACAACAACGTCCCTCATTTCCGGCGCGGCTGGACTTTTCCTCGGGCAAGCCCGGCGCGCCTGGAAAGATCCTGCCGGTCTCTGGTGCCAGCCCGGCACCATCGAAGCCGAAGCCCCAGGCGGCGCATGCGACGCAGGGCCTGGGCATGGATTCGGCCGCGGTGCGCGCGCGCATGGTGCGCCATCTCGCGGCCTCGGGTATCGCCTCGGCCGCGGTGCTGCAGGCCATGGGGACGGTGGAGCGGCATCGCTTCGTCGACTCCGCGCTGGTGAACCAGGCCTATGAGGACACCAGCCTGCCGATCGGCCTGGGCCAGACCATTTCCAAGCCCAATGTGGTGGCCCGCATGAGCGAGCTGCTGCTGGGCGCCGAACTCGCGCGGACCGGGTCGCTGGCGCGTGTGCTGGAGATCGGCACCGGGTGCGGCTACCAGGCCGCGGTCCTGAGCCTGCTGGCACGCGAGGTCTACAGCATCGAGCGGCTGCGCGGCCTGCACGACAAGGCGCGCGAGAACCTGCGCCACTTCCGGCTGCCCAATGTGCATCTGCTGTTCGGCGACGGCATGCTCGGTTATGCCAAGGGCGCGCCGTACGCAGGCATCATCGCCGCAGCTGGCGGCGCTGCGGTGCCGCAAGCCTGGACCGACCAGCTCGCCATCGGCGGCAGGCTGGTGGCGCCGATGGTCAGTGGCACGGGTCAGCAGGCCCTGGTGGTGATCGACCGCACGGCGCAAGGGCTCAAACAGCAGGTGCTCGAGGCGGTCCATTTTGTCCCCTTAAAATCCGGCATCGCTTGAAGGAATTACACATGCTGGGTTTGCGCAGTCAGGGTCGGAAGAAAAGCATTTTGCTGGTTGGCGTGTTGGCTGCGTTGGTGCTCGGAGGCTGTTCTTCTACCAAGCCGGGTGCGAGCCGCGCGCCCATCGAAGACCGCGGCACGGCGGCGGCCTCCGGCGGCAGCGTCGGCGCACCGCTGGAGGCGGCTCCGCTGAAGCCGCTGCCCGGTGCCGAAAACGCCGGCAAGCCGGGGTACTACACCGTGAAGCCCGGCGACACGCTGATCCGCATCGGCCTGGAGACGGGCCAGAACTGGCGCGACATCGTGCGCTGGAATGCGCTGGACAACCCGAATGTGATCGAAGTCGGACAGGTTTTACGCGTGGTTTCGCCCAACGTGACGCCGAGCGCCGACACCGGCGTGGTGACGCGTCCGGTGGCCTCCTCATCCATTACGCCGGCACCGGCAGCACCGGCTTCTTCGGCTTCGTCCGCCTCTGCCGCGGCCAGTGCCGCCAGCGCGGCCAAGCCCGCGGCAACGGTGGCGCCGCCGGTGGCCAGCGCGCCTGCGGCTTCGGCTGGCGAGGACGACCTGTCCTTCATCTGGCCCACGCCCGGTGGGGTGCTGGCTGGTTTCGACGAAGCCAAGAACAAGGGCCTGGACCTGAGCGGCAAGGCGGGCGATCCGGTGCTGGCCGCGGCCGATGGCCGCGTGGTCTATGCCGGCGCAGGCCTGCGCGGTTATGGCAACCTGATCATCCTGAAGCACAACAACACCTTTCTCACCGCGTACGCGCACAACCAGACCCTGCTGGTCAAGGAAGACCAGTCGGTGCGCAAGGGCCAGAAAGTGGCCGAGATGGGCAGCAGCGACACCGACCGCGTGAAGCTGCACTTCGAGATCCGCCGGCAGGGCAAGCCGGTCGATCCCGCCAAATACCTGCCGGCGAGGTAGGCCTTGGAACATCCCGACGCCTCCGGCAAACCCTCGGGTTCGGACGCGTCGGGCGTGTCGCTGCCGCGCTTGCGGGTTGCCGAGCCGCGTTACGCTGGCTCGACCGATCCATCGGAAGACAGCCTTGCCGGCATTGGCGAAGCGGCCGAGATGGCCGACGGCATCGAGCCGGCCGCGGTGGCCGGCGACAGCAGCGACACACTCACCCTGTACCTGCGCGACGTGCGCCGCACACCGTTGTTCACGCCGTCGGAGGAATTCGAGATGGCCACGCGGGCCCGCGCGGGCGACTTCGAGGCGCGCCAGCGCATGATCGAGCACAACCTGCGGCTGGTGGTGAGCATCGCCAAGTCCTATCTCGGCCGCGGCGTGCCCATGAGCGATCTCATCGAGGAAGGCAACCTCGGCCTGATGCACGCCATCGACAAATTCGAGCCCGAACGCGGTTTCCGGTTCTCGACCTATGCGACCTGGTGGATTCGGCAGGCGGTGGAGCGTGCGGTGATGAACCAGGGGCGGGTGATCCGCCTGCCCGTGCACGTGGTGCGTGAACTGCAACAGGTGCTTCGCGCGCGCCGCGCGCTGGAGAACGATTCGGCTTTCTCGGCGCTGCGGCCCGAGGGCGTGCGCGTCGACGACGTGGCCGCACTGCTCGGGCGGGACACGCAGTCCGTGGCCGATCTGCTGGCGCTGGCGGAAACGCCGCGCTCGCTCGACGCGTCGATGGACCGATCGGAAGACGGCAGCAGCATCGGTGACAGCCTGCCGGACGATCTGGCCATCGACCCTTCGAACACCACCCAGACCCATGAGGTGGAGCGCCTGCTCGAAGTCTGGATCGGCACGCTGACCGCACGCGAGCGCGAAGTGCTCGATGCGCGTTTCGGGCTGCACGAACGGGAGCCGGAAACCCTGGAAACGCTCAGCGAGCGGCTGGGCCTGACGCGGGAGCGGATCCGTCAGATCCAGATGGAGGCGCTGCGCAAACTGCGCACCTATCTATCGCGGCACGGGATCGGCAAGGATTCGGTCTTGTAGCGCCCCGGGCCCTCATCCCGACCCTCTACGGGAGGGAGAGGGCGCAAATCCGGTGCCTTATTGATTTTCCAGGAAGCGCTGCGCATCGAGCGCGGCCATGCAGCCCGTGCCGGCGCTGGTGATGGCCTGGCGGTAGACATGGTCCTGCACGTCGCCGGCGGCGAACACGCCCGGCACGCTGGTCATCGTGGCGAAGCCCTCGAGGCCGGAGCGTGTGACGATGTAGCCGTTCTTCATCGTCAGTTTGCCTTCGAAGATTTCGGTGTTGGGCTTGTGGCCGATGGCGATGAAGCATCCCTTGAGGGCCACGTCGTGCAGCGCGCCGTCGAGCGTGTGGCGCAAACGCACGCCGGTCACGCCCGAGGCGTCGCCGAGCACTTCGTCGAGCGTATGGAACAGCTTCAACTCGATCTTGCCGGCGGCCACCTTGTCCATCAGCTTGTCGACCAGGATGGCCTCGGCCTTGAACTTGTCGCGCCGGTGCACCAGCACCACCTTGCTGGCGATGTTTGACAAATACAACGCTTCTTCAACCGCCGTGTTGCCGCCGCCGACCACGCAAACCTCCTGGTCGCGGTAGAAAAAACCGTCGCAGGTGGCGCAGCCCGAAACGCCACGGCCCTGGAACGCGGTTTCCGACGGCAGACCGAGGTACTGCGCAGAGGCCCCGGTGCACAGGATCAGCGCATCGCAGGTGTAACTGCCGCTGTCGCCCTTGAGCTTGAACGGCCGTTCGGTGAAGTCGACTTCGCTGATGTGGTCGAAGATGATTTCGGTGTTGAAGCGCTGGGCGTGCTCGAGAAACCGCTGCATCAGCTCCGGCCCTTGCACCCCATGCACGTCGGCAGGCCAGTTGTCCACCTCGGTGGTGGTCATGAGTTGGCCGCCCTGGGCGATGCCGGTGATCAGCACCGGCTGCAGGTTGGCGCGCGCCGCATAGACGGCGGCCGAGTAGCCGGCAGGGCCGGAGCCCAGGATCAGCACCTTGGCGTGTTTGCTTGGGTTCATGGTGGAAAAACCTGTGGTGAAAATGGATGTGTGGCTGTACAGTTTGCGACTTGTTACAACAAAACAAGACGGTACGTGAGAAACGCCGGGCTGGTGATACGCTTGCTCAGAATTTTGCCCTTGATTGTAAGAACCCACCCCGTGCAGGGAAGAGAAGTAGAAGGAGCCCGTAAATGTCGATGCTTTCCAACCTAGAACTGCTGCTGCGTGTGCCGCTGTTTTCCATGATGACGGCGGACCAAGCAGAAGTGGTGGCCAAGGCCATCATCAAGCAGCGCTTCAAGCGTGGAGAAATGATCGTGGAGCAGGGGCGCAAGTCCAACGCACTGTTCATCGTGCTCAGCGGCCGGGCGCGTGTGCTCACCACCGATGCGCGCGGGCGTGAGGTGATCCTGGCCACGCTGGGCATGGGCGACTATCTGGGCGAGATGAGCCTGATCGACAACGAGCCGCATTCGGCCACCGTCACCACCGAGGTGCCGACCGACTGCCTGATGCTCGGCCGTGCCGAGTTCGAGCACTGCCTCAGCACCAACGCCGCCATGTCGCGCGCGGTGATGACCGGCCTGGTCAAGCGGCTGCGCAAGGCCGACCAGAAGATCGAATCGCTGGCGCTGATGGATGTCTATGGCCGTGTGGCCCATGTGCTGCTGGAGCAGGCCAATCCCGACGCCGAGGGCAAGATGGTCATCAAGGAAAAGATCTCGCGTCAGGACGTGGCCAAGATGGTCGGCGCCTCGCGCGAGATGGTCAGCCGCGTGATGAAGGATCTGGAAGAACGCGGCTACATCCAGAGCAACGACAACGGCTCCTTGGCCCTTCGCTCGGTGCTGGGCACCCTCAACTGATCCGCGCCGTCCGGACGCCTCCGGCCCGTTGCCCGGCAGGCGTCTGCGTTGCGGGGCCGTGACCCGGCATGGGGTAAAGTTGGGCTGACTTCCTAGCCCATGACTTATTCCCTCAACACCCTCAATTCCTCCGGTCCGGTGGTTTCGCCGTTGCGCAGCGGCGCAAGGCGCTTCGCGCGCGAGATCGGCCTGATCCTCGGCCTGCTGGCCCTGGTGTTCTGGCTGCTGGCTTTGTTCAGTTTTTCGCTGCAGGATCCGGCCTGGTCCACCTCGGGTCAGATTGCGCAGGCGCGCAACTGGGGTGGCCGCTTCGGGGCCTGGCTGGCCGACGTCAGCTACTACAGCCTGGGCTTCTCGGTCTGGTGGTGCTTCGCCGCGGGCGTGCGCACCTGGCTGTCCACGCTGGCCGAATGGATGCGCGGCAGCGACGAAACCCGCAAGCCCGGCGCTTCCGAAAGCCACTGGCTGCACAGCCGCACGGTGTTCTGGTGCGGCCTGGCGCTGCTGCTGTGCGCCAGCTCCGCGCTCGAATGGTCGCGGCTGTACCGCCTGGAGGCCGCGCTGCCGGGCCACGCCGGTGGCATCCTCGGCTTCCTGATCGGCCCCTTGAGTGTCAAATGGCTGGGGTTTGCGGGCTCCGGCCTGGTCTGGATCGCGCTGGGCGTGATCGGCGTCTCGGCGGTATTCCGTTTTTCCTGGAGCCATGTCGCCGAAAGCCTCGGGGCCTGGGCCCATTCGCTGGTGGAAATCCGCCGCGAGAAACGCGAGGTCGCCGAAGACCTCGCGGTGGGCAAGAAGGCCGCACGCAAGCGCCAGGAAACCGTGCTCGAGGAGCGTGTGGAGATCCAGGCGCACCATCCGGTGCCGGTGGTGATCGAGCCGGTGCTGGTCGAGGCGCCCAAGAGCCAGCGCGTGGCCAAGGAGCGCCAGAAGCCGCTGTTCACCGAGATGCCCGATTCGCGCCTGCCGCAGGTCGACCTGCTCGACGGCGCGCAGGTGCGCCAGGAAACCGTGTCGCCCGAGACGCTGGAGATGACCAGCCGCATGATCGAGAAGAAGCTCAAGGACTTCGGCGTCGAGGTGCGGGTGGTGCTGGCCTCGCCCGGCCCCGTGATCACGCGCTACGAGATCGAGCCGGCCACCGGGGTGAAGGGTTCGCAGATCGTCGGCTTGGCCAAGGATCTGGCGCGTTCGCTGAGCCTGGTGTCGATCCGCGTGGTGGAGACCATCCCCGGCAAGAACTACATGGCGCTGGAGCTGCCCAACGCCAAGCGCCAGTCGATCACGCTCTCGGAAATCCTCGGCTCGCAGGTCTACCACGAGGCCAAGTCGATGCTGACCATGGGCCTGGGCAAGGACATCATCGGCAACCCGGTGGTGGTCGACCTGGCCAAGATGCCGCACGTGCTGGTGGCCGGCACCACCGGCTCGGGCAAGTCGGTGGGCATCAACGCGATGATCCTGTCGCTGCTGTACAAGGCCGAGGCCAAGGACGTGCGGCTGCTCATGATCGACCCGAAGATGCTGGAAATGTCGGTCTACGAAGGCATTCCGCACCTGCTGGCGCCGGTGGTCACCGACATGCGCCAGGCCGCGCACGGCCTGAACTGGTGCGTGGCCGAGATGGAGCGGCGCTACAAGCTGCTGAGCAAGCTCGGCGTGCGCAACCTGGCCGGGTACAACGCCAAGATCGACGAGGCCAAGGCGCGCGAGGAATTCATCTACAACCCGTTCAGCCTCACGCCGGACGATCCGGAGCCGCTCAAGCGCGAGCCGCACATCGTGGTGGTGATCGACGAACTGGCCGACCTGATGATGGTGGTGGGCAAGAAGATCGAGGAACTCATCGCGCGGCTGGCGCAAAAGGCGCGCGCGGCCGGCATCCACCTGATCCTGGCCACGCAGCGGCCCAGCGTGGACGTGATCACCGGCCTGATCAAGGCCAACATCCCGACGCGCATTTCCTTCAAGGTCAGCAGCAAGATCGACAGCCGCACCATCCTCGACCAGATGGGCGCCGAGGCGCTGCTCGGCCTGGGCGACATGCTCTACATGCCCGGCAGCGGCATGCCGACGCGGGTGCACGGCGCCTTCGTCAGCGACGAGGAAGTGCACCGCGTGGTGAGCTTCCTCAAGACGCAGGGCGAGCCGGATTACATCGAAGGCGTGCTCGAAGGCGGAACCGTGGACGGCGAAGACGGTCTCATGGGTGAAGGTGGCGATGGCGGCGGCGAAAAGGACCCGATGTACGACCAGGCGGTCGAAGTCGTGCTGAAGAACCGCAAGGCCAGCATTTCGCTGGTGCAGCGCCACCTGAAGATCGGCTACAACCGCGCCGCGCGGCTGGTCGAGGACATGGAAAAGGCCGGCCTGGTGAGCGCGATGAGTGGCGCCGGGCAACGCGAAATCCTCGTTCCCGCAAGGGCCGAGTAAACGTCGATGAAAAATATTGTTGCTGCGATTTTGATAGCTACTGGCGCGCATGCTGCCTGCGCTGACGGCCTGGAAAGCCTGGAAAACTTCGTCAAGACCGTGAAGTCCGGCCGGGCCGACTTCACCCAGGTCGTGACCTCGCCGCCGAAGGAGGGCCAGGCCGTGCGCAGCAAGACCTCCACCGGCACCTTCGAATTCCAGCGGCCGAGCCGTTTTCGTTTCATCTACAAGAAGCCGTTCGAGCAGAGCATCGTGGCCGATGGCCAGACCTTGTGGCTCTACGACGCGGACCTGAACCAGGTCACCGCGCGCCGGCAGTCGCAGGTGCTCGGCAGCACGCCGGCCGCCTTGATTGCTTCCGCGCCCGACTTGCGTGCCCTGCAGGCCGATTTCGCGCTGCAGGCTGCGCCGGACAAGGACGGTCTGCAGTGGGTGGTGGCCACGCCCAAGGCCAAGGACGGCCAGTTGCAGAACGTGCGCATCGGCTTCAAGGCCGGCGATGAACTGGCCGCGCTGGAAATCCTGGACAGTTTCGGGCAGCGCTCGGTGATGAGTTTCACGAAGGTGGAGGTCAATCCTTCGTTGCCCGCCGAGAACTTCCAGTTCAAGCCGCCGGCTGGGGCGGATGTGGTGCGCCAATAGCGAAGGCGCTGCGCAGCCACGCCAGCATTTCGCGATTCACCGGTTCCGGTGCTTCCATCGTCGGCATGTGCCCACATCCCGCCAGCATTCTCAATTCGGCCCCCGGCACCAGACCCGCAATTTCGCGCGAATGTTCGGGCGGCGCCAGCCGGTCCATGTCTCCGCACAGCACCAGCGTGGCGCAACGCAGGGCCGGCAGATGCGGCCGCAGGTCAGGCCGCGCCATGACGGCGCGGTTCTGCCGCGTCAACTGATCGTCTCCGGCGCGCAGCATCATCGACAGATAAGCCTGCGCCAGCACGGGATCGGCCGCGTGTCGCGGCGCCAGCGCCAGCGGGATGTTGGCGCGCAGCACCTCCGCCGCGCGGCCCTGCGCGAAGAGGTTCAGCACGCCTTCGCGCAGCTGCCGCATCGCCGCCGTCTCAGGCCGGGCGCTGGTGCCGATCAGGACCAGGCCGCGAACCCGCGCGCCGCCGAGATGCGCGGCCTGCATGGCGATCATGCCGCCCATGGAGGCGCCGCACAGCAGCAGCTCCCCCGGATGCTCGTCGAGCAGGGCTTGTGCCATGGTTTCGATCGTCGGAAGGCGCGTGTGCACGTCGCTCACCATCGGCCGCAGCGCGACAGGCAGCACGTCAAGTGGCGCACGCCACATCTGCGCATCGCAGGCCAGGCCGGGGATCAGGACCAGTTGCGGCAGGGACATGACTTCCTCGTGCATTGCGGGCGGGTTATGCTGGGCAACAGAACCAAAAAGGAGAATGTGCCATGAAAATCTTGCTACCCGTCGATGGCTCGGAAGTCTCGCTCGAAGCCGTGCGCCAGGCGATCCGCATGACGCGCCAGGGCCTGCGGGCGCATTTCGTGCTGGCCAACGTGCAGGAGCCGGCGCACCTCTACGAGATGATGATCAATCCCGACCGCGCCCTCATCGAGCGCGCCAGCGCCGAAGCCGGCGAGTTCGCGCTGCGCGGCGGCGAGGCACTGCTGAAGCAGGCGGGGCTCGCCTATGAATCCGAGGTGGCCACCGGCGACCCGGCCCACACCATCGTCGACCTGGTGGAGCGTTTCGGCTGCGACATGATCATCCTCGGCGCACGCGACAAGGGCAGCCTGCGCAGCGCCTTGCTGGGCTCGGTGGCGCACGAGGTGCTGCATGCCGCGCAGGTCCCGGTGATGGTGATCAAGCCGCGCGGCGAGGGCGATCCGGTGGACGAGGCCGCGCTCACCGACCCCGTGGCTTGACGGCGCCAGGCATGCAGCACGCGACGGAACTGATCCTGGTTCGCCACGGCGAAACCGACTGGAACCGCGAGCTGCGTTTCCAGGGCCAGATCGACGTGCCGCTGAACGCCGTCGGCCACGCCCAGGCCGAACGGGTGGCCGCGCGGCTGGGCGACGAAGCTGGCATCCATGCCGTGGGGGCCAGCGACCTGCAGCGTGCGGTGCAGACGGCGGCGGCCATCCGGCAACGGAGTGCGCCGCAGGTGGATGCGGACGTGTTCCAGCTCGCCGGCCTGCGTGAGCAGAACTTCGGCATGGTCGACGGCATGCGCGTGGCCGACATCCAGCGCGAGCACAGCGAAGCCTGGGCCCAGTGGGTGCGCTTCGACGCCGATTACGCGTTCGACGGCGCCGAGAGCCCGCGCCAGTTCCATGCGCGCGTGATGGCCGCGCTGCACGACCTCGCGCTGCGCCATCCGGGCCGGAAGCTGGTGGTGGTGACCCACGGCGGCGTGCTCGACATGGTGTATCGCACGGCCCATGGCCTGGCGCTTTCCGGGCCGCGGCAGGCGGTGATTCCCAACGCCGGCATCAATCGCGTGCGCATGGCCATCGAACAGGCCGCGCTGCGCTTCGAGATCGTCGACTGGGCCGATGCGCGCCACCTCCAGGATCTGCCGGCGCAGCCGGTGTACGACCAGAGCAGGCTGGCGCTGGCGGCGGCGTTGGCCGTGCCCTCCGCGCCGCGCTGAAGGGATCAGGTCGAAGGCTGCGTCAGCAGCGTCGCTTCAAACAAGTTCAGCAAGTGCCGCGCGAACACATCCATGTTCGCGGCGCGATTCGTGTCGCCGGTCTCGACGCTGAGGCAGGCCGAGGCACGGCCGGCCACCGCCAGGCACACATGGCCCGCGGCGTCGCCATAGCGGTTGCCCGTCGGGCCGGCCGCGCCGCTCTCGCCCAGGCCCCAGGTGGCACCGTGGCTGCCGCATGCCTGGCGAGCGATCAGCGCGGCGTAGGCTTCGGTGCTCGGGCGCATGCCGGCGAGGTCGGCCTCGGTCAGGCCCAGCAGCGCTTTGCGCGCTTGCAGGGTGTAGACCACGGCGCCGCCCACAAAATAGGCCGAGGCGCCCGGCAGCGCGAGCAGCGCCGCCGAAACCAGGCCACCGGTGGAGGATTCGGCGACGGCCACGGTCTCGCCGCGGCGGCGCAACAGGGCGCCGACACGCTCGGCAAGCACGTTCAGCGCCGGCAACGCAGGGGGCTGGGACATGGCGACTCCTTCATTCGGCCGCATTGTCGCCGCCAGGCAGACTTACTTGCCGAAGGAGGCCTCCGGCAACCACAGCGCGAGCCCGGGAAAGGCCACCAGCAGCACCACGAGCAGCAGCATCATCACCAGGAAGGGCAGGGTGCCGACGATCACGTCGGTGATCAGCCCCTCCTTGCGGATGCCCTGTACCACATACAGGTTCATGCCCACCGGCGGCGTGATCAGCGCGAGCTCGGCCATCACCACGAGGTAGATGCCGAACCAGACCGGGTCGATCTTCAACGCCGTGATGAGCGGGAACACGATGGGGATGGTGCCGATGACCATGGCCAGTGCGTCCAGGAAGCAGCCCAGGATCAGGTAGAACACCGTGAGCACGAACAGCAGCATCAGCGGCGACGAGGCGAAGTTGCTCGCCAGCGCGGCCAGCGCCTGGGGCACACCCATCAGGCCGAGCACGAAGTTGAGGTAGAAGGCCGCGGCGGTGATCAGCATGATCATGGCCGTCACCGTGGCGGTGGTGACGAAGCTCTCGTGCAGCATCTTCATCGAGAACTTGCCGTAGGCGATGCACAGCAGCAGCGCCATCACCACGCCCAGCGCAGCCGATTCGGTGGGCGTGGCCCAGCCGAGGTAGATGCTGCCCATGACCACCACGAACAGCGCCGTCGGCGGCAGCAGGTGAACCAGACGGCGCAGGCGCACGCCCAGTGGTGCTGGTGCGGCCACGGCGCCAGCCAGCGAAGGCTTCCACCAGCAGGCGAGCACGACCACGGCCATGAACAGCCCGGTGAGCAACAGACCCGGAATGACGCCGGCCGCGTACAGGCGCCCGACCGAGGTGTTGGTCATCGCGCCGTAGATGATCATGTTGATCGACGGCGGAATCAGGATGCCCAGCGTGGCGCCGGCGGCGATGGTGCCCAGCACCAGCCGAGGGTCGTAGTTCTGGCCCTTGAAGGCCGGGATCGCCACCGTGCCGATGGTGGCGGCGGTGGCCACCGACGAGCCCGACACCGCGGCGAACATTGCCGAGGCGCCGATGTTCGTGTGCAGCAGGCCCCCGGGCAGGGGGTTCAACCAGTCGGACAGCGACTTGTACATGCGGTCGGTGAAACCGCCGCGCACCAGCAGTTCACCCAGCAGCACGAACAGCGGCACGGCGACCAGCACGAAGTTGTTCGTGGCGCCCCAGTACTGCGTGCCGAACTCCATCACGGCCGGCGTGCCGAGGTAGAACATGGCGCCCAGCATGCTGATCACGAACATGACGAAGGCCACGTGCAGGCCCAGCGCCATCAGGCCGACCAGCAGCGCGAAGCCCACGAGGGCCGAGGTCAGGCTGATCATGCGCGTTCTCCTTCGCGCTCGGCGCGGGCGGCGAGTTCGGCTTCGAGTTCGTCCTGCGCGCTGGCCGGGCCGTAGAAGCGGTTGAGTTCCGGCGCGCCGCTCACCAGCAGGATCACGGCGTGCACGGCATAGGCCAGGGCGATCAATGCGAACAGCGCCAGCCCGAGCAGCCAGATGCCTTGGGGCTGCCACAGCGGTGTCTGCAGCGGATTGCTGGCGGTGCTCTGGAATTCGATCGATTCCATCAGCACGGTGCTGCCGCGCCAGGCGGCGAAACACGTGAACACGGCCATGCCGACCATGGCCACGGTATTGAGGATGCGTTGCCACATCGGCGACATGCGCACCAGGAACACGTCGACGCGTGTGTGGCCGCGCATGGCCATGGTGTAGGACGCGCCGATGACGGCGATGATGGCCAGCACATAGCCGCCGAAGTCATCGGTGCCCTGCAGCGTGAACCCGAACAGCTTGCGGCCGATGATTTCAATGGTGATGGCGAACGACAGCAGCAGCACGAGATAGCCGCACAGCACGGCAGCGACGCGCGCCACGGGCTCGACCACGCGGCTGATCGGGTTGGGATTCATGGCGGGGCCTCTCTGGGATCACTTGATGTCGAAACCGCGGGCCTTGCCCACCGTGGCGTTCCAGACCTCGGTGCATTTCGGATCGACCTTGTTGCACGAGGCCTTCCACAACGGCAGCACGGAACTCGTCACCGCGGCCTTCACCTTGGCGGCATCGGCCGGGGTCACCGGCACCATCGTCATCTTGAACTTCGTACCCTTGGTGCAGGGCTCCGCGCCGACGTTGCAGTTCATTGCGTCGTCGTTGGACGTATCGGCCAGGTCCCACATGCGGTCTTCCATCTGCTTGAAGCCGGCAAGCAGCTTCTTCTGCGCATCGGGCGAGAACTTGTTCCAGTAGTCCAGGTTCATGAAGTGGCCCTGGACCGAGCCGGAGACCGACAGCGGCAGGAAGTGGGTCGTGACCTCGGGCCACTTGCCCGAGTTGCCCGAGGTCGGCGAGGTCACGCCGCAGTCGGCCACGCCGCGCTGCAGTGCCGGATACACCTCGGAGAATTGCAGCGTGACGGGCGTGGCGCCCAGTGTCTTGATGAGCTCGGCCATGGACGGCGTGAAGCTGCGGATCTTCATGCCCTTGACGTCGTCGATGGTCTTGATCGGCTTGTTGCAATAGAAGACCTGCGGGCCGAACGGCCACAGCGTGAGCACCTTGGCGTTGAAACGCTTCTGCAGCCGCTGGTCGAACACCTCGCGGTACGCGTCCACGGCCTTGCGCAGGTCCTTCATGTTGGTGGAGACGCCGATCAGGTCCACGCCCTCGAAGAACGGGTCGTCGCGCGAAGCCATGCCGATCTGCACGCTCATCACGTCGAAGGTGCCCGAGCGCAGCAGGCGCAGCGCGTCGGCGGCCTGCACGTTGACCACGTCCATCGGGTTGTAGTTGATGGTGATCGGCGCGCCCATCAGCTTGGGCAGGGCGATGAAGAAGGGCTTCTCGATCTCGTCCACGTGTTTGGTATTCGACGAAAAATTGCCGGCGATGCGCATCGTCGTGGGGTCTGCCGCGTGGCTTTGCGGACTGAACCCGGCGATGGCCAGTGCAAGGGCCGCGCCGACGCTGCGCAGAAAGGAGTTGGCGGGACGAGAGGGCATGGAAATCTCCGGTTGAGGTTGAAGCGGGAGGCTGGTTGCGCATCCGACTGGACCGCTGCACAGGCTTTCAAAGCACGAACTGTTCCAAGTGGTCACCTGCCGGCTCAGCGCAGTGCGACGGCCTGGGCGCGTTCCAGCATGGCGCGGTAGTACGGCGCGAGCCTTTCGGCGTCGCCCGACTGGCGGGCGGCCACCGCCTGGAAAGCGGCATGCAGCGCCCGCGCTTCGGCGCGCAGGGCCTTCTCGTCGATGCCGGCGATGCGGCCGTCCTCGAAGACCACCCGGCCATCCACGATGGTGTAGCGCACGGAGCTGCCGTCTTCGCAGAACACGAGCTGCCGCCGCAGATCGTTGAGCGGCGTGAACGCATGGGTGTCCAGGTCGAGCAGGACCAGGTCGGCCCGGAAGCCGGGCTGGAGCTGGCCCAGGTCGGCGTGGCGCCGGATCGCGCGCGCGCCGCCGCGGATCGCCGCGTGCAGCACCTCCTCGGCCTGCGGCCAGCGCCGGCAGTCGGCGTCGGCCAGCGAATGGACCATGCCGGCCAGCTTGGTGACGGCCCAGAGGTTGGTGGTGTCGTCGGTGTTCATCTCGTCCGTGCCCAGGCACAGCGGCACACCGGCGTCGCTGAGCTTGCGCCAGGGCATGATGCCGCTGCCCAGGCGCAGGTTGCACACCGGGTTGTGGGCCACCGTGCAGCCCGAGGCGGCGAGCAGCGCGATGTCTTCGTCGTCGACCCAGATGGCGTGGATCACCATCATGCGTTCGTCGAGCAGGCCGAGCCGATGCACGTACTTGACGAGCGATTCGCCGAACACCTCCTGCCCGAGCACCCGCTGCAGCCGGGTTTCGAGGATGTGGATGTTGAACGGCAGGTCGTGCTGCTTCGACAGTGCCGACAGCGCGCGGAAGTAGCTCGGCGTGACGCGCTGCGGCGCCGAGCAGGACACGGCCGCCCGCAGCCGCCCACCGGCCGCGCCGTGCCAGTGCGTGATCAGGTGGTGGTAGGCAGCGAGCAGTTCCGCTTCGCTCTGCAGGGGCGCGGCGTCCATGTGGGCGCGCTCGCCGGGCGGCAGCAAGTCGCGCAGGAACGGGTACTTGTCATATTCGACGATGTTGGGCTGGTCGATGGCCACCGTGGCACGGATGCCCGCGTCGGCGTAGGCCTGCAGCATGGCGTCAAGGCCTGTATGCGTGACGATGGGCACGTGGTAGGCGTCGTCGTGCACGGTGGTGATGCCCCGGCGCAGCATTTCCACCGCGCCGAGCAGCGTGCGCACATAGGTGAACCGATCGGCCTGCGCGGCCAGTCCGCCCTTGGCCGAATCGCCGGCCAGGGGCGGCACCTCGTACAGCATGAAGAGCTCCAGCGGCATGCCCTCCAGGCAGCCCTTCATGAAGTTGCCAGGGGAATGGAAATGCGCGTTGACCAAGCCCGGCATCGCCAGCAGGCCGCGGCCGTCGATCACGCGGGCTGCGCGCGCCAGCCATGGTGCGGCCGCGCCCGGACCCAGGGCGGCGATGATGCCGTCCTGGATCACGATGTCGGCCACCGGCCATTCATGGCGTGTGTCGTCCATCGCCAGCACATGGGCATTCTGGATGACGATAGGGGAGAGGGAGGGCGTGGCGGTGCTCATGGATTCAGCAATGGCTGCAATTTGTCGATCTGTGTGTGATCCAAATGTAATAAGATGGTATTCAATCTGTCAAAGAAAATTTTCTTTTAAATCAATGGCTTGAATGCATTTATATGGTGCATTTGAATGAAATTGCGCACGGTAATGGTGAGCGACTTATCGATTTGGTGCGCAATGATTCGAGCTGCTGGGAAAGGGTTTCCATGCGTTTGTTGATCGTCAATTCCAATACGTCGGCCTATGTGACCGCCAAGGTCGCCGATGCCGCGAGGGCCGTGGCCAGCCCGGGCACCGAGATCGCGGCGATGAACGGCACGTTCGGTGCGCACGTGATCGGTACCCGCACCGAACTCGCCGTGGCCGAGCACGCCACCGTCGACCTGCTGGCGCAACATGCGGGGGAGGCCGATGCCGTGGTTATCGCGGTGTCCTATGACGTGGCCCTGCGCGCTGCGCGCGAGATGCTGGACGTGCCGGTGGTAGGCATCACCGAGGCCGCGTTGCTCACCGCCTGCATGCTCGGCGGCCAGATCGGCGTGGTGGTGTTCGGCGCGCGCGTCCTGCCGATCTACCAGGAACTGGTGCGCAGCTACGGCCTGCAGCACCGGGTGGCCGGCTGGCGCGTGGTGGAAAGCAATGCCCCGTATGCGGCCGGCGACCAGAGCGAGGCCGATGCGCTGGCCGTGGCCGCGGCCAACCAGCTCGTGGCGCAGGACCATGCCGAGGTGGTGGTGCTGACGGGCGCCGTGATGGCCGGCGTGCCGGCCAGGTTGCAGCCGCATATCGACGTGCCGGTGCTCGACGGCGTGAGCTGCGCCGTGCGCCAGGCCGAATTGCTGACTTCGATGCGGCCGATCAAGCCGCGCGCCGGCAGCTACGCGCGCCTGCCGCCGCGCGAGATGAGCGGCGTGAGCGAAGCGCTGGCGGCGCAGTTCGGGCGTTAGGTGCCTACGCGCCGGGCGGCTCGGGCCACGGCCGCTGCGGCGCACGCATCAGCTCGAAGGCGCGTGCGACCTGCAGCACGCCCAGGTCGTCGAAGCGCTGGCCCGCGATCTGCAGGCCGATCGGCAGGCCGCGGGCGGTGTAACCGCAGTTGATCGAGGCCGCCGGCTGCTCGGACATGTTGAAAGGCACGGTGAAGCCGATGTGGGCCATGGCGCGCAGCGGGTCGTTGGTGGGCGAGGGCAGTTCCGCGTCGAAGGCCGGCATGGACGACACCGGCGAGACCACGTAGTCGAAGGCTGCGCAGGCCTTCACCGTCGCAACCCGCGTCGCGTGGAACTGGTGGTAGGCGGCGAAGGTTTGTGGCCCGCTGAAATGCGCCACGCTGTCGGCCCAGGCCCGGATGTAGGGCAGCACGGCCTCGCGTTTCTCGGGCGCGAGCGCCGCCAGGTCGACATGGGAGCGCATGCGCCAGGCGTGGTCCATGCCGTCGAGCATGGCCTGCGTCATGAAGGGCTGCATCGGCACGACGATGGCGCCGGCCTGCTCCATCAGGCCGGCCGCGGCCTCGATGGCGGCGCGCACTTCCGGTTCCACCGACAGCCCGCAGCCCGCGTCGAGCAGCAGGCCGATGCGCAAGCCCTTGAGTTTCTCCACGCCGCCGTCGAAGTCCTGCCAGCGGATGGCCTCGAAGGGCAGACTCATGCAGTCGCGCTCGTCCGGCTTCGACAGCACCTGCATCATCAGCGCCGCGTCGGCCACGCTGCGGGTCATCGGGCCGGCGGCGCGGCCGGTGTACGGTGGGTCGATGGGGACGCGGCCCAGGCTCGGCTTCAGGCCGAACACGCCGCACCAGCCGGCAGGCAGCCGGATGGAGCCGCCGATGTCGGTGCCGATGTGCAGCGGCCCGTAACCCGCTGCGGCCGCCGCCCCGGCGCCGGCGCTCGAGCCGCCTGGCGTCTTGCGCAGGTCCCAGGGGTTGCGCGCCAATGCGTGGAAGGTGGAAAGCCCGGAGGACAACATGCCGTAGTCGGGCATCGTGGTCTTGCTGACGAGTACGGCGCCCGCCTCCAGCAGGCGGGCGGCCGGCGGTGCGTGGGCGGCCGCAGGCGCCAGGCTGGTGGCGGCCGTGCCCAGTGGCAGCGGGTCGCCCTGGGTGGCGATGTTGTCCTTGATGGTGGTCGGCACGCCGTCCAGCGGGCCGCACGGGGCGCCGCGCAACCAACGGGTTTCCGAGGCCCGTGCCTGCGCCAATGCCGCGTCCGGCCGCAGCAGGTAGGTTGCCCGCAGATGGGGTTCCCAGCGCGCGATGCGGTCGAGCACGGCCTGCGTGACCTCCACCGGTGAAAGGCTGCGCTGGCGGTAGGCGGCGAGCAGGGTGTGGGCAGGCAGGTCGTGCAGATCGGACATGGCGGTGGCGTGGTGCGCGGTAGGGAAGGGCGGTTCGGCAGAGTGTGCCTCAGCCTGCCGCAGGTGGCTTATCCGCCCTGGCGTCAGGGATGGCGCGCAGGCCCGATAATCGGTGTATGAAGCCTGTTTTTCCGATGGTTGCCGCGTGGCGTGTTCCTGGCCTGTTGAGGAGCCCGGCATGGCGCTGATCATCACCGACGAGTGCATCAACTGCGACGTGTGCGAGCCCGAGTGCCCGAACGATGCGATCTACCTCGGCCAGCAGATCTACGAGATCGACCCGCACAAGTGCACCGAATGTGTGGGCCACTTCGACGAGCCGCAGTGCGTGCAGGTCTGCCCGGTCTCCTGCATCCCGGTGAACCCCGATTTTGTCGAGGACAAGGAGACGCTGTGGCAGAAATACCGTCGCCTGCAGTCGGAAATCAAGTCCGGGACGGCGTCTGAAGCGCCGCCCGTCGGCAAGGAAGACTAGGACGGCGCAGTTTCGGCCGCCGCGGGCGGCTTGGGCGGCTTCGGACGGGGCGGCTTGGTGGTGTGGATCAGCATGGTGGCCTTTTCCATGTCGCCCGCCATCAGCTCGGGCAGGGCCTTGATGGTGCGGTCCATGCTTTCCTCGATCGCAGCCAGGTGTTCCTTGGACGGTTTCTTCAGCACCCAGTGCAGCACCTGGTCTTTCACGCCCGGATGGCCGATGCCGATGCGCAGCCGCCAGTAGTCGCCGGTGCCCAGTTGCGCATGGATGTCCCGCAGGCCGTTGTGCCCGGCGTGGCTGCCGCCGAATTTCAGCTTGGCCTGGCCCGGCACGATGTCGAGCTCATCGTGCGCCACCAGGATTTCGGACGGCTGGATCTTGAAGAACCGGGCCAGCGCCGCCACCGACTTGCCCGACAGGTTCATGAAGGTCTGCGGCTCGAGCAGCCAGCGCGTCTCGCCCGCCACCGTGGTGCGGGCGGCCAGGCCGAAGTACGTCTTCTCCGGCACCAGGTTGAGCTTGAGTTCGCGCGCCACTGCGTCGATCCACCAGAACCCGGCGTTGTGGCGCGTGGCCTCGTATTCGGGCCCGGGATTGCCCAGGCCGACAAACAGTTTGATCATGGCTTGATTATCCGGTCTCGGCGATGCGGGTGTTTGCCTGCAGAACCCATGAAAAAGGGCCCGCCGAAGCGAGCCCATTTTGCAGATCCGGCAGGGCCGGCAAGCAGGTCAGAAGGTTACTTCTTGGCCGGGGTCTTGGCAGCGGGCTTGCCGCCCTTGGCTGCGGGAGCGGCGGCGGCAGCAGCGGCTGCAGGATCCGGTTCCACTTCTTCGGCCTTGGCCACCACGGACACCAGCACGGGGTTTTCCTTGCCCTTGACCAAGGCCGTCACGCCCTTGGGCAGCGTGATGTCCTTGACGTGCAGGGAGGCGCCCTTCTTCAGGCCGGTCAGGTCGACGGCGATGAATTCAGGCAGGTCACCCGGCATGCAGGTGACTTGCAGCTCGGTCAGCACGTGGGTGATCAGGCAGTGGTCGACCTTGAAGGCATCGGACTCTTCCTCACCGCTGTAATGCAGTGGCACCTTCATCGTGAGCTTGGTGTTGGCTTCGACGCGCTGGAAGTCGATGTGCTGGATCAGTTGCTTGTACGGGTGCATCTGCACGTCGCGCAACAGAACCTTGCTCACGGTGCCGTTGATTTCCATGTCCAGGATGCTGGCGTGGAAGGCTTCCTTCTTGATGGCGTGCCACAAGGCGTTGTGGTCCAACTCGATGCGGGTGGCCTCGTTGGCGCCGCCGTAGACGATGCCGGGGGTACGGCCGGTGATGCGGAGACGGCGGCTCGCACCCGTGCCCTGCGATGTGCGCTCAAAAGCGACGAATTTCATAATCAACTCCTGTGGAAGTGCATCGCGACCAATGTCACTTCGTTTTGAAAAAAGCCCGCGGCGCCGTCCCCACTTCGGAGGCGCGCCCGCAGGCTCACTTTTTGCCGCGGATCAGAACAGGTTGTCCTGGTCCGAGAACAAACTCATCACCGACTCGCCGTTGGCAATGCGCTGGATCGTTTCGCCGATCAGCGGGGCCACGGTGAGTTGACGGATTTTCTTGCATGCCGCTGCAGCATCGCTGAGCGGAATGGTGTTAGTGACCACCACCTCGTCCAGGGCCGAGCCCTGGGTGATACGTTCGATGGCCGGGCCGGAGAAGATCGGGTGCGTGCAATACGCATAGACCTTCTTGGCGCCGCGCTCCTTCAGCACCTCGGCGGCCTTCACCAGCGTACCGGCGGTGTCGATCATGTCATCCATGATCACGCAGTTGCGGCCTTCGATCTCGCCGATCACATGCATGACTTCGCTGACGTTGGCCTTGGGACGGCGCTTGTCGATGATGGCCATGTCGCAGCCGAGCTGCTTGGCCAGCGCACGCGCACGCACCACACCGCCGACGTCGGGCGAAACCACGATCAGGTCCTCATAGTTCTTCTGGCGCAGGTCGCCCAGCAGTACCGGCGAGGCATAGATGTTGTCGACCGGAATGTCGAAGAAGCCCTGGATCTGGTCGGCATGCAGGTCCATCGTCAGCACGCGGTCCACGCCCACGGCCTGCAGCATGTTGGCCACCACCTTGGCCGTGATCGGCACCCGGGCCGAACGCGGGCGGCGATCCTGCCGGGCGTAGCCGAAGTAGGGGATCACGGCGCTGATGCGTTCGGCCGAGGCGCGCTTGAGCGCATCGACCATGATCAGCAGCTCCATCAGGTTTTCATTGGTCGGCGCGCAGGTGCTTTGCACCACGAAAACGTCGCGGGCCCGCACGTTCTGGTTGATCTCGACAGTGACTTCACCATCGGAGAAGCGGCCTACGCTTGCAGCGCCCAGCGCGATACCCAGATGTTGGGCGATTTCAGCGGCCATGCCTGGATTGGCATTGCCCGTGAAAACCATGAAGTCGGTGTGATTAGCCTGCATGAGGGATCCGGCGATGAAGAAGCTGTGCCTGTACGTTCAACCAACATGGGTGGCGTACTCTTCGAAGTACGCACCACCCGTCGAACATATTTGGCAGGGGAAGAAGGATTCGAACCTTCGCATGCTGGAATCAAAATCCAGTGCCTTAACCAACTTGGCGACTCCCCTACACGGGTCGACCGTGAAACACGACCGACCATTTAACTTTTATGAAGCTGCAGTGCAGCCTCAATGATAAAAGTTTTCACATTAACCATCGCTGGTGGCCCAACCTAACAGAGGATGAGCCGCCATATTGCTGCACTTGCGAACCTGCCACCGGCTGTCGGCATCCGACACATCGATGTCGTCGGCCTCGCCAGCATCACCTGTCGACATGTGCGCAAACACCGCACTTCCTGAGCCGGTCATCCTGCCTTTAAGGCCTTTGCCTGCAAGCCAAATCAGGGCTTGCGATAAAGCAGGACAGAGCCTTTCGGCTACCGGCTGCAAGTCGTTTTCACCGAAGTGATAAGGGTGTGCAGCAAAGCCTGTGATTATAGCACTAGCAGAATCGCGTTTTAGCCCGTCATCCGAAAAAATCGTTCTGGTCTCCAATCCGTCCTGCGGCTTGACCACCAGAAATTTGCCGGGCGGCAACACAACGGGCGTGATTCTCTCACCAATTCCCTCGACCCAGGCGTTGCGGCCACGCAAAAAAAACGGAACGTCGGCGCCGAGCTGCAGGCCCAGGGTTTCGAGCCGCGAAAGCGGCATGTCGAGGCCCCACAGCCGATTCAAAGCGAGCAGTGTCGATGCGGCGTCCGATGAGCCGCCGCCCATGCCGGCCTGCGCCGGCACCCTTTTCTCGATGCCGATGTCGGCCCCGAGCGAAGTCCGGCCCGCGGCCTGCAGCAGGCGCGCGGCGCGCAGCACGAGGTCGTCCGCAGGCAAGGGCGTGGTGAGGTCCTGCCGGCTCAGCCGGCCGTCGCTGCGCAGTTCGAAATGCAGCGTGTCGCACCAGTCGATCAGCATGAAGGCCGACTGCAGCAAGTGGTAGCCGTCGGCGCGCCGGCCGGTGATGTGCAGGAACAGGTTGAGCTTGGCCGGCGCGGGGACGTCGTAGATGGCCTTCAGCGTTTTCATCGTTCGAGCACCACGCGCAGATCGGCCGCGGGCAGCGGGTCGCTGCGGTGCGCCTGTACCCGGCCGTCGGCCAGGCGCGACAGGTCGGCGCGCCATCCCGGCACCGCAGTGTCGCGGCCGGCGAGCCAGTCGAACAATGCCGCCACCGGTATCACGCTGCCCGTCGCCTGCTGCACCAGCGCATCGATGGAGTCGAAGGACCGGGTCTTCCCGTCGGCCTGCATCTGCGCCGAACCGGGCTGCCAGGACAACACGGCGAGGGTGCCGCCCAGCGGTGTGAAAAGCGCCAACTCGCCCTGCCGCGCGGAGCCCTTGAGTTCGAAGCCGGCACTGAAGGATTGTGCGGACGCGTCTTCCACCTGCAGCGCGAGCCGGCCACTCCAGAAGGCCTCGGGCGTGTCGCGTTGCAGCAGCCTGGGATTGGCGCACCCGGCCAGCAGCGCAGCGCAGGCCAGCAGCATCGGCATGCGCCGCAAAAACCGCAACAACCGCGCGCTCAAAGCTTCACGCGCAGGCGTTTGATGGTTTCCTGCAGGGTTTCGTTGTCGGCGTTGAGCAGCAGGCCTTCCTTCCAGATCGCGGCGGCGCGGTCGCGCTGGCCCAGGCTCCACAGAATCTCGCCGAGGTGGGCGGCGATCTCGGCATCGGGCTGGGCCTTGTAGGCCTGGTCGAGGATGCGCAGCGCTTCCTCCTTGTTGCCCATGCGGAATTCGACCCAGCCCAGGCTGTCGGAAATGAAGGGGTCGTTCGGCACGAATTCCAGCGCCTTCTGGATCAGTTGCCGCGCCTCGGGCAGCCGCACATTGCGATCGGCCAGGGAATAGCCGAGCGCGTTGTAGGCATGGTGGAAATCGGGCTTGACCGCGATGATCTCGCGCAGCAGCCGTTCCATCTCGGCAGGCTTGTCGAGCTTTTCGGCGACCATGGCCTGGTCGTACAGCAAGTCCACGTCCTTCGGATCCTTGGCCAGTGCCGCGGCCAGCAGGTCGTGAGCGGCCTGGTAATCCTTGGCTTCGCGCAGCAACTGCACCTCGGCGGAAAGCTTGAGCCGGGTCTCGGCGGCATTGCGCTCCGGCAGGCTGCGGATCAGCGCGCGCGCCTGCGACAGCTTGCCCTGTTTGGCCAGCAGCGAAGCACGGCGGTTCTGCGCGCCGAACAGGTCTTCCGCATTCTGGATCTTGCCCAGCCAGGCTTCGGCTGCGGGATAGTCCTTGCGCTTCTCGGCCACCTGGGCCAGGGCCAGGTAGGCCTGCGACAGGCCACGGTTGCGCTCCTCCGAAGTGGGCTGGGCCTGGGCCAATGCCAGGAAACGCTGCAGGGATGCTTCGGCTGGCGCGGGGTCGTTGCCCTGCGCCTGCAGCGTGCCGAGCACGAGCCAGGCTTCGGCGAAATCGGGCTTTTCCTTGGTCAGCAACACCAGTTGCTGGGTCGCTTCCGCGGCGCGCATGCCGTCCAGCAGCACGCGTGCATAAGCCATGCGCAGTTCCGGTGCGGGTTTGCCAGCCTCGAAGTACTGCTTGACCAGCAATTCGGCCAAAGGTGTCTTCGGGCCCATCATCTCCAGCGCCAGCAGCACCGGGCCGTCGGACCGGGCGTCGATCGCCTGGGCGCGGCGCGCCGCTTCGAGCGCGCCCGAGGTGTCGCCGGCCATCAACCGCATGCGGCCGACGGTGGTCCAGGCCGAGGCGCCGACCGCCGGGTCCTGCAGGTAGGCGCCCAGGGCCTGTTCGACCACGGTCGCGGCGGACTGCTTGTCCGTGACGCGGGAATAGGTGCGCGGGATCGAGGCGAATGCCAGCGGACGCTCCATCAGCTCGACCATGGCCAGGTCGTTGCGCAGCGGCTCCAGTGTTTCCTGGGGTCGGTTTAGCAGAATGAGGATTTGCAGCAGGTAACGGTTGGCCTCGCGCGACTCCGGCTGGGCCTGCTGCCAGGCGCGGGCGGCCTGCAGCGCGGCATCGCCGGCGCGGGTCTGCAGCGCGATTTCCACGGCGCGCTGATAGAGCCGGCCGTCGTTGGCCTTGCGTGCGCCATCCAGGATCAGCGAAAAGGCCGTGCCCGGGTCGCCGCCGCCGAGATTGAGTTCACCGAGCAGCAATTCGTAGAACAACTCCGCCGTCATCGCCGAATGCACGATGGGCTGGTCCGAAGGGTCGGCCGGGGCTGTCGGGTTCGCCGGTGCGGTCTGGGCCTGCAGGCAGGTAGCACTGGCGGCCAGGGCCAGTGTGGCCAGGCCGTGGGAGGCCAATCGTTGGAGTCGCTTCATCGACCCATAATAATCCAAGGGCAATACCCGACACATTGCGCCGACCGCCATAGACCGGCTTTTCACACTGCCTTTGCCAAGGGTTTACAAACCATGGCTTCGCTTCCATTTCCACCCGCGGCGGTCTGCCGCAACGCCCAAGATGCCCGAACTACCCGAAGTCGAAGTCACCCGCCTGAGTTTTGCCGACCGCATCGCAGGCGCCGAAATCTTCGAAGCCCACCTCGGCAAGCCGCTGCGCTGGGCCCTCGGCGTCGACCCTGACGACCTGATCGGCCGCCAGGTGCTCGGCGTGCGCCGGCGCGGCAAATACCTGCTGCTCGACCTGAGCCGCGGCCTGCTGCTGGTCCATCTCGGCATGTCGGGCAGCCTGAGTTTCGCCGCGCAGCAGCCGGCGCCGGGCGCCCATGACCATTTCGATCTGGTCACCAGCCGCGGCACCTTGCGCCTGAACGACCCGCGCCGTTTCGGTGCCGTGGTCTATGCCGAGAGCGAGACCGCGCAGAACGCGCAGAAACTGCTCGGCCGCCTCGGCGTGGAGCCGCTCGGCGAGGCCTTCGACCTGAAGGCTTTCCAGGCCGGGCTGCGCGCACGCCAGTCGACGATCAAGCAGGTCCTGCTGGCGGGCGAGGTGGTGGTCGGCGTGGGCAACATCTATGCCTCGGAAGCCTTGTTCATGGCCGGCATACGCCCCACGGTGCGCGCCGCCGCCATCAGCGGGCCGCGCATGGCCAGGCTGCATGCGGCAATCCGCGAAGTGCTGACACGCGCCGTGCACAAGGGAGGCAGCACGCTGCGCGACTTCTCCAACGCCCAGGGCCAGAGCGGCTATTTCCAACTGGAAGCCATGGTCTACGACCGCCACGGCGAGCCCTGCCGCGTCTGCGCCACGCCGATCCAGCAGCTGCGCCAGGGCCAGCGCTCCACTTACTTCTGCCCGCAATGCCAGAAGCGCTGAATCGAGGCCGCGCGTCGGGGGGCGGTGCAAGCCTGGGGGTGTGCCTAACACTGCTATATTTTGCCGAGATGTTTCCAATTACGACAAAGAGCACGCACTAGTGGCGACTTCCTTCAACGAGCAATTCGGCCAGTACGGCGCGTGGCGGCGCGAGTTCGCGTTGCGTCTCAAGCTGCTGTCGGCCTGGATGAAGGAGCACGCACTGCTGGACGCGGCGGTGCAGGATCGACTGCGCCGACTCGAGGATCAGATGCGCAGCGACAAGGTCAGCGTCGCCTTCGTCGCCGAATTCTCGCGCGGCAAGTCGGAGCTGATCAACGCGCTGTTCTTCGCGACTTACGGCCGGCGCATCATGCCGGCCGGCGCGGGCCGCACCACCATGTGCCCGACCGAACTCGGCTTCGACCCGGCTTTGCCGGCCAGCCTGCGCCTGCTGCCCATCACCTCGCGGCTGGACACCCGCTCGCTGATGGACTGGCGCCTCGCGCCCGAGGAATGGACGGAGGTGGCGCTGGACGTGCACGATCCGGCGCAGCTCGCGGGTGCGTTGACCAAGGTCACCGAGGTGCGGCGCGTGCCGATCGACGAGGCCCGCGCGCTCGGTTTCTGGCACGACGACCTGCCCGACGACAACCCCATCGCCGATGCGGCCGGCCAGGTGGAAGTGCCGCGCTGGCGCCATGCGCTGGTGAACATCGCCCATCCGCTGCTGCAGCAGGGCCTGGTGATCCTGGATACGCCGGGGCTGAACGCCGTCGGCGCCGAGCCCGAACTCACCATCAACCTGATCGCCCAGGCGCATGCCGTGGTTTTCATCCTGGCCGCCGATGCGGGCGTGACCCGATCCGACATGGCGGTGTGGCGCGAACACCTGAGCGGCGAGGCCACACACGACAACGCGCGCGTGGTGGTGCTCAACAAGATCGACACCTTGTGGGACGCGCTCAGCACCCCCGAGCAGATCGCGCGCGAGATCGACCGGCAGCGGGCCGCTTCCGCCGCCATCCTCGGCCTGCCGGCCGAACGTGTGATGGCGGTGTCGGCCCAGAAGGGCCTGCTGGCCAAGATCAGTGCCGACGACGCGTTGCTGCAGGCCAGCGGCCTGCCCGCGCTCGAACAGCTGCTGGGCCAGGGCATCCTTGGCGAGCGGCAGAACATCCTGCGCGCCACGGTGTCGCGCGGCATCGCCGAGCTACGCCTGGAGACCGGCCGCGTGATCCAGATGCGCCGGCGCGAACTCTCCGAGCAGAAGATAGAACTGCAGGGCCTGGGCGGCAAGAACACGGCCGTCATCAAGAACATGCGGCAGCGCATCGAGCAGGAGAAGCTTGAATTCGACATCGGCAACGCCAAGATCCACGCCGTGCGTTCGGTGCAGCACAAGCTGCTGGGCGAAGTGTTCGGCCTGCTCGGCAGCCGCGCGCTCAAGGCCGAGATGATGGCGCTGGCCACCGCGCTGCAGCGGCCCGGGCTCAAGCTCGGCATGAAAGGCATCTACGCCGAGACTTTCACCCGGCTGCGCGGCAACCTGGACCGCGCGCGCGCCCACAGCCTCGAGATCCAGAGCATGCTGGCCGCCACCTTCCGCCAGCTCAACGCGGAATACGGCTTTTCGCTGCAGGCCCCCGCCGAGCCCGACGTCATGCGCTTCGACAAGGAACTGCAGCAGATCGAACAAGGTCACCTGCGATATCTCGGGCTGGGGCACGCGCTGCGCATGGCCCAGCCCGAATTCGCCGACCGGCTGGTGCGGGCGCTGGCGACACGGCTGCGCGCCGTCTATGAGGCGGCATTCGCCGAGGTGGAGCTGTGGAGCAAGACCGCGGCCGGCCAGCTGGAAGCGCAGTTGCAGGAGCGGCGCACCAGCTTCGGGCGGCGCATCGAGGCCATCGACCGCATCCAGCAGGCGGCCGGCGGCCTCGACGAACGCGTGGCCGAGATCGAAAGCCAGGAGGCTGTGCTCGGCCAGCTGGAAACGCGTCTGCAATTGCTGACGTCCTACTTCGTCTCCACCGGCGTGGCGCTGCAGGACCAGGCCGCCCCCGAGGCTTCGCCATGAGCGACGATATCCTGCCGGCCGTATTGCCCGGCGTGGCGGAGGACCGCGCAGCCGGCTCGGTCGCCGATCGCGTGGTGCACTGGCAAGCCAGCCATGGTCGCCACAGCCTGCCTTGGCAGAACACCGTGGACCCGTACCGCGTCTGGCTGTCCGAGATCATGCTGCAGCAGACCCAGGTCAGCGCGGTGCTCGAATACTTTCCGCGTTTCCTGAACCGCTTCCCGGACGTGGCGTCCCTGGCGGCCGCGCAGCAGGACGAGGTGCTGGTGTTGTGGGCCGGTCTCGGCTACTACAGCCGCGCCCGCAACCTGCATAAATGCGCGCAGCAGGTCGTGGCTTTGCATGGTGGCCAGTTCCCGGGCACGGCGGCCGAATTGCAGACGCTGCCCGGTATCGGCCGCTCCACCGCTGCGGCCATAGCGTCGTTCTGTTACGGCGAACGCGCGGCCATCCTCGATGGCAATGTGAAACGGGTGTTGACACGGGTACTCGGCTTCGACGCCGACCTTTCGGTGGCCAGCAACGAGCGTGCGTTGTGGGACCGAGCCACCGCACTGTTGCCGCTCGACGACCTCGCCGTGGCCATGCCGCGCTATACCCAGGGGCTGATGGACCTGGGCGCCACCATCTGCCTGGCGCGCAACCCGTCCTGCCTGTTGTGCCCGTTGCGCGAAGTCTGTGTCGGCCATCGCTCGGGCGATCCGACGCGGTTTCCGGTGAAGACGAAAAAGCTCAAGCGCAGCACCGAATCCTGGTGGCTGCTCTGGGCGCGGGATGCACAGGGCCGGGTGTGGCTCGAACGCCGCCCCGACGCGGGCGTCTGGGCCGGCCTGTTCTGCCTGCCGGTGTTCGCCAGCCGCGAGGCCATCGGGCTGGCGCAAGAGGGCGGTGTGGAAGACCTGCCCGCATTCCTGCACGTGTTGACCCACAAGGACCTGTTCCTGCATCCGGTGCGGGTGGCGTGGCCGGATGGCGTGGCGCCCGGCGCCAACGGCCAATGGGTGGAGGCCGCACGCTGGGCCGACTTCGGCTTGCCGACGCCGGTGCGCAAGCTGCTTGAAGCGACCTAGTCAGGATCACTTCCACCGTTCGGGCTGAGCCTGTCGCAGCTCGCCCGAGCCCATCGACAAGCTCAGGGCGAAAGGAATTCCCCTGGGCTGATCAGAAAATCGTCGAGCCCGACTTCAAGCCGCGCGACTGGCCGTTGAAGTCGCCGCGCGCATCGAGTTCACGGTGCCGCTTCAGGGTCACCCAGCGCTGGCTGAATGCCGCCGTGAGCTTCTCCACCAGGTACACCGAGCGGTGCTGGCCGCCGGTGCAGCCGATGCCGACCGTCACATAGCTGCGGTGGTCCCGCGCCAGGAGTTCGAGCCAGTGCGAGAGGAACTGCTCGATGTGGCTGAACATCTGCGCCACGTCGCGGCTTTGCCGCAGGAACTGCGCCACCGGTTCGTCGCGGCCGGTGAGTGGCCGCAGGTCGGCTTCGTAGTGCGGATTGGGCAGCATGCGCACGTCGAAGACGTAGTCGGCGTCGAGCGGAATGCCGCGCTTGAAGGCGAAGGATTCGAACACCAGCGTGAGCTGGCTGGAGGCCGACGCCACCAGACCCTTGATGTAGCCCTGCAACTGCGACGAGCGGATGATGCTGGTGTCGATCACATGTGCCTGTTCGCGCAGGTCGGCCAGCAACTCGCGTTCGAGCTCGATGGCTTCGAACAGCGCGCGCTGCTGGTCCATCAGATCCGAACGCGACAGCGGATGCTTGCGCCGCGTCTCCGAATAGCGCCGCACCAGCGTGTCCGTGGCGGCGTCGAGGAACAGCAGCTTGATGTCCACGCCATTGCGCCGCAGGGTGTCGAGCTGTTGCGGCACCAGCGGCAGCGAGGTCGCGCTGCGCACGTCCATGGCGATCGCCACCTTGGCCGCACCCTGCGTCTGCTCCAGCTTCACGAAGGTCAGCAGCAGCTCGGGGGGCAGGTTGTCGACGCAGTAGAAGCCCGCATCCTCGAGCGCGTGCAGCGCCACGGACTTGCCCGAGCCCGACATGCCGGTGATGAGGACGATTTCAGTGTTCATGGTGGTCACCGTCGAGGCGGGTTGTTCAAGGCATGCCCAGCATTTCCTTGGCGTGCGCCAGGGTGGTGCTCGAGAGGCGTTCACCGCCGAGCATGCGCGCAACTTCGGCCACGCGTTCCTCGCCGGCCACGCTGCCCACACTGCTCACGGTGGTTTTGCCTTCGCGCTGCTTGGCCACCACCAGGTGGTGGTCGGCGCACGCGGCCACCTGGGGCAGATGCGTGACGGCCAGCACCTGGCGGTCGCGGCCGAGCTGTTTCATGAGCCGGCCCACGGTCTCGGCCACGGCGCCGCCCACGCCGGAGTCGACCTCGTCGAAGATCAGCGTCTGTGCCGTGCCGAGTTCGCTGGTGGTCACGGCAATCGCCAGCGCGATGCGCGACAACTCGCCGCCGGAGGCCACCTTGCCCACCGGCCGCGGCGAACTGCCCGCATGGCCGGCGACCAGGAACTGCACTTCTTCCATGCCGCTGGCGCTGGGCTCGGCGGGCAGCAGCGCCACCTCGAAACGGCCGCCCTGCATGCCCAGGCCTTGCATGGCCTGGGTGATGGCGCGGGCGAGCTTGGGCGCGGCCAGGTTGCGGGCCTTGCTCAGCAGCTTGGCCTCGGCCAGATAGGCCTCGTGGGCCGCGCGTTCGGCCGCCTCGAGCGCGCCCTGGTCGGCGGCGGCATCGAGTTTGGCCAGTTCCTGCTTCCACGCGGCCAGCAGCGCGGGCAATTCGGCCGGGGTGCGTTTGTAGCGGCGTGCCAGCGACACCCACAAGGCCAATCGCTCATCGAGCTCGGCCAGGCGGTCCGGGTCGAGTTCGGTCTTGCGCAGTGTGCTGTGCAGCGAATGCGCGGCGTCTTCGGCTTGCGCCAGGCTCGATGCCAAAACCTCCGCCAACGCACGGTATTCGGGCGCAATGTGCTCCTGATTTTGTAGCGCCGTGTGCGCACGCACCAGGCCGCCGAGCGCGCCGCTGTCGTCGTTCTCCAGCGCGTCGATGGCGGTCTGCACCGCGTCGAGCAGGGCCTGCGCGTTCGACAGCCGCGCGTGGTCGGTGTTGAGTTCGTCCCATTCGTCGGCCCCGGGCGCGAGTTTTTCCACCTCGCCGATCTGCCAGGCCAGGCGCTCCTGCTCCTGCTGCAGGGAATCGCGTGCCGAACGGGCATCGGCCAGCGCCTTCTGCGTCGTACGCCAGGCGGCCCAACGTTTTTCGAGCGTGGCCGGACCGGTGCCGGCGTAGGCGTCGAGCAGGCCACGCACCGTGTCGGGCCGCGTCAGGCTTTGCCAGGCGTGCTGGCCGTGGATGTCGAGCAACTGGTCGCCGATGTCGCGCAACTGCGTGGCCGTGGCCGGGCTGCCGTTGATCCAGGAACGGCTCTTGCCCTGGGCGTCCACCGTGCGGCGCAGGAGCAGGCTGTCGGCCACGTCGAAGCCGGCGTGTTCCAGCCAGGCCACCGTCGCCGGCGGGCTGTCGAATTCGGCGGCGATGTCGGCCCGTGCCGCACCTTCGCGCACCACGCCGGCATCGGCCCGGCTGCCGAGCGCGAGTTGCACCGCGTCGATCAGGATGGATTTGCCCGCGCCGGTTTCGCCGGTGAGCACGCTGAAGCCCGAGGACAGGTCCAACTCGAGTTCGCGCACGATCACAAAATCGCGCAGGGTGATACGTTTGAGGGCCATTTCAGTGCTGAGCCTTGGAGTGCATGTTCACGAATTGCCTTCGTTCCAGCGCAACTTCTTGCGCAATGTGTCGAAATAGCTCCAGCCCTTGGGATGCAGGAAGCGCACATGGTGCTGCGAGCGCCGCACCGAGATGCGGTCGCCGTGCTGCAGCGAGGCCAGCGACTGCATGTCGAAATTGGCGCTGGCGTCGCGGCCGGCCACGAGTTCGATGACGATCTCGCCGGGGTCGGCCAGCACGATGGGCCGGTTCGACAGGGTATGCGGCGCAATCGGCACCAGCACCCAGCCCGGGATCGAGGGATGCAGCAGCGGCCCGCCCGCGGAAAGCGCGTAGGCCGTGGAGCCGGTGGGCGTGGCGATGATCAGGCCGTCGGCGCGCTGGTTGGCGATGAGCTGGCCGTCCACCTCGACGCGCAGCTCCACCATGCCCGAGGTCGCGCCGCGGTTCACCACCACGTCGTTCATCGCGCGCGCGTCGAACACGCACTGGCCGTCGCGCATCACGCGCGCATGCATCAGGCTGCGATGGTCTTCCTCATAGGCGCCCCGCAGCATCGGCGTGAGCGTGGCCTGGTAGGTGTCGATCGGGATGTCGGTCACGAAGCCGAGCCGTCCCTGGTTGATGCCGATCAGCGGCACCCCGTAGGCCGCGAGCAGCCGCCCGATGCCGAGCATGGTGCCGTCGCCGCCGACCACCAGGCCCAGGTCGCATTCGGCGCCGATGGTGTCCACGTCCAGCGCGCGGTAGCCGGCGATGCCGGTGTTGGCCACCGTCTCGCGTTCCACCACCACCTCGCAGCCTTGGGCCTTGAGGTACGTGGCGATGCCTTCCAGCGCCTGCCGCGAAGCTTCCGTACTGGCGCCGCCGGCCGAGCCGGGAGCGTGGTACTTGCCAAATAACGCGACGCTTCGGAATTTAAGGGTCATTCGCAAATTACATCATTAAAATGATTTGATGCTCGATGATCGTGCCAAGTTGTTGTTGAAAGCGCTGGTCGAGCGGTATATCGCCGAAGGCCAGCCGATCGGTTCGCGCACGCTGTCGCGCGCATCGGGGCTGGACCTGTCGCCGGCCACCATCCGCAACGTGATGTCCGACCTCGAAGACCTCGGCCTGATCGTCAGCCCGCACACCTCGGCCGGGCGCATTCCCACGGCGCGCGGCTACCGGCTTTTCGTCGACACCATGCTCACCGTGCAGCGCGACGGGCCGCAGCCGCCCAGGCTCGCACCCGAGCAGCCACAGAAGGTGATCGCCAACGCGGCCAACCTGCTGTCCAACCTGTCGCAGTTCGTCGGCGTGGTGATGGCGCCGCGGCGCACGTCCGTGTTCCGCCACATCGAATTCCTGCGCCTTTCGGAAAAGCGCCTCTTGGTGATCATCGTCTCGCCCGACGGCGACGTGCAGAACCGCGTGATCTTCACCGAGGCCGACTATTCCCAGACCCAGCTCGTCGAGGCCGCCAACTACCTCAACGCCAACTACGCCGGCCTTGCCATGGAGCAGGTGCGCGAACGGCTCAAGAACGAAGTGGAAAGCCTGCGCGGCGAAATCGCCAGCCTGATGCAGGCCGCGGTGCACGCCAGCTCCGAAGCGCTGACGCAGGAGCAGGACGAAGTGGTCATCTCCGGCGAACGCAACCTCCTGTCGGTGAGCGACTTCGCGGGTGACATGGGCAATCTGCGGCGCGCCTTCGACCTGTTCGAGCAGAAGACGCAACTCATGCGCCTGCTCGACATCTCCAGCCAGGCGGCCGGCGTGCGCATCTACATCGGCGGCGAGAGCCAGGTCGTGCCGTTCGAGGAACTCTCCATCGTCAGCGCACCGTACGAGGTCGACGGCCAGGTCGTCGGCACCCTGGGCGTGATCGGCCCGACGCGCATGCCCTACGACCGGATGATCCAGATCGTGGACATCACCTCCAAGCTGGTCAGCAACGCGCTGAGCCGGCCGAAATAGGCCGGCGGACCAACCGGAAACGGTGGAGGGCGGCCTCTACAATAGCGGCTCGGTCGGGGCGTTAGCTCAGTTGGTTAGAGCAGAGGACTCATAATCCTTTGGTCCACGGTTCAAGTCCGTGACGCCCTACCATTCTTCATCCGTGTTGGCCGATCCATGCCTGCGGTCGCAGGCCGCTCGGTCCCTAGCTGGCCGTCGCGGCCATCCCCACGGAAATGCGGTTTTCCCGCTCCGGCAACAGATACATGGGGATCTCGCGCACCTCGGTGCGCAGGCCGCCGTTCGGGCTCGCCACGGTGAAACGCTCGGTGAGCGCACTCTCCAGGAACTCATCCACCTCGCACTTCAATGCGTCCAGCAACGCCTGGTTGGCGGAGGCGGTGCCTGAATCGGTCGCATGGTCGAAAGGAATTTGCATTTTTGCTAGCACTCCGGCGCGGTGTGGCTTGATCAAGATAAGTATAGAGACTTGTATTTCAATAGCAACCGGGCCAGTTGCTGGCGCATCGGGGCGACGAGCGGCACGAGCAGTTCCATGCGGTCCTTGATGCGCGGGTTGGGCACGTCGAGGTGGATGTTGAGCACGCCGACCAGGCCGGTGTCGCTGGCGAACAGCGGCACGCACACGAAGCTCTGCACGCTGCTCCTGATGTTGGGCTGGTCGAAGTAGTCGAGCATCTCGGCCTTCACGGTGTCGGGGGCTTTCAGGTCTTCCAGTGCGCGGCGGTAGTCCGCGATGCTGGCGTAGGCGACGTGGATGATGTTCACGCAGGCGTTCACCGCGCCGGGCAGGGTGGGGCGCTCCTTCGACGCGCGGTCGGCGTGGGCGGGGGCGAGTGCCACGGGGATCGCGAAATGCTCGAGTTCGTTGTCGGGGGCCTCCACGCCGTCGGCGATCGACGCCGCGGGCAGCATGTCGAGCACGCCGGCCGCGTTGTCCAGGGTGAGGCCGCTGTCGGCGTAGCGCAGGCGGCCGGCCAATGCCTGCTGCAGTGCGGGCCGGGACTGGATTTCGGCCTGCGTGACGTACAGCATGATGTTCAGGCCGTAGCGCACCTTGCGCCCGGCGAGCTGGTGGCCGTCGAAGGTCTGGATCACGCGGCCGACCACCGACAGGAAGCGCCGCAGAAAGACTTCCAGGTCGGCGCGGGCCGAAGGTACCGAGGTGTCGAGCCGGGCCGATTTGGCCGAGATGCTGTCGCAGACGTCATAGGCGCGGCGGAAGTCTTCAAGCACGCCGAGCGGCGGTAGCGAATGCAGCTGGCCTACGGCGGTGGTCAGCTCCTGCGAGCGTTCCTGCAGCGAGGCCAGCAGGCGCTTGACCTCGGCCGAGGCGCGGTCCGCATCACGCTTTTTGGCCCAGGCATTGCCGACGCCGAGCGACAGCAACAACAGGCACAGCAGCCAGAACACCGTGGAGTGCAGCGAAAAATCGGGGCTGGCGGGAGAGGCCGGCACCAGGAAGGAGGCAGCGATCTCCGTCTTCCAACTACTCCACGCGTAACCCACGCCGATCGAGAAGAACGGGATGATCGCGCCCACCCAGGAGGCGGCCAGCAGCCAGTTCAGTGCATCGACGAACTTGTGCATGCCGGCAGTGACGGTTTTGCCGATACCTGGCGTTGGGGGGCTCATGGCACCTATTGTGAAGCTTCGCGTGGACCCTGGCGCGGGCATTGCGCGCCGGCCGCGGGCACGGGCGGGCCCGGTTTTTGCCTCCATAATTCTTTCATCCATCATCGCATCGCGAAAGGCTTCTCATGATTCTGGTGACAGGCGGCGCCGGCTACATCGGCACCCACATCTGCGTCGAGTTGCTCGATGCCGGCCATGACGTGGCCGTGTTCGACAACTTCAGCAACAGCCAGCCCGAGGCCCTGGCGCGGGTGAAGCGCATCACCGGCAAGTCGCCACGCCTGATCGAGGGCGACATCCGCGACCGCGCGGCGCTGGTCGCAGCCCTGCGTGACAACGCGGTCACGGCCGTCATCCATTGCGCGGGGCTGAAGGCCGTGGGCGAGTCGGTGGAAAAACCGCTGAGCTATTACGACAACAACGTCGTCGGCACGGTGCGCCTGCTCGAGGCCATGGGTGAATGTGGCGTGAAGATCCTCGTGTTCAGCTCGTCGGCCACGGTGTACGGCGAGCCGCAGTTCCTGCCGCTGACGGAAGACCACCCGCTGTCGGCAACCAACCCCTATGGCCGCAGCAAGCTCATGATCGAGGACATGCTGCGCGACGTGCAGCGCAGCGACGCCTCCTGGCGCTTCGGCATCCTGCGCTACTTCAATCCGGTGGGCGCGCATGCCAGCGGCCTGATCGGCGAAGATCCGCGCGGCATTCCGAACAACCTCATGCCCTTCGTGGCGCAGGTGGCGGTGGGCAAGCGCGAGAAGCTCAGCGTCTGGGGCAACGACTACGCCACGCCCGACGGCACCGGTGTGCGCGACTACATCCACGTGGTCGACCTGGCCGCCGGCCACCTGAAGGCGTTGGAGGCCCTGCAGCGTTCGCCCGATCTGCTGACGGTGAACCTCGGCACCGGCGTGGGCTACAGCGTGCTCGACATGGTCGAGGCCTTCGAGGCCGCCAGTGGCAAGGCCGTGCCCTACCAGATCATGCCGCGCCGCGCGGGCGACGTGGCCGCCTGTTATGCCGAGCCGGCGGCCGCCTTGCAACTGCTGGACTGGCGTGCCGAGCGCGGGCTGGAGGCGATGTGTGTCGATGCCTGGCGCTGGCAGAGCGCCAATCCGCAGGGATTCGGCGGCTAGCCGCGTCCAATCTCCGGCCAGCGGTGATGCAGCCAGAGCCAGGCGGCCAGGCCGATGCCCATCATCAGCAGGGAAGCCAGCGCGAGCAGCACCGTGGAGTGCATCACCAGCGGTGCGATCACGCCGGCCACCACGCCGTTGGCGGTGGAGCCGACCACGGCCTGCAGCGAGGACGCCATGCCGCGTCGCGCTGGGTAGAGATCCAGCACCAGCAGCGTGACCACCGGCACCATCAGCGCCCAGCCGAAGGCGAACACCGCGATCGGCGGCAGCGCCCAGAGCGGTTGTGCGGTCCACACCAGGTTGGCCGCCAGGTTCAGCAACGCCACCACCGTCATGATCAAAAAGCCGTGGCGGATTTGCCGCTTGGGCGGGATGCGCCCGGCGAGTCGCCCGCTGGCCCAGGCGCCGCCCATGATGCCGGAGATGGTGAGGATGAAGAACCAGAAGAACTGCGTGGGCGCCAGGTGCAGCAGCGTGCCCAGGAACTCCGGCGCCGACAGCACGTACAGGAACATGCCGTTGAACGGCACGCCGCTGGCGAAGGCCAGCAGCACGAAACGTGGGTCCGACATCAGTTGCCGGTAGCCGCTCATCAGGTCGGGCACGTGGAAGGGTTGGCGCTGTGCGGGCTGCAGCGTCTCGGGCAACAGCCGCCAGTTGCTGATCCACAGCACCACACCGACGCCGGTGAGAAACCAGAACACGCTGTGCCAGCCCAGGTGCACGAACAGCCAGCCGCCCACGATGGGGGCGATCGCCGGTGCCACACCGAAGTAGATGGTCACCTGGCTCATGACCTTCTGCGCCTCGGCCGGCGGGTAGACGTCGCGGATCACGGCGCGCGAGACCACGATGCCGGCGCCGGTCGACAGACCCTGCAATGCGCGAAAGAGGACCAGCTGGCCGATGTTCTGCGACAGCGCGCAGCCGGCCGAGGCGATGGTGAACACGGCGATGCCCCAGAGCACCACGGGCCGGCGGCCGAAGCTGTCTGACAGCGCGCCGTGGAACAGGTTCATGAAGGCGAAGCCGAACAGGTAGGCCGACAGCGTCTGCTGCATCTCCACCGGCGTGGCGCCGAGCGAGCGCGCGATGCCGGAGAAGGCCGGGATGTAGGTGTCGATCGCGAACGGGCCCAACATGCCCAGCATCGCGAGCAGCACTGACAGCGCCCACTTGGGGCCGCGCCAGACCGGGTCGGCGTTGGGTGTCATCGCCGGCCCGTTCTCAAGCGCATCGTGTCGGACGTTTTACAGGCCTGCGGCAGCACGCAAGGCAGCTGCTTTATCGGTACGTTCCCACGTGAATTCCGGCTCCTCGCGACCGAAGTGGCCGTACGCGGCGGTCTTCTCGTAGATCGGGCGCAGCAGGTCGAGCATCTGGATGATGCCCTTGGGCCGCAGGTCGAAGTGCTCGGCCACGAGTGCCGACAGCTTGTCGTCGGAGATCACGCCCGTGCCTTCGGTGTAGACCGTGATGTTCATCGGCTTGGCCACGCCGATGGCATAGGCCACCTGGATCTGGCACTGGCGCGCCAAGCCGGCGGCCACGATGTTCTTGGCCACGTAGCGCGCGGCGTAGGCGGCCGAGCGGTCGACCTTGCTCGGGTCCTTGCCCGAGAACGCGCCGCCGCCGTGCGGGCAGGCGCCGCCATAGGTGTCGACGATGATCTTGCGGCCGGTCAGGCCGCAGTCACCCTGCGGGCCGCCGATGACGAAGCGGCCGGTCGGGTTGATCAGGTAGCGCGTGTTCTGCAGCCACTCCTTGGGCAGCACCGGCTTGATGATCTCCTCGATGATGGCTTCGGTGAACGAGGCCTTCATCTTGGTCGAAGTTTCGCTCTGGTCCGGGCTGTGCTGGGTGGACAGCACCACGGTGTCGATCGAGTGCGGCTTGCCGTCCACGTAGCGCATCGTTACCTGGCTCTTGGCGTCGGGGCGCAGGAAGGGCAGGCGGCCGTCCTTGCGCAGCTGGGCCTGGCGCTCCACCAGCCGGTGCGCGTAGTAGATCGGCGCGGGCATCAGCTCGGGCGTCTCGTCGCAGGCGTAGCCGAACATCAGGCCCTGGTCGCCGGCGCCGGTGTTCAGGTGGTCGTCGCTGGCG
Organism: Rhodoferax koreense; assembly: GCF_001955695.1. Classification (NCBI taxonomy): domain Bacteria; kingdom Pseudomonadati; phylum Pseudomonadota; class Betaproteobacteria; order Burkholderiales; family Comamonadaceae; genus Rhodoferax; species Rhodoferax koreensis. Next base: position 4,472,700 of record NZ_CP019236.1, on the reverse strand, counting down.
TGGTCCACGCCCTGGGCGATGTCGTTGCTCTGCTTGTCGTAGGCCACGAGCACCGCGCAGCCCTTGTAATCGATGCCGTACTCGGTGTTGTCGTAGCCGATGCGCTTGATGGTGTCGCGCGCGACCTGGATGTAGTCGACGTGCGCGTTGGTGGTGATCTCGCCGGCCAGCACGACCAGGCCGGTGTTGGTCAGCGTCTCGGCGGCCACGCGGGAGAGGGGATCCTGCTTGAAGATCGCGTCCAGGATCGCGTCGGAGATCTGGTCGGCCACCTTGTCGGGATGGCCTTCGGAAACGGATTCGGACGTGAAGAGGAAATCGTTCGCCATTTGAATAAACTCCAGTGTTGTTGAAAACAGACCTTTGATGCGCTGCTTACGGCCCTGGAGCCTTTGGCGAACGCTTTAGCAGAATTATTTCAAGTCGCCCTGCAAGTAGTTCAGTAACTCAGCGACCGCCGCCATTCTAACGTGATGACATTTTTATTTCGACTCGCGGCGCGCCTGCCCCTGCCGGTGCTGCACGCGGTGGGCGCGTGGCTGGGCTGGGTGGTCTATGCCTGTTCGCCCACCTACCGCCGCCGCTTCCAGGACAACATCCGCCAGGCCGGCGTCTCGCCGCAGCAGGCGCGCCGCGCCATCGCCGAGGCCGGCAAGCTGGCCACCGAACTGCCCTGGCTGTGGCTGCGCCCGCCCGCCGAGAAGCTGCCGCTGATCACCTGGCAGGGTGCTGAGCTGCTCGAGCAAGCCCTGGCGCGCGGCAAGGGCGTGATCTTCATGACGCCGCACGTCGGCAGCTTCGAGGCCGTGCCGCTGGCTTTCGCCGCCCGTTTCAGCCCCAAATACGGCGCGATGCCGATCCTGTACCGGCCGTCCAAGTTCAAGTGGCTCGACGACTTCCTGCGCGCCGCGCGCTCGGCACCCGGCATGGAGCCGGCGCCGACCACCACGGCCGGCGTGCGCCTGATCCTCAAGGCGCTCAAGCAAGGCCGCGTCACCGGCATGCTGCCCGACCAGGTGCCCGGCGACGGGCTGGGCGTGTGGGCGCCGTTCTTCGGCCGGCCGGCCTACACCATGACGCTGGCCCTGCGCCTGGCGCGCCAGACCGGGGCGCCGATGCTCACCGCGCTGTGTGACCGCCTGCCGGGCGGCGCCGGCTACGTGATCCACGTGGCGCCGCTGTCGCTGCCGCTCGACCAGGGCGACGAGGCCGCGGCCACGGCATTGAACGCGGCGCTGGAAAAAGTCATCCTGCAGCGGCCGGGCATGTACCTCTGGAGCTACAACCGCTACAAGCGGCCACGCGCCCAGCCCTCGGCCGAAACGCCGTCCGCGGCTCCGCCCGCCTGAGTCCAAACAAGGATCGATGTTGTCTTATCTCGGTATCGTTTTCATGCGCCTGCTGGCGCTGCTGCCGCTGTCATGGGTGCGCGGGCTGGGCTGGCTGGTGGGGGTGCTGCTGTTTCACCTGGTGCGTTCGCGCCGGCGCATCGCCGAAACCAACCTGGCTTTGTGTTTTCCGCAGAAGAGTGCTGCCGAGCGGCGCGCCATGACGCGCCAGGTCTTCATCCGTTTCGTGCAGGCCTGGCTCGACCGCGGCTGGCTCTGGCATGCCGCGCCCGAGGTGACGAAGCGGCGCCTGCGCATGACCGGCGACCTCGCACAGCTGGCCGGCGAAGCGCCGACGGTGCTGTTCGCGCCGCATTTCGTCGGCCTCGATGCCGGCGCGACGGCCCTGTCGCAGCAGATCCCCCGGCGCTACACCACGCTGTACGCCAAGCAGTCCAATCCCGTGGTCGACGAGTGGATCAAAAAGGGCCGGCTGCGTTTCGGCGAGGTGCGGCTGTTCGGCCGTTTCAGCGAGATGAAACCCATCGTCGCCTCACTGCGCGCTGGCGAGGTGCTGTACCTGCTGCCCGACATGGACTTCGGTGCCAAGGACGCGTTCTTCGTGCCGTTCTACGGGGTGAGCGCAGCCACGCTGCCGTCATTGCCGCGTTTCGCGCGCCTGGGCCGGGCCAAGGTGGTGCCGGTGCTCACGCGGATGACGCCCGAGGGGTACGACGTGGAAATTTTGCCGGCCTGGACCGACTATCCGACGCAGGACGTGGAGGCCGACACCGCGCTCATGAACCAGCGGCTGCAGAGCTATATCGACACCATGCCCGAGCAGTATTTCTGGGTCCACAAGCGCTTCAAGACGCGGCCTCCGGGCGAGCCGGGTGTTTATTGATTTGCTAGTGATTCGATAGCTGGTAACGCAGCACTGAACTGCGCTGGAGGCCTGAAAGGCTTCTATGCCTCGTCGAGATTCTCGGGTTCTTCGAGGTCCGGCTCGGCCGGCTTCACGGCGGGCGCGGCGGCACCTTCCGGATGCGCCCACTGCCACAGCAGCATGCTGGCCTCGTCGATGCCCTGCTTCTTGAGCGCCGAGAACAGCTTGACTTCGCCGCCGCCGGCCTGCAGCCGCGCGATCGACAAGGCCTTGGTCGATTCCTCGCGGTTGAGCTTGTCGGCCTTGGTCAGCAGGATCAGGAACTTCAGGCCCTCGACCACGCGCGGGCGGATGATGTCGAGCAGGATCTCGTCGAGCTCGGTCAGGCCGTGGCGCGGGTCGCACATCATCACGATGCCGGTCAGGTTCTCGCGCGTGACCAGGTAGTTGGCCATCACCTGTTGCCAGCGCACCTTGTCGGCCTTGGGCACGGCGGCATAACCGTAACCCGGCAGGTCGGCCAGCACCGCGTCGGTCACGCCCTGCTTGCCCAGGGCGAACAGGTTGATGTTCTGCGTGCGGCCGGGCTTCTTGGAGGCGTAGGCCAGCTGCTTTTGCTGCGTCAGCGTGTTGATGCAGGTGGACTTGCCGGCGTTGGAGCGGCCGACGAAGGCGATCTCCGGGATGTCGAGCGGCGGCAGGTGGTGCAACTGGGGTGCCGTGGTGAGGAAGCGCGCGGTGTGCATCCAGCCGGAGGCCACGACGGCGGCCGATTTGGCTTCGGCAGGTTTGGCCGTGGCCGTCTTCGCGGGGGCCGTCTTGGCGGCGGCCGCGGGCTTGCGGGCACGGGGATGGGAGGTGTTGGTCATGCAATCTTCGACGCGCCCTCGAGAAGAGGGCTGGACCCTCATTGTAGAATCAAGGGGTTTTGCGCAAACAAACAGCGTCGGAACAGCGCCTGAATAGCTCCAATACAAGACCCTCGATAAGACAAACCCGCTATGAAGTTCTTTGCCTCCCTGTTGGTCTCCGCTGTGCTCGCAGCCCCCATGTTGACCTTCTCGCCGAGTGCTTCGGCCGCCGAGGAAAAGCCCGCCGCGCCAGCCGTTGCCAAGCCCGACCTGGTCAAGGGCGAGGCCAGCTTCACCGCCGTGTGCGCGGCCTGCCATGGCGCCGACGGCAATTCGGGCGTGCCGGCCAACCCCAAGCTCGCGCAGCAGCATCCCGAATATCTGGTCAAGCAGCTGCAGGAGTTCAAGTCCGGCAAGCGCAACAATCCGATCATGAAGGGCTTCGCCTCGACGCTGAGCGACGACGACATGCGCAACATCGCCTACTGGGCCGCGTCGAAGAAGGCCAAGCCCGGCTTCGCGAAGGACAAGGCACTGGTGTCCCTGGGTGAAAAGATCTACCGCGGCGGCATCGCCGACCGCCAGGTGCCCGCCTGCGCCGGCTGCCACAGCCCGACCGGCAGCGGCATCCCTTCCCAATACCCGCGCCTGGGCGGCCAGCATGCCGACTACACCGCGGCGCAACTGGTGGGCTTTCGCGACGGCGCACGCCTGAACAGCCTGCCGATGACGCAGGTCGCCGCCAAGCTCAACGACCGCGAAATCAAGGCCGTGGCCGACTACATCGCCGGCCTGCGCTGAGCGCAGTCCGAGCCGCCATGGCATTTTCGTGGCATGCAGGATTGAACCAAGCGCCACTTCCAGCACCTAACAAGGGCGGGGCATCGACGATGACCCGCCTTTTTTGATTCCAGTCCAGAACCCGCAATGTCCGTTTCCACCCAAGGCGTCAGCGTCAGAACCCGCTCACCGCTGCTGCGCGCGCTGGTCGAGATGCTGTCGTCGATGCGCTTCGCGATCTCGCTGCTGACGCTGATCTGCATCGCCTCGGTGATCGGCACGGTGCTCAAGCAGCACGAGCCGCTGGGCAACTACATCAACCAGTTCGGCCCTTTCTGGGCCCGCGTGTTCGAGGCCGCGAGCCTGACCGCCGTCTACAGCGCCTGGTGGTTCCTGCTCATCCTGGCCTTCCTGGTCACCAGCACGTCGCTGTGCATCGCCCGCAATGCGCCGAAGATCCTCGTCGACGTGCGCACCTACAAGGAAAACATCCGCGCGCAGAGCCTGAAGGCGTTCCACCACCGCGCCGAGGCCACGCTGGCCGAGACGCCGGAAGCCGCCGCCCGGCGCGTGGGCCAGTTGCTCGTCGGCGGGGGCTGGAAGGTCAAGCTGCAGCAGCGAGAAACGCCCGGGGGCGCGGGCTGGATGGTGGCGGCCAAGGCCGGTGCGGCCAACAAGTTCGGCTACATCGCCGCCCACAGCGCCATCGTGCTGGTGTGCATCGGCGGGTTGCTCGACGGCGACCTGGTGGTGCGCGCGCAGATGCTGTTCACCGGCAAGAGCGCCTATGCCGGCGGCGGCATGATCGCCGACGTCAAGCCCGAGCACCGGCTGCCACCCGGCAACCCGACCTTCCGCGGCAACATCCTGGTGGCCGAAGGCACGCGTTCGAGCACGGCCATCCTGAACCAGGCCGACGGCATCCTGGTGCAGGACCTGCCTTTCGCCATCGAACTCAAGAAATTCATCGTGGAGTACTACTCCACCGGTATGCCCAAGCTGTTCGCCAGCGAGATCGTGATCCACGACCGCGACACCGGCGCCGCCACACCGGCACGGGTCGAGGTGAACCACCCGGCCAGCTACCGCGGCGTGGAGATCTACCAGTCCAGCTTCGACGACGGCGGCTCCTCGGTCAAGCTCAAGGCGATCCCGATGAATGCGGCCACCAAGCCCTTCGAGATCGACGGCGTGATCGGCGGCACATCCAGGCTGGCGCGCGGCGAAGGCACGGGCCATGACGCGCTGACGCTCGAATACACCGCCCTGCGCGTCATCAACGTCGAGAACTTCGGCGGCGGCAACAGCCCCGACGGCTCCGGCCTGGACGTGCGCAAGGTCGACCTGCGCGCCTCGATCGACGCCCGCCTGGGCGCGGCCAACAAGACCGTCACGCAGAAGGAGCTGCGCAACGTCGGCCCGAGCATTTCCTACAAGCTGCGCGACGCCTCCGGCCAGGCGCGCGAATTCCACAACTACATGCTGCCGGTGGACACCGGCGAGGGCGCGCCTTCGTTCCTGCTCGGCGTGCGTGAGAACCCGTCCGATGCCTTCCGCTACCTGCGCATTCCGGCCGACGACGCCGGCGGCATGGAAGGATTCCTGCACCTGCGCGCCGCGCTGGCCGACCCTGCGTTGCGCGAGAAGGCGGTGCAGCGCTATGCGGCCAAGGCGGTGGACGCGGCCCGGCCCGAACTCGCGCAGCAGCTCGCGGCCTCGGCCAACCGGGCGATGGCGCTGTTCGCCGGCGCCGAGACCGACGGGACGAAGGGCGCGCCTGCCAAGCCCGGTGGCGGTTTGCAGGCGATCGCCGATTTCATGGAAGCCAACGTGCCCGAGGCCGAGCGTGGGCGCGCTGGCGAGGTGCTGGTGCGTATCCTCAACGGCGTGCTCTTCGAACTTGCGCAGATCACGCGCGAGCAGGACAAGCTGGCGCCGCTGGTGCCGAGCGAGAAGACCCAGGCCTTCATGACCCAGGCCGTGTTGTCGCTGAGCGACGCGCAGCTCTATCCCGCGCCGATGGCCTTCGAGCTCACCGACTTCAAGCAGGTGCAGGCCAGCGTGTTCCAGGTGGCGCGTGCGCCGGGCAAGAATGTGGTGTATCTTGGCTGCGCCTTCCTGATCCTGGGCGTGTTCGCGATGCTGTACGTGCGCGAACGCCGGGTCTGGGTGTGGATGGCCCCCGATGGGGAAGGCACGCAGGCGACGATGGCGCTGTCCGCCAACCGCAAGACCATGGACGGCGACCGCGAATTCGAACATCTCAAGCTGAAGCTGATCGGCGTGGAAACGTTGAAGAAGGACCCGACATGAACACCGCAACCGGTGCAGCCCCGCGTGGTACGCCCGCCACCAAGACCATCACCCTGAACGAAGGCTTTTTCAGCCGCCGCAGCCCTTTCGACTGGTTGTTCGCCGCGCTGATGCTGGCCGGCGCCTGGTTCACCTTCAGCCGCTACGGCGCCTACATGGACGTGTACGAACGCGGCATCCTGGTGGCGGCGGTGCCGGCGCTGGTGTCGCTGGCCTGGTTCTGGCGGCCGCTGCGCTGGCTCACCCTGGCGGTGATCGGCTTTTCGCTGCTGGCCATTTTCTCCTACCAGGGCTCGGGGCTGGAAGGCCAGGCTCAGCTCGCGCGTTCGGAAAACGTGTTCTGGCTCAAGTACTTCCTGTCCAGCCAGTCGGCGATCCTGTGGATGAGCATGCTGTTCTTCATGAGCACCATCTTCTATTGGCTCGGCATGCTGTCGTCGCCACAACACAGCGGCAGCCTGGAACTCATTGGCTCGCGCCTGGCCTGGGTGGCGGTGGCGATGGCGCTGATCGGCACCATGGTGCGTTGGTACGAGAGCTACCTGATCGGCGCCGACGTCGGCCACATCCCGGTGAGCAATCTGTACGAGGTGTTCGTGCTGTTCTCCTGGCTCACTGCGGCCTTCTACCTCTACTTCGAGGCGCAGTACAAGACGCGTGCGCTCGGCGCCTTCGTGATGCTGGTGGTGAGTGCGGCGGTCGGCTTCCTGCTCTGGTACACCGTGGTGCGCGAGGCCCACGAGATCCAGCCGCTGGTGCCCGCACTCAAGAGCTGGTGGATGAAGCTGCACGTGCCGGCCAATTTCATCGGCTACGGCACCTTCGCGCTGTCGGCCATGGTGGCGTTCGCCTACCTGATCAAGCAGCAGGCTGGCCAAACCCGCTGGTACAAGCTTGCGCCGCTGTGGCTCCTGGGCATCGTGCTGTGTTTCGAGCCGGTGGTGTTCCGCAAGACCGTGGGCGATGCCGGCAGCGGTTATTGGGCCGTGTACTTCGGGATTTCGGCGCTGATCGTGGCCAGCATCGTGTTCGGCCGCCGGCGCATCGCCGCGCGGCTGCCGAGCTTCGAAGTGCTCGACGATGTGATGTACAAGTCCATCGCCGTCGGTTTCGCCTTCTTCACCGTGGCCACGGTGCTCGGCGCCCTGTGGGCCGCCGAAGCCTGGGGCGGCTACTGGAGCTGGGACCCGAAGGAAACCTGGGCGCTGATCGTCTGGCTCAACTACGCGGCCTGGCTGCACATGCGGCTGATGAAGGGGCTGCGCGGCACTGTGGCCGCCTGGTGGGCGCTGGTGGGGCTGGCGGTGACGAGCTTCGCGTTCCTCGGCGTCAACATGTTTTTGAGCGGATTGCACAGTTACGGCACTTTGTGACGAAAACCTGGTCTATCCAGTTCAGATAAATACCAAACAGGAATTTGCCATGCTGATCAAGACCCGGAACGACGGTTTCATCCACCCCGCCTCGAGCGAGATCACCCCGCAGGCGGTCTACGCCGGCCGGCGTGACCTCATGAAGCTCATGGCCACCGGCGCGGCGGGTGCGGCGATGGCGACCTGGGCCGGCCGCGAGGCCTTGGCCCAGTCGGCGCCGGGATCGGGCAAGCTCGCGCCGCTCAAGGGCGCGAAGTCGGCCGTGGCCGGCGCGGTGACCATGGAAAAGATCACCGAATACAAGGACGCCAGCACTTACAACAACTACTACGAGTTCGGCACCGACAAGGCCGATCCGGCCAAGAACGCCCACACGCTGAAGACCACCCCGTGGACGGTCGAGATCGAAGGCCTGGTCAAGAAGCCCGGCAAATACACGCTCGAAGACCTGCTCAAGCTCAGCGCGCAGGAAGAACGCATCTACCGCCTGCGCTGCGTCGAAGGCTGGTCGATGGTGATCCCGTGGGTGGGTTATTCGCTGGCTGAGCTCATCAAGAAGGTGGAGCCGCAGCCCGGCGCCAAGTTCATCGAATTCGTCACGCTGGCCGATCCGAAGACCATGCCTTTCGTCGGTTCGCGCGTGCTCGACTGGCCCTATGTCGAAGGCCTGCGCATGGACGAGGCCATGCATCCGCTGACGCTCTTGACCTTCGGCATGTACGGCGAGGTGCTGCCCAACCAGAACGGCGCGCCCGTGCGCATCGTCGTGCCATGGAAATACGGTTTCAAGAGCGGCAAGAGCATCGTCAAGATCCGCTTCACCGACAAGGAACCCGCCACCGCCTGGAACAAGGCCGCGGCCAACGAATACGGCTTCTATTCCAACGTGAACCCCAACGTCGACCATCCACGCTGGAGCCAGGCGACCGAGCGCCGCATCGGCGAAGACGGCCTGTTCGCCAAGAAGCGCAAGACGCTGATGTTCAACGGCTACGAGGCCCAGGTCGGGCAACTCTACGCCGGCATGGATCTCAAGAAAAATTTCTGAGTATGTGGCCCCCACGCGCATCGCTTCGCGTATCGCTGCCCCCCGAGGGGGCGCGTCAGCGGCTTCGGAGCGGCCGGGCGCCGCTGACCCGCTGATGCTGCTGCCTGCCAAAGTCCTGCTGCATCCCGCCGCCAAGCTGGTGGTGTTCGCGCTGTGCGCATGGCCGTTTGCGTGGCTGGCGTGGAACGTGTTCCAGGCGCAGGCGGGCAACGCCAACATCCTCGGCGCCAACCCGGCCGAATTCCTGATCCGCGCCACCGGCGACTGGACGCTGCGTTTCATCTGCATCGTGCTGGCCGTCACGCCGCTGCGCGTGTTGACGAAGACGCCACCGTTGGCGCGGTTTCGCCGGATGTTGGGACTGTTCGTCTATTTTTACGTCGTGATGCACCTGTTGAGCTACAGCTGGTTCGACATGGGTTTCGACGTGGCCGACATTGCCAAGGACATTGCCAAGCGGCCGTTCATCCTGGTGGGTTTTTCGGCCTTCGTGCTGCTCACGCCGCTGGCTGCCACGTCGTTCAACCGCGCCATCAAGGCGCTGGGCGCGAAGCGCTGGCAGGCGCTGCACAAGCTGGTGTATGTGATCGCCGGCCTCGGCATCCTGCATTTCTTCTGGCTGCGTGCGGGCAAGAACAACTTTGCCGAGGTGTCGGTCTACGCGGCCATCATCGCTGTGCTCCTGGGCTGGCGCGTCTGGCAGGCTATTAAGAAAAAGAGGCTTTCAAGCCCAGTGGGCCTGCGCAGCCAGCTATCGAAATAGAAGCAAGTAGAGCGGTATGAAGCGAGGTGGTGGGTCAACCCACCAGCCGCTCGAGCCGCGTCTGGTCCGCCGTGCTTTCGCGTTCGCGGATCAGGTGCGCCTGGTCGCCGTCCACCAGCAGTTCGGCCGGCCGGCCGCGCGTGTTGTAGTTGCTGGCCATGCTCATGCAATAGGCGCCGGCCGAGAACACCGCCAGCAGGTCACCGGGCGCCACGCCGAGTTCGCGGTCGCGGCCGATCCAGTCGCCGCTTTCGCAGATCGGGCCGACCACGTCGTAGACGGTGGTCTGGCCATGGCGTGGCGACACCGGCTCGATCCGGTGGAAGGCCTGGTACATGGCCGGGCGCGGCAGTTCGTTCATGGCCGCGTCGATCACGCAGAAGCTCTTCTGTTCACCGGGCTTGAGGTACAGCACTTCGGTGACGCACACGCCGGCGTTGCCGACCAGCGAGCGGCCGGGCTCGATCATCAGCAGGCGGTCGCCGTAGCCGCGCGCGTCGATCTTGGCCAGCAGCTTGTGCCACAACACGTCCGCCTCGGGCGGCGTGTCGCCGCGGTAATCGATGCCCAGGCCGCCGCCGAAATCGATGTGGTGCAAGGCGATGCCGGCCGCCTCGATCGTGGTCACCAGGTCGAGCATGCGGTCCATCGCGTCCAGGTAGGGCGTCTCCTCGGTGATCTGCGAGCCGATGTGGCAGTCGATGCCCACCACGGCCAGGCCGGGCAGGGCGGCCGCGCGCTGGTAGATGCGCAGCGCGTCTTCGTGGGCCACGCCGAACTTGCTGCCCTTGAGACCGGTGGAGATGTAGGGATGGGTCTTGGGATCGACGTTCGGGTTCACGCGGATGCTCACCGGCGCGCGCCGACCAGTGGCCTGCGCCACCTCGCTCAGCACTTCGAGTTCGCCTTCGCTCTCCACGTTGAAGCAGCCGATGCCGACCTCCAGGGCCCGGCGCATCTCGGCGCGGGTCTTGCCGACGCCGGAAAAGATGACCTTGCCCGGCTCGGCGCCTGCCGCGAGCACGCGTTCGAGTTCACCGCCCGAGACGATGTCGAAACCGCACCCGGCCTGGGCGAACACCTGCAGCACGCCGAGCGTGGAGTTGGCCTTCATGGCGTAGCAGATCTGCGCCTTGCGTCCCGCAAAGCCTCGCTGGTAGGCCCCCAGGGCCGACAGCATCGACGCCTTGGAGTAGACGAACAGCGGCGTGCCGTGTTGCGCGGCCAGTTCGGCCAGCGGCCGTTGTTCGATGTACAGGGCGTCGCCGCGGTAGGCGATGTGCGGATGGCCGGGAAGAGTCGTGGAAGTCATGTGGGAGAAGTTGGTGGGTGCCGCGCCATCCAACGCGGCGCGCCCGGGTTCAGGGGACGGAAACCGGCGATGAAGCCGCGGGCGTGTTCGGTGTGGCCGCTGCTGGGGGCATCAGCAACTGCGCAGGCGGCGTGGTTGGCGTCGTTGGCGTGGCCTGCAGGGGCGACAGCGTTTCGACCAGCGTGGCACGCCGCGCCGCGACCGCGTCGGTCGGCAGGTACAGCGGACCCTTCTGGCCGCAGCCGCCCAGAACGAGCAAAGCCGCCGTACCGCCAGCAAGGACTATGCTGTTCACTAGAATTTGTCTTAACTTCAACATGGCGAAATTGTATGACCGACCCGGAATTCATGGACCACGCGGAAAAACTGCTGCAAGCGGTGGAGCTTTCCTGCGACCGCATCAACGACGAAGGGGACGCGGATGTGGACAACCAGCGCACCGGCGGCATGATCACCCTGGTCTTTCCCAACCGCAGCCAGATCGTCATCAACCTGCAGAAGCCGCTGCACGAAGTCTGGCTGGCCGCCAAATCCGGCGGCTACCACTACAAGTTCGACGGCCAACGCTGGATGGACACCAAGGGCCAGGGCGAGTTCTTCGAGAGCCTGAGCCGCGATGCGACGGCCCAGGCAGGGCAAGCGCTGACCTTCAGTTCTTGAACAGATCCAGGATGCGGTTGCGTTCTTCCGCCGCAGGCGCGGGATGCGGCGGCTCCGTGCCACCGGCGCCGCCCACACCCTTGTCGTCCAGGCCCAGGCTGGTCACGCCGGTGCTGCGCGCGTATTCGTTGTAGAACCATTCGCCGCCGACGTTGACCACGCCTTCGGGCGGCACGAGTGGAGCCACGGGCACACCCTTGAGGGCGGTCTCCATGAAGTTGATCCACACCGGCAGGCTCAGGCCGCCGCCGGTTTCGCGCGAGCCGAGGTTGCGCGGCGTGTCGTAGCCGATCCAGGTCACGGCCGCCAGCGTGGGCTGGAAGCCGGCGAACCAGGCATCGATGGAGTCGTTGGTGGTGCCCGTCTTGCCATAGAGGTCGGGCCGCTTCAGGATGCGCGTGGCCGACGCCGCGGTACCGCGGGTCGCGACCTCGTTGAGCAGGCTGTCCATCACGAAGGCATTGCGGGCCGGGATGGCGCGCACCGATTCGTCGAGCACCGGCGGCTTGGTTTCGGCGAGCACCTTGCCGCGCTGGTCGGTGACCTTGGCGATGATCCACGGGTTCACCCGGTAGCCGCCGTTGGCGAACACCGAATAGGCGCTGGCCATCTGCATCGGCGTGACCGAGCCGGCGCCCAGCGCCATCGTGAGGTAGGCCGGGTGCTTGTCGGCATCGAAGCCGAAATGCGTGGCCCATTCCTGCCCGTTCTGCGCGCCGATGGCCTGCAGGATGCGGATCGAGATCATGTTCTTCGATTTCGCGAGTGCGGTGCGCAAGGTCATCGGGCCTTCGAACTTGCCGTCGTAGTTCTTCGGCTCCCAGGGCTGGCCGCCGGTGGTGCCGGCGTCGAAGAACAGCGGCGCGTCGTTGACCACGGTGGCCGGGGTGAAGCCTTTCTCGAGCGCAGCCGAGTAGATGAACGGCTTGAAGCTCGAACCCGGCTGGCGCCAGGCCTGCGTCACGTGGTTGAACTTGTTCTTCTGGAAATCGAAGCCGCCGACCAGCGCCTTGATCGAGCCGTCGCGCGGGTCGAGCGCCACGAACGCGCCTTCCACCTCGGGCAACTGGGTGATCTCCCAGGTGTCCTTGGGCGTCTTGGCTACGCGGATGATGGCGCCGCGGCGCAGCTTGATGTTCGGCGGGGCCTTGTCGGCCAGGCCCGACTGCGCGGGCTTCAGGCCTTCGCCGGTGATCTCCACCGCGTCGCCGTTGCCACGCACGGCGGTGATCTTCTTCGGGTTCGCGTCGAGCACCATGGCCGACATCACGTCGCCGTTGTCGGGATGTTCGAGCAGCGCCTCGTCGATGGCGTCGTCGAGCTCGGCCGGGTCCTTGGGCAGGGTCACGAATTTCTCGGGGCCGCGGTAGATCTGGCGGCGTTCGAAGTCCATCAGGCCGCGGCGCAGCGCCTTGTACGCCACGTCCTGGTCCGCGGAGCGCAGCGTGGTGTAGACGTTCAGCCCGCGGGTGTAGGTCTCGTCGCCATATTGCGCGTACATCAGCTGGCGCACGGTCTCGGTCACGTATTCGGCGTGGATGCGGTTGGCGTTGGCGCCGCTGCGCACGCTGAGTTCTTCCTTGCGCGCGGCGGCGGCCTGGTCTTCGGTGATGAAGCCGTTCTCGGCCATGCGGTCGATGATGTACTGCTGGCGGGTGCGTGCGCGATTGGGATTGCTGATCGGGTTGTAGGCCGACGGCGCCTTGGGCAGGCCGGCCAGCATGGCGGCCTCGGCGATGGAGATGTCCTTCAGCGGCTTGCCGAAATAGGTCTCCGAGGCCGCGGCGAAGCCGTAGGCGCGGTTGCCCAGGTAGATCTGGTTCATGTAGATCTCGAGGATCTGGTCCTTGCTCAGCAGGTGCTCGAGCTTGAAGGTCAGCAGGATTTCATAGATCTTGCGCGTGAAGGTCTTCTCCGACGACAGGTACACGTTGCGCGCCACCTGCATGGTGATGGTGGAGGCGCCCTGGCTCTTCACACGGCCGAGGTTGGCGATGGCGGCGCGCAGCACGCCCTTGTAGTCCACGCCGCCGTGCTGGTAGAAGCGCGCGTCCTCGATGGCCAGCACCGCGTCCTTCATGACCTGCGGAATGTCCTTGATCGGCGTCAGGCTGCGGCGCTCCTCGCCGAATTCGCCAAGCAGCGTGCCTTCGGCCGAGAACACCCGCAGCGGCAGCTTGGGGCGGTAGTCCGACAGGTCGGAAATGTCGGGCAGGTTGGGGTAGGCGACCGACAGCGCGATCGCGATGACGATGGCCACCGACACGGCGCCGGCGATCGCCAGGCCGGCGCCCCAGGCGACGATCCGCAGCAGCCAGGCCGCCCAGCCCGTGCGGCGCGCTTCGGCAGACTTGCCGGATGGCGTGTCGGGTTTGGAGGTGGGTTTTGAAGGCATAACAATCCAGGGACCCTAGGGTCCGATCCTGTGAGACGAAAAGCGGTATGCGGCGTATTTTGCCTTGGTGACCGTAAAGCGAGGCAACAAGGGCCGGACACCCCCGCGGCCGGGCGACGCCCGGGGGCCATTGGATCGTCGGCTTTTGACAACGGTTCCACGGTTTCCCCTGGGAAATAAGCTTTGCGGGGGGTAGTCTTGCTGATAGCATGCCCGGCAAGTGTTAGTTTTTGTAGCATAGTGCTCAGTTTCAGGAGATAGATTTGATCTCTTTGGGGTCGTTATTCAGCCGCCAGCCCGCTCCGTTGCTGGGTATCGACATCAGCTCCTCCAGCCTCAAGCTGGTCGAACTCGACCAGGATGGCGCCGGTAATCTGCAACTGAAGCGTTGTGCCATCGAGCCGCTGGAACGGGGCTGGATCAGCGACGGCAACATCGAGAAGTTCGACGAGGTGGCCGAAGCCGTGCGCCGGCTGGTGAAGAAAAGCGGCACCCGCACCAAGAACGTGGCGCTGGCGCTGCCGCCGTCCGCCGTCATCACGAAGAAGATCATCCTGCCCGGCGGGCTGTCCGACCTCGAACTCGAGGTGCAGGTCGAGTCCGAGGCCAACCAGTACATCCCGTTCTCGCTCGACGAGGTGAGCCTGGATTTCTGCGTGGTCGGCCCGAGCAGCAATTCGCTGGGCGACGTGGAGGTGCTGATCGCCGCGTCGCGCAAGGAAAAGGTGCAGGACCGCCAGGGCCTGGCCGAGGCCGCGGGCCTGAACCCGGTCATCCTCGACATCGAATCCTATGCCTCGCGGCTGGCCGCGTCGCGCCTCATCGAACGGCTCCCCAACAAGGGCGCAGGCGCCATGGTGGCGCTGTTTGAAGTGGGCGCGCTCACCACCAGCATGCAGGTGATCCGCGACGACGAAGTCGTCTACGACCGCGACCAGGCTTTCGGCGGCGCGCAACTCACGCAGCTGATCGTGCGGCAATACGGTTTTTCGCTCGAGGAAGCCGAATCCAAGAAGCGCAGCGGTGACCTGCCCGAGGACTACGACACCGCCGTGCTCGTGCCCTTCGTCGAAAGCATGGCCCAGGAAATCGGCCGCGCGCTGCAGTTCTTCTTCACCAGCACGCCGTACAACAAGGTCGACTATGTGATGCTGGCCGGTGGCTCGGCCGCGCTGCCGGGGCTCACCGAAGCCGTGACGCAGCATTCGTCCTTCGCCTGCACGCTGGTGAATCCCTTCGACGGCATGGAAATGGGCAACGATGTCCGGATGAAGAAGATGATGCGCGAAGCGCCGTCGTACCTCACCTCCTGCGGCCTGGCGATGCGGAGATTCCTGCAGTGATCCTGATCAATCTACTGCCCCACCGCGAAGCCGCGCGCAAACGCCGGCGCGACACCTTCAACGCGCTGCTCGGCCTTTCGGTGCTGGTGGGTGCCTTGATCGTGGGCGCGATCTACCTGTGGTACCAGGCGCAGATCAGCGAACAGCAAAACCGCAACGCGTTCCTCAAGTCCGAGATCACCGTGCTCGAAGGGCAGATCAAGGAGATCGCCACCATCGAGTCCGAGATCAAGGCCCTGACCGAACGCCAGAAGGCCGTGGAGGACCTGCAGGCCGACCGCAACCTGCCGGTGCACCTGCTCAACGAACTGGTGAAGCAACTGCCCGATGGCGTCTATCTCACCAGCCTGAAGCAGGACAACCAGAGCGTTTCCATCCAGGGCGTGGCGCAGTCCAACGAACGCGTCTCGGAGATGTTGCGCAACCTGGCCAACAACACGCCGTGGCTGTCGCGTCCGGATCTCGTCGAGATCGTGGCCGACACCATCTCGCTGAGCGCACGCGACCAGCGCCGCGTGGCCAAGTTCAATCTGCGTGTGCGCCTGATGCGGTCGAGCGAAGTGCAGGCCGTGCTCGATGCGGCTGCTGCCGCGGGCGCCGCCAACCCGGCGTCAGCGCCAGCGAAACCTGCGACACCGTAGCACCATGGCCACCAAAAAACCTTCCATCGACATCGATTTCGCCGGCCTGAAGGAAGACCTGCAGAAGCAGTTCACCGGCCTGCATCCTTCCGATCCTTCGCAATGGCCGGTGCTGCCGCGCACGCTGCTCTACGTCTTCGCGGCTGCCGTGGTGGTGGTGGCGCTCTGGTACACCTGGCTCAATGGCTTCGAGGAAGAGCTCAAGGCCGAGCAGGCCAAGGAACTCGACCTGCGCGGCTCCTACGGCACGCTGTTGACCAAGGCCGTCAACCTCGAAGCGCTGAAGAAGCAGCGCGAACAGGTCCAGCAATACGTGACCCAGCTCGAAAAGCAGTTGCCGAGCAAGGCCGAGATGGCGGCGCTGCTGTCCGACGTGAACCAGGCCGGCCTGGGCCGCAGCCTGCAGTTCGAGCTGTTCCGTCCGGGGCAGGTCATCGTCAAGGACTTCTACGCCGAGCTCCCGATCGCGGTGCGCGTCACTGGCCGCTACCACGACATCGGCGCCTTTGCCTCCGACGTCGCCAACCTCTCGCGCATCGTGACCCTGAACAACATGACGCTCGCGCCGGCCAAGGACGGCAACCTGGCGATGGACGTGACGGCCCGCACCTTCCGTTATCTCGACAAGGACGAGATCGCCGCGCAGAAGCCCGGGGCCAAGAAATGAGGGCAGGGATCTGTTTCAGCGCCATGCTGCTCGTGCTGCTCGCGGGTTGCGGCAATTCGGGTGAAGATGAGTTGCGCCAGTGGATGGCCGAGCAGCGCAGCCAGGCGCGCCCCAGGGTCACGCCGCTGGTCGAGCCCAAGAAGTTCACGCCGCAGGCCTATACCCAGGAAGGTGCGGTCGATCCGTTCAGCCTGACCAAGCTCACGCAGGCGTTGCGCCGCGACACGACACAAAGCGTGGCCAACACCACGCTGGTAGCCCCCGAGATGGCCCGCCGCAAGGAGCCGCTCGAAGCCTTCCCGCTCGATTCGATGGCCATGGTGGGCAGCCTGCAGAAGGACGGCAAGCCGGTGGCCCTGGTGCGCATCGACAACCTGCTGTACCAGGTGCGGGTGGGCAACTACCTCGGACAAAACTTCGGCCGTGTCACCAAGATCGACGAAACGGAGGTTTCCCTCAGGGAAATCGTGCAGGATGCCACCGGTGACTGGATCGAGCGCACCGCCAGTTTGGTGCTACAAGAGAGAGCGAAATGAAGAATCTAATTCGAATGGAACGGCGCATGTGGGATAGGTTCGTGGACAGGTTCGCTCTGGCGGTACTCTTGGGGCTGGCTTCGGTGGCCGCGCAGGCGCAAAGCGCGATCGAATCCGTCACCGGTTCGATCCAGGGCGGCGCCGAAGTGATCCGCATCGACCTCACCGAGCCGCTGGCGGCCCTGCCTTCCGGCGTGTCGATCCAGTCGCCCGCGCGCATCGCGCTCGATTTCCCGGGCATCGCCAATGGCATCGGCCGCTCCTCGGTCGAGATCAACCAGGGCAACCTCAAGTCCGTCAACGTGGTGCAGGTGGGTGAGCGCTCGCGCGTGGTGCTGAACCTGAAGCAGGCCACGTCGTACAAGGCCGAACTCAAGGGCAAGTCGGTGCTGGTGGTGCTCGATCCCGTGGCCGTGGCGGCCCCGGCGGCGACGACGATGCCGACCTTCGCCGGCAGCAACTCGCGCGACAACGCGCCGATCAAGGACGTGGATTTCCGTCGTGGCGCCGACAACGCCGGCCGTGTCATCGTCTCGCTGCTGAACAACCAGGTCGGTGTGGACGTGCGCAAGCAGGGCAACGCGCTCGTCGTCGATTTCCTCAACAGCACCTTGCCCGAAGGCCTGCGCCGCCGCCTCGATGTCGCCGATTTCGGCACGCCGGTGCAGACCGTCACCACCACCCAGGCGGGCGACCGCGTGCACATGGTGATCGAGCCCAAGGGCGGCTGGGAGCACAGTGCCTACCAGAGCGAAGGCCAGTTCGTCGTCGAAGTGCGGCAACAGAAGGTCGACCCGGGCAAACTGAGCCAGGGGCCAGGCTACACCGGCGAGAAGCTCTCGCTGAACTTCCAGAGCATCGAAGTGCGTTCGCTGCTCCAAGTGATCGCCGACTTCACCAACTTCAACGTGGTGACGTCCGACTCCGTCTCCGGTTCTCTGACCCTGCGGCTGAAGGACGTGCCCTGGGACCAGGCGCTGCAGATCATCATGGATGCCAAGGGCCTGGGCATGAAGAAGAACGGCACCGTGCTGTGGATCGCGCCGAAGGACGAGATCGACGCGCGGGCCAAGAAGGACCTGGAATCGATTGCCTCGCTCGAAAGCCTGGAGCCGCTGCAGACGCAGTCGTTCCAGATGAACTATGCGAAGGCCTCCGACATCGCGGCCCAGATCACCAGTGGCGGCGGTGGCACGACAGGGGCGAACAACTCGCGCTTCCTGAGCGCACGCGGTACGGCCATTCCGGAGCCGCGGACCAACCAGCTGTTCGTGACGGATGTGGGAAGCAAACTGGCAGCGGTGGCCGAACTGGTGAAAAAACTCGACGTGGCCGTGCGCCAGGTCCTCATCGAGGCGCGCATCGTGGAGGCGTCCGACACCTTCGGCAAATCCCTGGGTGTGAGGTTGGGCAGCACGGCGGGCAGTTCCTCGACGGCCGGCACCGCGGCTGGCAGCTTCGGGCTCAGCGGCAACACCCGCGCCACGATCGGCACCAGCTACAGCAACGTCACGGCCAGCAACGGGTCGAGCGGTTCCGCGGTCGATACCTCGAGCAACTTCGTCAACCTGCCGGCCGTGGGGCAGGGCGGCTACGACGCGGCATCCTTCGCCTTTTCGATCTTCAGCAGCGCCGCGAATCGTTTCCTCAACCTGGAAATTTCAGCGTTGGAGAACGACGGCAAAGGAAAGCTGGTGTCCAGCCCGCGCATCGTCACGGCTGACCAGACCAAGGCCCTGATCGAACAGGGGACGGAATTCCCCTACCAGCAGGCCACCTCCAGCGGTGCGACTTCCGTGGCCTTCCGCAAGGCGAACCTGAAGCTCGAAGTCACGCCGCAGATCACCCCGGAGGGCAATATCATCCTCGACCTGGACATCAACAAGGACAGCCGCGGCGAGACGACCTCGGCCGGCATCGCCATCGACACCAAACACATCAAGACGCAGGTGCTGGTCGAGAACGGTGGCACGGTGGTGATCGGCGGGATCTTCACGTTGGACGAAACGGACAGCATCACCAAAGTGCCGGTGCTGGGCGACATTCCCTATGTGGGCGTGTTATTCAGAAGCAAATCGCAGTCGAGTTCGAAGAAGGAAATGCTGGTGTTCATTACGCCGAAGATGATCATGGAACGGTCTTCGTCGAGATAAAAAATTATTAGAGAGGTGGGGAATCAATGCGTTATTTGAAATTCTGGATACTGGCGGTTTGGGTTGTTGCGCTGGCCGCATGCGGCGGGGGGGGGAATCCGGGATCGACGAGTTCGACGACAACCAGCACCCCGACGCTTGCTTTGAGCTTGGTAAATGCCTCAGGAACAACACTGACACTCAACGCGATCAACAAAAGCGCTACTTTCTATGCCAAGGCGGTAATCACCAATGCCAGCGGTGCGGGTATTGCCAACCAATTGGTGACATTTTCGACCGATTTCACCATTGCAACCCTGGCGGGCAATGCCGCCAGTGCCACGGCATTGACCGATAGCAATGGCGTGGCCATGGTGGCGATCAGCCCCTTGACCTTGACCACAACCGGTGCGGCAGCACTCAGCGCAAGTGCCACAGTGAACAGTGCTTCCGTTACCGGGAGCTTGAATTTCAGCACCAGCGCCTCCAATGTTTCATTGACGGGCTTGACCAAATCGCCAGCTTCCATCGGTGCACTTGAAACCTCGGCCGTGACCGTGGTCGGTGCTGTCAATGGTGTGGCATCGTCAGGTGTCGTGGTCAGCTTTTCCGCGACCTGCGGTTCCTTCAGTCCCAGCAGTGCCACCACGAACAGCAGTGGGGTGGCAAGTTCAACCTACCAATCCGTCTCAGGTTGTGGTTCCAGCACGGTCACCCTGACGGCATCTGCCGTCGGCGCAACTTCGGTTGACACGACGATTGCAATTGCGGCGGCCAAGGCAGCCAATATCGTGTTCACTTCCGCCACGCCGGCGTTGATGTACGTCTCCAGTGCCGCGAGTGGC
This sequence comes from Rhodoferax koreense, assembly GCF_001955695.1. Classification (NCBI taxonomy): domain Bacteria; kingdom Pseudomonadati; phylum Pseudomonadota; class Betaproteobacteria; order Burkholderiales; family Comamonadaceae; genus Rhodoferax; species Rhodoferax koreensis. The sequence continues at coordinate 4,452,827 of NZ_CP019236.1, read as the reverse complement.
AACAAGACCTCGGTAGTCAAGTTCCAGGTTTTGGACAGTTCTTCGGTTGGCTTGGCTTCCCAGAGCGTGGTCTTCACTTTGTCGAATGCATCGATTGCTTCAGGGGTCAGGTTTTCCTTGAGTGGAACGACCAGTACCTCCGCCCAGACAGTGACAACGGACAGCAACGGTTTTGCCAGTATCACAGTGGCTTCTGGCACTCTGCCAACGACGGTTACGGTGACGGCAACGTTGGCGACCGACAGCGCAGTGGTCGCTTCGTCTTTGGGTCTGGTGGTGACTACCGGTGCTGCCACGCAAAACTCTGCTTCTCTGAGCGCCTCCAAACTCAGTATCGAAGCGTGGAATACCGATGGCGTGACGACTGCATTGACGATGCGCGTGGCCGACCGCCTTGGCAATCCTGTGCCTAACGGTACCTCCGTGAATTTCGTGGCGACGGCGGGACTTGTGACGGGTAGCTGCACCACGGTGTCGTCCGCATGTTCCGTGACTTACACCAGCCAAGGAACCCGTCCTAGCAATGGCCGAGTTGCGATTCTGGCCTACCTGGATGGAGAAGAGAGTTTCGTCGACTTGAATGGTGACAACATCTGGCAGTCTGGTGAGACCTTCTATGACGCGGGCAAGGCCTATATCGATGAAAACGAGGACGGCGCCTGGACCAGTGGCGAGCAGATCATCGATACCAGCACGAGCAGTTCCGCTTGTGTGAACACGACGAACACCTATCCCGCCATTGTCAGCACGTGCGACAGCACGTGGAGCAGTGCGATCCGGGTTCGCAAGCAGACAGTCATCACGCTGGCCACTTCCAACGCAACGATAGATTGCGTGACCCGGAACGCCGGCCAGCCAGGCGGTTATGTCACATCGTCCAATTGCGCTACAACGCCCGGCCGTAGCGTCTCAGGCTTCACAGTGTTCGTCCATGACACGAATGCCAATGGGAACGTCCGCGGCAATCAATTCGGATCATCGGCGCTCTACAACGCCATGCCAACCGGCTCAACGGTGTCCGCGGCGGTTACAACGTCCGGTGCAACCTGCACCGTCACGGCGGTGAGTCCAAATGTGGTGCTGAACTCGCCCAATGGCGACCTGCATGACATTATCCTGAGCGGTGCGGCAGACTGTGCAACAGCCAACATTGCCGTGACGGTCACATCGCCTGGCGGAACTTCCACTACGCAACCTTATCCTTGATCAGTCTCGTAGGCCTACCCGGCTCCGGTAAGTCCACCGTCGGGCGGCAACTTGCACGGCGGCTTGGGCTGCCTTTCATCGACTCCGACCACGTGATCGAGCAGCGCATCGGCTGCTCGATCCGCGAGTTTTTCGAGCGCGAGGGGGAAGCGCGTTTCCGCGATGTCGAGGAGGAGGTCATCGGTGACCTCTGCCGGCGCGACAGCGGCGTGCTGGCCACGGGCGGCGGCTCGGTGCTGCGTTCGGCGAACCGGTTCGCTTTGCATGGGGGCAGCCGTGTCGTCTACCTCCGCTCCACCCCTGAGGAATTGTTTCGCCGGCTGCGCCACGATGTGAGCCGGCCGCTGTTGCAGGTGGAAGATCCGCTGTCGCGGCTGCGCGACCTGTTCGAGATTCGCGATCCGCTGTACCGCGAGACGGCACATTTCGTGGTCGAAACCGGCCGGCCCTCGGTGTCCGCGCTGGTGAAGATGATTTCGGCGCAGCTCGGCATCGCGCCCGGACCGGGCGGCGCCACGCCGACCTGACAACGCCTGCGCCGCAGGCCTTCCGAGCCGGCGCACTACACTTGAAGGCATGCAAGCCTTTTTCCTTCCGGCCGCCACGTCGGCGGCCGCGCCTCTTTCCGCCGTGCCCGAGCAGGTGCAGATCAGCCTGGGCGATCGCAGTTATCCGATCCTGATCGGCACCGGCCTGCTGGGCCATGCGCAGGCCTGGGCCGGGTTGCCGCAGGCCGCCACGGCCTTCATCGTCACCAACACCACGTTGCAGCCGCTGTATGCCGAGCGGCTGCAGGCGGCGCTGCAGCCGCACTATGCGGCGGTGTTCACCGTGGCGTTGCCCGACGGCGAAGCGCACAAGAACTGGCAGACGCTGAACCTGATCTTCGACGCGCTGCTGCAGCAGGGCAGCGACCGCAAGACCGTGCTGTTCGCGCTCGGCGGCGGCGTGGTCGGCGACATGACCGGGTTCGCCGCCGCCAGCTACATGCGCGGCGTGCCCTTCGTGCAGGTGCCGACCACCTTGCTGGCGCAGGTCGATTCCTCCGTCGGCGGCAAGACGGCGATCAACCATCCGCTGGGTAAGAACATGATCGGCGCGTTCTACCAGCCGCACCTGGTGGTCTGTGACCTGGACCTGCTCAAGACCTTGCCGCGGCGCGAGCTCAGCGCCGGCCTGGCCGAGGTCATCAAATACGGGCCGATCGCCGACATGGCCTTCCTCGACTGGATCGAATCGAACCTGGATGCGCTGCTGGCCAGCGAACCGGCGGCGCTGGCGCATGCGGTCAAGCGCAGCTGCGAGATCAAGGCCTGGGTGGTGGGGCAGGACGAACGCGAAGGCGGGCTGCGCGCCATCCTCAATTTCGGCCACACCTTCGGCCACGCGATCGAGGCCGGCATGGGTTATGGCGCCTGGCTGCATGGCGAGGCGGTGGGCTGCGGCATGGTGATGGCCGCGCGGCTGTCGCAGCGGCTCGGCCTGATCGACGAGTCGCTGGTGCTGCGCCTGACGCGGCTGATCCACCACGCCGGCCTGCCGGTGCAGGGGCCCTTGCTCGACGAAACCGACAACGCCGGCCGCTATCTGCAGCTCATGCGCCTGGACAAGAAGTCGGAGGCCGGCGAGATCCGTTTCGTCGTCATCGACGGGCCGGGCCGCGCCGCGGTGCGCAGCGCGCCCGACGCGCTGGTGCGCGAGGTCATCGATGACTGCTGTCTTTCGGTCTGAGTACCATTGCTCTCAAAAGAATAGCGACCTGCGCCCATGACGACAGCGCCCAAGGCCGATTCGATGCTCAAGTCCGGGCTGGCGCCGTACGCCTGCGATCCCGCGGCTTCGCGCGGACGGCGCTACCCAGAGGCCGCCGCGCCCACGCGCACCGAGTTCCAGCGCGACCGCGACCGCATCGTGCATTCCACCGCCTTTCGGCGGCTGGTCTACAAGACCCAGGTGTTCCTGAACCACGAGGGTGACCTGTTCCGCACGCGGCTCACGCATTCGCTCGAGGTGGCGCAGCTGGGCCGCTCCATCGCGCGTTCGCTGGCACTCAACGAGGATTTGGTCGAGGCCATCGCCCTGGCGCACGACCTGGGCCACACGCCCTTCGGCCATGCGGGGCAGGACGTGCTCAACACCTGCATGGCCGACTACGGCGGCTTCGAGCACAACCTGCAGAGCCTGCGCACCGTGGACACGCTGGAAGAGCGCTACCCGCAGTACGACGGGCTCAACCTGAGCTTCGAGACCCGCGAGGGCATCCTCAAGCATTGTTCGCGGGCCAATGCGGAGAAGATCGAAGCCGCCGCGCCGATTTCCGTGGGCATGGCCGCCGATGGCCGGGGTGACGTGGGCCGGCGTTTCCTGGACCGCACCCAGCCGAGCCTGGAGGCGCAACTGTGCAACCTGGCCGACGAGATCGCCTACAACGCGCACGACATCGACGACGGCGTGCGCTCCGGCCTGATCACGCTGGAGCAGCTGCAGGAGGTGCCGCTGTTCGACGGTTTCCGGCGTCAGGCACTGGCCGAATACCCGGCGCTTGCTGGCCGCCGCGTCTTGTTCGAAAGCATACGCCGCATGCTCAGCAACCAGGTGTACGACGTCATCGATGCCACGCGCGCAGCGATCAAGGCCGCCGCGCCGCAAAGTGTGGACGAGGCCCGGCAATGCGCGCCGCTGCTGTGCTTCAGCGCGGACATGCGGGCGCAGTCGCAGGTGCTCAAGCAATTCCTCATGAAGAACCTGTACCGCCATCCCCAGGTGATCGAGCAGACCGTGCAGGCCAAGACGGTGGTGCACGAACTGTTCGCCGCCTACATGGCCGCGCCCGGCGAGATGGCGCAGGGGTTTGCCGGCCGTGCGCGCGCGGCGCAGGAGGCCGCCGACGTGGCGCGTGCCGTGGCCGACTACATCGCCGGCATGACGGACCGCTTCGCCGCACGCGAACACGAGCGCCTCACGGGCCGGAAGATCCTCGGATGAGCGCGCCGATGGCCAACTCCGATGCTAGCTCCGATGCCGATGTGGTGCAGATGATGCGCACCTGGCTCGAACGCGCCGTGATCGGGCTGAACCTGTGTCCGTTCGCCAAGGCGGTGCACGTGAAAGGCCAGGTCCACTACGCCGTGTGCCGCGCGCGCGATGTCGAGGGTCTGCGCGAAGCCTTGATTCACGAACTGAATGAGCTCCTGGCCCAGGATCCCTCTGTGCGGGACACGACGCTTTTGATAGCGCCCGACATGCTGGCCGATTTCCTCGACTTCAACGATTTCCTCGCCCAGGCCGACGACGCGCTGGCCGAGCTCGACCTGGAAGGCGTGGTGCAAATCGCCAGCTTCCATCCGCACTACCAGTTCGGCGGCACGGCGGCCGACGACATCACCAATTACACCAACCGCGCGCCTTATCCCACGCTGCACCTGTTGCGCGAGGAGAGCGTGGACCGCGCCGTCGCGGCCTTCCCCGAGGCCGAGGCCATCTTCGAACGCAATATGCAGACGCTGGAGGACCTGGGCCACGCCGGCTGGCAGGCGCTCGGGCTCGACGCCGCACCCGGTCCCACCCAACCATGAACGCACCCAAGAAAAAGGCCGCTGCGCCGAAGCCGGCCGCGCAGGACATCGCTTCCGAGATCGCACCCGGCCAGTCGATCGAACTGCTGAAGGCGCTGCACATCCTCACGCGCGAGGGCAAGCTCAACCAGGACTCCCGGCGCAAGCTCAAGCAGGTCTACCACCTGTTCCAGTTCATCGAAAAGTTGCTGCGCGAGTTGCCTGCCACCGATGCCGGCCTCACGCTGGCCGACCATGGCGCGGGCAAGTCCTACCTCGGCTTCATCATCTACGACCTGTTCTTCAAGGCACTCGGCCAGGGGCGCATCTACGGCATCGAGACGCGGGCCGAGCTGGTGCAGAAGTCGAAAGAACTGGCGGCCGAACTCGGCTTCGAGCGCATGGAGTTCCTCAACATCAGCGTGGCCGAATCGACCGAGTCCGAACGCCTGCCCGAGCGCATCGACGTGGTCACCGCGCTGCATGCCTGCGACACCGCCACGGACGACGCCATTGCCTTTGGCCTGCGCAAGAACGCCCAGGCCATGGTGCTCGTGCCGTGCTGCCAGGCGGAGGTGGCGGCCTGCCTGCGCCAGAACAAGGCGCTGCAACTCGCACGCACGCCGCTGGCCGAGCTGTGGCGCCACCCGATCCACACGCGCGAGATGGGCAGCCAGATCACCAACGTGCTGCGCTGCCTGTACCTCGAGGCCTCGGGTTACCAGGTCACGGTGACCGAACTCGTGGGCTGGGAACACAGCATGAAGAACGAGTTGATCATCGCGCGCTACACCGGCCAGAAGAAACGCAGCGCCGCCGAGCGGCTGGCCGCGCTGCTGGACGAACTCGGCCTGGGCAGCCTGCTGGCCGGGCGGTTTCCGTTGCCGGCCACGGTGCGGGCCTGAACGCAGCGGGTCGGAGCGCTGCGGGTCGGAGCGCTGTGAGTCGGAGCGCTGCGCGGGGCGCCTTCAGTTCAACGGCCCGGCGCCCAGAAGCCGCCGCGCAGCTGCCAGCCCCGGCCGCTCGGCACCCATTGGTGCGGCTGCCAGTGGTAGCCGGGGCGATACGCTTCCATGTGCCCTGGCCGCCACACGTGTCGACCGCCTTCCCACAGCCAGATCCCCGAGACCCAGAAATAGCCCGCGGGCGCGACGCTGACGACCTCGGGCGGTGGCGGCGGCGGGGCGACTTCGGCATAGATCGGCTGCGGCTGCACCTGCGGCGGGCTGGTGTAGACCACCTGCTGGCGCGGCGGTGCGACGACGCAGCCGGTCAAGGCTGTGGTGGCGGCCGCCACGGCCAGCAGGCCGGCCAGGGACAGGGGTGAGCGAATCGGGCGCATGGGGTTCTCCAGAATCGGGTTGGTGTCTGCCTACAACTGCCCACACCAGGGCGGGGCTGACCGACCAGGCGTAATGTTTCGGTAAAGACCGGTCAGCAGACGATTCCCTTTACCATCAGGCCCCTTTCCCATCCTCCATCCTTCCTCCGCATCGCCCCACCATGGCCCGACTTCCGCGCCTGAACGTCCCCGGCCTGCCGCACCATGTGGTCCAGCGGGGCAACAACCAGCAGCCCGTGTTCGCCGGCGTGGAAGACTACGTTTTCTTCTCTTCGCTGATGGAAGAGAACGCCCGGGCCTTCCGCGTGGCCGTGCACGCCTACGTGTGGCTGCCGAACCAGGTCCAGCTGCTGGCCACGCCGGAAACGGAAGAGGGCTTGCCCAAGCTGATGCAGGCCGTCGGCCGCCGGTACGTGCGCCACTTCAACGACAGGCAAGGCCGCAGCGGCACCCTGTGGGAAGGGCGCTACCGCAGCACGGTGCTGCAGCCGGAGCGGCACCTGCTGCCCTGCATGGCCTTGATCGACACGGCCCCGGTGGATGCCGGAGAGGCGGGCGAGCCGCGCGACTATCCCTGGTCCAGCCACGGCCACTACGTCGGCCTGCGCAACGACCGGCTGGTGACGCCGCACGCGCTGTTCTGGCGGCTGGGCAACACGCCGTTTGCCCGGGAAGCCGCCTACGCCGAATTGGTGCAGACCGGACTCGCGGCCGACGAGCGGCAGCAGCTCTTCGATGCCGTGCTCCGAGGCTGGGCGTTGGGCGACGCCGAATTTGTCGCGAATTTGCAAACGAGAACCGAGCGACGCGTGAGCAAATCGTCCGCTGGACGACCGTCGACCCGTAAATCCGAAGTGCCAAAAATGACTGGTTAGACCATCGAATCGGCGTCATCAGCTATCTTTTTTGATTTGTCCCCAATTAATTTCTGATTAAATTTCTCAAGAAATAATTGGAATCTGACCCCAATTTTATTGCTTGGCATTGTTGTTGCAGTGGTCTATGCTCCCATTCCCTGCGATATCTATTAGGAGTGCGCCATGACGACGGCTGCCGAGATTCAATATCTCAAAGACCACGGTTTGTATTCGTCCAGCAACGAGCATGACGCTTGTGGCCTGGGTTTTGTGGCCCACATCAAAGGCGAGAAGCGGCACGACATCGTGACCCAGGCGCTGAAGATCCTGGAAAACATCGACCACCGTGGCGCGGTCGGCGCCGACAAGCTGATGGGTGACGGCGCCGGCATCCTGATCCAGATCCCCGACGCGCTGTACCGCGAGGAAATGGCGAAGCAGGGCGTGACCTTGCCGGCGGCCGGCGAATACGGCGTGGGCATGATCTTCCTGCCCAAGGAGCATGCCTCCCGCCAGGCCTGCGAACAGGAGATGGAGCGCGCCATCAAGGCCGAGGGCCAGGTGCTGCTCGGCTGGCGCGACGTGCCGGTGGACCGCGACATGCCGATGTCGCCCAACGTGCGCAAGACCGAGCCGCTGTTGCGCCAGGTGTTCATCGGCCGCGGCGATGACGTGATCGTGCAGGATGCGCTCGAGCGCAAGCTGTACGTGATCCGCAAGACGGCCAGCGCCAACATCCAGAACCTCAAGCTCAAGCACAGCAAAGAGTATTACGTGCCGAGCATGTCCAGCCGCACGGTCATCTACAAGGGCCTGCTGCTGGCCGACCAGGTGGGCGTGTACTACAAGGATTTGTCCGACGAGCGCTGCATTTCCGCCATCGGCCTGGTGCACCAGCGCTTCTCGACCAACACCTTCCCCGAATGGCCGCTGGCCCACCCGTACCGCTACGTGGCGCACAACGGTGAGATCAACACCGTCAAGGGCAACTACAACTGGATGAAGGCGCGCGAAGGCGTGATGGCCTCGCCGGTGCTCGCCGCCGACCTGGCCAAGCTTTACCCGATCAGCTTCGCCAACCAGTCCGACACCGCGACCTTCGACAACTGCCTCGAATTGCTGACCATGGCCGGCTACCCGATCAGCCAGGCGGTGATGATGATGATCCCCGAGCCGTGGGAGCAGCACACCAACATGGACGAGCGCCGCCGCGCGTTCTACGAATACCACGCCGCGATGATGGAGCCGTGGGACGGCCCGGCGTCGATCGTCTTCACCGACGGCCGCCAGATCGGCGCCACGCTGGACCGCAACGGCCTGCGCCCCTCGCGCTACTGCGTGACCGACGACGACCTGGTCATCATGGCTTCCGAGTCCGGCGTGTTGCCGATCCCGGAAAACAAGATCGTGCGCAAATGGCGCCTGCAGCCCGGCAAGATGTTCCTGATCGACCTGGAACAGGGCCGCATGATCGACGACGACGAGCTCAAGGCCAACATCGTCAACACCAAGCCCTACAAGCAGTGGATCGACAACCTGCGCATCAAGCTCGACAACGTGGCTGCCGACGCCGCGCCCGTGGCCGCCAGCGCCACGGCCTTGCTCGACCGCCAGCAGGCCTTCGGCTACACGCAGGAAGACATCAAGTTCCTGCTCTCGCCCATGGCCCAGGCCGGCGAGGAAGGCATCGGCTCCATGGGCAACGACAGCCCGCTGGCTGTGCTCAGCGACAAGAACAAGCCGCTGTACAACTACTTCCGCCAGATGTTCGCGCAGGTGACGAACCCGCCGATCGATCCGATCCGCGAAGCCATCGTCATGTCGCTGGTGTCCTTCATCGGCCCCAAGCCCAACCTGCTCGACATCAACCAGGTCAACCCGCCGATGCGGCTCGAGGTGGCGCAGCCGATCCTCGACTTCGCCGACATGGCCAAGCTGCGCGACATCGATCGCCACACGCATGGCAAGTTCAAGAGCGCCACGCTCGACATCACCTATCCCGCGGCCTGGGGCCGTGAAGGTGTGGAAGCCAAGCTGGCCTCGCTGTGCGCCGAAGCCGTCGATGCCATCAAGGGTGGCAAGAACATCCTGATCGTCAGCGACCGCAACGTCAGCGCCACGCAGATCGCCATTCCGGCGCTGCTGGCTTCCAGCGCCATCCACCAGCACCTGGTGGGCCAGGGCCTGCGCACCACCACCGGCCTGGTGGTCGAGACCGGCACCGCGCGCGAAGTGCACCATTTCGCCGTGCTCGCGGGCTACGGCGCCGAAGCCGTGCACCCCTACCTGGCGATGGAAACCCTGGCCGACCTGCACAAGGACCTGCCGGGCGACCTGTCGCCCGAGAAGGCCATCTACAACTACGTCAAGGCCATCGGCAAGGGCCTGTCGAAGATCATGTCGAAGATGGGTGTCTCCACCTACATGAGCTACTGCGGCGCGCAGCTGTTCGAGATCATCGGCCTGAACAACGACACGGTGGCGAAGTACTTCACCGGCACGGCCAGCAAGGTCGAAGGCATCGGCGTGTTCGAGATCGCCGAGGAAGCGCTGCGCATGCACAAGGCCGCCTTCGGCGACGATCCGCTGCTGGCCAGCATGCTCGACGCCGGCGGCGAATACGCCTGGCGCGCGCGTGGCGAGGAGCACATGTGGACGCCCGACGCGATCGCCAAGCTGCAGCACAGCACGCGCGCCAACAACTGGAGCACCTACAAGGAATACGCCCAGCTGATCAACGACCAGAGCCGCCGCCACATGACGCTGCGCGGCCTGTTCGAGTTCAAGATCGACCCGGCCAAGGCCATTCCGGTCGAGGAAGTGGAGCCGGCGAAGGAAATCGTCAAGCGTTTCGCCACCGGCGCGATGTCCATGGGCTCGATCTCCACCGAAGCCCACACCACGCTGGCCGTGGCGCTGAACCGCATCGGCGGCAAGAGCAACACCGGCGAAGGCGGCGAGGACGCGAACCGCTACCGCCAGGAACTCAAGGGCATCCCGATCAAGCAAGGCCAGACGCTGGCCGACATCATCGGCAAGGACGTGGTCGAGAGCGACTATCCGCTCAACGAAGGCGACTCGCTGCGTTCGCGCATCAAGCAGGTGGCTTCGGGCCGCTTCGGTGTCACGGCCGAATACCTGTCGTCGGCTGACCAGATCCAGATCAAGATGGCCCAGGGCGCGAAGCCGGGCGAGGGCGGCCAGCTTCCCGGTGGCAAGGTCACGGAATACATCGGCAAGCTGCGCCACTCCGTGCCGGGCGTGGGCCTGATCTCGCCGCCGCCGCACCACGACATCTATTCGATCGAGGATCTGGCCCAGCTGATCCACGACCTGAAGAACGTGGCGCCGCATGCGAGCATCAGCACCAAACTGGTCTCCGAAGTGGGCGTGGGCACCATCGCCGCGGGCGTGACCAAGTGCAAGAGCGACCACATCGTGATCGCCGGCCACGACGGCGGCACCGGCGCGTCGCCGTGGTCGTCGATCAAGCATGCGGGCGGTCCGTGGGAAATCGGCCTGGCCGAAACCCAGCAGACCCTGGTGCTGAACCGCCTGCGCAGCCGCGTGCGGGTGCAGGCCGACGGCCAGATGAAGACCGGCCGCGACGTCGCCATCGGTGCCTTGCTGGGTGCCGATGAATTCGGCTTCGCCACTGCGCCGCTGGTGGTCGAAGGCTGCATCATGATGCGCAAGTGCCACCTGAACACCTGCCCGGTGGGTGTGGCGACGCAGGACCCGGTGCTGCGCAAGAAATTCCAGGGCAAGCCCGAACACGTGGTGAACTTCTTCTTCTTCGTCGCCGAAGAAGTGCGCCAGATCATGGCCCAGCTCGGCATCCGCAAGTTCGACGACATGATCGGCCGCGCCGACCTGCTCGACATGCGCCGTGGGCTGTCCCACTGGAAGGCCAGCGGCCTGGACTTCAACCGCCTGTTCGCGCTGCCGAACGTGCCCGCCGACGTCGGCCGTTACCACACCGAGAACCAGGAACACGGCCTCGAGAAGTCGCTCGACAACGTGCTCATCGAAAAATCGCGCCCAGCCATCGACCGCGGCGAGAAGGTGCAGTTCATCGAGGTGGCGCGCAACGTGAACCGTTCGCTCGGCGCCATGCTGTCGGGTGCGCTCACCAAGGTGCGGCCCGAAGGCCTGCCCGACGACACCATCCGCATCCAGCTCGAAGGCACGGGCGGGCAGTCGTTCGGCGCCTTCCTGGCCAAGGGCATCACGCTGTACCTGATCGGCGACGCCAACGACTACACCGGCAAGGGCTTGAGTGGTGGGCGCATCGTGGTGCGTCCGAGCATTGACTTCCGCGGCGTGTCGACGCAGAACACCATCGTCGGCAACACCGTGATGTATGGCGCGACGAGCGGCGAGTCCTACTTCAGCGGCGTGGCCGGCGAACGTTTTGCCGTGCGCCTGTCGGGTGCGACCACGGTGGTCGAAGGCACGGGCGACCACGGTTGCGAATACATGACCGGCGGCACCGCGGTGATCCTGGGCAAGACCGGGCGCAACTTCGCCGCGGGCATGAGCGGTGGCGTGGCCTACGTTTTTGATGAGGACGGCCAGTTCGCCAAGCGTTGCAACACGTCGATGGTGACGCTCGAGAAAGTGCTGCCGGCGGCGGAGCAGACCGCGATCGGTGGCCTGCCGCATCACTGGCATTCGGGCCAGACGGACGAGGCGCAGCTCAAGAAACTGCTGGAAGACCACAACCGCTGGACCGGCAGCAAGCGCGCGCGCGAACTGCTGGACAACTGGGGCGAGTCGCGCGGCAAGTTCATCAAGGTGTTCCCGAACGAATACAAACGCGCGCTGGCTGAACGTCAAGAGCAAAAAGTGCTCGCAGCGCCCGAAAAGTCTACGCCTGCAGCTGCGAAAAACGTAGCAGTCCCCGCCAAATAAAAACCACGACGAAACAGGATCAGAACATCATGGGAAAAGTCACTGGCTTCATGGAGTACGGGCGGATCGAGGAAGGCTACAAGCCGGTCCCCGAACGCCTGAAGCATTACAAGGAATTCGTCGTCGGCCTCGATGAGAAGCAGGCCAAGGTCCAGGGCGCGCGCTGCATGGACTGCGGCACGCCGTTCTGCAACAACGGCTGCCCGGTCAACAACATCATTCCGGACTTCAACGACCTGGTCTACCGCGGCGACTGGCAGAACGCGTTCGCCGTGCTCGACTCGACGAACAACTTCCCAGAGTTCACCGGCCGCATCTGCCCCGCGCCCTGCGAGGCGGCCTGCGTGCTCAACGTGAACGACGACGCGGTGGGCATCAAGTCCATCGAACACGCCATCATCGACCGCGCCTGGGAAGAGGGCTGGGTCAAGCCGCGCCCGGCACAGCACAAGACCGGCAAGAAGGTCGCCGTGGTCGGTGCCGGCCCGGCCGGCCTGGCGGCGGCGCAGCAACTGGCCCGTGCCGGCCACGACGTCACGCTGTTCGAGAAGAACGACCGTGTCGGTGGCCTGCTGCGCTACGGCATTCCCGACTTCAAGATGGAGAAGAGCCACATCGACCGCCGCGTCGAGCAGATGAAGGCCGAGGGCGTGACGATCCGCACCGGGGTGGTCGTCGGCGCGGCCAAGGATCCGCTGGGCAAGGGCTCCAAGGTCACCAACTGGGCCAAGGAAAACATCACGCCCGAGCAACTGCAGAAGGAGTTCGACGCCATCCTGCTGACGGGCGGCGCCGAGCAGTCGCGTGACCTGCCGGTGCCCGGCCGCGACCTGGACGGCATCCATTTCGCGATGGAATTCCTGCCGCAACAGAACAAGATCAATGCCGGCGACAAGCTCAAGGCGCAACTGCGCGCGGACGGCAAACACGTCATCGTGATCGGCGGCGGCGACACCGGCTCCGACTGCGTGGGCACGAGCAACCGCCATGGCGCGGCCAGCGTCACGCAATTCGAATTGCTGCCGCAGCCACCCGAAGTGGAAAACCGTCCGCTGACCTGGCCCTACTGGCCGATCAAGCTGCGCACCAGCTCCAGCCATGAAGAAGGCTGCGAGCGCGAATTCGCCATTTCCACCAAGGAGTTCATTGGCGAAAAGGGGAAAATTACCGGTTTGAAGACCGTCCGCATCGAGATGAAGGACGGCAAGCTGGCCGAAGTGCCCGGTTCCGAGCAGATCCTGAAGGCCGATCTGGTGCTGCTGGCCATGGGCTTCGTGAGCCCCGTGGCCACCATGCTGGACGCCTTCGGGGTCGAAAAGGACGCGCGCGGCAACGCCAAGGCGACCACCGATTTCACCGGCGGTTACGCCACGAGCGTGCCCAAGGTGTTCGCCGCCGGCGACGTGCGCCGCGGCCAGAGCCTGGTCGTGTGGGCGATCCGCGAAGGCCGGCAGGGCGCGCGTGCCGTCGATGAGTTCCTGATGGGGTATAGCGATCTGCCACGCTGAAAACGCGTTGCCCGCCAATGAAGTGTGGCAATTTGCCACACGAACCGCCGGGGGAGCCAACCCGACAACGGGTTAATGCGGATTCCCTTATCATCGAAGAAGGCCGGAGCCGTTCCGGCCTTTTTCATTTTTATGCCTGCGAACCCTTCCGAAAATCTTGTCGAACTGCGCAACCTGACCTTTGGTTACGGTGAGCGCGCCGTGCTCGATGGCATTTCGCTGACCATTCCGCGCGGCAAGGTGACCGCCTTGATGGGCGCCTCCGGCGGCGGCAAGACCACGGTGCTGCGCCTGGTCGGCGGCCAGCTGCAGGCGAACCGGGGCGAATTGCTGTTCGACGGCAAGCCGTTGCCCACCGACGCGGCCGGCCTCTATACCGCGCGCCGGCGCATGGGCATGCTGTTCCAGTTCGGCGCCCTGTTCACCGACATGAGCGTGTTCGACAACGTGGCCTTCCCGCTGCGCGAACACACCGACCTGTCCGAGGTGCTGATCCGCGACATCGTGCTGATGAAGCTCGGCGCCGTCGGCCTGCGCAATGCGCGCGAGCTGATGCCCAGCGAAGTCTCCGGCGGCATGGCGCGGCGCGTGGCGCTGGCGCGCGCGATCGCGCTCGATCCGGAACTGATCATGTACGACGAACCGTTCTCCGGCCTGGACCCGATTTCGCTGGGGACATCGGCCCGGCTGATCCGCGACCTGAACGACGCCATGGGCCTGACCAGCATCATCGTCTCGCACGATCTGGACGAGACCTTCCGCATCGCCGACCAGGTGATCGTGCTGGCCAACGGCCGGATCGCCGCCCAGGGCACGCCCGACGAGGTGCGCCACAGCAACGATCCGCTGGTGCACCAGTTCGTCAATGCCCTGCCGGACGGGCCGGTGCATTTCCATTACCCTGGCGCCACGGTGGCGCAGGATTTCGGCGCGGGGCTGAACCCCGTGGAACAACAGCGCGGCGGTACACGATGAGTTGGTACAAACCGGCCGACGTCGGCTTCGCCACACGCCTCAAACTCGCCGAGATCGGCAGCGGCACGCGCCTGCTGCTGCGCCTGGTCTCGCTGATCGGGCCGACGTTCCGGCGTTTCGGCCTGGTGCGCGACCAGATCCATTTCCTGGGCAACTATTCGCTGGCTATCATCATGGTCTCGGGGCTGTTCGTCGGCTTCGTGCTCGGCCTGCAGGGTTACTACACGCTGCAGCGCTACGGCTCGTCCGAGGCGCTCGGCCTGCTGGTCGCCCTGAGCCTGGTGCGCGAGCTCGGGCCGGTGGTCACCGCTTTGCTGTTCGCCGGCCGGGCCGGCACTTCACTCACCGCCGGCATCGGCCTCATGAAGGCCGGCGAACAATTGAGCGCGATGGAGATGATGGCGGTGGACCCGGTGAGCCGCATCCTCGCGCCACGTTTCTGGGCTGGCGTGATCACCATGCCGCTGCTGGCCGCGCTGTTCAGCGCCGTCGGCATCCTCGGCGGCTACGTGGTCGGCGTGGTGATGATCGGCATCGACGCCGGTTCGTTCTGGAGCCAGATGCAGGGTGGCGTCGACGTCTGGCGCGACGTCGGCAACGGCGTGATCAAGAGCGTGGTATTCGGTTTCACCGTGACCTTCGTGGCGCTGCTGCAGGGCTTCGAGGCGCAGGCCACGCCCGAAGGCGTGTCGCGGGCCACGACGCGCACGGTGGTGATGGCATCGTTGGCGGTGCTGGCGCTGGACTTTGTCCTCACCGCCACGATGTTCAGTCTTTGAAGAAGAAGGATGGTTATGCAGCGTTCCAAAAATGACGTCTGGGTGGGTTTGTTCGTGCTTCTGGGGGCGGCCGCGGTGTTGTTCCTGGCCTTGCAGTCGGCCAACCTGCTGTCGCTGAGTTTCCAGAGCGGCTACCGCGTCAACGCCAAGTTCGACAACATCGGCGGGCTCAAGCCCAAGGCCGCGGTGAAGAGTGCGGGCGTGGTGGTCGGCCGGGTGGCGGCCATCGTGTTCGACGACAAGTCCTTCCGCGCCGACGTGGCGCTGGACCTGGACCCGCACTACGCGTTTCCCAAGGACAGTTCGCTCAAGATCCTGACCAGCGGCCTGCTGGGTGAGCAGTACATCGGCATCGAAGCCGGCGCGGACGAGAAAAATCTCGTGGCCGGCGACACCATCGCCAGCACGCAGTCGGCGGTCGTGCTGGAAAATCTGATCAGCCAGTTCCTGTACAGCAAGGCCGCCGACGGTCCGAGCACGCCGGCCGCGCCAGCCAAAAAATAAACCATAACAAGGAAAGTTCCCTGCCATGAAAAAGATAGCACGCTATGCAGCCTCCATGGGGGCTTTGATGGCATTACTCGTGTTGAGCGGCTGCGCCACCGGCCCCGATGCCAATCCGCGCGATCCGCTCGAACCGTTCAACCGCGGCGTCTACAAGTTCAACGACGCGGTCGACACCGCCGTGGTGAAGCCGGTGGCCACGGCCTACACCAAAGTCACGCCGCAGCTGGTGCGCACCGGGGTGACGAATTTCTTCTCGAACCTTTCCGAGCCGTGGAGCTTCATCAACAACGTGCTGCAGGGCAAGGGTCAGGCGGCCGGCGACAATTTCGGCCGGTTCGTGCTGAACACGGTGTTCGGCGTGTTCGGCCTGGCCGATCCGGCCAGCGACATCGGCATCGAACGCCATCGTGAAGATTTCGGCCAGACGCTCGGCCGCTGGGGTGTGCCTTCCGGCCCGTACCTGGTGCTGCCGCTGCTGGGCCCATCCACCGTGCGCGACACGGCCGCACTGCCGGTGGACTACACCGGCAATCCGCTGACCTACGTGGAGGACGACGGCGCGCGCATCGGGCTGTACGTGCTGCGCGCGGTGAATGCCCGCGCCAACCTGCTACGCGCCGGCAACGTGCTCGACGAGGCGGCGCTCGACAAATACAGCTTCAACCGCGACGTCTACCTCCAGGTGCGCCGCAACGAGGTGTATGACGGCAATGCGCCCGATCCGGACGCTGCCGCCCCCGCCGGCCCGGCACCTGCCGCCCCTGGCCTCAAACCCTGAACCTGTTCATCCTGTTGCAAAACGCCTGGCCGGTCCGGAACTGGCGCCCTCGGCGCCGGCTCCAACGCCGAGTGCAGCAACGGGACCTTTCCCTTACGGAGATCCATTCCATGAAGAACCCTGTTTTCCATCGTCGCTTTCTCGGCCTGCTGGCCGGTGCCTTCGTGCTCGCGGCGGCAACCATGACCACGGTGCCCGCACGTGCGGCCGATGAATCGCCCGACGCGCTGGTCAAGCGCCTGTCTTCCGACGTGCTCGACACCATCAAGGCCGACAAGTCGCTGCAAGGTGGCGACATCAACAAGATCATCGCGCTGGTCGACACCAAGATCATGCCCAACGTCAACTTCCAGCGCATGACGGCCTCGGCCGTCGGCCCCGGCTGGCGCCAGGCCACGCCCGACCAGCAGAAGAAGCTGCAGGACGAGTTCAAGACGTTGCTGGTGCGCACCTATTCCGGCGCGCTGGCCCAGGTCAGCGACCAGGAGATCAGCGTCAAGCCGCTGCGCGCCGCGCCAGAGGACAAGGATGTGCTGGTGCGCACCGAGATCAAGGGCCGCGGTGATCCGATCCAGCTCGATTACCGGCTGGAGAAGACGCCCGGCGACGGCGCGGGCTGGAAGATCTACAACCTGAACGTGCTCGGTGTCTGGCTGGTCGAGACCTACCGCAGCCAGTTCGCCTCCGAGATCAACGCCAAGGGCATCGACGGCCTGATCGCCTCCCTGGCCGCGCGTAACCAGACGAACGCGAAGAAGAGTTGAGCCTCGACGACATGCTCGTCCTTCCCGCCGAACTGACCCACGACCAGGCCGAGCCCTCGCTGCGCATGCTGCTGCAGGGCCTGCGTTCGCAGACCGATGCGGCCGTGGTCGTCGATGCCTCGCCGCTGGCCAAATTCGATTCCTCCGCGCTGGCCGTACTGCTCGAATGTCGGCGCGAAAGCATGGCCATGGGCCGCAGTTTCGCGGTGCGTGGCCTGCCGGCACGGCTGGCTGCGCTGGCGGGGCTGTACGGCATCGCCGAGCTGTTGCCGGCGGCCAACTGAGCGACGCGAGCGAAGCGCGGCTACGGGCTCGCGCGGGCTGCCGATAAGCCCAACTCGGCCAATATCTCTTCCGTATGCGCCCCGTGGTCGGGTGCCGGATGGCGAACCTTGCATGGCGTGCCGGAGAGTTTGACCGGGAACCCGACCATCTGCACGGCACCATGCGCCGGATGCATCACCTCCAGCACCATGTCCTGGTGCCGCATTTGCGGATCGTTCAGAGCCTCCCCCACGTTCTGCACACGGCCGCATGGCACGCCCCCGGCGTTCAGCCGCCGTATCCAGTTGGCCTGTGTGTCGCGCCGGAGCCTTTCATTGATCAGCAGGTTGAGTTCCTTGCGGTGCAGCAAGCGCAGGTCGTTGGTGCAGAAACGCGCGTCGGCCAGGACATCGGCCAGACCCAGAATCGACATGAAGCGCGCGAGGATGTCTTCCGTGCTCGGTGCCACCGCAATTTCGCCGTCGCTGGCGCTGAACATGCCGTAGGGTGAAGTGATCGGGTGGTCGTTGCCGGTGCGCGGCGCGAGTTGCCCTGTCGCCAGGTAGTCGGATGTGAGGTAGGCGAACATGCTCAGCATGCCCGCCATCATCGACGACTCGACGCGTTGGCCGCGGCCGGTGAGGTCGCGCGCGCGCAGCGCGTTGACGATGCCGTAGGCGGCGTAGAGTCCGGCGACGAGATCGGTGATGGGCGGCGCGCAGCGCAGCGCGGGATGGTCCGGCCCGCCATTGGCGCTCATGAAGCCGCTCATCGCCTGGATCACGAAATCGAAGGCTGGCCGATCCGCATAGGGTCCCGTCGATCCGTAACCGTTGATGCTGGCCACGACCAGCCGCGGGTTGATGAGTTCGAGCTGGGTCTCGTCGAAACCCATCTCGGCCAGCACGCCGGGACGAAAGTTCTCGACCAGTACGTCCGCGCGCTGCAGCAGTCGCACCAGCACGTCCTTGTCCCGCTCGGTGCGCAGGTCCAGCGCCATGGAGCGCTTGTTGCGGTTGAACGAGGCGAAGTACCAGCTGAAATCATTCACAAGCGTCCCCGCCTTGCGCACCGGGTCGCCCTCCCGGACACCTTCGATCTTGATGACATCTGCGCCCATGTCGCCTAGCAGCATGGTGCAGAACGGGCCGGAAAGGATGCGTGTGAGGTCCACCACCTTGATGCCGGAAAGCGGTTGTTGCATGAAGACTCCTAGCCCGCAGCGGTGGGCACGGCATCGGCGGCGTGCAGCGTCAGTCGCGGGCCCGCCCGCATCACCTGGCCGACCAGCGGCTTCTCGAGCGCACGCTCCATGCGCAATGCGACGTCGATCGACTTGCACAGGTCGATGCCGGTCTCATAACCGCTCTCCTGCAGCAGGTAGACCAGGTCCTCGGTGCAGATGTTGCCCGTGGCGCCGGCCGCGAACGGGCAGCCGCCCAGGCCACCCACCGACGCATCGAAGCGACGCACGCCTTCCTCCAGTCCGACAATGACGTTGGCCAGGCCCACACCACGCGTGTTGTGCAGATGCAGGCAGAGGTCGAGCCCGGGAAATTCGGCCTTCAGCGCGCGTACCGTGGCGCGCACGTTGGCCGGCGTGGCCATGCCAGTGGTGTCGCCCAGCGTCAGGTGTTTCACGCCGAGCTCCGCATAGGCGCGCACGATGCGGAACATGTTGGCCTGATCGATCTCGCCTTCGAAAGGGCAGCCGAAAGCCGTGGCGACCGCGCCGAGCCGGTCGATGCCGGCCTCCCGCAAACGTTCGGCAATGGCCGCAAAGCCGTCGATCGACTCGCCGATGCTGCGGTTCAGGTTCTTGCGGTTGTGGGTTTCCGAGGCCGAGCACAGCAAAACGCCGCCGTCGAGCGAAGTTTCGGCCGCGCGGTCAGCACCGCGCACGTTGGGCACCAGCGCCATCAGGTAGGTGTCGTCGCGCCGGGCGATGCCGGCCAGCACCTCGGCCGCATCGGCGAGTTGCGGCACGGCTTTCGGCGACACGAAGGAGGTCACCTCGATGAGGCGGATGCCGCTGGCGATCATGGCGTCGAGGATGGCGATCTTCTCGGCGGCAGGGATCAGCTTCTTTTCGATCTGCAGGCCGTCGCGCGTGCCGACTTCGATGATGTCGACCCATTTGTCGGACCTGGGGGACGCGTCTTTTGACATTTCTTTTCCTTGGTTGGGGGCCGTAAGGCTTTGCCGTGTGGAAGGGACAAGGGGGATTTGAGAGGGCTACTTGATCGCCAGGTTGGGCAGCCAGGTGGCGAATGCGGGAAAGACCGAGACCAGCGCCAGCACCAGCAGCGACCAGGCGAGGAAGGGCAGCGTCTCCACCGCCACCGACCACAGCCGCACGCGGCCGATGGCGGCGGTGATCAGGATCAGCAGGCCGACCGGTGGATGCAGCATGCCGATCATCAGGTTGATCACCACCACGGTGGCGAAGTGCGTCGGGTCGATGCCCAGCGCCGCCTGGATCGGCAGCAGCGTCGGCACGAACATCACCAGCGCCGGCAGCGGCTCGAAGACCATGCCCACGGCCAGCAGCAGCAGGTTGACCACCAGCAGCACCACCAGCGGATCCTTGGAGATGCCGAGGATGGACTGCGAGATCAGCGTGGCGATGTGCGCCTCGCTCATGAGCCACGAGAACGGCCCGGCAGCGGCCAGCAGGAACAGGATCACCGCCGCCGTCTTGGCCGCGGAATAGAACACCGTGCCCAGGTCGCGCAGCTTCAGGTCGCGGTAGATGAACACGCCGACGGCCAGCGCATAGACGCAGATCACGCCGGCCGCCTCGGTCTCGGTGATCACGCCGGAGCGAATGCCGACGATGATCAGCACCGGTACCATCAGCGCCCAGATCGCCACGCGCGTGCTGCGCACCTGCTCGCCCCAGCCGACCTTGGGCCTGGCCAGGTAGTTGCGCCGGCGCGCCATGTAGGCGCAGATGGCCACGTAGCCGCCGAACAGCATGAAGCCCGGCACGATGCCGGCGAGAAACAGCTTGGCCACGGAGATGTTGGCGATGACGGCGTAGACGATCATCGGGATCGACGGCGGCAGGATCGGCCCGAGCATCGCCCCGGCGGCGATCACCGCGGCCGCGTAACCCGGCTGGTAGCCTTCCTTCTTCATCGCCGGGATCAGCAGCGCGCCGGTGGCGGTGGCGTCGGCCACGGCCGAACCCGAGATGCCGGCCATCACCAGGTTGGTGGTCATGGCGACCTGCGACAGGCTGCCGCGGAAATGGCCGACCATGGCGGTGGACCAGTCGATGAGCCGGCGCGTGAGCCCGCCGTGGTTCATGACCTCACCAGCCAGCACGAACAGCGGCACGGCCACCAGCGCCGGGCTGTCCACGCCCGAGACCAGGGTCATCGGCGCCATGATCAGGTCGATCGGCGTGCCGCTGTGCAGCAGCATGCCGAACAGCGCCGCCACGATCATCGAAAAGCCGACGTCTAGGCCCGCGACCAGCAGGAAGAAGAACAGCAGGACGCTAATCGTGATGATCATCGTGGTCCACCCTGAAATCGATGTTCAAAAGCCCGCCGCTCAGCAGGTCGGCGAAGCGCAGCACCAGGAACAGGATCAGCAGGCCCAGACCGCCGAGTGCCGCCGCGTACATCACGTCGTAATTCAGCGGTGTGCCCATGATGGCCTGGAAGGCGCCGACTTCCAGCAGCCTGAAGCCGACGATCACCAGCACCACCGACACCGCCAGGATCACGAGATCCAGCACGATGGCGATGGCACGCCGCACGCGTGGCGGCGCCAGGTGGTTCAGCACCTCGACACGCACGTTGGTGCGGTCGCGGATGCCGACGGCGATGCCGAGGAAGGTCAGCCAGACCAGCCCGAGCCGCGCGAACTGGTCATGCGCGTCGAAGCTCGACTTGAGCACGTAACGGTCGGCCACCTGGCCCACGGTGAACAGCAGCACCATCAGCAGGCACAACACCAGCGCGGCCTTGACGAGGGTGTCGAGCCAGCGCACCGGCCAGGCCAGGTGGCGACGGTCCGACGGCGCCCGCGGCTCGGCATCGAGGGACGGCGCTGGCGCGCTGGCGGCCATCGGCCGCGCGGCGGTCTGCAGAGGTCGCAGGTGTGGCAGCGCGCTCACTGGGCGTCCTGGATCTTGCGGATGCGGTCGACCAGGCCGGTCGGCCACAACTTGCCATCCTGGTCTTTCTCGATGCCGGCCGTGGCGGCGCGGAAGGCAGCCTTGTCTGGCACCACGTAGTTGACGCCGGCCGCCTTCAAGGTGGCCACGCTGTCCAGGTCGAACTGGCGTGTGAGTTCGGTGGTCACCGCGCCGGCTTCGCGCGATGCCTTCTTGAACACCTCGCGGTCTTCCGGAGACAGCGTCTTCCACAGCCGCTCGGAGACGAAGAAGCCGACCACTTCGTACACATGGTCGGTGGCCGACCAGAACTTGGCAGCCTCATGGAATTTGGGCGGGATCGAAAGGTCGAAGCCGTTGTCCTGCCCATCCACCGTGCCGCGCGACAAGGCGTTGTAGATCTCCATCATGCCCAGCGGCGTCACCTGCACGCCCAGCTTGTCGAAGGTGGCCTTGAGCATCGGAATCGCCGGAATGCGCAGCCGCATGCCCTTCAGGTCCTCGGGCTTCATGATCGGCCCCCTGGTGGTCTGGATCGCGCGCGGCGAACGTTGTCCCCAGGCGCCGAACACGCGCACGCCGGAAGTCTCGCCGACCTTGTTGTAGATGGCCTGGAACTCGTCGTTGTTCAGGATCTTCTCGGCCCATTCGCCGTTCTTGAACAGGTAGGGTACGTAGACCACGTTCAACGCCTCGCCGCCGCGCACGAAGCTGATCGACGACAGGCCGAAGTAGCTCATGTCGACCGTGCCGACCTGCATCGCCGACAGCAGCTGCGAGATGTCGCCGAGCTGGCCGTCGGTGTAGACGCTGACCGTGTAGCGGCCCTTGCTCTCGGCTTCGACCACTTCCTTGAACTTCAGCAGCGCCTTGTGCCAGGGGCTGTTGGAGATGGCGATGGTGGCCATCTTGATGACCTTGGGTTGGGCTTGCGCAGCGGCCAGCGTGGGCAGCAACAAACAGGCGGCGAGCAGCCAGCCCCAGAATCTGAGTTTCATTTTTGTCTCCTGATGGATCGGTGATGAACAGCCCCGCATCGGCGTGCGGGTGCAGGGAACGGGTCGGGATGAGCCTGGCGACGCGGTCGCTCAGAACTCCCACTGCACGGGCTTGGCGCCCGCGATCGGCGACTTGAAACGCGCCACGCGGGTGCCGAACAGCGAGGCCAGGTAGACCGTCTTCAGGTCCGGCCCGCCGAAGGCGATGCTCGAGAGGTTGCCGAGCGGGCGCTGGCCGCCGGAATCGAGGTGCTTGCGCGTGTAGCTGCCGTTGTGGAAAGCTTCTTCCGCGGCCGCCAGCGTCGCCGGGTCGGCATCCTCGAGGACGATTTCCTGCCGGCCATCCTGCGTGGCACGGATCACGCGGTTGCTGACCACGCTCACGATCCACACCGCGCCCTCGGAGTCGAAGGTGAAGCCGTCCGGAAAGGTACCTGCGCCATACTGCGCGAACACCTCGCGCGGGCCGAGCGAGCCATCGGGACGCAGTTCGAAGCGGCTGGTGCAGCGCGCGATCGTTTCATTCACGTAGAGGTGGCGGCCGGTCGGATCGACGATGGCCTCGTTGCTGAACCCGATGCCCTCGGCCACGATGCGCGGGCCACGCTCATCGATGAGGATGATGTAGCCGTCGGCATGACCCTTCTTCATCGATTGTTCCCTTGGCACCAGGCGCGTGCTCACCGTGACCCATGTTCTGGATTGGCTGTCGATGCCGACGAAGTTGGTGGGCTCTAGCTTGCGCCCGCCGAGCTCGAGCAGGCGCGGCTTCATCGTGCCGTCGGGCGCCATGTGCCAGACGCCGCCGCCCGGGCCGAGGTCGGCCATCAGGAAGCTGCGGTCGGGCAGCAGCGCGATGCCGTTGGGCAGGAAACCCTCTGGCGCACCTTTTGCGCGGATGCGTTCGGTGCGGCCGTCGGAGCGGATGATGCTGATGCCGCCGCGCCGGTCCGGCAGGAACAGGTCGCCCGAACGTGTCGCCAGCACACATTCGCCGCGGTCTAGGTCTTCGCCGATGAAGTCGATGTCTTCCGCTGAAACTTTGAACATTTTGTCTCCTCGCTGGGATGTTTTTTGAAGGTCCGTCGCGCGTCGAGGTCGCTTGCAGACCAGCGCGATTCTGTGGCGTCCAGCGCAAAGTACAAGCGATGATTGAGAACCTCCCCCCTGCTCGAAACGAGATGGGTCGTGCAGGGATCAGCGGGAAATGGGTTTCGCTGCGGCTGCGCGGGCGCCGCGGTGTGGCAACGCCGACAGCGCGCCGTCAGGCCATCGACGGCCAGCCGACGTCTCGGTGCCTGGTCATGCTGGTGAGCAGGCTGTCCTGGAAGCGTTCTTCCACGCCGCGCTGCTGCAGATGGGCGACGAAAGCCTTGGAGGCGGATGGCAGGGAGGCGTCGTC
The DNA here is from genome assembly GCF_001955695.1 of Rhodoferax koreense. NCBI lineage: Bacteria > Pseudomonadati > Pseudomonadota > Betaproteobacteria > Burkholderiales > Comamonadaceae > Rhodoferax > Rhodoferax koreensis. The sequence continues at coordinate 4,428,850 of NZ_CP019236.1, read as the reverse complement.
CCGCACGGCCAAGCAGATCATCGGCCGGGCCCAGGCATCGTTGAGCGGCGTGAATTTCAGGCCGAAGCTATCGCTGTGGGTCCTGGCGAAGAACAGCGGTACCACGCCGACGCCCATGCCGTTGGCCACCATGCGGCAAACGGTCTCGTACGAGTTCACGCGGATGTTGGTGTGTTTGGGGCGCGCGAAGTCGCGTGCGGCATGCTCGAGCAGGGCTGACATGCCGCTGCCCTGGCTGAGCTCGACCTGCTGGAAGTCGAGCGTGTCGGTGTAGGCCAGCTCGGCGCGGTCGGACAACGCATGGTCGGCCGGCATGACCACGGCCAGGGTCAGCGTGCGGTAGGGATGGATCTGCAAGCTCTCGTGGTTGGCGATGTCGGGCGCGATGCCGACGTCGGCCGTGCCCTCCATTACCGAGCGAAAGATGGCGGGCGTGACGTTTTCGCAGAGGTCGATCTTGATGTGGGGATGGGCGCGCATGAAGTCCTGCATGTCCGCGGGCAGGTGCGAGGCCAGTGCCGACGAGCCAGCCAGCACCCGCACATGGCCGCGAATGCCCTGCGCATATTCCGACATCTCGCCGTGCATGCGCTCCATGGCCTGCAGCAACATGCGCGCGTGGTGCTGCAGCGCCTCGCCGGCCGGCGTGGGAGTGACGCCTTTCACGCCACGCTCGAGCAGCGGCACACGGAACAGGGATTCCAGTTCACCCACGCGTTTGCTCACCGCGGACGCCACGATGCATTCCCGGGCCGCGGCTTTGGCGATGCCGCCTTCTTCGAGGATTGTGAGAAACAACCGGATGGAAAAAGGGTCGATGTCGCGCACGGCTCTGGAGTGTTCGAGGCAGGGAGGAGTGGGGCTGTGCAAACACTAACATGCGATCCCCCGGGTCCGATACCTGATAAACCTGGATACGCAGCCTGGATTCGGGCAAGACCCGAGGCAGCGACAAAGGCCGCGTGCTAGGCTGGCTGGCAAAACCAAGACGGAGATCGCCATGCCAGGATTGCTACCCCAAGTCGACCCCCAGGGCCTGCTCGAATATTCGGTGGTCTACACCGACCGCGCGCTCAACCACATGTCGCAGAGTTTCCAGGGCGTGATGCGCGACATCTCTGGCGTGCTGAAACAGGTTTACCACGCGCACGCCGTGGCCCTGGTGCCCGGCAGCGGCACCTTCGGCATGGAGGCCGTGGCGCGCCAGTTCGCGGGCGGCCAGAAGGTGCTGGTGCTGCGCAACGGCTGGTTCAGCTACCGCTGGACGCAGATCTTCGAGATGGGCCGGATTCCGTCCGACGCCACCGTGCTCAAGGCGCACCGGCAGGGCAGCCACAAACAATCGCCTTTCGCGCCCGCGCCCATCGAGGAGGTGCTGGCCACCATCGCCGCCGAACGCCCGGCCGTGGTGTTCGCGCCGCATGTGGAAACCGCCAGCGGCATGATCCTGCCCGACAGCTACCTGCGCGCCGTGGCGGACGCCGTGCACGCGGTCGGTGGCCTGTTCGTGCTCGACTGCATCGCCTCCGGTGCGATCTGGGTCGACATGGCAGCCACCGGCGTCGACGTGCTGATCAGCGCGCCGCAAAAGGGCTGGAGCAGTTCGCCCTGCTGCGCGCTGGTGATGCTCAGCCCGCTGGCGCGCGAACGCATCGAGCACACCACCAGCAGCAGCTTCGCCTGCGATCTGAAGAAGTGGCTGCAGATCATGGAAGCCTACGAAAAGGGCGGCCATGCCTACCACGCGACCATGCCCACCGATGCGCTCGCGCGGCTGCGCGACGTGATGCTGGAAACCCGCGACTACGGCTTCGAGAAGCTGCGCGCCGAGCAGCAGGCGCTTGGTGAGCAGGTGCGTGCGCTCCTGGTGGCGCGGGGCTTCCCGAGCGTGGCCGCGGCCGGTTTCCAGGCGCCGGGCGTGGTGGTGAGCTACACCGAGGACCCCGAGATCCAGTCGAGCAAGAAGTTCCTGGGGCAGGGCCTGCAGACCGCCGCTGGCGTGCCGCTGCAGTGCGACGAAGGCGCGGACTTCCAGACCTTCCGCATCGGCCTGTTCGGGCTGGAAAAGCTGCACAACCCCCAGCGCAGCGTGGACTTCCTGGCGCGTGCGCTGGACCAGATCCAGGCGCCCCAACGCGCTGCTGCCCGACCCGCCGCCGAGATGGCCCGATAGACCGCCTCCCACCCTTGATCCAAGGGTGATCCGGGCGCCGCCCGGCGCCCGCCGCCGCGTGCCCGTAAAATCTCGCCTCCCATGCCCGCCATCTCCTTCCAGTCGGTCTGCAAGACCTACGCCGCCAGCCGCGGCGCCAAATCTCCGGCAACTCCCCTCAAAGCCCTCGACGATGTCAGCTTCGACATCGAGGAAGGGGAGTTTTTCGGCCTGCTGGGGCCGAACGGCGCCGGCAAGACCACGCTGATCAGCGTGCTGGCCGGCCTGAGCCGCGCCACTTCCGGCCGCGTGCTGGTGCACGGCAGCGACGTGCAGGCCGACTATGCCAAGGCGCGCCGCCTGCTCGGCGTGGTGCCGCAGGAGCTGGTGTTCGATCCGTTCTTCAACGTGCGCGAGGCCTTGCGCATCCAGTCGGGCTATTTCGGCATCAAGAACAACGACGCCTGGATCGACGAACTGTTGGAAAGCCTGGGCCTGGCCGACAAGGCCAATGCCAACATGCGCCAGCTTTCGGGCGGCATGAAGCGGCGCGTGCTCGTGGCGCAGGCGCTGGTGCACAAGCCGCCGGTGATCGTGCTCGACGAGCCCACGGCCGGCGTGGACGTGGAACTGCGCCAGACGCTGTGGCAGTTCGTCGCCAAGCTCAACAAGCAGGGCCACACGGTGCTGCTGACCACGCATTACCTCGAGGAAGCCGAGGCTTTGTGCAGCCGCATCGCGATGTTGCGCACGGGCCAGGTTCTGGCGTTGGCGAGCACCAGCGAACTGCTGCGCTCGGCCTCCAGCAACGTGCTGCGCTTCAAGATCGACGGCGAGCTGCCGCCGGCGCTGGCCACCGAGGCGCGGGTTACCGGCCGCATCGTGCAACTGCCGGCGCATGGCGCACTGGAGATCGAGCGCTACCTCGCGGCCGTGCGCGAGGCCGGCCTGAAGGTCGAAGACGTGGAGATCCGCAAGGCCGACCTGGAAGACGTGTTCCTCGAAGTCATGGCCACCGAAAAAGGCAAAAAATGGCAAATGGCCATCTGAAAGAAGAACAACAAATGAGTGGTTGGCAAACGCTTTTCTACAAGGAAGTCCTGCGCTTCTGGAAGGTCGGATTCCAGACCGTCGGCGCCCCCGTGCTCACCGCCGTGCTCTACCTGCTGATCTTCGGCCACGTGCTCGAAGGCAACGCCAAGGTCTACGGGCAAGTGCACTACACGGCCTTCCTGGTGCCGGGTCTGGTGATGATGAGCGTGCTGCAGAACGCGTTCGCCAACAGTTCCTCCTCGCTGATCCAGAGCAAGATCATGGGCAGCCTGGTGTTCGTGCTGCTCACGCCGATCTCGCACTGGGGGCTGTTCGCCGCCTATGTGGGCTCGTCCATCGTGCGCGGCGTGGTGGTCGGCTTCGGCGTGTTCATCGTCACCGTGTGGTTCACCGGCACGAGTTTCGCGGCGCCGCTGTGGATTTTGCTGTTCGCCGTGTGCGGCGCGGCGCTGCTGGGCGTGCTCGGCCTGATCGCCGGGCTCTGGGCCGAGAAGTTCGACCAGATGGCCGTGTTCCAGAATTTCGTGGTCATGCCGCTCACGTTTTTGAGCGGTGTTTTCTACTCGATCCATTCGCTGCCGCCGTTCTGGCAGACGGTCAGCCACCTGAACCCGATCTTTTACATGATCGACGGCTTCCGCTACGGCTTCTTCGGCGTGAGCGACGTGTCGCCGTGGCTGAGCCTGTCCATCGTCGGGATTGCGCTACTTGTCGTCAGCGCGATCGCCGTTAACCTCCTGCGTATCGGCTACAAGATCCGTAGCTAATCTTTTATGACCGCCGAAGAACTGCAATCCCTCATCAAATCACACCTGCCGTGTGAACACATCACGCTCGAGGGCGACGGCCGACATTGGTACGCCACCATCGTCTCGGCCGAGTTCGAGGGCAAACGCGCGATCCAGCGGCACCAGCGGGTCTATGCCACGCTGGGTGCGAAAATGCATACCGACGAGGTGCATGCGTTGTCGATGAAGACCTACACCCCCACCGAATGGGCTGCGTTGCCTCGCTGAGGCCGGCCGCATCCGTTTCGGCATTCCGAGCTTGTGATGACGCGTTGACGAAGCGTCGCTATTCCGTTGATTCCATGGACAAACTACTCATCCGCGGCGGCCGCTCCTTGCAGGGCGAGGTCCGCATTTCCGGCGCCAAGAACGCCGCCTTGCCCGAACTCTGTGCCGCGCTGCTGACGGCCGAGCCGGTCACGCTGACCAACGTGCCCCGCCTGCAGGACGTGGCCACCATGCTCACGCTGATCCGCAACATGGGCGTGCGTGCCGACCGTACCGAAGACGGCACGGTGCAGATCAACGCTGCCGACCTGTCCTCGCCCGAGGCCCCCTACGAACTCGTCAAGACCATGCGCGCCTCGGTGCTGGCGCTCGGGCCGCTCTTGGCGCGCTTCGGCGAGGCCACGGTGTCGCTGCCCGGCGGCTGCGCCATCGGCTCGCGGCCGGTGGACCAGCACATCAAGGGCCTGCAGGCCATGGGCGCGGAGATCGTGGTCGAGCACGGCTACATGATCGCCAAGCTGCCCAAGGGCTGGAAGCGCCTGAAGGGCGCGCACATCACCACCGACATGGTGACCGTGACCGGCACCGAGAACTTCCTCATGGCCGCGAGCCTGGCCGAGGGTGAGACCGTGCTGGAAAACGCCGCGCAGGAGCCCGAAATCACCGATCTGGCCGAGATGCTGATCAAGATGGGCGCGCAGATCGAAGGCCACGGCACGAGTCGCATCCGCATCCAGGGCGTGGCCAAGCTCTCCGGCTGCAGCCACCAGGTGGTGGCCGACCGCATCGAGACCGGCACCTTCCTCTGCGCCGTGGCCGCCACGGGTGGCGACGTGATCTTGCGCCACGGCCGCGCCGACCACCTGGACGCGGTGATCGACAAGCTGCGCGATGCCGGTGTGCAGATCACGCCCATGGCGGACGGCATCCGTGTCTATTCCGCCGGTCCGGCTCACCATTATTTGAAGGCGCAGAGCTTCCGCACCACCGAATACCCGGGTTTCCCCACCGACATGCAGGCGCAGTTCATGGCGCTGAACTGCATCGCGCAGGGATCGAGCATGGTCACCGAGACCATCTTCGAGAACCGCTTCATGCATGTGAACGAGATGGTGCGCCTGGGCGCGCACATCCAGATCGACGGCAAGGTGGCCGTGGTCGAGGGCATCGCCAAACTCTCGGGCGCGACCGTCATGGCCACCGACCTGCGCGCCTCGGCCAGCCTGGTGATCGCCGGCCTGGTGGCCGAGGGCGAGACCATGGTCGACCGCATCTACCACCTGGACCGCGGCTACGACCAGATGGAAGCCAAGCTGCGCGGTATCGGGGCGGACATCGAAAGAATTAAGGCATGAGCATGATCACGTTGGCGTTATCAAAGGGCCGCATCTTCGACGACACGCTGCCGCTACTCGACGCCGCCGGCATCCAGGTGCTCGACGATCCGGAAAAATCGCGCAAGCTGATCCTCGCCACCAACCGGCCCGACGTGCGCGTGGTGCTGGTGCGCGCCAGCGACGTGCCGACCTATGTGGAATACGGCGGTGCCGACATCGGCATCACCGGCAAGGACACACTGCTCGAACACGGCAGCCAGGGCCTGTACCAGCCGCTGGACCTGCAGATCGCCAAGTGCCGCATCAGCGTCGCCGTGCGCAACGACTTCGACTACGCCCATGCCGTGCGCCAGGGCTCGCGGCTCACCGTGGCCACCAAATACGTGGCCATCGCGCGCGAGTTCTTCGCCGCCAAGGGCGTGCACGTGGACCTGATCAAGCTCTACGGCAGCATGGAACTCGCGCCGCTGACCGGCCTGGCCGACGCCATCGTCGACCTGGTGTCCACCGGCAACACGCTGCGCGCGAATCACCTCATCGAAGTCGAGCGCATCATGGACATCAGCTCGCGCCTGGTGGTGAACCAGGCTGCGCTCAAGCTCAAGCAGGCGCCGATCCGCCGGCTGATCGACGCCTTTGCCGCGGCCGTGGCTGCCCGAAATCCAGCTTCCCAGTCTCCTTCCTGAATGTTATGAATTTTGTAGCAGCACCTGCACGTCTTTCAACCGCCAGCGGCACATTCGAGGCCGAATTCAAGGCGCGGCTGCATTGGTCGGCCGAGGCGGACGCGGCGATCGAGCAGCGGGTGGCCGACATCCTGGCCGACGTGCAGGCGCGCGGCGATGCGGCGGTGCTCGAATACACGCAGCGCTTCGACGGCCTGGAGGCAACGAACATGGCCGCGCTGGAACTGACACAGGCCGAGCTCAAGGCCGCGTTCGACGCGATTCCCGCGGCCCAGCGCGAAGCCCTGCAAGCCGCCGCAGCGCGCGTGCGCCGCTACCACGAGGCGCAGAAGAAGGCCACCGGCGAAAGCTGGAGCTACCGCGACGAGGACGGCACGCTGCTCGGACAGAAGGTCACGCCGCTGGACCGCGTGGGCATCTACGTGCCCGGCGGCAAGGCGGCCTACCCCAGCAGTGTGCTGATGAACGCGATTCCCGCCCACGTGGCCGGCGTCGGCGAGATCATCATGGTCGTGCCCACGCCCAGGGGCGAGAAAAACGCGCTGGTGCTGGCCGCGGCCTACGTGGCCGGCGTCACGCGTGCCTTCACCATCGGCGGCGCGCAGGCCGTGGCCGCGCTGGCCTACGGCACGGCCACGGTGCCCAAGGTCGACAAGATCACCGGCCCGGGCAACGCCTACGTGGCCAGCGCCAAGAAGCGCGTGTTCGGCACGGTCGGCATCGACATGATCGCCGGTCCGAGCGAAATCCTGGTGCTGGCCGACGGCAGCACGCCGGCCGACTGGGTGGCGATGGACCTGTTCAGCCAGGCCGAACACGACGAACTTGCACAGAGCATCCTGCTGTGCCCCGATGCGGCCTACATCGACGCCGTGCAGGCCGCCGTCGACCGGCTGCTGCCCGAGATGCCGCGCGCCGAGATCATCGCCAAGTCGCTCACCGGCCGCGGCGCGCTGATCCACACGCGCAGCATGGAAGAGGCCTGTGCCATCAGCAACCGCATCGCGCCGGAACACCTGGAAGTGTCGAGCCGCGAGCCGCACCGCTGGGAGCCGCTGCTCAAGCATGCGGGCGCGATCTTCCTCGGCGCCTACACCAGCGAAAGCCTGGGTGACTACTGCGCCGGCCCGAACCATGTGCTGCCGACCAGCGGCACGGCACGTTTCTCGAGCCCGCTGGGCGTGTACGACTTCCAGAAGCGCAGCAGCCTGATCGAGGTCAGCGAGGCGGGCGCGCAGACGCTGGGCCGGATTGCCGCCGAGCTGGCCTACGGCGAAGGCCTGCAGGCGCATGCGCGAGCGGCGGAAATGCGGCTGAAGTAGCCAGTCGCGGCGCCAGACAAAAAGGCCACCGACTTTGCAGTCGGTGGCCTTTTGATTTTTCTGGTTGACCTCGTCGAGTGAGGTCACCCCAAATCACCGTTCGGGTTGAGCCTGTCGAAGCCGCGCCGGCCGGTGGGCAGGCCCTTCGACAGGCTCGGTGCGAACGGCCGTGGCGACTCAGACCTGCGCCGCCGCGATCGCCGCGTTGAAGGTCGGGCTCGGACGCATCACTTCGGCCGTCTTCTGCGTGTCGGGCTTGTAGTAGCCGCCGATGTCCACCGGCTTGCCCTGCACCACGCGCAGTTCCTCGACGATCTCGGCTTCCTTCTCCGTCAGTGTCTTCGCCAGCTTGGCGAAATGGGCCTGCAGTGCCTTGTCCTCGGTCTGTTCGGCCAGGGCCTGGGCCCAGTACATGGCGATGTAGAACTGGCTGCCGCGGTTGTCGAGCTGGCCGGTCTTGGGCGATGGGCCCTTGTTGTTGTCGAGCAGCTTGCCGGTGGCGGCGTCCAGCGTCTTGGCCAGCAGCTTGGCCTGCGTATTGCCGGTCTTGATGCCGAGGTCTTCCAGCGAGACGGCCAGCGCCAGGAACTCACCCAGCGAATCCCAGCGCAGGTGGTTTTCTTCCACCAGTTGCTGCACGTGCTTCGGCGCCGAGCCGCCGGCACCGGTTTCGTACATGCCGCCGCCGGCCATCAGTGGCACGATGGACAGCATCTTGGCGCTGGTGCCGAGTTCCATGATCGGGAACAGGTCGGTCAGGTAGTCGCGCAGGATGTTGCCGGTGACGGAGATGGTGTCCAGGCCGCGGATCACGCGTTCCAGCGTGTAGCGCATGGCGCGCACCTGGCTCATGATCTCGATGTGCAGGCCGCTGGTGTCGTGCTCCTTCAGGTAGGTCTGGACCTTCTTGATGACTTCGTTCTCGTGCGGGCGGTACGGGTCGAGCCAGAACACGGCCGGCATGCCGGAGTTGCGCGCGCGCGTCACGGCCAGCTTGACCCAGTCGCGGATGGCGGCGTCCTTGACCTGGCACATGCGCCAGATGTCGCCTTCCTCCACGTTCTGCGTGAGCAGGATTTCGCCGGTGGCCAGGTCGACGATGTTGGCCACGCCGTCTTCGGCGATCTCGAAGGTCTTGTCGTGCGAGCCGTATTCCTCGGCCTGCTGGGCCATCAGGCCGACGTTGGGCACCGTGCCCATGGTCTTCGGATCGAAGGCACCGTGCCACTTGCAGAAGTTGATGATCTCCTGGTAGATGCGGGCGAAGGTGGATTCGGGCATCACGGCCTTCACGTCCTTCAGGCGGCCGTCGGCGCCCCACATCTTGCCGCCGTTGCGGATCATCGCGGGCATGGAGGCGTCGACGATGATGTCGTTGGGCGAATGGAAATTGGTGATGCCCTTGGCGGAGTCCACCATGGCCAGCTCTGGGCGGTTGGCGTGGCAGGCGTGCAGGTCCTTCAGCACTTCCTCGCGCTTGGCGGTGGGCAGTGTCGCGACCTTGTCGTACAGGTTCGCCATGCCATTGTTGACGTTCACGCCGAGTTCGTCGAACAGCTTGCCGTGCTTGGCGAAGGCATCCTTGTAGAAGATCTTCACGCAGTGGCCGAACACGATGGGATGCGACACCTTCATCATCGTGGCCTTGACGTGCAGCGAGAACATCACGCCCGTCTTGTGCGCGTCCTCGATCTCCTTCTCATAGAACTCGACCAGCGCCTTCTTGCTCATGAACATGCTGTCGATGATCTCGCCGTCCTTCAGCGACACCTTGGGCTTGAGCACCACGGTCTTGCCGCTCTTGGTGATCAGTTCCATCTTCACGTCGCGCGCCTTGTCCAGCGTCAGCGATTTTTCGCCGTGGTAGAAGTCGCCGCTGTGCATGTGCGAGACGTGCGAGCGCGAAGCCTGGCTCCATTCGGCCATCGAATGCGGGTTCTTGCGCGCATATTCCTTGACGGCCTTGGGTGCGCGGCGGTCGGAATTGCCTTCGCGCAGCACCGGGTTCACGGCGCTGCCGATGCACTTGGAGTAACGCGCGCGGATGGCCTTTTCTTCCTCGGTCTTCGGATCTTCGGGGAAGTCGGGAATCGCGAAGCCCTTGGCCTGCAGTTCCTTGATGCAGGCCTGCAGCTGGCCCACCGATGCGCTGATGTTGGGCAGCTTGATGATGTTGGTGTCGGGCAGCAGCGTCAGGCGGCCGAGCTCGGCCAGCGTGGCGGGCACCTTCTGCGCGTCGGTCAGGTATTCCGGGAATTCGGCCAGCACCCGGCCGGCAACCGAGATGTCGGCCTCGGCGACTTCGATGCCGGCCGGTGCCGCGAAGGTGCGCACCACGGGCAGGAAGGCGGCGGTCGCGAGGAACGGGGCCTCGTCGGTCAGCGTGTAAATAATCTTCGATTTGGCTGTTGCCATAAGAATCTCTCAGTCTGTGGTCAAAAGGTGAATCGGGACCGAACGCCTGGCATGCGCGGCCGGCAGGATCGGCCGATTGCGGTGCGGTGGGGCGTGCGGGACAACCGATCGAAAATACCACGATTTCGCCTCTCCTTGCCTGACTTGGCGCATGTGCCGTGCGGCTTCGCGCCGTCGTCTAAAATTTAAGCATTCGGAAAGTGCCGGCGATGACCGCCGGAGAACGCCGAAGACGCCCGGACACCGTTTTTTCCCTCACGATCGCCCCCCAGACCCATGACCGCGCCCGACCCCGTCCAGCGTATCCGCCAGGACATCCAATCCATGCACGCCTATGCGGTGCAGCATTCCGCCGGCCTGCTGAAGATGGACGCGATGGAGAATCCGCACCGCCTGCCGCCCGCGCTGCAGGCCGCGCTGGGCGAGCGCCTGGGCCGATTGGCGTTGAACCGCTACCCCGACGCACGGGTCGACGATCTGCGCGCCGCGCTCGCCGCCCATGCCGGCATGCCTGAGGGCTACGGCCTGATGCTGGGCAACGGCTCGGACGAACTCATCTCGCTGCTGGCCATGGCCTGCGACGTGCCCGGAGCCACCATCCTGGCACCGGTACCGGGTTTCGTGATGTATGCGATGAGTGCGCAACTGCAGGGCCTGGGCTTCGTCGGCGTGCCGCTCACGGCCGATTTCGCGCTCGACGAGGCCGCGATGCTCTCCGCGATCGAGCAGCATCGCCCGGCCATCACCTACCTGGCCTACCCGAACAACCCGACCGCCAACCTGTTCGACGCCGCGGTCATGGCCCGCCTCATCGCCGCCGTGGGCCGGCAGGGTGGGCTGGTGGTGCTCGATGAGGCCTACCAGCCGTTCTCGAGCCGCAGCTACATCGACGTGTTGCGCGCCGAGCCGGCCGCACACCGCCATGTGCTGCTGATGCGCACCATGAGCAAATTCGGCCTGGCCGGCGTGCGCCTGGGCTACATGATGGGCCCGAAGGCGTTGATCGACGAGATCGACAAGGTGCGCCCGCCCTACAACATCAGCGTGCTCAACTACGAATGCGGCCTGTTCGCGCTGGAGCACGCCGAGGTCTTCGCCGCCCAGGCGCAGGATCTGCGCACCCAGCGCGACCGGCTGCTGGCCGCGCTGCGCGAGCTGCCGGGCACCAGGGCCTGGGACAGCGATGCCAACATGGTGCTGCTGCGCGTCCCCGACGCGGCCAAGACCTTCGAGGGCATGCGGGCGCTGGGCGTGCTGGTCAAGAACGTTTCTAAAATGCACCCATTGCTGGCCAACTGCCTGCGCCTGACCGTGGGCACCGCGGACGAGAATGCGCAGCTGCTGGCCGCGCTCCAGAAATCCTTATGAACAACACGATCCCCTCCGTCGACCAGCCTGGCCAACCCGTACAACAACGTGTGGCCGAGGTGGTGCGCAACACCGCCGAGACCAAGATTTCCGTGCGCGTGAACCTCGACGGCACGGGCCGCGCCAAGCTGCATACCGGCATCGGCTTCTTCGACCACATGCTCGACCAGATTGCGCGCCACGGCCTGATCGACCTCGACATCCACTGCGAAGGCGACCTGCACATCGACGGCCACCACACGGTGGAAGACGTGGGCATCACCCTCGGCCAGGCGGTTTACAAGGCCGTGGGCGACAAGAAGGGCATCCGCCGCTACGGCCACGCCTACGTGCCGCTGGACGAGGCGCTCTCCCGCGTGGTGATCGACTTCTCGGGCCGGCCCGGTCTCGACATGCACGTGCCGTTCACCAGCGGCATGATCGGCGGCTTCGACAGCCAGCTGACCTACGAATTCTTCCAGGGCTTCGTGAACCATGCCTTCGTCACGCTGCACATCGACAACCTCAAGGGTGTGAACGCGCACCATCAGTGCGAGACCGTGTTCAAGGCCTTCGCCCGCGCGATGCGCTTCGCGCTCGAGATCGATCCGCGTTCGGTGGGTGTGATCCCCTCCACCAAGGGTTCGCTCTGATTTCTTACCGTCAAATCGGCTTCCGACGCAGCAAATACCTGCGTAACCAGCTATGAATACTGCAGCAAACAAGACCGTCGCCGTGGTCGACTACGGCATGGGCAACCTGCGCTCGGTGTCGCAGGCCGTGATGCACGTGGCCGCCGACACCGGCCATACCGTGGTCGTCACCAACCGGCCCGACGAGGTGATGGCCGCCGAACGGGTGGTGCTGCCAGGGCAGGGCGCGATGCGCGACTGCATGCGCGAACTGCGCGACTCCGGCCTGCAGCAAGCCGTGCTCCACGCCGCCGCCAATAAACCGCTGATGGGGGTGTGTGTCGGCATGCAGATGCTGCTGGACCACAGCGAAGAGCAGGACACCCCGGGCCTCGGCCTGATTCCGGGACGGGTGCGCCGCTTCCAGCTCGAAGGCCGCCTGCAGCCCGACGGCAGCCGTTTCAAGGTGCCGCAGATGGGCTGGAACCGCGTGTCGCAACAGAGTCCTGGCGGGCGGCGACACCCGATCTGGGGCGAGGTGCCCGACGACAGCTACTTCTACTTCGTACACAGTTTCTACGCCGAACCGTCGGATGCACACCACAGCGCGGGCCTGGCGGATTACGGCGGGGCCTTTACGGCCGCGGTTGCACGCGATAATATTTTTGCATCCCAGTTTCACCCAGAGAAGAGCGCGGGCCACGGTTTGGCGCTCTACAGGAATTTCCTGCGCTGGAATCCTTGATTTCTCCTTCCTTTTCTTCACCACTTCTCCACTCGCTGCCACCAGCACCATGCTTCTCATTCCTGCAATCGATCTGAAGGACGGCCATTGTGTCCGTCTCAAACAAGGCGACATGGACCAATCCACCGTATTCGGTGAAGACCCGGCCGAGATGGCCCGCAGCTGGGTGGACAAGGGAGCAAGGCGCCTGCATCTGGTGGACCTGAACGGCGCGTTCGCGGGCAAGCCCAAGAACGAGTCGGCGATCCGCAAGATCCTGAAGGAGGTCGGCGGCGAGATCGACGTGCAGCTCGGCGGCGGCATCCGCGACCTGGACACCATCGAGCGTTACCTCGACGCCGGCCTGCGCTACGTGATCATCGGCACGGCCGCGGTGAAGAACCCCGGCTTCCTGCAGGACGCCTGCACGGCCTTCGGCGGCCACATCATCGTCGGCCTCGACGCCAAGGACGGCAAGGTCGCCACCGACGGCTGGAGCAAGCTCACCGGGCATGAAGTCGTGGACCTCGCCAAGAAGTTCGAGGACTATGGCGTCGAATCCTTCATCTACACCGACATCGGCCGCGACGGCATGCTCACCGGCATCAACGTCGACGCCACCGTGCGCCTGGCGCAGGCCATCACCACGCCGGTGATCGCCTCCGGCGGCCTGGGTGGCATGGCCGACATCGAGGCGCTGTGCGCGGTCGAGTCCGACGGTATCGAAGGTGTGATCTGCGGCCGCGCCATCTACAGCGGCGACCTCGATTTCGCCAGCGCCCAGGAGCGCGCCGACGAACTCGCTGGATGAATGGCTCACCCCCAGGTCGCTCACTTCGTGTAGCTCCCACCCCCTTGCAGGGGGCGACACCTGCGGCCTGGCGAAGCCAGTTCCGCGGTGTCTCTGGCATAAGGCAGGCATTCCCTCCGACCGTGGAGCAGACTGATGATTAGTCAAAACGAAATCTTCCAGGGCCAGCCCTGCATGCGACTGAGCCACGCGAGCGGCGACAGTGCACTTGTGGCGCTGCACGGGGGCCACGTGTTGTCGTGGACGGCCGGCGGCATCGAACGCCTGTACCTGAGCCCCAAGGCGGTCATGGACGGCAAGACCGCCATCCGCGGCGGTGTGCCGGTGTGTTTCCCGCAATTTAACCAGCGCGGCCCGTTGGCCAAACACGGCTTTGCACGCAACCTGCCGTGGACGGCCGAGGTCGATGGCGACAAGGGTGTCTTCACGCTGCAAAGCAACGCCACCACGCGCGCCCTGTGGCCGCACGATTTCAAGGCGAAACTGGCCGTGTCGCTGTCGGCCGGCGGTCTGCAACTCGATTTCTCGGTGGACAACACCGGCACGGCGCCACTCGAATTCACCGTGGCGTTGCACACCTATTTCCGCGTGGCCGCGATTGCCGAGGTCAGCCTCGAAGGCCTGGATGGCCGGCCCGTCTGGGATTCGGTCGCCGACACGCATGCCGTGCAGGATGGCGCCGTGCGTTTCACCCAGGAGTTCGACTGCGTCTACCAGGCTGCGGCAAATCCGCTCAAGCTGAACGACGGCCAGACCAGCCTGCACATCGCCCAGAGCGCCAACCTCGGCCAGACCGTCGTCTGGAATCCCGGCGCCGAACTCTGCGCCAGGCTCGCCGACATGCCGGCCGATGGTTACCAGAACATGCTGTGTGTCGAAGCTGCGCAGATCGATGCACCCGTGTCGCTGGCTGCCGGCATGCATTGGGCCGGCTGGCAACAACTCACCGTCGCCTGATCCGACTTATTTCCCTGGAGTTCCCATGCTCGCCAAGCGCATCATTCCCTGCCTGGACGTGACCGGCGGCCGCGTCGTCAAGGGCGTCAACTTCGTCGAGCTGCGCGATGCCGGCGACCCGGTCGAAATCGCCGCGCGCTACAACGAGCAGGGCGCCGACGAGCTCACCTTCCTCGACATCACCGCCACCAGCGACGGCCGCGACCTGATCCTGCACATCATCGAGGCCGTGGCCTCGCAGGTCTTCATCCCGCTGACCGTGGGCGGCGGCGTGCGCACCGTGGAAGACGTGCGCCGGCTGCTGAATTCGGGCGCGGACAAGGTGAGCTTCAACTCGGCGGCCATCGCCAACCCCGACGTCATCGAACAGGCCTCGGGCAAATACGGTGCGCAGGCCATCGTGGTTGCGATCGACGCCAAGCGGCGCTCCGATGCGGATGCGCTCACCCGCGGCCCCGGCTGGGACGTCTACAGCCATGGTGGCCGGCAGAACACCGGCCTGGACGCCGTCGCCTGGGCCACCGAGATGGCGCGCCGCGGTGCCGGCGAGATCCTGCTCACCAGCATGGACCGCGACGGCACGAAATCCGGCTTCGACCTGGCCCTGACCCGCGCCGTGAGCGATGCGGTGAGCGTGCCGGTGATCGCCTCCGGTGGCGTGGGCAACCTGGACCACCTGGCCGACGGCATCCAGACCGGCGGCGCCGACGCCGTGCTGGCTGCGAGCATCTTCCACTACGGCGAATACACGGTCCAGCAGGCCAAAGACCGCATGGCGGATCGTGGCATCCCGGTGCGCCGTTAGGCGCACCGTCACGTCCATCGCGCACAATCGCGTCCATGAACTGGTTAAACGATGTGAAATGGGATGCGCAGGGCCTGGTGCCCGTGATCGCGCAGGAAGCCGCGAGCGGCGACGTGTTGATGTTCGCCTGGATGAACCGCGAAGCGCTGCAGAAGACCGCCGAACTCGGCCGTGCCGTGTATTTCAGCCGGTCGCGCAACAAGCTGTGGTTCAAGGGCGAGGAATCCGGCCATGTGCAGACGGTGCACGACATCCGCATCGACTGCGACAACGACGTGGTACTGCTCAAGGTGACCCAGCTCGGCCATGAGCCCGGCATCGCCTGCCACACCGGCCGGCATAGCTGTTTCTACAGCGTGCTGCAAAAAGACGCCACCGGCGCACCCGCGTGGCAGGCCGTTGATCCGGTCTTGAAAGACCCTGAGTCCATTTATAAGTAATCGCATGAGTTCTCCAACACCCTCTCAGGATGCACTGGCCCGCCTGGCCACGGTGATCGAATCCCGCAAGCCCGGCCGTGGCGGCGATCCGAACGCGAGTTACGTGGCCCGTCTGCTGAACCAGGGGCCGGATGCGTTCCTCAAGAAAATCGGCGAGGAAGCCACCGAGGTGGTCATGGCCGCCAAGGACGCCGACCACGGCGGCGACAAGGCCAAGGTGGTCAATGAAGTGGCCGACCTGTGGTTCCATTCGATGATCGCGCTGGCCCACTACGGCTTCGCGCCGGCCGACGTGATTGCCGAGCTCGAGCGCCGCGAAGGCACGAGCGGCATCGAGGAAAAGGCGCTGCGCAAGGCCTTGAGCCGTGCCGCGGCCGAGAGCGAAAAGTCATGAGCCGAACGGACGATGTGATCGACGTCGAAGTGGTCGACAACGAGAAAGCCCAGTCGCTGAAGACGGTCGGCTGGATCAGTTATGTGCTGCACCTGATCGTGGCCGTGGGGGCGGTGATCCCGGGCGCGCAGCCCGGTGCCGCGCTGCTGCTGATCGCGCTGGTGATCGACCTGGTGAAGAAGGGCGAGGCCGAAGGCACCTGGCAGGCGAGCCATTTCTCGTGGCGCATCCGCTCGGTGGTCTGGGCCGGGATCCTGTATGTGATCACCATCCCGCTGTGGCTGCTGTTCGTGCTGCCGGGCTGGATCGCCTGGGGCCTGATCTCCTTGTGGTTCCTCTACCGCATCGTGCGCGGCATGGTCGCGATGAACCAAAACCAACCCGTCGGAGCCTGAAGCCATGCACGACCCGAATTGCCTTTTCTGCAAGATCACCCAGGGCCAGATTCCTTCTCGCAAGGTCTATGAGGATGAAGCCGTTTTTGCCTTCCACGACATCCGGCCCTCGGCGCCCGTGCATTTCCTGATCGTGCCCAAGCTGCATGTGCCTTCGATGGCGCAGGCGACGGACGAACACGCGGCCTTGATCGGCCGCATGATGGTGCTGGCGCCCAAGCTGGCCCTGCAGGAGGGTTGCAACCCGTACCCGGATGGCGGTTTCCGCATCGTGGTCAACACCGGCACGGAAGGCGGGCAGGAGGTGCACCATCTGCACCTGCACGTGATGGGCGGGCCCCGGCCCTGGCTGCGGGGCTGAACCATCTGCGCGCCAAAGAGTCAAATTCAGGGTCTTGACCGGGTGCAACCCGGCCAGCCGACTAAAATCGACACTATTCGTTAGGAGTACACCATGGGTTCTTTTTCCATTTGGCATTGGCTGATCGTTTTGTTGATCGTCGTGATGGTGTTCGGCACCAAGAAACTCAAGAACATCGGCGGCGACCTCGGTGGCGCGGTCAAGGGTTTCAAGGACGGCATGAAGGAGGGCTCGACGCCCGAAGACAAGCCGGCCAGCCAGGTCGTGAACGCGACGCCGGCGGCCGAAAAGGCCACCATCGACGTCGAAGCCAAAAACATGTCCAACAAGTCCTGATCGGGACCGCTGTCCGTGATTGACATTGGCATCTCGAAGATGGCGCTGATCGGCGCGGTGGCGCTGATCGTCATCGGGCCGGAAAAGCTGCCGCGTGTCGCGCGCACCGTGGGTACCTTGCTCGGCAAGGCGCAGCGTTACGTGTCCGACGTCAAGGCCGAGGTCAACCGCTCGATGGACCTGGACGAGCTGAGGAAGATGAAGGAGACCGTCGAGGGCGCGGCCCACGAGGTCCACAACTCGATCCAGACCAGCGCCAGCGACTTCGAGAAGCAGTGGTCCACCACAGACAGTGGTACTGGCAATGCCGACTCGCTCGCCGCACCGGCCGAGCCCTACGTCAGTTATCCGTCGTACAAGCATCCGAAGAAGAACTTCCGGCTCAAGCAGGGCGCCACGCCGCAGTGGTACAAGGCGCGCTCCGGCGTGCGCACCAAGGCGCTTTCGGGCGCGGCGCGGGTCGCGCGTTACCGCCCCTCCAAAATCAATTGACCGGCGCAGCCTGCCGCCGCCGCCCGGCTTTCCCGTTTCCCCTCTGGGCATGATCCCAATGAATGTCCACCATGGCTGACACTCCCAAATCCCCAGAAGACGAACTCGCCGGCACCGAACAGCCGTTCGTCGCGCACCTGATGGAGCTGCGCGACCGGCTGATCAAGGCCGTGGTCGCCATCGCCGTCGCCGCGGCCGTGCTGGCCATCTATCCGGGCCCGGCGGCGCTCTACGACATCCTTGCCGCGCCGCTGGTGGCCACGCTGCCCAAGGGCGCCACGCTGATCGCCACCTCGGTGATCTCGCCTTTCCTCGTGCCCTTGCAGATCATGTTCATGACGGCCTTCATGATCGCCTTGCCCGTGGTGCTCTGGCAGATGTGGTCCTTCATCGCGCCCGGCCTGTACATGCACGAGAAGAAGCTGGTGCTGCCGCTGGTGATTTCGAGCACCATCTTGTTCTTCGTCGGGGTGGCTTTCTGCTACTTCTTCGTGTTCGGCCAGGTGTTCAAGTTCATCCAGAGCTTTGCGCCGAAGAGCATCACCGCCGCGCCCGACATCGAGGCCTACCTGAGCTTTGTGCTGACCATGTTCCTGGCCTTCGGCCTGGCGTTCGAGGTGCCGATCGTGGTCATCGTGCTGGCGCGCATGAACATCGTGCCGATCGACAAGCTGAAGTCGTTCCGTGGTTATTTCGTCGTGCTGGCCTTCATCGTCGCCGCCATCGTGACGCCGCCCGACGTGGTGTCGCAACTCGCGCTGGCCGTGCCGATGTGCCTGCTCTACGAACTCGGCATCCATGCCGCGCAGTTCTTCATCCGCAACACCAAGTCACCCGAGGACGAGGCGGAAACCGCCGGCTCCTGAGGTGGGCCTGGAGGACCAAAAAAACGGACCCTTGCGGTCCGTTTTTTTTTGGGGCTCGATCAGCGCTGCTGCTGTTCCACGCGGCGCTGCGGCCGGGGACGCAGGCCGGGGGTCACTTCCAGTTCGAGCTGCTTGTCCTGGCGCAACACGCCGAACTTCGAGGCCGTGCCGGGCTTGAGCGCGGCCACGCTGGTCAGCAGTTCGGACACGTTGCCGACCGGCCGGCCGGCCACGCTGGCGATCACGTCGCCCGGCCGCACGCCGGCCTGGGCGGCAGGGCCGTTTTGCAGCACGCCGGTGATGATCACGCCTTCCTTGGCCTTCACGCCGAAGGTTTCGGCGAGTTCGGGCGAGAGTTCATTCGGCTCCACGCCGATCCAGCCGCGGCGCACCTGGCCGTCGGTGACGATGCCCTCGAGCACGAGTTTGGCCGTGGACACGGGGATCGCGAAGCCGATGCCCATGCTGCCGCCGGAGCGCGAGTAGATGGCGGTGTTGATGCCCATCAGGTTGCCGTTCACGTCGATCAGCGCGCCGCCCGAGTTGCCCGGGTTGATGGCCGCGTCGGTCTGGATGAAGTTCTCGAAGGTGTTGATGCCGAGCTGGTTGCGCCCGAGTGCGCTGACGATGCCGCTGGTCACCGTCTGGCCTACGCCGAAGGGGTTGCCGATGGCCAGCACCTGGTCGCCCACCTGCAGCGCGTCGGAGCTGCCCAGCACGATCACCGGCAGCTTGTCGAGCTCGATCTTCAGGATGGCGAGGTCGGTGTCGGGGTCGGTGCCGATGACCTTGGCTTGCGCGCGCCGCGCGTCGTTGAGGATGACTTCGATCGCGTCCGCACCCTCGACCACGTGGTTGTTGGTCAGGATGTAGCCGCTCGGGCTGACGATCACGCCGCTGCCGAGCCCGGCCTGCTGCGGACCGCCCTGGCCCTGATCGCCGAAGAAGAAGCGGAACCACGGATCGCTGCTGCGCGGGTCGCGCTCGGCCATTTTGCTGGTGTTGATGCTGACGACGGCCGGCGAGGCCTTCTTGGCCGCCGCGCTGAAGCTGCCCGCCACCGGCGCGCTCGAGTTGCTGGCGGCGGGGGCCTCAATCAACGCGATCGCCCCCGAACCCGGCCGACGGCCCAGCCATTCGGGCTTCATGGTGCCCACGACGAAATAGGCCGCCAGCAGGACGGTGACGGATTGGGCGAAAACGAGCCAGAGGCGCTTCATGAAGGGATGGTTTCTGCGGAGAAGGCTTTGCGCCACACGGCGCGCCGCCTGTGAATCGGTGGACCGCTATTGTCTCTCAAGGCCGCCGCGCAGGGCAGTGACTTGCCGACCCCCACCGCGTGTCGGACATCGCGCCCTTGTCAAGAGGTGTAACGGGTAAACCCTTAAAATCGCCGGCTCCGTCCGCGCCGCAGTTCGCACTGCACAAACACTTCCCATGTCCCGTACCGTTCCGCTTTCCGCCGGCCTGCCTGCCGATCCATCGTCGCCGTCTTCCGCCAGGTCCCTGTCCGCCAGGGATGTGAAGACCCTGGGGTTGTCCGCCCTGGGCGGCACGCTGGAGTTCTACGACTTCGTGATCTACGTCTTCTTTGCCGCCGTGCTCGGCAAGCTGTTCTTCCCGGTCGACATGCCCGACTGGCTGCGCCAGCTGCAGACCTTCGGCATCTTCGCCGCGGGTTACCTGTCGCGGCCGCTCGGCGGCATCGTCATCGCCCATTTCGGCGACATCCTCGGCCGCAAGCGCATGTTCACGCTGAGCATCTTCCTGATGGCCGTGCCGACCCTGGTGATCGGCCTGCTGCCGACCTACGCCAGCATCGGCGTGGCCGCACCCTTGCTGCTGCTGGCGATGCGTGTGCTGCAGGGCGCCGCCATCGGCGGCGAAATGCCCGGCGCCTGGGTGTTCGTGGCCGAACACGTGCCGGCCAAACGCTATGGCCTGGGCGTGGGCACGCTCACGGCCGGCATCACCGGCGGCATCCTGCTGGGCTCGCTGGTGGCGATGGCCGTGAACCGCTCGTACAGCCCGGCCGACGTGAGCGATTTCGCCTGGCGCATCCCGTTCATCCTGGGCGGCGTGTTCGGCCTGGTGTCCGTGTATCTGCGCCGCTTCCTGCACGAGACCCCGGTGTTCCAGGAACTCGCCAAGCGCCGCAACGTGGCGCGCGAGTTGCCGCTCAAGACCATCCTGCGCGAGCACCGCGGCGCCTGCGTGCTGGTCGGCCTGCTGACCTGGGTGCTGTCCGCCGCCATCGTCGTGGTGGTGCTGATCACGCCGAACTACCTGCAGAAGGTGCACGGCATCGCACCCGCGCTGGCGCTCGAAGCCAACGCGGTCGCCACGCTGACGCTCACGCTCGGCTGCATCCTGATGGGTTGGGCCAGCGACCGCTTCGGCACCCGGCCGGTGATGCTGGTCGGCTTCGGTGGCCTGCTGGTCACATCCTACCTGTTCTACACCGGTCTGCCAGGCACGCCGGCTTCGCTGATTGGGAGCTACGGCCTGGTCGGCCTGTTCGTCGGCTCGATCGCGCTGGTGCCCATCGTCGGCGTGCGCGCGTTTCCGCCGGCCGTGCGCTTCTCGGGGCTTTCGTTCGCCTACAACATGTCCTACGCGATCTTCGGCGGCCTCACGCCGATCATCATCACGCTGTGGCTGCAGAAGGACGCGCTCGCGCCCGCGCACTACGTGGCGGCGCTGGCGGCGCTGGGCTTCCTGCTCGGCCTGGTGCCGATGTCGGGTCGGGGCTACCTGCCGCGCAAGGCTGTTCCGGCCAGATAGACCGTCGATCGGCGCTGCCTGGCTGACACAATGCGGCCATGAGCGAAACCTCCACCCCCTCCACCCCCTCCACCTCCTTCACCTCCTTCACCTCCTTCACCTCCTTCACCTCCTTCACCTCCTTCACCTCCTTCACCCACCGGACCGAACTGCTGCAGGCCTTCGATGCGCTGCTGCAGCCCGCGCGTTTCAAGGACTACGGGCCGAACGGCCTGCAGGTCGAAGGCAAGGCCGAGGTGCGCAGGATCGTCTCGGGCGTGACGGCCAGCCGCGCGTTGATCGAAGCCGCCATCGACGCGCGGGCCGACGCCATCTTCGTGCACCACGGCCTGTTCTGGCGTGGCCAGACCGGCACCGTCACCGGCTGGATGAAGCAGCGCCTGGCGCTGCTGCTGGCGCACGACATCAACCTCTACGCCTACCACCTGCCGCTGGATGCACACCCCACGCTCGGCAACAACGCACAACTCGGCTTGCGGCTCGGCCTGACATCGGAGGGCGCCCGGTTCGGCGAGCAGGAACTCGGCTGGCTCGGCGAGACCGACCATGCCTGTGCCGCGGATTTGGCGCGGCATGTCGAGTCTGCATTGAATCGGCCTGTCGTGCTCGTGGATACTGCGCAGAGAGCTATCAAAAAAGTAGCGTGGTGCACCGGCGGCGCGCAGGGCTATTTCGAGGCGGCGATTGCCGCGGGTGCGGACGCCTTTATCACCGGCGAGATTTCCGAGCCCCAGGCGCACTACGCGCGCGAGTGCGGCGTGGCCTTCATCGCCTGCGGGCACCACGCGAGCGAACGTTTCGGTGCACCGGCCGTCGCGGCCGAAGTGGCCCAGTCGCTCGGCATCGCCCACCAGTTCATCGACATCGACAATCCGGCATGAGCAACACTTCTTCCTTGCCAATCGCCATCACCCTCGGCGACCCGGCCGGCATCGGCCCCGAGATCATCGCCAAGGCCTTCCGCGACGCGCCGACGCTGACCCGCGGCTGCTTCGTCGCGGGCGACCTGGGCAGCATGCGCCGCGCCACGCAACTGCTGGCAGCACCGGGCCGGCCGGCCTGGCCGGTGGTCGAGATCGCAGACGCCGCGGATGCCTTCGACGCGCCGCCGAATGCCATCCCCGTGCTGCAGGTGATGGCGCCGCCCGGCGTCATGGCCGTCGGCGAAGTCAGTGCCGAAGCTGGCCGGGTTGCGGCCGATGCCGTGCTGTGGGCCGCGCGCGCGGCATTGCGTGGCGAGATCGCGGCGCTGGTGACGGCGCCCCTGCACAAGGAGGCGCTGGCCGCGGCCGGCGTGCCCTACCCCGGCCACACCGAACTGCTGCAGGCCGAGGCCGCCGCCCACGTGGGCACATCCATCGCCCAGATGCCGGTGCGCATGATGCTGGCCAACGACGAGCTGCGCACGGTGCTGGTGAGCATCCATGTCTCGCTGCGCCAGGCCATCGAGGCCGTGACCTTCGACAACGTGCTGCAGACGCTGCGCATCACCGACGCCTCGCTGCGGGCCGTGCTGGGCCGGCGGCCCCGCATCGGCGTGGCCGGGTTGAATCCGCATGCGGGGGAGGGCGGCCTGTTCGGCCGGGAGGAGATCGACACCATCGTGCCGGCCATCGAAGCCGCACGGGCCGAGGGTCTCGACGTGCACGGACCTTATGCACCCGACACGGTGTTCATGCGCGCGCGGGCCCAGGCCGGCCGGCCGAGTGAATTCGACGTGGTGGTGGCCATGTACCACGACCAGGGCCTGATCCCCGTGAAGTACCTCGGCGTGGACAAGGGTGTCAACGTGACGCTCGGCCTGCCGCTGGTGCGCACCAGCCCCGACCACGGCACGGCCTTCGACATCGCCGGCACGGGCCGCGCGGATGCGGCCAGCCTGACCGAGGCGCTGCGCATGGCCCGAAGGCTGGCCACGCGTGGTTTGTAGGTGAACGCCTACAAGGCCAGCGGCGCTGCGACGACAGCGCTGCCGCGCCTTGCCGCCTAAGCTTGTCGGGCAAAACCAAATCAGGAAGCCTGGGGCTTCCAGCCCACCGGAGTCCATTGCCATGCCACGTCCCTCGTCGCCATTGCCCCAAGCCGCTGCGCCGGCCGCCGCCGCAGCCCTGATGCAGCAGCCCATCCACCATCCGTTGCCGGGCCGCGTGGCACGGCAGCAGCAGCAGAACAACGGCTTTCCGGAGTTCCAGCCCAAGGCGCAGATGGGGGCTCCGGTGGTGGACGACCGCAACTACACGCTTTCGGCGTATCTGGAGCGTGCCGGCAAGGCCGGTGACCTGCCGGGCGCGCGGGTGCACGATCTGGGCGAAGTCCGCTCGCGCAGGCAGCAGCAACAATCCTGATCCCTGAGACGGCCATTCGCCGTCTCTTTCCTTGGTCCGCTGGACCGCTATTTCTGCGGCTGCGCGGCGAGTTCCTTCAGGTCCCTCTCGTAGCCGGCCAGCCATTTGAGGCCGTGCTGGCGCTGCGCCGCCGTGGTGCGGTTGTGCAGCGCGGCCACGCCTTCGCACATCTGCTGTGTCGCGGCCTCCTGGGCCTTCTGGCCCGGGACCGACGGACGCATCAGCCGTTCGATGGCTTCGCGCGCCTCCTGCACAGCCTGTGCCGGTTCGGGCGGGCGGGCCAGCCACTGCCGCAGCGTCTGCAGCGTGTCCTGCTGCCGACGCAGCCGTTCGGCATAACGCGTCTGTTCGTCCAATCCCGAGCGCGCCACCTGCTGGCGCAACAGTTCGCGCTGCTCGGTGTCGAGCCGGCCGTAGACGGTCTGCGCATTCTCCAGCGCCTTGTCGTAGCGTTTGTCCAGCACCTGCTCGGGCGAGCGATCGAGCCAGTCCTTGCGGAAATCGGCATTCGACCTGGCGTACTTCTTCTCCAGCGCGGTGATCTGTTGCGGCTGCAGCGTCATGGCCAGTTGCGCGGCCGTGGGTGCCGCGGCGACCACCAGGACATCCAGGCGTTGGCGCACATTGGCCCATTCGCTGCAGACCTGCGCCGCGTCGACGTCCTGCGGCATCAGCGCCTGGGCCTGGCGCAGCAGTTTGGCGTATTCGGGCAGTTCGCGGCGCCGGTGCCAGGCCTGGAGCTGGCCCAGGTCCTCCTTGAGCCGGATGGCCTGCTCGCCGGTAAAGTCCGCATAACCGTCGAGCCACCAGTAGGCCAGGTCCGGCCCGTTGTTGTAGCCGAGCTTGATCGCGCTGCAGGACTGCAGCACGGCGGCGGCCAGCAACAGGCCGATAATCCGGCCCAGCGTTGCAAACACATTTTTTCGGGGGAGATGCAGCTTTATGTCAGCAGTGGATGTGGTCATCATGGCCGCGGGCAAGGGGACCCGCATGAAGAGTCGGTTGCCCAAAGTGTTGCACCGTTTGGCCGGGCGTGCGTTGCTGGGCCATGTGGTTGACACCGCCGCCGGGTTGAAGCCGCGCCGCGTGGTCGTGATCACGGGCCACGGCGCGGACGAGGTGGAGGCGGCGGTGAGCGCCTGGCCTACCGGCCTCGACCTGAAGTTCGCCCGCCAATCGCCGCAACTCGGCACCGGCCACGCCGTGCAGCAGGCGCTGCCAGCCCTGGCCGACCTGCCCGACGACGGCATCGTGCTGGTGCTGTCGGGCGACGTGCCGCTGACCCGCATCGACACTTTGCAGGCGCTCATCGACGCTTCGGGCGGCGACAAGCTGGCGCTGCTGACGCTGGCCCTGCCCGATCCCACGGGTTACGGCCGCATCGTGCGCGAAGCCGGCTCGCCGGACGGCCACGTGCAGGCCATCGTCGAACACAAGGACGCGAGCGAGGCCCAGCGCGCCATCAACGAAATCTACAGCGGCATCATGGCCGCGCCGGCGGCGCAGCTGCGCCACTGGCTGGGCCGCGTGGACAACCGCAACGCCCAGGGCGAGTACTACCTGACCGACATCGTCAAGCTGGCCGTGGCCGATGGCGTGGCCGTGGTGGCGCACCGCATCACGGACGAGCTGCAGGTGGCCGGCGTGAACAGCCCGGTGCAGCTGGCCGAACTCGAACGCGCCTACCAGCGCGGCCGCGCACTCGCGCTCATGGAGCAGGGCGTGCGCCTGGCCGATCCGGCGCGGTTTGATGTGCGTGGCACGCTCGAATGCGGCCAGGACGTGGCCATCGACGTGAACTGCGTGTTCGAAGGCCGGGTCACGCTGGGCGAGGGCGTGCGGATCGGTGCCAACTGCGTGATCGCCAACGCCAGCATCGCGGCCGGCGCGGTGATCCATCCGTTCACCCACATCGACGGCGAACAGGCCGGCGTGACGGTGGGCGAGGGTGCGCTCATCGGCCCGTTCGCGCGGCTTCGCCCGGGCGCGCGGCTCGGCGCCGAAGTGCACATCGGCAACTTCGTGGAGGTCAAGAATTCCACGCTGGCCGCCGGTGCCAAGGCCAACCACCTGGCCTACCTCGGCGACGCCAGCGTGGGCGAGCGCGTGAACTACGGCGCCGGCAGCATCACCGCCAACTACGACGGCGCCAACAAGCACCGCACCGTGATCGAGGCCGACGTGCACGTGGGCAGCAACTGCGTGCTGGTGGCGCCGATCACCATCGGCGCGGGTGGCACGGTGGGCGGCGGCTCCACCCTCACCAAGGACGCGCCGCCCGGCGCGCTCAGCGTGGCACGCGGCCGGCAGGTCAGCATTGCGAACTGGAGCCGGCCCAAGAAGGCGGCGAAGTAGGCGGCGGCGGAGCACGCGATGGACCAGGGTTCGCCCGCCTCCCCCGACATGCTGGCTGCGTTGCAGGCGCGGCTGCACGAAAGCGAGGCCGCCAACCTGCGCCTGCAGGCCGAGCTGGACGCCACGCGGGCCGAGCTCGAGCACTTCATGCACAAGGTGTCGCACGACCTGCGCGCGCCGCTGCGCCACATCACCTCCTACGGCCCGTTGGTGCGCGAGATGCTGACCGACGGCGAAGACCCGTCGTCCTGCCTGGACACGATCGACCAGTCGGCCCGGCACATGGGCAAGATGATCGATGCGCTGCTGGCCCTGTCGCGCCTGGGCAAGACCGCGCTGCAGCCCGTGCCCGTGCCCATGGGGGA
This sequence comes from Rhodoferax koreense, assembly GCF_001955695.1. Lineage (NCBI taxonomy): Bacteria > Pseudomonadati > Pseudomonadota > Betaproteobacteria > Burkholderiales > Comamonadaceae > Rhodoferax > Rhodoferax koreensis. Next base: position 4,402,460 of record NZ_CP019236.1, on the reverse strand, counting down.
ACTGGTGGCCGAGGCGCTGCGTGGCGCCCGGGCCCAGACCGGCGCGCGCCAGGTCGAATGGCAGGTGGCCGCCGACTGGCCCGTGGTGCAGGGCGACGCCGCGCTGCTGCGCGAGGTCTGGGGCCATCTGCTGGCGAATGCGCTCAAGTTCACGCGGCAGCGGGCGGTGGCGCGCATCGAGATCGGCTGGGGAGCGGCGGGCGAGGGTAAGCCTGTGCGCTTCTTCGTGCAGGACAACGGCGTGGGCTTCAATCCGGCCTATGCCGGCCAGTTGTTCGGCCTGTTCCAGCGCCTGCACAGTGCCACCGAATACGAGGGCACCGGCCTGGGCCTGGCGCTGGCGCGGCAGATCGTGCGGCGCCACGGCGGCGAGATCGAAGCCGAGGCCCGGCCCGACCAGGGCTGCCGCGTGAGCTTCACCTTGCCTTAGCTCGGATCATCGGGCCTTGGAAGTCGTCAGGAGCACGATGCCGCCGACCACCACCAGGCCGCCGAGCACCTGCAACGCGCCCAGCCGCTGGCCCAGGATCAGCCAGCCGAACAGCAGCGTGGCGATGGGTTCGCTGTTCATCACCGCCGCATTGCGCGCCATGTCCAGCCGCGGCAGGGTGATGAACATCACCGAGAACGCCGTGCCGTAGAGCAGCACCAGCAGACCCAGGCCAGTCCAGCCGGGCGCGTCGTGCGGCCAGGCCATGCCGCCGGGCACAGCGCCGCTCCAGCCGGCCAGCAGCATGGCCACGAAGACGATGGAGAGCGTCATCAGGCTGCGCACCGAGCCGCGCAGGGCCTTGAGCTTGTGGTCGGTGATCCACAGCGCCATGGCGAACGCGAGCGCCGCGCCGGCGGCGAAGGCGATGCCCTGGCCCCATTGCGGACCCGGGCCGGCGGCTTCCATCGAAGCCAGCCGCGTCGGCACGTCCAGCGCCAGCACCAGGCCCAGCAGGATCACGCCCATCAGCACGCTGGCGCGCCGTGTCGGCCGCGGGCCGCCGAGCGCCCAGGTCAAGAGCGCCAGCACCACCGGCAGGGTATTGCTGACCAGCAGGGCCAGCGCCACCGGGATGCGTGCCACGGCCGAGTACAGGCACAGGCTCTGGGTGGCGATCAGCAGGCCGACCGCGAGCTGCCACGGCCAGGCGCCGCGCGGCAGCCGCAGGGCTTCGCGCTGCCACAACACCACACCGAGCAGGGCCAGCATGGTCACGCCCGAACGGCAGACGATGGCCACCAGCAGGCCGGTGCCGTGGTCGAAGGCCAGCCGGGCCGAGATGTGGTTGCCCGCAAAGGCGCAGCCGAGCAGGGCGATCAACAGGACGGCGGTATGGCGTTGAAAAAGGGCAGGCGTGGCAGCGGACATTGGCGAAAGGGGGATGGCTGGACCCGCAAGTGTCCAGGCGGTCCGGCGGCGGAAAGGCGGGGAGGGGTGGAAGGCGGCGTGATTATGGGCGCTGGGGAGCAACTCGGCTGTAGCGCACCGGCATGCCCCCCTGTACGCAGGGCCATCGCGGCACGGGGTCATAATCGGCCCCATTGTGTGCAAGCTCGTCATTCTCTGAGGATTGGTATGAAGAAATATTTGTGGTCTGTCCCGGCTGTATCGGCCATCGCGCTGTTTGCCGTCACCGGCCTGGCCCATGCCGAATCCACGCCCGCGAAAAAGGAACTCGTCGCCAAGGTGATCCGCCTGCAGATGCCGGTGCGCGAGCAGATGATGCGCCAGATGGCACAGAGCCCCGTGGCATCGATGGCCCAGCAGGTCGGGCAGATCCTGCAGTTCCGCGTGCCGCCCGAAAAGCGCGAGGCGCTGACCAAGGAAATCCAGGGCTACATCGGCAAGTACGTCGACGAAACCATGGCCCTGCTGCGCGAGCGCGAAGCCAAGGCCGCAACGACGGTGATCGGTCCGATGCTCGAGGAGAAATTCTCCGAGGATGAGTTGAAGCAGCTCGTCACCTTCCTCGAGTCGCCGGTGCAGAAGAAGTACCTGGACACCACGGCCGAAGGCCTGAAGGCGCTGTCGACCCAGCTCGTCGCCGACACCCGTGGCGTGGTCGAGTCCAAGTTCAAGGTCATGGAGCAGACCGTGACCAAGCGCCTGAACGAAGTGGTCGGTCCGGCCGCCGCGCCAGCGTCGCCGGCTGCGCCTTCCACCAAGTAAGCGCCTGAACGCTCAGGCGTCGGCCGTCTGCCGGCCGGCGCGCTGGGCGGCAGACGCCACCGCGCCGCCGTAGGCCAGACCCGCTGCTACGCTGCCGAACCGGTCGCCCGAAGCCATGGTGGCATCGGGAAAGGCCGCCTGCATCGCCGCCTGCAACGGGGCGAGCGCGGAGGAGCCGCCGGTGAGGTAGACGGTATCGAGCCGGCCCACGCCGGAGGCGGCCACACATTCCCGCGCACAGGCCACGATGGCGTCCAGCTGGCCTTGCAGCACCTCGTGCAGGCCTTCGGGCGACAGAGGCACGCACAGGCCCGCCTCGATGCCCGACAGGTCGATCCGCTCGCCCTGGCCCGAGATGGAGCAAGCGATCTTCGCGGTCTCGGTCGCGGCCAGCAGCTGGTGGCCCATGTGCAGTTCCAGCACGTGCATCAGCCGCGTGTGCAGCATCCTGTCGCTGTAATCGCTGCGCAGCGATTCGCTGTGGGCGATGGCGCGGCGGCCGTAGCTCTGCTGGATCAGGTGCCAGGTCGACAGGTTGAAGAACACCGACGACGGCACCTCGCGACCGCTCGGTCCGTGGTGGCCCAGGCCGAGCAGCGGCATGGCGTGGCGCAGGTGCAGCGCGCGGTCGAAATCCGTTCCGCCCAGGTGCACGCCCGTGGTGGCCAGCAGGTCGCGGCTGCGGTCGACGTCGGCATGCCGGTCCGGGCCGACCCGCACCACGGTGAAGTCCGAGGTGCCGCCGCCGATGTCGACCACCAGCACGGTGGTCTCGGCTGTCACGCGGCGCTCGAAGTCGAACGCGGCGGCGATCGGTTCGAGCTGGAATTGCACCTCGTCGAAGCCCGCGGCCAGCGCGGCCTTGCCCAGTGTGGCCTGGGCCAGTGCGTCACGCGCGAGATCGTCGTCCACGAAGTGCACGGGCCGGCCGAGCATCGCCCGGCTGACGGCGTGGCCCAGGTGTTGTTCCGAGCGGCGCTTGAGTTCCTTGAAGAACAGCACCACGATCTCGAACAGGCTGGTGAGCTTGCCGTTGACCAGGGTCTGCTCGTCCATCAGGCTGGAGCCGAGCAGGCTCTTGATGGAGCGCATCAGCCGGCCGTCGGTGCCGCTGAGGTAGGCCTGCATGGCCGCGCTGCCGTAGAAGACCTGGCCACTCTCGTTGGAAAAGAACAGCGCCGTCGGCATCGACGGGCTGCCCGGCTCCAGCGGAATGCTGCGCAGCCGGCCCTCGCCGTCGACCAGCGCCACGGCCGAATTGGAGGTGCCGAAGTCGATCCCCAGCATCATCGGCTGGATGCCTTGGCGGCATCGCGCGGCAGCACGGTCTGCAGGAAGCGACTGATGTCGGCCACTTCCTGCGGATGCACGCTGTGCGGCATCGGATAGGTGTGCCACGAGACCTGGTAGCCCAGTGCCGCCAGCGCCTGGCGCGAGGCCTCGGCGCGGGCCAGTACCACCACCGGGTCGGCCGTGCCGTGGGCCATGAAGATGGGTGTGTCCTGGTTCGCCGGGCTGCGCTCGGCGGCCACGCTGGCGGCCAGCGGCAGGTAGCCCGACAGCGCCATGATGCCGGCCAGCCGCGCCGGGTGGCGCAGGCCGGTGTGCAGCGACATGGCGCAGCCCTGCGAGAAGCCGGCGAGCACGATGCGGTCGGCCGGGATGCCGCGCGCCACCTGGTCGGCGATCAAGGCCTCGATGGCGCGCGCCGAGGCCTGGATGCCGGCGGCGTCTTCGCGCCGCACCAGGTCGGCGGCGAAGATGTCGTACCAGGCCGGCATCACATAGCCGTTGTTGATGGTCACCGGCATGGTCGGCGCGTGCGGGAACACGAAGCGGATCGGCGCGCAGCCGTTCAGGTCGAGCTCGGGCACGATGGCGGCGAAATCGTCGCCGCTGGCGCCCAGGCCATGCAGCCAGATCACGGCCGCGGTGGGGTTCGGTGCGCTTTCGATTTCGATGGTTTCGAGCAGTTGGGTCATGGCGGTGCGGTGGATTGAGTGGCGGGCCGCCGAAAGAGCGGAACCGGCGATTTTAAGGAAGCCCGAACCCCATGGGCCGGCCAACGTATATTGCCCGCATCGCGCCAGCCGTTTCGGCGCCGGAGTTCCCATGCGCTTGCGACACATCGAGGTATTCAACGCCGTCATGCTCACCGGCAGCGTGAGCGGCGCCGCACGGCTCATCAACGTGACCCAGCCGGCGGTGAGCCGCATCCTGCAGCATGCCGAACTGCAGCTCGGCTTCGCGCTGTTCCAGCGCGCCAAGGGCCGGCTCGTGCCCACGCCGGAGGCGCTCACCCTGGCGCCGCATGTGGAGCGGCTGTTCGCGCAGCTCGACGAGGTGCAGCGCCTGGCCGGCAACCTGAAGCTGGGCCAGAGCGAGGCCGAACTGCGCGTGGTCAGCGTGCTCGCGCTGAGCTTCGAGATGCTGCCGCGCGCCATCCGGCGCTTCCGCGTCAGGCACCCCGACGTGCCGATCAGCCTCAAGGCCTTGCATTCGCCGCAGATCGTCTCGGCGCTGGTCCTGCAGGAGGCTGACATCGGCTTCCTCTTCAGCGCCGCCGGCCACGCCGCGCTGGCGCAGGAGCCGCTGGCCGAGGCGCGCATCGTCTGCGTGGCGCCCAAGGGCTTGTTGCCTGCGCGTCTGCTCAGGCGCGGCAGCGTGGCGCTGGCGGATCTGGCCAAGGCGCCGGTCATCGGTCTGGACGTGCACGATCCCGTCGGCCGCAGCCTGAACCAGGCCTGCCGCGAAGCCGCCGTGGGCCTGCAATTCCGGCTGACGGTGCAGACCTACCATGCGGCGCTGGCCCTGGCGCACCACGGGCTGGGCGTGGCCTTGGTGGACGGGTGCACGGCGGCTTCGGCGGACCCGGCGAAGGTCGATGTGCTCGCGCTCGAACCCTTGATTCCCGTGCCCATCATGGCCTTGCGGCCGGCAGGCAAGCCGGGTTCGGTGGCGGCGCGGGCTTTTGTGCGCTGCCTGCAGCAGACGCTGGCCGAGGTCGTTTAATCCAAGTCGGCGACACACTCCGTTCGTGCTGAGCCTGTCGAAGCACCTGTGTCCCTTCAAGGAGCACTTCGACAGGCTCAGTGCGAACGGGGTCACCCGAGGCTTTCGACCACACCTTCCGCCGTGCCGAAGGCCAGCGTGAAGCCGAGCGCGCCATGGCCCGTGTTGAACACCAGGTTGCTCGGCGCGCGCGGCAGCCGGCCGACGATGGGCAGGCCGGTGGGTGTGGCCGGGCGCATGCCGGTCCAGGGGTTCAACTCGGCAAAGCTGCTGCAGGCCGGGAACAGCGTTTTCGTGGAGACCACGAGCGAGGCGATGCGGTCGTCCGGAATGGCGTCGTCGTAGCCCACGAGTTCGGCCATACCGGCCACGCGCAGGCGTTCGCCGACCCGCGCGAACACCACCTTGCGCGCGCTGTCGGTCACGCTGACGCGCGGCGCGTCGCTTGCGGCGAGATCGGTGGGCACGGTGATGCTGTAACCCTTGAGCGGATACACCGGCAGGAACGCGCCGAGCATGCCGGCCAGCTTCGGCGAGAACGCGCCCAGCGCCATGACGAATTGATCCGCCGTGACCTCGCCACGCGCGGTGCGCAGCGCCACGAGCCGCTCGCCACGCCGCTCGAAGCCTTCGATGTGGGTGTCGAGCAGGAAGGCGACGCCGCGCGCGCGCAGCACGTCGACCAGGCCGCTACAGGTCTTCAGGCAGTCGGCTGCGCATTCGCTGGGCGTGTGGATCGCGCCGGCGATGTGCGGCGCGTAGTGCCGCAGCGCGGGCTCGATGGCCACACATTCGACCGCGTCCACGGCGCGCTGCTGCACGCCGAGCGACTGCTGCAGCGCGAGCTGTTTCGTCGCCTTCTCGAACGAAGCTGCCGTGGCGTACAGCACCAGCTTGCCGGTGGCCGAGAAATCGCAGGCCAGGGCTTCGCGCTGCATCATCGCTTCGAAGCCGAGCCGGCTGCGTGCGGCCAGCGCGAGCAGGGCCACGGTGGTGCTGCGCGAGGTCTCGGCATTGCAGGCCGCGAGGAACTGCAGCGCCCAGCGCCATTGCGCCGGATCGAGCTGGGGGCGCAGCTTCAGGGGTGACGACCTGGAGAACAGCAGCGTGGGCAACTGGGCCCAGATCGACGGATCGGCCAGCGGCTGCACATAGGAATAACTGAGCTGTGCGCCGTTGCCGCCGCTGGCGCCGCGGCCCGGGGCGGCGCGGTCGACCACGGTCACATCGAAGCCCGCATCGTTGAGCCGATAGGCCGTGGCCAGACCGACGATTCCCGCCCCCATCACGCAGACCCGCATTGGTTTTCTCCCTGAATGCGGCGACTTTACGGGGGATGGCAGACTTTGAACAATGCAAAAAGCGGGGCCGCCCATGACGCGAACTCATGGGCCGGCGGCCGGCCGTGGGGCGCCCTGCCCATAACTTTCCGGCATGGGCTGTCCCTCAAAATGAATTTCCGCGCCCAGGAAGCTCTGCCTACACTGGCGCTGCGTTTTCGATCCTCCCAACCGCCCCCCCCGAAAGGACTTGCATGAAATTCCACGTTGTGACCACCGCCTCCCTGCTGGCCTGCGGACTGCTGGCCGCCGCCCATGCCGACACGCTCTCCAAGGTGACGGAGAGCAACAAGATCACCGTGGCCTACCGCGAATCCTCCGTGCCTTTCAGCTACCTCGCGGGGGCCGGCGCGGCGGTGGGTTTCTCGGCCGACCTGACGGCGGCCATCGTCGATGCGGTGAAGAAGAAGGTCAACAAGCCCGCGCTTGAAGTGGTCATGATGCCCGTCACCTCGCAGAACCGCATCCCGCTGCTGACCAACGGCACGATCGACCTCGAATGCGGCTCCACCACCAACAACACGACGCGCGGGCAGGAAGTGGCCTTCGCCATCAACCATTTCTACACCGGCACGCGGCTGCTGGTGAAGAAGTCTTCCAACATCAAGAACTACGCCGACCTGGCCGGCAAGAACGTGGCCAGCACCACCGGCACCACCAACGCCCAGGTGATCCGCAAGTACAACACCGACAACAACCTCGGCATGAACGTCGTGCTGGGCAAGGACCACGACGATTCGCTGCTGATGGTGGAAGGCGGCCGCGCCGTGGCCTTCGCGATGGACGACATCCTGCTGTTCGGCCTGAAGGCCAACTCGAAGGATCCGGCCTCGCTCGACGTGGTCGGCGATTCGCTGCAGGTCGAGCCCTACGCCTGCATGCTGAGGAAGGACGACCCGGCCTTCAAGGCGCTGGTCGACGGCGTGATCTCGGGCCTCATGAAGTCGGGTGACTTCGAGAAACTCTACACCAAGTGGTTCATGTCGCCGATCCCGCCGAAGAACATCAACCTGAACCTGCCGATGAGCCAACAGTTGAAGGACAACTTGAAGGCGCTCAGCGACAAACCCGCGATGTGAGCGGAGCCGCGGCGATGAAATCCCCCAGCGTGGTCGGCATCCTCGGCGGCATGGGCCCGGCGGCCGGGGCGGATTTCGCACGGCTGTTCGTGCAGGCCTGCGCGGCGCATCTGCAGGCGCTCGGCCTGCCGGTGTCGGACCAGTCGTTCCCCGAACACTGGCTGGCCCAGGTGCCCGTGCCCGACCGCACCGCCGCCCTGGATGCGCCGCATGCCGGGCGAGCTGGCGCGCACCAGCCGCTCGACCCGATGCTGCAGGCCCTGGGCCGGCTCGCTGCGCTCGGCGCCACCACCGTGGCCGTGGCCTGCAACACGGCCCATGCCTGGCACGGCTTGCTGCAGCAGCGGTTCCCGCAGATCGAAGTGCTGCACGTGGCGCATGAAGTCGCTCACGACCTGCGGGCGCAAGGCGTGCGCGAAGTCGGCCTACTGGCGACAGCCGGCACTTACCGCGCAGGCCTGTACGACGGTGTGCTGCGAGACGCCGGCATCGCCTGCCATCTGCCCACCGAGGCCGAGCGCGAGCGTTTGATGCATGGCATCTACCACGGCGTGAAGGTCAACGACCTGGCGCTGGCACGCGATTGTTTCGAACCCGTGGCGCGCGCACTGGCCGAACGGCATGGCCTGTCCACGCTGATCCTCGGCTGCACCGAGATCCCGCTGGCGCTGCCCGCCGTGCCCGGTCACCCGCGGCTACGGTGTGTGGACCCGGCCTGGGTGCTGGCCCGGGCGCTCGCGCGGCGCGCGTATGCGGGCTTCCGCGAGGAAAGGCCGATGCTCGCGGCCTGAGTTGCATTTGGAGATGTATCCGCCCAACCCGGGAGATACCGGCAGGTAAACTGCGGCGGACCTCACTTCTGGACACCATGCCCCCGATCCGTTCCGCGCTCACCGGCCTGCTCATCACCCTTGGCGGCGCTGGCGCACTTGCGGAGACGGCCCCCGAGCCGGTGGCCAAGGACTTCCAGATGGTGCAGCGCATCGACGACGTGTTGATCGGCGTGGACACCATTTCGCTCGAACTGATCGGCAGCCGCTACGTGGTCGGCAGTTATTTCCTGATCAACATGCGCCAGCCGAGCCCGATTGCCGGGCGGGCGGAGTTCGTGGCCGATTGCCAGGGCCCGCTGCGCATCGCCACGCTGGCCTCCACGCTGCCTTCAGGGTCGCTGTCGCCCGATGCGCCGGTGCTGCCGCCGCAGCGGCGCGCGGGTGCGATCGACGTGGCTGGCCTGGCCTTCAACGCCGTGCACATGCTCGATGGCACCTGGATGGTGGCGGACTTCGCCTGCCAGGCCTCGAGCCAGCCCGGCCGGGCCGTGCAGTTGGCCAGGAAGAGCCTGGAAGAGGGGGGGCCGCCCGACATGCAGACGCTGTATTGCGATCTGCAATCCGACGGCAAGGGCGCCGTGCGGCGCGGGGTGCAGATCCGTTTCAGCGACAGCGAGGATGCCGTCGTGGTCAATCGGCAGTGGCTGAGTTCCGGCTACGTGACCGACACCGCCGTGGTGTTCGGCAGCGCCGCGCAGTGGGTGGTGGACCGCTCGGCGCGCGAGGCGCGGTTGATTGCGCCCAATGGCAAGCGGCTTTTCACCGGCGCTTGCGACAAGAGGCCGCCTGCCGACGGGCAGCCAGGCGGTTGAGCAGGGCTCAGACGGGGTGCGTCTTCCGGCGGCTTGCGACACCGCCCATGACCCCGAGCGCGCCCAGCATCAGGGCCAGGCTGCCCGGCTCGGGCACGTGGTTCTCGCCAGAACCGCCGCTCGACAGCTTGTCGACAACCAAGTAGTCCTGGTAGGTCGGATTGGTGTAGACGCTGATCTGGTATTGGCTGGTGACAGACTTCAACCCGTCCAGCCAGCCCTGGGCGAGCGCGGCGGTACCGACGCCGGTCGATGTTTCGATCAGATTGCCGGAAGCCAGGTCGTAGTGCAGGCTGCCGTCGATGCGATCGGTTTCCTGCACGATTTCCCAGATGGCCATTTGCAGTGCGCCGGTGGCCTGGGCGGTGAGCGGGCTGCTGCCATTCCATCGATCGAACTCGGTCATCAGGCGGCGAAGGTCGTCCGCCTTTTCCGCGCCGAAGTAGCTGAGGCCGTCGACGAGACTGTAGACGTTGGTGGCGTAACCGGAATACTGACTTAGTTGTACGCAGTAGGCCTGGAAGAGACTGGAGACCCCGTCGTCCGTTTTAATAAATTGCATCAAGCCCGCGTGGTAGACGGTCTCGCCGAACACGGGAGCGCTGTTGACATAGTCGACGGTTTGCCCGCCCTCGAAAGTGTCCTGGTAGGCCAGAGTGGTCGTGGCGCCTGCTGAGCTGGCCTGCAGGCCCCACAAAGCGACGGCAGCCGCAGTCCAGAGTTTGACCGATGGGATCCGCTTGAAAAACGAAGTGGTTGGCATGGTGCTTCCTCAAAATTTGCTGAGTTTTTGAACTAATTGAGGCTTGCATGCTATTCGTATACCGAAATACAGCTCGTCAAATTTTTAACGTCGATAAATTTTGTTCTTAATTTGTAATTTATATTTTTTATGTATACATCAAAAATATAAATAGAAACGCACTGGCCGACTCTTTGCAGCCAGTGGAAAGCGGATCGGTATGCGGGGAGGCGTCGATGCGTGGGAGGACGCTGCGCAAGCCGCCCGCTGGTGCCTAGCTCAGCAGCGCCTGCGCGAATTCGCGCGCGTTGAAGGTTTCCAGGTCCTCGAGCTTTTCGCCGACGCCGATGAAGTAGACCGGGATTGGCCGCTCCTGCGCGATCGCCGCGAGCACGCCGCCCTTGGCCGTGCCATCGAGCTTGGTGACGATCAGGCCGGTCAGGCCGATGGCGTCGTCGAAGGCGCGGACCTGGGCCAGCGCGTTCTGGCCGGTGTTGCCGTCGATGACCAGCAGCACCTCGTGGGGTGCGGTCGCATCCGCCTTCTGCACCACGCGGCGGATCTTCTTCAGTTCTTCCATCAGGTGCAGCTGCGTCGGCAAGCGGCCGGCGGTATCCACCAGCACCACGTCCTTGCCGCGCGCCTTGCCCGCGCTCACCGCGTCGAAGCTCACCGCGGCCGGGTCGCCGCCTTCCTGGCTGATGATCTCCACCGTGTTGCGGTCGGCCCAGACGCCGAGCTGCTCGCGTGCCGCGGCGCGGAAGGTGTCGGCCGCGGCCAGCAGCACACTCGCGCCTTCGGTGGCCAGGTGCTTGGTGAGTTTGCCGATGGACGTGGTCTTGCCGGCGCCATTCACACCCGTGACCATGATCACGGTCGGCGTGTACTGGCCGATCACGAGCGACTTCTGCAAGGGGGTGAGCAGGTCGGTGAGGGCGTCCGCCAGCAGGCCCTTGACGGCGGCCGGGTCGGCGGCCTTGTGCTCCTTCACGCGGCGCTTGAGGTCGGCGAGCAGGCGTTCGGTGGCCTTGACGCCGGTGTCGGCCATCAGCAGCGCGTCCTCGAGTTCCTCGTAGAGCGCGTCGTCGATTTGCGTGCCGGTGAAGACGGTGGCGATGCTCGAGCCGGTCTTGCGCAGGCCCGCCTTGAGTTTGTCGAGCCAGCCCTTGCGTGCGGGCGCGACGGCGGGCTCGGCGGCCGGGAAGTCGACGGCAGGCTCGGGTGCTGGCTTCCACGAGGGGGCTGGGCCGGGCGCCGGCGCGGCTGCGGGCGGCGTTGCAGGGGTCGGTATCGGGGCAGGGGCTGGCACCGGTTGGACAGGGGCCGCGGCATCGGGCTGCGGCGCCGGTTCGGCCGGCGGTTTGCCGCCGAAGGCGTTGCGCAGCCAGCCCAGGGGCGAGCTGCCGGATTTCTCGGCCGGCATCTCGAAGCGCGGCGCGAGCTCGGGCACGAGCAGCGCCGGATCGAGCGTGGCTTCGGGCGCAGGTTCAGCGGAGGGCGCGGCGATTTCGGGCGCGGGCGTCGCTGGTTCGGGCAGGGGCGGCGGCGCGGCGACTTCGGGCTGAACTGCGGGTGGAAGCGGTTTTTTCTTGAAAAAGCTGAACATTTGGTGCGTTCTTAGAATCAATGATTCTATGAAACGCTTCAACGTCCTGTTTTCTTCCTTGCTTTGTCTTGGATTCTGGCTTCCAGCCATCGCGCAGACCGCACCATCCCCCGGCCCTTCCGCCACGCCCCAGCCGAGCGCCTCGGCCTCCGCCCAGGCCACGCAGTTCGTGCTGCCCAATGGACTGACCGTGATCATCAAGCCCGACCGGCGCGCGCCGACGGCGGTGAACATGCTGTGGGTGCGCGTGGGCGCGATCGACGAGGTGGACGGCACGTCCGGCGTGGCCCATGCGCTCGAGCACATGATGTTCAAGGGTTCGGCCCAGTTGAAGCCCGGCGAGTTCTCGCGCCGCGTGGCCGCGCTCGGCGGGCGCGAGAACGCATTCACCACGCGCGACTACACCGGTTATTACCAGCAGATTCCTTCCAGCCGGCTCGAGGACGTGATCCGCCTGGAGGCCGACCGTTTCGCCCACAACCAGTGGCCCGACGGTGAATTCAAGAAGGAGATCGAAGTCGTGAAGGAAGAGCGGCGCATGCGCACCGAGGATTCGCCGCGCGCCCAGCTCTACGAGGCGCTGAACGCGGCCGTGTTCACGGCCTCGCCCTACCACCGCCCCGTGGTCGGCTGGATGAGCGACCTCGACGCAATGACACCAGACGACGTGCGCAACTTCTGGCGCACCTGGTACGCACCCCACAATGCCGCCGTGGTGGTGGCCGGCGACGTGGACGTGGCCGAAGCCAAGCGCCTCGTCGAGAAGTACTACGGCGCGATTGCGCAGCGCGCGCTGCCCGCACGCAAGCCGCGCATCGAACCCGCGCAGGCCGGCATCCGCCGCATCGACTTCAAGGCGCCGGCCGAGCAGGCCTACGTGGCGCTGGCCTTCCGGGTGCCGTCCTTTGCCGGCATCGACGCGACCGACGCCGGCAGCAACGACGCGCTGGCGCTGACCATCCTGGCCGAGGTGCTCGATGGTTATCCCGGGGCGCGGCTGGACCGCGCGCTCACCCAGGGCGAGGGCCGCGTGGCCGACAGCGCCGGCGCCGGCAACGGCCTGCTCGGCCGCGGCCCCCAGCTGTTCACGCTCGACGGCGTGCCCGCCGCCGGCAAGACGGCCGAACAGGTGGAAGCCGCGCTGCGCGAGCAGGTGGCGCGCATCGCCCGCGAGGGCGTGTCCGACGCCGAACTGCAGCGCGTGAAGACGCAGTGGGTGTCGAGCGAGGTCTACAAGCTCGACTCGGTGATGGGCCAGGCGCGCGAACTCGGCAGCAACTGGGTGCAGGGCCTGCCGATCGATGCCGGCGACCGCATCATTGCGCGGCTGCGCGACGTCACCGCCGCCCAGGTGCAGGCCGTGGCGGCGAAATACTTTGGCGATGACCAGCTCACCGTGGGCGTCCTGCGGCCCCAGCCGGTGGATCCGAACCGCAAGCCGCGCACCCCGCCACCCGGCGCCAGGCATTGAGAGCACCACGCCATGATCACTATCAAAAAAATAGCTAGCAGCGCAGCATTCATCTGCGCGAGCGGCCTGTTTTGCATCCATTCCGCCTGGGCGGCGATTCCGATCCAGCAGTGGACGCAGCCCAGCGGCGCGCGCGTCTTCCTCGTCGAAAGCCCGGCCATTCCGATGCTCGATGTGCAGATCGACTTCGACGCCGGCGGCCGGCGCGATCCACCAGCGCAAGCCGGCCTGGCCAGCCTCACGGCCAGCATGAGCAACAAGGGCGTGGCCGCACGCGGCGGTGAACCCGCGCTCGACCAGAACGCCTGGAGCGAGGCCTGGGTCGATCTCGGGGCGTCGTTCGGTGCGGGTGCGGGCGACGACCGCATGAGCTTTTCGCTGCGCACGCTGACCTACCCGGACCTGATGGACAAGGCCGCGCGCCTGGCCGCGCGCCAGCTCGGCGAGCCGGCCTTCGCCGCCGATCTGTGGCAGCGCGAACGCCAGCGCATCGCCGCCGCCCTGAAGGAGGCCGACACCAAGCCGGCCACCATCGCCGGCCGGGCGTTCCAGCATGCCGTGTATGGCGATCACCCGTATGGCTACGAGCTGACGCAGGCCTCCCTGGACCGTGTGCAGACCAGCGACATGCAGGCGTATTTCTCGCGCATGGTCCAGCCCTGCCGGGCCACGGTGAGCCTGGTCGGTGCGGTGAACCGCACGCAGGCCGATGCCCTGGTGCGCACGCTGCTGTCGCGCATACCGGCGACCGAAGGCTGCACGCCGCTGCCGCCGGTGGGCGAGGTGGCGCCGCTCGCGGCACCCAACGACATCCGCATCCCGTTCGCCTCGGCGCAGGCGCAGGTGTTCATCGGCCAGCCCGGCTTCAAGCGCGACGATCCGGACTTCTTCGCGCTGACGGTCGGCAACTACATCCTCGGCGGCGGCGGTTTCGTCTCGCGCCTCACCGAGGAGGTGCGCGAGAAGCGCGGCCTGAGCTACAGCGTCTACAGCTACTTCGCGCCGGGCCAGCATGCGGGTGCGTTCACCATCGGCCTGCAGACCCGGCCCGACCAGGCGGCCCAGGCCGTGCAGGTGTCGCGCGAGGTGCTGGCCAAGTTCGTGGCCGACGGGCCGACGCCGGCCGAGCTCAAGGCCGCCAAGGACAACCTGATCGGCGGCTTCGCGCTGCGCATCGACAGCAACCGCAAGCTGCTCGACAACGTGGCCAACATCGCCTGGAACAGGCTGCCGCTCGATTACCTCGACACCTGGACGCAGCGTGTGAATGCCATCACCGTGGCCGACGTGAAGGCCGCCTTCGCGCGCAAGCTGCAGCCGGAAAAGATGGTGACGGTGGTGGTGGGTGGCGGCGCCCCCTGATGCGGGCTTGCATTAAGCTCGCGGCATGACCACCGCTCCCCGCTCCGAACGGCCGCAGGCCAAAAAGAAACCGACCACGCCCCGGCGCAACACCACGCCGCCCGGTGAGATCCGCCTGATCGGCGGCCTGTGGAAGCGCACCAAGCTGCCCGTGGCCGACAAGCCCGGCCTGCGCCCCACGCCCGACCGCGTGCGCGAAACCCTGTTCAACTGGCTCGGCCAGGACCTGACCGGCTGGCGCTGCATCGACGCGTTCGCCGGCACCGGCGCGCTCGGCTTCGAAGCCGCCTCGCGCGGCGCGGCCGAAGTTATCATCGTCGAGCAGGATGGCATCCTGGTCTCGCAACTCATGGCGACCCAGAAGAAACTCGCCGCCAGCGCGGTGCAGGTGCGGCGCGGCGACGGCGTCGGCCAGTTGCGCCAGCTGGCCCCCGCGAGCCAGGACGCGGTCTTCCTCGACCCGCCGTTCGACGCCGAGGTCTACGAGCCGGCGCTGCGCGCCGCGGCCGCCGCGATCAAGCCCGATGGCCAGATCTACCTCGAGGCCGGCCAGCGCTGGACCGATGAAGCCCTGGCGGAGATCGGCCTGGCGTTGCACCGCCACCTGAAGGCCGGCGCGGTGCATGCGCACCTGCTGCGTCGCCTCCCCGATACCGCCACTGCCTAGGACCCCGCCATGTCGCACAAGATCATCGCCGTCTATCCCGGTACCTTCGACCCGATGACCCTGGGCCACGAGGACGTGGTGCGACGGGCCACGCAGCTCTTCGACACGGTGATCGTGGCCGTGGCCGCCGGGCACCACAAGAAGGCCATGTTCTCGCTCGAGGAGCGCATCGAGATGACACGCGAGGCGGTGAAGGCCCATCCGCGCGTGACGGTCGAGAGTTTCTCGGGGCTGCTGCGCGACTTCGTGGTGGCGCGCGGCGGCAAGGCCATGGTGCGCGGCCTCCGGGCGGTGACGGATTTCGACTACGAATTCCAGCTTGCGGGGATGAACCGCACGCTGATGCCCGATGTGGAAACCGTCTTCCTCACCCCGAGCGACAAATACCAGTTCGTCTCCAGCACTTTCGTCCGGGAGATCGCGGTGCTGGGCGGGGAAGTCGACAAGTTCGTTTCGCCGGCCGTGTTCGAACGGCTGATGGACAAGGTCAAGGCGCTGGGCCAGGCTTGAGGCCTGAAGCGGCGACGCAAGGTCGCTGACGCTCTGCCGTAGCGGCGTGATGGACGCAATTTGTCAAGTGCACTACGCCATTTTTACGTTTTGTGGCAAGGGAAGATTCCCGTAGTTTTTTACACAAAACCGCTATATTTTGTATCTGCTTGGCCTAAACTGTGGCTTGTCCAAGCGTCACTTGTATTCCGTGCGCATTGGCTTCGCTGCTTGTGAACAATTTTTCGTGCATCCACGGTGCCGAATTCCCGCGCAGGCTCCCCATCAGCCCTCACCGGCGCCTGAACCTGCGCCAAGGAAACCATCGTGCCCCAGCTTTTCACCAGATACCGGTTGCGCCTCCCCCTCTCCCTGTCGATGATCTCCGCTGCGGTGCTGTTGTCGGGGTGTCTCGGTGGCGGGGACGGCGGCGTGGCCAGCCCATTGGCCGCCAGCATCCGCTACACCACGGGCGGTGTGCCGCACATCAAGGCCGACAGCTTTGCCGGCGCGGGTTATGGCTACGGTTATGCCTTCGCCAAGGAAAACCTCTGCCTCTACGCCGAGGAACTGGTCACCCTGCGGGGTGAAAGGGCGCAGTATTTCGGCATGGCCAACGGCTACCTGGGCCAGTTCGGCACTACCTTCGGCAACGTCGATTCGGACTTCTTCTACCGGCTCCTGCTGACCGCCGACCAGGTCGCCAAAACCAAGGCCGCGGCCAGCACCCAGGTGCAGGGGCTGCTGTCGGGTTTTGCCGCCGGCTACAACCGTTATCTGCGCGACACCCCGGCCGCCCAATTGCCGGCCGCCTGCGCCGGCAAGCCCTGGCTGCGGCCGATGACCGAGTCCGACGCCTACCTGCGCGTGCTGCAGGCCGCAATCACGGCCAGTTCGCTGGGCTTCATCGGCGAGATCGGCAGCGCGCAGCCGCCCACGGCGTCCAAGAGTGCGAAGGTGGCCACCGCTGCCCCGGTGGCGGCCACGTCGGCGGCCTACGAATCCTCGCCGATCGGGCAGGCGCTTTCGAAGATCCGCGAACACGAGGTGGGCTCCAACGGTTACGGCCTGGGCAGCGACGTGACCGACAACGGCCGTGGCCTGCTGCTGGCGAACCCGCATTTCCCATGGTGGGGCGTGCTGCGCCTGAACCAGCTGCACCTTACGGTCGCCAATGAAAACTACGACGTCAACGGCGCCACGCTGCTCGGCGTTCCGCTGCCGCTCATCGGCTTCAACAGCAAGCTGGCGTGGACGCATACGCTGTCCACCGACAACCGCTTCACGCTGCGCTACCTGGCGCTCGACCCGGCCAGCCCCACGCGCTACATCAAGGACGGCCAATCCGTGGCGATGACGGCTGTGCCCCTGACCATCAACGGCACCGCCGCCGACGGCAGCGTGGTGCCGATCACGCGCACGCTCTACACCACGGAATACGGCCCGATGCTGATGGACAGCAGCTTCACCTGGAGCACCAGCGCGGCCTTTGCCATCCAGGACGCGAACCTGTCCAACTACAAGCTGATGGACCAGTTGCTGCTCAACGGCAAGGCCGACAGCGTGGACAGCCTGCGCCAGGCCTCGGCGACATACATGGCGCTGCCCTGGGTCAACACCGTCGCCGCCGACAGCGCCGGCCAGACCCTGTTCGCCAACTATTCCGTGGCGGCGAACGTGAGCGACGCGCAACTGCTCGGCGGCTGCGTGCCCGGCGCCTCGGTCGGCGCGCCGTTCGATGCGCTGCTGGCTTCGACCGGCGTGGTCGTGCTCAGCGGCACCACTGCCGCATGCGACTGGCGCGGCGCGGTGCCCGCGGCCGACCGCCCCTGGGTGAAACGTTCCGACTATGTGCTCAACACCAACGACAGCCATTGGTGGCCGAGCCTCGACACCTTCCTCACCGGTTTCCGCAAGATCATCGCCACCGGTCCGAATGCCGAAGGCCAGTTGCAGAACAACCGCACCCAGACCGGCCATGCGCAGGTCCAGGACCGGCTGGCCGGCACCGACGGCCTGGCCGGCAAGCGCTTCAACCTGGCCAACCTGCAGCAGGTGCTGGTGAAGACCCGTTTCTTGCGCGCCGAACGCTGGCTGCCCGACTTCACCACCGCCTGCCTGGCTTCGACCAACGCCAGCGCCGCCGCGCGCGACGCCTGCACCGTGCTGCAGGACTGGGACAAGACCCATGGCATGAGCAGCCAGGGGGCGATCCTGTTCCAGGAACTCTACCTGGCGCTCGGGGAACTCAATGCGCAGAGCTGGTGGGCCGTGCCTTTCGACCCGGCCAACCCGATGACCACGCCGCGCGGCGCGGCCAATACCGCGGCGGCGCTGGCGCAGCTGGAGACCCTGGTGGCTTCGACGCAGTTCGACACCCCGCAAAAGCGCCGCACACGGCCGCAGGACGTGCAGATCCTCGTGCGTGCCGACGGCAACATCGCCGTGCCCGGCGGCGCCAAGACCTTCTACAACTGGAACGGCCAGAAGACCGAAGTCGCACCCGGCAACTTCATCTACACCGCCGACCCACTGACCCAGGCCGGCGCGGCCGGCAACAGCTACATCCAGTTCGTCACCTGGGACAGCGCCGGCCCGGTCGCCGAAGGCCTGCTGACCTACGGCCAGTCGTCCAACCCGGCCAGCCCCTTCTACAGCGACCAGACGCGCAAATATGCGGCGGGCCAGTGGAACAAGCTGCCCTACACCGAGGCCCAGATCAAGGCCGACGCCGGCTACAGCGTCGTGGACATTGCCGAATAACCCACCGGTTTCGCGGCGCGCAAGCTGCGCCGCCTGCAACCGGCCGGCCAGCGCCTGCATCTGCGGCTGGGTGGTGCCGGTGGCGCACCGCGTCGAGGTGTTGATCCTGCAGCACCCGCTGGAAGTGGCCCATGCCAAGAACAGCGCGCGGTTGCTGCACTTGTGCCTGCCGCACAGCAGGCTGGTGGTCGGCGAGGCCTTCGATGACAAGACCTGGCTCACGGCGCCGTGGAACGCGGGCGACGCGCCGCGCCGGCCGGTGTTGCTCTACCCCGCAACACCGCTCGACCAGGCCGTGGACCTGGTACCCCCACCTGCGCTCGATGCGGCCAGCCTGGCCGAGCCGGCGCGGCTGCGCCTGGTGGTGCTCGACGGCACCTGGCGCAAGAGCCGCAAGATGCTCTACGCCAGCCCGGCGCTGCAGCAGTTGCCGCGGCTGGCACTGCGCGACATACCCCCATCCAGGTACCTGATCCGCAAGGCGCGCCGGCCCGATCAGCTGTCCACCCTGGAAGCCGTTTGCGCGGCGTTGAAGCAGATCGAAGGGGATGCCGTGGCGGTGGGGCCGCTGCTGGCTGCGTTCGACGGCTTCGTGGGTCAGCAATTGAGCCACCGGACACTCGGTCGATAGCGTCCCCGCGAGCGCCGACGCTCGAACGCCTTCAGGGGTTCCCGGCGCCGCCATGCCTTTTCCAGCGCTTAAGGGAAAGTCCCCATCAAAACGGGTTGACCGTCAAAATGTCATCGTTAACAATTCGGATAACGTTAACAATAGTTGACATTTCTTTGCATCAACACAACGGAGACAAGATGAAAAAAGCAGCAAGCGCGACGAGGGGACTGGTCCGGACGCTTCGGTTATCACCCATCTCGCTGTCGATCGTGGGCGCCTTCGGCGCGGTCGCATTCGCCGTGGCCGGCTGCGGCGGCGGCGGTGGGGAAATGGCCCAGCCGGATCTGGGTGCGCGCAGCAAGCCCATCCTGACGGTCGATGCGAAGAAATTCAAGGATCTGAACGGCAACGGCAAACTGGATCCTTATGAGGATTGGCGGCTTTCGGTCGACAAGCGCATCGACGACCTCGTCGGCCAGATGACCCTGGAGGAAAAAGCCGGCCTGATGCTGATCGACACCATGAATGCGGGGACGAACGGGGCCTTGCCGGCCAACGCAACTACTTTTGTTAACGACAACAAAATGCGCCGCTTCATCCTGCGCAGCGTGGTCACGGCCACGCCAACGTCCGGCCAGGTGACGCCGCTGCAGGCCGCGACGTTCACCAATGCGGTGCAGGAACTGTCGGAGGCCTCGCGCCTGGGCATTCCGTCGATCTTCAAGTCCAACGCGCGCAACCATTACGAGAAGGACGCACGTGTCGGCATCAACGAAGCCGCGGGCGCCTTCACAGAATTCCCCAAGGAAGCGGGCATCTCGGCCGCGGCCCTGGGCGAAGAGTCCCTGAAGTCCGGCAAGGAGCCCACCGTCGGCGACATGTCCATCGTCAAGACTTTTGCCCAGACCATGGGCGACGAATGGAAATCCATCGGCCTGCGTGGCATGTACGGCTACATGGCGGACATGTCCACCGAACCGCGCTGGTACCGCGTGCACGAGACCTTCACGGAAAACGCCGACCTCAATTCGAACATCATCAAGACACTGGTGGAGACCCTGCAGGGGCCGATGGTGAACGGCAGCTCGGTGAGCCCCACATCGGCGGTGGCCCTGACGATGAAACATTTCCCGGGTGGCGGACCGCAGGAGCTCGGCCTCGATCCGCATTACACCTTCGGCAAGACCCAGGTGTACCCGGGCGGCAACTTCGGCTACCACCTGAAGCCCTTCATGGCTGCGATCAACGCCGGGGTTTCGGCCATCATGCCGTACTACGGCGTGCCCATCAACGTGACGTACGAAGGCGTCAAATACGACCAGCTCGGCATGGCGTTTTCCAAGCAGATCGTGACCGATCTGCTGCGCGGCAAGCTGGGCTTCAAAGGCTATGTCAATTCGGACACCGGCGTGATCAACGATCGCGCCTGGGGCCTCGAGAACAAGACCGTGCCCGAACGCGTGGCCACCGCCATCAACGGCGGCACCGAAACGCTCTCCGGCTTCAACAGCGTGAAGACCATCGTCGACCTCGTCAACGCCAACCTGATCACCGTGGACCGCGTCAACGAAGCCGCACGGCGATTGCTGAAGGAGCAGTTCCAGCTCGGCCTGTTCGAGAACCCGTACGTGGACGCGAGCCTGGCCACGGCCGCCATCGGCAGCGATGCCAACCGCGCCAAGGGCATGGAAGTGCAGCGCAAATCGATCACGCTGCTGCAGAACCAGGACAAGACGCTGCCCCTCAAGGCCGCCGCCAAGGTCTACACCATGGGCATGGCCAAGTCCGACGTCGAGAAATACGGCTATGCCGTGACCGACGGTGAAGCGCTGGTCAACGGTGTACGCCCGAGCGCGGCCGGCGCCGACTACGCCGTCATCCGCGTGGAGGTCTCAAATCCACGTGCGGCCACCGGCGTTTATCGGAGCAGTGATCCGGCCACCGGCGCCAATCCGGCCTTCATCAGCCCCATCACCGGCAAGACCTACGGTGCAGACGATCCGACGAACCTGGACAATGGTTTGGGCTTCGGCGGTGCCTATCCGTGGGAAGCCAGCAACCTGTCGTTCACGGCGATGGCGGCATCGCAGTCCTGGCAGATCTCGCCCAAGCTTGCCGATATCAAGGCCGTGATGAACGAGGTCGGCGCCAAGAAGACGGTGCTGAGCATCTACTTCCGCCAACCCTATGTGCTCGACGACGCGAGCGGCCTGAAGAACGCTGGCGCCATCGTGGCCGGCTTCGGCGTGAGCAATACGGCGCTGCTCGACGTGCTGAGCGGCAAGTTCAAGCCGCAGGGCAAGCTGCCGTTCGCACTGGCCAACAACCTGCAGGCGATCGTGGACAACCAGCCCGACGTGCCCGGTTATCCGGCCAAGGACACGCTGTACCCGTTCGGATTCGGGCTGACCTACTGAGTGTTGTGAGTGGTGAGCGGCGTCGCCTCCTGGCGGCGCCGACTGTTCCCATCAATGGCGCCGCGCAACGCTGGTGCCTATTTCAAACCGGCCGACTTTCCCACGGCAAGCCTCACCGCGTGCGGGGTGTCGGGTCAATGACGTCGCCATAGGAGTTCCCATGCAATCCAAGATTTTCAAGATGAAGCGGCTGGTCGAAGCGCTTGCCCTGGGCCTGGTCGTCTCGACCGCACTCGTGGCCTGCGGTGGCGGCGGCGGTGGCAACGGTGCGGGCGCGGTGTCCGTGGACGCGCTGCGCAACCAGACCTCGCTGGCCAAGAACTGGAAGTTCGTTCAGGACGACAACCTGACGGACACCCAGGCACTGGCCGCCAGCGGTACCAACTGGGCGACGGTGAACCTGCCACACACCTGGAACGCGATCGACGCCGCCACCACGGCGCAGTCGACGCCGACGACGCCTGACTACAAGCGCGGCCTGGGCTGGTACCGCCTGGAATTCGATGCCGCCGCAGCGGCAGGCAAGACACGGTGGCTGCAATTCGATGCGGCCAGCATGGTGGCCGACGTCTGGCTCAATGGCGTCAAGCTCGGCCAGCACCGAGGTGCGTTCACGGCCTTCCGTTTCGATGTCACGTCCGGCCTGAAAGCCGGCAAGAACGTGCTGCTGGTGAAGACCGACAACTCGGCCGCGGCCAACGATGCGAGCCCGACGGCGATCGCCCCGCTCGGCGGTGACTTCAACGTGGCGGGCGGCCTGTACCGCACCGTGTCGCTGATCGAAACACCGTCCACCGCGCACATCGCGCTGGACGATCTCGGCAGCAGCGGCGTGTTCGCCAAGACCACCTCGCTGACGGGCACGAGCGCCACGGTGAACGTGCTGGCCAAGCTGAAGAACGACTCTTCCACCGACGGGACCTATACCGTGACGGCTTCGCTCGTCGAGGCCGACGGGAAGACCTTGAAGAAGTCGTCGACCGCACAGGTGACCCTGAAGGCTGGACAAAGCGCACCGCTGGCTCAGGACATCAACGTCGACCAGCCGCACCTCTGGCAAGGCTTGAGCGATCCCTACCTCTACCACCTGGTCGTGGAGCTGAAGGATTCGACAGGGGCGGCGGTCGACCGCGTGGTGCAGCGCTTCGGTGTGCGGGAGATGCGCTTCGATGCGAACCAGGGCTTCTTCCTGAACGGCAAGTCGATCCCTCTGCATGGCGTGAACATCCACCAGGACGAACTGGGCAAGGCCTGGGCGATCACCAACGAGGATATCGACCAGACCTTCGCCTTCATCAAGGAAGTGGGGGCCAACACGGTGCGGATGGCGCACTACCCCCATTCCGACTACACCGTGCAGCAGGCCGACAAGCTCGGTGTCGTCGTATGGGCCGAGTTGCCGCTGGTGAATGCCACGTCGAAGGCGAGCCTGGTCGATCCCGAAACCACCGGGTTCGCGGAGAACGCGCGCGTGCAACTCCAGGAACTGATCCGGCAGAAGTTCAACAATGCGTCGATCGGCCTGTGGTCCATCGCCAATGAAGTCACCGGCGGCAACGATGCACGCAACAACGTCCAACCCCTGTTGAAGAGCCTGAACCAGGTGGCCAAGTCCGAGGATCCGACCCGCGCGACCACCCTGGCCAACCAGGTCACCCGCAATGGCGACGTCGTGCTGCCCGATACGCTGACGCAGACCGGCTACACCGATACCTACGGTGTCAACCGCTACTTCCAGTGGTACTACGGCACCTCGGAGACGCAGCTCGGCGAAAACCTGGATGCGCTGCATGCGCAAATCCCGACACAGCCGATCGGCGTGAGCGAGTACGGTGCCGGCAACGCCATCACGCACCACACCGACAACGTGTTCGGCGGCCGGGTCTGCTCGAGGGACACCAGCGGCTTCACCCGCATCTGCTACCAACCGGAAGGTTATGCGAACTACGTGCACGAAAAGGCGTACAACGAGATCGTCAAGCGGCCTTATCTGATGGGCACCTGGATCTGGAACATGTTCGATTTCGGCTCGGGCAACCGGCACGAGGGCGACATCGGCCAGACCAATACCAAGGGCATTGTCACATTCGGAAGAGACGTCAAGAAGGACGTCTTCTACTTCTACAAGGCCAACTGGACACAGACGCCGGTGACCTACATCACCAGCCGCCGCTACACCCAACGCGCTTATCCGGTCACCGACATCAAGGTCTACAGCAACGCGAGTTCGATCACGCTGCAGGTCAATGGCCAGGCGGTGGGCAGCAAGGCCGCGGCGGACTGCCCGCTCAAGGTGTGCGAGTTCAAGAACGTGGCGCTCCAGGCCGGCAACAACAGCGTGGTCGTCAACGGTACCCACGGCTCGGAAACCGTCACCGACGCAGTGAGCTGGAACCTGGCGCAGGAGAACGCGACCAACTTCTTCATCGCCGCCGGCGGCTTGACCACCGGTTTCCTCTCCAACGACCCGCTGCTCGGCCAACACCGCTACGGTTCGGACAACTTCTTCGTCGGTGGCGAACTGCCGCCGATCACGGGGCGTTCGAGCGTCGGCCTGACAGGGGCCGTGGCGATCAATGGGCTCGGCACCACCACCATTCCGGAAACCGGCCGGGTCTGGGACATGTGGCGCGAGGGCAATGCGTTCAGCTACAACCTTCCGCTCGCCAACGGCTCCTACATGGTCACCCTGGGTTTCCTCGAGCCCACCGCCACGGCCAATGGCGCACGCGTGTTCAACGTGAATGCAAACGGTGCCAATCAAATTGCCAACCTCGATGTGCTGCAGGCCGCCGGCGCGCGCAACACGGCCATCGTGCGGAAGTTCCCGGTGACGGTGAGCAACGGCCGGCTGTTGCTCGACTTCCAGGGCGTCACCGGCAAGGCGATCGTCTCCAACATCGCGGTCGTCAAGCAGTAGACGCCATGGCGATCAGGGGCTCTCCGGCGCGAGAGCCCTTTCTTTGTCTTCCATCCTTTCCTCGACAGGTCGATGTCCATGGATTTCTGCCTTCCACTGCTGCTGGCCAGCGTGCCATGGATCACCGTGCTGCTGGCCCTGGCCGGTGCGGCGACAGACCTGGCCGAACAGGAGGCCCCATCGTTGCCGCCGTCGTCCGCGGAGCAGGCCGTGCTCTGAACCCTCGGCCGGGCGGCGGCGCTGTCTTCCTTCGTTGAGACCCGAATCCGGACCGGGTGACAGCACTACACTCTTCAGTTCCTCGATCTCGCTGCGTCGCCACGCGATGCGAGCATCGGCAATGCAAAGGAGCATCGGAACTGTGATCAAGAAGACCCAGGCGCTCACCGTCCATGACGTGGCCAGGCTGGCAGGCGTTTCGACGATGACAGTCTCACGCGCGATCAACACGCCGGACAAGGTCTCACCGTTGACGCTGCAGAAGGTCAAGCAGGTCGTCGCCCAGATCGGCTATGTGCCCAACGCCATGGCCAGCGGCTTGCGGCTTTCCCGGGCCAAGCTGGTGGCGGCCGTGCTGCCCACGCTCACCGGCCCGGTGTTCCAGGAAACCGTCCGTTCGCTGGCCAGCGCGCTGGACCAGGCCGGCTACCAGCTGATGATCGGGCAGACCGGCTACGAGACTTCGCGCGAAGATGCGCTGCTGGATGCGGTGATTCGCCGGCGGCCGGACGGTATCGTGCTGGTCGGCATCCTGCACTCCGTCGAGGGGCGCCGCCAGTTGCTGTCCTCCGGCATACCGGTGGTGGAAACCTGGGACCTGACGCCTACACCCATCGACATGCTGGTCGGTTTTTCCCATGAACGCATCGGCGAGTCCGTCTGCCGGTTCCTGGCGGGCAAGGGCTACCGCCGCCCGGTGCTGCTGACCGCCAGTGACCCGCGTGCGCAAAGACGGCTCGAAGGATTCCGCCGCGCCGCCGGGACGCTGGGCCTGGAGGTGCCCGCCGTCGTGGTGGATGCGCCGACCACGCTGGCGTCGGGGCGATCCGCCATTGCGGAAACGCTCGCGCTGTACCCGCAAACCGATGCCGTCTTCTGCAGTTCCGACATGCTGGCGCTGGGTGTGCTGATCGAGTTGAATGCGCGCGGTCTGGTGGTGCCGCGCGACATGGGCGTGGTCGGGCTCGGCGACATCGAATTCGCCAGGAGCCTGGACCCTCCGCTGACGACGGTGAAGATCGACGGCGTTCGCATGGGGGAACTCGCCGCGCAACTGATCGTGAGCCGGTCCCAAGGTGTGCGCATCGACCAGCACATCGTCGACATCGGGTTCGAAATCGTGGAGCGGGACAGCACCTAGGCGGCGCGGCGTGCCGCACGGCGCCTCTATTTGCTGGACTGCGCCTCGGCCATCGCCCGCGCGGTGGCGATGCGCATCTTCTCCATCATCGGCGCCACGCGCGATTGCACCAGGGCCATGGTCTTCTGCATCACGATCGGCATCTTGTTGGTCAGTGCCTCGCCGGCCGGGCTGCGGTAGAAGGCCACCAGGCCGTCCACCTCTTCCTGGGTGAAGCTTTCCTGGTAGAGCTGCACGTACAGCGGCTTCAACGTGGCCCAGGACATTTCCTCCTTCATGGCTTCGGCGAACTGGCGCGGCGCTTTGTCCAGGAAGCGCTGCAGCTGCGGCGTGACCTTGCGGCCGGCCAGCGTCTGGGCCATGCCCTGGCGCAAGGTGTTTTCCATGTTCGCGTTGACCGACTCCATGATGGCTTCGCTCTTGGTCGCCACCAGCAGCGCCTCCACGGATTCGGTGCTGGGCGGCTCGGCCCGGCAGGCCAGGGTGGCGGTGAGCAAGGCGAGGGCGAGCAGGGTTTTGCGCATGGCGAGGAAATGGGATGTCGGCATATAGAAAGAATAGCAGCCTGCGCCCTGGCCGCGCCCGCCGGAGGGCAATTGGACGTGTAAAGGGGTGGTATCAGGGTGCCGGCGCGTTCTTTGCGAGATCGCACCACATGTGCACCTTGGCCACGAACCCGTCGCCGACGCGCACGGCCAGCGGCTCGGTGCCGTAGGCCTCGAAGCCGCAGCCTTGGTAGAGGGCGATCGCCGCCTGGTTGCCCTCTGTCACGGTGAGCTGGAGGACGCGCAGGCCGGGCCGTGCGCGCGCGTGGGCCAGCACGGCCTGCACCAGTTGCCGGCCGAGGCCCCGGCCGCGGGCCTGTTCGCCGACCACCATGCCGAACAACGTGGCCTTGTGGCGCGTCTTCTCGCGGGTTTCGAAAGACAGGCCGGCCACGCCGAGGATGTGGCCGCCTTCGACCCACCCGAACACGCATTCACCAGCGTCCGCCGCCGGCTCCAGCCGTGCCGCCCACCAGGCCAGCGGCAGCGCGGCGCGGTCGGCCACGCTGGAAGTGAAGGCGTCCGGGTGGTCGGCATAGGCCTTCAGCATCAATGCGCGGTAGGCGGTTGCGTGGCTGGGAACGAGGCGTTGGACGGACATGGCGAAGCTTTCTTGTCGGGCCGGAGAGCGACAGTCAGTGCGCGATCGCGGCCAGGCGGTGGCGAGGGCAACGTACTGTAAGGGCTGGCTGTTGGTGCGGCAACGCACAGACGGCACTGCGGGAAGGGACGAAACTCCGAAAGGCATCCACCTTTGCCTTACAGGCCCCCCTGCGAAAGGCCTGCCCCATGAGCCGAACAGAATCCAGAGACGACCCCAGAGAGGACCCTAGCGGCGGCGCCGGCTTCGTTGCCGCCGCGGCCGTGGCCCGGTGGGGCAACATCGTCGATGCGCTCACGCCGGTGCTGGGCCAGCGCGGCCTGGCGGCGCTGTACCGGCGCACGCTGACCGTCGCCGGCCGAACCCATCCCTGCCTGCTGCAGGCCCTGGAAGACACCGAACCGGTGAGCTTCCAACCGCTGCGCAGGATGCTGGTGCAGCAGTCTGCCGATACCGCGGCCGCGGCCACCGATGCGTCGCTCGAAACCTTCCACGAATTGCTGAACAGCCTGATCGGTCGATCCCTGACCCAGCGCCTGCTCGGCACGCTGTGGTCCCCCGAATTCAGCGGCTCGCCCGTGCAGGACAAATCGAAATGAAGACCAAAGTAGAAATCAACCGGCTCGCCACCGGCGTGCCTGGCCTGGACGCAGTGCTCGGCGGCGGCCTGCCGGAGTTCTCGTTCAACCTGATCGCCGGCCCGCCGGGTTGCGGCAAGACCACGCTCGCGCACCAGATGATGTTTGCGCTGGCCACGCCCGAGCGCCCGGCGCTGTACTTCACCGTGCTCGGCGAGCCGCCGCTGAAGATGCTGCGCTACCAGCAGCAGTTCAGCTTTTTCGACAGCGGCAAGGTCAACGATTCGATCCGGTTCATCAACCTGTCCGACGAAACCGTGGCCGGCGACCTGGACGTGGTGCTCGAGAAGATCAGCTCCGAAGTGCAGGCGCGCAGTCCATCGCTGGTCTTCGTCGATTCCTTCCGCTCGGTGGTGCTGGCCAGCCAGGTCAAGGGCAAGCCGGGCAATGAACTGCAGCGCTTCGTGCAGCAGCTCGGCATGCTCATGACGAGCTGGCAAGCCACCACCTTCCTGATCGGCGAGTATTTCAACGAGACCGATGCCAACCCGGTCTTTACCGTGGCCGACGGCCTGATCTGGGTGCGCCAGAGCGTGCAGCGCAACTCCATGGTGCGCAAGATGGAAATCCTGAAGATGCGCGGGCAGCCCACGCTGCCGGGCTTGCACACCTTTCGCATCGGCCCGGACGGCATCCAGGTGTTCGCACCCGTGGGGCAGGCCACGGCGTCCTCTCCCGCCGCAGTGGCCGTGCCGGACGCAAGCCGGATCTCCATCGGCGTGCCTGCGCTCGACGAGATGCTCGGCGGCGGGCTGCCGCGCGGCTACTCGGTGCTGGTCGCCGGGCCTTCGGGCTCGGGCAAGAGCATTCTGGCCGCAGCCTTCCTGGCCGAGGGGGCGCGGCAGGGGGAGACCGGCGTCATTGCGGCGTTCGAGCAGCAGCCCAGCGGCACGCGCAACCGGCTGCTGGCCGATCTCATCGCCAGCGGTTCGGTGGGCATCGTCGACAGCCGCGCGCCCGATCTTTCGATCGATGAAATCGTGCTGTTGCTGCAGGCGGAAATCCAGCGGCTCAAGGCGACGCGGGTGGTGATCGACTCGCTGTCGGGCTTCGAATTGGCGCTGGCCCCCACCTTTCGCGACGATTTCCGAGAATCCCTTTCGAGGCTGGTGACGGCGCTGGCCAGCACCGGCGTCACGGTGCTGATGACCTCCGAGCTCGAAGACCGCTACACCGACCTGCGCTTCAGCCCCTACGGCACGGCCTTCCTCACCGACGTCATCATCGTGCAACGCTACATCGAGGTCGACAGCCGGCTGCGCCGCATGATCGCGGTGGTGAAGATCCGGGCCAGCGCGCATTCCGACGAGATGCGGCTGTTCCGCATCGATGGTGCGGGCATCCACATCGGCGAGATGCTCTCCGACCGCGAAGGCCTGCTCGGCGGCAGGCCGACCTACCGAAGCCCCGGGCCCAGCGATCCGGGGCGCACTCGCGGTTGATCCGGGCCGCAAGCAGCCACGCGCCCGCCAGGAGGTTTCATGGATGATGGCGCTGCGCAGCGAGCCGCTGCCGAACTGGCCTCCCTGGTGCGCCAGGTCACCTACGCACGCGGCGTGCTGGCCGCCCTGCACGCGCAGATCTCCACCGCACGCGCCCGGCTCGACCAGGGTGATTCCGCGCAGCTGCGCGAGGCCAACGCGCGCCTGGTCGTGGCGGCGATGCAGCAAAAGGACCAGACCGATTCCGCGCTGCAGGCGCTGGACGCGCTGGCGCGCTCGGCCGAACTCGATGGCCTGACGCAGCTGCCGAACCGCGCGCTGATGCTCGACCGCTTCACCCAGGCCATCGCCAAGGCCAGGCGGCAGCACACGCGGCTGGCGCTGCTGTTCATCGACCTGGATGGCTTCAAGCAGATCAACGACAGCCTGGGTCACGCCGCCGGCGACGACGTGCTGCGCCAGACGGCGCGTCGCCTGACCGGTTCGGTGAGGGACGTGGACACCGTGAGCCGCCATGGCGGCGATGAGTTCCTGATTCTGCTCGCGGACGTGGCCCAGAAGGCCGACGCCGTGCGGGTGGCCGACAAGCTGAGCCTGGCCATGTCGGCCTCCATGCTGGTCAACGGGCATGAACTGCACCTGTCCGTCAGCGTCGGCATCTGCATCTATCCCGACGAGGGCGCCGAGCCCGAAGCCCTGATTGCCTGCGCCGATGCAGCGATGTACCGGGCCAAGCGGCGCAGGGCGCCATAGCGAGCGAAGACCTCGAGATCAGGGCCCGAGGTGGGCGTTCGGGTTCAATATCTCCATCAGCCGCTCGGGCCGTGCCACCTCGGCAAAACCGAATTGCCGGTACAGGCCATGCGCATCCTTGGTCGCCAGCATGAAGCGGCGCAGGCCCTGCAGGGCCGGATGCGCGAATACGGCGGCCATCAATCGCTTCGACAAACCCCGTCCGCGGTGCGGCTCGAGGATGTACACGTCGGACAGGTAGGCGAAGGTCGCACGGTCGGTGATCACGCGTGCGAAACCGACCTGGCTGCCTTGGCAATACACGCCGAAACACAGCGCGCCCTGGACGGCGCGTGCCACCAGGTCCCTGGGGATGCCGGGCGACCAATAGCTGCGTGTCAGGTAGGCGTGGATGGCGTCGATGTCCAGCCGGGCGGCGTCGTCGGAGATGTCGTAAGGGTCCATGGCTGACTCGCTGTGGTCGGCTGATGTCATCGGTTTCCCGCCTACTTGATTTCGGGCTCGACCAGTTGCATCAGCAGCGTGAGGGATTCCTGCCAGCCCATGTAGCAGGCCTCGGCCGGGATCATCGCGGGAATGCCTTCCTGCACCGCGTGGAGCTCGGTGCCGCAGAATACCGGGCGCAGCGTGACCGTGGTCTGCATCTCGCCCGGCAGGTTCGGGTCGTCGAATGTTGCGCTGTAGCGGATCTTTTCGTTCGCCACCAGTTCCAGGTAGTCGCCGCCGAACGCATGGCTCTGGCCATTGGTGAAGTTGGTGAACGACATCCGGTAACTGCCGCCGAGCCTGGCGTCCATGTGGTGCACCTTGCCGGTAAAGCCATGCGGCGGAAGCCATTTGGCCATGGCGTCGGCATCGAGGAAGGCGCGGTAGATGCGTTCGGGCGTGGCGCGGATCACGCGGTGCAGGCGGACGGTGTGGGTCGTGGTCATGTTTTCGATCCTTGGTTTGAAAGCAGAGGACGGGCCTCTGACTGTACGACGAAGACGGGCGGCGAAATCGACAGGGGGCTTTGCACCGCTGGTCGGCGCGCGTGGCAGATCCCGGGCGCCCGGTATCATCCCATCGCCTCGTTCTTCCAGCCGGGCCCGCCATGTCCACCCGCCCACCCGCCAAACCTCCTAAAACCCTCGCCGCGGCGCACCAGCCGCTGGCCGAGCGCCTGCGTCCGCACACCCTGGGCGAAGTCATCGGCCAACAGCAACTGCTGGGCGAGGGCATGCCGCTGCGCATCGCGTTCGAGTCGGGCCAGCCGCATTCCTGCATCCTGTGGGGCCCGCCGGGCGTGGGCAAGACCACCATCGCGCGGCTCATGGCGGACGCGTTCGATGCGCAGTTCATCACCATCAGCGCGGTGCTGGGCGGGGTGAAGGACATCCGCGAGGCGGTGGAGCAGGCGCAGGCGGCGCGCGACGGCCTGATGCAGCAGCGCACCATCGTCTTCGTCGACGAGGTGCACCGCTTCAACAAGAGCCAGCAGGATGCGTTCCTGCCGCACGTCGAGAGCGGGCTGTTCACCTTCATCGGCGCCACCACCGAGAACCCATCGTTCGAGGTCAACTCTGCCCTGTTGTCGCGCGCCGCGGTGTATGTGCTGCAGCCGCTGTCCGAAGACGACCTGAAGCAGATCGTGACCAAGGCGCAGGCGATCCAGGCGGTGCCGGCGATCGAGGCCGTGGCGGTGGATCGCCTCGTGGCCTATGCCGACGGCGATGCGCGCCGGCTGCTCAACACCCTGGAAACCCTGGCTGTGGCGGCGCAGCAGGAGCAACTGGCGCAGATCGACGACGTCTGGCTGCTGCGCGTGCTGGGTGAACGCATGCGCCGCTACGACAAGGGCGGCGAGCAGTTCTACGACACCATCAGCGCGCTGCACAAATCCGTGCGCGGCAGCGATCCGGACGCGGCGCTGTACTGGTTCGTGCGCATGCTCGACGGCGGCGCGGACCCGCGCTACATGGCGCGGCGCTTCATTCGCATGGCCAGCGAAGACATCGGCCTGGCCGACCCGCGGGCCCTGCGCCTGGCCCTGGACGCGGCCGACGTCTACGAACGGCTGGGCACGCCCGAAGGGGAGCTGGCATTGGCCGAGTGCGTGGTCTACCTGGCCGTGGCACCAAAATCGAACGCCGTCTACAAGGCTTTCAACGAAGCCCGGGCCTTCGTGAAGAAGGATGGCACCCGTCCGGTGCCGATGCACCTTCGCAATGCACCGACAAAGCTCATGAAGGAGCTGGACTACGGCAAAGGCTACCGCTACGCGCATGACGAGGAGGGCGGATTCGCGGCGGGCGAGAACTACCTGCCAGAAGGCATGCCGCCGCCGGGTTTCTACCGGCCGGTGCCGCGTGGCCTGGAAATCCGCATCGCCGATAAGCTGGACGAACTCAAACGCCGCAACCATCACACCGACTAATGCCATGGCAATCCGGTGAATGCGGCCCGCGCGTGCCGTTTTTTCAAGGGTAAACCCCGGCCAAACCCGCTATTTGGGGTCCATGCGGCGTGGATACAATCCGCCCGGAACCCGCCAATGCACACCCTGGCGGGTTTTTTGCTAGATAAACCTTCGTGCCCAAAAGGAAGTCCGCCGGATCCAGGCCCGGTGGCGTTCGAGGTCTTCTGGCACATCACAAAAACGGAGTAATTCTTTATGGAAATATTGCTACAGCAGATCATCAACGGTCTGGTCCTGGGCAGCATGTACGCCTTGGTGGCCCTGGGCTACACCATGGTGTACGGCATCATCAACCTGATCAATTTCGCGCACGGCGAGGTGCTGATGGTCGGGGCGCTCACGAGTTGGACGATCATCGGCCTGATGCGCGACGCCTGGCCCACTTCCCCTGGCTGGCTGGTGTTGTTCGTCGCGCTGATCATCTCCTGCGTGGTGGCATCGGTGCTCAATTTCGTGATCGAGAAGGTGGCCTACCGGCCGCTGCGCAACAGCCCCAAGCTCGCACCGCTGATCACCGCGATCGGCATGTCGATCCTGCTGCAGACGCTGGCCATGATCATCTGGAAGCCGAACTACAAGCCGTACCCCACGCTGCTGCCGAGTGCGCCGCTGCAG
The DNA here is from genome assembly GCF_001955695.1 of Rhodoferax koreense. Classification (NCBI taxonomy): domain Bacteria; kingdom Pseudomonadati; phylum Pseudomonadota; class Betaproteobacteria; order Burkholderiales; family Comamonadaceae; genus Rhodoferax; species Rhodoferax koreensis. The sequence goes on along the minus strand of NZ_CP019236.1, from coordinate 4,369,761 downwards.
ATCGGCGGCGCGGTGATCACGCCGACGCAGATCCTGATCCTCGGGCTCACGGCGGTGTCCCTGGCCGTGCTGATGTGGCTGGTCAACTACACCAAGCTCGGACGCGCGATGCGGGCGACGGCCGAGAATCCGCGCGTGGCGGCCTTGATGGGCGTGAAGCCCGACATGGTGATTTCCGCCACCTTCGTCATCGGCGCGGTGCTGGCCACCATCGCCGGTGTGATGTATGCCTCCAACTACGGCACCGTGCAGCACACCATGGGCTTCCTGCCCGGTCTGAAGGCGTTCACGGCGGCGGTGTTCGGCGGCATCGGCAACCTGGCCGGCGCGGTGGTCGGCGGCATCCTGCTGGGGCTCATCGAGTCCATCGGCTCGGGCTACATTGGCGTGCTCACCGGCGGCGTATTCGGCTCCAACTATTCCGACATCTTCGCCTTCATCGTGCTGATCATCATCCTCACGCTGCGCCCATCCGGCCTGCTGGGTGAACGCGTGGCCGACCGGGCCTGACGAGATCGATCGAGGAACATCGACATGAAATCAACCAATACCAAATTGCTCATCGGCGCGGTCGCGCTGCTCGTGCTGCCGCTGATCCTGCAAGGCTTCGGCAACGCCTGGGTGCGCATCGCCGACATGGCGCTGCTGTACGTGCTGCTGGCCCTGGGCCTGAACATCGTGGTCGGCTACGCCGGCCTGCTCGACCTGGGCTATGTGGCCTTCTTCGCCGTCGGCGCCTACATGTTCGGCCTGATGGCGTCGCCGCAGCTCAGCGACAACTTCCCGGCCTTCGCCGCGATGTTCCCCAACGGCCTGCATTCGCCGCTGTGGCTCATCGTGCCGCTCGGGGCGGGGCTGGCGGGGCTGTTCGGCATCCTGCTGGGCGCGCCCACGCTGAAGCTGCGCGGCGACTACCTGGCCATCGTGACGCTCGGCTTCGGTGAAATCATCCGCGTGTTCATGAACAACCTGGACCACCCGATCAACATCACCAACGGCCCCAAGGGCCTGGGCCAGATCGACTCCATCAAGTTCTTCGGCCTGGACCTCGGCAAGAACCTCGACATCGGCAGTTACACGCTGTCGTCGGTGTCGCTGTACTACTACCTGTTCCTGGTGCTGGTGGTGGTGAGCGTGATCATCTGCCACCGGCTGCAGCTCTCCCGCATCGGCCGCGCCTGGATGGCCATCCGCGAGGACGAGATCGCCGCCAAGGCCATGGGCATCAACACCCGCAACATGAAGCTGCTGGCCTTCGGCATGGGCGCCACCTTCGGCGGCGTGTCGGGCACCATGTTCGCCGCCTTCCAGGGCTTCGTTTCGCCCGAATCGTTCAGCCTGATGGAGTCGGTGATGATCGTCGCCATGGTCGTGCTCGGCGGCATCGGCCACCTGCCCGGCGTGATCCTGGGCGCGGTGCTGCTGTCGGCCCTGCCCGAGGTGCTGCGCTACGTGGCCGGCCCGCTGCAGGCCATGACCGGCGGCCGGCTCGACTCCGCCATCCTGCGCCAGCTGCTCATCGCGCTGGCCATGATCGTGGTGATGCTGGTGCGTCCGCGCGGCCTGTGGCCCGCGCCCGATCACGGCAAATCGCTGCAAGCCAAGTAAGGAGCACAACATGAGCGAAACCCTACGAAAAGATGTTGTTCTCAAGGTCGGTGGCATCTCCAAGCGCTTCGGCGGCCTGCAGGCGCTGAGCGATGTCGGCATCACCATCGAGCGCGGCCAGGTGTATGGCCTGATCGGCCCCAATGGCGCCGGCAAGACCACGTTCTTCAACGTGATCACCGGGCTCTACACGCCGGACGCCGGCAGCTTCGAACTCGCCGGCAAGCCCTACCAACCCACCGCCGTGCACGAAGTGGCCAAGGCGGGCATCGCGCGCACCTTCCAGAACATTCGGTTGTTCGCCGAGATGACGGCGCTGGAAAACGTGATGGTCGGCCGCCACATCCGCACCGGCTCCGGCCTGCTGGGTGCGGTGTTCCGCACGCCCCGCTTCAAGAAGGAAGAACTCGAGATCGCCCAACGGGCGCAGGAATTGCTCGACTACGTCGGCATCGGCAAGTTCGCCGACTACAAGTCGCGCACGCTGAGCTACGGCGACCAGCGCCGTCTGGAGATCGCGCGCGCCCTGGCCACCGATCCGCAGCTCATCGCCCTGGACGAGCCCGCGGCCGGCATGAACGCCACCGAGAAGGTGATGCTGCGCGAACTCATCGACCGCATCCGCAACGACAACCGCACCATCCTGATCATCGAACACGACGTGAAGCTGATCATGGGCCTGTGCGACCGCGTCACCGTGCTCGACTACGGCAAGCAGATTGCCGAAGGCACACCCGCCGACGTGCAGAAGAATGAAAAAGTGATCGAGGCTTATCTCGGTACCGGAGGACACTGAGATGGCAACCACAAACAAAGACGTGCTGCTGAAGGTCAACGGCCTGCAGGTGGCGTATGGCGGCATCCAGGCCGTCAAGGGCGTGGACTTCGAAGTCCGCGAAGGCGAACTGGTCTCGCTGATCGGCTCCAACGGCGCCGGCAAGACCACCACCATGAAGGCCATCACCGGTTCGTTGCCCTTCGTGGCCGGCGACATCCAGTACCTCGGCCAGAGCATCAAGGGTCGCGGCGCGTGGGACCTGGTCAAGCTCGGCCTGGCCATGGTGCCCGAAGGCCGCGGTGTGTTCGCGCGCATGACCATCACCGAGAACCTGCTGATGGGCGCCTACATCCGCAGCGACAAGGGCGGCATCGCCTCCGACATCGAGAAGATGTTCAACATCTTCCCGCGGCTGCGCGAACGCAAGGACCAGCTCGCCGGCACCATGTCCGGTGGCGAACAGCAGATGCTGGCCATGGGCCGCGCGCTCATGAGCCGCCCGCGCGTGCTGCTGCTCGACGAACCCTCCATGGGCCTGTCGCCGATCATGGTCGACAAGATCTTCGAGGTCATCAAGGACGTGTACGCCCAGGGCGTGACCGTGCTGCTGGTCGAGCAGAACGCCAGCCGCGCGCTCGGCATCGCCAACCGCGGTTACGTGATGGAGTCGGGCATCATCACCATGAGTGGCGAAGCCAAGCAGATGCTGAACGATCCGAAGGTCCGCGCCGCTTACCTCGGCGAATGATCCCCCGTTCGCCCTGAGCCTGTCGAAGGGCCGGACAAGGCTTCGACGGGCTCGGCCCGAACGGCGGAACCCTGTCGAGGCGCAAGTCATCCGTTGGCCCTGAGCTTGTCGAAGGGCATTCCATCGACATGCCTACACCCAAAGTCTTCCGACTGCCCCCTGACGCCATCACCGACTACGCCCACGATGGTGCCGTGATCCTGCGCGGTGTGCTCGACGCGGCGGAGGTGGCGCGGCTGGCCGAAGGCATCGAACACAACCTCGCCCATCCCGGCCCGCTGGCTGCCGTCGCCAGCCAACCCGACGACCCGGGCCGTTTCGTCGAGGACTTCTGCACCTGGCAGCACAACCCGTCCTACCGCGAGATCCTGTTCGCGTCCGCGCTGCCGCACGTGGCGGCGCAGCTCATGCAAAGCGAGACCGTGCGGCTCTACCACGACCATCTGCTGGTCAAGGAAGCCGGCACGCGCCAGCCCACGCCATGGCACCAGGACCAGCCCTATTACAACGTGAGCGGCCGGCAGAACGTGAGCTTCTGGATCCCGGTCGATGCGGTGCCGCTGGCCAGCACGCTGCGCCTGGTGGCCGGATCCCACGCCGGCACCTGGTACATGCCGCGCAGCTTCCGCGACCAGCAGGCCAAGTGGTTTCCCGACGGCACGCTGGCCGAGTTGCCCGACATCGATGCCGATCCCCTGCGGTTTCGCCAACTGGCCTGGGCCATGGCGCCCGGCGACGTGCTGGCCTTCCACATGTTGAGCCTGCACGCCTCCAGCGGCGTCGGCCCCGCCGCGCGGCGCCGCGTGTTCTCCGCGCGTTACCTCGGCGACGACATGCGCCACGCACCACGGCCCTGGCGCACGTCGCCGCCTTTTCCGGGCTTGACCGAGCGGCTGGCGGATGGGGCGGTGATGGACGACGTGTTGTTTCCGCGGGTGTATTGAGTCAGTCGGCTCAGGCCGCCGCCCGGCGTTCGCCGCGCCGCCGTGCGAACGCGATGCTGGCGATGCACAGCACCAGCCAGGCCGCACCCGAGCACAGCCCCGCCACCACGTCGCTGGCGAAATGCACGCGCAGGAACACCCGGCTGGCGGCGGTGGTGAGGATCACGGCGGTGGCGCCCATGGCCGCGGCCACGTGCCAGCGCGGCGGAAGCAGGCGCCAGGCCAAGTAGGCGAGCATGCCGTAGGTGACCATGGCCCCCGAACTGTGGCCGCTGGGGAAGCTGAAGCCTTGCGCGGGCGTGGCGATGTCCAGATGCAGAGGCCGCGCACGTTCGAACACCTGCTTCAACAGCGGATTGAGCACGGCGTTGCCGCCCACCGCCGCCACCCAGCCCAGCGCCAGGCCGCGGTGGGCGCTTCGCCACAGCAGCCCGGCCACGGCAACGCCGAGCACGGTCAGCACCAGCGGCTCGCCGAAATGTGTGAGCCAGCCGAACGCCGCCAGGGCCGCCGCCGGCGCGCGGGTGGCCACAGTGCGGCTCAGAGCCTCGTCCGCCAGCTGCAGCGTGCCCCCGTCGCCGAGCAGCCGGGCGATGCCCGAGAACACGGCTGCCGTGAACAGCAGCAGCGCGAAACTCCCCACCACGCGCGGGCCGAGCCGCTGCAGGAAGCCACTGCGCACCGGCTGGCTGGTGTCGCTCGGTGCGGGTCCGCCGTGGGCCAGCCAGGCGGTGATGCCGCCTGTGGTGCAGGTGGCAAGCAGCAGCAAGCCGAGAAACAGCGGCCAGGCGTGCAGGCCAAGCTGTTCACCGATGGCGATCCATTGGGATGGGCTGGCCAGCATCAGAAGCTGTTGGAAGTGTGTTCAGAAAGCGGCGCAGCCAGCTCGAGCAGATCCGTATGGACCAGCACGAAGGCATCGGCATCGGCCAGGTAGTCCCAGCGCTCGACCGCGCAGCGTCTCCGGGTTGCGGTGCAGTCGGCCCGCAGCAGGTTCACCGAATTCGGCGCGCCGGGCCGGGTGCGCGAAGAGACGGCGGTACCCGCCTGCACGGCCCACATGGGGCGCGGCGCCGCACCGTTCGGCGTGGCGGGAAGCCATGGCGCGCGGCGGTGCAGCGGCACGACGAAGGGCAGGTGGATGTGGCCGCCGAGCACGATGTCGGCGCCCGCGGCAGCCCAGGCCTTCACAGCCGAAGCCGCGCCGCGCAACATGTTCTTCCGTTCACCGGCTTGTTGCACCGCGATGGGCTGGTGCACCGCCACCACGCGGATCTGCAGCGGGTTCGCCTGCACAGAGACCGCCAGCCGGCGGGCCGTGTCAGCGATCTGGGCGTGGGAAATCTCGCCGTGTTTGTGTCGGTACCAGCGCGTGGTGTTGTTCGACAGCAGGCACCAGGCCGGCGTCTGCAGTTCGGGTGCGAGCACGTCGCCGAAGGCGGCTCGGTAGCGGGCGTAAGGTTGGAAAAGCCGCGCGGGCAGGTCGAGCAGAGGGATGTCGTGGTTGCCGGGAATCGCCATGCAGTGCGCGATGGCGAGCCGGTCGACGAAGGCGCGCGCCTCGGCGAACTGCGCGCCGGTGGCGCGTTGCGTCACGTCGCCCGAAAGGATGGCCTGACCTGGCGCATGCATGCGCACCAGGCGGACCAGCGCCTCGATCACCTTCGGCTGTGCGGTGCCGAAATGGGTGTCCGACAGATGCAGCAGCGTGCCGGCGCCCATGGTCATGCAACCGCCGGCGGGCGGATCAGCCACAGTGGCTCCGGCGCGACGCGGAACCGCAGTGGCATCTGCATGAAGCCGACCTCGCCATCGGTGGCCACCTTCACCCGCCGCCGCAGTGCGCCACGGCTCGGCGCCACGTCCAGCGAGCGGAACGACAGAGTCTGCACCTTCTCCGCATCGTCGAGCCGGCTCGCCGCGCCGCGCAGCAATAGGCCGAGGCGCGCCAGCCGGTGCATGGGCCGCACCAGCACCGCGACGAGCGAGCCGCCTTCCAGCGCCTCGCCCTCGGCCACGCCCACCTGCTCGAACTGCAAGGCGTTGTTGCCAACGAACAGGCTGGCCGTGCGCAGCGAATGGACCTCGCCGCCCCAGGCCAGGCGCAGATCCCAGGGCCGGTGCTGGCCGAACAGCGTGCGCAACGCGGCGCCGAAGGCCACGAACCGGTTGCGGCCGTAGCGGGACTTGAAGGCCTCGCGGTCCTCGAGCAACTGCGCGTAGACGCCCAGACTGGCATTCACCAGGAACACGCGGTCGTTGACCAGCCCGACCTGCACAGGCTGCGGCGGCTGGCTCAGCAGCACGCGCAGCGCGCCTTCCATCTCCGTGGGAATGCCGTGGTTGCGCGCGAAATAGTTGAACGTGCCCTGCGGCAATACGCCGAAGGCGCAGCCGCTGCCCAGGGTGGCCTGGGCCACGGTGTTGATCGTGCCGTCGCCACCGGCCACACCCACGATGCCGCCGCCGGCCTGCGCCGCGGCCACGGCGGCGCCTGCCTGCTGCTGCGGCGGATGGCGCTTGTCAATGGCGAAAACCTGCAGCGTGCGGCCGGCGGCCGCGCAGGCCTGTTCGATCTCCGCGACAGCGGCGCCCGCCTCACCGTGGCCAGAGGCGGCGTTGAGCACCAGGCACAGCGGCCCGCCAGGCACCTGTCGGGGCGCGGATGAACGGGCGGCAGAGGAGGGGGAGGGTGAAGACATTCACCCGCCATGTTAGGGCAGCAGGGTGGAGCACCGGTCAGGACGCCGGCGCGTCCCGGTGTCGGAACACGCCTGCATCGGCGCGCTGCGTCACACGTAGGCCGCGCTTACCGGCACGCGCGTGCAGTCACGAAGCCAGCGTCTTGCGCAGCGCGCTGGCCAGTTCGTCGGACTCCCAGTAGATGGAGTGAGCCCAGCCCTTCTCATCGACCAGCTCGGTGGCGGTGTCCTGCACGGCGATGTCGGTGGGTTGGCTGCCGTCGGCCAGGCGAAAGACGGTGCCTGCCGTGAACGCGAGCAAGTCCATCGGGTCCCAGAGGTTGGTCCAGCGTCCGATGCTGGGCGGCAGCTTGACGGGTGTGTCGCGTCGGTAGGTGGCGAGTTCGGGGCGGCGGGGATCGACGATGTGGAAGAAGGCGGCCTGGCTGCCGAAGGTCAGGAAGGACCTGATCCACAGGCGTTTGTCTTCCGACGCCGGTTTCACCGCGGCGTCGAAGGCGATCACACCACCCAGGCTGTGTGCGACCACGCTGATCGGTTTGTTCTGGGTGCCCCAATCAGGGCCGCACTGCGCGAGGGCATCACGCAGCCTTTTCTGGGCTTGATCGGGTTGGCGCTGGTAGCTCATGATGTCGCCCAGCGTGGCCGAGATCGGTACCGCCAGGCGCGCGCGCACGTCCTGGTTCAGCCGGCCCAGCTGGTTGCCGACGAAGCGGCCGAGTGCCTCGTCGATGCCGTGCAGCACGTGGCCGGCGATGCGCTTGACCGGGTCGAGCAGGGCGCGCGTATCGACCGCTTCGACCTCTCCGGGCGCGTCACCGCCGCGCACGGCGTAGCCACCGCCGACCGCGAATTCCCCGGCAGGTGACGCCACCGTCGGCGCAGCGTCACCGTGTGGCAAGTCCCGCAACACGGCGTCGATGGCGCGCCCGACGATGGCCAGGGTCTCGGGGTCGTCGATGTGCTGCAGCACCTGGGTGGTGCCAAGCTCGTCGGCCACCGCGTCGCGCACGGCGTGGGGTTGCACGCCCGGCGCGCCGCGCACCAAGGAGTCGGGCTGCACCTGGCCGCTGACGAGGTCCGCGCGTTGTGCATTGTCGAGCTGCGGGCCGGCTCGGGCGACCAGGGCGCGCACGGCCTGCGGGCTGAGCGACGGGGAGGCGCCCTCGTCCGCGCGTACGTGCCATTCACCATCCGAGAATGCGGGCAGGCAGTCGGCCAGGTCGGTCGACTGGCCGCCGAGATCGCCCCAATAGACAGGCACCAGGCGCTTGCCCTGTCCGAGGATTTGCTGGAGTTGGTCCACCTGCTTCTGGAAGGGCGGAAAGTCATGGTTGTTGACGCCATGGATGACGAGGATCGGTTCGGTCATGCGTGCTCCAGCCGCGCGAGCGGATTGCCGTAGAGGGTGTAGGCCAGCGGTGTCGGGTCGCCGGGATTGGCGGCGCGCAACTTGGCACGTGCGGCCTGCATCGCTTCGCCGAGTGTCTGGCCTTTGATCAGCTCGTCGTAGAAGGTCTCCGAGAACTGCCGCGCGCTGACGTCGCGCACCTCCCAGAGCGTGCCGATGAAGGCGCCGCTGCCACACTTGAGGAAGCGATCGGCCCAGCTCGCCAGCTCGGTGTAGAGCGCGGTGGTGCCCGAGGTGGTGCACGCGTTCATGAAGACCAGCGGCGCCCGCGACTTGAATTTGTTCTGCGGCACCGCGCCCATGAAGGTCAGGTCCCAGCGCTGCTGGCCGAACGGCACGTAGGCGCCGCCTTGCACATTGGGCAGGTTCACGTTGTGGGCGGCGAAATGCAGCAGGTCGAAGCCGCCAGCGGCCAGCAGCGTGTTGAGGCTGGTGAGATCACCGATGGTGCTCGCACCGTTGAGCAGGGTCTGCAGGCGTTGCAGTTCGGCCTGGGCTTGGGGCGGTGCGTCGGCGGGCAGCACCAGCACCTTGGTGGCCCGCTTGAGCGAGCGGCAGGGCCCGGCACCGTAGCGCCAGCGCGCCACCGTCGTCGATGCGGCCAGGAAGTCACCCTCGCCCGTGTCGGGGTCGGCCAGGAACAGCAATTCCCATGGCGTCGGATCGGCCTCGGAAAGGATGTTGAGCACGCGGATGTTGCGCTTGTGCTCGATCAGCAGCGCCTTCAGCCCGTCCGGCACGAGTTGCTCGAACAGCAGGTTGCCCATGCCGCGCAGCCACACCGCCTGGTCTTCCTTCTTCAGCGCATAGAGGTTGCGCGCCTGGGCATTGAGATTGGCGATGGTCGCGTCGTAGTTCTGCTGCCGAGCATTCAGCAAAGGCTCGGAATACATCGGCGGCCAGACGTCCTTGCGGTCGCTGCGCAGCTGGAAGCGGTAGCGCCGCGTCTCGGCGTCCATCGCCACGTCCAGCGTGTACTCGCCGGACTCGGGCTCGCGCATGTCCATGTCGCCCACGGCTTCGTTGGCGCCCGCGGTGACCGCTTCGGTGGCCACCGCGATCTGCAGGGTCACGCCGGCCACCTGCGCGGAGCCGTTCCAGGCCATCACATCGACTTGCTGGATGCCTGGCTGCTGCGCCATGAAACCGAAGCGCAGGCTGGCCGAGTTGCCGCTGGCCGGCACCTGCAGGGTCAGCGTCGTCGGCCCGATGGCCTTGAGGCCAGGGGCATGCACGTCGATGGTCAACTCGCCGGTGAAACCGCCGATGGGGGCGTTGGCCGCTGCCGTGCCGGGTGCGGGCTGGGCCGCCTCGCCCGCCACCTGCACGATGACGTAGGTCTGCGCATTCAACGCGACACGGTCCGGCGTGCGGGCATTGAAGAATCGGGGCGGCGCAGGCGGTGGCAGGGGCGGGGCGTCATCGGGCAGCGCCGCGCCCGTGGGTTCGGGCAGCAAGTCTGGCGTTGGTTCGGCGCGGACGCTGAACTCGACGGTTTCTTCATCGGGCAGCTGGCGGCTCGGGGCTTCGCGGGAGTTGAACACCTCGCCGAACACATCCAGATCAGGCAAGCTGCGGGCCGCGTCGCGGCTGCTGCGATGCCGGAACAGCCTTCCCAGTTTCCCGAGTCCGCCGAGCCCGCCCAGTCCGCCCAACACATCCGGCAAGGACATGGGCGGGCTCGCGGGTGTGGGCGGCTCCGGACTGTCGGGCGCGACAAAGCCCAGGGCCCTGTCGCCGCGCACGACCACCGCGCCCTGGAACGGCGCCTCCTGTTCGTCCACGGTCGGGCTCGAGGTGGATGCGTGCAAGTCCAGCAAGATCGTCAGCGTCGATCGGGCCCTCTCCTGTTGGCTGCAGGCCCCCAGGCGCCCGAGCACTTCCGCGCTTTCGAAGAGATAGAAGTAGACCAACCCGCTGTGCTCGCGGCGCACGATCACGTGCCTGGCGCGCCTCCCATCGGGCTTTTGCAGGCGGTCCAGGGCGGCCTGGCCGGTCTGGGACGCGTCGAGTGCGGTGAAAGCGGTGGAATAGGCCCGCCCCGCGGGGGCCGGCTGCATGGCTGCGGACGACATGGTGATGTTCCTCCTGCGAACGCCGGGTCGGCGCCGCGTGAAACTTTAGGCGGCCGCGGTGCGGACGTAAAGGCGGGTGTACCCCGGGGCATCCCCCATCATGGGGGCGCGTTCCGCCGCTGTACGCGATGCAGGCGACCGTGGCGGGGTGCCGCAAAGCCGCCTCGGCGTCTGGGCCGGGCGTTGGGTGTATAACCGGGGCCCTCTTCGGCCACGCGCCGCCCCGTCCGGGCCGTGCGCGGGCCTCCGCACAACTCGGCCGGCGCATTGGGGCGCCGCCACCTCAAGGAAGACGACATGGGCGCGCAGTGGAAAGCAAAAGGCAAGGAACTGGCCGCGAACGCCAGGGGCCGGATGTTCGGCAAACTCGCCAAGGACATCATGATCGCCGCGCGCGCCGGAGCCGATCCGGCGTCCAACGCGCGGCTGCGCCTGGTGGTGGAGCAGGCGCGCAAGGTGTCGATGCCCAAGGAAACGCTGGAACGCGCCATCAAGAAGGGCGCCGGCCTGACTGGCGAGGCCGTGCACTTCGAGCACGTGATCTACGAAGGCTTCGCGCCCCACCAGGTGCCGGTGATGGTCGAATGCCTGACCGACAACGTCAACCGCACCGCGCCCGAGATGCGTGTGCTGTTCCGCAAGGGCCACCTCGGCACCTCTGGATCCGTGGCTTGGGACTTCAACCATGTCGGCATGATCGAGGCCGAGCCTACGGGTGGTTCGGCGGCCGATGCGGAACTGGCTGCGATCGAGGCCGGCGCACAGGACTTCGAGCCCGGCGAGGAAGAGGGCACCACGACGTTCCTCACCGATCCGGGCGACCTGGACCTGGTGAGCCGTGCCTTGCCGGCCCAAGGGTTCACCGTGTTGTCGGCCAAGCTCGGCTACAAGGCCAAGAACCCGGTCGATCCGGCGAAGCTCACGCCGTCGCAACTCGAGGAGGTCGAGGCTTTCCTGGCCGCGATCGACGCCAACGACGACGTACAGAACATCTTCGCCGGCCTGGGCGGCTGATCCGCGGTGCGGGCGCATGCCGCCGTTCGGGCCAGGCCGGTTTGATCGAAGGCAACCATTCCCGATTTCGCAGTCGGACGGCGCCGCGCCGCCCCGGCTCCCGTTAAGCTACGCATTGGCGTGAAACGCGCGATCAGGCGAGCCGCATCGTGTCGCGTCCATTCATCTCCCCGCGGAAGCTGCCATGAGAAACGAATCGAGAAAATGGGTGACGCACCAGGCCTGGGTCGAGGGCAAGTGGGAGCGCGACGTGGTGCTGGCGATCGGCGCCGACGGTACCTGGGCCAGCGTCCTGCCCAATGCCAGTGCGGCGCAGCAGGCCGGCGCCACGCGCCTGGACGGGCCGGTGCTGCCGGGCGTGGTCAATGCCCATAGCCATGTGCTGCAGCGCATGCGCGCCGGTCTCACCGAGCGGCGCGGCGTGGCCTCGCAGGTGGCGCAGGAGCGTCGAACGCATGCTGCCCAGCGTGTCACGCCGGCGCAACTCGAGGCCGTGGCCGGCCAGTTGTATGCGGAACTCCTGCTCGGCGGCTATACGCATGTCTGCGAATTTCTCTTCCTCCATGCCGAGGCCGCAGCCGAGCCGCTCCAGATGGCGCAGGCCCTGGCCCGTGCGGCGCGCGGCGTGGGCATCGGGCTGACGCTGTTGCCGGCGCTGGCCTCGGCCGGTCACAGCGGCCCCGCGCCGGTGGCAGAGTTGCTGGCGGTGGTCGAGGCCATCAACCGGCAGACCGCGGCCGCGGTGCGCGTGCCGGCGGTCTCGCGCGAGGCGTCGAGCGCCGGGGCGGTGCTGGTCGGTGCCGGTGTCGGCCTGGGCGGACTCGACACCGCGGACCGCAGCGCGATGCAGGCGCTGACCGCCGCGGCGCGCAAGACCGGCCTGCCGGTGCACATCCACATCGCCGAGCAGCCGTCCGCGGTGGACGACTGCCTGGCCCGTACCGGCCAGCGGCCGATCGAATGGCTGCTGGCCCATGCCGACGTCGATGCGCGCTGGAACCTGGTGCATGCCACCCATGCATCGCCGGCTGAAATCGGCGCGGTGCGCAGCGCGGGTGCGGCCATCGTCGTCTGTCCGAGCAGTGCGGCCAACCTGGGCCGCGGCGTGTTCGACCTGCCGGCCTTTGCGGCCGTGGGCGGCAACTGGTCGATCGGCTCGGACCGGCACGTCGCGCGCAGCTGGCCCGAGGAATTGCGCCTGCTGGAATACACCTACCGGTTGCAGCGTCACGCCCGCAATGTGGCCGCCGAGGCCGCGGGGCGCGAGAGCTGCGCGGCCGTCCTGTTCGACGCCGTGGTGGCCGGCGGCCAAGCGGCGACGGGGCAACGCGTCGGCCCGATCCAGGTCGGCCGGCGCGCCGACTTCCTGGTGCTCGATGCCGCATCGAACGCCCTGCTCGGCCTGCCCGCCGACCACCATCTCGACGCGCTGCTTTTCTCCAGCCCCTCGGCGCGCTTTCGCGACGTGTTCGTGGCGGGCGCGCGGGTGGTGCGGGAAGGCCGCCTGGTCGGCCCTCAGAACGACACGGCGCTGGCGGTCCGCATCGGCGAAGCCTTCGTGCCGGTGATGCAGGCGCAGCATGTGCGGCCGGCGCAGGCCGTCGCGGTCCCGAGGCCCGCTTGATTCGTTTCATCCACGCGGCCGACCTGCACATCGACAGCCCGCTGCGCGGCCTCGGCCGCTATGCAGGCGCACCGGTCGAGCGGCTGCGCAACGCCACACGCCGCGCGCTGGTGCAACTGGTCGATCTGGCACTGCGCGAGCAGGTGCATTTCGTGCTGCTGGCCGGCGATCTGTACGACCGCGACTGGCCCGACTTCCACACCGGCCTGTTCTTTCGCGAGCAGATGGTGCGGCTGGTGCGCGCCGGCACGGCCGTGTTCGTCGTGCAGGGCAACCACGACGCGCAGGGGGTGATCAGCCGGCAATTGCCGCTGCCCGAACAGGTGAAGGTCTTTGGCAGTCGCGCGGCGGAAACGGTGCTGCTGCGAGAACTCGGCGTGGCACTGCACGGCCGCAGTTTTCCGGACCGTGCGGTGGACGAGGATTTCGTGCCGAACTATCCCGAGCCCGTGCCCGGCGTCTTCAACATCGGCCTGCTGCACACCAGCCTCACCGGCGCGGCCGGGCACGACACCTATGCGCCGACCAGCCTGCCGGTGCTGCGCGCCAAGGGCTACGACTATTGGGCCCTGGGCCACGTGCATGCGCGCCAGGTGGTGAGCGAGGCTGCGCCGCGCGTGGTGTTTCCCGGCAACCTGCAGGGCCGGCACGCGAACGAGACCGGTGCCAAGGGCTGTGAACTCGTCACGGTGCATGGGGGCGCCGTCGACGCCGTGTTCGTGCCGCTGGACGTGGTGCGCTGGCACCAGTGCACGGTCCCGCTCGACGGCATCGATCAGCTCGGCGCGGCCACGCAGCGCGTTGCGCGGGCGCTGGCCGATGCCGCCGAGGAGGGCGCGGGCGGTGACCGGCTGCACGCCATGCGCATCCATCTCGTCGGCCAGACCGCGCTGCAGGCCGAAGAGGCGCGCCAGCCCGGCACGCTCGCTGCCATGGTGCACGCCGCGGCGCAGGACGTGCCCGGTGCCGAGGTCTGGATCGAGCAGGTACGGCTGGCCGTGTCTTCCCCCGTGGACCGAGCGCGTATCGCCCAGGGGCAGGATGCCGTGGCCGAACTCGTTCGCCTCGTGGATGAACTTGCGGCCGATCCCGCGCGGCTGGCCGACTGGTCGGCACGCATGCTCGGCGACGTGCTGCACAAGCTGCCCGCGGAGGTTTTGGCCGGACAGGCGGGCGACCTGCCGGTACTGGCCGATCCCGAGTCCCTGCGCGGACTCTTGATGGAAGCCGAAGCCACGCTGCTGGCCCGATTGAACGCCAATCCGGCATGAAGATCCGCAAGCTCTTCCTCCAGGCCTTCGGGCCCTTCACCGGTCGTGTGCTCGACTTCGGCGCCACACCCGCGCGGCTTCACCTGGTCTACGGGCCGAACGAGGCCGGCAAGTCCTCCGCCTTGCGCGCCATCGGCGACCTGCGTTTCGGCATCCCGCTGCGCAGCGCCGACAACTTCGTGCACGACAACGCGCAACTGCTGCTGGCCGGTGTGTTCGAACAGGCCGATGGCACGCCGCTGGCGCTCGCGCGGCGCAAGAAGAACAAGGACGCGCTCACCGCGGCCGACCCGCTCACCGGCGAGCCGCTGCTGCACAGCCCGGCGAACGCGGCCGTCGTGCAGGCCCTGACCGGCGGGCTGGACCGGGCGCGTTTCGAACTCGGCTTCGGCCTGGACCATGCCCGGCTGCGCGAAGGCGGCCGGCAACTGGTGCAGGGCGAAGGGGAGCTCGGTGCGGCGCTGTTCGAGGCCAGCGCCGGCCTGCAGGGCGTGAAGGCGCTGCTGGCCACCTTGCAGGAGGACGCCAAGGCCTACTACGGCCCGCGCTCGGCCCAGGCCGTGATCAACGACGCGGCCCGTCAGCTCGAAGAGCACAAGCAAGCGCTGAAGAAGGCCCTGGTGCGGCCCGAGGCCTGGCGCGAGCGGCAACGCGCGCTCGACGCAGCCGGCGAGCAGCTGCAGGCCCTGCAGGCTGAGATGGCCGCGCTGCGTCAGCGCGCGGCCACGCTCACCGAACTGCGTGCGGTGCAGCCGCTGCTGCGCCAGCGCGACCAGGCGCTGGCCGACAGCGTGCAGCTCGGCCCGGTGCCGGCCTTGCCCGCCGATGCGCGCGAACAACGGCTCGCCGCCCAGCAGACCCTGGCCACCGTGCAGCAGCAGATGGCCGAAGCCCAGGCCGAGATCGACGCCTGCGCCGACGCCCAGGCCGCGCTGCGCCTCGAACCCGGGCTCACCCGGCACGCGGCCGCGGTCGAACGCCTGGTGCAGGATTTCGCGGCCGTGCGGCGCCAGCGGCCCGAACTGTTGCAGACCCGCGCGGCTCTGCAGGCCGGCGGCCAGGCCCTGGCCGAGCAGGCCGCGCAGATCGAGACCGGGCAGGGCGTGGCGGCACTGCTGGCCGTCGCACCCACGGCCGCCGAGCGCCTGGCCCTGGACGAACTGCTGGCCGATGGCGCGCGCGTGGCCCAGGCGCTTGCCGATGCGCAGGCACGGGTCGCCCGTACCGCGGCCCAATTGCAGGCCAGCCTTGGCGTGGGCGACGCGGCCACGCCCGTGTTCGCATCGGTGGTCGCCGCGCTCGACGCCGCCTTGCAGCACGCCCAGGCCTGGAGCGAAGGCGCATCGCGCCAGACCGAGCTGCAGCGCGACGTGGATGCCACGGCGCGCCGGCTCGGCCAGGCGCTGCACGAACTCGGCATGCCCGACGCGGCCAGCTTGCAGACTGCGCGGCCGCTGCTCGCGGGTGAGATCGCCCAGGCCGAACAGGCCATGGCGGCGCGCGAGGCCGAAGGCCTGGCCCTGGTCAGAGAGGACATGCAGTTGCAGCAGGACCTGCAGGTCCACCTGCGACGGCAGCAGCAACTCGCGGCCGTGGGCGAACTCGTCACGGCGCAGACGTTGCAGGCCGCGCGCGAACGCCGGCACGGTTTGTGGCGAGAGTTCAAGCGCTTGCCCGGGCCCAGCGTCGACGTTGACGCCCTTGCCGCACTCGCCGAGCGTTTCGAACAGGCCCAGGCCGAAGCCGACCGCCAGGCCGACCTGTTGCGCGAAGGTGCGGAGCGCGCGGCACAGGCCGCCGAATGCGGCTTGCGCATCCAGGAGAACCAGGCCGCCCGCCAGGCCCACGGGCTGGCCCGCGCCGATTGGCAGCGTCGGCAAGACCAGGCGGCCATGGACTGGCGAGCCCGGCTGGTCGCGGCCGGCCTGCCTGCCCACGACCCGGCCGTGCTGCGCGACTGGCAACAGCGCCGTGCGCAGGCGCTGGAACTGGCGCAGCAACATGCCGACTTGCAGCGCGAGTCGGCCGACCTGGGCGAAGCCGTGCAAGCCGCGCTGTCGGACCTGCAGGCCGCACTGCGCGCCGCCGGCCAGGAGACGCCGGCGAGCCCCTCGCTCGCGGCGCTGGTGCAGCAGGCGCGCGGCTGGCTGCAGGCGCAGGTCGAAACCGCGGCCCGTGCCGAGGCCCGGGCCGCGCAACAGCAGCAGTGGCGCGCCGAGCTTGCCGCCGCCGAGGCCGACGTCGCTGCGCGGCAGGCCGAACATGCGGCCAATGCCGAGGCCCGTGCCGGCTGGACTCAACGCCTGCGCCTGGCACCGCACAGCACACCCGCCGCAGTCAAGGCGCGGCTGGCCGAGTTCGCGGGCCTGGCCCAGGCCCAGGCCGTGCTGCACCAGCAGCAGGCCAGCATCGACCGGGCCCAGGCGCTCGAAGACGCACTGGCCCGCGACGCCGCGGCGCTGGCCACGCTGCTGCAGGAAGCGGCGCCCAGCCATCTGGGCGACTTCATCGATCAGCTGCAGCGCCGCACCGCCGAGGCTTCGGCGGGCGAATCACGGGCTGCCGAACTCGAACGCCGCGCCGGCGCCGCACGCCGCCAGTTCGACCAGGCCCGGCGCCAGGGCCAGGCCGGTGCCGCCGTCCTGCAGGACCTGTGCGCCATGGCCGGCGTGGCCACCGTGGACGAACTGCCGCAGGCCGAGCTGCGCGCCGAAACCGGCCGCCGCCTGCAGCAGGACGTGACCAGACTTGCGGCCCAACTCGCCGCCGCCTCGGCGCGCTCCGTCGATGCCCTGCGCGAAGTCGTCGCCGACCTGGACACGGCCGGCACCGATGCCGAACGCGCGCGCATCGAAGCCGCGCTGCCCCTGCTGCAGGCGCGCATCGACGAAGCCCTGGCGAATCAACTGGCGGCGCGCCAGGCCTTCGAGGCGATCGACACCTCGGGCGCGGCCGCCGAGGCGCGCGAGGCCATGGAGTCGGCGGCCGCGCGTTACCGCGCCGCGGTCCGGCCCTGGGCGCAGCTGAAGATGGCGGAGAGCCTCTTGCAGGAAGCGCTACGGCGTTTTCGCGAACGCGCACAGGGGCCGATGGTGACGCTGGCTTCGGACTACTTCGCACTCGTCACTGGCGGCCGTTACCGACGCTTGCGCGTCGACGAGGCCGGCGACAAACCCGCACTGCAGGCCGTCGACGCCGAAGGCCGCGCCATCGGCGTCGAGGCCATGAGCGAGGGCACGGCCGACCAGCTCTACCTCGCGCTGCGCCTGGCCGCGCTGGAGTTGCAGCGCAGCCCGGAACGCGCCATGCCGTTGGTGCTCGACGACGTGTTGATGACCTCCGACGATGAACGTGCCGCGCAAATGTTCAAGGCCCTGGCGCGGTTCGCCGAAGGCGGTCAGGTGTTGTTGTTCACGCACCACCGGCACCTGGTACCGCTCGCACGATCGGTGCTGCCGGCCGAAGTGCTGGCCGTGCATGCGCTGGGGCCCTGACCGGCTGGCGGCGAGCGGTTGGGCTTCAGGCCTGGCTCAGTGACGTCGAGCGCCGCTCGATGATGCTGAAGCCCACGTCCACCACGGGGTTCTGGATCGGCGTGTCGTTGCAGCGGTCGATCACGAGTTGCGCGGCCAGCCTCCCGATCGCCGCGCCGTCCACGTGCACGGTGGTCAGCGAAGGTTGCATGTGCGCCGCGAAATCCGCATTGCCGAAGCCGCAGACGGCCAGCTCCTGCGGCACACGGATGCCGCGGGCCTGCGCCTCGGCCAGCACGCCTTGGGCCAGTTGGTCCGAACTGCAATACACGGCCTGCAGCTTGGGGTCCTGCCGCAGCAGATCGGCCAGAGCCCGACGGCCGAGCGCCAGGCTGCTCGGTGCCGGCACCACGGCGGTGGGCACGTCTTTGCCGATCGTGGCCAGGAAACCCTCGCGACGCAGTGCGCCGCGGTGGTCATCCCCGGTGGCGATGCCCACGCGTTGCCAGCCCTTGCCGAGGAAATAGCCGGCAATGGCGCTGCCCACCTTCAGGTGCGAAAACCCCACCAGCATGTCGATGGGCCGCTCGCTGAGGTCCCAGGTCTCCACCACCGGGATGCCGACGCGCCGCAGGCGTTCCCTGGCGGTGGCCGAGTGCACCAGCCCCGTGAACACGATGCCGTCCGCGCGCCGGCTGATCATGGTGTTGATGAGGGCCTCCTCGCGCGCATGGTCGTAGCCCGTCTGGCCCAGGATCAACTGGTATCCCGCATCCGCAAGCGTTTCGGTCAACGCCTGCACCGTCGGCAGGAACTGCGCCACCGAAATCGTCGGCACCAGGCCGGCGACCATCAGGCTGCGTTTCGACTTCAGCCCGCCGGCCAGCAGGTTGGGGATGTAGCCGACGGCTTGCGCCGCCGCCTGAACCTTGAGGATGGTGTTTTCCGAAACCAGCTTCGGATTGCTCAGCGCCCTGGAAGCGGTGATCGGCGACACCCCGGCCTGGCGGGCGACGTCATGCAGGGTGGCGGCTTTGAATGGGGTTGCTGGATGCATCGGCAATGGCGGGATGACGTTTGACAACGTTGGCATTTTACGGTCCGTGATTATTCCCATCCTGCATCGTGAGCGCTAGGGTAAACCCGAGGCATGAAGCGCTTGACGGTGAGACTGACAACGTTATCATTTGCATCTCAAAGCATCGACCGCAACAGCGGCGCCCACCCGGAGACCCGAATGAAGAAATACCTGACCGCTGCCGCTCTCGGCCTGTGTTTGCTCGGCGCGCACGCGCAAAACTGGCCCGAGAAGGCGGTGACCCTGGTCGTACCTTTCCCGCCTGGCGGCTCGACCGATCAGGTCGCGCGCGCGGTGGGACCGTTCCTCACGGAGAAGTTCAAGCAGTCCTTCCTGGTGGACAACCGGGCCGGGGCCACCGGCACCATCGGCGCCACCTTCGTCAAGCGCGCCGCGCCGGACGGCTATACCTTCCTGGTTACCTCGCTCGGCCCGCTGGTCATCGTGCCGCACCTGATCAAGGGGCTGCAGTTCGATGCGCTGAAGGACTTCGACCACATCACGGTGGCCGTGCAGTCGCCCAACGTGCTCGTGGTGCCGGCGAATTCGCCGCACAAGAGCCTGGCCGACGTGATCGCCTTTGAGAAAGCCAATCCCGGCAAGATGACCTTCGCCTCGGCCGGCAACGGCTCCAGCGATCACCTCACGGCCGAACTGTTCTGGCAGGAGACGGGCACCAAG